>JBQTIY010000005.1:0-182211 GCA_052387675.1 Planctomycetota bacterium | reverse complement strand
CTGCGACGCAGTGTCTTGTCAGTGCAGACCGGGCTTGACGGTCAGCGACGCCTCGGTCGATTTCTTGACCTGCTCGACCGACACCCCATCGGCCAGCTCGATCAGGGTGACGCCGGGCTTGCCCTTCTTGTCGATGGTGAAGACGCCCAGCTCGGTCACCACCATGTCGACCACGTTGGCGCCGGTCAGCGGCAGCGAGCAGGCCTTCAGCAGTTTGGAAGAACCATCCTTTGAGACGTGCTCCATCACCACGATGACGCGCTTGACGCCCGCGACCAGGTCCATGGCGCCGCCCATGCCCTTGACCATCTTGCCGGGGATCATCCAGTTGGCCAGATCGCCATCGCGGCTGACCTGCATGGCGCCCAGAAAACACTGGTCGATGTGTCCGCCGCGAATCATCCCGAAGCTGTCGGCGCTGCTGAAGTAAGAGCAGCCCGGCGTCTCGCTGATGGTCTGCTTGCCGGCATTGATGAGGTCAGGGTCCTCGTCGCCCTCCAGCGGAAAGGGCCCGATGCCGAGCATGCCGTTCTCGCTTTGCAGCGTGATGCGCAGGCCCGGCGGGATGCAGTTGGCGATGAGCGTCGGCAGCCCGATGCCCAAGTTCACGTACTGGCCGTCGCGCAATTCGCGCGCGGCGCGGGCCACAATCTGGTCGCGGGTCAGCATCAGCGCGGCCCTCGCGGCGCTGCGTCGCCGGCCCCGCGTTTGCGCACCGTGCGCTGTTCGATGCACTTCTCGTAGTGCGTGCCGAGGACGAGGCGTTGCACGAAGAGGCCCGGCGTGTGAATGGCGTCGGGGTCGAGCGAGCCGCGCGGCACGATCTCCTCCACTTCGGCGATGGTGATCGCCGCCGCCGTGGCCATCATCGGATTGAAGTTCCGCGCGGTCTTGCGATAGATGAGGTTGCCTTCCTCGTCGGCCTTCCAAGCCTTGACCAGCGCGAAGTCGCCGCGGATGGCGTGCTCCAGCACGAAGTGCCGCCCGCCAAACTCACGCGTCTCCTTCTTGGCGCTGGCCTTCACGACCTTGCCGTCCTTGTCGTGCAGCATGGGCAAGCCGCCGTCGGCGATCTGCGTGCCGAAACCAGTGGGCGTGTAAAAAGCCGGGATGCCGGCGCCGCCCGCGCGCAGCCGCTCAGCGAAAGTGCCCTGCGGCACGAGCTCCACTTCGAGTTCGCCGGTGAGGAACTGCCGTTCGAAGGTGGCGTTCTCGCCGACGTAGGTGGAGATCATCTTGGCGATTTGGCGGGTGCGCAGCAGCAGTCCGAGGCCGAAGTCGTCCACGCCGCAGTTATTGCTGGCGATGGTGAGGCGCTTGGTGCCGCGCCGCACCAGCGCGGCGATGAGCTGCTCTGGGATGCCGCACAGGCCGAAGCCTCCGGCCAGCAGTGTGGCGCCGTCCGGGATGTCGGCGACGGCCGCGTCGGCGCTGGCAAAGAGCTTGGTGGCGGCGGGCGGAGTTGCGGCCGCTGACGTGGCGGCGCTGCTGGCAGAAGGGTTCCCGAGGGCCATAGGCGCGGCACCTTACCGAACGCAACGGCATATGAGGAAGCCGCGCGGCCTCAAGGCCTTCGGACAGGCGGCGCCAAGGCCTCGCGGAAACTCAGGCGGCGGGCGCTGTCGGCCGGTTCGCCTTGCGTATCGAGCATGGCCAGCGCGCGGCGTGCGATAGAGGCCGCGGCCACGCGGTCGCCGCTGGCCAGCGTGAGTTCGAGCGCGCGCTGCCAGCTCAGCAGGGCGTCGTCCGCGCGGTCCATGGCGAGCAGCGCCTCGGCCTGGCCGGCCAGGCTGTGCTGCTGCGCCCTCGCGTCATCTCGCCGCCGAGCCAGTTCCCAGGCACGTGCGTACTGCGTGAAGGCGCCGAGTGCGTCGCCGCCGCTCAGCAGC
Source organism: Planctomycetota bacterium (assembly GCA_052387675.1). Lineage (GTDB taxonomy): Bacteria > Planctomycetota > B15-G4 > B15-G4 > B15-G4 > JBQTIY01. The sequence goes on along the minus strand of JBQTIY010000005.1, from coordinate 180,322 downwards.
GCGTCGCCGAGCGTGAGGGCCACTTCTTGGCGCAGGCCCTGGGCTTGCTCGTCACCAATCTGGGTGAGCAGGAGCTGGGCTCGACGCGCAGCGGACAAGGCCGGCGCGAACTGACCGAGCGTGCGCAGCGCCTGCGCCTGCCGGTGCCAGAGCGCGGCCTCGAGGGCGGCCTGCTCCACCGGCGCTCGCAGGTCGATGTCGGCGGGCTCAGTCAGGGCGTGCAGTGCCGCGAGCCCGCGCTCGGTTTCGACGAGCGCCGGCTGCGGCTGGCGCGTGGCCAGCAGCAACTCGCTGAGGGCCAGCCGCGCGGCGGCTTCCAGTGGGCGATGCTCCAGCCACACCGCGATGTCGCGCGCCTCGACGAGGCGAGCGGCGTCCTGGTCGAGCCGCCCAAGCAGCAACTGCCCGCGCGCGATGCCCGCCGGCCACGCCGCCGCCCGGGCCTGAGCGAGCGCCGCCTCAGCCTGCTCGCGCGCCTCGGCGCCAACGCCCTCGAGTTGCTCAGCACGGTCGAGGGCAGCCTCGGCCAACCGGGCCTCAAAGTGGGGGGCCCGCGGGGGCGAGAGCGGCGAGGAGCAGCCTCCGCAGAGTGAGGTCACGGCGAGCGCCGCAATCTGGGCCCTGAACAGGAGGGAGGCGGCGAGGGGGGTTGGGAGGGTCACGAAGTTTTCCCGGCCGGGCCGAGATTCCAGTTGGCAGGGGTAGGTCGCCGAGACACAATACCGACCGGAAAGAAGCTCCTGATCGCCGGGCGGTGACTGGAGTTCCTGCGAGGGTTGCTGGCACAAGGCCGCGGCCCCCCGTCGTGGCGGACCATCGACCACGACCCCCCGACGCGACCCTTGCGGCGGGTTCCCGAAGACAAGCCGTCACGAGGACGGACCAGGGTCCAGGCGCACCAAAGACCCCTCGAAGCCCGCTCTCCGCGGGACCGAAGGGCCGGCAGTGCAAGGGGCCTGACCTGGCTGAGATTGATTTCATGAACCAAGAACACGTCAAGCAGCGCTCTTCTCGCCGGGGCCGTCGTCGTCGCGGACGCGGAGGGCGGCCGTGGCAGCCGCACGGCGGGCAAGGCCAGCACAACCAGGGCGGGGGCGGCGGCTTCCACCGTCAGGACGATGTGCCTTATGGCCCGCAGCAGCGGGTAGAAGTCTCGGGCGTGCTTGAACTGCTGGCCGACGGCCAGGGCTGGCTGCGCAACGTCGCCACCAGCTACGTTCCCGAAGACACCGACCCCTACCTGCCGCCCGCGCTGACCCGCGTCGCCAACCTGCGGCCTGGCGTCGAACTGGCCGCCTGGGCGGAGCGACTGCGCGGCAAGCTCACCGTGGTCGAAGTGCGCTCGATCGATGGGCTTTCCCCTGAGCAGGCCGCGGCCCTGCCGCTCTTCAAGCAGCTCACCTCGGTGGATCCCACTGAGCGTTTCCGCCTGGAGGGCGGCGAAGCGGCCGAGGGCGACAACGGCGCCACCCACAACATGCGGACGCTGGACCTCATCACGCCCATCGGCAAGGGCCAGCGCGGCCTCATCACCGCCTCGCCCCGCTCGGGCAAGACCATTCTGCTGCAGCAGGTGGCCAACCGCATCAGCATCGCCTACCCCGACGTACACCTCATCGTGCTGCTCGTAGACGAGCGGCCGGAAGAGGCCACGCACTTCCGGCGCAACGTACGCGGCGAAGTCATCGCCTCCACCAACGACGAGCCGGCCGACCGGCATACGCGTGTCACCGAGCTGACCATCGAGCGCGCCAAGCGCTTGGTCGAGGCCGGCAAGGACGTGTTCATCGTGATGGACAGCCTCACCCGGCTGGGGCGCGCCTACAACGTGACTATCCGCAACAGCGGGCGCACGCTCTCGGGCGGTGTGGACAGCCGCACGCTCGAGAAGCCCAAGGCCTTCTTCGGCGCGGCCCGCAAGGTGGAGAACGGCGGCTCGCTGACCATCCTGGCCACGGCCCTCATCGAGACCGGCAGCCGCATGGATGAGGTCATCTTCGAGGAGTTCAAAGGGACCGGCAACATGGAGCTGGTGCTCTCGCGCGAACTGGCCGAGCGAAGGATCTGGCCGGCCATCGACATCAACCGTTCTGGTACCCGCAAAGAGGAACTGCTCCTGGCCCCCGACACTTACCGCAAGGTGGTGCTGCTGCGCCGGGTCATGTCACAGATGCATCCAGTGGAAGCTATGCAACTCCTCATGGCCAAGGTCCGGGAAACCAAGACCAACGAACAGTTCCTCGCTGCGTTCGATGTGAAGAGCTACTGAGCGGCACGCCCCCCGGGAGAGTGGTGCGATGACGGGCCCTAAGCGCCTCGGCGACTTCGAGATCGTGGACGAGATCGGTCGCGGCGGCTTCGGCATCGTGTACCGGGCTCAGCAGACGAGCCTCGACCGCCCTGTGGCCGTCAAGGTGCTTTTCCGGCACCTGATCCACACCCAGGAGCAGATCACGCGCTTCGAGCGCGAGGCTCGCGCGGCGGCGCGCCTGGACCACTCCGCGATCGTGTCGGTCTATGCCTGGGGCACTGACGGCGAGGACTTCTTCATCGCGCAGCGGCTGGTGGGCCACGGCCGCACGCTGGCCGACGAAGTCAAAGACGTGCGCGCCGCGGGCTCGGCTCCCAAGGGCTGGTTCCGCCGCATCGCCGGCCTGCTGGCGCAGATCGCCGACGGCCTGCAGCAGGCGCACGAGCGCGGCATCGTGCACCGCGACGTGAAGCCCAGCAACATCCTGCTCGACGAGAGCGACCAGCCTTGCCTGAGCGACTTCGGCTTGGCCAAGGTGGAGGACGGCCTGGAGCTGTCGCGCACCGGCGAGTTCGTGGGTTCGCCCTACTACATGTCGCCCGAGCAGGCCGATACGCGCCGCGGCGAAGTCGACGAGCGCAGCGACATCTACTCACTCGGCGTGACGCTCTACGAGCTGCTCACACTCACGCAGCCTTTCCACGGCACGACAGCGCACGAGATCGTGCGCAGCATTCTCACCGAGGAGCCGCGGCGGCCCTCGCGCGTGGAAGAGCGCGTGCCGATCGATCTGGAAACCATCTGTCTCCATGCCATGGAGAAGGAGCCGGAGCGGCGCTACCAGAGCGCCGCCGAGTTCGCCGCCGATCTACGCGCCTTCCTCGACGGCGAGCCGATCGCGGCCGTGCCGATCGGCACGGTGCGCCGCATGATCCGCGGCGTGCGCCGGCATCGCGAGCGCCTGGTGGTCGGAGCGCTGGGCGTGGTCATCGTGGGCGGCGGCCTGTGGATCTTCTCGCTGCAGCAGTCCACGCGCTCGCTCGAGCGGCAGGCCGAGGCCAATGTGCAGGAAGCCACGATCCACGCCGATATCCAGGCGCGGCGCTCGGACGATCTGCAGCAGATCGGCGACGACTACACGCGCAAGATCCAGGATGCCGCGCAGCGCAATGCCAGCGACGAGGTGCAGGTGCTGGTGGCCGACCAGCAGCGCGCCACGCAGTCGGTCAACGAGAACTACAAGTGGCTGGCCGACCAGCTCCAGTCGCTGGGCGACACCGAGGCCGTCGTGCAGGTAGGCAGCGGCGTGGCCACGGGCGGGCTGGTCGGCGGTTTGCAGTCGCTCAGTGAAGTGCTTTCCAACAAGCCCGCCGCCGCGGCCGAGGGCGACGAAGCCGCGCAGACTCTGCGCCAGCGCCTCGCCACCGAAGTCGCCGCGCGCATGAACTCGGCTTACGGCCTGTTCAAGCAGGCGCCCGCGACTGCGGCGCACGAGACTTCGCCGGCACCCACCGACGAAGGCGGGCTGCCCGTGCCCGCCACGAGTGCGCCGAGTGCACCTCTGCCAGCCCCGGCGAACGGTGCGGGTCTGGGCTCGGGCGCGGATGCGCCCACCACCGAACCCACCACCGATGCGCCGCCCATGCCGCTCTCAGCGGCGCTGAGCCGCGCCGGGGTCAGCTTTTCGCGCGCTGCTTCTTTAGTTCTTCGTATTCGGCCATGACGAGCAGGGCCACCGAAGCCGGCACGGGCGAGTAGCCCGCCGGCTCCATGGAGTAGGTGCCGCGGCCCTGCGTCATGCCACGCAGCTTGCTGCTGTAGCTGAACATCTCGGCGATCGGCACCTTGCCGGTGACGACCTTGAGATGCATGCGGTCGGCGATTTCCTCGATGCTCGCGCGGCGGCTGTTCAAGTCGCCGATGACGTCACCCAGGTTCGGTTCGGGGACCAGCACTTCGATCTTCATGACCGGCTCGAGGATCTGGAAGTTGTCCTCGGTGGCGAGGCGCACCGCGATGCGGCCCGCCTCCTGGAAGGCCATGTCGCTGCTGTCCACGTCGTGGTACTTGCCGTCGTAGAGCACGGCCTTGAGACCCACGAAGGGCCACGGGAAGCGCGCACCCTTCTTGACCTGGGCCATGATGCCCTTCTCGACCGACGGGATGTATTCGCGCGGCACGGAGCCGCCCTTGACCTCGTCGACGAAGACCACGTCCTGCGTCTCGGGCGTGGGTGAGAACTCCACGCGCGCCACGGCGAACTGACCGTGACCGCCCGACTGCTTGACGTGCTTGGCCTCCACCTTGATGGAGCGCGCAATGGTCTGGCGGTAGGCCACGCGCGGCTTGCCGCACTCGGCCTGCACCTTGAAGTCGCGAATGATGCGGTGCCGCAGCACTTCGAGGTGCAGCTCGCCCATGCCCGCGATGATCGTTTCCTGGGTCTCGTCGTCGGTGAAGTACTGGAAGGTGGGATCTTCCTTGGCCAGCACAGAGAGCACGTGGCCGAGCCGGTCGCGATCGCCCTTGGTCTTGGTGTCGATCGACATCGAGATGACCGTCTCGGGGAAGTCCACCGACTCCAGCGTGATCGGCTTGTTCTCGTCGCAGAGCGTGTCGCCGGTGTTGGTGTCCTTGAGGCCCACAGCCGCGACGATGTCGCCGGCCTCGCAGGTCTCGATCGGCTCGCGCGCCGCCGCGTGCATGCGGAACAGGCGCGAGAGGCGCTCGCGCTTGCCGTGGCGTGCGTTGAGCACCAGATCGCCCGCCGCGACGCGGCCGGAGTAGATGCGGATGAAGGTCAAGTCGCCGTTGGGGTCGAAGACCGTCTTGAAGGCCAGCGCCGAGAAGGGCTGGGTGGGGTCGCACTCGCGCGTGGCCTCCTGGTCGCGGTCGTCATGACCCTTGACCGGCGGCATGTCCAGCGGCGAAGGCAGGAAGGCGCAGACGCAGTCCAGCATGGCCTGCACGCCCTTGTTGCGCAGGGCCGCGCCGCAGAGCACGACCAGCAGCTTGCTCTCGATAGTGCCCTTGCGCAGCGCCGCCACGATCTCGTCGGCGGTGATCTGGTTCTCGTCCTCGAGGAAGCGCTCCAGCAGCGCGTCATCGACCATGCAAGCCGCCTCGATCATGTCGTGGCGGGCCTGCTTGGCCGCCTCGAGCATGTCGGCGGGAATGTCGGTCACGACGAACTTGGTCTCGTCGCCGGCGTCGCCAAAGAGGCGGGCCTTCATCTCGATGAGATGGATGTTGCCGCGGTACTCGGCTTCCTTGCCGATCGGCAGCATGATCGGCACCGGGTGTACGCCCAGGCGCTTGCGCATGCTGTCGATGCAGAATTCGAAGCTGGCGCCGGTGCGGTCCAGCTTGTTGACGAAGGCGATGCGCGGCACGTTGTACTTGTTGGCCTGGCGCCAAACCGTCTCGCTCTGCGCCTCGACGCCCGCCACGCCGTCGAACACGCCCACGGCGCCGTCCAGCACGCGCAGGCTGCGCTCGACTTCGGCCGTGAAATCCACGTGTCCGGGGGTGTCGATCAGGTTGATGTTGTACTTGCCCCAGACGCAGCTTGTGGCCGCCGAGGTGATCGTGATGCCGCGCTCGCGCTCCTCCTCGAGGTGGTCCATGACCGTGTCGCCCTCGTGGACTTCGCCGATCTTGCGCAGGCGGCCGGTGTAGAAGAGCACCCGCTCGCTCACCGTGGTCTTGCCGGCGTCGATGTGGGCGATGATGCCGATGTTGCGGAGCAAGGTGAGCTTGCCCGACTTGGCGGACTTAGGGGCGGCGGTAGCGTTGCTCATGGCAGGTCCGTGCCAGGGGGAGGGGCTCGCGAAAGCCCGAATCGCGCGGTGGGTATGAAACGGCGCATTGGACCATGAAGGCGCGTTTTCGACAAGCGCAGGCCACTCGGTAGAGTGCCCGGCATGGCGTGGCGCTTGCCCTCGATCTTCGCGGCGATGGCCCTGCTTCTCGTGGCGGGGGTCTTAAGCGTCCAGCACCTCGAGTCGCATGTCGGGGCTACGGCTGTCGGCGGGCTGGTCCTGGTGGCCCTGCCCGAACTGGACGATGCAGCCGCGGTGCGCCTTGCCGCCCGCTGGCCGGGAGCCTCGGCCACCTGGGTGGATGTCCAGGCGCCGGCCGACGCGCAGCAGGCCGACGCGCAGGCGGGCGAGCCCTTCGCGCCCTTCCTGCAAGCGGCCGTCGGTCAGCGCGCGGCTCACGGCGAAGCCACTGTGCTGCTGCAAACGTCCCGGGCAGACTTGCAGCCCCCGCCCGAACCAAGCGTGCCTGGGCCAAGGGACGCTGCGGCCGCCGAGTCGTGGCTCGTGCGCATCGAGGGCGACACGGACTTGCTGCTGCGCAGCGCGGCGGACTTCCTGCGCGAACAGACCGGCACGCGTCCCTTTGTGCTGGGGCTCGATCTGCGCGCAGCTCCCGGAGTCGCGTTGGGGCAAGGCGCCACGGCGCCCGTGCGCTCACTGCGCGCCGACGATGTCGGACCTCAACTCAACGAAGCTTTGGCAGATCTGCCCTCGTTTCGTCGCACCTCGATCGTCATGCTCGGGCCGGCCGACGAGACCGGCCGCCGCACGGTGCTACGAGTGGATCGCGGTCGCCCGGCCGCGCCGCTCCTGACCGACCTGCTCTGGACTGAACCATGACCCTGCTGCTGCTCATCCCTTCGCGCCTCGAGAGCGCGCGCATCGAGGCTCCTCGCCGGCCCGGCGTCGAGGTGCTCACCTGCGGCATCGGACAGCTTGCCGCCGGACTCAGCACGGCCGCGCGCCTCGCGCGCGGCGATGTGGACCGCTGCCTGCTCGTGGGCATCGCCGGCACGCGCGATCCGCGCCGCATCGCCTTGGGCGCGCTCGTGGCGGGAAGCGCCGTGCGCGACCAGGCCTTCGGCGCCGGGCACGGCCGCTCCTTCCTCAATCTGGACGAGATGAACCTGCCCACCGGCGAAGCGCCTCCGTCGCTGATCGAACTCGAATCACCGCAGGTGCCGGGCGCGCTGAGCTGCGTCATCGGCTCGGTGAGCGCGGCCTCTGCTTCGCAGAGCGAGGCAGGCACCTGGAAGCGCCGGCATCCGGATGCCCTCATCGAGGAGATGGAGGGCTATGCCGTGGCCACGGCCTGCAAGGCGGCCGGCGTGCCGCTCTCAATCCTGCGCGGCATCAGCAACTTGGCCGGCGAACGCGATCGCTCGACCTGGAAGATGACCGAGGCCTTTGAGTCGCTCAATGCCGGTCTCGTGGCGGCCTTGGCCGCCGGCGGGCGCTGAGGCGCTCCGATGCGGCTGCGCGTCGGCCTCTCGACGTGCCCCAACGACACATTTCTCTTTCACGGACTGCTGAGCGGCCGGGTCACGGTGCCCGGGCTGGAACTCGAGCTACGCCTCGCTGACGTCCAGGAACTGAACGAAGCGCTCGCCGCCGGCGCGCTCGACGTGGGCAAGGCGAGCTTCGCCGCGGCTCTGTCGCTGGCCGGGCGTTACGGAGTCCTGCGCGTGGGCTCGGCCCTCGGTTTCGGGGTCGGTCCGGTGCTTCTGGCTCGACCGGGCCTCGTCGGCGCGCCGCGCACACTGCTCTGCCCCGGCGCCGACACGACGGCGACGCGGCTGCTGCGCAGCCTGCATCCGGAGTTCTTCTTGCCCGGCGCGCGGGTGGCAGGTGCCGGCGTGCCGGTGCCCGTGGTGGAAGTACGCCAGGTGCGCTTCGACGAGATCCTGCCGGCGCTGGCGCGCGGTGAGGCCGACGCGGGCGTGGCCATCCACGAGGGCCGCTTCACTTATCAACGCCTAGGACTAAGGCTGCTCGAGGACCTGGGTGCGAGCTGGGAACGACTCACCGGCGGGCCGCTGCCGCTGGGCGGGCTGCTGGCGCGCCACGATCTGGGGCCGAGCGTGCATGCGGCGCTCTGTGCCGCCCTTTCGCGCTCGCTGGCGGAGGCGCGTGCCCATCCTGACGAGGCGTTGCTCACCATGCGCCGTCACGCCCAGGAACTGGACGAGGCCGTGCTCTGGGAGCACGTCCGGCTCTACGTGAACGAGCACACCGAAGAGCTGGGCGCGGTGGGCCGGCGCGCGCTGGATGAGTTTGCGCGGCGGCTGGGGAGCCGGGAGCGCCTGTTGATTCTCGGCTGAGCCGACGCTGAACTGCCCTGCGGACGTTACGAACCGAACGTGCGCGCTAGGCCGTTGCTCTGCGCTGTGTGCTTCGGGCCCGCCGCAGCCGGGTCGACGAAGAGCATCTGGTGGTAGAGGGTGAAGCCGCAAAACGCGGGATCCTCTGGCAAGGTGCCGGGCAGAGTCAGCGTGCCGTCCGCAGGAATCGGCACGTTGAGCCAAAACACAAACTGCGGCACCACGTGCAACGTGCCGGCATCGAAGGGCAACTCGGCAGACTGGGTCGAGAGGAGCAACACCGGCATTGCGCCCGGAAGGCCATTCGTGAGCTGGATCGAGCTGCCGAGGCCGAGCGTCGGCAGATCGAGCGCCGCGAGCCGTGGAACACCGAATGCGCCGGGCTTGCCGAGGCCGTATTCGAGGTTCGAAGGCTCGCTTTCGCAGTCGGGGACGAAGGGCCCGTCGACGAGACCGGTGAGTTCGGACTCGGCGAGGTTGCGGAACTTCGGCCCGGACATCGTCGCCGGGTCGTGGTTGGTGCGGCTCTTGGTGACGCGGAAAGCCGCGTGAGCTGGCCAGTTGTCAAAGGGCGCGCCCTCCACGGCTTTCCAGTCACCCTGGCCGTCGAGGGCGAGTTCGTGGACCCGCCCTGAGGCGACCGCGAAGAGGTGGCCGATGTCGTCAACGTCCAGCGTGTCCGGGAACGGAAGGCCGGGCAGGTCGATGACCGTCACGGTGGGATTCGGCGTGTCGCTGTCGCGGACCCGGATCATCGACGGGGACTTCTCGGTGGCGAACAGGATGTCGCCGGTCGTCGGATCGAGCGCGATCGTCGACTTGCCGCCCATCGTGAGCGTCGAGGGGAGATTGATCACGGTCGGAGAAGCGCCGAGCCCGTCCTTCCAGCGCGCGAGCTGCTTCGCGTCCGAGCCGAGCAGGATCAACTCGTCCGTCGCGTCGTCGAAGCAGATCCCGGCGACCGGGAAGGGCGGGATCGCCGTGGTCTCGACCAGTTCGTCACCGAGGTCGAAGACGGTGATGGCATTCGGAGCCGCAACATAGACACGACGACTGCGTGACGTATGGATCGAATTCGCATTGGGCACAGCGATGAACTTCTTGTTCCCCGAGTCGAGCAGGTCAACCTCGACCAGTTCGATCGAACCGCCCGCCTTCGGCGAGACGATGGCGAGGATCGTCGTCTGGTCGGGGCCGACGATCGCGTCGAGCACGAGGCCTTCGATCGTGATGGTCTGCTGTGACGGCGCCTGGCTGCCGACGAAACCAGCGACGGCGAGCGTGCCCAGGACCGTGGTCTTTGACGGCGCATCAGGCGCCCAGGTCAGGCCGAACTTCGGCTTGAACGCGACGTAGCCGTCGATGTAGGCGTTCTTCTCCTTGAGCGGGTCGTAGTCAATCGCGCTCATCACCTTGAGCGCAGAGAGAGACATCTCGGTGGCAACCACCCGATTCTCGACCGTCACTTCGCGGTTGCCGAACCAGGACTGGGTCGTGAGCATCCCATCGTCGGGATTCGCGGGGTCGCGCAGGCCGGCGCTCAACGCGCCCCCCAAGGCGCTCGCACGACCGAGCGTGACGACGTGGCCGCCGTCGCGATCGACGACCGGGATTTGGCCCCAAAATCCGATCACTTGGTAGCGACCGTAGGCGAGCGAGACGAGGCTGCCGTGAATGGCGGCCTTGGCGAGGTCTTTCAGAGTCGGGCTGTAGTTGCCCTGTGCACCGCCGCTGGTGACGGTGAAGAGTCCGGGTGCGGACTGGCCCAGCCAGTCCTTGATGCCGTAAAAGAACCCGGCCCCGTCCGTGCCCTCTGTCGGATGGGTCTCCATGAACTGGCCCATGTCGAGCAGCTTCTGCGTGCAGAGATTGTAGGCCGACTGCAGTTGGTAGTTCCCCGGTCCGGGTGCGATGAACGGGAGGCCGTGGTTGGCGGCGTACATCATCATGTTCATCGCGCTGGTCGGCGCGCAGTACATGCCACCGTTGCCGGGCAGGCCGGCTATGCCTTGTGCCTCGTCGCGGCGCTGGTCGAGGTCGGGCATCTGCGAGATGTCGAAGGCGAACAGATCGGCGTTCACGTAGTAGGCGACCTCGACTTGGGCGCGGGGCGCCGAGGCCAGGAGCATCAATCCGAGGCCGGTCGAAGCAAGACGGAGGGGCAGGTTCAAGGGACGACTCCGCTGGATTGGAAGGGAACAGCCCCATGCTGTTGAGGAAAGGAGTGGGGCCTCCCTGAAGAGCCGAAACCCGACGCGGGTGTGACCTGCCCCCCGAAAATGAGTCCAGGGTCCGAGTGCTCGCTCAGCGCGAGCCCTTGAGCGAAGGATCTGCCGACAGCACTTTGGCCACCAGAGGCGCCAGCACCCTGGCCACGATGCGATGTCCGGAAGGCTTGAGGTGCACTTCGTCGATGAAGTGGTCGGCCCCTCCTGCTGCCTGAAGCGCAGGCGTGGGGTCCACGACCAGCGCGTCATGCTCTCGGCCGACCCTCCACATGTTGGCGTAGAACTCGTGCTTCCAGAGGTAGGGAGCGTCCCCGGCGATGGCCTCGGGAACCAGGATGAGCGTGAAGCCGCGCTCCTGCGCGAGCTGAGCGAAGCGGGTGAGGCTGTTGGTGAAGCGCTGCGGCGGAGAACTCTTGAGGCCGGCCTGCTGCCAGCGCTCTGCGGCATCGGGAAAACAGAGGCCGCTCAAGCCCATGCGCTTGAGGCACGCGCGTTCGCGCTGACGCTCGCGGTCCTCGAGCAGGCTGTCCAACAAGCCGCGGCGCCGCTCGGGAGCGGTGGCGACGCGAAAGTGCTGCTCCTCGTCGCCTTGCGACAGAGCCGCCGAGTCATTGAAGAAGACGGAAAGCACGACGACATCCGGGTCATAGTCGGTGAGACCGTCGCGCAGGAAGCGATAGAGACGTGTGCTCGTGGCGCCGATGTAGGCGCCGTTGAGGACCTCCACATTGTCCAGCGCTTGCCCGCCGCGGCTGGCGGGTGCGTTGAGGAGCTGTTCGAGTTGCGCCGGCCACTCCGCGCGGGACGTCTGCGGGATGCGCCAGCCCCAAGTGCCCGAACCGCCCAGTGTCAGCACGCGCTGCGTGCCCTCCGGCTTCACGAGCGGCGGTGATTCTCCGCGCAGCTCGTGGCGCGCGAGATAATCGTTCCAGCGGCGCAGCAGCGGATGCTGAAGCCAGACCAGGTCATCCTCCAGGCGCTCGTCGGGCCAGCTCGTGTAGCTCAGGCCATTGACGCCGGACTCCGAACTGAGGCCCTGCTGCAGCGGACTCCACCAGACCACGGCGGGTGCCGCGAAGAGTCCGAGCAAGGCCAGCGCCAGCACTTGAGGTCCGCGTCGCCGTCCCCACATGACGCAGGGGGCTGCGAGGAGGAAGCCGGAAGCGAATGTTGCCAGCATTGCTTGCTCATTCGTGAGCTCGAGACGCGCCGGCGCCGAGCCCCAGGCGGCGAGCATCGGCAGGAGCGCGAACGAAGTCGCAGCCAACGAGGTCAGCAGGCCGAGCCCCAAGCGCCAAGCCAGCAGCGCCGCGAAACCCACGGCGAGCGCGGGCAAAATGAGGGCGGCGCCCAGCAGCGCAGGCCAGCGAGCAGGCGGCGCGGCGGCCGGCAGTGGCTCGATCACGACGTTGCGCAATTCGGCCGAGCCGCGCAGCGCGATCAGCGTGACCTGGCCGGCGGCGAAGGCCAGGCTCTCAGCCTGGGCGACGATGCGCCCGCCAAGGCGTGCCTCGAACTCGCGGCCGCGCACCCAGACTTCGAGCGCGAGCGGCTGGTCGGCAGGCAGGCTGGGCCCGCCTGTGCCGAGCGGCTGGAAGGCCACGGCATCCTCGTGCCGGAAGCCGCAGCCGAGGCGCGGGTCGGACGAGAGCAGGAGCAGCGCGCCCTTGGGGCGTGCAGCGGTGGGGGCCCGCAGGCGAACGGCCAGCAAGGTGTCGCGTGCCAGTTCGATCTCAGCCGAGAGCTTGAGATCGCGCCAGCGGCCAGCGGGCGTCCACGCGTTGTCGGCTCCCAAGTGGAGTGTCTCGTCGGCGCGCACAGGCTCAGGCGAGGGCGCGGAAATGGCCGCCTCCTCGGCGCTGAGCCGCGGCGCGATGGCCAGCCACTGCCAGTGGCTCACGGCCCACGCGCAGCCGGCCAGCAGGGCGCTGGCCAGGCCGAGACGCACGAGCCGTCCACGGGATGGCGCGGGCAGGCGATGTCGCCGCAGCAGAGCGAGCACGAGCGTGAAGCCCGGGAGCGCCGCGGCCAAGGCCACGGCTTCGGCAGCCGGTGCTCCGACGCGGTGCGCCGCAAAGAGCAGCAGCGCCGGCGGACCGAGCAGGAGCACAGCCGCCTGGAAGCGCAGTCTCAGCGGCGCGGAACTCAGGAAGCTCAGCCAGGCGATGGCCGCGAGCAAGGCGGCCAGCGCAAGGCCGACGCTGCTTCGCCAACTCGGTAGGCCCGCCGAGTCTGCGCTGGCCTCGGGGCGGGGAGTCTGCGCCTGGGCCGGGAAGAGCTCCGTCAGGACGAAGGGCAGCGGCTCGCCGTACTGCGCGGTGCTGACGCCCTGCACGCGCAGCGCCGTCACGCGCAGAGGACCACCGCGAGCGCGCAGGCAGGCGAATCCGTTCGGCGAGCGGTTGTCCAGCACCTTGAGGACTTCCTCGCCGTTGATGCGGAACTCGAAGCCGCCCGGGCGCAGGGCCGCCGTCAGCAAGAGATCCGTGCCGACGGCGACTTCGCTGGGCAGTTCGCCACTGAGCAGCGTCTCGGTGCGACCTTCGCCATCGTGAAATTCGGCCGTGGCCTTGGGCCGCGTGCCCAGCTCCACAAGAACGCGGAAGCCGCGGCCGCGCTGCATGCGCAGATCGAGTTCGCAGTGGCCGAGCTCATCGAGGCGCCGCACACGCAGCGTGACGAGCTCGTGCCGGTTGAGTTCGTAGTCCTCCTCGGTGAGCCGGAGTTCGGCTCGCGCCGGCAGAGTGAGGCCGGCCGTGCCCACCTCTTCTTGCACCAATGGACGGCCTTGACCATCGACCGCGAGCCAGGGGGCGCGCACCGCGCTGGGGTCGATCGCGATCGTCGCCGCGTGGCGCGACGCGTGCAGGCCCCAGGCACCAGCCGCAACGACCAAGGCCGCCGCCAAGACCCAGGCCAAGGCGGCGAGCAGTCGGCGAGATGAACCGGCAGTGGACGGAACGGGCAGAAAGCCTCCGCTGACAGGGCGAAGACGGGAGAGGCGCACATGCTAGCAGCCCCGTCACGATCCCGTGGGGACGAGGAGTGAGTCACGAGGAGTGTGCTCGGGAGCGCGGCTCCGCAGCGCCCAGCCGCGAGTCGGGCCACCAGGCGGCCACCGTCCTGCTGGCGTCCTCGTCCTCGGGCAGGCTAGGATTTTGCCTGTGCCCGACGCGCGAGTTGCCGCTGCCTTCTTACTGCATCCAGGCGGCCGCGGCGCCGCCGGCGCGCTGATGGATGAGTACGCCCGCGCGGCGGTGGACTTCTGTGCGGTGGTCGAAGACTTCGAGCTAGCACGCTTCGTGCGGCCGAGCGCGGCCCGGCCGGCTGGCGCCGACCCGCACACGGCCTCTCCGCAGGCTCTTTGCCGCCATGTTTGCGGAGCGGCGCATCGCTACGCCGACACCATCCGCAAGGCGCGCGGCCTGCCACATGACGAGGCCTATCAGTTGGCCGAGGGGCTTCCGGCCATGCCGGCGGCGGTGCGTTCCATGCTGATTCAAGCCTTGCACTACACCGAAGGCGCGCTCGAGGGGTTGGAGGACGCCAGCGAGGAAGACTTCGCGGCCATTCGCTTCAAAGTGCGCTGGGGTCCCGAGTACGACCCGGACATGCTGCTCGAGCACGCCATCTGCCACCTGCTGCGACATCGCCGGCAGCTCGAGCGCTGGGAGCGCTGACGGCGCGAGCGAGCCGCGCTCGACTCAGCGCAGCGCCGTAAAGGTCAGCGCGGCGTCGTGGAAGCCGGCTCCCGCACGAGCCAGGCGGCGATCTCGGCAGCGACACCGTCCGGGTCTTGGCCGCTGGTCAGGGCCGTGAGGTCGGCCAGCGCGTAGCGCGGTTCGCGCGCGGCGAGGATCTCGCGCAGTTCGGCCATGGCCCGCGGGTTGTTGCGCATGGGGCGCATGTCGCCCTGGTCCACGACGCGCTGCCAGTGTTCCTCGGGCGTGGCGCGCAGCCAGACGGTGCGGCAGGTCGCGCGCAGGCGCGCATAGGTTGGCTCATCGCTGACGAGCGATCCGCCGGTGGCCAGCACGCCGCTGCCGTGCTGCTGGAGCCAGTGCTCGAGGGTGGCGCGCTGCAGTTCGCGGTAGCGCGCCTCGCCGTGGATCTCGAAGAGTGAACCCAGGCTCATGCCGGCGCGGTCCTCGATGAGGCGATCCAGTTCGAAGAAGGGCACTTCCAGGCGATGCGCCAGAGCCCGTCCTACCGAACTCTTGCCTGCACCGCGCAGGCCGAGCAAGGCCACCCGAAACTCAGGCGCGCCGCCGAGCTCGAGGTCGCACAGCTCGCGCATCGGCAGACGCAGGGCGGAGGCCAGTGCCGCGAGTTTGAGCAGGGAGAGATTGGCTTGGCCGTTCTCGGCCATCGAGATCCAGCGGCGCGAGAGGCCGGCTCGCTCGGCGGCCTCGCTGAGAGAAAGGCCCTGAGCCTGGCGAGCGGTGGCCAGGCGCTTGCCGACTTCCACGAGCAGGGCTTCATCTCTCATGACGTAGCATGATAATGCCCACATTTGCTGTTTCAAGGGCAGTATGGTGCTATCTTTGCCGCGACGCGGCGCAGCCTGCCTCGCGAGCTCGTTCGATTGCCGCTGCTTTGCACCTGTCCCCACCTGACTAGCCAGGAGATTCCGAGTGCCGGAGCACCTCGACTTCGATGTTCGCCCCGCGGACTTCCAGCACTGGAAGCTCTCGGTCGAGGGTGATGTCGCGCGCCTCGTCATGGGCGTGCAGGAGGACCGCGGCCTACGCAGCGACTACGTCCTCAAGCTCAACAGCTACGACCTGGGCGTGGACATCGAGCTGGCCGCCGCCGTTCAGCATCTGCGCTTCACTCACCCCGAAGTCCGCTGCCTCGTGATCACGGGCGCGCTCGAACGCGTCTTCTGCTCCGGCGCCAACATCATGATGCTGCGCTCCTCCTCGCACGCCTTCAAAGTGAACTTCTGCAAGTACACCAATGAGACGCGCCTCTACCTGGAGGACGCGAGCGAGCACTCCGGCCTGAAGACTCTGGCGGCGCTCAATGGCACGGCGAGCGGCGGCGGTTACGAGTTGGCGCTGGCTTGCGACCGCATCCTGCTCGTGGACGACCGCAACAGCGCCGTGTCCTTCCCCGAGATGCCCTTGCTGGGTGTGCTGCCGGGCACCGGCGGCCTGACGCGCCTGGTCGACAAGCGCAAGGTGCGCCGCGACCGCGCCGATGTCTTCAGCGCGATCGCCGAAGGCATCAAAGGCAAGCGCGCGGTCGAATGGAATCTGGTGGACGAACTCGTGCCGCTCTCACGTTTCGATGAGGCGGTCAAGGCGTCCGCGCGCAGCCTGGCGCAGCTTTCGCCCGCCGTGCCGGCCGGTCAGGGCATCGAGCTGCCGCGGCTGACGCCGAAGTTCAGCGCCGACGGCATCGACTACACGCATGTGCAGGTCAAGTTCGACCGGGCGGCGCGCAGCGCCTCGATCACGCTGCGGGCGCCGGCGCAAGCCGGCCCGCGCGACGCCGCGGCCGCACGCGCGCTAGGCGGCGGCTGGTGGCCGCTGGCCGCTTTCCGCGAACTCGACGAGGCCCTGCTCCGGCTGCGGCTCGAAGAGCTGCAGATCGGCACGGTCATGCTGCACACCCGCGGCGATGCGGCGGTGGTGCTGGCCATCGACGAACTGCTGCAGTCGGCGGGCACGGGCCCGCAAGCCGACTGGTTCGTGCGCGAGACGCGGCTCTTCATGCAGCGCGTGCTCAAGCGCCTCGATCTCACGGCGCGCAGTCTCTTCGCAGTTGTCGACGAAGGCAGTTGCTTTGCCGGCACGCTGCTCGAGCTGGCACTGGCCGCCGATCGCAGCTACGTGCTCAATGACAGCGAGCGTCCCGTCGTGCTGGGCGTCTCGGCGCTGAATGGCGGCGCCTATCGCATGGGCAACGGCCTCTCGCGGCTGGAGTCGCGCTTTCTCGGCGAGCCCTCGCGCGTGGGCGAGATCTTGGCCGAGCCGGGTCTCTTCGACGCCGAGCGCGCCGACGAGCTCGGCCTGGCCACGGCCGCGCCGGACGGCATCGACTGGGAAGACGAGCTGCGCCTGGCGCTTGAAGAGCGAGCCTCCTTCTCGCCCGACGCCCTCACCGGCATGGAAGCCAATCTGCGCTTCGCCGGCCCCGAAACAATGGAAACCAAAATCTTCGGCCGCCTCTCCGCTTGGCAGAACTGGATCTTCCAGCGCCCCAATGCCGTGGGAGAGCGCGGCGCCCTCAAGTGCTACGGCACTCCCAACCGCCCCGAGTTCGATTGGACCCGCACATGAGCACGGTCAGCTACGAGAGCAAGATCCCGAACAACGTTGACCTCTCGGGCGACAAGCGCCTGCAGCGCGCGCTCGAGCACTGGCTGCCCAAGTATCTGGACTGGTGGCACGAGATGGGGCCCACCGACTTCGAGACCAAGCCGGTCTATCTGCGCACAGCGGTGTCGGTGGATGCCGAAGGCTGGGCCCAGTTCGGGCACGTGAAGATGCCCGACTACCGCTGGGGGATTTTCTTGGCCGACGCCGAGAAGGATCGCACCATCGGCTTTGGTGACCATCGCGGCGAGCCGGCCTGGCAGCAAGTGCCTGGCGAGTACCGCAACTGGCTGCGGCGCATCATTGTCACGCAGGCTGACACCGAGCCGGCCAGCGTGGAGCAGCAGCGCCTGCTCGCGCACACCGCGCCCTCGCTCTACGACATGCGCAACCTCTTCCAGGTAAACGTGGAAGAAGGGCGCCACCTGTGGGCCATGGTCTATTTGCTGCACACCTACTTCGGCAAGGACGGCCGCGAAGAGGCCGAGGAATTGCTCGAGCGGCGCAGCGGCAATCCCGATCACCCGCGCATCTTGGGCACCTTCAACGAGCCCTGCGCGAGCTGGCTCGACTTCTTCTGCTTCACGATGTTCACGGACCGGGACGGCAAGTTCCAACTGCTGTCGCTGGCCGAGTCCGGCTTCGACCCGCTGGCGCGCACCTGCCGCTTCATGCTGACCGAGGAAGCGCACCACATGTTCGTGGGGCAGACCGGCATCGGGCGCGTCGTACAGCGCACGGCCGAGCTGATGAAGCAGCATCCGGGCCGCAGCCCGCGCGACTTCGGCGCCGTGGACCTCGACACACTGCAGCGCTACATCAACTTCTGGGCCAGCAGCAGCACCGACCTGTACGGCGCCGAGGTCAGCAGCAATTCGGCCAACTTCTTCGGCAGCAGCCTCAAGGGGCGGGCCTGGGAGATGAAGAAGCACACCGAGCACACGGCGCTGAATCAGTTCAAGGAACTGGAGCTCTGGGAAAACGGCCGGCTCAAGACGGAAACCGTGCCGCTGCGCAACGCGATGAACGAAGTCCTGCGCGAAGAGTTCATCGAGGACAACCAGAAGGGCATCGACTACTGGAACCGCATCCTCGAGGAGCGCGGGATCGAGCAGCGCCTGCGCCTGCCGCACCGTCGCTTCAACCGCAAGATTGGCTCCTACACCGAAGGCCGCTTCGATCTCGACGGGCGTCCCATCGACGAGCAAGAGTGGCAGCGTCACCAAGACGAATGGCTGCCTTCGGCCGAAGACAAGGCCTTCGTGAAGTCGCTCATGCAGCAGGTGATCGAGCCCGGCAAGGTGGCCGGCTGGATCGCGCCGCCGCCCAAGGGCATCAACGGACTGCCCTTCGAGTACGAGTACGTCAAGCTCTGATGCCCGCGCCGCGCGCGAGATCCTGAACCATGGTGCGCCTGCCGCAGCGTGACTTCGATCGCGTGGTCGAGGAAGCCATTGCCTCGCTGCCGGAAGAATTCCGGGGCGTGCTCGACACCGTGCCGGTGGTGGTGGACCTGCGCGCCAGCGCTGAGCTGGCGGCCACCGTCGGCGATGGCGGCGGCCCCGACGACCTCATGGGACTCTACGTCGGCCCGCCGCTCGCCGAGTGGAACGCCGCTGACGCGCCGCCCGAGACCTCGGTGATCTACCTCTTTCAGCGTCCGCTCGAGGAGGGCAGCGCGACGCGCGCCGAACTCGCGGAGCAGATTCGCATCACGCTTTTTCACGAACTGGGCCACTGCCTCGGCTACGACGAGGAAGGCCTGAGCCGCATCGGACTGGAGTAAGTTCACTGCCATGACCACCGCTCGTGCCGTGCTCGCAGAACTCAAGACCCTCGGCAGCGACAGCTACAAGAAAGTCATGCGCAGCCATGACGTGCGCGAGCCGTTCTATGGCGTGAAGATTTCCGACCTCAAGAAAATCCAGAAGCGGGTGGGCGGCACAGCACATGAGCTCGCGCTCGAACTCTGGACCTCCGGCAACTACGACGCCATGTATCTGGCCGCGTTGATCGCCGACGACGCGCGCATGACCAAGGCCGATCTCAAACGCTGGCTGAGCGAGGCCTACTGCGGCGGGCTGGCCGAGTATTCCGTGCCCTGGGTGGCCGCCGGCAGTCCGCACGGCTACGCGCTGGCCAAGGAATGGATCGATTCGCCCAAGGAGCGCGTTGCGTCGGCCGGCTGGGCCACGCTCAGCAGCTTGGTCACCACCAAACCGGACAGCGAGCTGGACCTGCCCGAGCTGAAGCGGCTCCTGAAGCGCGTGGCGCGTGAGATTCACGGCGCGCCCAACCGCGTGCGTTACGTCATGAACGGCTTCGTCATCGCCGTGGGCGGCACCGTCACGAGCCTGATTGCCGAAGCGGTCAAGGTGGCCCAGGAGATCGGCGAGGTCGAGGTGGACATGGGCGGCACCTCCTGCAAGGTGCCGAGCGCGCCCGACTACATCGAGAAGATTCGCAAGCACGGCTCGCTGGGCAAGAAGCGCAAATCCGCCAAGTGCTGAAACGCGCTGAGCACGGCGGCCTGCTTCCGTGATCTAGCGTTGCGGCCTGCCGGCCAGCAGCTCGCTGTAGAGCTGTTCCTGTGCGGCGACCATGCGCTGCGCGGAGAATTCCTCGGCGCGCTGGCGGCCGGCGGCGGCAAAGCGTGCGCGGCGCGCCGGATCCGCCAGCAGTTCCAGCACGCGAGCCGCTCCTGTGCCGATGTCTCCCGGAGCGAAGAGGTGTCCGTTCACTCCCTCGGCAACCGCCTCGGGGATGCCGTCCACCGCGGTGGCCACGATCGGCCGGCCCGCCGCCATGGCCTGCGGGCAAACGCGCGGCAAGCCCTCCCAGCGCGAGGTCAGCACGAGCACGTCGAGCGCGCCCAGCAGAGCGGGGATGTCGCGGCGCCAGCCGAGCAGTTGCATGCGCCCGGAGAGTCCGCGCTCGGCCACGAGCCGCTCAACGTGCGGCCGCAGCTCGCCGTCGCCGGCGATGAAGAAGTGCGCCTCAGGCCGCGCGGCCGCCACGCGCGCAGCCAGTTCCACAAAATCGAGCGGCGCCTTTTGCGGCTTGAAGTTTCCGATCAAACCAACCACTTCAGCGTCAGCGGGCAGGCCGAGTTCGCGGCGGGCCTGGGCGCGCAGCGCGTCGGCCTGGGCATAGCGCGCCAGTTCGATCCCACTTCGCACCAAGTGCACCGGCCGGTCACCGAAGAGTCCGAGCCGACGGCCCTCCTCGATGTTCGCGCGGCTCACCGAGAGAAAGGCATCCGTGCAGGCCGCCAAGCGCGACTCGGCCCACAGTGCGGCGCGACGCAGCGGCCAGGGCACGGCGGCGTGCCCGAAGCCGTGAATGGAGTGCACGATCGGCCCGGCGCGCAGGGCCGCGGCGGCGCGCCGGCCCACGATGCCGGCCTTGCTGCTGTGCGTGTGCACCAGCAGCGGCCCACGGGCTGCGAGCGGCGCCAGCAGCGCGCTGAGGCGGCGCGTGGCGAGCCAGTCTTTGAGAGGCCGGATGGGGCGCACGAGTTCTGGGAGGAAGCGCACTTCGACGCCGTGCAGCGCGCGCGCGTCGGCGTCGAGCAGCCCGCCCGGACCGGCGACCAGCCAGGGAGCAAAGCGCGCCCGATCGAGCGCGGCCACGGTGTGCAACGTGTTCTGCTGCGCGCCGCCGAGTTCGAGCTGCGTGATGATGTGCACAACGGGAACGGGCGCACCGCCCTCCCGCGGCGCCGTCATGTGCGGCGCCCGTGTCCGCCGGCCGGAGCGCCGTCGAGCGTGGCCAGCCACTGCGCGGCCTGCTGGCCATGCACGAGGCTGTCCTCCATGGCGAGGTAGTCCCAAGTGCCGTAGCGCCCCATCGGCACGATGCGCCGTTCCGCGAACCAGCGCACGAGCGCCGGCACCACGCGCCGCCGCGCACGATCGAAGACCACATAGGCCTCGGGGATGTCCATGATCGAGGTCTGCACGATGTCGGCCCGGTCGCGCAGCAGGCCGCACTTGAGGAGCGCGCGCACGGTGGCTGCGTAGGACTCTTCCGGCGCGGGCGGAGCCTCGGGCCGATAACTGATCTCGGCCACCAGCGAGTGGTGTCCCGCCGGCGACATGGCCGGCGCCAGCGCGGTGGGCAGGCCGATGCGATGGAACGGCGCCTGCGGATCGGCGAAGTAGACCCACTGCATTTCGGGATGCACGGCTGCGCCGCGCACACCCAGGTTCACGACGCGAATCGAAACGTGCTGCAGCTCTTCGGCGGCTTGGCGCAGCGCGGCCGGAAGATCGCTGGTCAGGCGCGCGAGCAGCGGCAGCGAGAGGCTGGTCAGCACAGCCGGTCCGTCGAGCGTCTCGCCGCTGGCGAGCGTGACGCGGCGCCGGCCGGCATCGAGGCGGCTCACAGTGCAGCCGGTGCGCAGCGTGCCGGCCCGCAGGCGCGCGGCGATCGCGCGCGGCAGCCGGTCGATGCCGCCTGCGGTCGGATAGAGGAAGTCGGGGTTGTAGCCGAAGACTTTGTCGGACACGGTGAGCGCACCGCGCAGCACGTCGGCGAGGTCCGGCTGCGGAATGGACCAACTCACCCAATCGCCGGTCACCTCCGAGAGGTCGCGCTGCCAGAGCTTGCGGTTGTAGGGCTCGAAGAAGTGGCGCGCGAAGCCCGGCCCGAACTGCGTGTGGATCCAGTCCAGGAAGCTGGGTTCGTCGGCCGCCGCCTCTGGCACGGCCTTGAGGAAGGGCAGTCCTGCGATGAGCGGCTGGGCCGGTGGCACACGGCTCGTGCGCCGCTCGGGATTTCGCAGCGTCTCGATGAAGCCCAGCAGGCACTCCAGGCGCACGTCGAGCGGCAGCCCGGCCGTGTTCACCTGGAAGGGGTAGGGCGTGAAGACCGTGCCGGTGGCGATCCAGGCCGAGCGGCGCAGAGCTTGCCAGCCGCCCGGAAGGAGCTCGTGCGCCCAGGCGCGCACGGCGGGGTCGCGCAGATGCAGCAAGTGTCCCGTGCAGTCGAAGGTGAAGCCGTCCTTGCGGAACGAACGACACAGGCCGCCGACCTCCTGCTCACGTTCGAGCACCAGGGAGTCGCGGTCGCCGCAGTGATAGGCCGCCGAGAGTCCGGCCAGGCCGGCGCCGAGGATCAAAACCATGCGGGGCGCAGGCTACCGCAGGAAGGCGCTGGGGTCGACAGCGAGGGCCGCCGCGATTCGCGCCAACTGCTCGCGTGGATGGTCCTGGTCCGGGAAGAGCTGCGTGAGCTCGGCATAGGCGTGGCCGGCCTGGGTGTAGAGCTCGCTGCGCAGGTCGTACTGAGCACGCAGATAGGTGCGTGCGGCCAGCGGCACGTCGGCGCCGAGCTTGACCAGCACGTGCCGCTGCATCTCCTGCCGCTGTTCGCGTGCGATGACGGTGAAGGAGGCCGAGTGGCGCGGAGCGTCGGGCGCGGTGCCAGCGATGCTCCAGAGATAGGTGCCCGAGTCGAGGGCCGGCCATTCGGCCGGGAACTCCACCGTGCGCACGCCTTGCTCGGCGGCTTCTCCGTAACGGCGTCGCAGCGGCTTGCCGGAGCCGTCCGCGGCCTCCAGCGTGAGCACGACCCCGGCCTCGGCGAGCCAGGCGAAGCGCGGCCGCGTGATGCCGGTGAGACCGCGCGGCAAGAGTGCCGCCTCGCTGGCCAGAGATTCCACCGGCGGCAGCGCGGAAGTCACCGGGCGGAAGCTGCCCAGGTATTGCGCCACGGAGGCTTCCTCTAGCAGGCGGTGTGCCTCATCGAACTGGCCCTCAGCCAGGTGTGAAATCGCAGTCCAGGCCAAGCCCTCCGGGTTGGTGCCGAGCGCCTGGAAGGCGCGGCGCGCACGTTCGTACTGCTCGGTGCGCAGGGCCTTCTGTCCGCGCCACAGCGGGTTGTCGTCCTCGATCATGCCGTAGCCCAAGAAGGCCGCGACGGCGAGCACGATGAGCACGAGCGAGCCGACGCCCAGCCCGGGACGGTTGTCTTCAGCGCTGTGACTGCGCGCACCGCTCAGGCCGGCGCGGAGCCGTTCCGCGGCATCCTCCGGCAGCGGATCGAGCCGCCGCGCGAGGCGCGCCCCGCGCTGGGCCGGTGGGCCGGCGCGCAGTGCTGTGGCCAAGCCGCGTTCCAGTGCCGCCGGCCCAGTCGACGTCTCGGCATCCAACAGGAGGCTGCGCAGACGCCACTGCGCCACGGCCGTGTCGAGGCCCAGAACGTAGCTAGCGGTGCCCAGGTCCATACCGCAGCCGTAGGCCAGCACGAGGAGTTGCCGGTCGAGTGTGTCGAGGGAATCGAGCAGGCGCTCGGCTTCGGTGCTGGCCGTCGGCTCGACGTTTTCGGCGGCGTGCTGCCAGGAAGGCTCCAGCGCGGGAAAGGCGCCCAGCGCTTCGCCGATGGCCGCGAGTTTCACGGGGAGGCTTCCGTGCGCCGGGGCGGAGCCGGCAGTCTCGAGAGCAACGGCAGGGCCACCAGGACGCCCACTGCGACCGTGCCGATCACCCAGGGCGCCAGCCAAGCCGGACCGAAGACAAGGGTCACCGCGAGAATGCCGAGCAGGAAGCAGACTCGGTACACGCCGAGCACGGTGCGGCGCACGCCCCAGCCCGAGTGGGAGAGGCGCAGTGCGAAGTGATCCGGAGAGCCGCGGAAGAAGGGAATCCCCTGTCGAGCGCGATGGAGCGCGACGAAACCCGTGTCGAAGATCGGCACGGCCAGCAGCAGCAGCGGCGTGAAGACGACCAGCTCGCTCTGGCCGGCTTCGCCGGAGTAAGACACGAGCATGGAGAGTGCGCCGATCATGAAGCCGATGAACAGGCTGCCCGTGTCGCCCAGGAAGATGCGCGCGGGCGTGAAGTTGAAGCGCAGGAAGCCGAGCAGGGCGCCGGCCAGCACCACGGCCATGAAGGGAATCTGCGGGTCGTTCTGCGTCAGGCCGGAGATCAGGAACAGGAAGATGGCCGCGAAGAAGGCCACGCCCGTCGCGAGACCGTCCATGACATCGATGATGTTGAAGGCGTTCGTGATGCCGGTCATCCAGAGCGCCGTGAGCGCTAGGTTGCCCCAGAAGTCCAGAGCAGCCAGCTCGATGCGCACTCCGGCCTTGTGCAGCGCCACCACGGCCAGGAGCTGTCCCAAGAACTTCACTCCGGGGCGCAGGTTGGTCAGGTCGTCATAGAGACCCAGCAGCAGCATCATGAAGGCGCCGACCAGGATGCCCAGCGCGCGTTCGCCCATGGATGTGTCGGAGGCGAGCAGCCCGAAGGCGATCACGAAGCCGCAGGCCACGGCCAGCCCGCCCAGATAGGGCGTGGGCTCGCGATGTTTCTTGAGCCGGCCGTCCGGCGCGTCGTGGATCTTGAACGTCGTCGCGACGTGAATCGTCAACGGCGTCATGAAGGCCACGATCGACGCGGCGGTCACAAAGGCGAGGCCGTACCAGAGCAGGTCGCTGGAGCGCACGGGAGGGAGCCGGAGTCAGGGACGCGAGGCGGCCAAACGATACGTTTCCGCGAGCCTTTGCGCTCCCCCGGTCAGCGAATAGCCGTGCAGGACGGTCTGGCGGCCGGCTTCGCCGAGCCGGGCGGCCCGCTCACGGTCCTGATGCAGCGAGGCGAGCGCCGCTTCCCAGGCCGCGGTATCCCCGGCCAGAAGCCCGTTCTCGCCCGGCCGAATGAGCTCGGTGTTGACGCCGACCGGACTGGCCACGACGGGAATCCCGGCCGCCATGAACTGCAGGAGCTTGAGGCCGCACTTGCCCCGCGACCAGGGCGTGTCGGGCAAGGGCATGACGCCCACATCGCAGGCCGCGATCTCGGCGGCCTCGCCGGCTTGTGACCAGGGCCGGTGCAGGACGCGTACGCCGCGCCAGTGCGCCGCCGACTCCGGCAGGCCGCTGCTGATGACGCGCAGCTCGCAGTCGATGCCTTGGGCCGCGAGCCGCTCCAGGGGTTCGCGCAGAGTTTCGAGCGAGGAGAAATTGAAACGCAGCCCGATCCAGCCCACGCGCAGGGTTGACGCCGTGGCTGAAGCCCGGGCCTGCAGATGCTCGCGCCGGGCGCGCGCGTAGGGCTCGGGATCGACGGTGGTGGGGATGACCACCACTTGCCGCGCGGTGCGGCGCGCGAAGCGAGCCAGTTCTTCGTTGCCCACGATCACCAGGCTGGCGCGCGCACAGGCCGCGGCCAGCTTGGCCTCGTGCCCGAAGGTCAGCCAGATGGCATCGTCGAACTCCAGCACGACCGGCTGGCGGCGGGGCCAGAAGTGACGCTCGATCCACCAGGGCAGGTAGGGGCAGAGCTGCTGTTCGATGAGGATGAGATCGGCGTCGCTGCTGCGAGCGGCGAGCGCCTGGCCGAGACGCACCCCCAGGCGCAGCAGCGCGTAAGGAGCCTTGAAGAAAGCGGCCACAGCCTGAGAGCGCCACTCCAGCAGGGCAAACCAGGTGCGCCCGAAGAGCGGCCGAGTCACGACGACGATGTTCTCGGCAGCGAGGGCCGCGCGGTACTGCTCGATGCGGTAGCGGCTCGAGGGCCCGATGCTCGACGTTCGGGTGAGCGCCACGACCTTCATGGGCGCGGATCCCGGTGCGCGGCGAGCGCCGCTTGGGCCTGGGTCTCGACCGCGGCGAGATGACGATCCCAACTCAAGAGCTGCTCGGCGTGTCGCCGAGCCTTGAGGCCGGACTCCTCGCGCAACGCTGCGGACTTCAGCAGCGGCCCCAGCGCCGCGGCCAACTCCGCCGGGGCGTTGGGAGCCACGAGCGTGGCGCCCGATGAGCCTGCCAGCAGTTCGCGTGTGGCACCGACGTCCGTGGCGAC
The DNA here is from genome assembly GCA_052387675.1 of Planctomycetota bacterium. GTDB lineage: Bacteria > Planctomycetota > B15-G4 > B15-G4 > B15-G4 > JBQTIY01. The sequence continues at coordinate 154,571 of JBQTIY010000005.1, read as the reverse complement.
GATCGGCAGGCCGCTGGCCAGTGCTTCGGCGGTGGCCATGCCAAAGCCCTCGAGCGCGCGCGTGGGCAAGGCAAAGATCGAGGCGGCGCGATAGAGCGCCGGCAAGTCGGCGTCCTCAACCCGACCGAGCCAGTGCGTACGCGAACCCAAACCGGCCTCGCTGGCCAGTTGCCGCAGCGTGGCGGCTTGCTCGCCGGTGCCGGCAATGACGAGTCGCGGCGCCGGAGGGGAGGCCGCGTTGAGCTTCGTGCAGTCTGCCAGCAGGCGCCGGCAGGCTTCGATGAGATCAGGCAGGCCCATGCGCGGCACGAGGCGGCGCACGCTCAGCACCAGCGGCGAGCCGTCCTCGGGCAGGCCAAAGCGGGCGCGGCAGGCGGCACGTTCGGCGGTCTCGCGCGCCGGTCGAAAGCGCTCCAGGTCGACTCCGGGGAAGGCGACCGTGGTGCGCGCGAGGGCCGCAGGAAGCAGGCCGCCGACTTGGCCGCGAGAGAACTGCGACAGCACCAGGATGCGATCCGCGCGGCGCAGCAAGTAGCGGTCGCCGCCGCGCAACACGGCTGAAACCGCCCGGGCCGCGAGCGGCGCCGCTCCCGTCGCTTGGCCGCCGCGAAAGCGGGCCAGGTATTCCTCGTGATAGGGCGCGTAGAAGGAGAGCAAGCTGGGGCGTCGCAGCGGCGTGCCGGGGGCGAGAGCGGCGAGCGCCGAGAGGGGCTGATGCAGGTGCAGCAGTTCGGCGTCGGCTGCCCACGCGTCCCGCAGAGCCGCGCGGACACCGCTGAACACGCTGCGGTAGAAGCGCGGCGGCGAATCGCGCTGGACGGGGTAGCGCAGGACGCGCAGTCCGTCGCGCTGTTCCCTCGGCGCCGTGCCGTCGAGCTGTGCGGTGATGAGTGTCACGGCGTGGCCACGCCGCACGAGGCGCTCGCTGACTTCGCCCAGGACGCGTTCGGCTCCGCCGAAGTGGTCTGGCCAGGCGAAGGTGGCGACCGCTACGATCCTCATGCGTTTCGTCCGGCCCGCACGCCCTGTCCTGCGTGAGCCTTGAGCCGCAGGCGTTGTTCATCGGCCTGCTTCAGGAATCCGTCAATGCGCTGCGCCGCTTTGAGGCTGTTGCCGCTGCGTGGCAAGCGGCGGCGTCGGTGGTAGGCCGCGGGCAGTCGAGGCAGCGCGCAGAGCAGCCCGGCGAGTGCCGGCAAGGCTTGGCCGCGCGAGGCGTAGAGAGCGGCCGCGCGCAGGGGCGCCAGCAGAAAGGCGAGCGCATGCCCGCGCAGGAGCGGCCCAGGCAGAGTGGCGAGCAGGCAAGGCCAATGATTGCGGCTCATATAGAACACGTTGCGCGGCGACCAGCGGCCGACCGTGCCGCCTCCCACATGCAGCACCTTTGCTGTCGGCGCGGTCACACAGCCGAAGCCGGCGCGGTCGAGGCGCAAGGCGATGTCCACATCCTCCCAGTACAGAAAGTAGGACTCGCTGAAGCCGCCCGCCAGATCGAGCGCGCGCCGGCGCCAGAGCGCCGCGCCGCCCAGAGGCCCCAGGACTTGCTGGGGGACTGTAGAGACGGCGTTCTCGGGAAGATCGTGATCGAGATTGATTTGGCCCAGCCGGCTGGTCAGGCCGATGCCCGTGGCATCGATGCGATCAGGCCAGGCGGCGCGCAAGACACGCGGCGCGACGCTGCCGAGGTTGTAGTCCGCCTCGAGGGCTGCGGCGGCCGCTGCCAGGCAGCCGGGCAAGAGTTCCGTATCGGGATTCAGCGTGAGCACGAAGGGCGAGTGCGTCGCGCGCAGCCCTTCGTTGACGGCCGCCGCGAAGCCCCTGTTTTGCGGGCAATGCACGACGCGGACCACGTCCGGGAGATCGGTCACCGAGCCATCGCTCGAGGCGTTGTCGATCACCACGACTTCAGCGGGGGCCGGCTCCTGCCGCAGCACCGAAGCTAGGCACTTGCGCAGCAGCGCACCACCGTTGAAGTTCACCACGATCACCGCGGTCGCGGTCATGGCCGCAGTCTAACGACGCTCGTGGCCGCCCTCGGGCTGCTTTTTCCGGGGGACTCCCCGTGACACCATGGCACGCACTGGCTGGGCCCTGTCTGGTGTCCCATCCTGGAGTATTGCAGCGGAGTCGTCGCGATGCCGGCGAGTGCGAGTCAGGTCGAGTTCAGGCGCTGGGCGCGAGGCGGCGCGCTGCTGCTCGCACTTTGCGCAGGCCTGCCGAGCTGTGCCGCGCCGGCGGGACCGCGCGACACGTCTTCCTGGCTCGAAGCGCGGGGCGCCGACTTGATGGACGTCTTCGGGTTGCGTCTGAGCGCGGGAGTGGGGCTTGGTGTCTGGGTGCGTGCGACCGAAGCCGTGCAACTCGGCTTCATGGCGCGCGGCCCGGCCGAGCGTGACCTCGTGGGAGCCAGCGCCATGCAAGGCGCCGACAGCTTTCGCGTGCGGTCCGTGCCGGTCCTCGTCATCGGCACGATCGGGCGCTACGGCGGACTCTGGACCGAGACCTCGCGGGAAGTGCTGCTGCCCGGCTACAGCAACCGGGATGAGCTGCGGTCTCCGATCACGCGCGAGATCATCGCCGGTGTCGTCTCGGAAACCGGCCAGGAGGACGACTGGCGCGGCTCGCTGGGTGTCGGCGCGCATCTCGTGCTGTTCGGAGCAGAGTTCGAAGTGCGCCCCTGGCAAGTCGTGGACTTCCTGGCCGGACTGATCCTGGGCTACGACCCTTCGGGCGACGATGTGCCGGTGGAAGACTTCGCCTCTTCGCCGTCGCCCAGTTCGGCGAGCTGAGCGCGCAGCGCGACGATCGCCTGGCGGCGGTTGTGGTCGAGGGTGGTGCGCTGCGACAGGCCGGCGGGAGCGGCCGGTTCGTCGCTCGACTCGGCGGTCAGCAATTCCTCGGAAAAGATAGCCAGCGCCTGCAGCCCCTCGGCGGGGCTGACCAAGCCGGGTGCTGAGACTGCGACGCTGGCCAGGTTGATGCGGGCATCCCACAGGCCCGGTGCGCGCCGGATCGCGGCGCGGTACTGGCGCGCAGCCTCCTGCAGGTCCGGATGGAGCCGGCCATCGCCGCGCAGCGCAATGTTGCCCAGGGTCTGATGCGCGTAGCCCGCATAGAGATGCCCGGGGTCGAGATCGAGCGAGGCCTCGAGTTCTTCCGCCGCGCCGGGATGCTGCGGATCGAGCGCCAGGTGGCGGCCGGCGCGGTCGAGGAAGTAGCCGTGGTTGTAGCGGATGTGGGCCGAGTCGGGCTTGAGTCGGGCTGCGTGCTCCCACAGGCGCAGGTCGTCGTGGAAGACTGCCACCGCGTTGCGGCAGACCAACAGGGCCACGATGACGAGCACCAAAGGCACGAGCACGCTGAGACTGAGTCCCGTGCCGGCGCGCTGCTCCGCCCGGCCACGCGCCTGCGCCGCGGCTCCGACGGCCAGGCAGAAGAGCGCCGAGGGTAGATAGAGGAAGCGATCGGCAAAGGTGGCGCCGATAGGCACGAGGTTGAGCACCAGGGCCAAGCTGAGCGGGACCAGCAGAAGGCCTGCGGCCGCTGGTCGTACACGACGCCACAGCCAGGCGGTGAGGAGCGCTGCCGCGGCCAGCAGGCCCAGCGAGAACGGCTGCCAGCCCAAGAACTCGCTGCGCGGATAAAAGACGCGCAAGTCAGCGGGCCAAAGCAGCAGCTCGAAGGAGCGGGCAAGAATGTTCAGCGCCACCGGAACCCGCTCGCTCAGGGACAGCGCGCCGAAGGGAGCTTCGCTCGGCACGAGCTGCGGGAGGACCGCGAAACGGGCAGCGAAAAGTGCCACGACCGCCGCAGTCAGCGCGGCCAAGCGCCGCCAGCGGGGCGGCTGGCGCAGCGCCAGGTCTCCGCCTAGAAAAAGCGCGGGGACCAGCAGAGCCTGCTCTTTGGAGAGCAGTGCCGCGCCCGTCAGGCCGACCGCCAGGAGTCCGCCGGCGCGGCTCGGTGAGAGATAGCTGCACCACGCCGCGAGGATCAGACCGGTGGCGAGCAGTTCCGAGCGACCCGACACCCAGGCCACCGCTTCGGCATGCACTGGATGCACAGCGAAGAGCAAGGCCGCCGCAAGCGCGCCTCCCGCGCCGAGTCCCCAGCGGCGAGCGAGGACAAAGAGGATTAGTGAAGTCAGAACGTGCAACAGGATGTTGACGACGCGGAAGGGGACAGCACTCGGCACGCCGTCGACGCGCGTCGGCCACTGCCAGCGATAGGTCGCCACGCTGAGCGGTCGCCAGAGCGCCTGGTCGGGTGTTCCCAGGGGCGTCGTCCAGACCGAAGCCTCGCCGGACACGGCCGGATTTTCGAGGAGGTAGTAGTGGTCGTCGTAGACGAAGCCGCCCTCACGGGCCGGTGCGACCGCCAGGCAGGCGGCCAGGGCAACGATCACGTACGGCAGCAGGGGCCTCATCCGGAAGGCACTCTAGCAATGGGCCTGCCTAGTTGGATTCTTGCGCTCCCCGACTCAAACTCGGCCGACTCGCCAGCCGATAGAAACCCCCATGACTCCCCCAACTTCATCCGACTCCCATCCGACTCGTGGTCCGGATCGCCGCCGGCGCGCGACGCCGCTCATTTCGCGCTACTCGTTCTTCGGGGGCCGCCGTGCTGCCGGGCGACGTGACGGCGAGACGGCTGACAGCTATGTGGATGTTTACAGCAATCGCTTGGTCATGCTGCTGCTGGTGTTCTTTGCGCTGACTGTCGTGGACTCGGTTTCCACGCTGATCTATCTGGGCAAGGGCGGCCGGGAACTCAATCCAGTGGCGCAGTGGATGATTGATCAGGGCGGCGTCTTCTTTGTCGTGGCGAAAGGCGTGCTGTCTGGGCTGTGCTTGCTCTTTGTGATGCTTCACAAGAACTTTCGCGCGGCACGACTGGCCTTGGGTGTGGGCTTCGCCTTCTATTCGCTGCTCGGTGCTTATCACCTCGTGCTCCAGGTGCTGGCGCTCTAAAGGTCGGCGCTCGCTGAGCGAGAAAGTCCCGGCCGGGGGCCGAGTCACCAATTCTTGCGATCAGTCTGATTGCGAGATGGGCGTGCGGCCACTTAAGGCCAGTGTCGTCAGGCACTAAGCCGCTCTGCTCCGCGTGGTGAGCGCGCCCGTTGCAGAAGAAAGTGAAATGCCTGCCCAACACGTCCTGGGTGAGATCGTTCTCGACTCGTGTCGCAAGCGTCGGCGTTGTGGAGGTGTGAGATGGAACGGGTGAATGGCGTGCGCAGAGCAGCCCTGATCGGGATGAAGATCGGGCAACTCTCTCGCCGACTGGGTCTCACCGCACGGACTCTGCGTTACTGGGAGGCGCGGGGCCTCCTGCTGCCAGCGCGCCGTTCGGAAGGCGGCACCCGGCTCTACGGTGACGAACATGTGCGTTGCGCCCAGGGTATTCAGGCACTGAAGCTGGCCGGGCTGCGACTGGGTGAGGTCGAGGCACTGCGCAAGGCCTTGCAGCCGAGCAGTCGGTCGAGCGACGTCATTCTCGAGATTCGAGAGGCGCTGGCTGCCCGTACGGCCGAGTTGCAAGCCAGCCTGGAGGCCCAACGGTCCCTGCTGGAGACACTCGAAGTGGCTCGGGAATGGGCCAGTGATTGTGCTGACTGCACAATCGGCCAGCCCTGCCGGCGCTGTAGTGCTGCCGGCGGCGAACCTGAGTTGCCGCAGATCCTGTCCGCGCTAGTTGCAAAGAGTCGTGAGGAGGCCGCGAGGTCTGGAGGACTCCCATGAATCAGGCTGTGACGCCGACGACAGAGCGAGCGATCGTGCTGCAGGCACGGCGCTCGCAGCGCATCGAATGCGGTGCCTTGGATCAGCTCTTGGCTCTGCCGGGACGGACTCCCGCGAGTTTGCGCCGGCTGGCGCGCGCCCTGCGCGGTGTGCGGCTCGTCCAGGGTGCCGTGCCGGACGACCTCTTCGAGCACCGCCTGGCCAGCCTGCCGCCCGGCCCCCAGGGCGGCGATGAACTGACGGAGTACGCCGAGCGGCTGCGCGCTTTGCCGCGCCTCAGTCGCGAACAGGAAACGCGGCTTGCGCGTCGGCTGGAACTGGCTCGCTATCGCCTAGAGGAAGAGTTGCACAGCCTTGATCTGTCTGACGAACTGATGGAGGCCGTGGTGAGCTCGGCGAGCATTACGGGTCTCGACAGCGAGGCGGCGCTGGCGACCACAGGCGTCCAGGACCAGGCCGAGCTGCGTCACGTCTGCCGGGAATATGCCGAACTGCGTGCGCACTTCGTGGAGCGCAATCTCTACATCGCCGTGAGCATGTCGGCGGCTTATCGGAGCTACGGGCTCCCCGCCATGGATCTCATCCAAGAGGCCAATGCCTTCCTCATCCGGGCGGTGGAGAAGTACGAGTGGCGCAAGGGCTTTCGGTTCCAGACGTACGCGGCCTTCTGGGTGCGCCAGGCCATCGAGCGCTACATCACGGCCAACCGTGGACTTGTGCGCATCCCGAATCACGTGCAGCAGAAGCTCCGGCGACTGCGGCGTGAGGGCAAGCTCACCCGCAATCCGCGCGAGATGGATCACCGCGAGGTGGCGCAGCTCTTTGATTCCTCGCACGAGGAAGCTGCACGTCTTATGGCCAGCGAGCGAAGCTGGCGTTCGCTCGACGCGGTTCCTGGCGAGGGCGAGGCGAGTTTCGGATCGACGCTGGCGGCGCGCGAGGAGAATGCTTCAGCTGAACTCTCGCCGAGCGAGCGGCTGCTCCTCGCCGAGCGGCTGGATGAGGCTCTCGGGGAGCACCTCACCGACACAGAGCGCAAGCTGCTGAGCCAGCGCTTCGGGCTGAAGGGCTTTACCCCTCAGACGCTGGAACAACTGGGCGATCAGCGGCACATGTCGCGCGAGCGCATCCGGCTGTTGCAGGTCAAGGCCTTAGGCAAACTGCGGACCGGCGGCCTGCGCGAGTCGCTGGCGGACTTCTTGTAAGCTGGGGCGCGTGCCCCCGATTCATATCGACGAACCGCCGAGTCCGGAGCGCCGCAACCGGGCGAACAGCCTGGCGCTGGCCGAGGGTCCGCCGCGCGCGATCACCTACCTGCGCGTTTCGGTCACCGATCGGTGCAATCTGCGCTGTGCCTACTGCATGCCGGAGGACCAGGACTTCCTGGACCGCGACGGGATCCTGAGTTTCGAAGAGATCACTCGCGTCGCTCAGGTGCTCGTGCGGCACGGCGTGAACAAGATCCGGCTCACCGGCGGAGAGCCGCTGCTGCGGCGCGACCTGCCGGCGCTGGTGGCGATGCTTAAGAACGTCGCCGGAGCGCCGCAGGTGGTGCTGACTACCAATGGCATGCTGCTCGACCGGCAGGCGCAGGCGCTCAAGGCAGCGGGCCTCGACCGGCTCAACGTGAGCCTGGATACGCTCCGGCCGGACCGTTTTGAGCGGCTGGCGCGCCGGCCTGGCCTAGAGCATGTGCTGGCCGGCTTGCGCGCAGCCCAGGCGGCCGGGTTCACGCGCACCAAGCTGAACATGGTCGTGATGGGCGGCGTGAACGAGGATGAGATTCCAGCGTTGCTCGACTTTGCGGCGGCTGGCGAATTCGAACTGCGCTTCCTTGAGTTCATGCCCATGACCTCGAATGAGTACGGCTTGAATGCCGAGCGAGTTCCGCTGCATGAGATCCGTCAGCGCGTCGAGGCCTGCGTCACTCTGGAGCGCAGGCCGCGCGGCAGCGGTCCCGCCGAGACCTTTCGCGTGGCGGAAACCGGGGCCGCAGTGGGCTTCATTGCGGCCATTTCGCTGCCCTTCTGTGAGACCTGCAATCGCGTGCGGCTCACCTCGGAAGGAGTGCTGCGCTCATGTCTCTTCGAGGGTGGTGAAGTGTCCATCCGCGAATTGCTGCGCTCTGGCACGGGTATCGAGACGGGTCTCGAACAGGCCCTGGACTATCTGCGCCGCGTCAAGCCGCCCGTCCATGACGGGCTCGGGCACGTGCAGATGAACCAAGTCGGCGGCTGAGGCGCTCAGCGCGCGAGGTCGTCGAGCGCCTCGTACCACCCAGCTGGAAGCGGCGCCTGCTTGGCGGTTTCGTCCAGCAGCAGTCGCGCGTGCTCGTGGAATCCGAGCCGTGCACGCCGACGGGCCAGCTCGAGGCTTGGTCCCGTCGGCAGCAATTGAGCGTAGGGCCGGTTCGCCACGAAGAGCGTGGGCAGCATGCTGACGCCCTCGGTCCAGTGCAGCAGATACTCGCGTGTGCGCTGAGCGGGTGGCATGAAGCGAGGCGTCTCGGATTGGGCCCGCAGCGCCTCGGTGCGCACGAAACGAGGCGCGGCGCTGCACGCTGAGGCCACCTGCAAAACGAGCCAGCTCTCGAGCCGGTGCGGACTCTCCAGACGCAGGTGAGCAGCCTGCTGCTCGGCATTGGTGCGCTGCGCGGGATCGGCCAAAGCATGGAAGACCTCACAGCATTGCGCCTCGAGTGCGTCGCTCGCTGAGACATGTGGCGATCTCTGTCCGAGCAGGTGGAGCGCCGTGGCCAGTCCCGCAGGCAGAGTCGACTGCTGGTGCGGTGGAAGTGCCGCCACGGCCGTCGCGAGTGCGGACCAGCGTCCGGCTTCCGCGGCCCAGCCATTCCGGGCGCTCGCGATCGCAGCCACTCGCCCCGCCTCCCGGCAGCGTGCGGCGGAATCGCCGGGTTGCGCTGCGGCCGCGGCCTGGTCTTCGGCGAGCACCTGCCCGGCGAGTTCGCGGAACTCCTGGTCGCGGGCCGTGCGCCAGGCTTCGAGTGTGCGCGCCTGCAGTCGCGCCCGGCGTTCACGCGAGTCTCGGGCCGGCAGGGCACCCAGCTCGCCGCACGCGGCCTGAAACAGGAGGCGTGCCAGTTCGTCGTGTCCGTAAGCATCGAGCCGATCAAGGCCATTCCCGAACAGCGAGGCCTGCTCCAGCGAGCGGAAGTCCCGCGCGAAGTCGAAGGCGAGACCGCGGAGGCGCAGAGCCTCGGCAAGCTCAGCCAGTTCGGGAACCTCGACGCGGCCCTGGTGGCCCAGCGGAGCCGTTGCCAGATGCCAGGGAACGCCAAACTTGGCAGCCTGACGCGCCAGTTCGCCGAGCGTGCCGGCGAGCAACGCTTCATCAAACTCGCGTCGAATCAGTCTGTCCGGCACGCGATCGCGCTGAGCGGGTTCAAGGTTGTCGAAAAGGGAGAGGTCACCGACGAGCAGGACGGCGGCGCGCAGAGGCGGGTCTGCGGCCAGCCGGCGGGTCACGACCGGGCCCCATTGCTCCGGCGAGGCTCCTCCCAGATCGAGCAGCTCGACGCGGCTGTCTCCGAGCACGTCGGTGGCCTCGAACATGTCGTTCAGCACATGGGCGATTCGGTCGCTGCCGTCGAAGCTGCGTGAGGCGATCAGCAGGACTCGGTCAGGCGACGCCTGTGCGGTCCCGTTCCTGGTTGCGGAAGCGGCACCCGAGCCGTCGCAGCCCGCACAGAACTGGGCCAGGCCGTAAACCGCGACGAGCGCCAGCCGGGACGCACGCCCGACGGCTATCGACAGGCTCATGGGGGGGGCGGCGCAGGGGCGGGCGGGAGAGCTCCGTCCGGGCCATGCCGCTCAATGGACTCCTCGAGCACGCGATGCCAGCGTCCCTCATTGAGCTGAACACCAATCTGCTGGCCGAGCGAGAGAATCTCCTCAATTCTCCAGACGACGCGACTCGCGAAGAGGGCCGCCTGTTCGCCCTGCACGTGTTCAGCCGCCCACTTGGCTACGTGATCACCAGCTTCCAGCAACAGCTTGCGGCAGTAGGTGTCGTCGGCCTTGCCAGCCGCCACGCGCAGCCGGACGAAGTGCACATTGCGATCAGCCTGCAACAGGTCGGCGTCATCAGGCCGCTTCCAGGGCGCAGTCAGCCCCTCGCGCAGATCTTTCGGCAAAACCGAAGCCAGGAGTTCGCCGGAGTCCGGGTTGCTCGCATCGGAAGAGAAGAGGTAGCCCAACTGAGTGAGTTGCTCCATGAGCTGGCGGTCGGTGGTGACATTGGCTGTCGCGCCGTCGTCGATGCGCGCGAAAGCGGCCCGAGACGCCTCGATGAGTTCTGCCAAGCGATGAGCCATGGCCTTGACCAGCTCGGGTTCATCAAAGAAGAGATCGTGCTGCTCCAGCGGATCACTGGGGCGGTGATAGAGCTGCGGCCGATTGAGCAGGACATCGCGGAGGGCGAGCGGATCTCCGTCCGAGTCATAGCGCAGAGTCACGCGCTGTTCCCCATGACCGAACGGATACTCCTCACCACGGTCAGCCAGCACCGACGGTGGATTTGTCGGCCCGAGATGATTCTTAGCGATGACCATCACGGGCAGGTGCGGCGGCCCAATGAACTTGTATTCGCCTTCCGTGAGCGCGTAGACGCGAGTGTTCTGCGAGTAGGCCAGGGAATAGCGGCGCTGGCGCGGTTCCCGGCGCACGAGTCCGCGCAGGCTCTCGCCCTGCATCTCCAGCGGCCGGTTCAGGCCCATGACCTCCAGCACGGTCGCCGCGATGTCCACGAGATCCACCAGGGTGCGCTGCCGCGTGCCGGCTCCCTCGCGGCCGGGAAAGCGGATGACGAGCGGAATGCGCAACTCGTCATCGGTGAGGCCGAGCCCATGCCCTACGTGCAGGCCGTGATCGACAAAGGACTCGCCGTGGTCGGACGTGACGATGAAAAGTGTGTGCTCGAGCGCGTCCTGCTCGATTAGCAGATCCAGCACTTGGCCGACGCCACGATCGGCCTCGTAGACACCCGCGTCATAGTCGTTGAGCAGCTCTTCGATTTGCAGGTACTCGCTGATGCGCATGGTGCGCTGCTGTTGCAGAAAGCCCAGCCGCGCGAGTTGCCAGTCGGCGTCGGTCTGGCGTAGAGGCCGCTGCCGAAAGCGTGCCAGCACTTCCGCATCACCCTCCTGGTAGGGGGCGTGGACATCGAAGGTGTGCAAGAAAATGAAGCGATCCTCAGAGCGGGTGCTCTTCAGCCAATCGAGGGCCTCAGGCAGCAAACGGGTGAATCCGTCGGGGCCGTCGGGATCGACCGTGTCGCGGTAGATCTCGAACCCCTTGCCGAAGCCCCAATGACTCTTGACGAAGCCGCCGTCGGTGAAGGCTGCGGTGCGGAACCCGGCTGTCTGCAAGGCCTGCGCCAGCGTGGTCACGCGGGAGGACAAGCGGTTCTCAGCGTTGAAGACGCCGTGGGCCACTGGGTCGAGGCCAGTGAGCATGGACATGTGCGAGGGCAGCGTCCACGGCGCTGGCGCGAGAGCCTGGTCGAAAACCACGGCCTCGCGAGCCAGAGCATCGATGCGCGGCGAAACATCCGCATCGTTGCCGTAGACACCGAGTCGCTCCGGCCTGAGCGTGTCGAGACTGATCAGCACGACCGTGCGGGCGGGCGGACGCCAGGGCCGCTCAACCACCAGCCAAGCCACCGCACCGGTGGCCACGAGCAGCAAGGCGAGGCGAAGCGGTCCGCGCATAGAGGCTCATCGTCGCCCGAAGCTGCTAGGCGGGCAAGCGCCGACACCCGCCGGGCGCCAGCGGCCCCAGTTCAGATGCCGCGACGCAGCCAGTGGTCCACGGGCTGAAACCACCAGCGCTGGCTCCAGTGGGCTCCGAGGTACTGCGCCCAGTTCTCGTACAGCGCCAGGCTGTCGGCCCAGCGCTGCCAACGTTCGCGCTGCGTTGGGTCGAGCCCGGTGCGCGCCCCGATGAGGGCTCGGTAGTGCGCGCGGGCGGAAGCGACGTTGCCGCGGATCAGAGAGCGGCTGGGCACGGTGACGAGGCCCAGCAGCCGACGCAGGTTGGCGTGGTCGCAGTAGATGCGCCGCGCCTCATCCCAGGCGCTGCGGTCGTGACTGTGCTCGACAACCGCCTGAGGGATGAAGGCGATGCGGCCGCCTCCGCGAATGAGCCGTGTCGACCAGCGGACGTCCTCACCGAAGCGAGCCGGCTCGAAGCGCAGGCGCTCCCAGGCGCTGCGCCGAACGCAGGCGATGACATGGTCGTAGCGAACGAGCGCCAGCCGCTCGAAGGGCGTGCGTTCATCCCAACTGCGGGTACCCAGTTCCTGCACGACCGGGGCGGTGCCGCCCGCCCAGGCACCGATGCGTTCGGTGAGCACCGGGTGGCAGTCGGGCAGCGGCTTTTGCCGGCCGTAGGTGGCACTCAGCCCTGGGTCGCGCGCCAGCGGAGCGGCGAGATCGCGCGCCAGCGTGTTGCTAAGCGGCAGGGCGTCTTGCACCGAGAGGATCACGAACTCCGCCTTAGTCGTGGCGACTGCGCGATTACGAGTCTCGCCGTGATTGAACTCGCTTGGTGCGATGGGCATCGTGCGCGCGCCCGCCTTGCGCAGCTGCTCGATCGTGCCGTCACTGCTGCCCGTGTCCGGGCAGCACAGGTCGAGCGTGCCCACGTCGCGCTGGCTGCGCCACAGTTGGAGCGCCCGTCCGAGCCGCTCGCCGCCATTTCGCGTTGGGATGACCAGTGCGATGCGACCGGCCAGGTCGGGGACTTCGGTCATGAGCCCGGCCCGCCGCCGCGTTGCAGCTGCGGGAGCAGTCGCTCAACCAGGTCCATGGCCTGAGCGAGCACCTGATCACTGTTGTGGTACTCGTAGCGCCCGAAGCGGCCGATCGCGTGGAAGCCGGGCAGTGCATCCAGTGCGGCGAGCACAGTGTCGCGCCGCCCTTCGAAGCCAAGTTCGTAGAGGATGTAGCCCAGCGGGTTAAGTTCGGCGTCGGTCAGGGCGACGCGTTCGGCGTCCAGCAAGCCCGCGTTCCCGAGCGAGCGGGCCAGGGCGGCCCGGCCCGCTGCGGTGATATCCGGTTCCGCACCCGGAGCGTAAGTCACTTCCGCCAGAATCGAAGCCCGGCCACTGGGCGCATTGTTGGGGCTGTAGTTGGAGAGGTAGGTGATGCGGTTGGACGGTCCCTGCCAGGCGTGGGGCAGATAGACCCAGCAGTAGGGGCGTGCCCACTGTCCTTCGATCCCAAACAAGTAGCTGGCCACGCCGCGCCAGCGCAGACCCGCAGCTGCAGCAGCGGCCCCCGGGTCCAGGCCGCGGAGGATGCGGGGCAGGTGATGCAGCGGCAGCGTCGAGATGACCTGATCGAAGCGTTCGCCGTCCACGCGCCAGCCGCCGTCGCGCCCCGCTCCTCGTTCGATGGACTCGACGCGATGACCGCAGCGGATCCGCGCCTGGATTGGCCGGGCGATGCGCTCGTGGATGGCTGCAAACCCGCCGCGTAGCGGGTAGCGAAAGCGGGACTGATGCGTGTAGCCCTCGGTCGTTTGGCCGAGTGCTGCGCGCAGGATGTCTTCCAGCGGCGCATCGGGGACGCGGCCCGCAATCCAGCGCGTGCCCAGAGTCTCCAACTCCGCCTTCCAGATCTTGGCGTTGTAAGGGTCCATGAAGTGGCGTGCGACGCCACTGCCCATCTTCCAACGGATCCAGTCGCGGAAATTGTCCGGCTCGGGCGTGCTGCCGCGAGCGAGAAAGGCTCGGATCCCAGCCTCCGCGCATTCGAGGTTGTGCTCGAGCGGCAGCTCTCCCAGGGCATTCTCGAAGGGATACGTGATGAAACGGTCCCGCTCGTGCAGGATGCGCGAATCGCGCTGGGTGACGACGCAGGGTTCGTCAGCGAAGAGGCGGTCCCAGAAGGCGGCCACGCGCTGATCGCGCGTGTACATGATGTGTCCGCCGGCGAGATCGAAGGTGTAGCCATCCTGGACGCGGCTCCGGCAGAGACCGCCGATGACGGGGCCGGCCTCGAAGACCTGAACCTCATGGCCTGACTCGGCCAGCAGACGCGCAGCCATTAGACCTGCGGGCCCGCCTCCGGCAACGGCGATGCGCGCGCTCATGCGGCCATTCTTCCCAGTGTGCGGCAGGTCTACAATCCCAAGCTGCTGGCCCGCCGTGTTCTGGAGCCTGCCGGCGACCCAAGTCTGCTGAGGAGGCCTCGCGTGAATCGGCTGCTTCGACTCGTGCCTCTGGCAGTGCTTTGCCTGTCCGCGGGCGGGACGCAGGTCCCGCAGGACGGCGTCTCCGATGACCCGCCCAGCGTCCAACTGACGCTCACTCTGCCGTCGTCTGCACGCACCGTCCGGATCACGTGGCGACAGTACACGCCTGAATTGGGTCGTTTCTTGGCGAGTCCTGGGATCGCCGAGAAGGACTTACGCAGGCTTCAGGTCGCGGCGGTGCTTGGCCAGGATGGCAGCCTGAATTCCGAGACCAGCCTGCGACTCGGTGCACGGACACTTCCTCCTGGCCGCTATCCGCTCGGCTTCACCGTGGGGGCGGCCGGCCTGCCGAACTTCTTCGTAGTGGACGGACAGGAGTCCTGGCCGGTGGCTTTTGAGGAGTTCGAGCCAAGTTCAGTGTCACCACGCTTGACCATGCAGCTGCTGTTTGTCTCAACACACGAACTGATCTGGGAATGGAGACTCGGCGAAGCAGGCGGCCGCTTGAGGCTCGGGCTGGACTGGCCAGAAGCAGCGGCCTGGCCGCCGACGGTGACGCCTATCCCGCCGGACCACGCGCCTCGGCGCTGAACGGCGTTCCAGGTGACAAGCCGGCAGGAGTCGGTGTCACGGGCGATTGCGCGCCTAGCGCCTGCGGCCATCCTGTCGTTCATTCTCCAAAACGCCTACACGCAGCTGGACGCGTACTTTCTGGGCCAGTTGAGCGGGGCGGCTTCGAATGCCCTGGGCCTCTTCATGATGGTCCAGATTGCGAACTTCGGCTTCATCCTGACGCTCACGCGCGGCACGCAGTCTCTGGTCGGTCGACGCATCGGCGCCGGGCAGTCCCGAGGAGCAGCCCTGGCCCTGACTCAGGGGCTCGGTCTCGGGCTGCGCCTTGTCGTTCCGCTTGCCGTCGTGCAATGGATTTTCGCTCCGCAGTTGCTGGCCTTCATGGGCGGCGAGGGCGAGTCGCTCCAACTGGCCACGCAGTTTCTTAGGACCCTCTTCTTCTTTCTGCCCTTTCTCTTTCTCTCGCCGATTCTGGACGCAGCCTTTCAGGCTCTCGGTGATACCGGCACGCCCTTTCGCCTGCAGTGTCTTGCGTTGGCCGTGAATGCAGCGCTGAACTGGATGCTGGTCTTGCCTCATACTTGGACACTCGGCGGCGCGGATCTGGAGTTCGGAGGCTGGGGAGTGAGCGGATCAGCGCTCGCCACGGGTCTGTCGAGAGCGCTGTCCGGACTCCTGGGCTTGTTTATCCTCGCTCGGCGAGGGGCCTTTGGGGGCATCCTCCGCGGGGCGAACTATCGAGCAGATGCGAGTGTCATGCGCGAGATTCTGCGGGTTGGCTTGCCGGCCGGGCTTTCTACGTTCCTCTACGCAATCATCGGGATGATCCTGTTGCAGATCATCGGCCGGTTTGGCCAGGACGCCTACGGCGCCTACGGCATCGGCTTTCGCGGAGTCGAGAGCTTTTCTTTCATGATCGTACTGGGGCTGGGAGTTGGCACCGGAACGGTGGTGGCGCATGCCGTGGGCGCGGGAGACTTCGCCCGCGCTCGGCGCGCCGGCTCGGTTGGCGCCGCCCTGGGGCTCTCAGCGATGCTGGTGATGATGTCCGTGTTTCTTACGTTTCCAAGGGAGCTTGCAGCTATCTACACGCAGGATCCCCGCATCCTCGATACCGCCGCCGATTACATTCGGATGATGGCGTGGTGTCAGGTGCCGCAAGCTCTGGAGATGATCCTGGGCGACAGCATGGCTGCCGCCGGATCCTCACTCCGCACCGCGCTCATCTCGATTCCGGGGAATCTGCTGCGCATTCCGCTCGCCTGGTTTCTGGCGGTTTCGATGGGGCTTGGGCTGGTCGGGGTGTGGTGGGCCATCGTGATCTCGTCGATCCTCAAGGGAACTGCGGTCACTCTGCTCTACGTCTCGAGGCATTGGGAATCTGCAATGCATCGCGGGCGTCAAAGCCTGGGCGACGTGGCATGAGCGGCCGCACTCGGGACCGAACCGCGGGAAAGAGCGAGGGGCAGAACCCGGTGCTGAAGGCCTTGCTGGAGAAGATCGATTCTCGACGGGCAGTCGTCGGCGTGGTCGGCCTCGGTTACGTCGGACTGCCTATCGCTGCGGCCATGGCGGAGGCCGGCTTTGCGGTGCTCGGCTTCGATACGGATGTTGAGCGAGTCGAGCAACTGAGGCGCGGTGAATCACCCCTAGGACACCTGACAGAACTCGTGCGTCGCCTCACGACAGAAGGGCGCTTCGAAGCCACGACCGAGACGAGCCGCCTGGGAAAGCCGGACGCGCTCCTCCTCTGCGTCCCAACGCCCCTCGGTCGAGCCGATGAGCCCGATCTGGGACCTGTGCGCACGGCCGCGACTTCGATCGCCAGGACGCTTAGAGAAGGTCAACTCGTCGTCTTGGAGTCGACGACCTATCCGGGCACGACCCGTGATGTCGTGCAGCCCTTGCTCGAAGTGCGCGGCCTGCATGTGGGGCGCGATGTGTTTTTGGCCTATTCGCCGGAGCGCGAGGATCCCGGTCGAGCATCGCCACAGACTCGGGAGATTCCGCGCTTGGTCGGAGCTGTTGACGACGCCTCGCTCGAAGCCGCCTGCCGACTCTACTCAGCCGCAATCGCCCAGGTCGTGCGGGTGGCATCCGCGGAAGTGGCGGAAGCCGCTAAGTTGATGGAGAACGTCTACCGAGCAGTCAACATCGCCATGGTGAACGAGATGAAGGTGCTCTTCACTGCTATGGGACTGGATGTCCGTGAAGTGATCGAGGCGGCTGCGACCAAGCCCTTCGGCTTTCAGGCGTTTCAGCCCGGTCCAGGCTGGGGCGGGCACTGCATTCCGATCGATCCGTACTATCTCGCGTTCCGGGCACGCACCGCCGGACTCTCTGCCCGGTTCATCGAGTTGGCTGGTGAAGTGAATCGGGCTATGCCGGAGTGGGTCGTGCAGCGGGCCGATCTCGCCTTGGGCGAGTGCGGCAAAAGCCTGAGTGGCGCGCGAGTGCTCGTCCTGGGGCTCGCCTATAAAGCCAATCTGGACGATGTGCGCGAGAGTCCGAGTTGGCAACTCATCTTGCGGCTGAGCGAGCGAGGGGCGGTTGTCGAGTACCACGATCCACATGTGCCGCGGATGCCGTCCAGACGACCCAAAGGCGTGCCGGCGATGACCAGCATTCCTCTTGGACCTAGCATGCTGCGAGGCTATGACCTGCTCGTGCTGGCCACGGACCATCGCGCCTTCGACTACGGCATGCTGCTCCGAGAGGCACGCCTGATCGTCGATACACGTGGCGTGCTGCGGGGCCGAATGCAGCCCGGCGGCGCACGGGTCATCCAGGCCTGAGTCGGTCAGCCAACTGTCCGCTGGATCAAGCGATCCAGCTCAATAATTCGTAGAATCTAGGCGCGGGCCTCGCTGGCCCATCACCCCTCCCTTGGATTTCACGATTTGAAGCGCGTCTTCCTGTTCCTGCTCACCAACATTGCGATTCTTGCCGTCTTGAGTGTGGCCCTGCACCTCCTGGGTGTGGAGAGCATGCTTGCGGCCGAGGGCGTCGACCTCGACCTGCGGTCGCTGCTGATCATGGCGGCCGTGATGGGCTTCGGCGGCTCGTTCATCTCGCTAGCGCTTTCCAAGTTCATGGCCAAGCGCCTGATGGGGGCACAAGTCATCACCAGCCCTCAGGGCGAAGCGGAGCACTGGCTCGTCGACACCGTGGCCAAGCTGTCCACGGCTGCCGGTATCGGCATGCCAGAAGTGGCGATCTTTGATTCTCCCACTCCAAACGCCTTCGCGACCGGCATGCGGCGCGACAAGTCCCTCGTAGCGGTCAGCAGCGGGCTGCTTCGGGGAATGAGTCGGCGCGAGGTTGAGGCGGTGTTGGCGCACGAGGTCAGCCACGTCGCAAATGGCGACATGATCACCTTGACGCTCATCCAGGGTGTCGTGAACACGTTCGTGTTCTTTCTGGCTCGCATCATCGGGCATCTGGTGGACCGCGCCGTGTTTCGTACAGAGCGCGGCCACGGGCCTGCGTTCTTCATCACGACGATCTTGGCGCAAATGGTGCTCGGGATCCTGGCGAGCATCGTGGTCTTCTGGTTCTCCAGGCGCCGCGAGTTTCGAGCCGATGCAGGCGCCGCAGGGTTGGTCGGCGCTCCCGCTATGACGAGCGCGCTGCAGCGACTTCTGGCCATGACCAGCGCCCCGCTGCCGGAACAGATGGCCGCATTCGGCATCTCCGGAGGACGGCGGCCGCCGCGCGGTTTCGCTCGGCTCTTCCTGACACATCCGCCTCTCGAAGAGCGCATTGCGGCGCTGCAGAACCCGAGCTGAGAATTGCGCGGGGCCCTTAGCTCAGTTGGTTAGAGCAGCGGACTCATAATCCGTTGGTCCCAGGTTCGATCCCTGGAGGGCCCACCGCTGAGGGACTCAGAGTGGAGTTCGATCGCCGTCCAGGATGCGACGTGCTCTGGCAGGCGCCACGAGCCGGTAGCTATGGAGGATGAGACCGTGCACCTGCTTCCAGTCGACGGCGCCCTCAAGCTGAAGTGAAACCCAGCCGTGCTTGCCGACGTACGGTGTGCGGACGAAGTGTTCCCGGGCCAAGAGTGTCGCTTGCAGTGATGAACCGACTTTCACTGCCAAACACAGGCAGCCTTGCTGGTCTGCCAGCACTGCAAAATTGCGTGCCCCAACCAGAAACGTTGGCTGAAGGGGGCCAACCGCTTCAGAGACGCCGGGCAGTGGCAGGCACATTGAACGCATGCGCTCCAAGAGCATTTCGCGCATGTTTGCGCTCGCAGAGCGAGATGTGAAACGCCTGGATTGCCCGACTCTGGCTCTTATTGATTCGCTCATGTCCCCCAGTCCCGTGGGTATTGGAAGTCGGCGTTGATGGTGCGGCTGCCGAGCTTCGCAATGATCGGCATACGTCGCTTGAACTGGCTTCGGCTAATCATGCGGCGGACGCGCTCGATGAATTCGCGAGCGTATCCGGCGGCCAGCAGTTCGGCTGCCGAATAGCGTCTTTCGACAAGATCGTAGAGCAGTGCGTCGACGTCGGCATAGGCGAACCCCATTTCGCTCTCATCAGTCTGGCCTTGCCATAGATCAGCCGAAGGGGGCTTAGTGACCACGGCGTCCGGAAGGCAGAAATGGCGCGCCATCATGAAAACCTGAGTCTTGTAGAGGTCCCCGATTGGGTTAATTGCAGACGCCATGTCGCCGTGCAGAGTGCCGTAGCCCAACAGGAGTTCGGTCTTGTTGGAAGTCCCAAGCACAAGCGCATTCGACGCGGCGGACCGGTCGTAGAGGATACTCATTCGTTCCCGGGCCATCTTGTTACCACGGCGTAACGAGGAAGCTTGGGCGTCGCCGGCGAAGTAAGCGTCAATCTGCGGACTGACATCGACAACGCAAAGCTCTATGCCTAGTTGCGAAGCGACAGACATGGCATCGGTGAGTGACGAGGCGCTTGAAGCCTTGTATGGCAATGCCAAGGCAAGAGTATTGTCCGGCCCAAGAGCTCGTGCGGCTATCGCGGCTGAGACCGCAGAGTCAACACCACCGGAAAGCCCAACCACGACCTTTGACAGGCCGGCGCTTCGAGTCTCATCGCGAACGAACCGAACGAGTAACTGCTCAACCAGTTGCGGGTCGATTTCTAGTTGGTTCACAGGATTCCGAATCGAGATTGATCGACTCTCTGGAGATTCTTCAGGGTTACTTCGAGGCGCTCGTCGCGGAGCATCGGAAGGGCAGCTCGACGTCGACGAAGGACGCTTGGGTCGAGCAGAACATGCGCGATTTCTGGATCCATTGCGAGTTGTGTCACAGTCTCGCCGAATGGATTAGTTACAGAACTGTGACCGGCGAAGGATGTTCCGTCTTCAACGCCAACTCGATTTACATACACCGAGTAGACATTGAAGGCAGCGCTTTGATGCTGAAGCAACTTATCCCAGTCTCGAACGGATCCCAATCGCCCGGATTCAGTAGGGGCTGACGCCGAAACTCCCCGCGCGGGTGACG
The DNA here is from genome assembly GCA_052387675.1 of Planctomycetota bacterium. Taxonomy (GTDB): domain Bacteria; phylum Planctomycetota; class B15-G4; order B15-G4; family B15-G4; genus JBQTIY01. Next base: position 134,564 of record JBQTIY010000005.1, on the reverse strand, counting down.
CTGAGAGCGTGATGATCACATCGGCGCGATCGCAGAACAGAACATACGACGTGGCGGGGTGCCACAGATCTTCGCAGATTAGTAGGCCGACTCTTCCCCAAGTGGTGTCGAATGCCGCAAGCATTTCGCCAGCGGCCCAGTCGCGTCGCTCATCGAACATGCCATAGTCAACTGGATAGACCTTGCGGTGCTTATGAAGGAGGCGCCCCTTCGAGAAGTAGCCCGCTACGTTGTAAAAGGCATGCTCTGCGCTCTCCTCGATCCAACCCAATACGATGTCAATAGAGTCTGATGCTCTTAGGATGGGATCTAGTCGGTCATCCTTCTCGCGGAGGGCGACGTCCGGCGTCAAATCTCGCAGACTGTATCCCGTAAGTGAAAGTTCAGGGAACACGACGAGTTGTGAACGAGCCTGAGTTGCCTCGGAGATGACACAGAGTGAAGCCTCGAGATTGGCAGCGACTGATCCGAGGAGTGAATCACACTGTGCGAGGCTGACGACAACGGGTGCTTTCATGGAGTGGCGATTCTATGGTCTCATTGTCAATCGGACCATCGGGTCGTGCAGTGCGGGATCCTTAGCGGCGCGGATTGCAAGCAGGCGAATGGCTACTCACGGAGGCGTTCGAGCAGCAGCCTGCCTTTCTTGTGCTGTGGCTGCTGACTTACGAGCTCCTCGGCATGAAGAACGGCGCGTCGAACATCGCCACGAGACCATGCGCAAAATGCCAATGCGTAACGAACGTCGACATCACTTGGATGGCTTGCAAGGACATCCTCCAGATGAATGGTGGCAGACTGGTACTGCCCGAGAACCGCCTCGACAAGGCCTAGCGCGCGCTTGACTTCTAGTTGGTCTGGCCGAAGTTCAAGAAGTCGTCGAAGAGTCTCCAAAGCCTCACCTAGTCGCCCAGCGGCCGCATGAGCCGCCCCCTTCTCTAATGCCAGGGCGAATTCCTTTGGGAGCGGCGGCGCTGTCCTGTCGCCCGCGAATCCCAGCGATTGGTCCGGCTGTGATGAACGAAGGGTCTCCGACGGACTCAGCAACTGAGAGATTTCCCATCTCTCCACCAACGTGTTTGAGGCGTGGGCAAGTGCGACTACTGCCAGGAGCATAGCGCCGCATCTATTCGCAACTGTGCCGCATGGTCGCGGCGCTGCAGTCCCCATGGCGAGGGCGCTCCTCGTATCATTTCGGTTGTCAGCGGCGACTAGGCCAACAAAAATGCCGAACAGAATGGGCGAGACCCCAAATCTCAGGTCCGGGGACCCAAACGATTGGATCATGGCTCCAACGAGGCTCGCGCAACATGCTAAGGCTAAAGATATATCGGCATCCTGGCGGGCTACGCGCGACGCTAGCGAAGTCTGCATTGCACGTATCAATTGAACCACCGCTATCACCAACAGCAGCAGGCCCAACGGGCCGAGCTCAACAAGGACTTGCAGTGGCTCCGAGTGGGCATCATTGATGATGAACCGCTCCTGCGGATAGACGCTTTTTAGCTCTGATGACGCATACTCAGGAAACGACAGTTGGAATTGCCCCGGTCCGACGCCGCCCAGGTTGCTTGCTGCCATGGCTAGGGTGTCACGCCAGATCAGTACGTGGTGCTGAGGTCGCGAGATGACTTCGTGGGAGGCCCAAGCCCACCCGGCTATCGCGGCAGCAAGGAGTGCGGCAACCGCGAAACGAAATCTGCCACGGGGGCTCATCAGGATCACTACAAGACCAACGGCAGATCCACAGCCAAGCCATGCCCAGCGGCTGCCGGTCGCGTGTAAGGCTGGGAGTCCGAGGCCTGTTGCTACTGCGCACAGCCAGCGCATCAATCCGGAATAGTACAGCGCTCCAATCAGGCAAACCGGGAGCGACACAACCAGGAATGCGCCCAGAAAAAGAGGGTTGCCGAACGTGGCTCTGGAGCGCTCAATTCTTGCGATTGGAAGGTTCAAGAGGCCTGCGAGTCGTTCACCTGTGGCCACAAGGGCTGTGACCAAAAGCGCGACTGCGATCGCGCCAACAATGAAGCGGCGACGTCGTTGGAGGCTCGATTGCTCCAACCCGCCAATTGCAAGACAAGTGGCAAGAAATGCCGAAGGGATCAGGAGCAGTCGCTCGATCTCATCGATCGCTAGCAGTGTGCTCGGCAGGTCTCGGCTAAGGGCGATGAATACCCCGAGCGCCGGAATCGCTAGGGAGGTTCCGAAAAACCATAGCCATCGTCGAGGCATTGCAAGATACGGGGCAACGCTCCAACTTGCCGCACCGAAGGCGAGTGCTGCAAAGAGGAGCGCACTCGCCATGACTTGCTTTGTGCGAATTATCGCCTGATCAGGTGTAAATGCAATGCTGATAATACAACTTAAAATACCAATTAGAGCTACGGCTTGCAGGAGACGCGCGGTGTAGGCGATTCGCGCGATCCCTCGGTCACAATTCGTCAGGCGCATCGTCAGTAGGTCGTCCTCAGCCCGGCGACGCGATTCACGACGCCGCCGACGCATCCAGATGACAGCATAATCCTATGAATCCAGACGCGGAGGCGTCAGTCTAGGCATAGAATCTAGCTTGGCTATACTCAGATCAGCATCAGCTATGGCTCCGAATGAACCTTGGCTCATTTGGAACTCCCGATACGCCCCCCCGAGAAGTTCTACGGCAAGTCTGCCGAAGAGCACTACTGAGGATTTTCAGCGCCCATGAATGCACCACATCAACGCCTGTCCATGGGTGCTGTAGCTCTGATCGTCGGCCTTGCCCTACCTGCCGGCTTTCTCAGCCTTCTCTCGCTCTCGCGCGCTACGACCGGAGAGCAAGTGGATGCTGCCGATCTCATCGTGATGGCCCGCGTCACGTCCGTCCAAGTTGCAAGTCCGGCGGACTCGATCATCGAATTCTCAGTCGACCACGTCATTTGGGGGCAACTGATGACGCGGTCGCTGACTTTGACCGTGCCTGATCGCGCAGGCATCCAGGCGGGTGACGAGTTAGTGGCAATGTTGACTCGCCGACCCGCAGGATTGCTGGGTCATTACCAGGTTGCCAAGAGCTCTCGGTCCCTCGAACAGATCGTGCTGACACCAGTAACCGGTATGACGGCTCAAGGCATTGTGAGCGGGACTTCGTCAACGCCTCTGCCGCTTGCGCTGTTCGAGGCCGCTGTCGTCTCTCGGCGTGCGGCTACCGGGCTCACAGCAGACTCCGTTGAGCCGCAGGCGTCGGAGCCTCCGGCGAGCGGGGCGTTGATGCTGGTCGGGCCTGATGCTTATGAGTTGAACGACAGTTTGGGTACAGCGACGCTTTTGTCTGGGTTGCCGGAGCCAACTCTCGTTTCTGGAAATCCGCTTAGTCTGACCGGATTGACTCTTACCGCGAACGATGTGGACTTCTTCGCCTTCGAGGCGGAGGCCCTCAATATTCTTCATGCAGAGACGCACCAAAGTCTTAGTGGCTTGGATATTCCCGACACGTTGATGGGTCTGTTCGACGTCGATTCTGCAGAACTCCTCGCCCACGACGACGACGGCGGTGTCGGGACTTTCTCGAAGCTCAGCGTTCCGATTGAGGAAGCCGGACTCTTTGCAGTTGCCGTCGAAAGCGCGCCAGACACCGACCTAGATTTCTCAGGCGACGAGGGGCTCACCGTTGGAAGCTATGCACTGTCGGTCGAGCTTGAGATCGGCTCGTATATCTGGAATCAGTTGGATCAGATAATCGGCGTATCGACCGATGGCACATTTATTGAAGACTTCATTGGGTACAAGCACATCGGTGGACCAGACTTGCTCATTGCAGGTGTAGAGGCTGACGGGTGGGCTGTTGAGTATGACGTCGTACATTCACCTCCCTCTGGGATTTCGCATGTCTACGGCGGGGCGGGCTCTCAATTGGTTGATCCCGGCCTAGTGCACCCCTTGTTGCCGCTCAGCTTTGAACTGCTTCCGTACTCGGTTGGGGGCGGACTAAATCGCCGAGGGGCCGCGGAAGCAAGTTCGATGATTGTTCACTCGACCCCGGGACAGCGTCCGCGTGGAGTTGTGGTGTCTCACGATTACCAACTTGGACTTGGCAGCCCGACGGTGCATGGCGAAGTTGTGCTGCAGATGGCAACCCAGGAGCAAGTACTCGGACTCACACTGTCTCGCGTCATGGATGTTGATCTCTTTGGCACTGGACCTGATGAATTCTCGTGGTCCTTCGATCCGTCGAGTTCACTGCGAGCTTTTGCCGTAGATCTAACCGCGCATGTGGGAAACATGACTGCGCCAAGTCAATCGGTCGGGACAGCCGTAGGCGATTTGCAGGCTGCCCTCGTCATCGATCACGGTGACAGTGATGGGTCGGGATTCGCCGACGTCACGCACTATCGCTTGGCATCAACGCTAGTTCGTGGGTTCGCCTCTCCTGTGCTGGCCCAGCGAGACGCAGTGCGCCGCCTGCAAGCCGAGCTAATTGACACTTGGGTCGTGGCGGTGGACCAGGATCCAGTGACTGGACTCTACGCGGCATTCGGAATTGGCCTCGGCGATCTGTAGTGGTCCAGTGCGCTGAACTTGAATCCACGAGATTCTGATTGTGCTTTAGGCGCTATTCCCTGGTCTGCTTGAAGCAGCGCTGGCTTGGGTCTTGAGATGGAATGCGCTACTTATTAAAAGTATGCGCATGACAGCCTTCCGCGATTCACGAGATCTGAGGGTTGTGTTACCGGAACAATGGCGGCGGCCATCCGGGTTCTCACAGGGAGTTCTCGCCTCGTCGGAACGACAGTTGCTGTTTGTGGCCGGCCAGATTGGGTGTGACGCCACGAACACGCTTGTCGGGTGTACCCTGATTCTCCAGTTCGAGGCTGCGCTGAGGAATTGCGTGGCCGTCGTGGTTGCTGCTGGTGGAACAGCCAGGGATCTCGCTCGCCTGACGATGTACTGCGTGGATCGCAACGATTACTTAGCTTCGCGTCACGAACTCGGACTGGCGTACCGTCGAGTGATGGGCCATCACTATCCAGCCATGAGTCTTGTTGAAGTAAAGGCATTGCTTGAGCCAGGCGCCCTAATAGAGATTGAAGCAACTGCGAGTATTGCGGTGGTTCCCAGATCCTTGCCCTCACCGCCTCACGGAGAGCCGTAGTGGCCAAGAATTCACGCGGAAATCAGGGCGCGAGGCGGCACACGCTGAGCCTGCTATTGCGTCGACGTAGGCTTGGGACGCAAGAGGAGTTTGCCGCCGCACTTCGCGAGCGAGGGTTCGATATCACGCAATCAAGCCTGAGCAGAGACCTCATGCATCTCGGAGCTCGGAAAGTGGACGGGGCTTATCGACTTCTCGACGAGAGCGAGTTGGACGAAGTTAGTGGGCAGAAGTACCCGACACTCACAGAATTGCAGCCATTCCTTCGAGCCGTTCGTCCGGCCGGGCCGTACATGTTGGTGGTTTCCACTAGGGCAGGGCTTGCACAAACTGTAGCGCTTGCGCTTGACTCGATGAGCATGCCGGAGGTAACTGGGACAATCGCTGGCGACGACACTGTGTTCGTCGCGACTCCATCTCGAAGAGCGCAGCGAAATCTAGAGCGCCGGTTCGGAGCGCTCATGGATGCGGGGTAGGGACTCCCTCGGCCATCCGCGCAGGCTGTCAAGTCCGGCACCCTAATCACGCCTTAAGCAGTGGCGCCGCGGATGCCGATGACGCCCCTGTGATGCCCCAGCTCTGCCAGGATGAATCGTCGAGTTCTGACCCGAGGCAATTCCTCTGCGTCAGGGTCGGGGGCGGTGTCCTAAAACTGGCTATTCAGATTGTGGCCGCGGTTAGCGCACCAGGGCCATTGGCGCAGATTCCAGGTGCTCCCCCTTGGCTGTGTGGGCTGATGGCGCATCGTGGCAGGTTGTTGACATTAGTCGACGCAGGTCTTGCATTCGGCCAAGGGCGGTCAACGCGAAAGTGGGTCGTAATCCTTCGCGGTGTCGGCGTGGACACATCACTGGCGGTGGACTCAATTCTTGAACTCTCACGCGACAGTGGCACCGACGAAGCAGCCCACTACGCTAACAAGCCTCAGTTGATTGATGGAAGTCGCCTGCGAAGTCTCCGGGCATTCAACATTGGAATCATGGGCTGGTCGATGCCGAGTTGCGACGAGCTTGATACTCAATCAACGAAGGTCTGCTCATGACGGGTGTCGCAAGGTCAACGAGCATGCGAGGCCGGCTTGCGATGCTGCTTATCGCGCTGATGGTCTTGCCAATCTCGAGCGTAGGGCTCATTGGCTATCACGCGCTCTTCAATGAAAGGGCACACGAAGGCACTACAGCTACTCCGACCGATGTAAGCGTTGGCGTTTCCTACTCACTGAACCAGCACGCGTGTGGCCTTGAGCAGATGCTCACGTCTAGCCTCGCGGACTTGATGACGAAGGCGCTGACGGTTGCTTCCACAAGCCATGTCCATGGCCAAGTCCTCGATGGCGAGCCGACAAACGTACTTGAGCCCTATGTATTTATCGGGGACGAGCGAGGTGTGATCTCGCCGGCAGTTTCCGAAGAGCTCTCCGAAGGACTGGAGCCACTTATCCGCACGCGGCGTCCCCGACTGGGCCTGGTTGTATTGCCAGAGCCTAGTCGAAGCGCCAGTTTATCAGCTACTCCTCAAGCCTCAGATTCAGCCATGAAGGGTGTGCTATGTCAGATTGCGGTGCTGCCCATCGGCACAGATCGCACAGTTATTGCGATACGTGATCTGACAAGGGCAGGCGATGCACTTCTGTCGGCACAGCCTCTTGGAGAGCGCGTTGTCCGATCAATCATCGGAACCAACGGTTCTCCGCTTGCGATGGCGTTTGGCAGTTTGTCGGAGTGCCGTCGGCTTTGGCAGGGAGTGATGGCCGAAGTCCAGGATCCACCTTCAAACTCTGGAGGAACCAAACCTACGCTCAGCGCCGACGAGGTGAGTGCGGCGATGCTCGAAGCAAGGCGCGGGCAGTGCCATCAGTTTGCCAGAGGCAATGTGCTCTTTGGCGTCCGCCCACTGGTGGACATCTTTGGCAACGTCGTCGCGCTTGCCGCGATCATCGCAACGGAGCGAGACCTAGAGCACGTACCTGGATCAGATGCCGCGCTTCCGTCCCAAGTGCTCGCGCTGGTTGGCTGGATCGCGGTGATCGGAGTGTTAACCGCAGTTCTCATTGGGATGCTCGCGCCGCGGTGGGTGTGGCGAGACATTCGCGAATCAACAGATGGCATCTTTCGTTCGGTGGAGCGATTGCGCGAACTCGTGCGTCGTAACAGCCGCGCGCTCGATGAGCATTCGCGTGTGCTGCAACGTCTGTCCAATGCCGTGACCACCCTTGATAGCGACTCCAAGTCGATTGCAAATACGACCAAAGCACTTGCACAGAATGCGGAACAGTCTGCCTGGGTTTCCCGCAATGGAAATCAGAAGGCTGAGACAGCCCAGCGAAGCGTTCAAGCGATGCGAGATCGCGCGGAGGCCCTTGTCCGGCAGACAGAGGAATTGGAACGCCGATGCGCAGCTATTGGTGGTCTGCTTAGTGTCATTGATCACTTGAGCAACGAAACGAACACGCTGTCGATGAATGCAACAATTCAGGCGGCTGCTGCTGGCGCATCAGGCCGGCAGTTTTCAGCGGTTGCGTCAGAAATTCGAAAGCTCGCGGACATGGCGCTGGATAGCACGAAGGACATTCAGTTGGTCATTGAGCAGATTCAGTCATCCTCACGCATGACACTCAGCGCAACCCAAGATGGGTGCAAGGAAGTGGATCGCTGCCTGAATGCATTTCAGGACCTGGAGCGAGCATTCGCTCGAATCCTGTTATGGGTTGAGGAGACAACACAGTCAGCCCAAGGCATTGAGACGTCAACGGCACGACAGTCGGAATCGCTCGAGAGCGTTTCCCAGTCATTGGAGGCGCTGGAACAGCGGGCGCGAGAGACGTCCGGCAACTTCCATGACGTGGTTGACGCGGCAGATGAACTGGCGGAACTCGGGTCACGAATGAACGAGACGTGGAGGGTTGGATGACTCCCTTTACACCGCCCGACGACGAACTAATCGCAGTGTTTGAAGTAGAAGTCGTGGAGTCTGTCACGGCGATGCGCGAGCGCCTCACGAGTCTCTATCGCCCAGAGACGGATCGGGTCAGTGCGCTGAATGAAGTGCTTCGTCTCGTACACGATCTAAAAGGTTCATCCAGAGTCGTCGGATACACAGCTGTGGGCGAGGTTGCACATGCGCTCGAGTCTCTGCTGCTGCGCTGTCGCGACGAGGGCACAGGCCTACTGGAGCACGTGAATCTGCTACTGCGCGCCACGGATATTCTAGAACAGGGTGCCATGGCGCCACGAGCCATGAGCAGTGTCGCGGCGGCGGATGTCCTGCTTAACGAGTTGGCAGGGTGCGACGTTAAGCACAGAGGTGACGGTGGTCAGTCGTGTGAAAGTGTATCGAGCGCTGCTTGTGGGACTGCGTCGCTGCGAGTTGCGCCCACGGTTGGAGCGTCGACTGCCGCGGAGAGTACTCCGCCTAAGGCCGACACGCTGCGCGTGTTGCGCTGTGACGTCGACGCCCTTTCGGATGGCATCAGTGAGACGCTTGTCAGCGTGCAGTCGGTTGAGACGAACTTGAAGCAGCTCGACAGAGCCATGCGGGCGATGCTTTCCGTCATGACGCCAGGTGACGGATCTGGCTCACAGGACTGGTCATCGGTGGCGCGTTCATACTCGGATACCCTGCTTGAGGCGCGCTCAGCAGCTGCTGTCATGCGAGAGTCGTTGCGCCGTGTCGAGGGCAATGTCAGAGAGGTGGATGACGGCGCTCGCAGGTTATGCCTAGTATCGGCTGGCCCATTGGCTGTTCATCTGGAACGAGTTGCGCGGGAAGCAGCAGAGTCCCTGGGCAAGCGGATTACCGTGGATGTACTCGGGCGCGACCTGTGGATCGACATCGCGGTCATTGAGGCGCTCAAGGGGCCATTAGCCCACGCGGTTCGTAATGCCATCGATCACGGCATAGAGAATGCTGAGGAGCGAAAACAGGCGGGCAAGTCGGATACCGGAAAGCTGACCATCGCCTTTGCTGATGAGCGGGACAGTGTTCGAGTCGTGATCTCGGATGATGGGCGAGGCGTTGACGTAGCGGCTGTGAGAGGGCGGCTGAGAAACCAGGGCGAGGGGCTTGATGATCGCCAGGTGTTGTGTGAACTGCTCAGGGCTAGAGTCAGCACCCGTGACCAGGTGACAAATCTGTCTGGCCGCGGAATCGGCCTTAGTGCAGTTGCAGTCGTCGCGGATGAGTTGCGAGGTGACGTTGCGCTTGAGTCTACGCCGGGCGCAGGAACCGTCCTAACAGTGGATGTCCCCCGACGATTGTCGTTGTTAGAGGGCCTCGTTGTTCAAGCGGGAGTGACCTTTCTGGTCATCCCGCTTAGCGGACTCGCCGGGGTCGATCGCCTGAACGCGGATGCGGAGGCTCTTACCCGCGTGCTTGCTCTGCCGCCCTGTGATCACGTGGATCTGGAGGCCATGCGCACAATCCGATTCAGATCTCGAGGCGGCGATATTGCACTGACTGTTGACCGAGTCCTGGATCAATGCGAGGTCGTGAGACGTCCACTGGGAGCGCATCTCGGTCGCGTGCGATTCGTTTCAGGAGCGACCGTGCTGCCCTCTGGCGAACCGGCGTTAATTGTCGACCCACGTGAGATCGCTGAGGCCGTTCATCTGCGCCAGCAGGGCGAACTCCCCGAACATCCAGAGTCACGTCGCGGACGAGTCCTGCTCGTGGACGACAGCGCGACTGTGCGGGCGTCTCTGCGCGATGGACTTTGCGCCGCAGGTTTCGAAGTGCTCTGTGCCGAGAATGGTCAGGTTGCGCTGGAACACCTCGCGATGTTTCCGTGCGATGTCATCGTGAGTGATGTGCAGATGCCGTTGCTCGGAGGCTTTGCCCTACTCGAGGCGTGCCAAGGGCGCAATCCGTTCGTGCTGATCACGGCACTCCCGAACGAAAGTGATGCACAGCGAGCCAAGTCGCTTGGAGCGCTGGCCTATATACCCAAAAACGAATCACTCAGCAGTCTTGTGGTGGCGACCGTTTCAGCGGCGCTGTCTCATTGCGGAAAGGCGAATCCATGAGCTTTCACATTCTTGTCGTCGATGACAGCGCTACGATCAGACACAAGGTCTCGGAGACCCTCAAGTCACATGGCATGGAGGTGACGCTGGCCAGAAACGGAAACGAAGCGCTGGCACATCTCCCGCCAGGACATCCATTTGACGTTGTTATCACAGACTTGCGCATGCCCGGCATGGACGGCGACACGCTTGTAGCGACCATCCAGCGCTGCGAGGGCGGCGTACTGCCAGTGCTAGTGCTGACGGCGGTCGAGGGCAAAGAGGCTCATGTGCGAAATCTTCAGGCTGGCGCGGCGGCGTTCCTGAATAAGCCCTGGGACGACTTAGTGCTGGTGGCGACTGTTATGCGGCTTGCTGAACAGCACGCGCGGCAAGTCGCGCTAGCTCACGATTCCCGCACCGATGTGCTCACAGGTCTTTTCAACCGCCGCTATGGACAAGACCGGCTCAAAGAGGCGCTCTCCCACGGCCAGCGTTATGGACGGCCGCTGTCTGTTGTGCTCCTCGACATTGACCACTTCAAACGGATCAACGACACCCTGGGCCATCAGGCTGGTGATGACGTTCTAACCCAGGTTGCGAAGGCCCTGCGGCAGGCGTCGCGCAACAGTGACGCGGTGGTCCGCTGGGGTGGCGAAGAGTTCCTCTTCATCTTTCCGGAGACGGATCTCTTGCAGGCTACGGGCGTGGTGGACCGCTTTCGCGCAACGCTGGCTGAGAGCCCGGTTCCGCTCAGAGTGGGAGGCTCGGCGGTTCCAGTGACGATTTCCGGCGGCGCAGCAGAAGCCGAGGCCGTCGACACGGCTGACACGCTCGTTGCGCGTGCAGACGAGGCGCTGTATCGGGCGAAGGAGGCTGGGCGAAACCGGCTGATGGCCTGGCAACTCGGGCAACTCCTGCCCGTAGCACAGAGCTGACGCGCGTCCGGAGTCGCTCTAGGTCTGGCTTACGCGAACAGGCATCCAAGTCTGCCGATCGATTGCGCTGCCATCGGGCGCACTTGCACGGACTTCAACCTCCAAGGAGTCTCCAAAGTGAGGCGGGCCTCGCCCCAGCTTAAGCAGCAGGGCCGCATGCGAACCGTGCACAACCACTGGCAGCCTGTGCTCTGACCAAGTCCCAGGCTCTGGCGCGGCCGCGTCGAGCAGAAGGACTCCATCCAACCGAACTCGCAGGCGCCCCCGGTGCCGAATGTGAAGCACGACAGCCCGGTCACCGAGATCGGGCATGGTCAGGATGCTGAACAAGTAGGCCGCAACTGGCCCTGGCCGGTCATTGACCAAGACGTCGAGTGGAAGCGTCGGTGTCGAAGCCCCGACACCCTTCCACTGTCGGCGTCCGGCCACGTCCTTGGAGCGGACGTCGGTCAGGCCTTGCTCGTCGATCCATTCCTCATCGAAGCTCTGGGGGCTGGTCAGGGTCCACGAGCCCGCCAGGACGGCTCGTTGCAGCGCAGGAACGCCGGCGAGGAATCCTGGCAGCGGGTCAGGCCAGGCGATGGGGGTGGGTTTCGTATCCGACTGACTCACCGATGAACGCTGCCCAGGGACGATCACTTGGTCGAGCACGGTCTGTTGACACGAGCAGATGAGCAGCACGAAGCCCATCCACACCGACCGCTGACCAGCGTGCCTTCCCATACTCACGCACAGACTCAGCATGTTGCCGTGGCCTCAAACAGCGGGGTCTCGCGCAGCTTTCCTGATTGACCAAAAAAGCGCACGGGGTTGTCCCACACCAGTCGCTGAATCGTTTCCTCAGCAAAGCCCGACTGCCTCATGAGCACCGTGAGCTTCGGCACCGCCAGTGGGTCTGATGGACCCCAGTCGGCTGATGAGTTGACGAGCATTCGCTCGGTGCCGTACTGCTTGAGGACGGAAACAGCCCGTTCCGGAGAGAGCTTTGTCACCGGGTAAATCGTGAAGCCGGCCCAATAGCCAGCATCGACGACGAGGCCTACGGTCTCTTCCGTGCAATGGTCAATCTCGATGAGATCCGGCTCGATGCCAACGTCGCGACAATTGGCAATGAGCCGTTCTGTGCCTTTGCGTTTTTGAACATGAGGCGTGTGCACAAGCACCGGCATGTGCAGGGACTTCGCCAAGGCGAGCTGCTGCATAAGCACAGCCTCTTCGATGTCATCAATGAGGTCGTAACCCACTTCCCCCAGCGCAGGGCAGAGCGGATGGGCCAAGTACTTGGGGAGTTCCGCGAGCACTGCTTCGCGAATGGCGGGCGTGTGTGCTTCTTTCGGATTCAGTGCAAAGGTGCAGTGATACTCAATGCCCGCCTTTGCAGCGCGCGTGTGCTCAAATCCGAGCAGGTGATCGAAGTACTCCAAGCACGTCTGTGGGTGCTTCCGCTCGTAGCCGAGCCAGAAGCCCCCGGGCTCAAGGAGCGAGCAGATGCCCGCTGTCGCCATCTCGGAGTAGTCACGCGTGTTGCGCGAATACATGTGGATGTGCGGTTCGAAGATCTTCATGGACCAGTCTCGGAGGCAATGAAATGAATGGTGGGGCCTCGCGGCACCCTCAAGCGACGGATTCTAACCGGCGGGACGTCCCGCCTTGCCCTTCGGCTTCACGGGCTCACCTTCATCCTGCCGGGCCGCCTCGATGTTGCGAAGCAGGCGCGCCCGACCAACTCGCTGGAGCGGAGTCGTCGAGAAGTTCTTTCGAAACGACGCGGACGCCCTCGCCTTGAGCTCATCCAGGCTCGGGCTGACCAAGTCGGAGCGTGCCTGGAAGGCCTTGTGGCTTGTTGTCTCGACGCGCGTGCCCCCCTGTGACTTGGCGGGGAAGGGACAGGCGGTGAGGCAGTCGTCACAGCCGAACACTCGCCCCTGCAGGGCCTCGGAGATGCCAGGCGCCAGCTCGCCGCGGTGCTCGATGTTCCAATAGGACAAGCACAGCCGTGCATCGAGTCCCGTGGGCCCGAGCGCCTGAGTAGGGCACGCGTCTATGCAGGCGGTGCAGGTTCCGCACCGGTTGGCCGTCGGCTCATCCGGAGGAAAGGGCACATCGGTGATGATCGAGCCGAGAAGCAGCCAGGGGCCGTGCGTGCAGTTCAGCAGCATGGTGTTCTTGCCTATCCAGCCGAGTCCCGCCCGAGCGGCAAAGGCACGCTCCGAGAGAGGGGCGGTGTCCACACAGGCTCGGGCTCGCATCGATGGCATCAGTTGCAACAACTGTTCGATTCCCGAGTGCAGAGCTTGCAACAAAGTGCGGTGATAGTCCTCACCTCGGGCATAACCTGCGATCGGACCACGCGCGTCAGTAGCCGGATAGCTGACGGCTCCACAAATCACGGACTGGGCACCTTTCAGCAGCTGAGTCGGGTCCGCTCGCTGAGCCGGGCGGCGAGCCATGTACTCCATGCCGGCGTGGCGCCCCTGCTTCACCCAGTCGCTCGTGTGATCAGGCACCGGCTCGGCGCGAGTGAATCCCACGGCGGTGAGTCCCTGCGCAAGCAGGATTCGGCGAACGTTTTCGCGAAGGGGGATGTCGATCGGCATGTGCAGCCTGGAAGGACCGAGTCGCGGTGTGTGTACCATGACACAGTGATTCGGTGCACAAAACAGCCGGTGAACCGGCTTCAGCGAACGACGCCTCGCTGCGCTGCCCTGTGGATTTTGCTGGTCTTGGGATGCGGGTCCGAGGCGGAGCCGACCTCGCCCGTGGAACCGTGGCCACTCCAACTCTCGACATCGGGCGTGCTTGGCTACGCGTATCTATCGTCCAGCAGTCCGCTTCAGGCCGAGCTTTACGAGGCCGTCTTTGGGGCGGATCCCGCTAGCGTGGAGCCCACGCAGCCTCTTGTCCTCGCGTTACTGGATCAGTCCGTGCTGGGTGGCCCTTTGGGTCTGGCGATCCCCATCGCGGACGAGGACAGCTTCCTTTCGGCGCTCCATGGTCTTCCGCGAGTCACGGATCTCGATGCGCAGCGCATCGTATTGAACTTCGCTGGCGACAGCCCCTTGGGCACGCTTTTAGGCTGGCTGTCCGCAAGGGAAGCCGGCCAGGGCTTGCTTGGCTCGTTGCTCTCCGGCGGCGGGTCTGCGTTTGGTGGAGGGGAGGAGCCCGTCAGCCTGAGGCTGACGATCGTGACCTCACTGCTGAGAGATCATGCCCTGCTGGTCCCCACCTTCGAGGCCGCAGCCGTCATGCGCGATGTCGTGGCGGAGCTGGGTGCCGAAGTCGTTGGGCCGCCGCCCGACTGCGTGATCAGCCTCGACACGGCCCGGCTTCGAGTGGCACTGGCTGCCGAGCTCGAGACTGCAGCCGCGCAGTTGGAGGCGCTGCTTACCGGCAGGCCGGGCGGCGGACTTCTGGGCACTGCGCTCTCCGGCGTCCACGGCTTGGCCAGAATGGACCTGGGAATCAACGGCGAGTTCCTCTGGGAACTCGCCTTGATGCTGGATCCCCGACAGATTGATGCCCTGCAGATCCAGCTGAGGGGGACTGACGTGCTGCGGCTCAACGAGTCTGGTGAAGCGATCCCGGCTGGCGCAGTCAGCTTGCGCTGGCTTCTCGATCCGCGGGCGCCGCTCGCCTCGGTCATGGAGGCCCTGCAGCCGCTGCCGCCGACGCCGGAGGGTCAGTGGCTGCTGGCTTTCGACGCCGCCAAACTCGCGGAGGCTTTGCCTCGCTGGCTTGAGCCGCTCAGTCGCGCCATACACGGCGATCAGCGAGCAAACTCGGAGTGGCTGCTGACCCTCGCCCAGCAGCTCAAAGCGGCAGGAGGGTTGATGTCGATTGGCGTGAACGACGATGGCCTGCCCACTGTGCTGCTGGCGCGCGATCCTGGCGAGTCCGCCACCGGCGGGCTGGCCACCTGGGGGCGCTTAGCCGTTCCCGTATTGCAAATGGCGACTCAAGGCGAGCCCAGCACGAACCTAGAGTTGCGGGAATTTCAGCGCGGTGGCGCCGTGTTGCTGGATCAGGACGCGAACCCGGTGGCGTTCCTAGGCAGCCAGCCCGACTTCTGGTGGTTTGTGCACGGTGAACTCGAAGAGCCGGAGGGCCCCGCCATCGAGTCTTTCTTGGATTCGATCACGGCTTTCCACGCTGGGCTGATCGACAGCCAACTGCCGGCGGTCGGTCCGGCTGGTCTGCCGTCTCTGCCCGTGATCTTGAAGGGGCGCCTTGGCAGAATTGAGATCTTGCTGGCTTGTGACGGTCGCGAGCTGGTTGCTCAGTTCATTCGACTGGCGGACTAGCCAGAATTCTCCGGATGCCCAGGCCAGATAGGACGCGTGTGACGAGAGACGAAGTTGAGTCGGGGGCACCCTCTCGCGGAGTGCGAGTGGCCCCCGACCTCGTGATTCCCGATGTCGAACTCACGGTGCAGGTCAGCCGCTCGGGCGGGCCGGGCGGCCAGAATGTGAATAAGGTCGCCTCGCGCGTCACCCTGCGTTGGTCGGTCGTCTCTAGCCGGGCCCTCGATGAGGAGTGCCGCGCTCGGCTACTCAAGCGGCTGCATCGCCGCTTGTCGACCGCCGGCGAACTCATTCTTCATGTGGCTGAGCATCGCAGTCAGCTGCTCAACCGGGCTGCCGCGCGCGACCGCTTGGCTAGTATCGTGGCGGCTGCCCTGCGCACCGCAAAGGTGCGGGGCCGGACGAGTCCCACCAAGGCTTCGCAACGCAGGAGGAGCGAAGGCAAACGACGGAAGTCCGAGGTCAAGCGCCTTCGCGGCCGCCCCGCCGCGGACGACTGAGACGCTGGGCTCGCTGCGTCCTCGGCCTAGTCTGACGCGGCCGGAAGCAGGCCGTCACGCACCAGACCACGGCGAGGCAAAGCCACTGCAGGACCAAGGCCAGGACGAGCAGCACCAGCAGGGGTGCACAGAGCTGGAGAAGCAGCGTTTCTGCTCGAACGGCGTCGCCGCCCAAGACCGCTACCACGAGATTCACAAGGATGGCCACGAGCAGCAGGAGCGCAAATCCCGGCCAGCCACCCTTGAGATCCGCCTGGCTGGGCGACATGTGTGCCGCTACGCACAGGCTGAGATACAGGTACAGCCAAGTGAGATAGCTGGAAACCGTCGTGACCTGGGCCAGCTCACGCAGCAGGTGCATCGCTTGACCGCCGGCCGTTTCCAGAATCTCCCGAGTGCTCGCGCCCGCAATGAGTGGAGATTGAGCTGAGCCGGTTGGTCCCAGCGTCCACGTCAGCACCCAGAGCACGACGGCGCCGCCCACGAGCGGAGCGATGCCGATGAAAAAGCGCCCTGCCTGCTGCCAGAGGTTTTCGGGGTCATAACTGTGCGTCACGGATCCGAGTTGCCCGGCCGGGCCGTGCGGCGTGAAGAGCTGAATCCGGCGAACCTGGTGTCCAAAGAGCCAGCAGGCGGCGGCGTGACTCAGCTCATGGACGGGCACTCCGATCCAGCCGGTGAGTAGTACGGAGCGCTCGCCGAGCCGTGAGGCCAGTCGGCCGGAGAGCAATCTCTCCGTGATGTGCAGGAGCATAGCGGCAGCGACGAGCGGCCCCAGCACGAAGAGCAGCTGCCTCCCGGTAGACACGAACGTCGTCGTGATCCACTCGGGCACGTGGGCCTCTAGCGTGGCCGGTAGACAGTCGGAGTCACGAGTCTCTGCCCATCATGGATTGCTTCCAGTTCGAAGACCGGTTCGTAGCCTTCTGCGACGGCGTCCATGACGGCCGCGGCCTCCGCAATTTCTCGGGTGTAGAAGACGTAGTCGGCGCTTCCATGATGCACCGTAGGCGGGTTCACGGAGTAGACGAAGGGCACGCAGCGATGATCGGACATGATCTGCAGCATGCGCGGGACATCGGTCATCAGCACTGAGTCGGACGGCGTCTGCTCCCGAAGCCAAATCGCCACCGACTCGAGCCGAGGATCGACATCGATGGAGGCGAGTGCCCCCGTCACGGGATGCTTGGCGCGGTGCTCAAGAAAGGCGGCTTGCGCTTGCGGCCACTCCACGAAACGCCGGTTTGCGAAGGGAATGACCATGAGCACCGGAATCACAAGTGCAAAGGCCGTGCGCGGTCGGGGCAGGGCCCCCTTGAGCGAGAGCCAAAAACACAGGCCGGCTCCCGCGAAGCTGCAAACCAGCAGCGCGGCGTAGCTCGGCGAATATCGGTTCAGGATGGTCGGCCGGTCCGACTTCTGCGCGGCGAGCAGCACGACGAGCGCAGCCAGTGCGAACCATAACGCCGCGCGTCCGCTCGGCCGGGCCGTTGCGGTCAGTGCGAGCCGCCAGGCCCAGGTCAGCCCCTCTCCGGCCATGAGCACGAGCAACGGCAGGAGCGGGGCATAAAAACGTTCCTGTTGATTGAAGGGCCAGATGAGTGTCAGCCCGATGAGGGCGGCGGCGAAGAGCACGGCCGCGCGTCTGATTCGTTGGTGGTCGATCCTCCACCACAACTGGTGCGCGCCCGCGAGAACGAGCGCCAGCAGCAGGGCACCGACGGGAAGCCGTGCGGCCGCACTGTCGACATTCGTAAGCAGGACGGCCAGCGCGCGGGTCATGACTTCGAGGTTGCCCATGACGCGCCGCGCCAAACCCTGCATGTCGAGCGTCGGCATGTCGAGTCGCACAACCTTGGTCAGGTCCCGTGGTTCCGCGGCTCGGAACTCTGACGAGTAGTTCGTGGCGCCGGGCGCTGAGTCCAAGCTCGTGGTGCGCCACTGCCAAGCCGCGCAGGCGGTCAATCCGAGCGCCAAGATCAGCAGCGCCCGCAGCCGGACACGCCGCGTCTCGCCGGCGTCGCCGTGACGACTCAGCAGGGCGATCGCCGGAACGGCTAGCAGGGCGACTCCTACGAGCCGAACTGAGGTGGCGCAGACGATCAACAACCCGGCGGCGAGAGCCGGCCATGGTCCCGCCCGCGGCTCGAGTCCGCGACAGAGCAAGAGCAGGCTCGCCAG
Source organism: Planctomycetota bacterium (assembly GCA_052387675.1). Taxonomy (GTDB): domain Bacteria; phylum Planctomycetota; class B15-G4; order B15-G4; family B15-G4; genus JBQTIY01. The sequence goes on along the minus strand of JBQTIY010000005.1, from coordinate 116,513 downwards.
GCACAGCGCCGTGAAGAGCGTTTCTGTGCGCAGGTAGACCACCGAGAGATCGAAGAAGGTCTGCGAGAGCCCCACGGCGATGGCGGCCGCAACAGCAACGATCGGTGGGTAGCCCAGCCTGCGAGCGACGACATAGGACAGCCAGGCGCAGGCCAGCAAGGCGCAAACGAGGAATGCGTGAAACACCTCGTAAGCGTCGGGACTGCTCAATCGGATCAGCGCGGCCAGGACTGCGGGCCAGCCAGGCGGGTACTTGGTATGCGGCACCCCCTCGAGCGCGTAACCATCGCCCAGCGCAAGACTTCGGCCGAGGCTGACATACAAGGAAGCGTCTGGATCGATGGTCCAGACGGGGCGAATGGCGGTGAAGAGCACCACCGCCAGGGTGAAGAGGGCAGCTAGGCCAGCCAGTCGTGCCATGTGCAGGAAGCTTCCCAGGCCCGACTCCCGCATCAACCCCTCGAAAAAAACTTAAGTCATTGGGTCATTTCTGTGACTCCTGCGTCACCGCCTGTCCGAACTGGCCTAGACTCCGGCAACACGCCACCTTCCGGCCATTGAGTTCCCGTCAGACTCATGGACCCGACCGGAGGGGGCTGGCTCCAGGGGTTTTTGGCCTTGGCTCACCCAGAACCCAGCCGCCGCGACTCCTTCCCAGGGTCGTCGCACCAACCGCTCGCCGGCCTGGCCGGTGGGAAGGTTGCTGGTTTCCAGGGCGCTGGCGGCTCGCCGAGCGCGGGTGCCCAAGTCGAACGCAAGGCAGCGCTCTCGATCGAAGAGGTGTCGGACTCCGCTCTGGAAAGGGCGCGAGTCTTGGCCGAGGAAACGGGACACGAACTGCTTCGGCGGGTCGTGAGTGGGCGCCAGGGTCATGAATTCCAGGCGCTGAACAACGCCCTCATGGACGTTTTCCGGGTCCATCAGCGGGTCGAGGCTTTCTCCCTGCTCTTCGAACTCAACACTCGCCCCTTCTCGCTGATCGCCTCGCGGATCATGCGTATGACGGGCTGCCGGGATGACCTCCAGGACATCCTGCAGGACTCCTTTGTGGCCATTTACCGCTACCCCTCCAAGTTCTGCCCGGACAAGCCGAACGCCTTCCGGAACTGGTCCTACTCGATCATCCGGAACACGGTCTACCGCCACCTCGAAACCGCCGGGCGCGAGGGTGTGCCCGTCGATGTGCTCACCGAGGTGCTGGCCGATGAGCAGGCCAGCTCCCCGGCCGATGAAAGTGCCGCGGCTGAGGACGACGCTCGCTACCAGCGGGTGTACCAGCTCCTGCTTTGCCTGTACGCAGACATCTATGAAAGGGAGCTGAAAGCGCGTGACCAGATTGCGCTGCGGCTGGTAGAGGTCGAACACCTTGGTTATCGCGAGGCGGCCGATCAGCTCAGCATCCGGCTGGAGAACTTCAAGATGATCGTCTGCCGTGCGCGGAAGCGGATTTTTCAGTCGTTGGTTCGCGTTCTAGGGACTCGAAAGCCATGAAACTCACCTGCGAAGCCTGCGTTGCCTTCGAACAGGCCATCAACCTGTTCGTAGATCACGAACTACCGGAATCCGAGAACGCGGCGCTCGTTCGCCACCTCGACGCTTGCGGTGGCTGCCGTGACTACTTGGACGATCTGCGCGAACTCGCGAATCTGCATCGCGACATGGATTCGGGCGCCGACGCGGCCGTCACGGATTTGGTTGACCGCCACGCATTGTTTGCCGCCGTGACGCGCCGCCTTGTCCAGGACAAGCGCGAAGAACTCGTGCGTCTCTTCTACGAGCTGGGCAAGGCCTACGTGCTGCTGGCCAATGAAACCGCGCGCAGCGGCCGTCTGCACCGCACGGTGTCGGCCCTGACCCGGCCCGTCGACATCCGCGGCGTGACCGCCGACGGCCGCAGACTGGTCAGGGAGGGCGAAGCGCTGGCCCGGGAGCAGGGCGACAGCGGCCGCGAAACGGGTTCGTTGTTCCGCCGGTCGCGTCGGCACTTCAGCAGTTCTGAGCGGGCCGGCTCGGGTGCGTTGGCCAATGGCCGCCGCCTGCTGGAAGAGGCCCTGGCGCTGCGCCCGGACTTCGACGAGGCGCGACTCTATCTGGGCTTTCACCACATGGTGGGCGGGCGTTTCGATCGCGCTCGCATCGAGTTCCGGCGTGTCTACCGCGACGGCCGATTGCCCGTGCATCGCATGATGGCGCTGCAGTTCCTCGGCAACGTCTACGACTCCGCGACCGACTACACCCGGGCCAACGAGTGCTACGAGGAAGTTCTCGGCAGTGGAATGCTGGAACTGGAACCGCGCTTCATGACGGCTTTGCTCAACTTGGCCATGAACTGCACCAAGATCGGATTGGCCGCGAAGAGCGTGCAGTACTTCTCGGATCTCGTCAGCCGTTTCCCAGCCAGCGTGACGCAACTCCGCTCGACACTCGTGCAGAAGCCCGAGTTCTCCGCAGCGCTCGCTCGGCAGTCCGAACTCCATGAAACCCTCCGCCGCAAAGTGCCGGCGCTTTTCGCCGCCTGATGGAGGCTAGGCAACCTATGACTCTTTCACGCAGCACAACTCCTCGCCGCCTGGGCCGCCTCGCTCTGCTGAGCGTGGTGTCCACCCTCCTGATGCTCTCCGGCGCCGCTCGCGCGCAGGACAATGACTCAGAAGGCGTGCTCCCCTACGCCGGCGGAGGCGACTGTTCGAGCGCCGCGACTGTGGGCTTGAGCGTGGGCGTCTCTGCGGAGCTGATCCAGCCGATGCTCGACGCGCGCTTGGCTCGCGTGGAGCTCCAGTCGCACGTCGGTGCGGTGCAGGTGAATCTCGAAGCACCGGCTGAAGAAGCCACCTTCGCCGGCCTCTCGGCCGTCGTGGCGGTTGAATCCTGGGACGCGCTGGTCGGGGTGCAGGGCTTTGGTCTGCTGATGTTGCAGGAGGGCTTTGGCGCCGTGTTGCGGCCGGCCCACGACGCGACGCTCTCCGTCGCGGTACTGGTGCTCGACGACGGCCAGGACCCCCTCGAAGATGTTTTGGCCGGCAGAACACAGCCGGACCTCATCGTGAACTTCGGGTGGTTGCCGGCACTCGACTTGGTGAGCTTCCAGGCACTGCTGAGCAAGTACGCAGCGCAGCTCCCCGGTGTTCACGCGACGGTCGTCATGATGTCGCTCGACAGCCAGGGCGCACTCCACACGGCCGCCGCGCGTGCCAGCGTCGATGGTGAACCACTGGAGATCTGGATCCAGTAGTCGGAGCCGGGCGCGCTCCTACACGAGCAGCACTGTGGCGGAAGCCACGCTGTCGGTGTGAGTCAGCGTGACCAGCGCGCGCGTCGCTCCCAGCGCTTCCATTCGCCGTCGCGCGGCGCCATGCAGTTCAAGCACGGGGGCCTCGCCGCGTCCGCCCAGAATCTCCACGTCGTGCCAACCCACGCCGCGTCCCCAGCCCGTGCCGAGTGCCTTGAAGGCCGCCTCCTTGGCGGCAAAGCGCACGCCCAGCCGCTGCAGGCGGGCCGGATGACGGCACCGTTCTCCATCCGGCGAGGCTTGGTTCGCGCCCGGTTCCAAGGGCGTTGAGTGACTGGATTCTGGCGGGCCGTCCGCAGCCAAGAGGGCCCTTTCCCGCTCCGTGAAAAGTCGCTCCAGCAGCGCCTGGCCCTGTCGAATCCAGGCCGCTTCGAGGCGCGGCAGTTCGACGAGATCAGTGCCGAGACCTAGGACCACGAGGTGCGACTCCGGAGCGGGCTGTTCGGCAGTGTCCGCTGCCGCGCCTATGATGACCGCTCCCGCCTCAGAAGAGAAAGTGCCCGCTTGAAAGATCGCGCCGCCCTTGTCGCCGACTTGAACGGTCCCCAGCGGGAGGCGGTGGAGTGGGGCGATGGGCCGTTGCTCATCGTCGCTGGGGCAGGCAGCGGCAAGACGCGCGTCATCACTCGGCGCGTTGCGCATCTCATCGCACGAGGTGTGGACCCACGCAGCATCCTGGCCATCACGTTCACCAACAAGGCGGCCGGCGAGATGCGCGCCCGTGTCGGCGAACTCGTGGGCGAGGGCCGCGTGCTTCTGGCAACTTTTCACGCCTTCTGCGCCCGCTGTCTGCGCATCGATGGCGAGCGTGTAGGCCTGGCTCCCGGATTTACGATCTACGACCGCGACGACCAGTTGTCGGTGGTCAAGGAAAGCTGCAAGGAGCTGGGCATCGATCCGCAGCAGGTCCAGCCCGCGGCCCTGCTGGCAGCCATTTCGCGCTTCAAGAACGAGGGGCTCGCGCCGGAAGTGGCCGAAGCTGCGGGCAGCAGCTGGTTCGAAACCACGGCCGGCCGAGTCTACGCGCGCTACTCACGGGCGCTGCAAGAGGCCGGGACCGCCGACTTCGATGACCTGCTGCTGCTCGTGGTCAAGCTACTGAAAGAGCACCCCGATGTGCTCGAGAAGTATCGCACCCGCTACCAGCATGTGTTGGTCGACGAGTACCAGGACACGAACCGGATCCAGTACACGATCGCGCGGGATCTGGCCGCGGGGCACGGCAACTTGTGCGCGACGGGTGACCCCGATCAGTCGATCTACCGCTGGCGCGGCGCGCGCATCCGCAACATCTTGGATTTCGAGCGGGACTTTCCCGGGGCCCACGTCGTGCGCCTGGAGCAGAACTACCGCTCGACCGGCCACATCCTGGCCGCAGCCTCGGCGGTGATCAGCAACAACCCTGGACGGCTGATGGGTCCGCTCTGGTCACAACTCGGCGATGGCCTCCGGCCGCTCGTGCTGGCCTCGGATGACGAAGAGTCCGAAGCCGATGCTGTCGTGAGGCGCATCGCCGCGCTGCGGGATGAGGGCTTGCGGCTTTCCGAGATCGCGGTCTTCTACCGCACCAACGCACTCTCACGCGGCCTCGAACGCTCGCTGCGGCTCTACAACCTGCCCTATGAGCTCGTGGGCACGGTCGAGTTCTACGAGCGCAAGGAGGTGAAGGATCTTCTGGCCTACCTGCGTGTGCTCACCAACCCGCTCGACGCCGTGTCCTTCCTGCGCATTGTCAACACGCCGACGCGCGGTATCGGACGCACGACGCTGGATCGCCTGCGCGCTTGGGCGCTTCCCTTGCGCTTGTCGCCGCGCGAGGCGGCGCGGCGAGCCGGCGAAGCGCCCGACCTGCCAGCCAAGGCGCGCGCGGCCTTACTCGAACTCACGCAGTTGCTCGACGACTTGGCGGCCACTCTCCAAGGTCCGGTGGATGAGACCTTTCGGCAGTTGCTCGCGCGCACGCGTTACCTGCCCTATCTGCAAGATTTTGGCGGCCAAGAGGCCACCGAGCGCCTGGAGAACGTCAGCGAACTCGAAGGCGCCATTAGTGCTCATGCGCGCTCGGCTCCCGAGCCCTCGATCGCGGGCTTCCTGCAGGAGACCGCGCTGCTCTCCGACGTCGACAGCTACGACCCTTCGGTGGAGCGCGTGACGCTCATGACCTTGCATGCCGCCAAGGGCCTGGAATTTCCGGCCGTCTTCATGGTTGGGCTGGAGGAAGGTCTGCTGCCGCACTCTCGATCGCTGGAGAGTGACGAGGAGATCCAAGAAGAGCGTCGCCTCTGCTACGTCGGAATGACCCGCGCGCAGCGCCGCCTCGTACTCTCCTTCGCAGGCCGGCGCGCACTGTTCGGCCAGTGGTCGCCCGCGGTGCCGTCGCGCTTTCTCCAGGAACTGCCGGCCGAGTGCGTCGAATGGGAAGACCGCCGGGCGTATGCGCGGCCCACGAGCGGTTCTCCGTGGGGCGGCTCGGGCTGGGGCTCGAACCGCCGAGGCGGGCCAGTGCGCGAGGCACGGCAGATGGCCGCGGGCGAGGCTTTGGACCCATTGCCCGACGCCGACGACTACGTCGACGCCGGCGCGGTCGACAGCGGTGCCGAGAGTGGCGACGCAGTCGTGGCCGTGCCGCGGCGCGGCGCCACGGTGCGCCACCAGCACTTTGGCCAGGGCGTCGTGCTGGATGTGCGGGGCGCGGGCTCCAAGGCCCGTATCACTGTGCGCTTCGAGCGTTTCGGTGACCGTCAGCTCATGGCAGAGTACGCACGGCTCGAAGAAGTCTTCTAGAATCGATGAACTCAACCATGGCACGTCTCATCATCAATGAAGGGCAGGGTCCGCGTCCGCTCGAGTTGCGCGAGCAGGAGACGACCTTGGGCGGGTCCGCCGACTGCGACATCGTCCTCCGGCATGAGTCGGCCAGCGGCCGGCGCGTGCGCTTGGAGGTGACTGCGACCGGACACCGGGCGGTCGTTGTCACTGGCGATGTCCTCCTCAACGAGGAGTTTCGGCCTGTCGCGGACCTGCTGCACAACGACACGCTGCGTCTCGGCGAGTCGATGGTGCTCTACAAGAATCCCGAGGCTTCCCTGCCGCCGGAGCCGCAGGCGCCGGAACTCGTGGAACTTACCTGCACCGAGGAGTTGCTTACGGAGGAACTGCTGCTCCAGGAAGCGGAGCCTCTCGTTGAGCCCGTCGCAACTGCCGACCCCGCCGACCGCTTCGTTCCCACCGCTCCAACGGCGGAGACTCGGCCCGTGCCTGTGACCTCTTCCGAGCCATTCCCTCCCGCCGCACCCGCCCGCGTACCGCTCTTCCGGCGTCCTCTGCCGCCCGGCTTTCGGGGGCCCAAGTCTCCGCCGCCGCGGCACCCCGGTCGTCCTCCGCGGTGATTGCGGTCCGCTGCGCGGCCTGCGGCGCGTCGTTCAGCGCACGTGATGAGTTGGCGGGGCGCAGCGGGCGTTGTCCGCGCTGCAAAGCCGCGCTCTCGATTCCTGCGCCGCCCGCGTCCACGCCCGCGCATTCGCCCGCACCCGCTCCTGCGCCTGCACGCGCGCCCTCGCCCACGCCGCCAGCACTCGCGTCTGCTCCAACGCCACCGACCAAGGCCAAGGCGTCGGCCGGCACGCGCTCGGCGACAACTCGCCGACGCGAAGCCCGCGGAGAGCCGGGGGTCAGTTCGGCGACGATCGCTCGGATTGCAGTCGGGGTGGTGCTGGTAGTTGTGCTGGCCGTCTTCCTGAGCCGCGGAGGCGCAGACTCCGTGAGCATGGTGCAGCAGGCGCGCGAAGCGATTAATCGCGGTGACTACGCCGCGGCCGTGGCCTTGCTCGAGCAGGTTCCGGCGGGCGATTCCCTGCACGGGCAGGCGCAGGAACTTCTCATCGAGACTCGCCAGTTTGCCGCCGTGAGTGCTGCCCGCGAAGAGTCCGCTGCCCCCGACTCACTTTGGGGCACGATCACGGCGCTGCGGCAGGATCACGTGGACAGCCTGCCCGTCGACCACGCGCTGCGCTCGCCGAACTGTCGCTACCTGCTGCGGCGCGTGGCGGAGTTCCTGGAGAAGTACCCCAACCATCCCATGGCGGCGGAAGCGGCCAAGCTTCCGCACTACTACGCCAAGGTGGCCAGTCTCGATCGGCCGCCGACTGAGGCCGATGCTCGCGTCGAGGCGCGCTTCTGGGCTCAGGCGCGGCAATTCGGCCGCGGCGTAGCGGTGATCGAAGAGTTTCGTCGAGCCGACCCCGCCAACGCGGCCGCCGCCGATGTGGAACTCAACGAGCTGCGCAAGATGGCCAGCGCAGCTTGGGACCTCACCCGCGACCGTCTTGAGCGCAACGGAGCTTTGACGGCCGGCTCGGAGAACTGGGCGTCGATTGAAAGCCAGTGCCGGCGCTACTTGGAGAGCGTGGAGGGCCTCAGCGGAGTTTCGAGCGAGGCTGAGAGCCTGTTGGCTCGGGCCATCAAGGCCCAGGCAGGGGGCTGAGCGGGTGTCGCCGCGTGCGAGAGCCATTGGGGCCGCAGTGGTCGGCGCGGCGCTCATCTCGTTGCTGCTTTGGCGCATCGTGGACTCACAGCCCAAGCCGCTGCCGCCCCTCCGGCTGGCAGCGCACATCAACCTCCTCAATGCCTTTCAGGACGGCGAGATTGTGCGCACCACGGATGTGCTCGAGGCAGGCACGCAGCGCGGACAGTTCCAGACGCAGGAGGCTGAGCGCAGACTGGGTCAAGGTGCGGTGGGCATGCTGTCCAATCCGCATGGTTCGCCCCCCTACGCCTGGCTTGTAGGCCGGCGCCCTGCTTTCTCGCTCGACATCCTGCAGCCGCAAGATCGCCAGCTCTCCGTGCAGGTAGCCAATGGCACGTCGCAGCCGCAGCGTGTCGTCCTCGTTTTCAACGGCGAGGAACTCGCACACGCCGACCTGCCGGTCACCACCAGCGTCTCGGGGGGCGCGACCAGCCTGCTCCTGGCGGAAGTTTCCGCCACGCTGCAGCGCCGCGGCAGCAATCGCGTCGAACTGGTCTTTGAGCGCACAGAAATGCGCCAGCTCATGGGGGAAGTCGTGCCCCTGCCGCTGGCCGGCATCTTGACCACGGTGCGCTTTGCGCCGACGGGACAGCTTCAGGAACCGATCCGGCCCGCGCCACCGGCCGGTCTCATGACCGTCGGTGAAGGTGCAGAGGCGCGCTCGGCGCTCGAGGTTCCGCCCGGGACGTCGGCCCGGCTGGCGCTCGAGCTGCCGACGGCCTCCCGCGTCGTGCTGCGCTTTCGCCTGACCGCCATCGGCGCGCCAACCGAACTCTCGGTCCTCACCGATGATGGCCGGCGGCTGCGACTGCACACCTTTCAGCCGAGTGATTCCGTGCCGCGCGATGCGGAGTTCGATCTGACCGCCTGGGCCGGCAAGCCGGTGTTGCTGGAGATCTGGGCGCGAGATGCCGAGGCTCGGTCGCTGCGGATGGAGCGCGCGGCCGTGCTCGTGCCCGAAGGGGAGGCGCAGCCTCCCGAGCGACCGCCGCTCGATGTGCACAAGCCGGCCACACCGCCCTCTTTTTTGGTTGTGACTCTGGATGCCCTCGCGCGGCGAGTGATCTCGGAGCGCATTAACGGGGAGAGCATTACGCCCCAGTTCGACGAACTTGTTCGTCGCGGCGCTGTTTTCACCGAAGCGACGGCACCGGCGAGCTACACCCTGGCCTCCGTGGGTTCGCTGCTCACCGGCCAGGGGCCGCAGACGCACGGTGTGGTCATGGTGGAAGACCAAAAGGGAGTGCAGCGGCTGCGCTCCGACACGCCGCGCCTCGCCCAGTTGCTGCGCAACGAGGGCTGGCGCACGGCTGCCTTCATGACCAATCCCAACACCGCGGCTCGCCACGGCTTTGCTGAGGGCTTCGAGGTCTACGAGGAACTCTTTGCGAATCCCTCGCTGTGGAACGAAGGCGTGGCGGGTGCGCACCTCCCGGCGCGGCTGGCGGACTGGCTTGCGCAGCTCGACGACGGCGAACCCTTCCTGGCCTGGGTGCATGCCTTTGAGCCGCACGCGCCGTACAGCGCGCCGCCCGACCTCGTGGAGCGTTTCGTCGAACCTTATGAGGGCTCGGTGACAGGCAGCCGCGCCTGGATCGACGCCTACAAATTTGGTCAGGCCGTCGTGGACCAGGCGGGCTGGACGCACCTGCGGCAGCTCTATGCGGCTCGCGTGGCACTGGCGGACCGCGTGCTCGGAGAACTCGTGGCCACCCTTGAGGCGTCGGGGAGAGCAGGCCAAACCGTCATCGCCGTTGTCTCCGATCACGGCGAGTCGCTGGGCGAGCACGGCGCCCTCGAGCACGGCGATCTGGTCTACGGTCATCAGGTAGATGTGGCCCTGGTGCTCTGCGTGCCGGGCCGCGCTCCAGCATTTCTGCGTGGCCCGGCCACGCTCACCGATCTCGCGCCGACGCTCCTGCGCATGGCCGGGCTGGCCGCTCCCGCCGACATGGAAGGCATCGATCTCTTTTCGCCGCACCGAGACGCTTCACGTGGGCTGCTCGCCCGCAGCTCCGCGCGCCTGCCGGTCTTCTCCTGGACGCGGAAGGGGCTTCGGCTCATCGTCGACACCGCGACGCGCCGGCGCGAACTCTACGACCTCGCGCGCGACCCACTCGAGAGCCGCAACCTCATCGAGCAGCGGCCGGTCACGGCAGCGCTGCTCTATCAAGAGCTGTGTCGTGCGATTTGCGAAGCCGAGGCCAACGGAGCCCCGGCCGAGCGCGCTGAGCCCTCCGATCCCGAGTTGAGCGAACAGCTTGGGGCGATCGGCTACGTCGAGCAGGGCACGGCGGCCCACGCGACGGAACTCGATCTTTGCACGGCGCTTCGGGGGCCTTTGCGCCGGCAGTGACCTGCGGCGCAGGTTGCGCTCAGGCAGGTGGGGCGGGTGGGCCCACGGGCAGAATTCCCGGCGCGGCGGCCTGTCCGAGCAGCACGCGCACGACTTGCCGAGCGGCAGCCGGAGAGGGTTCATAGGCCAGCAGCCCGGGCTGTTCGTCGGGCAGGTCGAGCAACTCGTAAGGTGAACCCAGCACGACCACGACCTCGAAGCGCTTGTGCGCGACACCCCACTCGAGACGCTGGCGCTCCAGCGGTGCCAGCCGCGAACTGCCGAGCCAGGCCCGAACCGAAGTGAGCACGACGGCCACGCGGCGCCCGCCCGCCTGCACCGGCACTCCGGCGGCCTCGAAGGCCTCACTCAGGGCCGGCACCGTCAGGTCGTTGCCGTCTTGGCCGAAGACGGTGAGTTCCACGGGCGCTCCGGGCAGCAGTCGCGGGAGTTGTGCCGCGCCCTGCGTGAGCGAGGCTTGCAGAAGACGTTGCGGCAAATCCGCCGGCAAGGTGGCCGTGCTGGGCGTGCGCTGACGAATCGCCTGGCGGGCCGCTTCGATGCGCCGCACGGCGCCATCCAGAACTTCGTCGGGCAGCCAGTGCCGGCTGTGAGCCTCGACCAGCGCGCGCGCCGTGGCCAGAGCGTCGCGCGGCATGAGCAGCACATCGAGCCCTGACTGCAGCACTTCGAGCTCGCTGCCGGCCTCGCGCGGAAAGGCGCCCATGTCGAGGGCGTCAGTGATCACCAGCCCGTCATAACCGTACTGCCGCCGCAGCAAATCGAGCACGAGCGTGGGCGAGCGCGTCGCCGGCCTGCCTGGCACCGCATCCAGCGCCGGCACCTCTAAGTGCCCGACCATGATGCCGCCGACGCGCTCGGCAATGAGCGTGCGGAAGGGCAGCAAATCGACATCGTGGAGTTCTTGTGCGTTGCGGGTGACTCGAGCCAAAACGTCGTGGCTGTCCTGCACCGTGCTGCCGTGGCCGGGAAAGTGCTTGGCCACGGCCAGGACGCCGCCATCGCGCAAGCCGGCCGCGAAGGAGGAGGCCAGCGCGGCGACGCGCCGCGGATCATCGCCGAAGGAGCGCGTGGCGATGATCGGGTTGGTGGCGGCCGTGTTCACGTCGGCCACCGGAGCAAAAACGACATCGATTCCGGCCTGCCGCGCCTGCCGTCCGGTGAGCAGGCCGGCTTGGTGCGCGGCCTCGGGATCACGCTGGGCTGCCAGCGCCATGGCCGGTGGCAGGGCGGCGTACTCGCGCACCTGTTGGCCGCAGCCGCGCTCAAGATCGGCGGCCACCAGCAAGTCGCCCTTGACGCGCAAGCGCGTGGCGGCAATGAGGCTCTCGACGCCAGCGGCGCCTTCGCCGAAGATGATCACGCCACCGGGCGGGAACTCCTCAAAGAGCGGCTGCAGCGCGTCGAGTGCGGCCGCTCCTTTGGAGGCTCGCACCGCGGGCCAGATGACCTGACCGATGCGGCGTGCAGGAGTGCGCAAGCGAGCGATCCGAAGGATGCAGGAGTGCGCAGAATGCCACAGTGCAAGCGAGCTCGCGAGCGCAGGGGCGCGACTTTGGTCGCAGCCACGCTTGAATCTGTGCGCGCCGTTGCGCAAGTTGAGTGACGCGGAGCAGCCTCCGCGCCAGGGCGATCGCGACGGCACGACGCGGAAGCGCCCCTCATCGACGCGTGCCGGGGTCGCAGGAACGAAGTTTGAAGGCTGAAGGCAGCACCGTCGAAGACCTGTGGGCGCGCTACTTGCGCACGCGCCGGCGCACCGAAAAAGATCGGCTCGTCGAGCTGTACATGCCGCTCGTGCGCAGCACTGCCGAGCAGCTGGCCCTGCGTTTGCCGCGCTCTGTCGACGAAGAAGACCTCATGGGCGCCGGAGTTTTCGGCCTGTTCAAGGCCGTCGAGAACTTCGATCCGGACCGCAACGTGAAGTTCGAAACCTACTGTCGGCTGCGCGTGCGCGGAGCCATGATCGACTTCTTGCGCCAGCAGGACTGGGTGCCGCGCGAGGCGCGCAATCGCGGCTCCCGCCTGCACGAGGTCATCGCCGATCTGCGCGAGAAACTCGGCCGTGACCCCACCGACCTGGAACTCGCCCGGCGCCTGCGCCTCTCGCTGGATGCCCTGCGCGAAGCCCTGGTCGAGCTGCGCTTCGGCAGCATGGTGTCGCTCACCGTGGGCAACGACGAGGACGGCGGCGGCATGGACGCCCAGCACGAGCAGCTCCTCGTCGAAGATGCCGAGCCTGCCGAGATCCTGCATCGGCGCGAGATCTACGAGGTTGTGGCCCGCGAGTTGACCGACGTCGAACGGCGTCTGGTGCGGGCCTACTATTTCGAGGGCCTGACCCTGAAGGCCATCGGCCAGAAGGAAGGCATTTCCGAGTCGCGGGTCTGCCAGATCCACGGCCGGATGCTCGACCGCCTCGCCGAGCGCCTCGAGGACGAGGCCTGAGCCTCGCACCCTTCCGGGTTCGGGAAGGGGAGCTGTTTCTGGAGCGTGTCGCGCTGCGGGAGATCGCGGCCGGGCTGACAGGCGGCGCTGCCTGGATCCTGAGTCATGGCGCTGTCTCGCGCGTGCTGGATCGTGCGGCCCAGTCCGGGCTGGCACTCTGCGTAGCCGTGGATCAGGTCGGGCCGCGCGAGTTGCTGGCGCTCGTAGCGCTGCGCGGCGGCTGGGCCCGCGTCGCCTCGCCGCATGAGCTCAAGCTGGCCCGCGCGGCCGGCTTTGCGCCCGAGCGCATCGCCGTGGCGGGGCCCGTGCTCGAGGACGGCCTGCTGCGTGACGCGCTGGCGGAGAATGTGGCCGTGATCGAGGCCGGCGGAGGCGCGGCGCAGCATCTGGCCCGCATTGCGGCGGCACTCGGACACGCAGTCCCGAGCCTGAGCGGAGCCCCGCCCGCCCTGCCCGCAGGCGCCTTCCGCCGCGTGGGCGGGCTATTGGCCCAGGCGCTGCAGGCTCCGCCCGAACTCGTCCTCGACGCGGCCTGGTCGCCGCGCAGCCGGGCGCGCGTCATGGCTGCTCCCTTGGCCCACTGCAGCGCGCTGCGCGCCGCAGCAACTCCGGGCACTGTGCGGGGATTGGTCGGAGCCCCTGCTCCGCTGGGACTCCTCGGTCCAGCAGCGCGCGGTGACTGGCTCGCTGTGCCGGATGTCCGAGCCGCCGAGCCGCAAGCGCCGCATCCGGCCTGGCCACGGCCGGGCACAGTGCTGGTGCGCACGGGGGGCTGGCGCCTGCTCGACGAACGTCCGCTGCCGGCCGGGACGCCCTCGGCTGCGAGCTAAGGCAGAGACCTAAGCCAGGACTTAGGCCGCGCTCACCGCGGGTGTGCCGGCCAAGCGGTGCAATTCCTCCGCCTCGGTGCGCGTGAGCGCCATCGAGATGGTCTCCCAGGGGCAGACCACCGCGCAGAGTGAGCACGAAATGCACTTGTCCACGTTCACGCGGCAGACCTGCGTGGGGCTCTGGTCGTCCGGATCGGTAGGCGCGACCTTGTCAATCGCGTCGACAGGGCAAGCCTCCAGGCACACTTCGCAGCCGGTGCAGCCGACTTCATCGATCCAGGCGATGGGGCGGTCGCTCTTCTTGAGCTTGGGCACGATCTGCCCGAACTGGTTCTGAATGGCCTCGGTGGGGCAGACCCAGGCGCAGAGCGAGCACTCGATGCACTCGTCCGCGGCAAAGATGCGGAAGGGCTGCTTGGTCTCGCCCTCGATGATCGCCATGGGGCATTCTTTGGCGCACAGCGTGCAGCCGACGCACTTTTCTTCGACGATGAAGAAGGCCATGGGGGACCAGAGGCAGGGGACAAGAGCGGATGAGCTGCGCGATGATAATCCCTGGCCTTGCCTGCGCAATCCCGGGGCTTCCGCTCCCGGCAGCAGTGGCTAGCATGGCGTGATGCAGAACTTTCCCGCCGCACTGCGAGCGCATTTTGAGGCTCCCCGCCATGTGGGCGAGCCGGTCGGTGGCGCCCAGGCGCGCGGCGAGGCTCGGCATCCCGGCTGCGGGGACCATGCCGTGCTTTTCCTGGGCCTCGCCGAAGGCCGGATCACGAGTGCGGGTTTCAAGGCTCGTGGCTGCCCCTTGAGCCTGGCGGCCGGCTCGGCCTACTGCGAACTGCTGCCGGGCCAGGTCGTCGAGCAGAGTCTGCCGGAGGCAATCGCCCAGCGCTTCGAGGCCGAGTTCGGCCAGCTTGGCGCGGCGCGGCGCCACGTCGTGAGCCTCTGGACCTCAGCCCTGCGCGCGGCGCTCTCCTCGTGAGGTGCCCAGTGCTCAGGCGAGCGCGAGTGCTCTTGCTGCTGCAGGTTCTGGCCCTGACAGCCTGCACGGTGGGCCCGAACTACGAGCCACCCGTCACCACGCTGCCGGCCGCCTGGGCCGAGACCTTGCCCGCCACGGCCTCGGTGCAAGCGGCCGACCTCAGCCGTTGGTGGTCGATCTTCCAGGACGAGCAGCTCGATGCGCTCATCGATGAGGCGCTGGCCGCCAATCTTGATCTGCGCGCCGCCACCTCCCGCCTGCGCGAGGCCCGCGCGCTGCGGAAGATTGCAGGCGCGGACGACACTCTGCAGCTCGACGCCGTCGCAGGCGCCTCGCGCAGCCAGCGCAGTCGCAACGCCTTTGCCGGCGGTGGCGCGGCACCGCCCGGGACCACGGCCAACTTCTTCAATCTGGGCTTTGATGCCGCCTGGGAGCTGGACCTCTTCGGCGGGATCGAACGGGCCGAAGAGGCGGCCGAGGCCGAGTTTCAGGCCCGCGAGGAGGATCGGCGAGACGTCGCCGTGACCTTGCTGGCGGAAGTCTCGCGCGAATATCTCAGCTTGCGCGGTGCGCAGCGGCGCCTGGCTCTGGCGCAGGAGAACCTCACTGCTCAGGAAGAAACTCGCGGCATCGTCAAGGCGCGCCGCGACGCCGGCATGGCCAATGACCTGGATCTGCTGCGAGCGGAGGCTCAGGTGGCCAGTACGCGCGCCGAGCTGCCGCGCCTGCAAGTGGAGCGCGGGCTCGCGGCGCAGCGGCTCGATGTCCTTTTGGCTCGACAGCCCGGCCGCACGCTCAGCGAATTGAGCGCGGTGCAGCCCTTGCCGCCGGCGCCGCCCGGCGTGCCGATCGGCCTGCCCTCGGAGTTGCTGCTGCGGCGTCCGGATCTGCGGCGCGCCGAGCGCCGGCTCGCGGTGGCGTCGGCGCAGTTGGGCGTGGCCATGGCCGATCGCTATCCCAGTTTCACGCTGACCGGCAACCTCGGCCTGCAGAGCCGCCAGACGGGGAACCTGCTTGAGCGTGCCAGTCGCACCTGGACTCTTGGTGCCGATCTGGTCTGGCCGCTGCTGAATGCCGGGCGGCTCGATGCCGAAGTCGAGGCGCAGGATGCTCGGCTCGAAGGCGAGCGACTGGCCTACGAGCAGGCGGTGCTCGATGCTCTTCAGGATTGCCACGCCAGCCTGTTGGCCTACGGCCGGGAGCAGGAGCGCTTCGCAAGCTTGGCGCAGGCCGCCGATGCACAGGCGCGCGCGCTGGAACTTGGCCGTGAGCTCTATCGAGGCGGCCTGATCGACTTCCTGGATGTGCTCCAGGCGCAGCAGCAACACCTCGAGGCGCAAGACGCGCTCGTGCAGAGTGAGCGCGACCTGTCGGGCCATCTCGTCGCGCTCTACAAGGCGCTCGGCGGAGGCTGGGAGGAGCTGAATTTAGGGGATTGACGTGCCGTGGATTAGTGTATATGGTCACTAATGCACTAAGGGATCCGGCATGCAACTCCACCTCGACAGACACAGCGGCGTCCCGGTCTTCCGGCAGATCGTGGACCAAGTCCGCTTTCAGGTCGCCAGCGGGATCCTGAAAGCCGGCGAGGAGCTGCCCTCGACGCGCTCCCTGTCGGCGGACTTGGGGCTCAACCCCATGACCGTGAGCAAGGCCTACAGCCTGCTCGAGACGGAAGGGCTGGTTCAACGGAGGCCCGGGCTCGCGCTGGTCGTGCGCGCTCTCGACCAAGCGCGCCTCATCACTCAGAAGCAGGAGCAGCTCCGCGAGGCGCTGCGGCCCGCCGTGCAAGCCGCCCAGCAGCTCGGACTCGGCTCGGACGAAGCGCTCGCCACCTTCGCAGGCCTGCTCTCGCGCCCCCACGATTCCACGGAGGATTCGCCATGACCGAAACCCGCGACACGACGCCGCCGGCAGCGACCAGCAAGCTCTGCAAGCGCTTCAAAAACGCTGTGGCCCTCGACGACGTGAGCCTCACGATCCCGCGCGGGGCCGTGGTGGGACTCGTGGGCCGCAACGGCTGCGGCAAGACCACGCTGCTGCGGCACCTGGCAGGGCTCATGCTGCCGAGTTCAGGGAGCTGCCAGGTCTTTGGCCGGCCCAGCCACCTGCTCGGCGATGCGGATCTCGCGCGGCTGGGTGTCGTCCACCAGGAGACGCGGCTGCTCAGCTGGATGAGCGTGCGCCAGCACCTCGCCTATGTGCGGTCCTTCTACGAGCATTGGGATCTGGATCGTCAACAACGGCTGCTCGACGACTTGCAGCTCGATCCGGCGGGGCGCATCGGCCAGCTTTCGCCCGGCAACCTGCAGAAGCTGGCCGTTGTCACTGCGGTGTGCCATCGCCCGGAGCTGCTGCTCCTGGACGAGCCGGTCAGCGCCTTGGATCCCATCGCTCGGGAGACTCTGCTCGAGTTCCTGCTGCAGTTGCTGCACGAGGATGGCACAACGATCTTGGTGTCCTCGCACGTGCTGCGCGACGTGGAACGGGTCGTCGAGCGCATTCTCTGCCTGGAGGCCGGCCGCGTGGTCGTGGACGAGAGTCTGGACGATCTGCGCGAGCGTTACGCCGAGTGGCGCGTCGTGTCTCAGGCCGGCGGCCTGCCGCCGCGTTTCCCGGAGGGTTTCGTGCTGGAACAGCAGGGTGATCGGCACCAGGCTCGACTCTGTGTGCGCGACGCGGCCGGCTACCGGGCCGCCTTCGAGCGGCAATGGGGCGCCGAGGTTGCGACCGCCCCGCTGAACCTGGAGCGCATGTTTCCGCTCTGGGTCGGGCGTCGGTCGTCATGAGCCTCGCCGCGAGTCCCATCTTGCGGCTGCTCTGGCGCCCGGCCACGCTTTGGAATGTCTTTGTGCTTGGCGCCGGTGCGGTCTTCGTGGCGCGCGTCTCCTACGTGTTCCACGGCGGAGTGGATCACACGGTCGGCGTTGAGCCGGAAGTCGTGGCGGCCTCGCGCGCCTTGCTGGGCGCACTGGGAGCGGTGGCGCTGCCTCTGACTGTCTCCTGTCTCGTCGCTTGGGCTGTCTTCCAATGGTTGCTCTGTCCACTCACGTGCAGCTTGCCCACGCTGAAGTTGCGACTGCGGCTCTGGTTGACGGTTCTGGCGCTGGTGCTTTCTGCCGCGGTCAGCATGCTGAGTTGGCAACTCCACGCCGGCGTCTCGCCACTGCACCTCGGGACACTGGCGCTGCTCGCCTTCGGTTTCGGGGTCTGGGCCTTGGACCCTCTGGCCGGTGAGCGCAGCCCGGCCGCCTGGCTGCGCTTTCTCGCGTTGATCGGTGCCATCGCCGCCGCGCCCGAACTGGCGAGTGCTCTCGCGCAGGCGCCGATCTGGACTTTGCCCTTCGCGGGCGGCCTTGGCTTGGTGCTGCTGCTCCAGCCTTTCACAGCGCCCCCGCTGCGCCGACGCGCCCTGCTGCCCGAGTCGGCGTTGGGTCAGTCCTACCGGAGCGAAGAGTGGACGGGGGGCCCCATGGGCCAGACGACCTGGGTCAAGGATGAGTCCCGCATCTTTCCTCAGTCGGGCCGTCTCGTTTCCGACGCAGACCTGGTGGCTGCAGTGCAGCACGAGCACTTTGGGCAATCGCGCGTCGGCCGCTGGCGGTCGCTGCTGGTCAACTCAGTCATTTGGCTGCTCGTACTCACGGCCGTGGTGACGTGGTCTGAGCAGGAGCAGACTTCGTCCGCCCTGAATCCGCTGGCCGCCTTGCAGGCGACGCTCATCGGTCCGCCCGCAAACGAGCGTGGTTCAGATGCCGACATCCATCTGCCCCTGATGCTCGCCATCTGGTGCGCGATCTTCCTCTTCGGAACGCCGATCGACTTCACGAGCCGGTTTCTGGTGCCGCTGTCGAGGGCCAGGCGCGTGCGGGTGGCTTGGCGCGCGAGCCTCACGATCGTGCTGGAGCTGCTCGTCGCGGTGGCCGTCGTGCTGTCTCTCGCGCTGGCGGTCACCAGCCTGTGGCTCGATCGCAGCGCGACAGCGCCCGCGGGACCGGAGCTCCTGCGTGTGCTGCTCTGCATTCTGAGCCTGGCTCCCTTTGCCCAGTGGGTGCGCTTGCGCTTCCTCGACTCTCAGGCTGGCCGGATCTCTCCGGCGCGCGTCGGGCTGGCGATGGGATTTAGCTCGCTGGTGCTCTGCCCGGGCACGACGCTGCTGATCTTGCTTTGGCGGGAGACGGGGGCGAGTCTGCCGATCGGGGTTCAGTTCCTGGCGATCGCTCTGCTCGTCGCGCTCTCGCAGGGGCTGTGGCGCGCGGTGCTCGCACGGCACTTCGCGCGCCGCGACCTCTTGGCCTGAGCGTGCGCCTGAGCGTGCGTAGGTGACTGAGCCTGAGCGTGCGCCGCTCAGCTCTCGGTGACGGCCTTGCGCACGGCGAGCAGCGTCTTCAGCAGCGCCGGCATGTCAGCCAGCTTGATCATGTTTGGGCCGTCGGAGAGACCCTTGTCCGGGTCGGGGTGCGTCTCGGCAAAGATGCCGTCGCAACCCACGGCCACCGCCGCGCGCGCCAGCAGCTTGGCCATTTCGCGGTCGCCGCCGGAGCGTCCGTCGCGGAAGGAGGGCTGCTGCGTGCTGTGCGTGGCGTCGAAGATGACCGGGCGTCCGAACTTGGCCATCTCCGGGATCGAGCGCATGTCCGCGACGAGCGTGTTGTAGCCAAACGAGACGCCGCGCTCGGTGACGAGCACGCGTTCGTTGCCGGTGCCGGTGACTTTTTCGATGGACCAGCCAATGTCCCAGGGCGCGACGAACTGGCCCTTCTTGATGTTCACCGCACAGCCGCTCTCGCCGGCCGCGACGAGCAAATCCGTTTGGCGGCAGAGGAAGGCCGGGATCTGCACCATGTCCACCTGGCCGGCGGCCATTTCGGCGTGCGCGGCCTCGTGGATGTCGGTCACGACGGGCACGCCCACTTGCTTGCGCACTTCGGCAAGCAGAGCCAGCCCTTCCTTGGGCCCCGGTCCGCGAAAGCTGTCGGCGCGCGTGCGGTTGGCCTTGTCGAAGCTGGACTTGAAGATGAAGGGGATGCCAAGGCCGGCGCAGAGGTCGCGCAGCTCGCGCGCGATCTGAAAGGGCGCCTTTTCGTTCTCGATGACGCAGGGGCCGGCGAGTAGAAAGAGCGGCCCGCCGCGCTCGATGGTGAGAGAGCCGATCTTCATGCGCGCGCGCCTTCCTGCGAGGATGGAGTGCCCATCTTACGGATCGCCCAGCTTGGGGATCGCCCATCTTCGGGATCGCCAGCGGTGGGATCGAGTCGTGCCTGCGGAGGGTCCTGCGGTGAAGGTTCTCGTTACCGGAGCGACCGGCTTTCTCGGCTCAGCGGTCACCGCGGAGTTGCAGGCCGCCGGGCACGAGGTGGTGGCCCTGGCGCGCGACGTGGGGACGCTGTCCGCGCGAGCGCCCTCCACGCGCACACCGACGGAGCACAGCCTCGCTCTGGATCTGGCGCGACCCTCGGCGCTGGCGGAACTCCGTACGGCGCTGGCGCGGGCCGCGTTGCGTCTCGACGCGGTGGTGAACTGCGCCGCTCTGCCGGACATCGCGCCCTGCCGAGCCGATCCGGCGCTGGCCCAGCGCCTCAACGCCGAGTGGCCGGCTGAACTCGCGCAGCACTGTGCCGAGCAAGGGCTGCGGCTCGTGCAGATCTCCACCGACCAGGTCTTCGACGGGCGTCGTGGCGCCTGGCGCGAGGACGACACGCCGGCGCCGCTGCACAGCTATGGCGCGAGCAAGTTGCGCGGCGAGCAGGGCGTGCTGGAGCGTTGGCCCCAGGCGGTCGTGCTGCGCCTGGCTCTGCTTACCGGCCCTGCGCCGGCGGGCCGACGCTCGTCGACGACGGCGCTTTTGCAGGCGCTGGCGCGCGGCGAGTCTCCGCGTCTGTTCACCGATGAGCGTCGCAGCCCGGTGGCGGTGAGTCAGGCGGCGCGCGCGCTGACCGAACTGCTCGCACGGCGCGAGGTTCGAGGCCTCCTACACTGCGGCGGACCCGCGGCGCTCACGCGCTTGGAACTCGCGCAGCAGGAGGTCCGCGCGGCGGGCCTCGATCTCAGCCGGCTGGTGCCGACCACGCGCGCCGAGGCCGGGCTGGCCGCCGAGCGGCCGGCCGATCTGAGCCTGGACAGCGCGCGCTTGGTGGCCCTGCTCGGCTGGACGCCGCAGACGCTGAGCGCTGCGGTGGCGTCCGAAGTGCCGGCCGAAGCATCGGCCGAAGCGAAGTGGAGAAAGGGCGAGCGACCCTGATAATGCCCCTCCGCGGGGCTCAGCTCATGAAGACCTTCATCCTTCTGCCGACCGGCATCGCCGACCGCGCCTTGCCGGCGCTCGAGGGCCGCACTCCGCTCGAAGCCGCGCACACGCCCGGCTTCGATCGCTTCGCGCGCGCGGCGCGCATCGGGCGCGTGCGCCAAGTGCCGCAGGGCTGGCGGCAGGGCAGCGAGAACGCCGTGCTCTCCGTGCTCGGTTACGACCCGCGCAGCGTCTCGGTCAGCCGCGGCGGCCTGGAGGCGCTGGCCTTGGGCATCGAGCTCGGCCCCGCTGACCTAGCCTTCCGCATCAACTTCGTCTCCACCTTTCGGGGCCGGCTGGTGGACTTCAGCGCCGGACACATCGGCGCCGTGGAGGCCCGGCTGCTCATCGAGGCACTCCAGGCGGCGCTGGGCAATGAGCGCGATTCCTTTCACGCCGGGCTCGGCTACCGCAACGTGCTCGTTGTGCGCGGTGCGCGCGATTGGTCGGTGCAGACCGAGCCGCCGCAGGAAGCACTCGGTCAGAACGTCGCGTCGCATCTGCCCACGGGGCCGCAGTCGCCTGAGCTCCTGGACTTGCTGGAGCGCGCGACGCGCGTGCTCATGGCTCACGATGTGAATCGCGTGCGTGTGGACCTCGGTGAGAATCCGGCCGACCGGATTTGGCCCTGGGGCGCGGGCGGCGCGCCCGAACTCGAGCCCTTTTTCCTGCGCACTGGACTGAGGCTGGCCGTGGTGGCGGCCGTGCCGCTCGTGCGAGGGCTGGGGCTGGCCGTGGGCGCCACGGTGCCGCAGGTGCCCGGCGCTACGGGACAGCACGACACTCCTTTCGCTGCCAAACTTCAGGCGGCGCTGGCGGCGCTTGAACAGCACGATGTGGTCCTGCTCCACCTTTCAGCGGCCAACGAGGCCAGCCATGCCACCGATGCGCGCCTCAAGGTGCGTGTCATCGAGGAGATCGACCGCTTCGTGCTGAACCCTCTGCTCGACGTGCTCTCCCGCCGCGAGGATGTGCGCTTGCTCGTGACCAGTGACCACGCCACGCCGACGCACGCTGCGCCGAGCTTGCCCCCGAGTCTGCCGCAGAACCTTCCGATGTCCCGCCGCAGCGAGCCAGATGAGTCGCTGGTGCCGTTCGGTCTGTGGGGGCCGGGGTTGCGTGCGGCGCGACCGGCGCGCTTCGTGGAGCGAGACGCCGCCGCCGGCGAGCTGTGCATCGAGGAGGGGCATGCCTTGTTGGAGTTCGCACTGCGCGGGGCCCTGCCAGGGCCGCGTCCGGCCGTCTCCGGCCAACTGGCTGCCACCGAACCGGCCGCCGCAGCACTGACCGCTGCCGAGGCGGCCGAGCTGAACTTCGGCGAGGCCTTCGGAGATCAGAACGCATGAGTTCGCCCGCCTCATCCACTCCCGCCGAGGCCTCGAACGGGGGGCAGAGTGCTGTCGGCGAGATGGCGGGCCGCTACGAGCCGGCCCAGGTGGAGAGCGCGATGCGCGCGCTCTGGGAAGGGTCGGGCGGCTACGGCCCGACCGGCGAAGCACGCAAGCCGCCCTTCACGATCATGATCCCGCCGCCCAATGTGACGGGCGTGCTGCACATGGGTCACGCCCTCAATGGCACGATCCAGGACATTGTCATCCGGCATCGACGCCTGTGCGGGCAAGACGCTCTCTGGGTGCCGGGGACCGATCACGCCGGCATCGCCACGCAGGCGGTCGTCGAGAAGAAGCTCTTCGCTGAGCGCAAGCTCACCCGCCAGGCCATGGGACGCGAGGCTTTCCTGCGCGAGGTATGGGCCTGGCGCACGGAGCATGGCGACAGAATCCTTGAGCAGTTCGCGCGGCTGGGCAGCTCCTGCGACTGGTCGCGGACCAAGTTCACGCTCGATCCGGAAATGTCGCGCGCGGTGCGCGAGGCCTTCGTGCGCCTCTGGGAGCGCGGGCTCATCTACCGCGGCGCGCGCCTGGTGAACTGGGACTGCGTGCTGCAGACCGCGGTGAGCGACGACGAGATCGAGTACGTGCCGCGGCGCAGCACGCTCTACCGGCTGCGCTACCCGGTGCTGCGCCTAGCCGACGGCTCGCCGCCCGGCACGCGCGGCACGCCGCTCTTCGTGGAAGTGGCGACGACGCGCCCCGAGACGCTGCTCGGCGACTCGGGCGTGGCCGTGCATCCCGATGATGTGCGCTGGGCTGCGCTGGTGGGCGCCACGCTGCGCCTGCCTCTGGCCGAGCGCGAGATCCCGGTCGTGGCCGACGAGACGGTCGAGCCCAAGTTCGGCACTGGCGCCGTGAAAGTCACGCCGGGACACGACCCGGCCGACTACGAGCGCGGCGCGCGCTTCCGCCTGCCGATCATCAACATTCTCAATCCGGACGGCACGCTCAATGCCCATGCCGGCGCTTTCGCCGGTCAGCCGCGCGAGAAGGCGCGCACTGCGGTTGTGGCTGCGCTCGAGGCCGCCGGCCTGCTCGGTCGCAGCGAGGAGATCGAGCACAACCTCTCGGTGAGCGACCGCAGCAAGAGCCCCATCGAGCCGCTGGTCTCCGAGCAGTGGTTCGTGAAGATGCAGCCGCTCGCCGCGCCGGCCATCGAGGCGGTGCAGAGCGGTGCGCTGCGCTTCAAGCCGGAACGCT
Source organism: Planctomycetota bacterium (assembly GCA_052387675.1). Lineage (GTDB taxonomy): Bacteria > Planctomycetota > B15-G4 > B15-G4 > B15-G4 > JBQTIY01. Next base: position 93,206 of record JBQTIY010000005.1, on the reverse strand, counting down.
GGAGCCGGGTCTATCTCGACTGGCTGACCAAGGTGCGCGACTGGTGCATCTCGCGTCAGCTCTGGTGGGGCCACCGCATCCCGGTCTGGTACGACGAGGATGGCGCGCCCATCGCCTCGCGCGTGGATCTGGCTCTCGGCAGCCCGCATCCGCGCACCGGCAAGCCGATTGTGCGCCAAGACGAAGACGTGCTCGACACCTGGGCCAGTTCTTGGCTCTGGCCCATGGCCACGCTGGGCTGGCCGGACGACACGGCCGATCTGCGCCGCTATTACCCGACCCAGTTCCTCTCGACGGCGAGCGAGATCATCTATCTGTGGGTCGCGCGCATGGTCATGGCCGGCTACGCCTTCCGCGACGATCTGCCCGTCGACAAGCGCTGCCCCTTTGCCACCTGCTACGTGCATGCCACGGTGCTCGATGCGCAGGGCCAGCGCATGTCCAAGAGCAAGGGCAATGGCATCGACCCGCTCGACATGATCGCTCAGTACGGCGCCGACGCCGTGCGCTTCTCGCTCATCCTGCTCACCAAGGAAGGCCAAGACACACGACTCGCTCCCGAGAAGTTCGAGATGGGGCGCAACTTCGTGAACAAGCTCTGGAATGCCAGCCGCTTCGTGCTGGGCAAGGCGGGGCGTCTGCCCGCGCTGCCGGCGGCAGGCCCTGGCGCGAGCGCTGCGGCCGGCATGACGCCGGAGGACCGCTGGATCCTCTCGCGCCTAGCCGCCACCATCGAGGCGGTCGGCACGGCCTGGGAGCGCTACGAATTCAACGACGGCGCCAATCTGCTTTACCGCTTCGTGTGGAACGACGTCTGCGACTGGTACGTGGAGGCGGTCAAGCCGCGGCTCGGCGGCGCAGCGCCAGGCGAATCCGAAGCAGGTGCGGCAGCTCCGGCCGATCCGGTGGCGGCGGCCGTGCTGGGCCGCGTGCTCCACGATGCGCTGCTGCTACTCCACCCTGTGGCGCCCTTCGTCACCGAGGCTGTTTGGCAGCGCTTGCGGCAGGCCAGCGAGGCGGAACTCCCAGCGGTGCTCATGCGCGCGAGCTGGCCTGATGCGCACGGGCTGGTGCGCGATCCGCAGGCCGAGGCCGATCTGGCCCTGGCGCAGGCCGTCGTGTCCGCGCTGCGCAAACTGCGCCAGCAGAATGGCGTGGCCGAGCGGCAGCCGGCCAAGGTGACGGTCGCTCTGCCTTCCGCGGAAGCGGTCGCCGGACTGCGCCGCGCGGAGGCGCTCGTGCGGCGGCTCGGCTTCGTGGAGAGCCTGGACTTCGGCACGGTGCCGACGCGGCCGACAGGCGCCGCCGTGGACCTGAGCGAGGGCGTGGAAGTCCTGCTCGATCTGGATGGGCTCGTCGACCGGGAGGCCCAGCGGCGCGACCTGCTGCGCAGCCTCGAAAAGGTGGAGCGTCAGCTCGAAGCGCTAGGGGCCAAGCTGAGCAATGAGCAGTTCGTCGCACGGGCCCCGGCCGACTTGGTGGCCAAGGAGCGCGCGCGCCTGGCGGAACTCGCCGGCGAGAAGCAGCGCCTGCAGGGACTGCTGACCGCGCTGGCCGGCTGAGGCGCCGGCCGGCTGCGGCTCAGATGCCGTCGCCCGCCAGCTCGAAGCGCAGGTGGAAGCGCGGTCCGCGCTTGCCTGCCACTTGGTCCAGCGAGAACTTCACGTCCCAGATGCGGTTGCTTTCGGAACCAACCTCTTCGATCGGCGCAAGGTCGGTTTCGACGACCGGCAGCATCGCGCTCCAGCCCACGACGACGTTGTTGGCGTTGAAGAAGAGGATCAAGTCTTGGTCCTGGGGGAACTCCAGGTCTTCTTCGATGTCGTGTACGGAGAGCACGCCCGGCCACGGCGCCGCAGCGCCTGCCGTACGGCCCGGTGCCGAGGCGTCGCCACTTGCGGGGCCAGAAGCCGCCGCCCCGCCCGCGGCGGCGCCGGGCTCGGCCGCTGGCGCGCCGTCGTCATCCTTGTCCTTGCCCTTTCCGGAGCCGTTCTTCTTCTCGAGACGGCGCTTCTCTTTGTGGGCCTTGGATTCGCCTTCGCCCTTGAAAGCGAGCAAGTACTCGCCGGGCGGCAGCGCCACGGCATTGGCTCCGTTGACCTTGGGCATGTCGTGCATGACCAAGGGTTCGCTCGTTGAGAGCACGCCCAGCGCGACTGGTTCGTCCACGGACGTTCCGCGCAACTTGGACATGAGCGGCCCACGCTCGGGTGCGCGGTGCGCAAAGGCGAGATGGCGGAATCCGGTGATCACGCCACGCTTCTCGTCGTAGCCAATGTCCTCGCGGCCGAAGACATCCTGTTCGTCGATGCCGACTTTGGCCAACAGCGGCGGCTGGAGCCGGCGCAGGGCGTGCCGAATGGAATCGAGTCCGGCCTTGGCTGAGCGCGCGGCGCGGAAGCCCACGGCCTCGTCGCTCTCAGAGGCGCCGAGGCCGGTGCGGCCATCGATCCGGTTGAAGTTACGCACCGCGGTGTAGGCGCCGCCCTTGATGACCTTGAGCGAGCTATTGAACGGCGGCGTGAGCTGCTGGGTCTTCTTGCCGCGCTTAAAGGTGTAGGACTGGAAGCCCGGATAGGCCGCAAAGCCGCTGTCCACGAACTCGAGCACGTTGCCGGCCATGTCGAGGACGCCAAAGGGGCTCGCTCCGCCGGGATAGCTGCCCACCGCCACGGCATGCTGCGTCGCATCCATGCCGGAGCGGCAGAGCTTGTCGTCCCACTTGCTGCCCCAGGGGAACTCGCGGTCATCGTTGCCGCGGGCGGCGCGCGTCCACTCATCTTCGGTGGGCAGGCGCTTGCCGCACCACACCAGGAAGTCCCGGATCTCGGGGATGTTCACGTTGGTGATGGGGTGATTCTCGAGTCCCTTCGGAATCGCTCCATCGGGCCAGTTGAACTCGAGCAGGGTGGCGGAGGGCTTTCGGCCGGTCTCGTCGAGATAGACCTTCCACTGCAGGTTCGTGACTTCGGTGATGTCGATCAGGAAGTCGTTCACCGAAACGGTGCGGCGGGGGGTCTCGGCCAGCACCGATATGATCTGGATCGGGTCGTTCTGGCCCAGCGATTCGATCCGCTCAACGGCCGTGCCCAGGAGCACCGAGCCGCCGGGGATCAGCACCATGCCCTGCGGAGGCGTCGTGACGGGTCCGCCGGAGGTATGGCGCAGGAAGTGGCGCACGTCGCTGGCGGCGGGCACCTTGGCAGCCGCGGTCGCCGGATCGGGATTCTGCAGGACGGCGAACTGCAGGGTGGCAGGCGAGAGGAGCAGAGCGGCAAGCGCTGCCTGTGGTGTGAAAATCACGAGTGCCTGCTGCTCCTCGGTGTGCGAACAGCGAGGCCGCTGCCGCCGAATTGGGCCTTCACGAAAGTGGCGATCGAGGGTTCGGCCCCGGTCACCGCTGAGAATTCGGGCTCGCCAATTAGCTTAGCGGCGGCGGGACTGTAACAGAGGGGCTATTCCTGTCAAGTTGTGCGCCATGGACCCCCTCGCCCAGCCCGGACCGCCGGATCCCGCGGCTGTCGCAGCGGTGAATGCCGAAGGCCATCTGCACCTCGTCATACCTGGTACCGAGGGTGGCGCCCGCCTCGACCGGCTCCTGGGGCGCTTGCTCGCGCCGGCTTGGTCGCGGTCCTACCTCGCGGCGCTCATTGAGCAGGGCACCATCACCGTGGACGGGGCGCCGGTGCGGGTTTCCTATCGCGTGAACCCAGGCCAGCTTGTGGAGGGCGAGATTCTCCAGGCCGCCGAGAGCCTGCCTAGCCCCGGGCCGATGGATCTCGATCTCGTGCATGTGGACGACTCGTTGATTGTTGTGAACAAGCCGGCAGGGCTGGTCGTCCACCCCGGCACGGGGGCTCGTACCGGCACGCTGGTGAATGGACTTTTGCACCATTTTCCGGAGCTGGCCGCCGTAGGCCGCGCCGATCGGCCGGGCATCGTGCACCGTCTCGATCGCGAGACGACCGGCGTCATGGTCGTGGCGCGCACCAACGACGCCGCTCGTTCATTGGTTGACCAGTTCAAGCGCAAGGTCGTGACTAAGGAGTACACCGCCGTGGTGTGGGGCGAGATGCCCTTCGACAACGATTGGATCGACCTGCCGCTCGGCGGCCATCCGCATCACGCCGCCCTGCGTGCCGTGGTGCGTGAGGGCGGCCAGCCCGCCTCGACGTTTTACTCCGTCGAGCGCCGCCTGGGGCACTTCACCGTGGTCACCGCGCAGCCGCGCACCGGGCGCACGCACCAGATCCGCGTGCACTTAGAGCACGTCGGCTATCCGGTGGTGCGCGATCCGGCCTACGGACGTGACGCGCAGGCGGCTTACGGGAGCTGGCTGGCAAAGCGCAGACGCCTCGAGCTGAGGCTGCCGATTTTGAATCGCCAAGCGCTGCACGCGCGGCGGATCACTTTGCAGCACCCTGCCACCGGAGAGATGGCGAGCTTCGAGGCGCCGCTGCCGCAGGACATGGCCGACCTCATCGAGATTGCCGAGAGCGAGGCTGTCACGCCATGAGCGCGGGCGGCGCAGCGGGAACGCCGCGCGACGAGCCCCGTGGTCAGACCGCCTCGGGTCTGCCACTAGAGCCGGTTTACCAACCGCTCAGCGGCGCTGCGGCCGCCGCACTCACGGCACGCCTCGGCCTGCCGGGCGAGTTTCCCTTCACCCGCGGCCCGTACGCGAGCATGTACCGCGGGCGGCCTTGGACCATGCGGCAGTACAGCGGCTTCTCCACCGCAGAAGAAACCAACGCGCGTTTCCGCTACCTGCTGGAGCGCGGGCAGACCGGGCTCTCGGTGGCCTTCGATCTGCCGACCCAGATGGGCTACGACCCCGATGCGCCGCTGGCACAGGGCGAGGTCGGCAAGGTGGGTGTGTCGATCGCCACGCTGGCCGACTTCGAGCGCCTCTTCGAGGGCATCCGCCTCGATCAGGTCTCGATCTCGATGACCATCAACTCGACCGCGCCGATCCTGCTGGCCATGCTCATTGCCACTGCGCGGAAGCAGGGCGTGGCGCCCGGCGCGCTGCGCGGCACGCTGCAGAATGACCTGCTCAAGGAATACATCGCGCGCGGCACGTATCGCTTTCCGCCGGCGCCCTCGCTGCGCCTCGTCACCGACGTGATCGCGCACTGCCACGCCGAACTGCCGCGCTTCAATCCCATTTCGATCAGCGGCTACCACATGCGAGAGGCGGGCTGCACCGCGCCGCAGGAACTGGCCTTCACTCTGGCCAACGGCCTGGAGTACGTGCGGGCGGCGGCGGCGCGCGGGCTGGCCGTGGATGATTTTGCCGGGCAGCTCTCCTTCTTCTTCAATGCGCACAGCGACTTCTTTGAGGAAGCCTGCAAGTTCCGCGCGGCGCGGCGGCTGTGGGCCAGCCTGCTGCGCGAGCGCTTCGGGGCCAGCAAGCCCGAGGCCCTGCGGCTGCGCTTTCATACGCAGACGGCCGGCAGCACGCTCACCAGCCGCCAGCCGGAGGTCAACGTCGTGCGCGTCACGCTGCAGGCGCTCTCGGCCGTGCTGGGCGGCACGCAATCGCTGCACACCAACAGCCGCGATGAGGCGCTGGGCCTGCCCACGCAGGAGGCCGCGCTGCTGGCGCTGCGCACGCAGCAGGTGTTGGCCGAAGAGAGCGGCGTGACGCAGGTCATCGATCCCTTGGGCGGCGCGCCCTTCATTGAGGCGCTTACCGACCAGCTCGAGGCCGAGGCACGCGTGCTCTTGGCCGAGATCGATCGGCGCGGCGGGGCGCTGGCGGCCGTGGAACAGGGCTGGCAGCAGCAGCAGATCCATCGCGCGGCCTATGAGCACCAGCGCGCGGTGGAGAGCGGCGCGCGCCGCATCGTGGGCGTGAACTGCCACACGCTGCCGGATGAGCCGCCGGTCGCGGCTCTGCTCCTAGATGCTGCGGCCGGTGCGCGTCGCACCGAGCAACTGCGGCGTTGGCGCGAAACGCGAGCCGCGGGCAACGGGGCTGCGCGGTGTGCCACGGTGCTCAAGCGGCTCGTGCAGGGTGCGCAGACCAACGAGAACCTCATGCCTGCCTTGGTCGAGGCGATCGAGGCCGGCGCGACGGTGGGCGAAATCTGCACGCAGCTTGAGAGCGTCTTCGGCCGCTACCGCCCGCCGGCCGTGATCTGAGCAGCCGCGGCGAACGTACAATCGCCGTCCTGGTCGTCGCCCGCATCACTCTGAGCGGGGCGCCCTTGGAGAGTGTTTCATGACCCTGCCACGATTGGCGCACCTGGGCATCGCCGTGCAAGCGCACGACGAGGCCTTGCGCTTCTGGCGCGATCTGCTGGGTCTGCCGCTCGAGCACATCGAAGTTGTGGCCGGCGATGGCGTGCGCGTGGCCATGTTGCGGCTGGGAAGTGCCGTCGGTGCGGTGGAACTTCTCGAACCCACGGCGGACGATTCACCCGTGGGGCGCTTCCTCGGCAAACGCGGCCCGGGCATTCATCACCTGGCGCTCGAAGTCGACGATCTGGCCGCGCTCTTTGCGCGCTTGAAGGCCGCTGGGGTGCGCCTCATTGATGCCGCGCCGCGCCGCGGCGCTCACGGCACGACGGTCTGTTTCGTACACCCGCAAAGCACGGGCGGTGTCCTCCTCGAACTGGTGCAGTCACGATGAACAGGCTCACGATCAAAGCCATCGCTCTCTTCGCTTTGCTCGCCTCGGGCGCAGCGGCGCAACAGGCGCTGCCCCAGTCGCAGCCGTCGCCCAAAGCGGCTGGGCCGGCCTTGCCGCCGCTGCGGCGCGCCGCCGACGTGCCCGGCCTGCTCGTGCGTGATTCCAAAGGCGATGAGGTGGGCAAACTTGTGGACGCGGCTGTCGATCCCAAGAACGGCCGGCTGCTCTTCGTGGTCATCGAGGCCGGCGCCTACACCCGCAAAGCGGATCGGCTGTCGGCCGTGCCCGCGCCACTCTTGAAGGTGGAGGGCGATCATCTCCTGCTGCCGGACGTGAGTCGCGGCAAGCTGGCCGCCTCGCACGCGCTGAATCTCGATCGCACGTATTGGACGGACACGGACAATCAGCAATGGGTCGAGCTTGTCTGGCGCTACTTCGGGCTCGAGCCCTACTGGCCGGCCTTTGTGGATCCCACGATTGGTCCGGCTCTCGAACCTGAGACGCCGATGCCGCAAATTCCGCGCGGCCAGCGCGGTGACCCGGGGCTGCCGCAACGCCGTGATCCTGCCGCTTGGCAGTTCGTGTGGCTAAGCACCCTGCGTGGCCTGGAAGTGCAGCATCCCGAGGAGATTCTGCTCGGGCTGGTCGAGGACGTCATCGTCGATCTGCCTGATCAGCGCGTGGAGTACGCCGTGCTCAAGCCGCGTGCGGCGCTCATCCCGGAGACGGCCACGCCGCCCGCCGCCGAGCGTCTGCTCGTGGTGCCCTATGCCTCGCTGCTGCACTGGGACGGTCGCCTGCACCTCAACTACCAGCCCAGTCTGCTCGCAGACGCGCCCTTCATTCCGGCGAAGCCGAGCGAGTGGCCGCCGCTGACGCGCGACACTTGGAAGGCCGGCGTCGGCGAGGTCTACGGCAAGCGGCCGGAGCCGCCGAGTCCCTGAACGCAGGCGCCGCCTCGGTTCGCCGGCGCGACGTGGGGGCCCGACTTGGGGCCCGACCTGGCGGCGCAGCTCAGCCGCTGGGCGTGATGATGAAGTCCGCGTGCGTCTGCTGCACCGGCGTCGTCATGGCCTGCACGGCGGCGTTCAACTCCAACAGGTGCGCGCGCAGCAGGGGGTGATCGCGCTCAAGCGGCGCGACGGCGTTGCCGTAGACGTAGGCCTGAAAGGGCGTGCTCTTCATCTCGACGTGATTGCCGAGCACCCACAGCACGGGCTTGTCGGCGGTGAAATCCACGAGGCGCTGGATGCTGGCCTTGTACTTGGCGAAGTTGCCCTGGCTTACGGCGCCGCTGATGAAGAGCCAGCCGGGGTAGAGCGTGTCGCCGGTGAAGAGCAGGGCCGTGTTGCGATCGTAAAGCGCGATGTGCGAGGAGTGGTGGCCGGGGATGGCGAGCACATCGAGCGTGCGGCCGCCCAGTTCGTAAGTTCGCAAATCGTTCGGCCAGTTCGTGAAGCCGAAGAAGGCCGCCACGCTGGCCTGGGAAGTGCCGACTACGGTCGTGTTGGGCTGTCCCGTGAACTGATTGTCGTTGGCGATGTGGTCGCCGTGCGCGTGGGTGTGCGCCACGGTGAGCGGGATCGATGTGCGGCCGTGAGCGACGAGCCAGTTCGCGATGAGGTTGTTGACCGTCAGCGCCAGCGGTATGCCGCCGGTGGCTCCGGTGTCGAGCAAGAGCACGCGGTCCTGGCCGAAGAGCAAGAACATGAAGGGGCCTTCGAAGTTGGTGCACTTGCTCTGGCGCAGGATGTAGGTGTCGGCGTCATAGGCGTGCACCTGAATCTTGGGGTCCCCGGCGCAGTTGCTGCCATTGATCCAGTCGGCGGGAAAGCTGCCGGGCGGCGGCGGCGCGGGCGTGAGGCCGAGCAGGGCATTGCTCGCGGCGAAGCCCACCGGACCAGCCGGGTCGGCGATCCAGTACTGCAGCACGACGTTCGTGCCGGCCGGCAGCCCGGCTGGCCAGTTGGCATGGAGTTCAATCTGTCCCGCGGCGTCAGTGACGAGCGGCAAGAGCAGCGCGGTGTCGGGCACGAGCACGCCGCCTTTGAAGGGCGCGTTGATCTGGGTGAGCCCGGCCACGAGCCAGGTGGCGGCTGACTCTTTGGCCTCGCTGAGCGAGAGCGTCACTTGCGTGTCCTCGGCCAGCGAGCCGGTGGCCTCGAAGAGGGGCGCGCCGTGCGTGCCGGCCAGCGCCTGCCCCAGATCGCTCCACGGATCGCAGCACTGCGCTGCACTTGGCGGGGCCACGACTCCAAGGGCCAGCAGGGCCATCACGGCGGACATCAACGCGCCCACGGTGCGAGGCGAGTAGGAAGTGAGCAGCCGAGTGATCATGCAAACACCTATTTGGAGAGGCAGCGGCCCGGCGTGGGACGCGGCGCGTAGTGTAGGGGAAGAGCCGGGTCTCAGGCTTGGTAGGGGCGGCCCTCTTTGCTGACCTCGAAGCGCGCCGACTCGCCGCGAGGGATGGAGAGCGAGCGCCAGCGCGGGCCGGCCGCGTCGCGCGCGAGCTGCACGATCTGGCCGACGTGGTAGGCGTAGTGCGTGAGCTGCCTCTGCACAGCTTGCAGAACCGTGTGCGGCTCGCCGCGAATCGTGATCGTGCGCAGCAAATCGGCCGGCGTGAGGCTGGCCAGCGCCGTGGCCGCGAGGTCCCAGCCCGCCTTCCAAAGCGCCATGATCGACGCACGGCTGTCGGCGGGCTCGCGCTCGAATTCTGCGTCGCGCCGCCGGCTGGGCTTCTCGCCGTCGGTTGTGAGGAACTCGGTCCAGCGCGAGCGCTGATTGCCGGCCAGGTGCTTGCAAAGGAGCGCGATGCTGTTGCACTCCGGGCTCGTGGCCGCGAAGAAAGCCGCGTCATCCACCTGCGCCAGCGCCGCCTCACCGAGCGCGCGATACTTGGCGAGCTGCGCGCGCGCGTCGGCCAGCCAGTGCGCGGCGAGAGTGTCGGGGGGAGGTTCATGGCCAGGTGCTGGCATGGCCCGCGGATTGTAAGGCCCCAGCGCGTGGGCTTGATGAGCAAGGGACTCGCTCTCGCTCCACCGCTCCGCGCTCGCCTACAATCCCCCGACCCTGCTCGCTGGGCTTGGCCTCTGAGCCTGGCCGGCGCGTGTGCATCTCGGGAGTTGCCCCATGTCCGATCGTGTCGATGACCTGCGCCTGCGCCACGAAGCCGCGTTGCAAGGCGGCGGCGAGGCGCGCATCCGAAAGCAGCACGAGCAGGGCAAGCTCACGGCGCGCGAGCGCCTGGACCTGCTGCTCGACGAGGGCAGCTTCCAGGAGGACGGCCAGCTCATCGAGAGCCGCACGACGGCCTTCGGTTTCCAGCCGGTGGCGGGCGACGGCGTGGTCACGGGCTTCGGCGCGATCGACGGCCGGCCGGTGGGCGTCTTCAGCCAGGACTTCACCGTGAGCGGCGGCGCGCTCGGCGAGGCGCACGCGCAGAAGATCTGCGCGCTCATGGACAAGGCGCTGAAGGTGGGCGTGCCGGTCATCGGGCTGAACGACAGCGGCGGCGCGCGCATCCAAGAGGGCGTCGTCTCGCTGGGCGGCTACGCCGACATCTTTCTGCGCAACACGCTGGCCAGCGGCGTCGTGCCGCAGCTCAGCGCGATCATGGGGCCCTGCGCGGGCGGCGCGGTCTACAGCCCGGCCATCACCGACTTCATCGTGATGGTCGAGAAGACCAGCTACATGTTCGTGACCGGCCCCAACGTGGTGAAGACGGTCACGCATGAAGAGGTGAGCAGCGAGGACCTGGGCGGGGCGCGCGTGCACGCAAGCAAGTCGGGCGTGGCCCACTTCCGCGCGGGCAATGATGCCGAGTGTCTCTCGCTGCTGCGGCGGCTCTTCGGCTATCTGCCGCTGAACAACCGCGAGGACCCGCCGCGCCTGGCCTGCCACGACGACCCGGCGCGCGCCGATGCCTCGCTGGACACGCTCGTGCCGACAAACGCCAACAAGCCCTACGACATCCGCGACGTCATCACGCGTGTGGTGGATGTGGGCGAGTTCCTCGAAGTGCACGGCGATTTCGCGCGAAACCTTGTGGTGGGCTTTGCGCGGCTCGATGGGCGGCCGGTGGGCGTGATCGGCAATCAGCCGGCGGTGCTGGCCGGCGTGCTCGACATCGACAGCAGCGACAAGGGCGCGCGCTTCGTGCGCTTCTGCGACGCCTTCAACATTCCGCTGCTCACCTTCGAAGACGTGCCGGGCTTTCTGCCGGGCACGGCGCAGGAGCACGGCGGCATCATTCGCCACGGCGCCAAACTGCTCTACGCCTACTGTGAGGCCACGGTGCCCAAGCTCACCGTCATTTGCCGCAAGGCCTACGGCGGCGCCTACGATGTCATGTCGAGCAAGCACATCCGCGGCGACCTGAACCTGGCCTGGCCCACGGCCGAGATCGCGGTCATGGGGGCCAAGGGCGCGGTCGAGATCATCTTCCGCAAGGAGATCGCGGCGGCGCGCGAGAAGGCGGGCAAGGCCGGCGGGGAAGCGGCGGCCGCGGCCGAAGCGGCGCGTCTCGTGAAGGAGTACGAGGAGAAGTTTGCCAACCCCTACGAAGCGGCGGCGCGCGGCTACATCGATGCCGTGATCGAGCCGCGCCAAACCCGCGCGCGCCTCATCGCCGGGCTGCGCTTGCTCGCCACCAAGCGCGACCGGAACCCGCCGCGCAAGCATGGAAACCTTCCGCTCTAGTCCGTCTGCCTAGCATTGGGTTGTGAGTGGTCTGAGATTCCTTCGTGCCCCGAGACGAGACACCGAACTGTCTCGTGAGTACCGCCCGAGCGCTCTAAGGCTCTCCTCGCCGCCAGCGTTCGGGGTCGAGCAGCATCCGCAATCCGAGCCACGTGGATCCGCCCAGGACCAAAGCTTGGTCAATGTGCGGCGGCAAGTTGAGTAGCTCCAACCACTGGAGTGTCTGAATGAGGCCGCCTACGCCGAGCGCGCCTGCGGCCCAAATGGGCAGCAGGCGATACGCCGCGAGCCCCAGGCCGAAGACTGCGAGACTTGCAGGCAGCGCGACACGGGCGCCGAGGATCCACGTCCACGGCCACAAGAGCGGAGATTCGGGAGTTGCAGCGGAGGCACGAGCCGAGGCAGAGACGATGGCCACGACTCCCGCAGTGCCGCAGGCCAACGCGACAAGGCTGAGCCTTTCGGTGCGTCGCTTGAGAAAGTGCTCGAGTCCGTGCAGCGCCGGAATCCAGCCCAGCGTGCCAAGGACGGCGGCGAACACGGCAAGCTGATAGTGCTCGAGCTCTGCAAGGGCTGTGGAGGCGAGCTGCGCGCCGGGGGCTCCTACGAGCATGATCCCAGCGAAGCGCGCACGTGTCAGGCCGTCGCCGCGCGGCTGCCGTGCCTTCCGGTTGAGAGATCCCGAGGGAGTCGCGCTGGTCGACTGCGTCACCGGGGCGAGTGTATCAGCGGCGGCCGGGGTCAAGCTCGACCTCTGGCGTTGACGTGGTTATGAAGTGCAGTAGATCATCTCGGCAGACCCCAACGTGACCTGACCGATGACTTTGACCGTCCGGATTCCCAGCCCACTGCAGTCCTGCTGTGGCGGCGCCGCCGAGCTTGAGCTGCCCGCTTCGTCGAAGACCGCGACGCTCAGTGTCCGCGCCGCGCTGGCCCAGCTCGAACAGCGCTACCCGGAGCTGCACCGCGCTGTCTGCGACGAAACCGGCGCCGTGCGGCGGCACGTGAACCTCTTTGTGAACCGGGCGCACATGCGCGAGTTGCAGGGCCTCGACACGCCGCTCGTTTCCGGCGACATTCTCACGATCTTGCCGGCAGTCTCTGGAGGTTAAGGCCCATGTCCGACCGCGTTGTCCTCGCCATCGGCACCAAGAAAGGCGTCTTCATCGCCGAGGGCAGCAAGAGCCGCAAGCGCTTCACGCTGCGCGGGCCGGCGGGCGCCGGCGTGGCCGTGTACACCACGCTCATCGACACGCGCGCCAGCACGCCGCGCGTCTACGCCTCAAGCTGCAATCCGTTCTTCGGCATGAAGATCCTGCGCTCGAATGACCTCGGCGCCTCCTTCAAGGAGACCAAGTCGGCGCCGGCCTTCCCCAAGGACGACGGTCGCGCCCTGGCCAATATCTGGTCGCTGGAGCCGGGCCCAGGCAAGAAGGACTTGTGGTGCGGCGTGGAGCCGGCCTCGCTCTTCCGCAGCCGCGACGGCGGCGACACCTGGGAACTGGTTTCCGGCATCAGCAACCACGAGCACGCGCGCAAGTGGATGCCCGGCAACGGCGGCCTGTGCCTGCACACGATCGTGCCCGACGGCAAGCGCCTGCACCTCGGCATCTCCACGGGCGGGCACTACCTCAGCGAGGACGGCGGCGAGAGCTTCCGCCCCAGCAATGTGGGCGTCGGCGCTGGCTTCGTACCCGATCCCTTCCCGGAGTTCGGCCAGTGCGTGCACAAGATCGCGCCCGCGCCGGGCGTGCCGGGCCGCCTCTACATGCAGAACCACGGCGGCTGGGCCGAGTGGAGCGGCGAGGGGGGGCCGCGCCCCGACATCGGCGTGCTGCGCAGCGACGACCACGGCAAGTCCTGGCATTCCATCGCCAAGGGCCTGCCGTCGGACTTTGGTTTCCCGATCGTGGCGCACCCGCACGATCCAGACGTGGTCTATGTCATGCCGCTCGAAGTGCCCGCGCGCACGAGCGTGACCGGCGCGCCCGCCGTCTGGCGCAGCAGCAACGCGGGCGCCTCGTGGCAGCGCCTGGCCAAGGGCTTCCCCAAGAAGGAGAGCTGGTTCACCGTGCAGCGCGACGGCATGTGCATCGACGACTGCACCTCGCCGGCGCTCTACTTCGGCACGACCACGGGCCAGCTTTGGATCGGCCGCGACAGCGGCGAGCAATGGGAGTGCCTCTTCGATTCGCTGCCACCGATCCACTGCGTGAAGGTGGCGGTGGTATGAAGGTGGCGGCCCTGTGATTCGCGCCGTCCTAGCCGCGCTGCTCGCGCTGACGGCGGCGCTGCCTGCCGCGCTGCACGGGCAAACCGCGCCACCCGCGGCCGCGCCCGCGACAGCGCAGGACTTCGTGCAGCGTTTCGACAACCTGCATTTGACGCTCACCTTGCCGGCGGCCTGGGGCATGAGCAAAAACCTGCCGGCGCCCGGCCAGCAGGCCTCGGCCTTTGACTGGAAGGGGAAGATCGGCGAAACGCCGCTGCTCATGGCCGTCGTGATCCTTGGCCGCTACGACTACGGCCTCACTGAGCCGAGCGACATCCTGGAACTCGTCGCCAGCCAGGCCAGCGGACCAGGCGGCGAGGGCGAGGGAAGTTTTCGCTACGACGTGATCGAGCACATTTCGGGACCGTATGGCTACGCGGCCTATGCGAGTTACGCGCGCGGCGCCGAGGCCTCGGACGAGGGCGAAGTCTCGGATGTGTACCGCTTCGCCGGCCTCACGCCGGACGCGGGCTACCTCTTCGAGATTCACGCGAAGAGCAAACTTGGCGATGCGGAGGCCAAGCAGATTCGCGACGCCCTCGTGCAGGGCATCCGCTACGACGGCGAGCTGCGCGACCCCCAGTGGACCAAGGCGGAGACCGAGGAACGCTGGCAGGCCGGGGTCCCCGAAGATCTACAGGGCGAACTCAAGGACGCGCTGCGCACCGCGCACTACATCATTCTCACCAACTCTTCGGGCGGGAAGACCTTCGCCAAGAAGATGGAGGAGTGCTACGTCGCGGTGAAGAAGATCTTTCCCTTTGCTGAAGTGCCGGAGCGCCGGCTCCTGCCGGTGTTCCTGTTTCGCACCAATGATCAGTACTTCGAGTTCATCGCCAAGACTTTCGGGATGACGATCGAGGCCGCCAAGCGCACCGGCGGCATTGCCAGCGGCGACTTCTACGCCACCTGGTACGAGGCGCCCGGTGATCCAGTGCACATTCACGAAGCCACACACCAGATCTTTGCCAACCGCTTGGGGCTCGGCGGCGGCGGCTCGTGGTACCAGGAGGGCGTGGCCGAGTACATGTCCTCCAAGGACAACGAGCGCGGTGCCGCCGCGCGCGCAGTGACCAAGGGCCGGCATGTGCCTTTGCGCGAGTTCATGGCCCTGGAGAGCCTCATTTTCTCGACGCCGGCCGATGACATCAGCGGCGCCGACCAGGCCGGCGACCATTACCAGTACGCCGCGCTGATCATCGAGTTCCTGCGCGAGAGCAAGTTCGGCAAGGCCAAGTTTCAGGAGTGGCTGCACGCGGTCGGCAGCGTTCCGCGCAACCACGTGACGTTCATCGAGGCTGCCACGCAGCGCGTCTACGGCGTGGACCTCGCCGGCTTGGAAGCAGCTTTCGTGACCTACTGCAAGAAGCGCTGATTCGCGGAATCGCGTATGGTGCGCACACCCTGGAGACTGCTCGCATGATGCGCTCACTCACCCCGCTCATGAATCTCGCGAAGAACTGCCCTGCTGCAGTCCAGAGCACAGCACTCGTCGTTAGGCTGCCCGTTTGGCTGGCGCTGCTCGCCGCGCCGCTAACGGCCCAGCAGTTCCTCTACAACGCCGCCGCGCTGCCAGCGCAGTCGGTGTGGACCGACGGCGTCGAACTCGTGGACGTGGACGCCGATGGCGATATCGACATCCTCTTTGCCAACGGCAATGTCTATGGCGGAACTGGCACGGCGGGCGCGCAGCCCCAGCACTTGTTCCTGAACAACGGCGGCGTGTTCACTGCGGCCCACAGTCAACTTAACGTGGCCAACTTCAACGCCAAGATGGTCATCGCCGAGGACTTCGATAACGACGGCGATCCGGACCTGGCCTACGCCAGCGGCAGCACCGGCAGCCCGCCGCGATTGCTGCTCAATGATGGCACCGGCAACTTCACCGACGTAACGCTTAGTCAAATGCCCTTGCTGTTCCTGCGCTCGTTCTCGATCGTGGCCGGCGATGTGGAAGGCGACGGCGACCTTGACTTGGCAGTGAGCGACGGCGGAACCTTTGGCGGCGTCGCCGCCCAGGCGCGGCTTTTGATCAACGACGGTGCTGCGAACTTCACTGACGAGACGGCGCAACAGATGCCAGTGGATCTCTTCAACTGCCAGGACATCACTTTCCTCGACTTCGACGGCGACTTCGATGTGGACATGCTGCTCACCGGCAAGGGCGCGGCCGGCAAGCGCGGCCGGCTGTACCTGAACAGCGGAGCTGGGCACTTCGTCATCAGCGCGGTCATGAATGAAGTCGGCACGGGCGCCACGTATGAAGGCGATTGGGCCGACCTGGACGGCGACAACGACTTCGACTGCAGCATCCAGTCGATTAACGGGGCCAACGAGGGTTGGGCCCGCAACGATGGCACGGGCGCAGCCATGGCGGAGTTCACCTTCCCGGCGCCCAACGGCGGCGATGACAACGAACTAGCCCACTTGGATTACGACAACGACGGCGACCCGGACTGCTTCGTGGGCTCGCTGGCCGGCCAGGAGAAGCTCTACCGCAACGACGGCGGCGGCGTCTTCGTGAACCACAACGCGGCCATTCAGGCGCAGGCGGACTCCACGCTCGACTTTGGCTTTGCCGACCTAGACGGCAATGGCACCTACGACATGGTGACCGCCCAGGGCGAGTCGGGCAACTTCACCAACAAGATCTACTTCAATAATGGACCGGCCGACACGCTGCCGCCTGTGTTCATCGGGACCCACATCGGAGTGAGTGCGCCCGACCTCTTCAGTCACTTCGAGCTGCAGCTTGCGGACGCAGTTTCCGACGACGGGCACATCAGTGCGGAAGTGAGCTTCACCTACGTCACCGACGCGGGCAGCGGCAGCGGCGTGGCCACGCGCATGGGCGGCGGCTTGTTCAAGGCACGCGTTCCCAATCCCACGGGCGCCACCACCGGCGACGTGCTCTTCGTTGCCACGGATCCGAACGGCAACTCAGACACCTTCTCCACGCTCTACGACATTGAGCCGATCTGGACCGACGTGGGCAGTGCGCTGGCCGGCACTGGCGGCATCTCGCCGCTGCTGACCGGCAGCGGCCCGCTCACGCCCAACTCGATCAACACCGTGCAGCTCACGCAGGCGCTCGCGGGCACGGACACGAACATTGTCGTGGGTCTGTCGGTTCTTAACGCCGCCTTCAAGGGGGGCACGCTGGTGCCCTTCCCCGATAGCGTTTACCTCTCGCTCCCGGTCGACGGCACGGGCACCCACACCGTGAACTTCATGTGGCCCATCCGCATTCCGCCTGGCACCCAGTTCTGGATCCAGCACTGGGTCGAGGATGGCGGAGGACCGGTGGGCTACGCCGCCAGCAACGCGCTGCGCGGTGTGGCGCAGTAGCGGCTCCCGGCCAGCACTTCCGCAGCGCAGCCTGGGCGCCGAGTTCAGCCCTGCGGCGCGAGCCGCTCAAGCAGCGCTAGAAACTCCGCATCTTCGCGGAAGGGATCCAGCGCCTTGGTGCTGGAGAGTTCCTGCAAGTCGTCGTAGCCGGCGTCGAGGGCGGCACGCAAAGCGTCCAGGGCCGCGCGGCGGCCGGCTAGCTCTTGTTCAGCACGCGCGCTCTCGTCCGGCTGCGTGCGCCGCAGCGCGAGCAGCCACTCGCACCAAAGATCCGCCTCGAAGCGCCGTGATCCGGGGCCGCCGTCGCTGCGCACGCCAAAGTCCGCGATGACTGCTTGCGCTTCGCTTAGCCGGTCCTGCTGGCAGAGGATGTTCCCGCGCAAATAACGCAGCGTGTCCAGCAACTGCACGACCTGTTCGAGCGGTGCCTGCTGCGGCTCGCAGGCCGACAAGTGCGCCTCGGCCCGGCTGATGAGGCTGAGGGCTTCATCGAGGCTGCGCCCCGTCTGCGTGAGCGAGTTCGTCATATTGAGCAGCGTGATGGCCGCGTCCTGCGCCAGGTCGCAACGGCCGGGATCCTCCGCGCAGCGCTGCTCCTTCTCGGCCAGGCTGGCGGCGAACAGCTCGTAGGCCTTGTCGTGATGCCCCTGGTAGCCCTCCGAAAGCGCGAAGCTGTCGAGCAAGTCCACGCGCTGAATGCGGTAACGCGCGGAGTCGGGGAAGTCGCGCAGCAAGTCCTCGATGATCTCCAGCGCCTCCGCGAGTGCCGTAGCCGCCACGTCGAAGCGGTCGACGCGCTGAGCGGCCTGAGCCACCAGAAAGAGGCCGGTGGAGAGATCGAAAGCGTAATAGCGCTGCTCGGCGGCGGTGGCCGCAGCCGCGCGATTCAGCTCGAGTGACTCCTGGGCCAGCGCAAGCGACAGTTCCCCCTCGCCGCGTTGGCCCACCAGTTCGCCGCGGTCGCCCACCACGCGGCCGGCCGTCCAGAGCGTGTGCGCGTCCGTCGGCTGGGCCGCGCGCGCCGCTTCCACGAGCGCAGCCGCTTCCTTCAGATGAGTTTCGGCTTCGTCGATCCGTCCCATGGCCCAGTGCGCACGTCCCAAGTCCGCCAGAGCCGTCGCGAGCCCCAGGCGCAGGCTGTGAGTGTCGTCAGCCCCAAGGGCCTGCCGCTTGAGAGTCAGCGACTCTTCGAGCAGCGGCAGCCCTTCCGAATGCCGCGCCATGGAGATGAGCGCCGAACCGGCTTGGCTGAGGGCTTTGGAAAGCGCGTTCAGGTGCTCGGCCGATTCCGGCTCCGCAGCGAGCAGCGCGCGCTGCTTGGCCACGGCCCTTTCGAAGGCCGCGAGTGCCTCCGCGGGCTGGCCGAGGTCGCGCAGCACTTCGCCGCGGCTGGTGTGCAGGGCCGCACCTTCGCCGAGCACCAGCGGATCCTGCGGCCGATCGCGCTCCAGCGCGGGAAAGAGTTCGAGCGCCCGATCAATCGCCGCCAGCCGAGCGCGCTGCAAGCGCGGCACATCCTCGGTGGCATCCACGGCCATGCCGCGCAGCACGCCGCCGATGGCGCCGAGCGCCGCCTCGAAGTGACGATCGGAGCGCTCCTTGGCCGCCGTGAGCGTCTCGATCGTCTGCTGGCGCTTGAGTTCCCAGCCGACCGGCCCGGCGATGAGCAGCAGAGCGCCCAGCAGCACGCCGACGGCTGCCGCCGGGCGTCGCTGCGTCCAGCGGCTCAGCCGTCGCACGAGCCCGGGCCGGCGCGCCAGGATCGGCCGGTGTTCGAGCACGCGGCCGAGATCTTCACTGAGCGCGGCGGCGCTCGCGTAGCGGCGGGCGCGGTCGCGGTCCAGCGCCACCAGGCACACCGTCTCGGCGTCGCGCGGCAGCGCGGGATTGAGCTTGCGCAGCATCACCGGCCGGCCGTCGAGGATGTTGCGGCGCGTGGCTTCGGCGTCGGACCCGGCGAAGGGCGCGCGCAGGGTCAGCAGCTCGGCGAGCGTGGCGCCAAGTGAATAGACATCGGTGCGTGCGTCGAGACGGTCATGCTCGCCGCGCACCTGCTCGGGCGACATCCAGGCCAGCGAGCCCAGGTGGCTGCCGCTGGCCGTGATGCGGTCGCTGCCCTCGGCGGCGGCCAGGCCGAAGTCGATGAGCAGCACGCGCCCGCCCGGCGTGAGCAGGATGTTGCTGGGTTTGACATCGCGATGCAGCACGCCGCACTCATGCGCATGCTGCAGGGCCTCGGCGACTTGGCGCGCGATGCGCAGGCAGGCCGCGGGCCAACTGCCGCCGAAGAGCCGCGCGGCGGCCTCACTCGTCGCAGTGCTCTCGCGGCGCTCGCCCGCCTGCGATCCGCGCGCAGCCAGCACGGCGTGGCGCAAATCCTGCCCGGTGAGCGTGGCCGCCTCGCGGCCGGCCAGTTCGCCCAGCACTTCTTCGAGACTGGCGCCTTCCACGAGTTCCATCGCGAAGTAGGGGATGCCGCCTTCTTCGCCGCCGGCGAAGACCGGCACGATGCCGGGGTGCTGCAGCCGCGCCACGGCGGCGATCTCGCGCCGAAAACGCTCACGGGCACCGGCCACGTGCAGCAGTTCGGGCCGCACGAGCTTGAGCGCCACGGGGCGGCCGAGTCCCTCTTGCTCGGCGCGCACGACGAGACCCATGCCGCCGCCGCCGATCGGCGTGCCGAGCCGGAAGGCGCCGAGTCGTTCGGGCAGCGCGGTGGCGCTCCCTGCGCTCGTGGCCAGACCGGCACGCTGCAAGCGCTCCACGCGCGCGCGCAACGCGACGGCGCGCTCAGGGTGCTCGCGGCACAAGGCCTCCAGCGCGGCCGGCCCTTCGCTCTCCAGGCGTTCGAGCGCCTCGGCGACGAGCGCCACGAGCCCTTGGTCCGGCGCCTCCGGCGACGGTACATCCGGCGATGGCGTCTCGGGTGACGGTGAACCGGGTGACGGCGAGGCGGGTGAGGGCGTCGGCTGCTTCGCCATGGCGCGCATCCTAAACTCCGCGTCACTTCGTCTTGCGAGGGAGCTGTGCCGACGCGCCCGCCCGGCGGGCAGCCTTGCTGCGGTTAGGATGTCCGGCACGCCTCCCGAGCCCCGCGCCATGTCCGCCGACACCTTGCCACTTGTCGAGCGCCTGCGCGCAGGTGATCGCGATGCACTGGAGCAGCTCTTGCATCGCGAGCTGCCCGGTCTGCGCGCCTATGTGCGCCTGCGCGCCGGGCCGGCGCTGCGCGCGCGCGAATCGGCCAGCGATCTCGTGCAGTCCACCTGTCGCGAGGTGCTCGGCAAGCTGGAAGTCTTTGAGTACGGCGGCGAGGCCGGCTTCCGCGACTGGCTCTATGCGGCCGCGCTGCGCAAGATCGCGCATCGTGCCGAGCACTGGGGTGCGCAGAAGCGCGACATGCGCCGCGAGCTGTCGCTCGAGGGCGCTGCGGCCGGCGCTTCGCCCAGCGCAGCCGACGATCGCGGCCTCGCCGAGGTTTACGCCACGCTCGCCACGCCGAGCCAGCACGCGATCGCGCGCGAGACGCTCGAGTCCTTGGAAGCGGCTTTCGACCGGCTGCCCGAGGATCGCCGCGAGATCATTGTGCTCGCGCGGCTGGTGGGCCTCGACCACGCCGGCATTGCACAGCGCCTCGGCTGCAGTGAAGCCACCGCACGGCAGCGGCTCTTCCGCGCGCTCGCCGAACTTGCCGAGTGGCTGGAGCCTGAGGGTCGGTCCAGCAGGGGCGATGGCCCGCCCTCGGCCTCAAGCTAAGCGTGGCGCAACCGCGCGTGCCGCGGCCTGGTGCGGCCCGCCGTGCACGCGGCCGGCCGCGTCAGCAGTCGTTGGGCACGGTGGCCAAGAGCGCGTTGCTCGCTGCAAATCCCACGGGGCCGGCGCGATCGGGAATCCAGGCCTGAAACCAGAGCTGCAGGCCCGCGGGTACGCCATTGGGAAACGTGAAAGGGAGGTTGGCCGCGCCCGTGCCATCGAGCGGGAGCGCGAGGATCAAGAAATCAGGGTCCGGGATGAGCAAGCCTCCGCGGAATGGCAGCCACGCGCTGGAGAGTCCCGTCACGAGGAAGGCGCTGCCGCCCGGTTTGGCGCTGCTTAGCAGGAGCGCGCCCGGCGCGCTGGGGCAGAGATTGCCTTGGCCGACGAGCTGCGGTTCGCCCTGAGTGCCCTCCAAGGCGTGGCCGAGATCGGCCCACGTGCCGAGCGGACAGGCGCAGATCGTGAGCGTGAGCACCCACTCCGTGAAGAGGCCGTTCACTGGGGCGATGCCGACGCCGCCGCCGGGCAGCGAGAAGGGCGTGCCGCCCGCCCACTCCACGAACCAGGCGTAGAAGGGCTGACCAGGCGGAGGCTGGAGCTGTCCGTTGAAGGCGTCGGTTTCGATCGACGTGGAAAACGTGCCGACGCCTGACCAACCCAGGGCCTGGCTGTCCACGCCGGCGAGGCCGGTCGGCAGCGCGAAGTGCGCCCACAGTGTCCACGGCCCGGGATCGCTGCTCACGAAGGTGGCGTCGATGCGCGCGTGCACGACGTGTCCGCCGGCCGAGGAGATGCCGAAGATCTCTCCGCCCGCGCTGGCCGGCTCGAAGGGCGATAGATCGAAAACGATCTGGGTTTCGCCGGCGCGGGCAGCGCCGACGATGCCGAGAAGGATCAGCGTTGTGCGCGCCAGGCGACACAAGGGATTCAGAGTTGACATGCATCCTCCTTGGGAACCGGCCGTTGGGCGAAGCGAGGAGCACTTTAAGGGACTCCAGCGATGACGGGTGCGGCGCAGCGATGGCGGGTGCTGGAGGTGGCCGGTGCTGGCCATCGCCACGGGAGCTCGCCGGACTCCGCTTGAATGGGACGGCCGCTGGCCCCACGATCCGCGCCCTCCCATGCCTGCCCCGCGCCCCACTCGCAAGCCTGCTGTCCGCTCAGCGTCGCGCGCCCGGTCTGCGGCGCCGGCCGGGGCGCCGACCGCGGCGCTGACTGCCGCAGCCGCACAGCGTCTGCTCGCCGGGCTGAACGCCGACCAAGCGCAGGCCGTGACCACGGCGGGCGGCCCGCTGCTGGTGCTGGCCGGCGCGGGCACGGGCAAGACGCGCGTTATCACCGTGCGCATCGCCTATCTCCTGGCCCGCGGTTTGCCGCCGGAACAGGTGCTCGCAGTGACCTTCACCAACAAGGCGGCGCGTGAGATGAAGCAGCGTCTGGCGGCGTTGGTGGGGCGCGACGCGGCCGGCGCGCTCACCGTCGGAACCTTTCACGGCTTCTGCCTGCGCGTGCTGCGCGAACATGGCGAGGCCTTGGGCCTGCCGCGCAATGTGGCGATCTGCGACGCCGGCGATCAGCTCGCCACGCTGCGCGGCGTGCTGCGCGATCTGCGCGTGCCGGAAACCAGCTTGAACCCGGCCGTGCTCCAAGCGCGCATCAGCCTGGCCAAGAATCGCTTGCTCACGCCGGACAGCTACGGCCGCCCCGGCACGGCCCGGATGCCGGAGACAGGGGCCGAGCGGGCGAGCGGCGGGCCCGCGGGCGGGCGTACGCGCCGCTCCTCGCCTGATGCGCTCATCGCGCGGGCCTGGGAGCGCTATGACGAGCAACTGCGCCGCACGCGCTCGCTCGACTTCGACGATCTGCTGCTCTACACCGTGCGTCTGCTGCAAGAACGGCCGGCCGTGCTCGCGGCGCTGCAAGATCGGTACCAGCATGTCCTCGTGGACGAGTACCAGGACACGAACGCCCCGCAGTACGAGATCGTGCAGCGGCTCGCGGCGCGCCACCGCAACCTTTGCGTCGTGGGCGATGACGACCAGTCGATCTACGGCTGGCGCGGGGCCGACGTCTCCAAGATCCTGGGATTCGCGCGGGACTTTCCGGATGCGGTCGTCGTGCGGCTGCAGACCAACTACCGCAGCACCGCGCAAATCCTGGAGGCCGCCAACCGGGTGATCCGCCACAATCCCAACCGGCACGAGAAGTCGCTGCTGGCCGCGCTGGGCGACGGCGACCCGCCCACGGTGAAGCCCGTGGAGGACGAGGCCGCCGAGGCCGACGCTGTCGTGCGTGAGATCGTGGCACTGCGCGAGCGCGGCGCCGAGCCGGGCGAGTTTGCGATCCTCGTGCGCGCGGCCGTGCAGACGCGCCCCTTCGAGGCCGCGCTGCGCGCCGCGCAGCAGCCCTACGTGCTGGTGGGCGGCCCGTCCTTCTTTGATCGCAAAGAAGTGCGCGACGTGCTGGCCTATCTGCGCCTGCTCGTGAACCCTGACGACGAAGTCTCGCTGCTGCGTATCCTCAACAGCCCGCCGCGCGGCATCGGCAAGGCCTCGATCGACCGCATCCTGGCGCACGCCACGGCGCAGGGTCTGCCCTTTGCTCGCGCGCTCGACGAAGCGGCGGCGGTGCCCGAAGTCTCGCCAACCGCGGTGCAGGCGGCCCGCGAACTGCGCGCCACGCTGGGGCGGCTCGGCAGCGAGGCCGTGAGCGCCGGGCGTGTCGGGCGAGCACCGGGCGGCCAGGCCGCCGCGGCGCCGCTCGTGGGGCTCATCCGGCGCCTGCTCGAAGCAGTGAGCTACCGCGCCGAAGTCGAGCGCTGCTATCCCGACGAGCCCACGCGCCAGGAGCGCTGGGCCTCAGTGGAGGAAGTGCTGAACTTCGCCGAGAACTACGCGCGCGGCGCGGCGGCGCCGGCTCTGAGCGAGTTTCTCGAGCGCGTGGCCTTGGGCGCCGACGACGAACGCGACCAGGAGCGCGATCGCGAGGGGCCGCGCAATGCCATCACGCTGATGACTCTGCACGCTGCCAAGGGCCTGGAGTTTCCGCGCGTTTACCTGGTGGGGCTCGAGGAGGGGCTGCTCCCGCACCAGCGCGCGGTGGACGAGAACGCGGTGGAGGAGGAGCGCCGGCTCATGTACGTGGGCATCACGCGCGCGCAGCGCCGCCTCACGCTGAGCTTCTGCGGCTCGCGCGCGAAGTTCGGCCAGCGCGTGCCCGCCATGCCCAGCCGCTTTCTCTACGAACTGACCGGGCGCGAGCCGCCGGTGCAGTGGCGCCCGGCGCTGCCCAAGACGACTTGACCCGGCCCGGTGCAGCGCGACACACTGCCACTCGCACGGGAGCCTGCGGCTATTTCCACTGACGCCTACCTCGATCTGGTCAAGCGCGCCCTCACCGGCTCGCTGGGCGATGGCGCCGAGTGCCGCAACTTTAAGCCCCGCGGCAAGGCGCGCCGCGCGATCTTGCGCCGCCTCTTGCCGCCGCAGGTGCTGCTGCTGGAGCGCGTCGACTCGGCGCTCACCGAAGACGGGCGCTACTGGCCGGCCTTCGCGCAGACCATGCTGGGACGCAAGCGCCTGGACAATGTGCAGCACTGCGTCGAGACCGCGCTGGCCGAGAACGTGCCGGGGGACTTCATTGAAACCGGCGTGTGGCGCGGCGGGGCCTGCATCCTCATGCGCGCGATCCTCAAGGCGCGCGGCGAGACGAGCCGGCGCGTCTGGGTGGCCGATTCCTTTCAGGGGCTGCCTAAGCCCGACGCGAGCAAGTACGCCGCCGACGAGGGCGACCGCCACCACACTTGGGCCGACCTCGCCATCTCACTGGCCAGTGTGCAGCGCAACTTCGAGCGCTACGGCTTGCTGGATGACCAAGTGCGCTTCCTCAAGGGCTGGTTCAAGGACACGCTGCCCACGGCGCCCATCGAGCGCCTCGCCGTGGCCCGCCTCGACGGCGACATGTACGAGTCGACCATGGACGGCCTGGTGAACCTGTACCCGAAGCTCTCGCCGCGCGGCTTTCTAATCGTGGACGACTACGGCGCGATTCCGGCCTGCAAGCAGGCTGTGCACGACTACCGCGAGAAGCACGGCGTGCGCGAGGAACTCGTGACCATTGACTGGACCGGCGTCTACTGGCGCAAGGCCTGAGGGAGGATCACAGCGTGGCCCACATGGAAGACTCGCTCCGGATGCCGCTGCGCAAGGTGCTGGACGTGATGCAGCAGCGCATTCTGGGCCGCACCTCGTACTTCGGCGTGCAGACGCTCAAGAATCCGCTCGACTTTTGGGTCTACCAAGAGCTGATCCACAAGCACCGGCCGGACGTCATCGTGGAGATCGGCAACCGCTTCGGCGGCAGCACGCTGGCCCTGGCGCACCTGTGCGACCTGCTGGGCCACGGCCGGATCATCGGCGTGGACATCTCGCATGCCAACATTCCGCCGGTGGTGCGCGCGCATCCGCGCGTCACGCTCTTCGAGGGCGACGCCTGCGGCACTTTCTCCAAAGTTGCCGCACTCATCCAGCCGGAGGAGCGCGTGCTGGTCATCGAGGACAGCTCGCACACCTACGAGAACACGCTGCGTGTGCTGCGCACGTACCAAGGGCTGGTCAAGGCGGGCGACTACTTCATCGTCGAAGACAGCATCTGTCACCACGGCCTGGACCTCGGTCCCAAGCCCGGCCCCTATGAGGCGGTGGAGACATTCGTCAAGGAGAACCAGGACTTCGTGGTCGACCGCGACCAAGAGAGTTTCCTGATCACCTGGAATCCCAAAGGCTACCTGCGACGCGTGCGCTGAAGGCCAAGCCGGCTCAGCGCGTGTAGCCCAAGGCCTTGAGCTGCTCGAGTTCCTCGGGCGAGAGCGGCGCGGCTTCGCTGGCGGTGAAACGCTGCGCGAGGAGCAGATGAGCGGCCCAGCGTTCACGCAGGAGCTGCTCGTACTTGACGACAAGTTCGGGGTGTTCGTCGTTCACGGCGCGCCGCGCGAAGCGGTCGGCGTGCAGGTCGTAGAGCAAGAGGCGCGGCGCCTCGGGAAAGAAGGGATGCACCGCGCCCCAGCGGCCGCCGGCCGGCACGGCGTGGCGCCCGCGGCTGGCCGGTCCGATCTCCAGCGAGGCGCCCCAGCGTCCGTCGATGGCTTCGAGATTGCCGACGAAGACCCCGCTGGCCTCGTCCACGCGCACTTCGTCGAAGAGCACCGGCGCCGGTGCGAGCGGCGCGCCGCGCAAGGCCGCCGCGAGCGAGCGCCCCTGGCTGAATTCCGCCGGCGGCAAGCCGGCCAGATCGAGCAGCGTCGGCAACACGTCAATCATCGAGACCGGCTCGGCGATGCGGCGGCCGCCGGGCAAGTGGCCGGGCCAGATCACCAGCAGCGGCACGCGCGTGGAGTAGGAATCGAAGAGTGCGCCTTCCCACTCCGGCGGCGAGGGCTCGAAGAGCCCGCGGCCCCAGCGCGCGAAGGTGCCCGCCGGATGGCCATGGTCGGAAGCGATGACCAGCAGTGTGTTCGACCATTCGCCGGCGGCCTGCAGACGCTCCACGAAGTCGCGCAGGCTCGCATCCTGATGCAGCATGGTTTCGTCGTAGAGGCTGCGACGCCCGTCGTAGTAAGCGTGCCGGTCGAGTCCGGCGCGGCGCAGGGCCTCGTCATAGAAGTGCGCGATGCTCGTGCGGCCGAAGAGTCCGTCGCCGGCCTCGTCGAGCTGCTCCTCCCAAGCGTCGAGTTGCTCGCGCTCGGCCTCCGGCAGAAAGCGCCCGGCGAAAGGTGCCACGGGCTCATTGGGCTCGTGGACATCCGTGGTTTGGATGTGTGCCCACCAGGGCTGCGCCGGGTACTGGGCGCGCAGTGCGAAGAAGCGATCGTGCAGCGCGGTGGAGGATGTGGCGTGACCGCCGCCGTGTCCGCTATCCACCGTGTCGTCCAGCACATCGACGCCGCGTTGCAGGCCGATGACGCGCGCGCAGTTGGGATTGGTGGTCAGCGACGTCGTGAACCAGCCGCCGAGCCGGAAGTGCTCGGCCATGGTCACGGCGTTACTCGGCACGGGGGTGCTGTGCAGCCCGCGCCGCAGCCCGCCCAGCACGCTGTGATGCAGGCCGGTCATGAAGGAGGCCGTGGAGGGCTGGGTCCAGGTGGCAGTGGCGAAGGCCGCCTCGAAGACCACGCCTTGCTGGGCGAGTTCCGAGAGGAAGGGCGTGGTCTCGCGCTCGTAGCCGTAGACCGACATTTGGTCGGCGCCGCCGCCATCGATCACATAGAAGAGCACGTTGGGG
This sequence comes from Planctomycetota bacterium, assembly GCA_052387675.1. Lineage (GTDB taxonomy): Bacteria > Planctomycetota > B15-G4 > B15-G4 > B15-G4 > JBQTIY01. Next base: position 66,210 of record JBQTIY010000005.1, on the reverse strand, counting down.
CGCGCAGACGGGGAAGGTGCGGACGCGCCGGCGCCCGAGGACGCGGCCGGCGCGCCGCTCACGAGAGGCGCGCCCCAGAGCGCCACCGCGCCTAGCTCCGACTCGGCGCGCGCTTCGAGCAAAAGCTCCACCTCCTGGCCCGCCCAGCGTGAGAGATCCACGGAACGCTGCGCCCAAGCCCCGCCGCCGGCCAGGCGCTCCTCGAGCAGCACGGTGTCCGTGGCCTGCGTGCGCACGGCCACGCGGTGCGTGACGGTTTCCCCGGACAGTCCGGCCAGGCCAAGATCGAGGCGTCCTTGCGCGGGCACGCGCAGCGCAAAGGCCAACTCGGCGGGCGCGTGCGCATAGATCGAATGGCGCGATTCGCCGGCCCGCGCGACGGCCAGCACACCAACCGCCTCGGTGAACTCGGCGCCGCGCGGCACGAGCGTCACTTCGAGAATGTCCAGGCTGCCCTCGCCCGGTGCGCCCACGAAGAGACCGAGCGAACTCAGCAGGGGGGGCGCTGCGGCCGGATCTGTACTTGCCTCAGGCGCGCGCAGGGGCAGGAGATAGTCCTGCACCGAGCCGTCGCCGAAGACGGGCGCCGTGCCCTCGCCGCCCATCATGAAGGACCAGCCACGCGGCAGATTGCCGGACTCGCCGGCGTTGGGCGCCACGAGCATCCCGGAGAGGCGCTCGTGAGTCCGAGCTCGTACGCGCAGCGCCGCCCAAGACGACAGCGGTGTGGGCTCGAGTGCGGTCACCAGCCCGCCCATGAGCATGCCGCCGCCCGAGCCATCGGGCGCTCGCAGGCTCAGGCGTGTGGCATCGTCCACGAGTTGCAGCGTGACGGCGGCCAAGCGGGGCGACTGCACGGCGCCCTGCACCAGCCACTCGGGACGAGCCTCGTCGAAGCGCCAATGCCGCGCGTTGCGCTCGGCGCTCGGTGCCGGCGCAGCCACGCTGCGCGCGTCGGGCAGGGCATCGGCCAGATGCACGAGGGCGCAGGGCGGCTCAAAAACGGCTGTGACTCCGGTCGCGGAAGGCGAACCGGAGTCACAGCCTGCGGTCAGGGCCAGCACTCCGCCGAGGAGTTGCGCCCGAAGTGTCCTCGCTTTCAGAGGCCGAAGACTTCCTTCAAGCCGTTGCTGGCCGACACGCCGTTGAGCGCTGCCGGATCGGCCGCGAAGACCTGGTGATACAGCTCCAGTCCCGCGAGGCCGGGATTCTCCGGCACGGTGAACTGCAGCGTGAGATCACCCGCGCCCGCACCCTGGCCTGCGCCCGGGAGGCCGAGCGGAATCGGCCAGAAGAGCGTGCCGGCCGGATCAACCAGCAGCGGAGCGCCCTTCAGGGTCATCGCGCCCACGGGCAACGCCTGCGTGCCCACGAAGAGCACCGCCGTGGCGCCGCCGACGAAGTCACGAAACTCGATGCCCACGGTCTGTCCGGCGCAGGGCGAGTAGATCGCCTGCAGCTTCGGCGTGATGCCGCCGGTGCCCTCGAGGCCCTCGCCGTAGGTGGTGTAGCGGCCAGTGCAGAGCGTGGCGTCTTCCGGCACAGCCACGCCGTCGAACTCGCCGAGCGTCGGGTCGTGATAGACGACCGTGATGTTGCCCAGCGCATCGATGCGGCTTACGCGGCCGTTCCTGCCCGCCACGAGCATGCCGCCCTTGCGCGACAGCTTGAGGTCGTTCGGCGCCGCCATGGAGGCTTGGTCGTTGCCGGAGAAGAACTCCGCCTCGCCCGTATCCAGGCGGAAGCGGGTGATCGAGTGCGTGGCGTAGTTGGCGGCGAAGAGGTTGCCGGCCCCGTCGATGGTGATGCCGCCCGGCTCACTGAGCAGGGGCGAATCCGAGAAGACGCTGGCTTGGCCCTGCGGGTCGATCTTGATGAGCTTGTTGTCGCCCAGATTGGCCACGTAGAGATTGCCGGCGTCGTCGAAGGCCATGCCGTCCGGCCAGTTCAGCAGGCCATTCGTGGAGGCCTGGTCGTGCATCACCGTCTGGCTGCCGTCGTACTCGACGCGCAGAATCTTGCTGGCGCCCATGTCGGAGACCACAAAGGCGCGGTCATCGAGCGAGGGGATGATCGTGACGGGCTTGATCCAGTTGCCGCCGACGGAGAAGAAGCTGACTTCGCCTGCGGGCGTGAGCTTCATGAGCGCGGGCCAGCCGCGATCGGGCACGTAGAAGTTGCCGTCGTTGCCGAACCAGCCGTAGTGGGGCACGAGCAGCCCGAGGCCGACGACCGAGCTTTGGCCCGTGACGAAGTCGCCCTTGTAGATGCCGCCGCCACCGGGCGACGAGACGTAGTAGTCCGAGCCGGTGAACTGTGCGGCGATCGTCGTGCTGGTGAGCAACGCAGCGGCGCCGAGACGAAGAATGGACAGCATGGTCAGAGGTCTCCGAGGGGTAGCCGGAAGGGCGCCAGTATGCCCAGGTCGGCCCTGGTCTTGGGGCGCTCGGCTGGCCGGTTGCCAAAAAATCTAAGCGGTTACCGGAGCGCAGTTGCCGTTCCCGGCACGACATCTGTGATTGACGGAGGGCAAACCATGGCCGATGTTATGGGCCACCCCCGGCTCCGGAGCACTCCCACCTTGACGCGCGGCTTCATTGTCCCCATTGGCGGCGGCATCGATAAGGTCAAGGATCCCTCGATTCTCAAGCGTTTTGTGCAGCTCTGCGGGGGCAGCCGCGCGCGCATCGTGATCATTCCGACGGCCTCCGGAGACCGCAGCACCGGACCTGGTTATGAGGAGATCCTGCTCGAGCTGGGGGTCAAGCGGGCGGTGGTCGTGCCCTTCGATTCGCGGGTGGACTGCCACCGCGAGGACTGGCTTGCGCTCATTGAGGAAGCCGACGGCGTCTTCATCACCGGCGGCAACCAGCTGCGGCTGGCCACGACACTCGGCGGCACGCGCGCGGCCGTGCTGCTGCGCGAGCGCCACGCGGAGGGTCTGCACATCGCCGGCACATCGGCCGGCGCCGCCTTTCTCTCCGAGCACATGATCGCCTACGGCGACGAGGGCGCCACGCCGCACCGCCGCATGGTCACGCTGTCACCTGGACTTGGGCTTACCAATCGCATCATCGTGGATCAGCACTTCCGCCAGCGCGACCGACTGGGGCGCCTGCTCACAGCGCTGGCTTACAACCCCTTCGCCATCGGCGTGGGCCTCGACGAGGACACCTCCGTTTTCATTGGGCCCGACGAAGGCCTGGAAGTCGTGGGCAGCGGCGGCGTCACGATCCTGGATCCGCACGATGTGGAGTTCACCTCGGTGGATGCGCTCAAGGCCAACGAGCCGGTCTCGCTCATCGGGCTCAAGCTGCACATCCTCACGCGCGGCGACAGCTACAACTTGCACACGCGCCAGGCGACGCCGGCCGGTGTGCCGGCCAGCGAGGCGCGCTAGGTTCCGCACTCGGCCGCGCTGCAACACCGCAAGATCCCGATCCGACTCGCTGTATGGCGCAAGCCTCCACCCTCCACAACTTCGACATTGAGCTCTCCGATGTCGATCGCGGCGTCTACGAAACGCTGGCGCTGCGCCTGGCCCGCCATCCTTCCGAGTCGGAGGAGTACTTCCTCACGCGCGTGCTGGCCTACTGCCTGGAGTACACGGAAGGCCTGTCTTTCGGCCAGGGGCTTTCCAGCCCTGATGATCCGACCCTGGCCATCCGCGATCTCACCGGGCAGCTCTGTGCCTGGATTGACGTCGGCGCGCCCGACGCGCGGCGCCTGCACAAGGCCAGCAAGGCCGCGCCGCGCGTCGTGATCTACACGCACAAGGATCCGGTCGTGCTGCTCCGTCAGCTCCAGGGCGAGAAGATCCACCGCGCGGAGGCGATCGAACTGCGCAGCATCGACCGCGACATGGTGAAGGCCGTCGCCGCGCGGCTGCAGCGGCGGACGGCCATGGCCCTCTCGATTTCGGAAGGGCGGCTCTACCTCACGATCGGCGACGAGAGCTGGTCAGGCGTGGTGACGCCCTACGCGCTCGCCGGCCGCTGAGGACTCGCCTCAGGGCGTGTTCACGTAGATCAGGTGATCCGTTGGCCGGATGCTGCCCAAGATCGGCGTGGGGTACGGGCCGAAGAGCGGCGCGGTGTAGTTGTCGGCCAAGTCGGTGAAGTTGGTCACGATCACCGGGATGGGCAACAGGGGCGTCCAGCCGCCGCTCGTTGACGCGCCGTACTTCAGCTCGACGAAGTCGCCCGTGCAGGCGTCCTGCCGTATGAACAGGCCTTCATCGGCCCAAGCTGCCTCAAGCCCGGGATAAACCACGGGATTGGTCCAGGTGCCGATGCTGGTGCTCACCAAGTGCATCCAAGGCAGCACGGGGAAGTTCACGCTGAGCGAGGCGAAGCCCGTGGGCGTGCCGGCCGTGCTCACGCAGTTGTTCGTGCCGTTGAGCTGGCGCAGGCTCTGCTGCTTGGGATTGCTGGTCATCGTGCAGACGCAACCCGCGCCCAGCAGGTTCATGGCGCCGCCAACCACGTGGTCCTCAACCATGCAGGCGAAGGGCGGAGGCGTGATCAGTCCCACGTTGCGCGTGGCCTCGCCGACGAGCGGTCCGCCCGGCGCGATGAGGTTGGCCGGCACGAAGGGCTGCAGCGTGGAGTGCGGCGCGACAATGCCGTAGGAGCGGCCTGGGTGGAAGACGCCGGGCTTGTCGGATAGGCCGGGCTGGTGAATGAAGCGGTCGCAGTTGTGATAGAGCACCAGCACGTTGTCGACGCCGCCCGCGGTGCAGCCGGCGTAGTCCACGTAGCCGTAATAGAAGGCCGTGGCGTAGGGGCCGACCGGCGCGAGGCAGGTGGGCAGCAAGCAGGGATTGTTGGGGCTGCCGGGGACGCGCGTGAGGTCAGCCTTGGCCGTGAAGCGCCAGACCTGCGTCAGCGCGCCGGTCGTGTCGATCTCGTTCCAGGTGCGCGTGTAGTCCAACACGAGCGTGCCCGAGAGCATCGGGAAGCCGCCCGCGTCGGCGACGGTGAGCTGGGTGATGTACTGCGTGCACTGCGGCTGAGTCGGCGGAGTCCAGGAGACTTTCAGCGTGTTGGTCGCGGTCGGCGAGCATTGGTTCCAGCAAATGCCGAGTCCGCCCAGGGAGGCCGGACCAAAGGGCGGCAGCGTGGGAAAGGTCGGCTGGCAGCAGACGCCGATGTCCAGATTGTCCGGGCCGAAGCACTGCGCCGAGGCAGTGGGCGCGGCGAGCAGCAGCAGGCTGCCGGCGATGAAGGACGTCGCGGCAAGACGGAGCGCGGTCATCATGGAGAGACTCCAGTGGAGAGAAAAGGAGAGAGCGGTGAAAATCGACGGGGGAGCAGAGCGAAGTCGCGGCCCGCTCGAAGGCGCGGCGACCCCGATGTGCCATGAACCCGAAGCGATGAGTATGTGGCACCGCCAGAATTTCCGCCACAGGGGCCCGGATTGACCCTTCAGCAGCCTTCGCGGATCCTGTCAGCCCCTTTCGGTCCCCGGGTGAGGTGCGCGGCGTGAAGATTCTCGAGACCTCCGTCTACATCGGGCCGAGTCTCTACGCGCACTTTCCGGTGCTGAGGCTACGGCTGGACCTCGGGCCGCTCGAGCAATGGCCCACAGCGAAGCTCGGCCGCAGTTTCACCGACGCGCTGCTCAAGGCTCTGCCCGGGCTGGCCCAGCACGGCTGCAGCTACGGCGAGGCCGGCGGCTTCGTGCGGCGATTGCACGAGGGCGAGGGCACCTGGCTCGGACACGTGCTGGAGCACGTCGCGATTGAATTGCAGAACGTGGCCGGCGCTCACGTGACGTTTGGCAAGACGCGCTCGGCCGGCACTCCCGGCGTCTATGACGTGGTCTACGAGTACGAGCAGGAGGATGTCGGCCGCGACGCCGGCGAACTGGCGCTGCGTCTGCTGCACCATCTGCTGCCGGCCGAGTTGCAGCCGGAGGACGTGCGCCATCACGCCTTCCAGTTCGAAGAGTCGCGCGACACCTTCATTCGCTACGCGCAGCGCCGGGCGCTGGGGCCCAGCACGGCCTCGCTGGTCAAGGCCGCCGAGGCGCGCGACATCCCGTACTTGCGGCTCAACAACTACAGCCTCGTGCAGTTCGGGCACGGCAAGCTCCAGCGCCGCATCCAGGCCACGGTCACCAGCGAGACGCGGCACATCGCGGTGGAGATCGCCTCCGACAAAGAAGAGACCAACCGCATCCTCAGCGACTTGGGCCTGCCCGTGCCGCGCCAAGTCGTGGTTAAGGATGCCGATCAGGCGGTGCGCGCGGCGAAGCGCATCGGGCACCCGGTGGTGGTCAAGCCGCTGGACGCCAACCACGGCCGCGGCGTGAGCATCCATCTCTCCGAGGACGAGGCCATCCGCACGGCCTTCGCCGTGGCGCAGGAGCACAGTCGCAGCGTCATCGTGGAGAGCTTCATCACCGGCTTCGACCACCGCATGCTGGTGGTCAACGGCGAACTCATCGCTGTGGCCAAGCGCGTGCCGGGCCACGTCGTGGGCGACGGCGTGCACACGGTCGAGCAGCTCGTCTTCCAGACCAATGCCGATCCGCGGCGCGGCATCGGCCACGAGAAGGTGCTCACGCGCCTGGAGTTCGACCACCAGGCCGAGCGCCTGCTGGCCAAGAAGGGTTACTCGCGCAGCACTGTGCCGCCCAAGGGCGAGATGGTCTACCTGCGCAGCACGGGCAACCTGAGCACCGGCGGCACGTCGCTCGATGTCACCGACCTGGTGCACCCCGACAACCGTGAAATGGCCGTGCGCGCGGCCAAGGCCATCGGCCTGGACGTGGCCGGCATCGACTTCCTGTGCAGCGACATCAGCGAGTCGTACAAGGTCACGCGCGGCGCGATCTGCGAAGTGAATGCCGCGCCCGGCTTCCGCATGCACGTGGCGCCGTCCGAGGGCACGCCGCGCGACGTGGCCGGCCCGGTCATGGACATGCTCTTTCCGCCGGGCACGCCGAGCCGCATTCCCATCGCGGCTGTGACCGGCACGAACGGCAAGACCACCACCGCGCGCATGCTGGCGCACATCTTCAAGCTGGCCGGGCACCACGTGGGCCTGGCCACCACGGACGGCGTCTACATCGACGGGCACCTCACCGTGGAAGGCGACATGACCGGCCCGATGGCCGCGCAGATGGTGCTGCGCGACCCCTCGGTGGATGCGGCCGTGCTCGAGGCCGCGCGCGGCGGGCTGCTGCGCTCCGGCATGGGCTACTTCAAGCACGACGTCGGCGCAGTGCTCAACGTGCAAGCCGATCACCTGGGGCTCAAGGGCATCAACACGCTCGAGGAGCTGGCGGAGGTCAAGCGCGTTATCGTCGAGGTGGCCATGGACACGGCCGTGCTCAACGCCGACGACACGCTCTGTCTCAAGATGGCCGACTACACCAAGGCGCGGCACGTCTGCTACGTGACCATGAACCCCGGGCACGCGCTGGTGAAAGAGCACATCCGCAGCGGCGGCCGCGCCGCGGTGCTGGAGGCCGGCATGAACGGCTCCATGCTCACCATCTACGACAAGGGCGCGCACATTCCGCTGCTCTGGACGCACCTCATCCCGGCCACGGTGGACGGCAAGGCGCTGCACAACGTGCAGAACGCCATGTTTGCGGCGGCCATGGCCTTCAGCATGAATCTCAAGCTGGAGGACATCCGGCACGGGCTGCGCACTTTTGACACGACGTTCTTTCAGGCGCCCGGCCGCATGAACATTTTCGACGGGCATCCCTTCAAGGTGATCCTGGACTACGGCCACAACCCGGCCGCTGTCGGAGCCATGGTGCAGCTCGTGCAGCGGCTCGAGCCCAAGGGCCGCCGGCTGCTCGTGCTGGCGGCGCCCGGCGACCGGCGCGACGAGGACATCCAGGCCATCGCGCGGCTCTGCGCGGGCAAGTTCGACCACTACATCCTGCGCCGCGACGACGGCCTGCGCGGACGCGGCCCCGAAGAAGTGCCGCGCATGCTGCAGCAGACGCTGCTCGAGGCCGGCGTGTCGGCGGCGCGCATCGAGATCATCCCCGATGAGCAGCAGGCCATCAGCGCGGGGCTGGCCATGGGCCGCAAGGACGATCTGCTGCTCATTTTCGGCGACAAGCCCGCGCGCTGCTGGCGGCAGATCACCGGCTTCCAGTCGGAGAGCGTGCCCAGCGCGCCCGCTGCCCCCGCGCCCGTCACGGCGCCGCTCAGCCTCGAGGATGCGCCGGCCTTGGCGCGCAGCTTGGGCGGCGAAACCCTGGTGCGCGACGAGAAGGGTGTGCGCCTGGCGCGCGAGGCCGATGACTGAGCCGGCCACGCCGGAACTCACGCTGCGCGTCTTCGACAGTCGCCGCCAGATCGGGCCCAACCTGCTGCACGATGGCCCTGGCGCGGCGCTGGAATTCGTGTGGGGCGAGGACCGCTCGGCGCAGCCGGGCGGAAGCTTCACGGTGGCCGGGTCCGCGGACTTGGCTGCGATCGATGCGCTGCTCGCGGAGCTCATCGAGCGCTGGCGGCACTGGGCGCGCGCTGCGCTCGACGGCCTGGGCTGGCAGGCCGAGCAGCTCTTCGTGCGGCGCTTCGCCGGCCATAACCAGAGCGGCGGACCGCTGCGTGGCGCGACGTTGGCGCTCTCCGCGCCGCTCGACGGACTGTGGACGGCCACCGAGATCAACGAGTGGGCCATTAAGGCGGCCGTGACCGCCGCGGCCGTGACCGCCACCTCCGCGGCCGCGGCCCCCGCACAGGGCGAGCAGCCCGACCTTGAGGCGGCGCTCACGACTCTGCGCGCCTCGCGGGACAAGGAAGCCCGCCGGCGTGAGCATTTGGCCGCGCTCGCGCAAGAGGCCGAGCGCCGCGGCGTGACTCTGCTCGCCGATGATCGGCGCGTCTCGCTAGGCACGGGCGCGTCGGCCCGCGTGCTGGAGCTGCGCAGTCTGCCGGCGCCTGCCAGCGTGGACTGGAGCGAGCTGCGCGATATCCCGGCCGTCTTCGTGACGGGGACGAATGGCAAGTCCACGACCGTGCGCCTGCTGCACGCCATCGGTCAGGCGGCGGGCCTTTGCACCGGCCTCACTTCCACCGACTGGATTCGCGTGGGCGACGAGATCGTGGAGCGCGGCGACTGCGCCGGACCCGACGGCGCACGCACGCTGCTGCGCGATCCGCGCGTAGAGCTGGCCATCTGTGAGACCGCGCGCGGCGGCATTCTGCGGCGCGGCCTGCCGCTGCGCCGCGCCGACGCGGCCATCGTCACCAATGTGGCCGAAGATCACCTCGGCCAATGGGGCGTGCTGGACCTGGCCGGCATGGTGGAGACCAAGCTCGTGGTGGGGCGCTTGGTTTCGGAGGGCGGGCGCACCGGCCGCGCGCCGCTCATCTTGAATGCCGATGACGCGAGTCTGCTGGCCTACGGACCCTCGCATCGCGGGCCGATCGCGTGGTTCAGTTTGCGCGCCGATCAGCAAGGTCTGCCGGCGGAAGTGCGCGAGCACCTTGCCCGCGGCGGCACGGCGGCGCTGCTGGAGCGCTCGCAGCGCGGCGGCGAGGAGCTGCTCGTCCTGAGGCACGGCGCGCGGCGCACGGAGATCGCTGCTGCCGCCGAACTGCCGGTGACGCTGGGCGGCGCGGCCCGGCACAACGTGGCCAATGCCTTGGCTGCAATTCTCGCTGCCGACGCGGTCGGTCTGCCGACGGCTGCCCTGCGCGCGGGTCTGCTGGCCTTCCGGCCCGATGCCGAAGCCAATCCGGGCCGCGGCAATCGCTATGAGCTGGGCGGCGTGCTCGCCGTGGCCGACTTCGCTCACAACGTGCATGGCATGGCGGCGCTGGCAGACATGCTCGCCGCGCTGCCGGCGCAACGGCGGCTGCTGATTCTCGGCCAGGCCGGTGACCGCAGCGACGCGGCCATCGCCGCGCTCGTGCGCGCCGCCTGGCGCTGCGGACCCCAGCGCGTGATCATCAAGGAACAGGAGCCCGATCTGCGCGGCCGCGCGCTGGGCGAAGTGCCGGCGGTCATTGCCGCCGAGTTGCTGCGGCTGGGCGCGCCGCCCGAGAGCCTCTCGCACGCGCCCTCCGAACTCGCCGCTGTGTACGAGGCGCTGGAATGGGCGCGCCCCGGCGATTTGCTGGCGCTCTTCCTGCACAGTCAGCGCGAGGAGTGCCTCGCCTTGCTCGACCAACTGCGCGCGGCGAACTGGCAGCCCGGCCAGCCCCTGCCCTGACGCGGGTCCTGCCGCTCAGGGCTGGACGGTGATGTCGAGGGCGTTGGAGGAGACGAGGGAGCCGTCGCCCGTGGGCCAGAGGCCCTGGGCGAAGGCGCGCAGTCCGACAAGGAGCGGGTTGCGTGGGACGGCGAGGCGGATCTGGGCGTAGCCGAAGAGGTCGGACGTCCACGGGAGCATTCCGAGCAGGGATGCAGGGTCGACCCAGAGGCCGATGCCCTTGGCCGCGACGGGCGCGGAGAGATCGCTCGCGCCGAGAATTAGCCACCCGGTGGATTCGGGCGGAGCGCGGAAGGCGACGACGGCGAAGTCCTCGTCGCCGGGCTGGGGCATGGAGTTCACGCCGAGAGCGATGTGCCCCAAGGGGCCCGGTGTGGAGGCGCCGTAGCGGCGCACGCCCGTGGGCAGCATCGAGAACTGGATGATGGCGGCGGCGGCGCCTCCCTGCAGGTCTTCCTGGAAAGCGCCTTCGGTCGTGGGGAAGTCAGGCGAGGAGGTGTAGTCGCAGAGAGCGACGGCTCCGTCGTCCAGGACTGCGAGACCGTGCTCGAAGAAGCCCTCAAAGTCGCTGCCGCCGTAGTAGGTGGCGTAGTGCAGAGAACGCATGTCGGGCGAGAGGCGCGCCACAAAGAGATCCTTGCTGCCATTGCCCAGGGCCGGCTTCACGGCGCCTTCGGTCGTGGGGAAGACCGAAGACGTCGTCTCGCCGCTGAGGACGATGGCGCCCGAGCCGGCATCGGCCAGACGCCAGCCCCAGTCTCTGAAGTGGTCGCCGACGTAGGTGAGCCCCAGGGTCTCTCCGGTGAGCGGGTCTAGGCGGGCGACGAAGGCGTCCTCCCAGTTGTTGTGAGTAGAGTCGAAGAGACCGGGCGTGGCGGGAATACCGGGCCAGAACGTGTCCCCGCAGAGCACGATGCGCCCGGCCGAGTCGTAGATCACGTCGCGGGCCCAGTCGATGTCGGAGCCACCGATGTGGCGAGAGAAAATCAATGCGCCCTGTGGATCGAAACACGCCACGAAGGCGTCGGCCTTGCCGGCGTGTTGACCGTCGGAACCGGCGTAGTGCACTGGGAAGTCGGCCGTACCGGTCGCACCGACGATTGCCATGTAGCCATCTGCGGAAACCGCGACACCCGTAGCGGAGTCGCCGCCCGTACCACCCCAGTACGTGGCGTACTCAATCGAGTCGAGCGCTGGTGAGAGCCTCGCCAGAAACGAATCCGAATTCGTTGCGGAAGCCAGGTGCGGCTGCGCCGCGTTAGGCGTAACGGGGAAGTCGGGGGATGTGGTCCACCCTGAGACGACGACTGAGCCCGTGGGCGTGAGGGCGAGACCACGGGGTTCGTCGCTCTTGGTCCCGCCCAGGAAGGCTGTTGCCAGAAGCGTGCTGCCTTCCGACGAGAGCCGTGCCACGAAGGCATCGAAGCCTCCGCTCATCAGGAGAGTGGATCCAGGAGCCACGGGAACGTCTGTCGCAAAGGTAGCGACATGGCCGGCCGCGAGAACGGATCCGTCGGGCTCGGCGACGATGCGAAAGATCTCCTCGTTGTTGGTGCCGCCAAAGTAGGTCGCCCAGACCAGCGCAGAGCCATCGGCCGAGAGGCGGGCCAACCAGCTGTCGTGCGTGTTACCGAGCGAACCCGTCCCCACGGTAAACGTCTCGTCGAAGGCGCCGTCCGTGACGGGGAGGCCGCCGATGGTCATGCCGCCGATGAGCAGATCGCCGGAGGAGTGGACGGCAAGAGCGTTGCCGGTTTCTCCGGGGACGCCGCTAATGATCGTCGCCCAATCGATGCCATAGTTGCTTTCCGAGTCCTGGGCTGCGTCACCTGGAGCTGAGAGACGCAAGGTCCCTGACGGCGTGTCGACGCGGGTGGGTTGGGCAAAGGGGGCTGCGGCTCCGGGCGCGCGAGTCAGCACGAGGCCGGCCGGGCCGCGGTGGATCCTGAAGACCGTCGTGCCTGTCGAGTCCCGCGCGCGCAGTTCGGCGTAGCGCCGCAGGCCGGTGCGGTGCTTCGTTGAGTCGTCGCCGAGAAGCAAGTGGACGAGGCCGGGCAGAGGCGCGTCGCCGTGCAGGGAGCGCACGCGAACTTGGTTGTCGAAGCGCAGGGCGAGAGGGACCTCGAATCCCTCAGCGGATTGCGGCAACACATCGATTCCCGCGTTCGTTATCCGCAGCCAGGCCCCCGGCACTCGCGTGAGGAAGGCGCCTTCGACTTCAACAAAGCCGGACCACGGGTCGAGAGAAGTCGCCGTCGAGGCAGGCTGGGCCGAAACGCTCCCAGCAGCCATCAGAAGCAGTGCTGTGAATGCGATCGTTCTCATTCGACACGCACCCAGTGTCCTATGCTCGGAGCGTAGCGAGTCGTCGTGCTCGTGACCTGGCCGGTCAGTGGATCGAGGATCTCTTGGACAACCTCTTCGACGACCACGAGCAGGTACATGCCAGGCGGCGTCTCGAAAAGATTGAGAGGGTTTGGAACTGTCAATACGATGTCGAGAGCCGACTGCGATTCGACAGTTGGTTGGGCCAGTTGCACGTAACGCTGCCCCATGTCGAAAGCGTGCGTAGTCGAGGAGGGCTTCACGAGAGCGACCCAGGCGATCTCGCTCTCGGAGTCGACGCGCGTAACTTCGAGCGAGAATGGCTGTCCCGAGGAGGCCACGGAGGCGATGACCGTCGGCGCTTCCTGGATCTGCGGCCTCGGCTGGAAATAGTAAGCCGGCGCAAAGATGTCGATCGTGTGGTAAGTGCCCGACACGTGACCTTGGTTGGGATCGGCCGTCCCGCCGCCGGAAAAATACCGCCCATCGGGTAGCAGGCCGCCGATGGCGTGATAGCCGCGGTCATGCGGCTGCGGGGCGAAGGACCCTAAGTCCACCCATAGCCCGCTGCCACCGAACAGCTCCGGCGGGCGCATCCGCTCGGGCGCCCTCACGAAATTGCACAGGTCCGGTCCTCCCGTCAGATCCTCGCCGTAGCTGCCGCCGGTAACCACGAGCGAGCCGTCGAGCAGAAAGCTGAGGTTGTGGTTGAAGCGAGGGTGGTTGAGCGGCGGGGTGTCCACCCAGGCCTTGGTCGCGTTCGGGTCGATCATCTTCTCGACGTGGCCGGTAACGACCGCCCCCGAGCCGTCCTCCAAGCAGAGGTCGTCGTCGTGACCGTCCGTTCCTCCGACGCTGTAAACGACTTCGCGCCTCGCTCCGAACGCATCCCGATAGATCAGGTGTGCGGAGTTGCCGCCGCGACGGGGGAAGAATCCCGTAGTGCCCACCGGCTCGAACTTCCAGCGCGGCCCGATCGTCGTGCAGGGCGGCGGGTTGGCGATGTCCAGGAAGGCGGCCCGGGCCGCGTTACTCATGATGATCTCACCGCTGGCTAGCATGTGCAGCCGCGGGTAGTCGAAGACCGAGACGACGTCGAGCGCTAGGCACGTTGGGTCGCCCACGACGTCCTTGTAGTTGGTCCAGCGCTCAAAGCCGGTGGCAGGGCTGGCATTCCAGCGCTGGTAGATCTGGTGATTCTTGGGATTGAGGTGCGTGTCACAGAGAAATCCCGGCTCGGCCTCGGTGCCGTGACCAGCGACGAAGACTCCGTCATTGACCGCAATGACCGTCGGGTACCAGTGCTTTGCGAGCAGGCTCGGCCCCGCGGTCCAGACCGGCGGATCGGACGACACATCCAGGCGCCAAGTCGCAGAGTGACCGACGGAGAGGCCGTGCTCGCAGGCAGCCGGGTCGCACTTCTTCTGATAGTCGAGGCCGCCCGCGACGAGCACGTCGCCGTCCGGCAGGTGGGCGTGCCCCGAACAGAAGGGATCGGAGGAACTGGTCGAGGGCATGGGCAAGGGATGGGCCACGGTGGGCGAGCGCGTCGGCCTCCAGAGCCAAGCCTGGCCAAAAGTCGCGCCGGCGCAGTCTCCTGCTTCGAGCTGGCGCGTGAAGAGCAACACTCTCACGGTGTCGGGGGCATTCTCGGGCGGAGGCAGGACGATCGCGTGGGCAATCTCTGCTGTGGCGACGGGCGAGAGATTGGCAAGCGGCCCGAAAGACTGCCAGGAGGGGAAGGGGTCACCTGGGTCGGGGAATTGCGCGGTGCTCGACGAAGAGCTAGCGATTCCAGCCAAGACCGTCAGGCCGATGAGTATCCCGGCGCGCGAGCGGCAATTGCGGAGGGGGGGGGGCGATCATTCCATGGTCTCCGATTGCAAGTGAAAGCAAGTCGATAGCTTTCCGATGGCGGCCAGCCTACACGCTTCCGTCAAACGTGCCTAGCTGCCGTGCTGAACTGGGCGACACCTGTCGACATAATGCCGCCTTTGTACGGAGCTTCTTCCATGTCGACGACTCCTTCGCACGTGCCTCGCCTGCTCGCCTTTGCGGGGAGCGCGCGCCGCGCCTCCTGGAACCGCAAGCTCGTGGGCGTCGCCGCCGAGGGCGCGCGCCGTGCGGGCGCCGAGGTGACGCTGCTGGACTTCGCCGACTATCCGATGCCGCTCTTCAACGAGGACCTCGAAGCCGATCAGGGATTGCCCGCGGCAGCGCAAGCCTTCAAGCAGCAGCTCATCGCGCACCAGGGCTTTCTCATCGCCTGCCCCGAGTACAACAGTTCGATCACCGCGCTGCTCAAGAACGCCATCGACTGGGCTTCGCGCGGCGCGCCCGGCGAGGCGCCGCTGCTGGCCTTTCGCGGCAAGGTCGCGGCGCTCATGAGTGCTTCACCCGGCGCGCTGGGCGGTCTGCGCGGGCTCGTCTCCGTGCGCTCGATCCTCGGCAACATCGGCGTGCTCGCGCTGCCCGACCAAGTGGCCGTGGGCCGCGTACACGAAGCCTTCGGGCTCGATGGCCGGCTCAAGGACGCGCGTCAGCAGGCCGCCGTGGAAGCACTCGGTGCGGAGGCCTTCCGCGTGGCGGGCCAACTCGCCCTCCGGTCCTGAGGCCGGTTCGCTAGGGAACATCTCCGCGCAACGATTTGCTGAGCGAGACGCCGTCGCCCGCCGCCGCGTCTTTGACGGCGAACTGCACGTAGACATCTTGACCGGAGAGCCCGTCCGGCCAGTCGTTCCAGGCTAGGTGGAGGGTGCCGCAACTGCTCGTGCTCAGGGCGAGCACGAGGATGGTCGGCAATGGGCAGAGCACTCCGCCTTTGAAGGCCTGCGGATTGCTCGAGAGCGAGGCGAACAAGAAGGCCTGCGCTGAGGGCGCGGCGTTGGAGAGATGAAGCGAGCCCGCCGTTCCCGTGACGAGGGTCCCTGAGCCAACCAACAGGGGAACACCCAGCAAGCCGGGCAGGCCGGGACACTCTTCACTCCACGTGCTGGACGAAAGCGGCTCATTGAGCAGCACAGAAACCGAGGGTGCGTACGCTACGAGGGCCGTGTTGGCCACGACGGCGTCGAGGAGCGAGTCGCCGTTCACGTCACCCACGGCGAGCCGGTGCCAGAGGTAACCTTGCGAGCCGAGGTAACCCGCGCCGTAGCCGGCGGTGAACAGATACGGCGCCGAGAGCAGGCCGCCGGCCTGACCGAACAGCACCGAGACGTTCGAACTGCGTTCGTTGGCTGTGATGATGTCGAGACGGCCGCTGCTGTCGACATCGACGACCCGAATGTCCGAGGGACCGTGCAGGACGCTTGTCGTGTTGGGCGGACCGAACCCGCCCGCTCCGTCGCCGGCGAGAACGTAGACCTGATTGAGCTCATGGACCGCCACGACGACATCAACGAGCCCGTCACCCGTCACGTCGCCCACGTCCACGGCATTCCCGGCCGCCGGGATAATGAAGCTGGTAGGGAACACGAACCCACCAACGCCATCGCCGATCAAGATGTCCACTGTCGCCAGTCCTCCCAGCCCGTTCACGATCGCGAGGTCCGGCACCGCGTCGGCATCGAATAGCCCCAACGCGAGGTCCTGGGCTCCGGGAGCAATTGGGAAATTGATCGCGGGCTGGAATCCGGATGCCAAGCCTGTCCCCAGCAGTACTGAAGCTGTCGGCGTGAGGTTCACATTCAAGGCGACTACGTCCAGGATGCCGTCCGCATCGACTTGGCCAACGGCTAGCGCCGAGCAATTACTGGCCGTGGCATGGAAAGCTGGCGACGCCAAGCCGCCCGTCCCGTCTCCGGGATAAAGAGAGACACCTGTACCGCCGGAGCCGATGACATCCGGTTTGAGGTCTCCTGTCGCATCGAAAGCCAGGATCCATTTCGCGCCGCTCGGTGTGGAACTCGCCCGCGCCGGGAAGTCGCCGAGGCCATCGCCCGGCCAAATCTCGATCGTGTCGGAGGACTCGTTCACCAGGATGAGGTCCAGAACGGTGTCGCCGTTCATGTCCGCCAAGACCAAGTCACCGGTCAGCACACCGGCGTGGACCTCGCCAGGATCGGAGAGCACTCCGCCACCGAGGTTGTGCGCGACGGCGACCGTCGACGGCGTGGTTCGGGCGACGTCGTCTATTCCGTCGCCATCGAAGTCCCCAAATTCGATATCGAATCCCGTCTGCCCGACCTGAGTCCACACGGGAGGGGCGTAGGCGCCTGAGCCGAGGCCACGCATCCATGCTAGCGAAGCCGCAAAGTGCTCACCGGCCAGCACGTCCTCGATCCCGTCATCGTCCAGATCGTCGAAGGCGACTCCGAAAATCGCGGTCTGAGGCACACTCGCCAGGAGCAGTGGTGCTCCGGCAGCGAATACACCTGCTCCATCATTGAGTAGGACGGACAGTTCGGACCAGGCCGAGAGCAACAGATCCAGGTCACCGTCGCTGTCGACATCTCCGGCGACGAAGTCGGAGCCGCTTGTGATGAGCAGACTGGGATGCAGGTAGTACTCCACGGGCAGGAAACCACTCGATGAACCAAGAAACACGGCAACATCGGAATCAGCGCAAAGAACCGCGCAGTCGATCCAGTTGTCGGCGTTCAAGTGGGCGAGAATTGGTAGCGCTCCACGGAGGGCGAGTGGCACGGTTGACACCGGCGCAAACCCGCCGAACCCGTCGTTCGCCAGTAGGGAAAGGCTGCCGGTGCTCGCGGATTTCACGTTGGCCGTCACGATGTCGAGGTCTTGATCTCCATCGACGTCGCCAAGCGAAAGGCCAAAGGGCCAGTTCACTCCTGGAGCGCCGATGGACACAGACTCCAGCTCGGAAAATGCACCGTCACAGTTGTTTCTGCGAACGACGACCCTTTGTGTGACCCACTCCGTGGCCACCAAGTCCAGGTCGCCATCGCTGTCGACATCGGCAAGCTGGACGTGAGAGACGAGAGAGCCCGTCGGGTATTCGACCCCCGGGTAGAATCCGCCCTCAGAGTTCGCGATCAGTACAGTCGTCTTGGCATGCGAGCCGCTGACCGTGACCACGTCGGAGCGGCCGTCCTGGTTCAGGTCACCTACAACCATGCGCGGCCAGAAGCTCGGGCTGGCGCCGTCAGGAATCGCATACTGTCGGTCGGGGAACCGGGTCAAGGCTTGCGCCGGGAGCGGCGGGCAGCAGAGCGCCAGAGCCGCCCAGACACCCAAGCCAAAGGCCGCTGAAATCGGGCTTGGCATGGGACCTCCACGAAGCGAGCGACGACACGACGGCCGGTCAATGATGAGCAGCAGCGGTGAACGAATGACCCGGTGAGGCTACTGCAAACTGTGTACGCCTGCTAGGTATGCCTGCCGCTCGTAACCCGCCCTCACTGACGCACGTCGAGTCTCATGCGACGTGTTACGACTCACCCCTAGTGAACTCCCGCTGCCCTCGATCAACACGCCCCTGCCTCGCGATCAAGGGTCGTGGGGCGGTTGCGGCGACCCGAGCCGGGCGTTCCGACGCGGCCACTCCTGATGCGAGGGTGTTGGCTAGCCGCAGTCGGCGCGGCTACTTCGCGTCCGTGCCGTCGCCGGCGCCGTCCACCGTCTCGCCCGCTTCGGCGCTGACTTTGGCCTTTGCAGCGAGCAGCGCCAGCTCTTCCTCGGTGAACTTGCGTCCGCCGAGTGAGAAGCCGGCGGCGTCATGGAAGGCGGTGCCCGGCCGCGTCCAGTTGTAGAGCCAGCCGTGGTCGGGATCGGCGATGACGCTGTAGAGGAAGCTCACGACGAGCACGGTCTTGATCAGCTTGGGCCACAGGCTGGGCTTTTCGCCGAAAGGGTCGGCGGCGGCGGGCAACGAGCCCTCCGGCAGCTTGGCCACCGCGGTCAGCGAGCCGCCGAAGCGCACGTTCATCTTGACGCGGCCGTTCACGGCCCAGCCGTTGGCGTCGAGGATCGGGCCCATGTTGCGCTGGCGCAGCTTGAGCCACGCGATGAGCATCGCAGGCGTGGAGATCAGCAGCAGCAGGCCGGCGATCGCGAGCAGCAGCTTCCAGAAGGGCAGCGTGAAGAGGCCGGCGGCATAGCCCAGCAGCGTGGCGATGAGCGTGCCGACCGCGCCGAAGGCCACGCCCAGCGCGGCCACCGTGCCCACATCGATCTTCTTGGGGCCAGCGGCCTTTTCGGCGGCCACCTTGTCGGCGTTCGCGGCAGTGCTGGAAGCGGAGGCCAGCTTGGCGTCGGACTCGGCCTCCGCGGCGGCGGCGCGCTTGGCCACCTGCTCCTCGATCATGCGCACGACCTTCTTGTACGGCGACCAGAAGGCCTGGCGAATGCTGATCGGGTTCTCGACCACCTTCACGATCGTGGCGTCCCAGTCGCGCCCCTTGCGGTCGTAGAAGAGGCCGTTGCGCCCGACCATCAGGAAGTCGCTGTCGCCGCCGGTGAAGGCGGCTGCGATCTGCATCTTCTCGCCGGTGGGGCGCGTGCAGTCGCAGTAGGCGAGGTAGGCCTTGGCGAAGCCGGCCAGCGCAGCGTGCTTGCCGGCGTCGTCCACGCGCACGCAGAGCTCGCAGGAGCGCGCATCAAGGTAGAGCGTGCCGACCTGAAAGATGGCGCTGCGGTCGGGCGAGTAGAAGTCGGCGAAGTTCACGAAGTTGAGCAGCAGGCGGTAGAGGTCGCGGTGGTAGCGCACGAGCTGTTCCACCTGCGCGATGGCCTGCGCCTCGCCCTTGAGCGCCAAGTCCTGCTGGATGAGCTGCTCGATGGCCTTGCGTGCCGGACCGGCCAGGATCTCGCGAATGCGCGGCAGGCCCAGGCCGGCCACCACCGTGACCGGCTGGCTGGCTTGCCACGCTTCATAGGGGCCGAGCTTGGCGCCGAGCTGCTCCCACTCTGCGAGAGTCAGCGTGGACTTGTCCTGGCCGAAGAGCGGCGCGATGGCGACCGCGCGCAGCGTGGCGATGGCGGCGGCCCAGGCCGGGTTGAGTCCCCGGGTCAGCGGCAGCGGCTGGCCGGCGGCCACGCGCGCGATGGGGAAGCCGGCAATCTCTTGCACTGTGATGGTCAGGTCACCGGCGGCCACCGCCAGATACTCAGACTCCGACTTGTTCACCGCGGCAAGTGCGCGTTCATCGAACTCGGCCAAGCGGCAGCGGGCGAAGTAGTCGTCCACCTTGGCGCGCACGGCGCGCCAGGCCGCGGAGGCGGCGGCCGAGGTTTCACCGAAGGGACGCAGCGCCGGGTCCGTGGGCGCGGCGGCCGCCCACGCTGCATAGGCCGCCATCTGCGAGAAGCCGGTGTCGAGCAGGGCCTGGTCGAGGCCGGGCTTGCCGCTGCGATCGGTGAGCGAGCCGCAGCAGGCAATGAGGTCGGCGATGACCTTCTGGGTGGGCGCGTCCTGCGCTGCGTCGGCCGGCACGATGCCGTCGCCGTTGAAGCGCGTTTGCGCAAAGATCTGGGCCGTGTCGCTGACTTCGGCCAGCGAGATGGCCGTGCGCTCGGCCAGCCCCATGTCGCGCAGAATCTGGCGCGCCGAGGCCAGGATCTCGCGGCCTTCCTCGCTCTGCTCGTTGATCTGATTCAGGGGCAGCGCGGGCGCGCAGGCCTTCAGCGCGGCAAGATCCTTGAGCCGCAGCTGGCACCACTCGGCCGCCGCAATGATTTCCGGCGCGCGCACGCGACCGTCGTGGTCGGTGTCGATGAGCGCCAGCGTGGCCTCATCGAACTCCAGCCCTTTCACCGGGCAGGCCAGTGCCGCCCAGAGCTTCTGATCGAGTTCGCCGAGGCTCGCGAGGTCGGCCGCGGTTTCCAGCCGCACCTGGTCGAAGCCGCCCGAGCGCGAGAACTGCCAGCGGTGAGCGCCGCTAGGAGTCGATCTCTCGTTGGCGGACGACATCGAAGCCTCTGCGGACACGGGCGCGTGCGCCGTTCAGGCGGTCGGCTTACTTCGGCAGCTTGGCGGCCAGCTCGCGCGCGTAGATCTCAACGCGATCGCGCAGGGCCTTCAGCTTCGCGGTGAGCTGGTCGACATCAGCCTTGAGCGCGTCGACGTCGGTCTTGGCGCCGCCGAGAGCCTTGGCCATCGCGTCCTTGAGCTTGGCTTCCAGCTCCTTCAACTCGGGCTCGTGCTTGGCGATCTCAGCCTTGTAGTTGTCCACCAAGCTCTGCAAAGCCGGCGCGTCCGCCGCCTTGGCTTCCTGCTCCACCTGCGCCAAGTCCTTGCTGGTATCGACGCTGCCGCCGGAGCAGGCGAGCAGACCGAAGGAAACGACCGTCGAAAGAGCGAGAGTGAGCAAAGTGCGCATGTGTTTTTCCGAGCAAGAGAGCGGAGACAGCGGAAAGAGGTTCCCGAACAGGGGCGGGAGTGTAGCGAGTGGGGGCCTCGCAGCGCTATGGGGCGGCTCAGCGCCCGGCCAACTTGGCCAGCACGCCTTCAATGCGTGCGCGGTTTTCCGCGTCGGGGCCGAGGGCCAAGGCCTTGGTGTACAGCTTGCGGGCGCGCGTCGTGTCGCCCTTGAGAGCCAGGGTCTCGGCCAGACTGTCCCAGGTGTTCCACGACTGGGGATGCTGCTCGGTGTTGCGCTCGAAGGCCGCCAGCGCGGCGTCGACCTGGCCGGCCTGCAGCATTTGGTAGCCGTGCGTGTTCAGCTCCGACTCGGTGGCCAAGGGCCAGGCTTGCTCGCGCGCGGTGGCGGCCTCGGCCCCGCGGCCCAGTTTTTCGAGCAGCGCGGCCTGCAGAGTGCGGTTGGTGAAATTCTCGTTCATCGACACGGAACGCTCGGCCCAGCTCAGCGCCTCGGCCAGGTTCACGTTGTTCTGCAGGCAGTAGCGCGCGGCGTTGGACCAGGCCTGCCAGGAGAAGCCGTTGCGATCGCGCAGATAGGCGTCGCGCGCGTTGGCCAGCACGATGCTGTGCGTGTCGAAGCCGATGCGGAAGGGGACGGCGCGCGCCTCCCAGCGCAGCCGGCAGAGCGCGGAGTTGCTGGTCAGCTCCTCGAACTCGAAGGCCAGCCACTCCTGGTGCGGGGCTGTGACCGGCTTGACCTCCACGCGCAGCGCGTCTTCGGCCGGGTCATAGCGATAGCTGCCCCAAGAAGTGGCATTGCGCGAGAAGATCACCGTGACCGACTCGGCGCGCGGGATCATGTGCACGCCATAGGTGCCCGCCGCAAGCGGCTGCCCTTCGATGGTCGCGTCGTGCGAGAGCGTGAAGGTGGTGTTCTCGTTCGCGCCGGCACGCCAGACTTCGTCCCAGGGCACTTGTCCGCCCCACACGGCGCGGCCCTTCACGCCGGGCCGGCTGTAGTCGAGCGTCACGTTGGAGATGCCGATGGTCTGGCTCACGCTGGCGCGCGGACTGGACCAGGGCGTGGGCAGAGGCGCCTGAGCGGCGCTGGGTGAGGCGAGGGCGCCGAGCATGAGGCCGCCGGCGAGGATCAAGGGCGCGGTGAACGAAGTCATGAGCTGCTCCTGAAGTGTGGCCAAGGCAAACGGGCGGCGACTGTACCGCGCGCGAGATCGCCGCGGCAGGTGTGGCGCAGCCGGTGCGGCGCGGCCCTACAATCAGCGCCATGGACAAGCCGCTCTATCGCCAGGTCATGGAATCGGAGGCCTACGGCGAGCAGCTCCGTCGCCTCACCGAGCGCCTGGCGAATCATCCGGGCAATGCGCCCGGCGCCGACAAGAGCCTGGCGCTCGCCATCCAGCGGCGCATGCAGCGCTTCGATCTCTTGGCGCGCGGTTACGCCGCAGAGGCCGGGCCGTCAGTGGTTGGTACGGATGGGGAGTCGGTTCAGGTGCAGGATCTGGATGCGCTCGTCACTCTCTGCGCGGCCTTCGATGGCCTGGGCCTGCGCTATGTGCTCATTGGCGGTGCCGCGCTCAATCTGTATGCCATCGAACGAGGCGTCGTGATCAGCACCCTCGACAGCGACCTGTTGCTGGCGCCCGAGGCCGACTCGCTGGGCAAGGCGCTGGCGGTGCTGCGTGCGCAGGGTTACGAACTCAGCGCCGGCGGTGAGCCGCTGCCCTGCGGCGAGCACCTGCCCGGCGGCGAGCAGGGCGAGGATGCGGTGGTGCTCGCGGGCGTGCTCCAGGCGCGGGCCACAGTTCGTGCCCGGCGCGGTCAGGAGCTCATCGATGTGCTGACCCAGGCCATCGCGATGGACTTCGAGGACTGCTGGGCGCGCCATCGGCCGCTGAGCTTGCAAGGGCGTATCGTGCGCGTGGCCCCGCTCGATGCCATCGTGGCGAGCAAGCGCGCGGCCAACCGGCTCAAGGATCTGACCGCCCTGGAAATGTGGCGCGAGCAGCTCAACGAGCCGGCGCCGGGCTGGCCGCCGCCGCCGTCCGGCCCCGGCTGAGCTCGACGAGCCCCGGGACGAAGAGAGCCATGAGGCGTCTCACTGCCGCCCGGTGCAGGTGGCAGTTGTCGGTCATGAGTTCGTAGCCGATGAGGCCCGAGGGACAGGCGGCGCGCACGATGTCCTCCGTGTCCACAAAGTGAATCTCCGGATGGGCCGCGGCAATATCGCGCACGATCCCGTTGGTCACGTCGTTGCCGCGCGTGGGCGCGCGGTCGAAGCGCGCGGCATCGCGCAAGAACTGCACAGCCGCCTCGTCGTGTCCGAGTGCATAGCTGACGATGCCCGAGGCGTGCAGCACCAGTGCCTGGTCGGGGACTTCACTGCGCAGCCGGGTCAGCAGCGCGTCGGCCTTCTCAAGCTGCGCACGCTCTTCCGGTGTGAGCTTGCGCTCATGCAGCGCGGCGACGGTTGGGAGCAAGTTCATCGGCCGTGCGCTCCAAATCTCCGGCTCGGTCCAGAAGGGCCCACCGTGGAAGGGCGCGCTCAGTGAGCGCAGGGCCGGCGGTTGCGGCGGTCCGCCGGCGGCCCGCCACTCCGCACGGCGCGCCTCCAAGTCAGCGGACGGCAGCGCCTCGCCCCAGTCGCGCGGGTCGAGATGCACGATGGGCTCGGCACTGGTCTGAATCAGGCCGTCGATCAGCCGCGCGGGGATGCGCGCATAGATAGCGGCCAGCGCCTTGCGCTGCCGGTTGACGTCGTCTGCGGTGTAACCCTCGGGAGTGCCGGGGACCACGGGCGCAAAGAGCATATTGCCCACGACCGTGCTGAGCAGCACGCCGGCGCCGGACTCCGTCGCGAGGCGCACCATCTCGCTGAGGTTGCGCCGATAGACGTCGTAGACCACGAGCGTGTCTTCGTAGCGGAATCCGCGGAACTCCTCGGGCCGCTCGCGGCGCTCCTCGGGTCGCGTCGTCGCCGCGGACTCCGCGCCGGCCGCCTGCAGGAGCGTCACGGCGACATTGAGCGTGCGCAACCGGGAGAGCCGCTCCGCTGCGCGCAGCATCCACGGCTGACGCCAAAGCGTGACGAGCTCCATGGCGAAGCCGCGCTCCACGAACTCGTTGTGGCCGAGATAGAGCAAGACGAGGTCAGGCTTCAGCACCAGGGCCTGCCGCAGCAGGATGAGCACGCGCTCGCTGCCGTAGCCGGAGCGCCCGAGATTGATGACCTCGAAGCCGGGCGCGGGCGCCGCCTCGTTCAGCAGCTCCTCGAAGTAGTGCGTGGGGAAGCCCTGCGTGTTGCTGCCGCCGAAGAGCACGACGCGCAAGCGTTTGCCCTTGGGCGCGATGACCTGCTCGGGAAAGCTGCCGTCTGAAGTTTGGGTGATGTAGCCGCCCGGCTGCTCCGGGTTGGGCAAGAGGTAGCGCGCCGATTCGGAGAAGCCGCGCGTGAGCGAAAGTCGTTCGTCAGGGTCGCCGAGACCAAAGAGCCAGAGCGTGCCTTCGAGCAGCAGCAGGAGCGCGAGCAGCGGGAGCGGCGCCAGCAGCGCCACCTTCCAAAGGCTGAGCCGGCGAGGCGCATTCACGGGCGGCGACGAGGGCAGCGCTGACGGACCGTGAGGCGAGCTCACTGGTCGCGATAGGCGTAAGGGTTCTCGTGCGTGTGTGCGGCCTGCCAGGCCACGACGGCCATGACCGCCACGAAGATCAGGATCGGCAGGATCCAGGCCAGCTTGTGTTGCTTGAGGAAGTCGAGCAGTACGCGCATGACCCGATTGTAGCGAGCCACGGTGCGCCGGGCTTGCGTTGCCCCGGTGGCTCCCGACAATGCGCCCCCATGTCGGCTGCCCAGAGTCCCGCGCCTCAGCCTCCGCGTCCCATCCGCAAGCTGCTGGTCGCCAATCGCGGCGAGATTGCGCTGCGCGTGCTGCGCACCGCGCGCGAGATGGGGATACGCACGGTCGCGGTCTTCAGCGACGCCGACCGCAACGCCTTGCACGTGCGCGCCGCCTACGAGGCGGTGCGCCTCGGGCCCGCCCCCGCACGCGAGAGCTACTTGCGCGGCGACCTGGTCATCGCCGCCGCACGCGCCACCGGCGCCGACGCGATCCATCCTGGCTTCGGCTTCCTCTCGGAGAAGGCCGACTTCGCGCGCGCGGTCCGAGAGGCCGGCCTGATCTTCGTGGGGCCCTCGCCAGAGGCCATGGAGGCCATGGGCGACAAGCTGGCCGCGCGGCGCCACATGCTGGCGGCGGGAGTGCCGGTGGTGCCTGGCACCACCGAGCCGGCCGGCGATGAGGCCACGCTGCGCGCCGAGGCCGCGCGCATCGGCTACCCGGTCATGATCAAGGCCAGCGCGGGCGGCGGCGGCAAGGGCATTCGCATCGTGCGCAGCGAGGGCGAGCTGCTGGCCGGCGCGGCGCGCGCGCGCAGCGAGGCGCAAAGCAGCTTCGCGGACGGGCGCATCTACATCGAGAAGTACCTGGAAGAGCCGCGCCACATCGAGATCCAGGTCTTCGGCGACAGCCAGGGCCAGGTCGTGCACTTGGCCGAACGCGAGTGCAGCATTCAGCGGCGGCACCAGAAGGTGATTGAAGAGCGGCCCTCGCCGCTGCTCGACGAAGAGCTGCGCCAGGCCATGGGCGCCGCCGCGGTGCGCGCGGCGCAGGCGATTCGTTACGAGAACGCCGGCACGATCGAGTTCCTGGTCGACAAGCACCGCAAGTTCTACATGCTTGAGATGAACACGCGTCTGCAAGTGGAGCACCCGGTCACGGAGTGGACTTGCGGTCTCGATCTCGTGCGCTGGCAGTTGCTCGTCGCGCAGGGCCTGCCGCTGCCGCTGAGCCAGGAGCAGATTCGCCACGAAGGGCATGCGCTGGAAGTGCGGCTCTACGCCGAGGACGCCGACCGCGGTTTCCTGCCGGCCAGTGGGCGCGTGCAGCGCCTGGAGTGGCCGGGCGGGCCGGGCGTGCGTGTGGACACGGGGCTCTTCGAGGGCATGGAGGTCACGCCGCACTACGACCCGATGCTGGCCAAGATCTCGGTGCATGCGGCCACGCGCAACGAGGCCATTGAGCGCATGCAGCGCGCGCTTTCCGAGCTGACCGTCACCGGCGTGGTCACCAACCTGCCCTTCTTGCGGCGCGTGCTGGCCAGCGCGCCCTTCCGCAGCGGTCGCTACGACACCGGCACGATCGAGGCGCAGCCTGAACTCTTCGCGGCCACGCTCTCACCGCAGCGCCGGCGCGATGTGGCGCTGGTGGCCGCCACGCTGGCGCATGTGCTGCGCGGCCGGCGCGGTTTCCCCGATCCGGCCGCGGCCCGAGGCCTGGGCGGTGCGACGGCGGCGAGCGGCGGCGCGGGCCCGTCAGTCGCGCCCTCGTCGTGGGTCTCGGCCTTCCGGCCCGGCGCGGAGGGCGCGTCGTGAAGTACCACGTGCTGATCGACGGCGAGCACTATCTCGTGGAACTCGAGCGGCAAGGCGGCGGCTATCGCGTGACCCTCGACGGAGAGAGCCATCACGTGGATGCGGCCGTGCTCGCCGAGGGCCACGCCTACTCGCTCCTGCTCGACACGCGCTCGGTGGATGTGGGCGTCGAGGAGCGCCCCCGCGACAGCCTGGAGCTGCTCATTGGCGGCCGGCGCTACTCCACCGAGGTGCTCGGCGAGCGCGAGTGGCAGGCGCGCAGCATCCAGGGCACGCGCGAGGAAGGCGACAAGCTCGTGCGCGCGGTCATGACCGGCCTGGTGCGCGAAGTGCTGGTGACGCCCGGGCAGGCCGTGACCCGCGGCCAGACCCTGCTCATTCTCGAAGCGATGAAGATGGAGAACGAGGTCAAGGCGGGTGCCGACGGCACGGTCACGCGCCTCTCGGTCTCGGCCGGGAGCACCGTGACCATGGGTGACGAGTTGCTGGAGATCGCGTGAGCCGACGCGGCCTGTGGCTGCTCGCCGCGCTCTGCGCGGCACCGCACCTGGCGCGTCTGCTCCTGCCCACGCTCGCGCCCAACGACGGCTGCTACGCGCATGCCGCGCTCATGATCGCGCGCGGCTACGAGCCCTACCTGCATTTCACGCACGTGGCTTTTCCGTTCCTGGAGCAGCTCCTGGCGCTGCCCTTGCGGATCTTTGGCGCCGATCTGCGCGTTTTCGAGATCGCCACGCAGCTCGTCATTGGACTTATCGCTGTGTTGCTCTACCGCGCCGGCGCGCGCCTAGCCGGCCCGCTCTGCGGCGCCGTGGCAGCACTGGCCTGGTCGTGGTCGCTCTGGGTGCTGCACTTCAATCTGCTCGAGCGCGAGACGTGGTCGGCCGTGGGCGTGGCCCTGGCGCTTTTGCTCGTGGCGCGGAGGGCCGACGTGCGCACGTCGCAGAACGCAGACACCTCGGCGAGCTGGGCTGCCGCGGCGCTGCTCGCCTTGGCCTTCGGTCTGGCCTTCTTCGTGAAAATCACGGCCGTCGTCGCGATCGGCGGGCTGCTGCTGCATCTCGTGCTCAGCGGGCGCCTGCGGCTGGCTCTGCGTGCGGGCGCGCTCTTCCTGCTCCTGGCGGCCGGGGTGACCGCGCTCTCGGCGCTGATCTGGGGGCGCCCCTTTCTCTGGCAGGTTTTTCTCTTCGGCTTCTTTCGCAACGTGCCCGAGCACGACAGCGGTCAAGCGCTGCGCACGCTTCTGCTGTGGACCGATCCGGTCACGCTGCTGGGCTTCGTGGGACTGCTCACGGTGGGGCTCACGCGCCTGGGCGGCGTCTTCGGCGGCGCGGCTTGCGTGCTGGCGGCGCAGCTCGTGTACGCCGTGGCCCTGAGTCCCACGCTCTGGGAGCACAACCTCATCGACTTCGCGCCGGCCGGCGCACTGCTCTGCGGCGGACTCGTCGAGGCCCTGCGTGATCCGGCCCGGCGGCGGCGCGTGGGCCTGCTTTCGGCGTTGGCTCTCCTGGGCCTGATCGGCGCCATCGGCCTGGCGGCGCGCCTCCCGCCGGCCGCCGGCGGCCTGCACGCCTGGCTAGGCACCGCAGAAGAATCACTTCAGCAGTGGGGGCCGTACGGGCCGGGCCTGGGCGGCTGGCCGCGCGAGACCCTCAGCAAGCGCGCCGCCTTCCTGCAGAAACACAGCGCGCCGGACGAGATCGTGGCCACGGTGAATCCTTGGTGGGCTCTGCACGGCGACCGCATCGAGTTCGTGCGCTACTGGGATGTGCAGGCCGTAGCGCAGGGACTGGAGGCCAGCCTGCTCGCCGACGGACTGCGCACCACACTCGGCAAGCGGCAGGGGCCGCTCCTGCTGGGGCCGGGCCTGCCGCCGCATGATCCGCGCGCCGAGACCCTGGGCAGTTATCGCGGGCGCGAATTCGCCAATGCGCTGGTATACATCCGGCCGGCCTTCCTCGACGCGCTGGCGCGCCGCGAGATTGGCTTGGTTGTTGAGCCGCTCGTGCCCGGCCTGCTGGGCGAAGCCGATCTGCGCGCCGCCGGTTACGAGCGCATCGAGGATCACGACCTGGGACAGATCGGCTGGCGTCCGCCTGGTGGGCGCAGCGAGCCGCGCGTGCGCGAACTTTTCAGCCGTTAAGGCGCTGAGGCGCGCAGTGCTGCCGCGAGCCGGCCGAGCGCGAGGTCCTGGGTGGCCTCGAGCATCTCAAGTGCGGCGGCCTGCTCGCCCGCGGCGGCGCGCTGCAGCGCGGCGGCCGCCACCTGAAAGCGCCGCTGTCCGGGGAAGTGCCCGCTCGCTCGCTGGGCGCAGTCGGCCGCGCCGGGCACATCGCCCGCTGCGATGAGCGCCTCGATCCAGCGGTCGTAGGCATCCGGGTAGGTGTGGCGCGTGTGCTGCGCGGCCTCGGCGCAGAGTGCGGCGGCGCGCTGAGGATCAAAGTAGGGCGTGCCGGGCTGCAGCAGCAGCTCCGCGCGACGATGCAGCAGGCTGGCCCAGGCGGGCGTCGAGGCGTCCACGCTCTGTTCGAAGACGTCGAGTTCGCCCGCGGCCTCGGCGTAACGGCCCAGCCCGAAGAAGGCCCGGAAGCGATTGATGTGGAGGAAGGGGTCCTCCAGCGGCTCGACCTGAGTGGCCGCGCGCAGGTCCTGGGCGCGCTGTTGCTGGTCAAGAGCATGCAGCGCCTCGTCAAAACGTTCCGCCGAGAGCAGCAGCACGGCCAAGTTGTGCAGCAGCTCGGGGTCGTCGGCTGCGCCCGGGAGCGTGCGGCCGGCTTCAATCGTGGCCAGGGCTTCGTCGAGGCGGCCGGCGTTGCGCAGATCGACGCTGCGCGCGTTGACCAGTCCGGTGGCGCTGCGGCCCAGGGCCTCGAGCCGCGCCGCCGCGACGCGCATGGCTTCCAGGTCGCCCAGTCGCAGCGTGGCCTCGAAGAGCACCGAGACGGAGTCAGCGTCCGACCGGATGCGGTCCAGCTCGCTGGCCGTGATCAGCGCCTCCTTGGGTTTGTTGGCCGAGTTCTGCGCGCGCGCCTTGTACAGCAGGGCCAGCGGATGGGCCGGCGCTCGCTCCAGTGCGTTGTCGAACTGAATGAGCGCGTCGAGGTAGCGTCCCTGCTCGGTGAGGTAGCGGCCGCGGTAGATGTAGGGCGCGGCGAGTTCGGGTTGTGCGGAGCGCACAGCTTCGAACATCTCGAGCGCCTGCTGGCGGCGCACATCGTCGCGCGCGCGGAAGGCTTCGTCGTAAAGCAGTTCGGCGCGGATGGACTGAGCCATGATCTTGCCGCGCGGCAGTGCGTCGAGCCCCGCCAGCGCCTGCGCGAAGCTCTCGTCGTCGTTCGCAATGGAGGCTGCTCGCGCGAACTCGTGCAGCACGTTGACGTTCTGAGGCTCCAGCAGAGCTGCCGTGCGCAAGTGCGTCACGGCCTCGCTGGACTGGCCGCGATTCAGCAGCACCCTGGCGAGTTCCACGTGGGCCTTGGCCGACTGCCCGCCCAACTGCGCGGCGCGCTGCAGATCGGCTTCAGCGCCGGCGTCGTCCCCCTTGCCCATCTTGGCGGCGGCGCGCTGCAGGTAGAGCGTCTGCCTGATGCCCGCCGTGAGCGACGAACCGGTGCCGTCGGCTTCCAGCGCACGGAGGAGCTGGTCGTAGACGGCAATGGCTTTGTCGAAGTTGCGGGCGTTCTTGTACGTGTCCGCCAGACCCACCGCCGCCTGAGCAAACTGTCCGTCCAGCTCGAGCGAGCGCGTGAAGTGCTCCTCGGCTTTGGTGAACAGGCCTTGAGCGCCGTAAATCCAGCCGAGCTGGTAGTGCACGCGCGCACTCTGCGGCACGACTTCCAGCGCCGACTCGAAGAGGCGTACGGGCTCCTCGTAGTCCTTGGTGCGTTCCCAGGTGCTCAGGCTCATCTTGCCGCCGAGCGCGATGATCACGAGCAGGCCCGCCGTGCTGAGACCGGCGCTCGCGGCCGCGCGCTTGTCGGCCAGCACGCGGTCGAGCAGGGCCGCCGCCGCCAAGCAGAGACCGACCGAGGGCAAGTAACCCAGGCGCTCGCCGAAGATCGTGCCGATCGGCACCAGGATGTTGCTGGTGGGCAGCGTGGCGCCGAGGAAGAAGAGCAGACCGAAGGCCACTGCCGGCCAGCGGCGCAGGCGCAGCAGCCCAAAAAGCAGCATGGCCAGCACGAGCAGCAGGGCCGAGAGCGCCAGCGGATGGGCCAGGCTGCGCAGCACGGGAATCGTGCTGTAGGAGTAGTCGATAGACAGCGCGGCCGGCCAGAGGAAGAGCCACAGATGGCGCACGATGAGCGTGGGTCCATTGAGCAGGCGCGTGCCGAAGTCTTCGCCGATGAGCGAGTTGTCGAGGCGGCTGATGAGGGATCGATCGGGCTCCAACTGGCCGATGGCGGCTTGGCGCACAACGATGTGCAAGATCAGCATCGCCAGCAGTCCGCCATAGACGGCCAAGCGCGAGCTGGCGCTGAGCCGCTGTCCGCGCAGCGTCAGCATGAGGTCGGTGAGCGCCACCGCGCCGAGCAAGACCAGCCCCTGTTCTTTGGCAAGCAGGCCCAGGAAAAAGACTGCCAGCAGACCAAGCCAGGGGCCCATGGCCAGCCGCGTGGGACTGCGTGTGAGGCTGACAAAGAGCAGCAAGCCGCCCAGCACGGCCGCCGCGGAGAGCAGATCGGAAAGGCCGGCGATGTAGGCCACGGCCTCGCTGTGCACCGGATGCAGGGCGAAGATCAACGCCGTGACGAAGGCCAGGCGCGGCTGTCCGAAGAGCCGCAGCACGAGCCGGTGCAGCAGCAGCACCACGATGACATTGGCCAGCAGAGAGATGAGGTGGAAAGGCCAAGTCGCCGTGATGCCATGGGCCCAGGCTGCGCAGGCCCAGACGAACAGAGTCAGCGGCCGGTACAGCGCCTGACCAACCGCTCGCATGCCCTCGGCCTTGTCCGGGCTGACACCTTCCCAGTACTCCTTGCCGAAGAGGTCGAAGGCCGCACCGAAGTCATCGAGCGCGGGGCGCAGCGACTCGTTGTTCGCGATGAGAAACCAGTCGTCGTAGACGAAGGCGTAGTTCAGCGCCGGCCAGTAGAGACCCAGCGAGACGAGCGCCAGAAAGAGCGGCGCGAGCCAGCCGCGCGACGGCGCCTGTGCGGCCGCGGACACGGGGGCGGGAGCGGGTGCCAACGGAGCCGGCGCGGGAGCCGGCGCGGAAGAGGGCCCGGCAGCAGAGTCGCTCATGGCGGGGACGGGGTCCGGGAGAGGCGGCGGATGGCCTGGTCGATGACGGCCAGCGCCCCGGGGCCGCCGAGGCTTCGGCTCGCGCCGAGGATATCGATTACGGAGGCCGTGGTGGAGCCGTTGCGCAGCGCGCCGCGCGCGTGGGAGGCCAGCGGCACCGGCAAGCTCATGAGCGCCAGCGCCGAGACGGCCAGAAGTTCACGCTCCACGAGCGGCAATCCGGGGCGCGCGAGCACGCGCCCGTAGGCGTCGGCCAGCACCCAGCCCGGGATCTCCGGTGCGAGTTCGGCCAGACCGGCGAGCACGGCCTCGCTGTCCTCTCCATAGACCGCGCGAAAGACCGGCCGGCCCTGCTCGGAGCTGACCACAGGCGCGACGTGCACCGGTGCGCCCCGTACCGCTGTGCCCCGTGCCTCTGTGCTCGGCGCCGCCGCCTCCGCAGGCCAGAGGGCGGTGAGTCGGCCGAGCGCTTCGAGCGCTCTGGGAAAACCGCCGAAGGCCACGACTTGCAGCGCAGCTTCGGACACTTGACTGCGCGGCAGGCCCAGCTTGGCTGCGATTTCGATGAGCGCCGACAGGCCCTCGGCGTGGCCGCAGCAGGCCGCGCCGTGAAAGAGTGCCAAGCAGCGCACACGCGGCTCGCCGCCTGGGCTGGCGAGCACGTCTTCAAGCTGCTGACGCAGGGACATCCGGCCGGACCCTAGCGGTCCCTCCCAGCCACTTCAACGCCGCTTTTCGCGGCGAGAGCAGCGGCGTGGTTTTCGGCTCCCGGCTTGACAGTTCCTCACGCCCTAGCCTTTGATGAAGGACTTGTCCGGCGCCCAAAAGCCCCAACGCCGGCATGCTCGGGCCCCGTAGGGGGCACCGTCGCCAAAGGTCCTGTCTCCGGAGTTCCTGCAATGCTGTTCCGCACCCTGCTTCTCCTTCTGGCCGGGCTCATGGCCTGCGCGAGTCCCTCCGCCACATCCAAGGCGCCTGCCGCGCCGATGGCTCAGCCTGCTCAGGCCGCCCAGGCTGCGCCGGCTGCGCAGCCGGCGCCTGTCATCCGGCCGCTGCCCGCCGAGCCCGCGGCACCCGCGCCGACTCCCGCGCCGGCTGCGACTCCGAAAGCCCCGCAGCAGGATGCCGGCGCAGTGCCCGCCCCTGCGCCCGCGCCCGCACCCGCCCCGGCGCCCGCCACGCCCACCATTCCGGGACTCGTCCCGGCGAGCACGGCGCCAGGCGCTTCGATCCCGGACATCGAGCAGCATCGTCAGCGCGACCTCTCCTATGTGCGGCGCCGCGCCGACTACGTCGAAGTGAATCTGCCCGGCCTCAATCTGGACGCCGACCCGGTGCTGGTCGTCGGCGGGCGCCCGGTGAGCCGCAGCGAGTTCCGCCGCCGTGCGCTCATGTACTTGGGCAACAACGAAGTCGAGCGCGTCGTCATGCGCGTGCTCACGGATCGGCAGATCTCAGCGGCGGTGGCGGCCGGCGCGGATCCGGCCAAGTTCCACCTCAGCGAGGCCGACATCGACCTCAAGGTCGAGGAGTTCAAGAACATGATCCGCGAGCAGACGCGGATGCAGGCCGGAGAGCCGGAGCCGGGTCAGCCCGATCCGGCCGAAAAGGCCGTGCAGGATTACGAGCAGTCGATCCACACGAGCATCGGCATGCCGGCCTACCGCAAGATGATCGCGGCGCAGGCCGAGTTCGAGCGGGCCTATCTGCCCTGGCCGGAGAATCTCACGCCGAGCGAGCCCGCTGATCCCAGCATGACGCTGCCGCCCCTCGAGGAGCCGCGTCCCGAGTGGATGCCCAACGCGACCTGGGAGGCCCTCGCCAGCACGGAGCAGGGGCGCAATCTGCGCGGCTACCTGGCGCAGTCGGCCAAGGCGGGCGAGGACATTCCCGCGCTCTTCCGCAACAACATCATGAGTTCGATCCGCGATGGACTCGTGGAGCAGTCCAGCGTGGCCTTCTTCTTCGACGAGGCCATGCCCGACGAGTACTTCATGCGCGTGGGTGACCGCGCGGTGCGCACCGACGAGCTGTGGGCCAGCGTGGGGCCGACCATGGCCGACACGGATGCGGCGCTCATCGTGCGTGAGCTGCTCACGCTCGAGGGCATGCGCGTGGCGCTGCAGGCGGCCGGGCAGTGGCTCAGCGACGAGGCCTTCCTCGCCGAGTGGAATCTCTATGCCAAGCAGTACGAAGGCTCGCTCTTCCCGCTGAAGACCATGATCATGTTCCGGGGCTACAACTCGCCGGAGCGTGCGCGTGAGCACTTCCGCTACCGGCAGTCCTATGCGCTCTGGCAGAAGCAGCACATTGACCAGAACTTGATCCTGGAGCACTACCAGCGCGGCGGCCGTCTGTTCTTCGAGCGCGGCGAGGCCGTGGTGGATTTGGCCAAGATCGGGCTGAACGGCGCCGAGTTCCGGCAGGCCAATTTGGACGCCGGCCAGGTGCGCCTCGCGGCCGCGCTGGAACTGGCGCGCTCGGGCGCCTCCGATCCGCTCGGCGGCTGGTGGCAGACCCTGGCCGGTGAGTACCCGGCCCCGCCCGCGGCTCCGCCCGGCAACAATCGCGTCTTCCAGCGCAACCCGCTGCGCATCTACTTGAACGAGACCGAACTCTCGATCCTCATCACCGGCTACAGCCTCGCCGACGACATTTTCTATCACGGTGCGCCGGGCGAGATTTTCGGCCCGTGGACGCAGCTCTGCCGGCGCCACTCCTTCGGGGCCGAGATGACGGTGGGCACGTGGGTGGCGCGCGTGCGCGACTACACGCGCTCCAAGAGCCTCGAGCCCATGGAAGGCCGCATGAAGGACCTCGCCTACGAGGACTACATCGACCTCAACTTCTTCTACTGGGCGCAGGAAAGTCTGCGCGCGCTCTTGCCGAAGGTGAAGGTCCCGGGCCGCTGACCTCAGCCGCGCAGGCGACCGGCGAAACCGGCTCGCGCCCTGTGTCCGCTTGGCGCTTCTTGATGACCGGCGCGGGAACGCCGGCCTTCAACATGGCGCTGGATGAAGTGCTGCTGCGCGGCGTCCTGCCGACGGCGCAGCCGCCGGGCCGGCCCGTGTTGCGACTCTATACCTGGGATCCGCCGGGCCTCTCGCTGGGTTGGTTTCAGCCGCGCGAGGCCTTCGTGGAACTCGCGGCACGGAGCGGGGCGGTGCTCGTGCGCCGACCGACGGGCGGCGGCGCCATTCATCACGAGCAGGAACTCACCTTCGCGCTCGTCGCGCGGCCCGGCGAGGACGGCTACCCGGCGGACACCGTGGCGGCCTACGAGCTGGTGCACGCAGCGCTGGCTGAGGCCCTGGCTGCGGTGGGCGCGCGCGTGAGTCCGCGCGGTGCGGGCCGGCCGCTCTCCACGGACCCGCGTGCGGCCACGCTCTGCTTTCACGATCAAACCGCGCTCGATCTGGTGGATGAGCGCGGGCGCAAGGTCGTGGGCTCGGCCCAGCGGCGCCGCGCTGGCGGCGTTCTGCATCACGGCAGCCTGCCGCTGGAAGTGCCTGCGCTCTCGCCGGAAAGCGGCGCGGTGAACCTCGCGGCCGGCCGCAGTGTCTCCTGGAACGAACTGGCGCAGGCGGTCACGGCGGCCTTTGAGGCCCGGCTGACCGGGCCGCTTTGCGTCGAGTCTGTGTCGGAGCGCGAGCGACAGGCTGCCGAGGCGCTCGCCGCGTCGAGCTGAGCGCCTACCCGGTGTCGTGCCCGGCGCCGTGCGCGGCGCGGCGCCGATTCATACAATGCCCGCGTGTGCCGCGGCGGCGGGCCAGACAGCGCCGCCTTCGGGGAGTGCCCATGCTGACAGCCCTTCTTCTTCAGGCCGCCGGCGACCAGCCCAGTTCAGCGGCGCAGGCCACTGAGTCCTTCCTCGATTCGCTCATGACGCTGGGCGGCGCCGTGACCCACGTCGAGATGTGGCTGTGGCTCACGCTCGTCGTGCTCATTCTCGAAGTGTTCACCGCCGGCTTTTTCCTCGGCGCCTTTGCGGTGGCCACGCTCGTTTCGGCGGGCGCAGCCTGGGCCGGCCTCGGCCGCAACGGCCAGCTCATCGTCTTCGCACTGACCTCGGTGGCCTCGCTGGCCTTCATCCGGCCGCTCTTCCTCAAACTCTTCGCGCGACGCGGCACGGAAACCAATGTCGACTCGCTCGTCGGGCAGGCGGCCACGGTCATCGACACGGTGCCGGCCGGCGGCAAGGGGCGCGTGCGCCTCGCCAACGAAGAGTGGCGCGCCACGTCCAGTCGCAGCCTTGCGGTGGGCGACGCCGTGCGCGTGCTCTCCGTGAGCGGCAACACCCTCACCGTGGACAAGGCCTGAGCGCCCCGCGCCGCTGAACCCAAGTCTTCCCTGGGCTCCCGCGGGAGCCCGTTCTTCCGGAGTCTCTCGTGGAAAACGTCGCCATCATCGTTCTGGTTGCCGTGATCCTGGCCATCGTGCTGGTCAGTAAGGGCGTCAAGGTCATTCGCCAGGCCGAGGTCATGATCATCGAGCGGCTCGGCAAGTACAGCCGCACGCTCACGCCCGGCATCAACGTGCTGGTGCCGATCGTGGACCAGACGCGCCAGATCGCCTGGCTCACGCCGGTGGTGGGCGGGGCGCGCGCCGGCAACGTGGCCCGCAATCGCGAGCGCATCGACCTGCGCGAGACGGTCATGGACTTCCCGCAGCAGCGCGTCATCACGCGCGACAACGTGGTCATCGAGATCAACGGGCTGCTCTTCGCCCAGATCACCGACCCGATGCGCGCGGCCTACGAAGTCAGCAATCTGCCCAATGCCATCGAGAAGCTGGCCCAGACCACCTTGCGTAACGTGATCGGCGAGATGGACCTGGACCGCGCGCTGTCCAGCCGCGACGAGATCAACGCCAAGATGCGCGCCGTCCTCGATGACGCCTCGGACAAGTGGGGCGTGAAGATCAACCGCGTCGAGCTGCAAGACATCCTGCCGCCGCCGGAAATCCAGACGGCCATGGAGAAGCAGATGAAGGCCGAGCGCGACCGGCGCGCGGTGGTGCTCGAGGCCGAGGGCGAGAAGGCCAGCCGCGTGCTGCGCGCCGAGGGCTTGCGCGATGCGGCCATCGCCGAGGCCGAGGGCGAGCGTCAGCGGCTGATTCTCAAAGCCTCCGGCGAAGCCGGCGCCATCGAGAAGGTCAACACGGCGCTGGCCGCCACGGGCGTCAACTCCGCCCAGTACCTCATCGCGATGGAGTATCTGAAGATGATGAAGGAGATCGCGATGCAGAGCGAAGGCCAGCGCACGGTCTTCATGCCTTACGAGTCGGCCAATGTGCTCGGCTCCATCGGCGGCATCCGCGAACTGCTCGCGGCGCAGCACGAGGGCCGCACGGGCGCCTCCGGAAGTCAGCGCGGCGCCGATCCTTTCGCCGGCGGCGACCCGACCCGCGGTGGGCCCAC
The DNA here is from genome assembly GCA_052387675.1 of Planctomycetota bacterium. GTDB lineage: Bacteria > Planctomycetota > B15-G4 > B15-G4 > B15-G4 > JBQTIY01. Next base: position 29,319 of record JBQTIY010000005.1, on the reverse strand, counting down.
GCGTGGCGGCCCGACGCGCGGCTAAGCAGCGCGCGCCTGAGATGGGCCAAGCTCGCGCCTGATCAGGGCACGGTTCCGCGGATTGCGTTCGTGGCGGCGAAGCCGGCTGGGCCGGCGGGATCGGAGATCCAGGCCTGGAGCCAGATCGTGAACCCGGCTGGCAGGCCGGCGGGCCAGGTGGTGGCGAGCGCGGTCGACCCGAGACCATCGAGCACCAGCGGGAGCACGAGCGTCGGCGCAGGAACCAGAAGCCCACCTTTAAAGGGCGCCGTCGCCGACGTGAGGCCAATCACGAGCGCTGCGGTTTCACCGGAGAGCGAGCCGCCGAGTGAGAGCGAAAGCTGTTCGCCGGCGAAACATTCACCCTCTACCCAGAGCGAGGGCGTGCCCCACGTGCCGCCGAGTGCGTGTCCGAGCCCAGTCCACGACGGCGGGCGCAGGCTGATGACTCGCACGCTCCCTGTCTGCGGTCCGTTCAACGCGTCGATCGGGGAGCCCACGGCGAGGTCGTCGTAGCCATCGCCGTCTACGTCGGCGGTTGCACAGACCACGCTGCCGAATTCGAGCGCGCCGGCAGCGAGAGGCCCGAACACGTCGCGCAGCCACGCCCCGGTCTTGCCTGAGTAGATCCGGACGCGTCCCGCGTCCGCGCCCGCGCTATCGTCCTTCGGATCGCCGACGAGGACGTCGGGGAATGCGTCGTCGTTGAAGTCGCCGCCCACGGCAAGCCGCATTTCGGGATAGGGAAAGATCAGCGCCTGCTCCGAGTGAATCGTGTAGAGCAGGCCTCCGTCCGCCCCAGAGCGCGCTTCGATACGCCAGGGTCCCAAGGGGTCCAAGAACGAGGCGGGCACACTCACCGTCGCCACGAGGAAGTCGTCGTGCCCGTCGTTATTGGCGTCTCCCAGTGGCGAGACCATCTCACCGAGTCGGTCTCCAGGTTCGCCGATGACGTCAAGCAGCACCGATCCATCGACGCCGGACAAAACCCGCGCACGCCCGCGGTAGTTTGGCCACGGCCCCGGATAGGTCGGATCGCCGACGAGCAGGTCTGGCCGGCCGTCGGCGTTGACGTCGCCTGCTCCGCAGCATGACTGACCGAAGGAGACGTAAGTCGACGGTAAGCCGACGTCTTCGCCAGACAGTGTGAGGATCGGCGCGCGGGTGAGGCCGGAGTAGACCTTGGCCGCACCCGCCTGAGGTGAGAACTCTGAGGAGTCCGGAATGCCGAGGATGAAGTCCTCATATCCATCGGCATCGACATCACCGGCGCGCCGCACGCTGGTACCGAACTCACTGTTGGACCAGCCATAGAGGGTGGCGATCAGCGCTCCAGAGCCGCCCGAGTAGAGAAAGACAGCGCCTGCAGTGTTTCCCATGGTCCCGTCGGTCGGATCGCCGATGAGGACCTCAGGGATCCCATCGCCGTCCACATCGCCCAAAACATCCATGTAGCGGCCAAAATGACTGTAGTCCACGGCGTGCTCGAAACGCTGGATCGTCGCGCCGGTCGCTCCGGACACGACACGTACGATCTGCGCCTCGTAGGGCACTTCCATTTGTACGCTCAGCAGGAGATCTGGGCGGCCGTCCCCGTCGTAGTCCGCACCGGATCGAAGTGAACGGCCCATAAACTTCTGGTTTTCCGTTCCATGCAGTTCAACGAGAGTGCTCGTCGAGGCCTGGCGGCTGCAGACGAGTGTCGCCGCGCCGACCTCGCCCACGAGAACTTCGTCGAAGCCGTCGCCGTCGATGTCGCCAAACGGAGCCACGGAGAGCGTTCCCGAGGTCGTCTCCCACTCGACGATCACTTGCGAGAGATCGCGGCCCGACAGCACGCGGGCGGCGCCGTGCCCGCCGGATCCCACGAGGCGCCAGCCCACGACAACGTCTTGCCAACCGTCGCCATCCACGTCGCCGGCCGCCGCGACGGCGAGCGCGGTGCCAGCCGAGGGACCGTCGCCCAAGAGCGAGAGGAGCAGCGTTCCCGTCTGGCCGGAATAGATGCGGACTAGGCCACGATCCACGCCGGCCGAGTCATAGCCTGGACTGCCAACGGCATAGTCGGCATGCCCGTCGCGGTCGAGGTCGCCGAGGCCGGCGACGGCGCTGCCCGTGAAATCTGCGACGTGTGCCGCCGTCACCGTGTGCAGCGGCAGCCCCGTGGAGAGCGAGAAGACGACGGCGTGCTGAGCCGAAGTCGCTGCGACCTGGTGCGAACCCGCGACGAGATCGGGTACGCCGTCTCCGTCAACGTCGCCTGCAGCTGCCAAGCGACCCCCGAGTCGACCGCCGGCCACGCTTCCGAAGAGCGAGAGCAAGAGACTTCCGTTCACACCTCGATAGACGTCAATTATGCCGGCGTCGGCCGGCACGGTGTTCGCGAAAGGCCGCGCAATGGCGATTTCGTTCCAGCCATCGCCGTCGACATCGCCCACGCCGGCGATGGCGGCACCGAAGCCGTCCATGTTCGTTCCGAAGTGCTCGCGGATCAGCGACGCGTCAGTCCCCGAGTGAATCCGCACTGACGCGGGGAAAACGAAAAGCTGATGCGGAATGGCCACCGCGAAGTCGGGCACTCCGTCGCCGTCGATGTCGCCCATCGCAGCGATCGCGCCGGCAAAGTGATCGGTGTCGGACGAGCCGACGAGCTCGTGGAGCACAGTGCGGTCCGCGCCCGAGTAGAGTGCCAGCGAGCCGATTCCACCGAGGTCAGGCCGAGCCACTAAAAAGTCCTGCACGGCGTCGCCGGTCACGTCGCCAATGGCGGCGACTCCCAGCGAGGCGGTCGGCGCGCCGACGCCGCCGATCACGGTCTGCATCGCGGCCAGTGGGGCGCAGACAAAGACAAGCACCAGCGCTGTGCGGAACCTCAATTTCATGGCCCTGCTCCAGACTCCGAGAAACCTCACCCCCGGCCGGCAGGCCAGCGAGCCGATTCTATGGCTTTGGCGCCTGAAGGGGTGCGGTTTCAGCGAGTGCTGTAGCCCGGCGCCTCCAGAACGCATAGGCCGGCAGTCCCAGCACAACGAGGCCCAGGCCGGCGAGCGATTCGGTGGGGCTCTCGACGAGCGTGTTGAGCACGATGAGGGCCACGCCGCCGAGAAAGAGCAGCGGCACGAAGGGATAGCCCGGCACGCGATAGGGGCGCGCGAGATCGGGCCGCTTGCGCCGCAGCACGAAGACCGCCGCCCCGGTGGCCAGCATGATGAGCAGCGAGGCGAAGACCGCGTACGTGAAGAGCGCCTCGTAGCCACCAGTAAGTGTGAGCACGATGGCCCAGGCGCTCTGCAGCCAGAGGCTCGTCACGGGCGTGCGCCAGCGCGGGTGCACTTCGCCGACCTTGCGGAAGAAGAGGCCGTCGCGGGCCATGGGCACGTAGATGCGCGAGCTGTAGAGGATCGTGCCGGCCAAGCAGCCAAAGGACGAGACCACGACGACGGCCGCGAAGAGATTGCCGGCGCGCTGGCCCAGAAAGGCCGTGGCGGCGGTCTGCCCGCCGGCTGGCGCGGCGGCGAGCTCATCGAGCGGCAGCGCGCAGAGATAGAAGATGTTCAGACCGAGGTAGAGCGCGATGACGATGAGCACGCCGGCGATGAGCCCGAGCGGCAAGTTGCGCTCGGGGCGCTGGAGTTCGCCGGCCGAGGCGGTAAGTCCGAACCAGCCGTCGTAGGTCCACAGCGCTGCGATCATCGCGGCGCCGAAAGCAGACATGAGCCCGACGAAGGGCGCTCCCTCGCCGGTCGCAACTGGCAGAGGCGCCAAGAAGTCCACATCAGCGCGGCCGAGCGCGAGCAGGCCGATCACCGCGAAGCCGGCGATGGCCAGAATCTTGAGCAGCGTGAGGGCGCTGTTCACGCGCGCGCCGGGCCCGAGCCCCAGATGATTGACCGCCGTGAGCAGCACGATGGCCAGCACGGCGGCGAGTTGGCTGCCGGTTAGCGTCCACAGTGGCTCTGCGCCGGCTCCCGCGACGGCGTCCGCGCCTGCCGCGCCCGCGGGAATCGCCAGCAGCACGTGCTCTCCGCTGAAGAAGGGCAGGAAGACGCCCAGCGCCATGCCGAAACCCACCGCGATGGCCGCGATGCCGCCCGACATGTTCACGAGGAAGGCTAGCCAGCCGTACAGGAAACCCCAGAGCGGACCGTAGGCCTCCTTGAGGTAGTGATAGATGCCGCCCGCCAGCGGGAAGGCCGCGCCGAGTTCGGCGAAGGTGAGCGCGCCGGCCAGCGTGAGCAGTCCGCCCGCCACCCACACGAGCAAGATCAGCCCGGCGTGCGGCAGATGCGTGGCGATCTCGCCGGCCGTGAAGAAGATGCCGGTGCCAACGATGGCGCCGATGGTGAGCAGCGTGGCGTGCAGAGGTCCGAGGCCGCGGCGCAGTTCCGGGGCTTCGTTCACGGAGTGGGCCCGCGGTCGACGCGAACCAGTTCGGCGACTCGTCCGCTCGCGGCGCGGTCGGTCGACTCGACGAGTCGCCGGAAGTGTGCCACGCAGTCTTCGTGACCGGGCGCGAGGGTGCCGCCGCGCCAGAGCCGGCTGGCCACGCCGCGCTGCACGCTGCTCACGACTTCCTCGTCTTCCAGCTCAACACGGTGCAGGCCCGCGCCGGCGCCGCGATCCAGCAGGGCCGCATCCCAGACCCAGGTGCGGAAGGCCACGCGCGTGCGCCGCGGCGCGAGCGGCTGCACGAGGTTGAGCGAAAGCCCCCAGGGGTAAACGTTCACCAGCGTGCTGGGAAAGAGGCAGAAGTAGAGCCCAGCGAGAGCTTGCCCGTGATAGGGCGCGCCCGACGGTGGATGCAGCGCGGTCTGCTGGTCGGCCGGCTGGGCACCCGCGACGCCCACCTGCACATTGCTCCAGCGGAAGGTCTCGCAGCGATAGCGCGGCAAGTCGAGCGTGGGCGCCAGCGCGGCGTGCACAAAGGGCACATGGAAGCCTTCCAGGAAGTTCTCGCAGTAGAGCGACCAGTGCGCGGGCACGTCGTAGTCGCGTGAGCGCGTCGGATCGAAGACGGCTCGCGCGACTGGCAGCCAGGCCGTGCGGGCCTCCAACTCGGCGATCCACTCGGCGAAGGGCATGGCGGGTGCGAGGCTGGCAAAGAGAAAGCCGTGCCAGTTGGCCACGTGTGCGCGCGGCAGGTCCGCCCCGGCCGGCACGCTGGGGAAACCCGGCGCGGCCACGCAGCGTCCATCGAGCGCGAAGCTGCGGCCGTGATATCGGCAGCGCAGGCTCGCGGCTGCGGCCGCGGCCGCGGCCGCGGCCCCGCTCGCGTTTGCGCCCGATCCCGCGGCAAAAGCGCGCGGCTCCTCGCACACGAGCGCTCCGCGATGCGTGCAGGCATTGGACAGTGCGCGGACTTCCCCCGCGCTGTCGCGGGTCAGCAGCAGTGGCTCGTCGAGCAGCCCGGGCAAGAGCGTGACCGGCAGAGCGCCCGGGCCGGAGGGCAGCTCGCTCTCATGGGCCACGAGCTGCCAATTCCGCGCAAAGATCTGCTCCCGCTGCTGCGCGAAGTGGGCCGGGTCATCCAGAGTGTTCGCCACGCCGCAGATCGTCGCCCTTGCGACGGGTCCGGTCCAGAGGAGGCCGAGAGCTCGGTGCGCTCGTTAGGTTGGCTGGCGCCTCGCCGCGAGCCTCAGCGCTTGCCGCTGAGGAGCAGCGCGTCGCGCACTTCGGAGACGAGTTCTTGGCCGCTGAAGGGCTTGACCAGGCTGCCGACGGCGCCCAGCTTGCGCGCTGCGGCGAGGTAGTCGCGCCCGCCGAGCGCGCCGGTCATGGCGATGACCGGCAGCTTGGGATACAGCCGCCGCAGGTCGGCGCAGGTTTCGATGCCTTCCTTGTTGGGCATGAGCAGATCGCAGAGCACCGCGTCGCAAGCGTGCTTCTGCAAGAGCGCCAGCGCCTCTTCGCCGTCGGCGGCGAGCAGCACGGCGTAGCCATTGGACTCAAGCTGGCCGCGCACGACCTGTTGAACCTGCGGGTCGTCGTCGACGACCAGAATGGTGCTGAGCGATCCCGGCGCTGGTGCTTGCTGCGGTGTCTGCTGCGGTGCCCGGCCGGCCGCCTCTGTGGCGGCGGGCAGCGTGACGGTGAACGTACTGCCCTGGCCGAGCTGGCTCTCGCACGCGACTCGGCCGCCGACGGTGCTCACGAGGTCGTGCACGATGGCGAGGCCGAGGCCCGCGCCGCCGCGTGCGCTCTCCTCTGCGCCGCCCGGCGCGGGGCGCCGCGTGCTGAAGCCCGGCTCAAAGATGCGCGCCCGCACCTCGGGGCTCATACCCCCGCCTTCATCCGCGACGCGCAGTTCCACGCTGCGGGAGCCCGCTCCCGACGAGGTGCCCAGCCGGCCGCCGGCGCAGCCGCCCGACGACGGCGTGGCGAGCGTGCGCCGCGTCTCGATGAGAAGCCGACCCCCGCGCGGCATGGCGTCGCGGGCATTCAGACAGAGGTTGAGCAGCACTTGCTCGACACGGCTGCGCTCCAGAGCGACGAGGGCGGGCGTTGCCCGGAGCTGCAACTCGCAGCGCTGTGTCGGGCCGAGCAGTCGCGGCAGCAGGTGCGCGAAGTCCGCGATGACGAGATTGAGATCGCAGGAGTCGGTGGGGGTGCCCTCCTCCGGCTGGCCGGCGGCGAGCTGACCGAGCCGGCGCACGAGTGTGCTCAAGCGTTCGGTGGTGAGGCGCAGACCCACCAGGTCCGCGCGCAGCGGGGCGTCGACGGGCAGCCCGGCGGGCAAATGTGTGCCCATCAACTCGCCGCAGAGGTGCAGCGCCGTCAGCAGGTTGTTCAGGTCGTGCGCCAAGCCGCTCGCCCGCAGACCGCCGGCCGGCTGGCCTTCCCGTTGAGCGCGCTCGTCCATCAAGAGAGAGAGCGTTGCCGGCGCCTGGGCCGGGACAGGAATTCCGGAAGGGACGGTTAGACTTTTTCGCGATGCACGCTGCCAGTGGCCAGCCCGGGCGGACCGAGGCCGAGAACGCACTCTTTCTCTTCTTGCGCCAGCAGGCGGCGGCCGGCCGCCCGGTGGCTTCCGAGGAGGACTTTCTGGCCTTTAGTGCTCAGCGGCCCGCCATCGCCGCCGAACTGCGCACCTTGTATCGCTCCTGGCTGGATCTCGAACCGCTGCTGCAGTCGGTGGTCGCGGGAGGCGCGCTCGACGGGCCGATCTCGCAGGTCTTTGCCCTGGCCGGCGACGACGAGCTATTGCCCGACGCGGCGCCCGCTTCGCTCACGCTGCACATCGACACGGGCAGCGCCGGCTCTGCGGAAGGCGTCGGTCCGTCGGAGTTCGTGACGCAGCTTGCGGCGCGGCGAAGTTTTGTTGCCCGCTATCCGCGCGTGGAGGCGCTGCGCCAGGGCGGCATGGGCACCATCTACAAAGTCTGGGACGAGACTTTGCAGCGCGCGCTGGCCATGAAGGTTGTGCGCCCGCGTCCCGAGCTGGGCGAACTGGTGGCCGAGCGTGCGCTGGGCCGGCTGCTCGAAGAGGCCCTCATCACCGGCCAGCTCGATCACCCGGGCATCGTGCCGGTGCATGAACTGGGCGTGGACGAGACCGGCCGCGCCTACTTCATTATGAAGCTGGTCAAGGGGCGCACGCTGCAGGAGATTCTGGCGCTCGTGCCGACGGCACGCGAGGGCTGGACGGTGAATCGCGCGGTGGGTGTGCTGCAGCGCATCTGCGAGGCCGTCACCTACGCGCACAGCAAACGCGTGATTCACCGTGACATCAAGCCGGCCAACATCATGGTCGGCCGCTTCGGCGAGACCTATCTCATGGACTGGGGCGTGGCGCGCTGCCTGGATAACGGGCGCCTTGGCGCCGCCGAAGGGCACCCGGTGCTGGTGCAGCCGCCCGAGGACGCCGGCTCAGACGAGACTGCCGAGGAGCAGTTGCGCCTCTCGCCCGACACCTGGCTCTTCACGCAGGGCGAGGGCATGGTCGGCACGATCCCGTACATGTCGCCAGAGCAAGCGCGGGGCGAGATCGAACTCGTGGATGAGCGCAGCGACATCTACTCGCTCGGTGCGATTCTTTACCACCTGCTCACGGGCCGCGTGCCCTACGCGGTGGCGGGGGAAGCCAACCTCCCCTTCGTGGTCCTCATGCGCGTGCGGCGCGAGACGCTGCCGCCGGTGCTCAGTGTGGCGCCGAACGCGCCGCCCACGCTGGCCGCCATCTGCGAGCGCGCCTTGGCCCGCGAGATCGAGCGGCGCTACGCCACCGCGGCCGAGATGGCGGATGCGCTGCGCGACTACCTGGATGACGTGAGCGAGGCCCGCGAAGAGGCGCGGCGCCAGGCGGTGCGCGCGCGGCGCATCAATGAATTCCTCATCGAGATGCTGTCTTCCGGCGATCCCGCCGAAGCGCAGGGTCGCGAGATCACGGTGCGCGAGGTGCTCGATCGGGCGGCCGAGCGCGTGGAGCGCGCGCTGGCCGATCAGCCGGCCGAGGCTTCGCTGCTGCAAGGCGTCATCGGCAACCTGTACAAGGAGCTGGGCGAGTGGGATCGCGCCGAGCCGCACCTGACCCAAGGGCGCGCTCTGCACGAGCGGCTCTTCGGCGCCGAGCACGCCGACACGCTGGATGCCGCCACGGATCTTGCGCTGTTGCACAGGAACCGCGGCCGGCTGCGCGAGGCCGAACAGCTTCTGCGCGAAACGCTGGCCGTGGAAGAGCGTGTGCTGGCCCCGGAGCACACCGTCACTCTGCGCACGGTGGCGGCTCTGGCCACCACGCTGCACGGCAGCAGTGCCCGCCTCGACGAGGCCGAGGCGCTGGCGCGGCGCGCCTCGACGGGCTTGCGCGCCACGCTGGGCGAGGACGACTCGGCCGCGCTGGCGGCGGCCAACAGCCTGGCGCTGATTCTCAAGGATCGCGGGCGCCTGCACGAGGCCGTGCCGCTCATGCGCGACGTGCTCACGCGCCTGGAGCAGAAGCACGGACGTCTGCACCCCGACACGCTCACGGCGACCAATGACTTGGTGGCGCTGCTCGTGGCAGCCGGTTTGCTGAGCGAGGCCGAACCCCTGGCGCGCGCGGCGGTGGAGCTCGCCACGAAAGTTCTGGGCGACAACCATCCGCGCACGCTCACAGCGATGAACAACCTAGCCATGTTGCTGCGGCGGGTGAGCCCGGCCGTTGCCACCGCGCTGGCCGAGGCCGAGGCCCTGGCCACCGAGGCGCTGCGGCGCCAGCGCCTGCGCGCCGATGAGAACGACCCGCGCACCCTGAGCCTCACCCACAACCTCGCGCTCCTGGTGCAGCAGCGCGGGCGACTTGCCGAAGCGCGGTTCCTGTTTTCGGATGTCCTTGAGCGCGCAGAGGCGCGGCTCGGCCTGGCTCATCGCAACACGGCGCGCTTCCGCTACAGCCTGGCCCTCTGCCTGATTGCGGAAGGCGAGCGCTCGCAGGCCGAGGCGCAACTCGTGGCCGCTCAGGCCGTGCTTGGCCCGCTCCTGGAACCCACGCATCTGTGGATCCGAGAGCTGGAAGCCGCCCTGGCCGCGCTCCGCGCCTGAGTTTTAAGGCACCGTCGCGGCGACGGTGTTCGAGCGCGACTGCCCGCCCGGCGCGTCGGGATCCTGGATCAAAAACTGGTGATAGATCGTGAGGCCCGAGACGAGACCGGTCGGCCACTCGAAGCTGTATTCCAGCTCGCCTGCACTGCCGATGAAGAGGCCGGCCGTGATGATGTCGGGCGTGGGCGTGAGCTTGCCGGCTTGGCTGTCGAGCGTGAGGGCATGGCCCATGACCAGGGTCGCGTAGGTGACCGGTCGCGCTGACTCCAGAGTCAGCGAACCGGTTTGGCCCGCGACAACACCGCCTTGGCCGGAGAGGCGCGGCACGCCGTCCACTCCGGGCAAGCCATTCTCGACCGTGGCCCAGACGGTGAGCGAGAGCACGCAGATCGAGCCCGCGTCCGTGGCTCCGAAATCATCGCCGGGCGCGGCGATCGCGAAGTCCATGAGCGCGTCGGCATTGAGGTCGCCCGCCAGCGCACCCGCCGCGCCGAGGCGCGAGCCGGCGCTCGCGCCCTGCACGGTGTGCAAGACCGCGCCATCGAGTCCCGAGCGCACGGTCACGCGGCCGGCATCGACGGCGCCGAGATCGGCCAGCGGTTCGCCCAAGGCCAAGTCATCGTGGCCGTCGCCGTTCACGTCGCCGACGCCGAAGCCGCGCAACTCGCCGGCCGACGTGCCGGTGTAGTTCGCCAGCGCCGCGCCATCGACGCCGGAGAGCACGCGCACTGTGCCGGGCCCGGTGGATAGGCCTTGCGCATCGCGCGGCGCGCTGCCGAGCACCAAGTCCAGATGGCCGTCGCCGTTGAAGTCGCCGCCCCAGTGCGCGCCCAGGCCGAGCTGCTCGCCCGTCTGGCCGTCAATGAGCAGGCGCGGGCTGAGGTCGCTGCGCCGGTGCACCGCCACGCGGCCCTGGTGGGCGTCGTTGCCCAAGGTGCAGCCAATGATGAGGTCCGGCTCGTTGTCGCCCTGCAAGACTTCTGGCGGCAGGCCGCCGAGCGTGGAGCCAAAGCGTGCGCCCGGCGCTGGACCCGCGAGCGTGCCGAGTGTGGTGCCGGTATTTCCGGAGTACACGAAAACCTTGCCCGTGTCGCTGTTGTCGCCTGGCGCGCCCACGGCCACGTCGCCCTTGCCGTCGGCATCCAGGTCGCCGAGTCCGGCCACCGCGGCGCCGAACTCGCCGCTGCCGGTGAACGTGCGCAGCACGCTGTCGTCCAGGCCGGAGTGAATGCGCACGAGGTTGCCGCCCGGCGCGCCGACGATGAGATCGTCACGGCCATCGCCGTTGACATCGCCCGCCGCGGCCACGCTGGCGCCGAAGCGCTCGCCGGCGGCCGCGCCGAGGAGCGTGCGCACGACGCTCTTGCTCGCGCCCGACATGATCTGCACGCGGCCCCGCTCGCCGTCATGCGAGGGAGTGCCGAAGGCTAGGTCCGGGACACTGTCCCCGTCGATGTCACCGGCCGCTGAGACGATGCCGAGGGCCGCGCCCGCCGAGCCACCGCCCTGCGCGAGCAACACCTTTTGGCTGCTGGCCTCGCCGGCGAGCAGCCCCAGGACGGCGAGGCCAAGACCAAACCGGGCCAACAAATCCACGACGGAACGCCGACGGAACGAGCAAGTGTTCACAGGGGTGTATCCAGGGTGATGTGCAATGGTGAGGCGGCAGACTAGTTCGAGGAGGGGCTCCCGGCTTGGGAATCCAGTTCAGCCAAGTGCCGCGCCTGTTTCACGGCGCGCTGCAAGGCCTTGCGAGCGGTCTCGTAGTCCAGGCCCAGCTCCACCCCGATGGCCCGTGCCGAGCGGCCCTTCAGGTGCAGGGTGAGCATACGGCGATCCCGCTCTTCCATGCGGAGCAGGATGAGGATCAAGCGCTCTCGCTCTTCGCCTTGGACGGCCAGTGAGACCGGGGCTTCGCCTTCGTGAGCCGTCAGTCCGAGATCTTCGGGGCTTTCGGCGACGCGCAGGTCTTCACGGCGGGAGCCGGTCTCTAGGCGGCGAGCTTCGTCGGCAGCCTTCCAGCGCATGCGCTGCGCGAAGAGCGAGCGAAACTGATTGGCGGACTCGAACTGCAAGGACGAGACGTCGCCCCACATATCGCCGAAGACCGAAAGCACGAGGTCGCCCGTGTCGAGAAAGCGGCGCAGTTTGGAGTTGTCGGCCATGGAGAAAGTCCCCAACTTCAGGAGGTCGAAGAGGAAGTGTCCCGCGAACTCGTCGGCCAGCCGGCGGTCCGTGGCGATGCGTGGATGGATCTCGGCCAGGACGGCGTCGCCCACGGGCGCGCCGGCCTGCAGTCGCGCGCGCGCGGAGGCGAGCACGGCGGGCTGGCGCAGATGCCGCTCGCTGGCCAGCCCCAGCTCGGCGCGGGCGAATTCGAGCAGACGGCGATCGGCATCGTCATGCGCAGTCTCCGCGGCGGATCTCGGCGTGGGTTCGGTCATGGTGGTGCGTGGCGGAGAGGTACGGCTACAGGACCCCGGCTCTGCGCCACGCGGTCCACAGGAGAGAGCGTTGCCGGAGGCGAGGCCGGGACAGGAAAAATCCGTCCGTGGGGCGGCGGCGGGCGGGCGCGCATTTTCTTCCGGAATTCCTGTCCCGGGATAGTCGTTTTTCTCGCTACAGACCATAAGAGGCTGCGCTGCAGGCGTGAGAGGCGCCTGCTGTGCTGCCGCGTGCCGGGCCGAGCAGGGCAATGCAACGCTGCGAGTCGCGTCACGCTGAGTTTCTGAGAGAGGAAACGCCGTGGCCGTCGGCCGTTCGAGGCGAGAGTTTCGAGCGGTCGGCGGTCCGGTCTTCTTTGCTATACCGGTGCGCATGGATCCACACCCCGCCGGTTCCGACTCCCAGGCCAATTCGCGGCGCCGCCGACCGAGCCGTCTCACGCTCCGCGTGCGGCAGCTCTTTGCGCTGGCCGCCGGACTCCTCGGACCCGCTTGCTCCTTTTCGGAGGACGTTCCCGTGTCATCCGCCGCTCAGGCTCAGTCCTTTCATGCACTGAAAGTCGCCGCGCTGGACGGCAAGCCCGTGGACCTGAACCAGTACAAGGGCAAGGTCCTGCTGGTGGTTAACACCGCCAGCGAGTGCGGGCTCACGCCGCAGTACAAGGCGCTGGAGGCGCTGCACAAGGAACTCGCGCCGCGCGGCTTCTCCGTGCTGGGCTTTCCGAGCAATGACTTCGGCAAGCAAGAGCCCGGCAGCCCGGCGGAGATTCAGGAGTTCTGCTCGGTGAACTACGGCGTCACCTTTCCGCTCTTCGCCAAGGTCGTCACGAAGGCGGGCGCGGGCCAGTCGCCGGTGTACGAGTTGCTCGGTGGCGCCACCGGCAAGTTGCCCGGCTGGAACTTCGGCAAATATCTCGTCGGCAAGGACGGCCGCCCGATCGCCTTTTACGATCCCAAGCTGGCGCCCGACGCCAAAGAGCTGCGCGCCGACATCGAAAAGGCGCTCGCGAGCAAGTAAGTGGCGGCCGCTCAGCAGGCTGGTCCGGCGGGGCCCAGCCCGAGTTCGGGAGCGCGCTCGGTGCGTCCGGCGAGGCGGCCCGAGGGCTTGGGCCTATGGCTGCTCATCGTCGGCTTGGCGCTCGCCGGATTCTGGTTCGCTTTTCGGCACATTGAGCCGCCGCCGCCCGAGACGCTCACCATGGCCAGCGGCACTGAGCAGGGCGCCTATCACGGTTTCGCCCTGCGTTATCGCGAGATCCTGGCGCGCGACGGAATCGAACTCGTGGTGCGGCCCACCGCCGGCTCGCTCGAGAACATGCAACTGCTCAACGGCGGCCAAGTGGACGTGGCCTTTGTGCAGGGCGGCACGGGCGTTGCGGCGCAGGGGACGCTCGGCCAGGGCCCGTCGGCCGAGGAGGGCCCCTTGCAGGGCTTGGCCAGTCTTTACTACGAGCCGCTCTGGATCTTCCACCGCAGCGAACTCTCCTTGCAGCGTCTGCCGGATCTGGCCGGCCTGCGCGTGCAGGTCGGGGCCGAAGGCAGTGGCACGCGCGCCGTGGCGCTCGCACTGCTCGCCGCGCACGAGCTCGTGCCGGCCGCGGCGGCCGCCGGTGACGCGACGCAGCTCGCGGGCTCACGCGTTTCGGTCGTGGGCCTCGACACCAACGCGGCCATCGAGGAACTGCTGAGCGGCGGTCTCGACGCGCTCTTCCTGGTGGGCTCGCCGCGCGGCGCGGCCGTGCAGCGGCTCATGGCCGAAGAGGGCCGCGCGGTGCGCTTGCTCGACATGGAGCAGCACGCGGCCTACACGGCCAACTTCCATTTCTTGCGTGCCGTCACCGCCGATCGCGGCCAGATCAACCTCGCGCGCGATCTTCCGGGCCGGCCGGTGCGCCTGCTGGCGCCCACGGCCACGCTCGTGGGCACAGGCGATCTGCACCCGGCGCTCATACCATTGCTCATCCAGGCTGCGCAGGAAGTCCATGGCAAGGGCAACCTCTTCGAGGCCGAGGGCGAGTTTCCGTCGCCGCTGCATCTCGACGTGCCGCTGTCCAAGTCAGCCGAGCAGTACTTCAAGAGCGGGCCCTCCTTTCTCTATCGCGTGCTGCCCTTCGGCGTGGCGGCCGTGGTGGACCGGCTGAAGATTCTGCTGCTGCCTCTGCTCACGCTGCTGCTGCCGCTCATGCGCATCGCGCCGCCGATCTATCGCTGGCGCATTCGCAGCAAGATCTACCGCTGGTACAAGTCCATCCGCCAACTTGAACTGGACATCGAGACCGCGCGCCGCGCCGGCCCGGAGGCGGGCTCCGACAAGAGCCAGGCCGGCGCCCCTGCAACGCGCCTGGTCCGGGCCGAACTCTTGCAGCGCATTCAGGCCATCGATCACGAAATTGACGGCGTGCGCGTGCCGGCCAGCTACATGGCCGAGTTCTATAACCTGCGCGCGCATCTCGACTGGGTGCGCGCGCGCCTCGGCTGACGGTCAGCTCCGCGGTGTCGCGACGCCTGCGTAGAGGTAACTGCTGAAGCGCGGGCCGCCGGGCAGGTAGCCGGTGCTGAGTGAGCGGAGCTCATAGCCGGCGCCGCGCAGCAGCTCGTCGATGGGCAGCGTGACGCGGCAGCCGCCGAAGACAAAACGCTGCAGCGGCTCCCAGCGCTGCTGCTTGGCGAGCACGTCGGCGTCGGGCGCGCGGCCGTGCTCCACGAAGCGCAGCTCGCCGCCCGGCCTCAGCACGCGCCGCACTTCGGACAGCGCGCGCGCGGGATCGGGCACTGAGCAAAGCGTCCAGGTGCTGAGCACGGCGTCCACGCTGCCCGCGGGCAGATCGAGTACCTCGGCGGTAGGCCCGAGGAAGCGGATCGAGTCCGCGCCATGCGCAGCGTGCCAAGCCGAGAGGCGCCCGCTGCGCTCGGCGAGCCGGCGCCCGATCGAGCCGGGGCGCGCCGCCACTGGATCCACCGCGTAGAGCGTGCGCACGGCGGGCGGATAGTGCGGCAGGTTGTGCCCCGAGCCAAAGCCCAGCTCCAGCACCGCGCCCGAAAGCCCCGCCGCCGCGCGCGCGCGGCACCGGGCGTGTTCCTCGCCGGCGAGACCCTTGTCCACTAGGCGCGGCAGCAGATGGTCACGCCACAGGCCCATGGCCCCGCTCCTCGCGCGCGCTCCTCAGGCGATGACGCGCGGTTCCTTCACGGCGCGGACTTCGTCCGGGCGGCCGATGCTGCGCGTGTGCGGCGCCGTCTTGAGCAGCTCGGGGTCGAGTTCGGCCTCGCGCCAGATGGCCAGCATGACCTCGCAGAAGCGGTCGAGCGTCTCTTTGCTCTCGGTCTCAGTGGGCTCGACCATGATCGCCTCGGGCACGATGAGCGGGAAGTAGATGGTGGGCGGGTGAATGCCGTAGTCGATCAGCCGCTTGGCCACGTCGAGCGTGCGCACGCCATTGGGCAGGCCCTTGCCGGTGAAGACCGCCTCGTGCATGCAGGTCTCGTCGTTCCACACGCGCCAAGTCTTGTGCAGCTTGGCGCGGATGTAGTTGGCGTTCAGCACGGCGCCTTCGGCAATGGCCACCAGCCCCTCGGGTCCGTGCGCACGCATGTAGGCGTAGCTGCGCACCATCACGCCGGCGTGGGTCATGTGTCCGCGCGTGCGGCCGATGGACTTGGGCGACTTGGTCACCGTGACGAATTTGTCGCCGCGCCGCTCGATCTTGGGCACCGGCAGGTAGGGCGCCAGTTCGGCGCTCACCGCGATGGGACCCGCGCCCGGACCGCCGCCGCCGTGCGGCTGGCTGAAGGTCTTGTGCAGGTTGAAGTGCATCACGTCGATGCCGAAGTCGCCGGGCCGCGCCTTGCCCACGATGGCATTCATATTGGCGCCGTCCATGTAGACCAGGCCGCCGACTTCGTGCACCTTCGCGGTGATCTGCCGGATGTTCTTCACGAAGAGCCCGAGCGTGCTCGGGTTGGTGATCATCAGGCCGGCGATGTCCTTGCCGTCGCCGATCTGCGCCGCGAAGTGGGCCATGTCCACCGCGCCGCCTTCGGTGCTCTTGACCTCGCGCGTGGCGAAGCCCGCGATCGTGCAACTGGCCGGATTGGTGCCGTGCGCGCTGTCCGGGATGAGCATGACCTTCTTCTTGCGGCCGCCGTGCTCATCGAGGTACTTGCGCATGACCATGAGCGCGGTGAGTTCGCCGTGCGCGCCCGCCGCCGGGTGCAGCGACACGGCCGGCAGCCCCGAGACCGCAGAGAGCCATTGCTCCACGCGCCAGCACAGTTCGAGCATGCCCTGGGCCTGGTCGTCGGTCTGGAAGGGGTGCAGGTCGGCGAAGCCGGGGATCGCGCAGGCCGCTTCGTTGACCAGCGGGTTGTACTTCATGGTGCACGAGCCGAGCGGATAGAAGGCATTCGCGATGCTGAAGTTCAGGGTCGAGAGCCAGGTGTAGTGGCGCTGCGCGTCGGGCTCGCCGATTTCCGGCAGAGCCGCCGGCTCAGCGCGCCGCGCGAAGGCGGGCAGCACTTTGGTCGGGTCCAGATCGGCGATGCCCGCGCCGACGCCCGGTGGACGCACGCCGCGCCGGCCAGCCACCGAGGCCTCGAAGACGGTGAAGGGCCGCGGGATCTTGGGCGCGCGCGGCAGGCCGCCGGTGGTCGTGCGCGGTGCGTCGAGCGTGCTCATCGTGCGCCTCCCAGAGCGGAGACGAGCGTGTCGATCTCCTCCTTCGGATTCAGGTCGGTCACCGCCACGAGCCACTGGTTGGCGCGGGTCTTGTCGAAGCGCCCGAGATCGAGCCCGCCCACGATGCCGTGCTTCTTCATGAGCAGCTTGTTGAGCTTGGCGGCGGGCAGCGGGCAGGTCACGGTGAACTCGTTGAAGAAGGCCTGCTTGGGATACGTGAGGCTGAAGCCGGGCAGCTTGGCGATGTGCTCGGCGGCGTAGTGCGCGCGCGAGAGATTCGTGCGGCCCAATTCGACGAAGCCCTGCTTGCCGAGCAGCGCCATCCAGATCGTGGCGCGCAGCGCCATGAGCTGCTGGCTCGTGCAGATGTTGCTAGTGGCCTTGGCCCGGCGGATGTGCTGTTCGCGCGTGGCAAAGGTGAGCACGAAGGCGCGCCGGCCTTGGCTGTCCTGCGTCTCGCCGGCGATGCGCGCCGGCATCTGCCGCACAAATTCCATGCGGCTGCAGAGGTAGCCGGCGCCCGGGCCGCCGTACCAGGGCTTGTTGCCCATGGAGCTGGCCTCGCCGCAGACCATGTCCGCGCCCTGCTTGCCGGGCGCCTCGAGCAGCGAGAGCGCCACCGGGTTGGCGCCCACCACGCAGAGCGCGCCCAGAGCATGCGCCGCATCGGCGAGCGACTGCACGTTCTCGATGCAGCCGTAGAGGTTGGGCGTCTGCACGGCCACGGCGGCCACGCCGCTGCCCTCGCGCGTGGGCTCGATGCCCTTGGCGCGCAGGGCCGCCGCGAAGCTGGCCGCGTCCGTGACGCCTTCGGCCAGATCCACTTCGACGAGCTCGATCTTGAGCGCCTTGAGGTAGGTGGCCAGCGTGCCGCGCCAGTCGGGATGCACGCCGCGGCTGACGATGACGCGCGTGCGGCCCTCTTGCTCCTTGAGGCGCAGCGCCATGAGCACGGCTTCGGTCAGCGCCGTGGCGCCGTCGTAGAGCGAGGCATTGCTGACCTCCATGCCGGTGAGCCGGCACATCATGGTCTGCCACTCGAAAATCGTGGTCAGCGTGCCCTGGCTGGCCTCCGGCTGGTACGGCGTGTACGCCGTCCAGTACTCGGTGCGCTGCTGCAGGTTGTCCACGAGCGCCGGGCAGAAGTGCCGGTACAGGCCCGCGCCGAGGAAGCTCGGATGATCGGCGGCCGAGGCGTTCTTCGCGGCGAGTCCGCGCAGTTCGCGCAGGATCGCGTCTTCGGTGAGCGCCGGCTCCACCGCGAGCGCGCCCTCAAAGCGGCAGTCGGCGGGGATGGTGCGCTGGAACAGCTCGTCGACGCTCTGCGCGCCGATGGTGGCGAGCATCGCGCGGCGATCGGCCTCGGTGTGGGGGACGTAGTGCAAGGGCGCTCCTCAGGCCGTTTCGGCGATGTGCTTCTCGTAGGCGGCGACGTCGAGCAGGCCGGCGGGCGGCTTGCCCTTGAGTTTGATCTTGGCGATCCAGCCGGCGCCGTAGGGGTCGCTGTTGATCGCCGAGAGATTGTCGGGCAGCGCGGTGTTCACGGCCGTGACTTCGCCGTCCACCGGGCTGTTCAGGTCGGAGACCGCCTTGACCGACTCGATCTCGCCGAAGCTCTTGCCGGCGGTCACTTTCGCGCCGACGGCGGGCAGTCCCAGGTAGACCAGGTCGCTGAGGCTGTGCGCTGCGTGGTCGGTGATGCCGATGGTCGCCGTGTCGCCCTGAATGCGGGCCCACTCGTGCGTCGGCGTGTACTTGATGTCCGGGGGATTCATCGTGAGGTCTCCTGCGCGGTTGGGGGCGGTCTGTTGATGCGCGCGCCGGCTCAGCGCGCGCGCTTGTAGAAGGGCATGTTCACGAGCTTGACCGCGTGACGCTGGCCACGCAGGTCCATCTCCAGCGTCGAGCCGGGAGCGTGGTAGCCCGTGCTGACGTAGGCGGTGCCAATGTTCGTGTTGAGCGTGGGCGAAGGTGAGCCGCTGCAGACCACGCCCACCTGCGCGCCGCCGGACAGGTGCAGTGCATAGCCTTGGCGCGGCACGCGCGGGCTGTCGGTGGTGAAGCCAACCAGCTTGCGCGGCGGGCCCTTGGCGAGCATGGCCTCGATGGCGGCACGCCCCGAGAAAGACTGTGCGTGCGGCAGCGCGGCAGTGATCAGGCCCGCCTCGACGGGATTCGTCGTGTCGTCCAGCTCATGGCCGTAGAGCGCCATGCCCGCCTCCAGGCGCAGCGTGTCGCGCGCGGCGAGGCCGATGGGCGCCACGCCGTGCCGCTGGCCCGACTCCAGCATGGCGTTCCAGATGGCCGGCGCGTGGCGCTCGGCGAAGTAGATCTCGTAGCCGTCTTCGCCGGTGTAGCCGGTGCGCGAGATCATGGCCGGCACGTCGCAGACCGTGCCGCGATAGAAGTAGTAGTACTTGAGGCCGCGCAGATCGCCGCTGCACAGAGGCGCCATCGTCTCAGTGGAGGCCGGGCCCTGGATTGCGATCATGGCCAGCTCGTCGCTCTGATCCTCGAGCGTGCAGCCGAAGCGCGCCACGACCTCGGCCATCCAAGCCAGGTCGCGCGCGCGATTGCCGGCATTGATGCAGAAGAACATCTCGTCCTGGTCGCGATAGACCAGCACGTCATCCATGGTGGTGCCGTTCTCGCGGCAGAAGAAGGTGTAGCGGATCGCGCCGAACTTGAGCTTGGCGATCTCGACGTGCACCAGGAACTGCGCGGCCTCTTCGCGCCGCTGGCCGAGGATGCGGCAGCGGCCCATGTGGCACAGGTCGAACAGGCCGGCCTTGCCGCGCACGCGGCGCGCCTCATCGAGGATGCCCTCGTACTGCACCGGCATGAGGAAGCCCGAGAAGTCCACGAGACGCGCGCCGGCGGCCTCGTGCAGCGCCGTCAGGGGCGTGCGGCGCAGAGTGGCGGGGGTGCTCATGGCCTTGCGGGAAAGGGAGGCCGACCGCACCGCCAACCCTCCAGGCCAGCCAGGCAGTCGAGCCCGCCATCTTCGGAGAAAGTGGGGGCCGGCGCCAGTCCCAGCGGCGGCCTCGTCTCCGCGGCCGATCGTCACGGGGCTGCGGCCGGCTTACTCGCCGAAGAGCTGCTGCGCGGCCGCGTCCCAGTCCACGTCGTGGCCTTCACCGGGCCGGATGGCTGGCTTCTCGCGGTGCCGCAGCCATTCGTCGCGGCTGGCGAAGTCGCCGTAGCCGGGGCGGGTGCCCTGGCCTTGTGCCACCTGGTTGTGGTCAGGCCGGGTGACGCGTTCCGTGGGACGCTTGGCTTCGATGCGCCGCGCCGACTCGATGACGATGCGGAACTGCGGGCGTCCACCGGTGCGCTGGCGTTCACGCAGCGCCTCGATGAAATCGTCGGGGAAGCCTTCGAGTGAGAAACGCGCCGGATCAGCGGAGCGCGCGCGCGCGAAGAGCGCGGCCGCACGCGCGAAGTCGCCTTCGCGGTACACGATCTTGCCGAGCAGCAGGCAGGCCTCGAAGCAATCCGAGCCGCTGGCGAGCGCCTCACGGAAGTGCCGTCCCGCGCGCCGAATATTTCCCAAGCGATAAGCACGCCGCCCGCTCCAAACGTGGTAGCGCGCGCGCAAAGTCAGCAGCAGGCGTCTCAGCGGGAAGGCAGACATGCGAGTCCGGTCATGGTAGCACGGTCGGATGAAGGGGTGACCGCGGTCAGGGGGCCGGCAGGTTCACCACGTGCCCGGGCGATCCCGCCACGAGCAGCACCTCATCATCGAAGAGCACCTGCGCGCCGGATGTGACGCGTAGAGAATAGGTACCGGGTGCCAGCGCGCCCAGCGGGCGCAGGCTGGGGTTCATGGAGAGTTGCACAAGGTCCCCCATGGACACGAGCTCCCAGGGAATGGGGCCGGCCGGCCCGCTGAGCGAGATTCCCAGTGCGGACCAGGACAGATCCCCTGTGTTGAGTGACAGTGGAATGCCTGTGGGAAGCGTGACATCGAGCGGCGTGATCTGCCCCGCCTGCACGCTGACGCCGGGCACGAGCGTGAAGGCCGCGCCCTGCCCGCGGAAGGCCAGCGTCCAGGTGCCGGGCAAGAGGTCATGGACCGCGTAGCCGCCGGTGGCATCGGGCATGACTTCCGACAGCGCCGACATCCACTGGCCCTGGGCGTCGGCGGCCCAAACGCCGAGATCGGCGACGGGCGAGCCGCGCTCATCGAGCACGCGCCCCTTGATGCTGCCGGCCGGCTGCACGTCGACGCGCACGCTGAAGCCCGGCGAATTCTCGAGCACTTCCAGATCGGGCACGCGCGTCACTGACCAGCCGGGCGTGCCCGCGTTGAGCAGATTGCGGCCGCCGGCCACCACGGTGTAGGTGCCGGCGGGCAGGAAGCGGAAGCGGAAACTGCCGTCGGCGCCGGTGTAGCTTTCGCCGCTGCGGCCGCCGAGCGCCGCGTAGATGCCCAGCGTCGGGCGACCGGAGTCGTTGCGTTCGAGGAGCACACGCACACCGGCCAGAGCCTTGCCGTCGGCGGCGTTCCGCACCACGCCGTGCAGCACGCCGCCGGGCAGATGAATATCGCGGCGCATCTCCGGCAGCCCGGCCGGCACGTTGAGCGCTTCGACCATGGGCGCCGTGGGCTGACTGCCGGCGGTGAGCCCCTCGGCGCCCATCGCCGCGACGGAGAGCGTGTACTCGCCCTCCGCCACGGTGAGTTCGAAGCGGCCATCCGGTCCGGAGGACGTGAAGTTCATGTGCTCGTAGCCGCCGCGCTGCGGCAGCACCGTGATCATGGCGTCAGCCACGGGGCCGTCGCCGCTGCTCACCGTGCCGTGCAGGCGCGTGCCAGCGTTCGAACGCGCGGCGAGATCCACCTCCTGCTCCTCATCCTCGCCCAGCGTGATCGAGCGCATGTTGAGGTCCTTCATGAAGTCCATGCCGCTGCCGCCGCCGCCGATGTCCATGCGGAAGTCCAGGCGCATGACGGTGTAGCTGCCGGGCGGCAAGCCTTCGACGCGAAAGCGGCCCTCTTCGTCGGAGGTGTCGCGCTTCATGGTGGTGCCCATCGCGTCGGCGACCATGACCATGACGCCTCGCACGCCACGCCGAGATTCATCGAGCACGCGGCCGTATACCGCGCCGCCGCTGGCCAGCCGCACTACGCCCAGGTCGCGCTCTTGGCCGAGGTCGAGGCTCAGCTTCGGCAGCACGAGCGTGCGGTAACGCGCGTGCGTCACATTGAGGGTGTGCGCGCCGGCTTCGAGGCCGTGCAGCACGAAGTGGCCGGCTGCATCGCTGATGGCCTCCGGGCGTCCGCCGAACAGGCCCTCGCCGAAGAGTTCCATGAGTCCGCCGCCGCCCAGGGCCACGGTGGCATTGGCCAGTGCTTCGCCGGTGCGCGCCGCAACGACTTGGCCACGCACCAGCGACTCCGGCGCGGCCATGAGCACGAGGCCGCGCACGCCTTCCTTGGGAACTTCAAGCTCCTTCAGTGTCTTGGTGCCGAAGCCCGCGGCGGTGAGGCGCAGGTCGTAGCTGCCGGGCTCGACGTCCTTGATCGTGAAGAGCCCGTCTTCGGAGCCGCTCACGCTTTCGCTGCGGCGTCGGCCGAAATCAGAATTGTCCTGCCCCATCTGGGCCATGTTCATGAGGCCGCCGGCGGCGATGAGGGTGAGCTGGAAGTCGGTCAGCGGCTCGCCGTCGCCGAGCGAGACGGCCATGCCCGAAACGCTCACACTGGGTTCCAGTGTGATGAGGATGTTTTCGCTGCCGGCTTCGATCTTGCGGGTCACCGCCAGGAACCCCTTGGCGCGAACGTGGACCTCGTGTGAGCTGGAGTCGAGCCCCGTGATTCGGAAGGCGCCCTCGGCTTCCGAAGTGGCGTGCGCGGTCTCGCGCTCCGCGAAGTCGAAGACGCCGGCGCGCGGCGGCGAGGCGGTCAGGAAGGCGAGGACGATGCCGAGGCCCGCGCCGTCCACGACGCGCCCAGCAATGGAAAGGCCCGCGTCGGCCACAAGGAGCACCTCGGCGTGCGGGAGTTCCTCGCCGAGTGTGATGCGTTCGGAGCGCGTGCGACGCCAACCCTCCGCGGCAAGCTGCGCGTCGTAAATGCCCGGAGCCAGGCCCTGGAACGCGAAGCGGCCTTCGGCATCGGTCGTGGCCTGCGCCCGGAAACCGCCCTCGTCGGCGATGTCGATCTGCGAAATCGCGATGTCGTTGCGGCGCAGCTTGACTTGCACCGCGGCGAGCGGCGTCTCCTGCTGGGTGACGACTTGGCCGGCCAGCACGAAGCCAGGCCGCAGGACGACTTCCAATTCGTGCTGCTCGCCGGGCCGCAGAGTCGGGACCTCGGCGCTGCCGCTCTGCAGGCCTCCGGCGGGGTCGCGGGCGCTCACCAGCAGACGCAGTCCAGCCGGCACCTGCCGCACTTCAAACTCTCCGGCAGCATCGGTTTTCACCGCTTCGCCGCGATAGAGGCGCGTGCTCGGGTCGGCCACGGACCAGGGATCAAAGGGCGTGCTGCAGGTCACGACGGCTGCGTTGACCGGCGCGCCGTGTTCATCGAGCACACGGCCGCGCACGATCGCGCCCCGGCGCAAGAGCAACTCCACTTGGCTCTGGCTGGGTTTAACGAGACCGGGCGGATCCGCGTAGAGCAACGCATCCTCCACGCGCACGTAGCAGGAGCCGACGGGTGCGCGCTCGATGCGGAAGCTGCCGTCGGCGGCGACGGCGCTGCGCGTGAGCTCGGCCAGGCGCGAGCCGTCCTTCACGTTCACGGCGCCCAGCTCCGGGAAGTCCAAAGCAAAGACAGGCGAGAGTTGCTGGCCGCCCATGGACGCGCGGATGTCGATCAGATCCGGGGGCGGGCGGCTCACGCTCACCGAAACATGCAGCCCGGCCGGCAGCGGACCGCCATCGGCCATGACCAGGCGTCCGCTCACGACGCGGTCCTGATACTGCATGGAGGCCAGCGCTGCCTCGCGGGCCTGCGCGAGGAGTGCTGCGGCGGTCGGCGGCTCGGCGCCGCCGGGCAGGGCCTCGATCGGGCGCTGCTCCTGAAGCAAGGCCGGGTCGGGCAGGTGAGGCTTCACCTGGGAATCCGCTGCTGGCGGCTCGCTGAGCAGCCCCGCCGCGGCCGGCGCCTCGCTGGCGCCGCCCTCTTCGCGCGTGGCCTGCACCAGCCAAAGGGCGGCGAGGCAAAGTCCCAGCCCTGCGATTCCGAGGAACAAGCTCCGTGCGTTCACCGTCCTAGCCCCCCGCTTACACTGCGCGCCCGGGAGTTCCGCCTGAATGAGTCAGCCACCGACACGCATCCTCCTGCTCGCCTTTCTCGTCTTGGCGGGCTTGCTGATCTTGCCACTCTTGCTCGAAGGGGAGGATGGCGAATCAGTGGCCGAGCCGGAGGGCGTGTCGACGGCGCTGCCAGGCGCCGAGGCCCTGCCGAGCTTCGGACTGGGCCGCGAGGACACGGAGGGCCCGGCGCCGCTCGTCGACGCCGAGCTGGCGGCCGCGCTGGAGTTCGACGGTGGGCAGCCCGTCGCCAAGGTGGGCGGCCAGATCAAGGGTGTGCTCGTGGACGCGCTTGGTCGGCCGGTGGCGGGAGAGCCGGTGCAGTTGCTGCGCCTCAACGATCCCTGGGATGACGGCACGCGGCGCGACCGCGACATCACGCTCTTGGAGAAGCGCGTCGCCACGGCAGTTTCCGGTGTCGACGGACGCTTCGAACTTTCCGCCGTGCCCGGCATCGAACACGCACTCCACGCGGGCGGCGGACGCTGGCCGCGCGTGGTGCTCGATGCCATCGTGGCCGGTGCGGAACTGCGCGTGGCCCTCTCCGAGGGCTACGTGCTGCAAGGCGTCGTGCGCGATGCCTCGACGGGCCTGCCCATCGTGGGCGCGCCCGTGCTGGTGCTCGGCGAAGACACTGCCTTGCTCGATCGCAGCGATGAGTCCGGACGCATCGCCCTCGGGCCGGTGGCCGAAAACTTCTACGCCGCCGGCGCCTGGGCGCGCGGCTACGACATCCTGCTCGTGCCGAACCTGTCGCCGCTCATGGACGAGCCGCTCTTCGAGCTGCAGCCCGGCGTGGATGCGCGCTTTCGCGTCACCGACCGCGAGAGCGGGCTGCCCGTTGCCGGCGCCGAGGTGCGCTTCCAGCTCGAAGTCGAGGCCATCGTGCCTGACGCCGAGTTTCCCCTGCCGGCCAAGCAGCTCGTGGATGAGCAGCGGCTGCTCTCCGACGCGGAAGGCGGCGTGGAACTGCTCGGCGCGCCCCGGCGCGGCTTCCTGCTGAGCGTCACGGCCGCAGGCTACGTGCCGCAGATCATTGATCGCTATCGCGAACGCGACGTGGACACCGCCAATGAGATGCCCATCGAGCTTTTGCCGTTGCCGACGCTCACCGGCCACGCGCTCCTGGCGGCCGACCGCGCGCCGGCGCCCGATGCGGTGCTGGAACTGAGCGGCCCGCAGGGGGCCTTCGGCACCGCCACCGTCGATGAGGCCGGCGCCTTCTCACTGCGCATGGATGGCTGGGACGGCAAGCGGCCGGTCTACCTCGCGGCCACGGACAGCACTGGGCGCGCGGCGCGCATCGACATCGATCTCGACGAAGTTGAAGGCCTGGAACTCCTGCTCGTCGAGCCGCTGCGCCTGCTTGTGCGCGTGGAGTCGGGCGGCGAGCCGGTGGTGGGCGCCGACGTGATGTTGCGCTCGGACGACGCGCTGCCCACGCGCGGAGTTTCGCGCGGCGGCGGACTCGTGGCGCTGGTGCATCCGCTGGCCGGCCCGGAAACCACCAAGGCCCTCTTGCAGGGCCGCTACTCCGGCTCGGTGAGCTTGCCGGTGACGATCGATCTGGCCGAGCCGCCCGCGGCCGACGAGCCCTTCGTGCTCGAAGTGCAGGGCGGCCTCTGGCTCGATGGGCAAGTGCGCGATCCGGCGGGGCGGCCCATCGCTTCGGCGCGCATCTCGATGCGGCCGGTGCAAGGCAGCACGACGAGCTTGCGGCCGCGCGGCCGCAGCGATGAGCACGGCGCCTTCCGTCTGGGACCACTGGAAGCCGGCTTGGTGTGGAACATCGACGTCAGCGCCAAGGACTACCGCAATGCCATGCTCCGCAACGTGGCGTTGGAAGGCGGACCGCTCAGCGTGGTGCTCGAACCGGTCGTGCGCTGGCATGGCCGCGCCCTCGACGCGACGTCGGGCCGGCCGGCGCGCACCTTCACCGGCAGCCTGCGGCGCGAGATCTTGGTGCAAGGCAAGGCCACGTGGCGCTCGATGCAAGAGCGAGTGATGCTCACGCCGGGCGAGCCGGGCGCCTTCAGCATCGCGCTTGCCGAGCCGGGCCGCTACGAGCTGCGGCTCTTCGCCAAGGACTGCATCGCCACCGAACCGATCGTGGCGGATTTCGACGGCCGGCGTGAGCCGCCCGAAGCCGAGTTCACGCTTTGGCCCGCGGCCGTGCTCGAGTTGCTGGTGCTCGACGGGCGGAATCGGCCGGTGCCGGGCTTCGAGCTGGTGATCGTGCCTTGGGAGGCGGCCAAGGATGCGGCCGAGCCCAGCGGTGATGTGCGCCGCAAGGGGCGCAGTGTGCGCACCGATGCCGACGGCCGCGCCGAACTCAACCTCGGTGAGGGCGGGGCCTATCGCACGGCCGGCGGTCCGGGCGCGTGGCTCGACGCCATGGCCTTCAACGTGCCGGCCGGTGAGCGCGAGCAGCGCACTTACCGGCTCCCGGCCACCGGCGATCTGGAAGTCATGGTGAATGACGAAGCCGGCCGGCCGCTGCCGGGCGTGCAAGTGGATGTGCGGTCCGCCAAGAAGGACACCGCGCACTCCGTCACACGGCGCACTTCGGTGCAAGGCGGGCAGGCCAGCGTCATGGTTGAGTCCCTGCCGCCGGGCACCTATCACCTCACGCTGCGCCGCCGGAACTTCATCACGCTGGAGCAGGAGGTCTACGTGGCGGGCAACGGCGTGCAGCGCGTGGTCGTGGCGCTGCAGCCGCGGCCCAAGCAGACCTCACAGGCACAGCAGGGCTTGATCCAGCAGCTCCAGCAGATTGGCTATGTGCGCTAGGCGCTAGCGCGCCGCAGAGCGCCGCCTTTAGCGCGGCGGCAGGCGCGCGTGCAAGAGGCCGGGGGCGCCGACGGCGTGCTGCGTGCTGCGGCCGTCGGGCCAGTCGATGCGCGCCGTGTCGGGCGTGCGGGCGCCCAGCCCGAAGTGCACGCCGCGCTGATGCCCGGAGAGATAGCTGCTTCCCAGGCGCGCCCAGCCGGTCTCTTCGTGGCCGTCGGTGAAGCGCAGCGTCACGCGCGCGCCCACGCCATCGCGCGGGACGGCCACGCCGTCACCCTGCACCAGCACGCGCAGCGAGCGGCCGGCGCGCTCATTGCGCAGGAGCATGAGCGGGCCGTTGTTGGAACTGACGGCTAGGTCCAGGTCGCCGTCGGCGTCGTAGTCGGCGGCTGCCGCGCCGCGCCAAGGCTGAACGTAGCTGAAGGGTTCTCCGGCTTGCTCTGCAGGCAAGAGTTCCCAGTGCGGCACGTCGCGCAGCGTGCGCAGTGAGCCCGGGGCCGTGATGTTCTCGTAGAGATGGTTGAGCTGCCCGACGCAGAACATGGTCGTTTCGTAGTCGGGGCTGGTGTAGCCGTTGGCTACGAAGAGGTCGTGGTCGCCGTCGTTGTCGAGATCGTCGAGGACGCAGCCCCAGCCCACGAAGCCGACGGAAGGCTGGGCCAGTCCCGCCGCGATGGCGATGTCCTCGAAGCGCGGCACGAAGCGCCGCTGCGTCGTGCGATGCACCGCGTTGTTGCGGTAGAGCCCGTTGGGCTCGGTTTGCCAGTAGCTGCAAAACAGATCCTCATCGCCGTCGCTGTCGACATCGGCGGCGGCCAGGCCCATGCCGCCGCGCGGATCGTCGAGGCCCAGGTGCAGGGCGATCTCCTCGAAGCGCGGCTGACCGTCTTCGCCCGGGCCGAGGTTGCGCCATAGGTGGTTCGGTGTGGTGTCGTTGGCTACGTAGATGTCGGGCCAGCCGTCGCCATCCTGATCGAAGACCAGCGCGCCCAGGCCCTTGCCCAGTGCGCCGCGCAGCCCCGCAGCTTCGGTGATGTCGGTGAAGCGCCCGCCGGCCGGATCGGCGCCCTCATTCAGGAAGAGCACATCGTCCTGGCCCGGGAAAACGTAGGGCAGCATGGCGATGGGGTCTTCGCGGCGCTGATCGGGGCGCTCTGATTCGGGCGGGATCGCGTCGAGATCGAAGAGCAGGTAGTTGGTGACGTAGAGATCGAGGTCGCCGTCGCGGTCAAAGTCGGCGAAGGCGGCGCTCGCGCTCCAGCCTGGGTGGCCGGTCTGCGCCGCGGCGGTGATGTCGGTGAAGCGGCCCCCGTCGTTGCGCCACATGACATTGGGTCCGTCGCGGGTGACGTAGAGGTCGGGGTCGCCGTCGTTGTCCCAGTCGGCGAAGAGCGCGCCCATGCCGGCGCCGCGCGCAACACCCGCGCCCGCCAGCCCCCAGGCCTCGGCCGCCTCCGCAAAGAGCGGCTCGCCGCTCTCCTGGCGCTGATTCAGAAAGAGACGCGCGTCCTGGTCGCTGCCGCCGACGATGTACAGGTCTTCATCGCCATCGCTGTCCACGTCGGCCCAAGCCAGCCCGGGGCCCATGGTGGGGCGGATGTCCCACTGCTCGTCGCCCTCGTGGTGCTTGAACTCCAGGCCTGCCATGCGCGTGGCATCACTGAACCAGGCACCGCGTTGCGATTCTTGCCGAGTGTCCGGCGCAGCGTGGCCGGCAGAGTTCGGCTGGTTTGCCAAGGCGGCTCCGGCGCCGTTCAGCCGGCCGAGATCCGGCGTCTGACCACCGTTGCTGAACCAGACCATGAGGCGCTCGCCGGCGGCGAGCAAGTCGGTGTGGCCGTCGCCGTCGAGGTCGACGGCGAGCAGGCGCCGCGGTGCGCCAGCGAGCGGCACGGCGTCGGAGCCCACGACAGTGGTCACTTCGCGCAAGCTGCCGCCGAGGTCGCGCAGCGCGATGCGCAGCACGCCGCCTTGGAGCTGAGCCCGGTCCACGGCTCCGTCACGATTCAGGTCCACGGCCACGTTGGTCTCGGCCGGCGAGGGCGTGGCCGGCAGCTCGGCGACTTCCGTCCAACTGCCTATGCCCGAGGAGCGCAGGCGCGCGAGCCGGCCGCTGCGGCCCACGATGAGGTCGGTCGCATCGGCCCAGACCGCGTCCACGCCGTTGATGCGCTCCAGGGCCGTCCCCGGCGTGGCGACTTCGAAGCGCCGGCCGGTCTGCCGCAGGTAGTGCAGGCCATTGCTCGTGGCCACAACAAGATCGAGATCGCCGTCGCCCTCGCCATCCAGCGCTGCGACGTCCAGCACCTCGGCGGCGTCGTGACCGATCGGCACGGGCAGGGGCCAGAGCGTGAGCGGCGTCGGTTCGCCGCAGCCGGCTACGACGAGCAGGCACGCGAGGAGCAGGGCGCGTGACGGCGCGCGCGGCGGGAGTCGTGGTGAGGCGGGGCAGCGGTGCATCGGGACATCCTACCGAGTGGTGCGCTCAGTGCGCCCGCGGCGAGCGCTGAGTGCGCCCGCGGCGGGGGCTCGGCGGTGCCGCTCAGACACCTCGCCGACTCGGCCGATGCGGCCGAGAGGTCGGCTCGGAACTCGCGGCACACCGACCCCCGCCGCGTCGCACACCGT
>JBQTIY010000004.1:0-164010 GCA_052387675.1 Planctomycetota bacterium | reverse complement strand
TCGCCGGGCGGAAAGACGAGCGGCGCGGCGAGGAGCGCGCGCAGGGCTTCGGCGCGGCCGATCGTGGCTGCGCCGGCCACGTCCGCCGGCAGTCCGGAGCGATGCTCGAGCAATTGCCGCACCGTGATCGCGGCCTTGTCGTCGGGCACGTGCCGCAAATGACGCACGAGTGAATCGTCCAGACCCAGCGCTCCGCGCTGCACGAGCTGGAGCACTGCCACGGCCACCATCTCCTGCGCGACCGCACTCCAGGGAAAGACGCTGGCCGTGCTCATGGGCAGGGCGGTGCGCCGGTCGGCCAGCCCGTAGGCCTGATGCAGCACGACGTTGCCGGCCTCCTTCACGAGCACGACGCCGGAAAAGCCCCAGGGCACCAGGGCCGAGAGCCAATGATCGAGCCGCTCGCCGCGCTCCCCCAGCACCACGGCATCGCTTCTCTCCGGCGGAGGCGCCTCGGTGCTGCGGCCGGTGGCGCGAAAGATGAGTGAGACGGGCGTGCCGCGCGCCGGTGCCTGTCCGGCGTGCAGCGTGTAGAGCGAATCGTCGATGCCCTCCAGCGAGTTGCGCTCGAAGAGCGAGGTGCCTTCGCCGGTGAGGTAGGTGGCCACGATATTGCCGGTGAGATCGGGCAGGTGCGTCTGCACCACGCGCTGGCCCTGCCGCAGCGGCCCGTAGCGGCTGCCCACAAAAACCCAGCCGGCCTCGGCGAGGGCCTCGCCGGTGCGCACATCCTCCAGCAGCGAGTCGAGCGGCGCGCGGCGCGGTGCGCCGGTGTCATCGGTCCAGGCCACGTCGATGGACACGATCGGGCCATAGGCCGGGAGCGGCTCCCACGGCGAGACGCCGGCCTCCTGTTCCGCAGCGCTGGGCGGTGGATCGCGCAGCACGTAGCGCATCGGCACACCGGGATGCAGGCCGATCGCGCGCAGGCAGGCGTCGAGCAGCGAGGGCTGCGCTTTGAGCACGAAGAGCGCCTCATGCGTCTTGCCGCGCTCGGTGACGAGCACGTACTCCACCGGATAGCTGAGCGAGGCCGCATCGTGCAGCGCTCCGCCGCGCGCCGTCACGCTGCGCGAGCTCAGGTCGAGCAGCAGCCCCTGGGATTCGAGCAGTTCCGTGAAGCGCTCGGGGTGCGCGTGCAGCTCGGCGGCCTCGGGCGGAACCGCGCCCACCCACTCCACCACCGGCGGGCGATGACCGTCCGGCACGGGAGCCCAGGCCTCCTGCGGCACGATCGTGCACACGGCTGGCCCCGCGGCCGGCCCCAGCAGGCACAGCGCCAGCGCGGCGGCCCGTCGAGCGACAGCGGACCGGGCCATGCGCCTCAGCTCGACGCGGGCGTGGTCACCGCAGGCGGCGGAGGCGGCGGAGCCACCTCGGCCTCGCCCACGAAGGTCAGCGCTTCCGCGTCGGGGCTGGGCGAGTCGGCCGTGATCTGCTTGAAGCCCTCAAAGGTGCCCTTGAGCAGTTCTTCGGAGAGCGCGTCTTCGAGCAGGCGCTCGACGGCGCGACGCAGCGGACGCGCACCCATGTCGAGGTTCGTGCCCTGCTTGATGACCAGTTCCTGAGCCGCCGGGGTGAGGATCAGCTTGAGGCCGCGCGAGGCGAGGCGGGCGCGGATACCGCGCAGCTCGATGTCCAGGATGGCGGCCAGGTCCTTGATCTCCAGCGCGCGGAAGACGATCACGTCGTCGAGACGGTTGAGGAACTCCGGCCGGAAATGGCGGTGCACCTCGTTCATGAGGTTGTCGCGCATCTTGCCGAAGGTCTTGTCCGCGTCGCGCGAGGTGAAGCCCAGGCCCGACTGATTCTTGATGATGCTGGCGCCGATGTTGCTGGTGAGGATCAGGCAGACGTTGCGGAAGTCCACCTGGCGGCCGAAGGAGTCGGTGAGCCGGCCCTCTTCCATGATCTGCAGCAGCATGTTGTAGACGTCGGGGTGCGCCTTCTCGATCTCATCGAGCAGCACGACCGCGTAGGGGCGCCGGCGGATCTTCTCGGTGAGCTGGCCGCCCTCTTCGAAGCCCACGTAGCCGGGAGGCGCGCCGACCAGGCGGCTGGCGTTGTGCTTCTCCATGTACTCGGACATGTCGATCTGCACGAGCGCCTCTTCGCTGCCGAAGAGAAACTTGGCGAGCTGCTTGGCGAGGTGCGTCTTGCCCACGCCGGTGGGCCCGAGGAACAGGAAGCTGCCCATCGGGCGGCGCGGATCCTTGAGCCCCGAGCGGCTGCGGCGCACGGCCTTGCTGATCGCCACGATAGCGTCGTTCTGGCTCACGACCGTCTTGTGCAACTCCTCTTCCATGTGCAGCAGGCGCTGCGCCTCGCCCTTGTCGAGGCGCGTGAGCGGCACGCCGGTCATCTTGCTGACCGTCTCGGCGATGACGTCCTCGTCGACCGTGCCGTCGATCTCGGTGGAGTTGCTCTTCCAGTCGTGCTCGATCTGGTCGCGCTTCTTGCGCAGCTTGTCGGCGTAGTCGCGCAGATAGGCGGCGCGCTCGAAGTCCTGCTCGGCGACGCACTCCTCCTTCTCCTTGTCGAGCTTGAGGATCTCGAGCTCCAGCTCCTTGAGATCGGGCGGCGCCGTCATGGCCTTCAGGCGCACGCGCGCGCCGGCCTCGTCCATCACGTCGATGGCCTTGTCCGGGTGGAAGCGGCCGGTGATGTAGCGCGTGGACAGCTCGACGGCCAGCTCGAGGGCGCCGTCGGTGATCTGCACGTTGTGATGCTTCTCGTAGCGCTCGCGCAGGCCCTTGAGGATGGCCAGCGTCTGCACGGGCGAAGGCGGCTCGACCATGACCGACTGGAAGCGGCGCTCCAGAGCGGCATCCTTCTCGATGTACTTGCGGAATTCGGTGAGCGTCGTGGCGCCGATGCACTGGATCTCGCCGCGCGAGAGGGCCGGCTTGAGCACGTTGCTGGCGTCGATGGCGCCCTCGGCTCCGCCCGCCCCGACGAGCGTGTGCAGCTCGTCGATGAAGAGGATGATGTTCTTGGCGCGGCGAACTTCGTTCATCACCGACTTGATGCGCTCTTCGAACTGGCCGCGGTACTTGGTGCCGGCCACCATCATGGCCAGGTCCAGCACCACCAGGCGCTTGTTCTTGAGGATCTCCGGCACTTCGCCGCTGACGATGTTCTGCGCTAGGCCTTCCACGATGGCGGTCTTGCCCACGCCGGCCTCGCCGAGCAGCACCGGGTTGTTCTTGCTGCGGCGCGAAAGGATTTGGATGACGCGCTCGATCTCGTCCTTGCGGCCGATGACCGGGTCGAGATGGTTCTCGCGCGCGAGCTTGGTGAGATCGCGGCCGAAGGCGTTGAGCGCCGGCGTCTTGCCCTTGCCGCCGCGCTGACCGCCTTCGGCGCTGGCCGCTTCGGCCTCCTCGCCGCCGGCCGGCCCGCCCGCGGCTCCGCCGCCGCCGCCTTCGCGCTCTTCGCCGCCCTCTTCACCGCCTTGCGGCGCGCCGAGGAACTCCAGCACCTCTTCGCGCACGTCCTCGAGCTTCACGCCCAAGTTGGTGAGCACGCGCGCGGCGATGCCTTCGCTCTCCTTGATCAGGCCGAGCAGCAGGTGCTCGGTGCCGATGTAGTTGTGGCCAAGCTGGCTGGCCTCCTCGAGCGAGAGTTCGAGCACCTTCTTGGCGCGCGGCGTGAAGGGCAGGTTGCCCATGGGCACCATGGTCGAGCTGCCCTTGACGAGCTTCTCGATCTCGGCGCGAATGCGCTTGAGATCGATGCCCATGTTGCGCAGCACGTTGGCGGCCACGCCGCTGCCTTCCTGCACCAAGCCGAGCAGGATGTGCTCGGTGCCGATGTACTCGTGATTGAGGCGCTGCGCCTCGCTCTTGGCGAGGTTCATCACCTTGCGGGCGCGGTCGGTGAAGCGGTCGAACATGGGTCGGTCTGCCGGGGGAGTCGTGCGGAATAGCATCGTCCGGCTGGCCTGCCAAACGGGCCTGCTTAAGCCGGGCGAAGGATTATCGCCCAATCGAGTGCTGCGACACCATCGGCAGATCCGCAACTCGGCTCAAGGCACCACGCTGGGGCCGCTGGCCCGATCCGCGCAACTCAGCGCGACAAGGTCAAGAAACCAAAGTCTCCGGCACCCAGGGTCGCCCTCCCTTCGAGTTTCCAGCCCTGGTCGAGCGGCAGAATGGCACTCGTTCTAGCAGTCCAGCTGCCCGGCGGAACGTTGGGGACGATGTAGGGGCCTTGCTTAAAAGCGACGAAGCGACCAGCCAGGCCCGGCGCTTGCCCCTCGGGAATCATTTCAAGCGTGAGCGGGCCCTCGAAGTGGCGAGCGTGGGAATCGAGCACTTCCACCTGCAACGCTGCGAGTCCTGCGAGATCGAATTTCAGCAATGACTCGGTGCCCTGGCGAATCGAAAAGGACCCGGACGCGACGAGTGTGTGCTTCAGCGGAAGGAGGCGGAGACTGCTCGTGTAATCCCCCTCGGGAAGACTACCGACGAAAATTCGTCCACTCGAGTCCGGGTAGGAAAGCCCAACCTCGAAGTGGCGTTGACCTAATGGCGCATGCTCCATTGACGGGTGCAGCAAGAGCACGCCGTACGGACTTTTGAGCGTAGGAGGGCACTGCTGAGTATTGGCAAGTTCGAGCAGCAGTGATCCCCATCGATTCACACTGGGCTCACACGCAATCTCCAACTCGCCTAGGCCTCGTCCTGTCCAGGGCATTTGGAACTGCGCGCGTGTCGGCTCGTACCCCGGGATATCGACCGACATCTCGAAGGGGCCGAGCTCCAGATCGTTCTGGCTCCCGGCATAGGCCCAGAGGCTCACGTCCCAGCCGAGAGGACTATCACCCCCTAAGTGCAGCCCCGCTAATGACAAATCCAGGTCGCTCGGATGAACAGGCTTTGCGAGCTTGGCGCTCGTGAGTGGACGGAGAAACTGGCCCGACGATCCGAAAGAGCCACGCGCTGCTCGGAGGGCATGCCTCGTTGACGAGTCAATCAGCGAGACCTTGCTGGCGAAGAGTCTCCCGACGGTGACAGTAACCGGGCGGTCAAATCGTGAAACTGTTGGAGCGTCCACGGTGATGACTCCCCGCCCGGCAGCCAACACTCGATAATTCGTAGCCGGATCGAGTTCTGTCAAACCGAACCAGCCCTCGAATCCGATCGCTGCCATTCGAACATAGGGCGAGTCCTCGACCGGCTCCTGCCCATTGATGAACTCTCGCAGCGGAACAGCCACGACTCGATCGATCGTCTGAGACGAGGCCGAACTTCCATCCAGCCAGACGACCCGCCCAGACAGCACGGTTTCTGGACCGAGAGTCAGCACAACCGGCACATCCGGCAACTCTTCGACTCGAACTTCGTTTGGTGCGAACCCCGGCGCACGCGCCGCAACACGAATGGGAAACTCGCTGCTTAGCGCAATCTCG
This sequence comes from Planctomycetota bacterium, assembly GCA_052387675.1. Classification (GTDB taxonomy): domain Bacteria; phylum Planctomycetota; class B15-G4; order B15-G4; family B15-G4; genus JBQTIY01. Next base: position 158,597 of record JBQTIY010000004.1, on the reverse strand, counting down.
CCATTTCCGCCTGCCATGGAAGGCGGCCGCCAGAATCCTGCTTCCCTCAACAAGACTTGAGCGTCGGGGATTGGGAACCCTTCGCGGGTACGCACGATGACTTGCCACTCGCTGCTTATCGTTGACGGCTGCAATTGATGTGAAGCTGTGGCTGGCTCCAAGTCGAAGAGCCCGTCTTCTCGGATGAGAGTCCCCGTACCCGGACTCTGGATGACTAACTCCGGGCGGCTCTGCACATCGTCAGCGCTACCTCGCGCATCCCAGAACCACCACAGACACGCAAGGCACGCGGCAAGCGCAAGCAAACTCCAAATGTGCCAGCGGGACTGGCTTGCTCTTCGAAACTGAGTCAGGAGCCCCCACCCGTGCAAATATAGTCAACGATGTTCTCCCGACTGTTTGCGTCAACGCAGTCCCCACCCCCGCAGCCGAGTCCAGGGGCATCGCTACACGTCCCCCGCGAATCCGGCCCGGCAGCGCGAATGACCGTGTGACAGCAGGCAGGCTCGCCGCCGTTTGGGCCGGAGCAAAAACAGGACGTATAAGGACCAGCCGCGTCGGATCCACTTCCCTCGACGCAGGGATTCGGAATGGGGCCGGATGGGCCCTCGACAGCTGGACAGCCATTCGTGCAAGAGACCTTCCACTCCGTCGCGATCAGCACTGCCGTCGTGCCGCAGACGCCGAGCTCTGGTTGAGCAGAGACACTGATCAAAGCCATGACCGCAACGATGACGAGTCTCATGAGGCCCTCCTAGTCTGTGTGGTTCGCTCTCTGCCCCGATTCCCGAGTGGCAGCTTAACAGCGACTAGGGGTGGGCCGCTAAGGGATTTCCAGCGAGAGGTGGGCTCTTGTCACGAAGCCGGACGCGCAATAACTTCGCGGATGAGTTTGGCGCGTGTCACGTCGCGGTCGCGCGGGGCCAGCTCGCGGCCGGCTTCCAGCTTCAGGTGCCCTGGGCCCATGCGCATCATGAGTTCGTGCAGGGTGCCCACCTGCACCTGCGGCAGGATCTTGAGCCAGACACCGAGGCGCAGCGCAGAGAGGTGCGCCAGCGCCTCACGCGACGAGATGCGCCGCGCGTGGCAGAGGATGGCCCAGGCGCGCCAGACCAGATCCTCGAGCCGGGTGCGGTCGTCCTTGAGCAGGATGTCGCGCGACTGCCGTTCGTACTGGATCACATGATCCAGGACTTTGCGCAGATCGGCGCCGGTCTGTTCGGGCGAGCGGCCCAGCGTGACCTGGTTACTGACCTGATAGAAGTCGCCCTCGGCGCGGCTGCTCTCGCCGTGCGTGCCGCGCACCGTCAGGCCCAGCTTCTGGGCGGCCTTGTGCACCTTGACGATGCCCGGCTCGAGCTGCCCGCCGCCCTGCGGCGCCTCACGCCGGAAGGCCAGCGCCGGCAAGTGCAGCATGACCGAGATGCGCAGGCCGGTGCCGGTGTTCGTGGGGCAGGAGGTGAGGAAGCCGTAGCGCTGGTCGAAGCAGTACTTCACGTGGCAGCCGAGTGCGTCGTCGAGCGCCTCAACGCGCGTACTGAGCGCATCCAGCTCCAGGCCAGGTGAAAAGCCCTGCACGCGCAGGTGATCTTCCTCATTCACCATGATGCTCGTCGTGCCGTCGGCATTGCTGGCCACGCCGCGCGGGTGTGTGTCGGCCACGTGCTCGGCGGAAATGAGGTGCCGCTCGAAGAGCACTTCGCGCTGCGTCGCGGTGAGCGCGTCGAGGGCCAGATAGCGCAGCGCGGGATCGGTAGCGGCCAGCGCCTCCTGCATGTGCTCGACGAGCCGCGCGGCTTCGCCCTCGCGGAAGCGGGTCTTGAAGCGGAAGCCCTGCACATTGCGCGCCAGGCGCATGCGCGTGCTCACGACCACGTCCTGTTCCTGGCCCTCACCGAGCAGACACAGCCCCTTGAGCGGGAAGAGCGGATCCTTGGGGGGCCGTTCCATGACCTCAGCCCTCCGCGGCCGGCGGCGGCGTGGGTGGACGCGCGGGTGTGGGCTCCCCGCCGCGCAGCTTGGCCAGCTCATCGCGCAACTGCGCCGCCTCCTCGTATTTCTCGTCCTTGATGGCCTCATCGAGCCGGCGCCGGATGCGCGTGAGGACATCGAGCGCCTGCCCGGCATCCACCTGGCCGCCGCTCGGAGTCTTGCCGGAGTAGCGGTCGGCGCCGTGGATGCGGCGCAGCAAGCGTTCGATCTCCTGTCCGAAGACTTCGTAGTCGCGCTCGCAGCCAAAGCGGCCATGCTGCCGGAACTCGGCCCAGGTCATGCCGCAGTCGGGGCACAGACGTCCGCTCTCGGTGGCCGCGCGGCGCGCGAGCTGTTGGCTGGGCTCGAAGGACTTCAGGAGCTTCTGCAATTCCTTGGCGGCCTGCGGCACATGCAGCGCCCGCGCGCAGTTTTCGCACAGGTGCTTCTCGGTCTTCTGCCCGCCCTTGATCTCGGTGAGGTGCACCGAGGCGGGATTGTCACAGCGATCGCAGCCACGAAACATGTGATTCGCCTTTCTAGCACCTGCAGGAGCGGTGCGACAGGGCCGAAGGGCCGCTGGCGCAGAAGGATGCTCGCCTAGGGCGCCGAACCCGCCGGCGCGGCATCGGCCGCAGAATCGGACACAGCCTGGGCCCCGGGCCGCCGCAGCTCGCGGCCAATGGCCAAGGCTTCCCGGGCGAAAACCGCGGCCCGCTCCTCGTAGTTGGTGAATTGGTCGTGGCTGGAGTAGCCCGGCGAGAGCAGCACCGTTTCGCCGGGCAGCGCCAGCACAGCGGCCCGCGCCACGGCGGCCGGCACCGTGACCACGCCTTCGGCGCGCACGCCCCGCCGCGTGAACTCGGCCAGCAGGCGCCCGCCCTCTTCACCGACGGTGAGCACGACGCGCGCAAAGCGCGCCGCGCCCGCCAGCAGCGGTTCGGGATCGAGGCCTTTGTCGTGGCCACCGGCAATGAGGATGCAACGGCCGCCAAGCGCCTCGAGCGAAGCGCGCGTGGACTCGGGCGTGGTGGAGACCGAGTCATCCACCCAGCTCACGCCGTGGAAGTGTCCGACCTGCTGCAGGCGATGCGGAGGCAGTTCGTAGGCGGCGAGCGCGGCGGGCAGGGCGCGCGTCGCGCGCACCTCGTCGGCCAGCACGGCCGCCGCCGCCAGCGTGGCGCAGGCGGCGTTGAGCCGATTCATCCGGCCGGGCAGCGGCATGTCCGCGTCGCGCAGCACCGTCCAGCTGCGCCGATCGACAATCGCTCCGGTGGCAGTCACCGCGAGATCCGGCCTTGGGCTGCTGGCGCCCGCGCCTGAATCCTGAACATCTGTGCCTTGCTCGCCGGCCGCTTCCGCACCAAACCAAAGCATCTCGCCTGTGTATCCGTTGGCCAGCGCGCGCACTTCCGGATCGTCGGCATTGAGCACGGCACGCCGAGCCCGGCTGAGGATGAGGCGCTTGCTGGCCTTGTAAGCCTCGTAACTGCCGTGCCGGTCCAGGTGGTTGGGCGTGATGTTGGTGATGACCGCGACATCCGGCCCCAAGCCTTGCAGTGCCAGCAGATCCAGCATGAAGGAGGAGAGTTCGAGCACGGCGACTTCCCCGGAAGTGGCTTGCTCCAAGCGGTCGAGCAGCGAGCCGCCGATGTTGCCGCCCAGCGAGGCCGGCACTCCCGCCGCGCGCAGTACGGCGTGGGCCATGCTCGTCGTGGTGGACTTGCCGTTGCTGCCGGTGACTCCCAGGATGGGGCCCGGCCAGCGCTCCATGAGCAGGCCGATCTCGCTCACCACCGGCACGCCGGCCGCGAGAGCCGCGCGGACGGGCGGCGCCGACAGAGGAACGGCTGGGTTCAGGACCAGCATCTCGGTGCCGGCAAAGTCCACGCCGTCATGGCTGCCGAGGACGAGACGGGCACCTGCCGCGGCGAGCTCGCCGGCCGGCTCAGCCAGTGAGCGAGGATCGGCGCGATCGGTGACGGTCACCTGGGCGCCCTCGCGCAAGAGCCAACGCGCAGCACCGAGGCCTCCGCCGAAACGCCCCAGGCCCAGCACCACGACCCGGCGCCCCTTCAGGCTGGTCGGCGTCATGAATCACCGTCCTGAGTACCGCTCTGGCCGCCCCCTTCGGGAGCGATGTCCTCCTCGGCGACTTCCGCGTCGACGCCATCGCTCTCGTTGAAGACGGGTCGATCGAGGGCTTCACGCGCCAGTCGCAGGCGTTCGAAGGCGGCCCGCGCAGCCTCCCAACTGCCTTCTTCGTCGATCAGGCGCAACCTGATATCGAAGGAGTGCTCGCTGTGGATATTCCAAGGCAGTAACAGCTCAGTTACGATGTCGAAGGGCACCCATTGCCACCACGGCCTTTCGAGCGTGATGAGTTCGACATGGCGAGCGTGATCCGGCAAGAGCAGTTCAACTCGCCGTGTGCCGTAGGAGAGGAAGTCGAGTTCGAGGGGCGTGACCCCCACGCGCTCGCCATCGAGATAGGCCACGGCGCCGGGCGGGTCGCTGCGCAGGTGCAGCTTGCGCGTCACGCAGCCGGGCAGCAGAGCGAGCCCTACCGCGGCGAACACGGCCCAGCGGTGTCGGCGGGGCCGAGATGGCGGGCAGGGGGGGATTCGAACCCCCGGACGGAGAAATATCCCCGTCAACAGATTAGCAATCTGCCGCATTCGACCACTCTGCCACCTGCCCGTTGCGGGACTTGTCGCGGGCCGCTAGGCCCGGGTCGGGGCGGCGATTGAACGAGGCCGCGGGGCTCCTTGTCAACGACAGGTGTCGCAGGCCGCGATGGCGGAGGGGGTGGGATTCGAACCCACGAGCCTTTGCAGGCCAACGGTTTTCAAGACCGCCGCAATCGACCACTCTGCCACCCCTCCGAGTTCTCACGCGGCGCCTTCGCCCTCTTCCTCCACGATGCCGATGGCGTCCAGGATCTTGTCGGCGACGTAGAGTCGCGCGCCCATCCCGGTGGCGATGGCCACGGCATCGGAGGGCCGCGCATCGAGGTGAATGTCGCGCTCGCCCAGGCGCAGGTGCATGCGGGCAAAGAAGGTGTCGTCCTTGAGTTCGGTGATTTCGACGGCCACCAGCTCGGCGCCGGTCTCGCGGACCAGGGTCGCGAAGAGGTCGTGGGTCATCGGGCGGCGCGTGGCGATGCCGTGCACCTTGCGGTGAATCTCGGCCATCTCGTTCATGGCGATGATCACCGGGAAGACGCGGCCTGAGAGCTTGTCCCGCAGGTACATCTGGCACTCCGGACTCTGGTCGTTGTGCACGATGCGGAAAAGCTCGACCTCTCTCATGGGGAACGAGTATAGCGAGCCACGACTGACGGACGGACCGGCAGTCGGCACAATGCGCACGTGACTCCCCTGCGAGGCGTTCTCGGCGCCGCACTCCTCTACCTAGCCGCGGCCGGCGTGCTGCTCGCTCCGGCGCTCTTCCAGGGCGAGGTCGTCTCCGCCGGCGCGCACTTTCTGCGCTCGGGCCCCTTTGACCAGGCGTTACGCGACAGCGTGCCCGAGGGTGTCGATCTGCTCGCCGATTCGGCGCGCCAGTTCCAACCCTGGCTGCGTTTCGCCGCCGACGCCTGGGCGCGCGATCGGGAGCTGCCGCTCTGGAAACCGACGGCGCTTTGCGGCGCTCCGTTCCTGGGCAACGGTCAATCGTCGCTGCTCTTCCCCACGCAGCTCGTGGCGATCTGGCTCGGCGCGCCGGACTGGGTCCCGGCCGCGCAAGTGCTGCTGCGGCTGGTGGGCGGCGCCCTGGCCGCCTATCTGCTGGCGCGGCACCTGCAGCTCTCGTGGCTGGCTGCGCTGCTGACCGGACTCGTCTTCGGCTTCGGCGGATTCCAGCGGCTCTGGCTGCTGCATCCGCACACGCAAGTTTCGATGCTGCTGCCCTTGCTCCTGCTGGCCGCTGATCGCGTGGCGCAAGCGCCACGCCTCTCACGCGTGGCCTTGCTGGCGACGCTGGTGGGCCTGCAACATCTCGGCGGACATCCGGCCACGCTGCTGCACTGCCAGGCGCTGGCGCTTGTGCTCGGCTGCGTGCGTGCAGTTTCAGCACTCGGCGCGATCGGCTGGCCGGGTGTGCGCCAGCGTCTCGGCGGACTGCTGGGCGCCTTCGGGCTCGGCACGCTGCTCGGCGCAGTCCAGCTTCTGCCGCTGCTGGAGAGCATCGCCGCCAGCGACGCACTGCGAGCGCGCTCTGCCCAGCAGGCACTCACCCTGGCAGCGCACCCCATCGCGATCTGCATCTTCGTCTACGCGCTCTTGGAAGCCACGCTGGCGCTGCGTCGCCTGGCGCGCGATGACGTCCGCATCGGCCGCAGCGCCCTCGCGCTGTGCGGCTTCGTGATTGTCGCGACGCTGGCTGGTCTGGCCGCCGGCCTGCTCCCCAGCGTGCTCGCACCGCTCAGCGCGGATTGGTTCGGAGGTGTGCGCAACGCCTTCGGCCCGCAGAACTACATCGAGCAAAACGGCGCCTTTGCGGGCGCCGCTCTGGCGCTGGCGCTCGGAGGCCTGCTGCTGGGCCGCGAGCGCGGCTTGGTGCGCACCGCCGGCGTGTGCCTGCTGCTGGGCTGGCTGGCCAGCGCGCAGGCCCCCTTGCTGGATGATCTGCTCGGCGCCCTGCCCGGCTTTTCGCTGGCCGTTAATGGCCGGCTCTCGCTCGTGGCCTTGCTGGCGATCGCGGTGCTGGCGGGAATTGGTCTCGACGCGCTCGGCCGCGCCCGCGCACGCGACGGCCGGCGCCTCTTGGCTGCCGGCCTGGCCTGCGGCCTGGGTCTGCTCGCCGCTGTTCCGCTGGGCTACGCGCTGGGACTGACCTACAGCTCGCACCTGCGTCCACGGGCGCCCACCGAGATCGCGCTCAGGGCGGGCCTGTTGCCGCTGCCTGTGAACTACCAGCCGACTTCGTCAACGGCGGGAGCGACGGCCGAATGGGCCGTGGGCGGCTGGTTCCAATCCGGCGCTGCGCCACGTCAGGCGCGGCTGTTCTACGCCGATGGCGATCAAGGACTGGACGTCGTGCCCAATGTCGCGGACCCAGAGCTTGCGGGGCTTGTGCGGCGCTGGCAAGCGAACTTGGGCGCACCGATCCGGCCGGATCTTCCGGTTTGGGTCTTCCACGCCAAGGCCCCGCGGAGTTGGCTGCCTCCTGATCCGATCGTGCTGCGACTGCGCATCAGCACAACCAACGAGGTGATCGCTTGGTCCTCGCCGCTGCTGTCGGCGACTGTCGAGACCGGTGCTGCCCAGGCCGCTCTGCCTCTGGGCAGCGCCGGCGCCGCAGACCTCGTCGCCGCACTCGTGGAGCGCCCCTTCCCGATGCGGCCGGCGCCGGGGCGCGCCTCACTGCAACTCCTGCTGCTCCTCGCAACGCTCATCGGCTGCGCCGGCCTGTCGCGCGCCGGAGTGACCGGACGAGCGCTCGGCCGCGGGGGACTCGTGGCGAGTTGCGCGCTGAGCCTGTGGACTTTGGCGCCCGAGATTCCGCCGACGCTGCCGGCGTCGCTGGAGTACGCCTCCTCACCCACGCTTACGCAACTCGCCGAGCGCCTGCCGCCCGAGGGCCGGCTCATCACGCTGCAGCCTCACAGCTTTGCGCCTGAGATTCCAACGGCCTACGGGCTCGCCGACGTGCTGGGCTATGACGCCCTCTATCCCTCACGGGTCACGCAGCTCGTACGCGCTGCGACGGACGTGCCGGGCGAGTCGAGTTCACTCGAGTATCTGCCCGCACGCCGCGACATCGACCTCGCGCTGCTCGGGATGATGTCGGTGCGCATCATTGCCGACGCGACAGCGCTGGATCCGCCGCTGCCCGCTCTCGAGTTTTCGGGAGCACTCAATGAGTCTCCAGGGAAGCTCTTCACGCTGGCCGAGAATCCGCACTTCCTGCCGCGCGCACGGCTGGTGCATGCGGCGGTGACCGAGCTAAACGAGGAGCGCGCCTTTCGGCAGATCTGCTCGTCCAAGTTTCCGCGGGCGCGGCTCGTGCAGCTCAACGAGCCCGCCGGCCCCCCCTCCACTTGGTCGGGGCCGGTGCAGCCCGAGGAGAGCCGCGGCTTCCGCGCCGAACGAGCCGAGATCGTGATCGACCGGCCCGATCGTGTGGGCCTTGAACTCAACGTCGCCGCGCCCGGCTGGCTGGTCCTCTCCGACACCCACGCCTCCGGCTGGCTGGCAACGGTGGATGGGGAGCGTCGCCCGGTGCTGCGCGCCAACTACGCCTTCCGCGCGGTGGCCGTGGAGCCCGGCGATCGCTATCTCGAGTTCCGCTACGAGCCGCTCAGCGTGCGCCTCGGCGCAACGCTCTCACTCGTGGCCGGGCTGCTGCTGCTGGCGGCCGTGGCGTGGCCGCGGCCGGGCGCGCAGCCGGAGCGCTAAGCGCGCCGGCGTCAACGTGCCGGAGCCGCGCACCGCCGTCAGGGCGTCTGGGCGCGCAGGGCGTTGCTGGCCGAGAAGCCGAAGGGACCAGAGACATCGGGCATCCAGGCCTGCAGAAAGAACTGGAAGCCCGAGGGCACGCCGCCGGGCCAGCCCGCGCTGAGCTGCAATTCGCCCGAGGCATTCGTGCTGAGCCCGGTGATCAGCACGTCGGGGCTCGGCACCATGACGCCGCCCTTAAAGGGCGCGTTGAGCGAGCTGAACCCGACCACCATCACAACGGGCGCAGACGCCGGTCCGTCCGCCAGATCGAGGGTGAACGGGAAGTGCGGGTAGAGCAGTGAGATGCCGGTCAGCGCGGGAATTCCTGCCGCGCCGGCCAAGCCCTGACCGAGGTCGGTCCAAGACTCAAAGCTTGGAATCGGATCGAACTGAAAATCCGTGAACTGGACTGAACCCGGAAAGGTGCCGTCGAAGGTCTTCAGCCCCAGGCCAAACTCCGCGCCCGCGGGAACCGTGAGCACGAGCGTCTGCGACGAAGAGCACGTCGCCAGGGTTGTGGCGTTGCCGTTCAGCAAAAACACCGGCACGCTCGTGCCGCACGCACCGTCGAAGGTCATGTACCACATGTCCACGGTGATGCGGCAGTTGACGGGCGCCACGCCCTTGTAGGCGAGGATGGAACCGCCGCCGAGCGTGACCCAGTTCGCTACGACCCACATTGTGTCGCTCGACACGGAGGTGATGCCGTCGCCGGCGTCGTCCTGGAGCGTCCAGTTGAAGAGATCGAACTGCGCGTTGACCGGCGCTGCCAGCAGGAGCGCGACGACGCCCATGGCCACCCAGCGCTTCAGCGCGCTGCGCCCAGGCGAGGGAGCCGAAGACAATGGCGCGTGCCTGGACATCCGCGCAAATGTGGCGAGTGATGAGTTGTGCATGAGTCGAGGCTCCTGAAGCGAGACCGCTGAAATCGGGGCATAGCCCCCTTGCCGAAATCGGCCGATACCGTAGCACCATGCGGCCGGCAGCGGGGTCTCGTGGTGAGCCCAGGGCCCGTGGCAGGATGGTGCCGCCATGCCACACACCGCCCTGCCGCCCGGCCTGCAAGCACTCGAATTGCCCGTTCTGCCGCCCCGCCCGCGTGAAAGCCACAAGGGCGACCACGGCACCGTGCTCGTCGTGGCGGGCAGTCGGCGCTATCCCGGAGCGGCGATCTTGGCCGCCTTGGGTGCCGGGCGCGCAGGCGCCGGGCTGGTGCAAGTCGCGCTGCCATCCAGCCTGGTCTCCTGCGTCGTGCCCGCCGTGCCCTTCGCCACGGTGCTGCCCTGCGCCGAGACGCCCGACGGCGGCTTCGCGATGGCGGCCGCCGACGACTTGCGCGCCGCCGCCGCCAAAGCCGGCGCCGTGGTGCTCGGACCGGGGCTCGGCCTGGAAGCCGACACGGGCCGGCTGCTCGCGCGCCTGCTGCGCGATGTGCACAAGCCGTTGGTGCTCGACGCTGATGCGCTGAATCTGCTCGCCAGCATGGGCGAGGATCCCTTCTCCGCGCGGCGCGCCGCGACGAATGCACCGACCGTGCTCACTCCGCACCCGGGTGAGTTCGCGCGGCTCACCGGGCTCGCCAAGCCGCAGGGCGCCGACCGCGCCGTGCAGGCTGCGCGTTACGCCGCACAGCACAAACTCGTGGTCGTGCTCAAGGGCGCCGGCACCGTCGTGACCGACGGCCGCCGCGCCTGGATCGAGCCGGCCGGCAATCCGGGCATGGCCACCGGCGGGATGGGCGATGTGCTGGCCGGCGCGCTCGGCGCGCTACTGGCCGTGCCGCAGCGCTTCGACGACGCGGCGGCCGCGGCAGCGCTGGCCGTGCACGCGCATGCCCTCGCCGGCGACCGCGCCGCTCATGACTTGGGCCAGACCGGCGTGCTGCCCGAAGATGTCGCGCGCCGTCTCGGCAAGGCGCTGGAGCAAGCGCGCTAGGAAGCTCGCGCCTTAGGGAGTTGGCGCGCTAGCCGTCGATTCGCAGTTCCACGAACTTGGACTCTCCTACCGAGAGATGAACGCTCGCCTCAGCGAGCACTGGCGGCTCAGCCGATGGGTCAGCCATGACTTGAATCAATGAGGATCTGACGCGGATCGAATAGTGACCGGGAGGCAGCGTCTCTTGGCAAGTCCAGTCGCCGGCCGAGTCCGGTTTGACAAACCACAGGCCTCCTCCAGCCAGCGGTGTGATTTCGATGCGCGGGAAAGGCGGCAGCGCTCCGCCGCTCGCCGTCCGCACGGCGCCACTCAAGCGTGTGCCGCGCTGAAGCACCAGCTTGTGTTCTGCGCTCGACGACTCCGCGACGGCAAGCCGCAAGGGTTGGGGAGCTTCGTAAGCGGTCGCCTTCGCCGTGAGCAGATACTCGCCGAGACTCACTTGGTGGAAGACAAAACGTCCCTGCTCATCGCAGTGCACTTCCAGAGCCAGTTTGCTCAAGAACTGCGTGGCCCCCTTGCCCGAGATCGGCGAGTGGATCGGGAGGAGTTGAACGGTGGCCTCCGCGATGGGCTCCGCGCTGAGCGCGTCGACGACGAGACCGGCAACGCGCCCACCGCCGAAACTCAGATCGACCAGTGCGCTTTCACCCCAGGCGATATCGCGCTTGACCACTGTGCTTCTGCTGCCCTGGCTGGAACCGGGGGGCTCGGCGAAAAAGACCCATGAGGCCGCGTCGAAGAGCTCGAGTTTGTAATCGCCCGAGGCGGAAGTCAGGGTCTCGATCTCTTCGGACAGGGAGGGGCCATAGGCCACCAGCCCCACCACGCGCGCGCCAGACACCGGCGCGCCGCCCGAGGTGACTCGGCCGCGCACGACGGGGAGCTTTCTCTGAGCGAGATGGACTGCGGCCTCTTCGCCCGCGATCAACAGCACGGGAGCGGGCTCGGCGGGGTCGTACTGCAACCTGACCACGCCCGGGCCAGGCGGCAAGCCCGTCAGCACGGCGATACCCTCGGAATCGGTGCGGCCCGTCCAGGATTCGCCTCTCCAGGCCTCGACGTCACTGCGCAGGTCCACGACACGGTTGGCCAGTGGCGCACCCACCGCGTCGACGACGTACGCTCGCAGGGAGGCGCCAATCACGAGCACGAACTCAAGGTCTTCGCGCACTTCCTCTTTCTTCAGGGCCAGCACGCGGGGCTGACTGTCGAGATAGCCCTGGGCGCTGGCCGTAAGTGTCCAGTCTCCCGAACGGAGCAGGCCGAAGCGCCAGCGGCCCTCCGCGTCGGAGAAGGCCGTGAGCGTTTCGAGTGTGACGCGCTGGTTGTCGGGAGGGGCCAGCACGAGCTTCGCTCGCGCGATCGGCTGGCCCTCCTCGTCCACGACGCGGCCCGCGAGCGCCGACTCGCGTTCGAGCTTGAGCGTGCGCTCCAGTCGTCCGGGCGCCGCGATGCCGTCGAGCACGAAACCGCGCGTCGCGTAACCCGGCGCCGAAACCACCACATCGGTGCGCAAAGTGCCGGCTCGCGTCACGAGCAGCAGGCCGGGGTGGTCGGCGCCGGCTGCGCTTTGCGGCAGGTCCGCACGCGCGGCGGCCTCTGCGCCCGCGAAGACCTCTAGCTTTAAATCGAAGTTCGACTTCCGGGCGGCCTCGCTGCCGCTGATACGGCGCGCCACGGCGGTCGCGCCAGCCACCGGCTCACCGCTGCGCGAATCGACGACCCTCAGCAGCAGCGTGGCGTGCTCCAGCACTGTGATGTCCAGATTCGTGCTGCCCGCGGGAACGTCGCGCAAGGTGACCGGCTCGTAGCCGGCGGCATCCACGCTGAGCAGATAGTGGCTCTGATTCAACGTGCCCAGCAGGAATGAGCCGTTTTCGTCGGTGAGTCCGCGCACTTCGTGATGGCCCTGCACAAAGAGCGTGGTCGTCGCCTCGATGAGGACGGTGTCTGTCGCGCCTTGCGACGCGAAAAGGAGAATCGAGGCGGGGCGAGCCACCAGCTTGGCCCCCGGCACGAAGTGCCCGTTCGCATCGCGCACGACGCCGGCGAGGATCCCGCCACGCTTCAACACAATGTCGCCCACCTCGGTGATCTGACCGGCCACGGCCTGCGCGTCGATTCGGCCAGGGGCCCAGTCGGGGTGGCTGACATCCGAGTCGGCAGGTCCCTCGCGGAAGCCGCTCAGCAGGAAGCGCCCCGCGTCGTCGCTGACGCAGCGGAGGAGCTGGAGTTCAAGGAGTGTGTTGCCGTCGTGAAAGGCGAAGCTCTCTGCGCCGACGAGTCCCGGTCCGATGAGCGCGCCGCCGATCGGGCGCTGCTGCTCGTCGACGACGCGGCCTCGAATCCCTCCCGCTGCGGCGAGGACGATCGTTCCCAGATCGAGAGAGCCGGACGTGTAGAGGGCGCAGGACAGCGCTCGCACTTGGAAGTTCACGTGGCTGGCGATCAGCCACGGCGCGTGGAAGCTGGACGGGGCTTGGGTGGCCGTGGGCAACTCACGCGACGAGAGGCGGAAACGGCCCTCGGCATCCGTGCTCGTGTGGGCGAGCTTGTCCCAGTTGAGCTGCCGTCCGTGCACGTCGGCGAAGAGGCCGAGCTGCTTGGCTAGGACCCGGTTGGGCACGTGGTGAATCAGCGCGCCCTCGATTGGCAGACCCGCCACGTCCACAACACGTCCCGTGAAAAGCGCCTCTTCTCCCGGGGCTAGCGCGGCGCTTGCGGCCTGAGAGGTGTCTGCACCGGCCAGCGAAGCCGCTTCGCCGGGCAGGGTCATCGGCGCGGCCGCTGCGGCCTCTGCGCTCGGAAGCCGCGACAGCTCGGCATCGGCCGCCGTCAGCGCGCTGCCTGCGCCGCCGCTTGCCGCCGGGATCTCGTCTGGCTCCGTGAGCACCGCGCGCGCCAGGAAGAAAAGGGCCGCGAGCACTGCCACGGCCGCAGAAGCCCAGAGGATCGATCGCCGCTCACCGCGAGGAGCCCTCGGCCGGCCCGATGTCATGCCCACAACCTCCTCCGCTCCCGCGCGCTGCCGGCTGCCTTCCGGCGGCGCGCAGTATAGGCGGAGCGCGGAGACCGGTCACCGCGCGCGGCTCAGCGGGCAGCAGGCGTCAGCGCGGCCGCGATGCGGACCAAGCGAACGAACTCCCCCCGGTAGCCGTCGGCGTCCTCGCCGCGGGCGCCCTCGGCGAGCGCGAAAACGCTTCCGAAGCTGGCCTCGCCTGCGTGGCCGCTGCCGCGCAGCAGCATGCCGAAGCCCGCCGCCGCCGCCGCGAAGCGCAGATCCTCATCGGCCTGCTCCAGGCTGCGGCCGGCGTCGGTCACAGGCCGCTCGAGCAACTTGCTGGTGGCGCCTTCCGGCTCCTTGAAGCGCAACTTCACGGTGAGCAGCTCCGGACTCTCGATGAGTTGCGCGGCCCGTTCAGCCTGCTGCGCTTCAGAGCCTTGCTGCGCCGACGCCCCTGGCGCGGCCTGATATTTGAGGGGATCGACATGCGCATTCAGCGCCACGCCCGGCGGCACGATCTCGTAGAGCGCGGTCACGCGGTGGCCCGCGCCGATCTCGCCGGCGTCCTTGCGGTCGTCGTTGAAGTCCTGCGCGGCGAGCGTGCGGTTCTCGTAGCCGAGCAGCCGGTAGGCCGCGACTCGGCCTGGGTTGAACTCGATCTGCAGCTTGACGTCCTTGGCGATCGTCACGAGCGTGCCGCCCAGCTCCCGCACGAGCACCTTGTGCGCTTCGTCGAGCGAATCGATGTAGGCGTAATGACCGTTGCCCTTGTTGGCGAGCAGCTCGGCGGTTCCATCCTTGAGGTTGCCGGTGCCGAAGCCCAGCACCGTGAGAAAGACGCCGGTGCGCGCGGAGCGCTCGATAAGCGCCTGGAGTTCGTCACGCGCGGTGAGCCCCACGTTGAAGTCGCCGTCGGTGGCGAGGATCACGCGGTTCGTGCCGCCCTTCAGGAAGTGCTGAGCCGCCACCTGGTAAGCGAGCTGAATGCCCGCGCCGCCGGCCGTGGAGCCGCCGGCCTGCAGGCGGTCAAGCGCGTTCAGAATGCTGAGCTTGTCGGAGCAGCTCGTCGAGGGCAGCACAAGGCCGGCGCTGCCGGCATAGACCACGATCGCGATGCGGTCGCGCTCGTCGAGCTTCCCCACGAGCAAGCGCAGCGAGGCCTGCACGAGCGGCAGCTTGTCGGGGCTGTTCATCGAGCCCGACACGTCCACGAGGAAGACCAAGTTGCTCGCGGGCCGCTCGCCCTGCGGCAGTTCGCGCCCTTGCAGGCCGATGCGCACGAGGCGGTGCTGGGGCGCCCAGGGGCAGCTCGCCACATCGGCCGTGACCGAGAAAGGCTCCGCACCGGAGGGCTGCGGATAGTCGTAGTCGAAGTAGTTGATGAACTCTTCGAGGCGCACGGCGTCGGCCGGCGGGAGCTGCCCGGCATTGAGGAAGCGCCGCGCGTTGGAGTAGCTCGCCGTGTCCACATCCACGGAGAAGGTGGAGAGCGGCTCCTGCCACGGAGACACAAAGCCCGGCTCGACGATGGGCTCGTAGCTCTCAGTGCTCGGCCACGCGCGGAAGTAGCGCGGGCTGAAATGGTCGCTGCCGCCGTCCAGCACGGTCTCGCCGACTGTCCCGGCCGGCTCGCCAGTGCCGATGTATCCGAGGCCGCTGGTAGCCGACGGGCCGAGTGCCGCGCCGGGCGCCGCACCCAAAAGTCCGGCACCGCGACCGCGACCTGCGAGGGCGCCTCCGGCAACTTCGAATTCTGCTGCGGGTTTGCTCGCCGCAGGGGACGGTGTCTCTGCAAACGAAACGTCTTCGGCGAGGTAGCCGAGCTGCGATAGCTGCTGAACGAGCTCATGCTCGGTACCGACGTTCAGGGCGTCAGACTTAAACTCAAAAGGGCTCACTGGCTCCAAACGTGCAACTTCACGCACCGTCGCGGGCCCGACTCGCTCCGGGCGCTGCGTGTACACGAGCAAGAGCAGCGCGGCGGCGGCCAGAGCGGGCACGAGCCAAGGGCGCAAGCGCGCCGTCCGGCGTGGCGCTGTGATCAGAGCACCGGCGAGCGGCGGTGCCTGTGAATCGGCGGCAACTTCCGCAGCTAGCTCACGGGTTAGCTCGCCGGCCAGCTCGCGAACTTGGTCCACTGCGGCGCGCGCCGCCGGATCCCTGGCCAAGAGCGCCTCGATCGCGGCGCGGTCAGCAGCCAGCTCTTCACCGCTGAGTTCACCGAGAGCGAAAGCGGTCAGGCGCGGATCGTCATCGGGTGCCGGCTGGGCCGCGGCATCGGACGTGGTGCTCGTCTTCATGGTGTCTCCTTCAAGGTGCGGGGGCTCGGCAAAGCGCGAGGGCTCGGGCGCGCGATGCCATCCATCCGTTCGCGCAACGACTTGAGCCCGTGATGGATGAGTACGCCCACGTGACTGACGGTGAGCTGCGTGACGCCGGCGATCTCCTTGTAGGAGAGGCCTTCCTGGAACTTGAGGCGCAGGACTTCCTGTTGATTGGCCGGCAAGGCTCCCAGCAAGGTCAGAGCCCGCGCGGCGGAGTCGCGGCGCTCGCTGCGCAGAAAGGGGTCGGAGTCGAGCGGCGAGGCGGCCGGCTCCTCGGGCGGGCCCCCGGCCGTGGCGCCACCCGGCTGGCCGGAGCTCGTGGCGACAAGTTTCGGGACGCTGCGTTGCATGCGGCTCTCCTGGCGGTGGTGGTCCAGCGCCCGGTGGCGGCAGACCGTGAAGAGCCATTCGGCGAGGTGACCATCAACCGAGGCGCGCGACTGCTTGCAGAGGCGCAGGAAGGTGTCCTGCACCACGTCGCGCGCGGACTCGACGTCGCCGGTCAGGCGGGCCGCGTAGCGGAGCAGGGGCTGCTCGTACTGCGCGACCGCGCGGCGCAACCGCTCGGCGTCATCATCCATCGCAGGGCCTCATTGCTTCAGACTCCGGCTCTATCACGGCCGGGCGCGCCCTTTCTTACGGAAAGCTTTCTCAGGCTCCCGCGGTGCGAGCCGCAGCCCTCGCGGCAGCCCTCGCCCTGCCCCGGGCTTCCGGTTAGAGTGGCCGAAATTTTGGGCCGCAAACGAACCGGGAGACCTGCCCTCCATGCCCCGCCGCACCGACATCGAGAGCATTCTGATCATCGGCTCCGGTCCGATCATCATCGGGCAGGCCTGCGAGTTCGACTACAGCGGCAGCCAGGCCTGCAAGGCGCTGCGCGAGGACGGCTTCCGCGTGATCCTCGTGAACAGCAACCCGGCCACCATCATGACCGACCCGCAGATGGCGCACCGCACCTACATCGAGCCGATCACGCTCGAGGTGCTCACCAAGGTCATTGAGCAGGAGCGGCCCGACGCGGTGCTGCCCACGCTCGGCGGGCAGACGGCGCTCAACGCGGCCATCCGCCTGCACGAGGCCGGCGTGCTCAAGAAGTACGGCGTGGAAATGATCGGCGCCACAGCCGAAGTCATCCGCAAGGCCGAGGACCGCGACCTTTTCAAGCAGGCCATGCTCAAGGTCGGCGCGCGCGTGCCGCCGTCGCTCATTGCGCACACCATGGACCAAGCCGTGGCGGCCATGCACGAGATCGGCCTGCCCGTGGTCATTCGCCCCGGCTTCACCATGGGCGGCTCGGGCGGCGGCATCGCCTACAACCAGGAGGAGTTCGAGCGCATCGCGGCGCGCGGCCTGGAGCTCTCGCTCAATACTGAGATCCTGGTCGAGCGCTGCATCGCGGGCTGGAAGGAATACGAGCTGGAGGTGATGCGCGACCGCAAGGACAACGTGGTCATCGTCTGCTCGATCGAGAACCTCGACCCGATGGGCATCCACACGGGCGACTCGATCACGGTGGCGCCGCAGCAGACGCTCACCGACCGCGAATACCAGGAGATGCGCGACGAGGCCATCGCGATCATTCGCGAGATCGGCGTGGAGACGGGCGGCAGCAACATCCAGTTCGCCACCGATCCGGCCACCGGCGAGCGCATCGTCATCGAAGTCAACCCGCGCGTCTCGCGCAGCTCGGCGCTGGCCAGCAAGGCCACCGGCTTCCCCATCGCCAAGATGGCCGCCAAGCTCGCCGTGGGCTACAGCCTGGACGAGATCCCCAACGACATCACGCGCAAGACGCCGGCCTGCTTCGAGCCCACCATCGACTATGTCGTGGTCAAAGTGCCGCGCTTTGCTTTCGAGAAATTCCCCGAGGCCGACCCGACGCTGGGCACACAAATGAAGGCCGTGGGCGAGACCATGGCCATCGGACGCACCTTCAAGGAGGCGCTGCAGAAGTCTTTGCGCGGACTGGAGAGCGGCTCGCCGGGGTTGGGGCTGAAAGCCGGAGACCCATTCCTCCCCGGCGCGTCGCGGCGCAACCGGCCCAATGTGCGCGACCTGCGCCGCAAGCTCGGCATTCCGCTGCACGACCGGCTGCAGACCGTGCGCCTCGCCCTGCGCAGCGGCATCAGCGTCGAAGAGATCCACGACCTCACGCGCATCGATCCGTGGTTTCTGGATCACATCGCCGGCATCGTGGCGATCGAGACCAGCATGGAGCGCTACGGCAGCTTCGAGGATGTGCCGGCCGGCGTGCTCACTTCGTACAAGGTCGCCGGCTTCTCCGATGACCAAATCGCACGCGTCTTCGGCACCGATCCCACACGCGTGCGGGCGCGGCGGCACGAACTCGGCATCGTGCCCGTGTTCAAGCGCATCGACACCTGCGGCGGCGAGTTCGAGTCCTTCACGCCCTACCTGTACTCCACCTATGAGTCCACCACCGAGGTCGTGGACACCGGCCGGCGCCGCATCATGGTGCTGGGCGGCGGGCCGAATCGCATTGGCCAGGGCATCGAGTTCGACTACTGCTGTGTGCAGGCCTGCTTCGAGCTGCGCAAGCGCGGCTTCGAGATCATCATGGTCAACAGCAACCCGGAGACCGTCTCCACGGACTTCGACACCTCCGACCAGCTCTTCTTCGAGCCGGTCACGGTGGAGGACGTGCTGCACATCCACGAAACGCAGCCTATCGAGGGCGTGATCGTGCAGTTCGGCGGGCAAACGCCGCTGAACATCGCGCAGGGTCTCAAGCGTGCCGGCGTGAAGATCCTGGGCACGACGCCGGAGGCCATCGACTTGGTGGAAGACCGCGAGCAGTTCGCGGCGCTGCTGGATCGGCTCGGCATCCCGCAGGCTCGCAACGGCATCGCCACGTCGGCCGACGAAGCCGAGGAAGTCGCGGCGCGCATCGGATATCCGCTGGTGGTGCGCCCGAGCTATGTGCTCGGCGGGCGCGGCATGGAAATCGTCTGGGATCGCAAGTCGCTGCTCGACTGGATCGCCAACGCCGTCGAGGCCTCGCCCGACCGGCCGATCCTCATCGACGAGTTCCTGCAGAACGCGATCGAGGTGGATGTGGACGCTGTCTGCGACGGCGAGCTCTGCGTGATCGGCGGCATCATGGAGCACGTTGAGCAGGCCGGCATTCACTCGGGTGACAGCACCTGCACTTTGCCTCCGTACTCGCTGCCCGCCGCCGTGCAGGACACCATCCGGCGCCACACGCACGCGCTCGCCAAGGCCGTGGACGTGCGCGGCCTGATGAACATCCAGTACGCCATCAAGGACGGCAAGGTCTACGTGCTTGAGGTCAATCCGCGCGCCTCACGCACCGTGCCCTTCGTGAGCAAGGCCATCGGCATCTCGCTGGCCGCCATCGCCTCGCGCGTCATGGCCGGCGAGAAGCTCGTCGACATCGGCTTCACGCGCGAAATCGTGCCCAAGCATTTCTCGGTCAAGGCCTCAGTCTTCCCGTTCAACAAGTTCCCCGGCACCGACGTGATCCTGGGCCCGGAGATGAAGAGCACCGGCGAGGTCATGGGCATCGACGAGGATCTCGGCTGCGCGGTGGCCAAGGCCTTCATGGGCGCCGGCCGCACGCTGCCGCTGCAGGGCACGGTCCTCCTCTCGGTGCAGGACCGCGACAAGCCGGCTGCCGTTGAGCTGGCGCGCGCCTTCCATGAGCTGGGCCTCCAGCTCATGGCCACGCCGGGCACGGCGCGTCACTTGCAGGCAGCCGGGCTGCCGGTCAGCAAGGTCTTCAAGCGCGGCGAGGGCCGCCCCGACGTCGTGGACGTCATCAGCAATCGCCAGGTGCAGCTCGTGATCAACACGCCCACGCCGGATCCGCTGACGCGCGCCGACGAGAAGGTCATCCGCACGGCGGCGCTCAATCGCAACGTGCCCACGATCACCACGGTGTTCGGGGCGCGCATCATGGCCACGGCCATCGAGTCCATGCAAAAGCACGGACTGCGCGTGAAGGCCATGCAGGACTTTCACACGTCGGCGCAGGCGGCCCCGGTCAGTCCTTGAACTTCTCCAGCTCGCTGCGGATCTCGTTCAAGAGTGCGTCCACATCCTCCGGCATGTCTTCCGACTGCAGGTGGAAGACGCCGCTGCGCTCCTGAGCTGTAGGCCGGGGCGGCTCGCCGTCGCCAGCCGGCACCTTGCTGCCCGTACCCGAGCCGCCGGCCAAGTCGCCGGGCGCGGTGCTGCTGCCGCCCAGGACTCGGCCAGCGCGCGCCGGCACGGGCGCCACGGCCGCGCTCCCGCTCGCCAGGCTGCCGTCTTGCCCGTTCATCAAGCGAATGGTCTCGCCCTGCTTTTTGACCGTGCTCAACAGTTGCGCCGCGGCGATCTTGAGCGCGCGCATCTGCAGGCCATCGCGGATCGACACGATGAGTTCGGCCTCGTTGCAGGGCTTGATGAAGAAGCGAAAGATCTCGCCGCGGTTGACGGCCGCAACGATGGTCTCGATGCGCGCGTCGCCGGTGAGCATCATGCGCACCATCTCCGGCCACTGCTGCTTGCAGCGGGCCAGCAGCACATTGCCCTTCATGCCGGGCATGTTCTCGTCGGCAATGAGCACTTCGACTTCGCGCCGCGACAGCAGCTCGAGGGCCTTCTCGCCGCTGTCGGCGTAAAGGATCTCGTAGGGCTCGCGGTGCAGCGTGCGCCGCAAGGCCTGGAAGATCTTGGGTTCATCGTCGACGATCAGGAGCGCGTGGGACATGGAACTCTCTCCGGCAAAGGGGCTTCGTCTTGCAGCAGGCCGCGCTCGACCGCTCCGGGCAGACCCCAGGCGGGCAGAACGTAGGCCAAAATGAACTGTCGTTGTGCGCGCGTTGCGGCAGCGGGCGGTGCCGCGCTCAGCAGTCGCCGGCACAGGCTCTCGCGCTCAGCGGCCGGCGCGGTTTCGAGTTCGCCCACCGGGCCGGCCCAGAGCTGCTGTGCCTGCGTCCACTGCAGCGCATCGATCGCCGCGCGCACGCTGAGGCAGCGGCGGATCTCCGACTCCAGCAGGTCCGCCGGGCAGGGCTTGTCGACGAAGCACTGTGCGTTGGCCGGCTGCCGGCCCAGCCGCTCATCATCGGTCTGGCCAGAAAGCACAATGCGTCCCGTGCGCGGGTAGGCGCGGGCCACCTGGGCCAGTAGCTGGCCGCCGTCGATGACCGGCATGCGCATGTCGGTGACGAGCACGTCCACGGGCAGGCTCGCCAAGAGACGCAGCGCCGCTTCGCCGCCGGGGGCGAACTCCATCTCCCAGGCCGTGCGCTGGCCGTGGAGCTGACGGCGCAGGCCGGCCAGCACGCGCTGTTCATCGTCCACGAAGAGCAGGCGCGTCATGACGGGCTTTCTGCGGACGGCGCGGCGGCCGACAGTGCCTCGCGCGCCGAAGTGACGGGGATACGCACGATGAAGCTCGTGCCGACGCCGACCGTCGACTCGAAGCGGATCGAGCCCTGGTGCTTTTCGACGATCACCGCGCGAGCAATGGAGAGGCCCAGGCCCGTGCCCCGGCCGACATCCTTGGTGGTGAAGAACTGCTCGAAGACTTTGGCGCGCGCCCACTCCGGAATGCCCGCGCCGGTGTCTTCGATCCGCACTTCCACCTGGTCGCCCTCTTGCCGCGTGCGAATCCTGATCACGCCGCGCTGGCCCCGCTCGCCGCGCTCGCCCACTTTCTCGCGAATCGCGTGGGCCGCGTTGACCAGCAAATTGAGGAAGACCTGATTCAGGTCGGCCAGATAGCACTCCACGAGCGGCAGCTCGCCGAAGTCTGTGGTGATGTCTGCGCAGTATTTGAACTCGTTGCGTGCGACAGCGAGTGTCGTCTCCAGAGCGCGGTTGAGGTCGGAGGCCACTCGCCCACTGCCGCCGGGGTGGCTGAAGTCCTTCATGGCCCGCACGATGGAGGTCACCCGCTGCACGCCGTCCTGGGTCTCGCCCAGCGCGGCCGGCAGTTGCTCGAGCACGAAGGCCAAGTCGGTGGCATCCGCGGCCTGCTGGAGCCGCCGCGCCAGCGCGGGCTCGATGCGCCCCTCGCGCGCGGCCTCCAGAAGCTCGGGCACCAGGCGCAGCAGATCGTTGATCGGCCCGACGGAGTCGCTCACGAAGCGCAGGTTGTCGCTGACGTACTGCATGGGGGTGTTGATCTCGTGGGCGATGCCCGCGGCCAGCGTGCCCACGGCTTCCAGGCGCTGCGCGTGGTGCAGTTGCATTTCGAGCTGCTGGCGCTCGGTCACGTCGGCGCCAATGAGCGAGTAGCCGCGGCCTTCGTCGGCCTGCGTGGGGCTGAGCGTGATGCTCAGCACGCGCGTGGTCCCGGAAGCCAGTGTGATGACCAGTCCATCACGCCGCACGCGTTCACCGGAGGCGACGCACTCGCGTACCGCCTCAGCCACTTGGGCGCGATTCCAATTCAGGGGCAGCTCCTCAAAGGGGCGGCCCAGCGCGTCGCCGTCGCCCAGGCCGAAGAGCTGGCTGGCCACACTGTTCCACTCCACGACACGCCCATCACCATCCACGCCGATGAGCACAGCGGAGAGCGAGTCGAGTACGCGGCGCTTTTCACGCGCGGTGCGCAGCAACTGCGATTCTGTCGCCCGCAGATGCATGGCCTGGCTCTCGAGCGAAGCGTTGGCCTGCTCGAGCGAGGCGGCATTGCGTTCGATGGTCCGGTTGGCCTCCGCCAAGGAAGCGGCGCGCTGCCGCACGAGCTCCGACTTACGAATGACCACACCCAGAGCCACGGCCAGAAACAGGCCAAACCAAAGGATGAGCGTGTTGCCGGCGTTCTTGCCCGTGGGCATCAGCGCCCGGTCGCCCACGCCGGAGACGGTCCAGAGCTTGTCGCCAAAAGCCACCTGTCCGGTGGTGAGCCGGGAGTCGGCCGAGTGCGGGGCTCGTGAATCCGCCGGGACATGCCCGGGCGTCTGGAAGAAAGAGCGCCCCTCGGCCGTGGCCAGCTCGACATCAAGAGCACGATCAACACCCGCTCCGACCAGCCAACTGAAAAAGGGCTGCACCTGGTGTTCGAAGAGCAGCACCGGCCGCCGGCCGTTCGCATCGGCCGCGCCGACCGGCACGACGACGAAGAAGTCCTCGTTGGAGCCAAAGATGCTCGCCGGATCGGAGACGGCGACCAGACCTTCGTCGCGCGCCAGCCGCAGGGCCGAGTGGAGTTCCGGCCGGCCGGCGAGCGAGGCTTCCAGCTCGGCCGCCTCGCGCCGCCCATCGGTCCATTCCACCGTGTCATTCGTGGCGAGCAGCGCGGCGCCGGTCAGCCCGGGCAACTCCCCGACGAGCTCGGAGATTTCGTGCTCCAGCAGGGCCGCGCGCTGCTGCGGCGGCTCCGGCAGTGTGCCGACCGTTCGCGCCGCGCGTTCCAGTGTGCGCAGGTGCAGTTGCAGGGCCTGGTTGGTGTGCGCAACGGCAGCTTCGTGCGAGCGCATCGCGGCCACGCTGCTGAGCCGTGCGTCGGTCGTGGTGAGACTGGTCCACAGAGTCACCGTGAGGGCCACGACGCCCAGGCTCACCGTCCAGGCCGCCCAGCCCGGCAAGCCCGTCGCCTCGGGTGCCTCGCGCAGGCGGGTCAGCATCAGGAAGAAGGCGGCGCCCAGCCCCACGAAACCCAGGGCAGTGTGCGCTTCCATGAGCGTGAGCTTGGCCCAGCCGTAGCTCGAGCCATCGGAGATCACGAAGGCCAGCAAGCCCACGAAGCCCGTCGCCACGATGCAAGCGGCCAGCGTGCCGATGGCCAGCCGGCGCCAGCGCTGACTCGAGCGGGGCGCGCGCCAAGTCACGAGCAAACAGCCGGTCAGCGCAAAGCCCAGCGCCGTGACTGGTGACATCGGCACTTGTTCGGGAAGCACGAAGGCGCCGCCAAAGAGCGAGCGCACCACGTGCAGGCTGCGACCCAGGAGATTCTCGGCTAGCGACATGCTGCCCAAGCCCGCTGCCAGGACGCCGCCCCAGAAGGCCAAGCGCGGGCGACCGAAGCAGTGGCACATCACAGCCAGGCCCGCCAGGACAAAGCCCAGCGCGGTGCTGTAGCTCATGACCGCTTCGTGTTTTTCCGGACGCAGCGCGTGCAGGGAGCTGCCGTACCAGCTCACCAGCACGGTGGCCCCCAGGAAGGCCACGGCGGCGCCCAGCATCTTGGGCGCCAGGAAGCTGCTCCCCGCACGTCGACGACTCCGCGCACCGGGCGCAGTGCTCCCCGGTTGAGTGTCGTGTCCAGCGGTGAGGCTCATACGGACGGCCTTAGGCCATCACCGCGTCTGCACCCCAGGCAGACCGGCGGTTCAGGCTGCGGTCGACCCGCTATTCGGCAGTTCCCGCCCTGGGCTTGCGGGAATCCCGCCGGGCCTCAGGGGCCTCAGCTCTTCACGATCGTCAGACGGTCCGTGATCGTGATCGTGGGCTTCCAGGTCTCATCGCCCAGCTTTTGGCCGGCAGCCTGCTTGGCGGCTAGGTCCAGCCGGATGCGAGTGACCTTCATGCGGGTCGTATTGCCCTCGATGTAGAGCAGGAAGTTCGCCACTTCCTGGCGCGTGAAGTCGTTGCGGCCCTGGGCGGCGGCACCGCTCGAAGCGGGCGTGAGCACATAACGCATGTCCATGTAGCCGTCCGACTCGTGCTTGTCCTCGGTCGGCGGCGCGATGTTGAAGCGCGTCTTGCCGATGCGGCTCTCGACGGCCTGCTGCTCGATGTACTGGTAGGGCCCCACTTGGCCGCTGGCGATGTTGTCCTCCTTAATCTCCTTCTTGAGCTGGAGGATCTCGCTGACCAGGTCGCCCATTTCTTTGAGCTTGCGCTCGGCCTCGGGGAGTTGCCGCTGCAGCGTCTCCTCCTGTGAGTTCAGATAGAGGGTGTACCCGACTCCGGCCAGGATGAGCACGGCCAGCAGCAGGAGCACGATTCGCTCAAAATCCCACGAGCGCATCAGGCCTCCTCCTCGTCCACGGCCTGCGCGAGATCCAGGTCGATGGTCAGTTCCGAGAAGCGCAGGCCGGTGCTGGTCTGCTGCGTTCCGCCGGAGCGCAGATCGCGGAACATGGGCACTTCCTTCAGGCGATCTTCGAGGCGCTGATAGCGTCCGAGGTCCGTGACCTCGCCGGAGAACTTGAGCTGCGGTGTGCGCGTGCTCGTGTCGATGTCCAGGCGGTCGAAGGCCAGCGGGCCGAGTTCGTCCTCGTGGCGGCGCAGCGTTTCGAAGAACTTGATCCAGACCGCCAGCGCCGAGTCGAGGTCCTTGATGTCGGCGCTGCGCCCCAGCTTGCGCTTGATGTCCTCGCGCAACTCGCGAGCGGCATCGAGCACGGCCTGCATGCGGCGCGGGCCGGTGGGCTGATTCGTCCAGCGTGCGTCAGCGGCGGCCTGATCCTCGAGCAGATCACCGAGGTACTTGCCGCCCAGCGCGGACATGCGGTCGTACTCCAGCTCCAGCCGCTGCACTCGCTTGTAGCCATCCAAGGCATGGAAAGCCGCGACGAGGAAGAGCAGCAGCCCCGCCACGATGAGCGGCGTCTTCACTTGATCGAACTTGTGCGTATAGGCCACTTCGTCGCGGCGGAAGTCTGTGAGCAGGCTCTCCTGGCCGACGAGGCGATAGGCCACTCCCAGAGCCGCACCGAGGCTGCGGCCATGCTGACGCGCCTCTTCGGCCGTGAGCTTGTGTTCGACACGTGAGAGCAGGTCCAGCTCTTCGCCGGGCCCGCCCAGCAGTTCGCCCATGGCTGCGGCGAAGCCCGGCAGCGCGCTGCCCACGCCCGTGACATAGACCACTTCGGGCGTGCCGAGATCGGGAAGGTTGGAAAGTGTGCGGCGAATTTCGCGCGTGAGGCGGGCGACAAACTCATGCCGCCGCGCGATTTCCGCCTGATCTTCGGCTGCGCTGGCGCTGGCGCCGGCGCTCTGCGGCTCAGCGCCGAGCCCGTGTGCACCGATGCGCATGGCCCGCGTGGCGACGATTTCGCCGGCTGCCACGAAGATCAGGCTCGTGGCCGAGTCCTGCGCATCGACGACGACGAAGCGTTCGTGTTCACGGGTCAGGCCGGTGCCCACGAGCGCATTGAACAGCGAATAGACATCCAGATCGACGAACATCGGGTCGAGGCCGCTCTCGTCCAGGATGTCGAGGCGGTCGAGCAGCTCGTTCTTGCGCACTCCCACCGCGAGGATGTGGCTCTTGTCGCGGGTCTTGCGCAGCACGTGATGCTGAATCACGAAGTCGTCCAGGTCGCCCTGGAAGTGGCTCTCAGATTCGAAATGCACGACCTTTTCGATCTGATCATTGCCGGTGAAGGGCAGGTCGAACTCGCGGAAGGTTGCGCTGGCCCCGTCGAAGCACATGCCGCAGGGGTCCCGCGCGAAGTCGCATTCCTTCATCGCATCGGACAGCGCGGCTGCGCGGACGTCGTTGGGGTCCTGTTCCCCGCCGGGGTCCACGGCGACGTCTAGGTTGACCTCATGCACGCCCAGCACGCGCAGCTTGCGCGCAGTGCCCTCGAACTCAAGCAGCCGCAGCCGCCGCACTCCGTACTCGATGGCGGTCTGGACGGCCATGGCTCAGCAGGTCCGGGAGGAATCGTTCGGGCTGCGACGATACGGCAGCGCAGCCGACGGGTTCAACGACGCTCTGCGCCCGACAGCGAGCCACCCTCGGCAAGTTGCTCGTAGCGGGCGCGCTGCGTCACGTCGAGACAAGCCAGAAGCTGCTCTTCAGTCTGCTGTCGGCGTAGTGCCACCGGTTCCCTGAGTCCTTCCAGACTCGATTGCAGCAGGGCATCGACTTCGCGGTCCTCGGCGGTGAAGACCTGCTCGAGCGCAGCCACTTGTTCGGGCCGGAGGGCGAGCAGTGCGGTGAGCTGTTCGAGGTGGCTCGGCGGCCGGCTGGCCGGCGCCGACAAGCCCAGCCCGACGACCACCCCGGCCGTGAAGAGCAGCGCGGCGGCGCCCAGGAGCCAGAGCGTGGCCCGCCGCTCGCCTGTAGCACGGCTGGGAGGACGCTGGGCCCGCGGGCTTGAGTCGGTCACTCCGGATTCCGTCATGGGTGCTTGGCTCCAAACTCGGGATCCTGCAGCCGTGCGCGTAGGCCGGCCACGAGGTCTTCCGGTCCGAACGGGTCCGGGCGGAAGTGGTCGGCGACGTGACGATGCCGTTGCAAGCCCTGGTCGGCCAAGACGGAGCCGGGTCGGGCGAGGCTGAAGGCCAGCGAGGCCAGCAGCAGCAGGCTGGCGGCGAGCGCCAGAAGCCGGACTCGGCCAAGACTCAGCACCGGCTCGGCTGAGTGCAAGCCCGGCAGGGTGTCCCCGAAGGACGGCCGCGCGGCTTGAACGACGCGTTCGGTAAAGCCGGCCGAGGCGCGCAGCGGCGCCGCTTGGCCCAAGGCCCTGCGGTCAGCAGCCAGCCCCTCAGCGAAAAGCGCACAGGCTGGGTGCTGCTGCGCCCAGGCCTGCGCGGCAGCCTGTACCTGGGGATCAACCCGGCGCCCATCTTCGATCAGGGCCAGGATGAAGAGGCAGCGCTCATCGTTCATAGCGCCGTCAACGGAAAGGTCAGATTCCTTCATGGCGGCTGCCCTCCGAGCAGCACCCGCAGCTTGCAGCGGGCGCGAAAGATGCGCGATTCCACGGTGCCGATCGAGATGCCCAGGATCTCAGCCACTTGTTCGTAACTGTTGCCTTCCATGTCACGCAGGATGAGCGTGGTGCGAAAGGGTTCGGGCAGCCGTTCGAGCGCTGCGCGCACGGCACGGATGCGCTCTTCGCGCACGAGCCGCTCTGCGGGACCATCACCGGTATCCTCGGGCTCCACCAGCGGCCCATCCGCGCCCTCGATCGAGTGTGTCGGACGCCGTCGCCGAGTGGAGAGTTCATCGCGCGCCGTGTTGACCGCGATGCGATACAGCCAGGTGAAGAGCGCAGACTGACCCTCGAAGCGGTCGATGGCCCGGAAGGCTTTGAGGAAAGTCTCCTGCGCCAAGTCCTCGGACTGCTCGCTCGAACCGAGAATGCGCGAGACGACGGAAAGAATGCGGTCACGGTAGGCATCGACGAACTCTCGGCAGGCGGCTTCCTCGCCGGCGCGCAAACGCGCCACGAGGGCGGCATCAGCGTCCCTCATGTCGATCTCCGCGCCAGGCTGGCTTGGACGGCACAGGCTCCGCCAGGCTTCCCGGGCTGCGTCCCGGGCTGCGTCCACCGAACTGAAAGACGGACCGCCGGCGCGCCCCCGGCGCGAGAACCTGCGCTGGGGCGCCTGCGAGCGCGGAAACGGTCAGGGCGCCGGAGGGGTTTCGGGGCGGGGTGGCGCGCCGAGGTCGCCCGCCTCCGGTGTGGCAGGCAAGCCGGGCAGATCGAGCACATGGCCCAGGCGGTCGCGCTTGGCTCGCAGGTAGCTCTCGTTGTGCACGTCGGGCTTCACGAGCAGCGGCACTCGCTCGGTGATCTGCAGGCCGTAGCCGCCCATGGCGTGGTACTTGCTCGGGTTGTTTGTGAGCAGGCGCATGCGGCGAACGCCGAGGTCGCGCAAGATTTGCGCGCCGACACCGTAGTCGCGGATGTCAACCGGCAAGCCGAGCGCCTTGTTCGCATCCACGGTGTCCAAGCCCTGCGTTTGCTGCAGGTGATAGGCCTTCATCTTGTTGGCCAGTCCGATGCCCCGGCCTTCCTGCTGGCGCATGTAGAGCACGACGCCCTCGCGCTCTGCCGCCACGCGCTCCAGGGCCGCAGAGAGCTGGCTGCCGCAGTCGCAGCGCAGCGAGCCCAGGACATCGCCGGTCAGGCACTCGCTGTGCACACGCACGAGCACTGGTTGATCGAGACCATCCTGCAGGCCGGGGTGCAGTTCGCCCACGCTGAGAGCCAAATGCTCACTGCCGTCGACCGTCGAACGATAGAGGTGCGCTCGATACTGTCCGTGTCGCGTGGGCAAATCGATGGACACGACATGTTCGATCAGATGCTCGACTCGCCGGCGATAGGCGATGAGATCGGCCACCGTGGCAATGCCTAGGCCGTGACGCTCCGCGAAGGCGATCAGGTCGGGCATGCGCGCCATCGAGCCGTCGTCGTTCATGATCTCGCAGATGACCGCCATGGGACGATGTTCGGCGAGTCGCGCCAGATCCACCGCGCCTTCAGTTTGGCCGGCGCGGCGCAGCACGCCGCCGGGCATGGCCCGCAAGGGAAAGATGTGGCCGGGCCGCACCAGGTCCTGCGGCGTGCAGTCGGGCCGCGCCGCGGTCAGAATCGTGCGGGCGCGATCTGCGGCGGAGATGCCGGTCGTGACGCCGAGGCGTGCTTCGATCGAGACGGTGAAGGCCGTGCCGAGCCGCGAGGTATTGCGCTCCACTTGCAAAGGCAGTTCGAGTCGGTCCGCGATGGACTTCTCCATGGGCAGGCAGATGAGCCCGCGCGCGTAGCGCGCCATGAAGTTGACCAGCTCGGGTGTCACGAGCTCAGCGAGGCAGACGAGATCGCCCTCGTTTTCGCGATCCTCGTCGTCAACGAGGATGATCATGCGGCCGGCCTTCAGATCCTCGACCGCCTCCGGAATGGTCCGCAGGACAGCGGGCCGGCTCATGGCTCGTCTTCCGGACCGGCAGGCGGAGCGCCCTGCTGATCAACGACTGGCTCAGTGTCACCCGCCACTTCAGGAGCGACCGGCGCAGCAGAGGCGAGGGCGTCGCCCTCCTGCAGCGTAATGAGCCGCACGCCCTGTGTGCCGCGACCAATGCTGCTGATGTCGGCGATCGGCGTCCTCACGACCTGGCCGCCATTGGTGATGTAAATCACGTCGTCGGCATCGCCCACGGCCCGCAGCGTGACAACGGGTCCGTTGCGCTCGGTGGCCTTGATGTTGATCACGCCCTGCCCGCCTCGACCCTGGGTCGGATACTCGTCAAAGGCGGTGCGCTTGCCGAATCCGTTCAGGCAGACGGTGAGCAGCGAAGCCTCTGGGCGCACGACCGCCATGCCGCAGACGCGGTCGTCCTTGTGCAGCTTGATGCCGCGTACACCAAAAGCCGGCCGCCCCATCGGGCGCGCCTCCAGCGCCTTGAAGCGGATGGCCTTGCCCAGGCGTGTGCCCAGGATGACTTCGTCGCTCTCCTGGCAAACGGCCACATCGATGACGCGATCACCCTCTTCCAGGCCGAGCGCGATGATGCCGCCGGCCTTGGGACGCTTGTAGTCCGCCAGCGCGGTGCGCTTGACGGTTCCGTTCGCGGTGGCGAAGAGCAACGTGCCGTCGTCGAAGTCGCGCACGGGAATGACCGCTTGGATCACATCGTCGGCGGTGAAGCCTGGGATCAGATTGACGGCAGCGCGCCCCACGGCTGTGCGCGAGAGATTGGGCAGGCGCCAGACCTTGAGTTGATGCACCTTTCCGCTGCCGGTGAAGAACAACAACGAGTCCTTGGTCTGGGCGAGGAAAAGGCGCTCGATGAAGTCGCCCTCGCGCGCATCGCCGCCGCGAATTCCGGAGCCGCCGCGGCGCTGGCTGCGGTACTGATCAAGCGTCATGCGCTTGACGTAGCCCTGATTGCTAATCGTGACCGCCACGGTCTCGTCGAGGACCAGATCTTCATCCTCGAGTCCGTCGACGGGTTCACCGATCTCGGTGAGACGCGGGCGCTTGTATTCGCCCTCGATGCGCGCGAGATCGGCCAGAATGAGCGCGTCGATCCGCGCGGGCGTGCGCAGGATGTCCTCGAGGTCGGCGATCTCCGTCGTCAGGGCGAGCCACTCGGCTTCGAGCTTGTCGACTTCAAGGCCGGTCAGTGCGCGCAGGCGCATGTTCACGATGGCTTCGGCCTGTCGCTCCGAGAGTTCGAAGAGACGCCGCAACTCCGCCATCGCACTGTGCGCGTCGGGTGCACCGCGAATTGCTGCGATGACCTCGTCGATATGGGCCTGTGCAATGCGCAAGCCCTCCACGATGTGCAAGCGCTCGCGCGCTACGTTGAGCAGGTACTGCGTCCGTCGCCGAATGACCTCGCGGCGGTGTCGCAGAAAGGCGTGCATCAGCGCAGCGAGCGGCAAGGTCCGTGGACGGCTGTCCACCAATGCGATGTTGATGATCGAAACCGTGACTTGCAGCTGCGTGAACTTGTAGAGCTGGTTGAGCGTGACCTGTGGGTCCTCGCCCTTCTTTAATTCGACAACGACTTCCATTCCGTCGCGGTCGCTGTGGTCGTTGATGTCGTGGATCGAGGTAACGCGCCCATCCTTCACGAGCTGCGCGATGGCCTCAATGAGAGTGGTCTTGTTTACCTGGTAAGGAATCTCGGTGATCACGATGCGGGCGCGACGGCCCTTTTCTTCCGGCTGGCATTCGGCGCGGCAGCGCAGCGTGGCGTTGCCGCGGCCAGTCTCGTAGGCATGACGGATGCCGCCCTGCCCACAAAGAATTCCGCCCGTGGGAAAGTCGGGCCCAGGCACGAGCTCCATCAGTTCTTCGACGCCTGCGTCAGGTTTCGCAATCAGGAGCCGCAGGGCCGCGCAGATTTCGAGCGGGTTGTGGGGCGGAATGCTCGTGGCCATTCCCACCGCAATGCCGCTGCTGCCGTTCACCAAGAGGTTGGGAAAGGCCGACGGCAGGACCACGGGCTCCAGGCGGCTGCCGTCGTAGTTGGGGACGAAGTCCACCGTCTCGCGATCGATGTCATCGAGCATGAGGGCCGCGGCAGCCGTCATGCGCGCCTCGGTGTAGCGCATGGCCGCCGGCGGATCGCCGTCCACGCTGCCGAAGTTGCCCTGCCCGTCCACCAGCGGGACGCGCATGTTGAATTCCTGCGCCAGCCGCACGAGCGTCGGATAAACCACGCCCTCGCCGTGTGGGTGGTAGTTACCGGAGGTGTCGCCTGCGATCTTGGCGCACTTCTTAAACTTCGCGCGCGGGCCCAGATTCAGGTCGTTCATGGCGACCATGACCCGGCGCTGGCTCGGCTTGAGTCCGTCGCGGACGTCCGGCAGAGCACGCGACACGATGACGCTCATCGCGTAGCTCAGGTAGCTGTCCTTCATCTCCTTTTCGATGAGGAGAGGCGACTCACGCGGGCTGGTGGGTTCGGACATCCTGAGGGTCCCTTGGGTCAGCGGGAGGCCATAGCGAAAGCCGGACTGGCAACGGCCTGCCTGAATCGGGTTATGATCGCCGAAATCGCTCGGGATTACAACCGAGACCGCATCATCTAAGGTCCTGTCTTAGCGCGATTTAGGCTGCCCATGCACGCTGACGAAAAGGAACTCCTGGAGCGCATCTTCCAGGATGAGCCCGGTGCGTTCGAGCAGCTGCTCACGCGGTACCGGTCCCTCGTCTACTCGGTCCTCGTAACGCCCGGCTTCGACTTTCCCCGCGACTATCTCGACGACGTCTTCCAGTCGTTCGTCATCGCTCTTAAGAACAACAATTATCACCGTCTGCGCGCTTTCGAGGGCCGCAACTCCTGCGCCCTCGCGACCTTTCTTCAGGTTGTGGCCACCCGATTCGCACTCGATGAACGGCGCAAATGGCGTCGCCAGCCGCGCGCCTACGGGCAGGGCGGTGACGACGATGAGCCCACCTGGGAAGTTGCCGACACAACGACCGTCAGCCCCGAGAACCAGTCGCTGGCGCGCGAAGAGCTGGACACCTTTCACAACCTGCTCTTCATGCTGGACTGGAAGCGGATTTCTGCGGTCCTCTGGGTCTTTCGCGAAATCGAGCGCGAACGGATTGCCGTGGTCATGGCCACGTCACGCGCCAATATCGACGCCCTTTACAAACGCGCCAAAGACCAGATGACCGAGCTGCACGACTCGAAGTCCTATCCGCGCCGAGCTCGGCTGCCCGACCCCCGTGTCCTTACGCCTGCGGTGGCTCAGGCCCTGAAGTTGCTGCTGCCCCACCCGGTCTCCCGCCTCCATGAGGCGCTCCTGCAGCCTGGAGCCAAACGACGAGCCCTGGTCGGATTGGTGGTTCTGGACTATCCCCGCTTCCGCTGCACTCTCCCCGAGTTGGCCAAGTTGGCTGATTCCCGGGAAGAGGGTGTGGAGGCAGCCATCCTGTCGGTTCTGAGCGAGGTGGCAGACCTGCTCGGGGCGGCGACCGTGCAGACATGACGCTAACGTGCGAAAGACTGGGGGGCCTGTCAGAGTCGACGGGCCAACCCTCGTCAGGGCCGCCAGTTCATCGGGCACTCGGACGGACCTCTCCATGAATGACCACCTCATTGACCGCCTCTTCCGGACGCAGGGCCGAATCCCCTTTGCGCCCGAGTCGCCGTCCGGCTGCCCTACGGACGAGACTCTTGCCGGGTACGCGAGTGCGCTCCTCCCCGCCCGTGCCCGGCAAGAGCTCGAGTCCCATGCTCTGCGCTGCGAGCCATGCCTCGACTTGCTGCGCGCCGTGGCGGTCACTGTCGGCATCAAGTCGGCCCCACGGAGTGTGCAGATTGTGGCTCGCCTGCATCAGCGCGGCCTGGAACTGCTGAACCAGTTCGAACTCGCGCTTCAGGCGCTCGTCGCGCCCGCACCCGTGCCAGCCCTCGGCGCTTTGCGCGGCCCGGCCGTCAGCGCAACCACCGACCAGATCACCATTCGTGGGCCCGGGCACGGGCTCGATGAACTGGAACTGCAGATGCAGGCCAACGGCACGGCCCGGCTCGTGGTTCGGTGCCATGAACCTCCGGAGCTGCAGCCTGGAGAACTCATCTCGGTCGTGCTCGACGTGAACGGCAGCGCGAGAGAGAAGCGCCCTTTCAGCGGTGAGCCGATCGCGTTCGCCCCGATCGGGGTGGGCAACTACCGCGTTCGGCTGTTGGCACGCGCTCCGGGCCAGGAAGTCCGCGAACTCGCTGAAGCCCTGCTGGACTTCCAGAGCTGAGTCAACTTACGGGCCGGGGCCTTCTCCCCGGCACCGGTTCCATTCAGCCTTCCTCCTTCCAGGCCATGGCTCGGTCGAGAGCCGCCTGAGCGGCTGCTGGCTCCAAACTTCCGGTCTGCACCCAGGACTCGAGCAGCGCAAGCCTCCAGTCGCGCATCTCCCGAGCTCCACACGACTCGAAGGCCCTGGCGAAGCGACTGTATTCTCCTGCGGCCGCCAGAGGTTCGAGCACTTTCAGTAGTGCGTAGTGAAGCAACGGATCCGCAGCATCTGCCTTGGCGGCCGCGCTTAGCGCCTCTACGGCCCCGTCGAACTGCTGCCAGTCGATATCCGGAACAATCGCCAAGACCGTCTCATTCAGCGCTCCCGGCTCGAAAGCGTAGCGCGTGTGTCGAGCCAGGCCCTCAAGGGTCCGCGCTGAAAGCGCGCGCAGGTCAGAGGCTCCTTCGACGACTCGCGACAGCCGCGCGCCAGACTGTTGCACGCCCAGCACTGCGGCCCAGCCGAACTCTGACAAGCAACTCGCGCTCGATGGGCGGCTGCGACGGTGACTCGGCTCCTCGCCGGCCAGCGCCTCCAGCCCCGCTCCATCGGCAAGCAGAAGCGCGCCGAGGTCATTCACGGATCTCAGGAAAACCCGATCCATGCCGGAGCCTGAGCTGCTAATAAGCGCCGCCAACTCCACAAGCTGCGGACGCCCCGCCGGCTCTCTCCATCCCACGAGAAGAAGAAAGGGAGCCGCCGTTCCGCGGGGCTCGATCAAGGCGCAGCCATTGGCGCCGAACACAGAGCCAAAGGCAGCCAGCCGCGACGCGAGAGCACCGCTGTCGAGATTCTGCGTGTCCACCCAAACGAGACATCGTCCTGAGGGCCGCAGGGCCGCACGGGCTCGTCGCAGCGACTCTGTCGTGAGCAGCGGTGACTCCCAGTCGGTAAGACCTCCATCGGGGACGACCAGAACCGTGTCCAGCGAAGCGGCGCCGACAGCTCGCAGAGCCGACACCGGATCGGCCAACTTGGCCGCTTGCCATCCTGCGCTGCCCAATGCATCCAGCAGCAGCAACAACGCGTCCCGTCCCAGCGGCGCCTCGGTGCCAACGATGACACCTGCTCCCAACCCCGCGTCGACCAGATCCGCTGCCATGAGTTCCGCGCCGGGTCCGAGGCAGAGCGCCTGACCAGAGCGCGCAAACCAACGCGTCAGGCGCCCCAGGCTGCCGTGCGCTCCCATGGGCGGGTGCCCTGCGTGCAACGGCAGCCCGCCGACGCGCAGGCCGAGGAAAGCTTCCTCCTGAGCGACGGCTTCGTCGCCATCGACATGTAGATGTCGATCGGCCGAGGGACCCATAAGTCGGCCGAAGCCATCAACGTGGAAGAGCGGTCGCGTGGGAGTCATGACCCGCTTCCACGCCAAGCGCCCTTCGGCACTCGGCGCCTCGCGGCCAGGCGTTGAAAAGAGCGTGACATCAGCCGCCAAATTCCGCGCGACGGCTTCGACCGCAAACTCCCCTGGGCGACGCACCTCCTCGAAACTGATCCTCTCGCGCGGCAGCGGCATGAGCACGGGGAAGGCTGCCAGTGGCAAGAGCAGCAAGGCCCGCTTTCCTGCGAAAGCGGTCACGGCCGAAACGAGTGCGGCGACCGCGCCGGCTCGCAGCAGAGCGTCGGGGGCGAGACTGGGATCGAGCTTCCAACAAAGCAGCTCTCCGCCGACGGCGAATCCTGCTCCGAGCACCAACAGGCCCAGGGAGCGCGCACCCAGCGCACCAAAGACGAGACCCAAAGCGGCTGAACCTGCGGCCGTCATGGATCCCAGCCATAGCGCCCACTCACTGATCAGGCCGTCGTAGCGCACGGAGGCAATCCGAAAGACGCGCGTGAGTTCAACCTGCTCAATGGCGTCACGGTACAGGCCAAGCAGGATGAGCGTCAGCAGCATGGCGCCGGCCAGAATGGCGCCGCCCACGCTCAGCACGATCCGCTGCGCAACCTTGCTGCGGGTCAACACGCCAGTCGGCCAGGCCACCAGGATGGCGAGGCCAAGCAGCACGAGGAGCACATCGCCAGTCGCGTGCGGTGACGGCTCTGCGTAGCCAGGCACGACACGCCTGAGCACCAGGATCAGCGCTCCGAGCGCGAAGCCCACGGGCAACGCAGCGAAGGCCAGCGGCTCGCCTTGCACGCGCTCCACGAGGACGCGGCGGTCGCGGCGCAATTCCCCCAGCGTCGCCAGTGAAATTGCGACGACCCCTCCGGCCAGCCACGCCGGCACTGCCCCGGCTGCGCCCAGCCGAATCAACAGGACGCCAACACAGACTCCCAGAGCGGCTTGCAACGGCGCGCCAAACGTCCAAAGGCTCAATTGGCGACCGAGCACGAAACCAAGCGGAACCAGCGAGAGGAGCGAACCCACCAGCACCGCCGCCTCGCCTGGCAACATCCAATGGACGCCGTCACAGAGCGGTCCACGCAAGGGAACGAGCAGCGCCAGCGCCACTCCATCACTCAGGTAGGGCACTCTCGCACGAGCGGTCAGGCCGAGCCCGATCGCTGCCAAGAGCAGCGCCATTGCCAGAGGCATCGCCGTGGGACCAAGATCCACAGCGCTGCCGACCAGCACCTGTCGCACCAACACAGTCGCCAAGGCGACAGTCAGCGCGCCGGTCACGCGCCGGGCCACTCACCGTTAAAAATTGTCCGCGCTGGACCTTCAAGCCAGGCGGCACCCTCGCCGTCCCAACGCACATGGAGTTCGCCGCCGGGCATGCTGACGCGCGTGCACTCTGCAGAAGTCCAGCCCAGGCGCCTAGCCACAACCGCGCTGGCGACGGCCCCCGTTCCGCAGGCACGGGTGGCGCCGACGCCGCGCTCCCAGGGCCGGGCGACCAGTTGTCCGGGCGATTCGACACTCAGAAAGTGAACGTTGGCGCCCTCTGGGAAGAGCGGTGAGTTGGCGAGCAGCGGGCCGAAATGGGCCAGGTCCGCTGTCGAAGGATCAGCCACCCGCACGACGACATGCGGATTGCCGATCGAAACGCAGTAGCCAGTGTTCAGCGTGGCCCTTGCCGCGCTCGGCACTGGCACTTCCGGCGGCAGGCCGCCGTCGCCCCGCGCTCGCACCGGGATGGCCTCGGGATGAAAGCTGGGCTGACCCATATCGATCGAAACTTGCTCGGCCGAGAGCATTCTGCCGCGGCGCACTCCGGCCGCCGTCTCCACCGAGACCAGGCCCTCGGCGCGCCCAGTCTCCGCAAGCCAGCGAATCACGCAGCGCAGTCCATTTCCGCACATGCGCCCTTCACTGCCGTCTGCATTGAAGAGTTGCATGCGCGCCACGCTGCCGAGGCGCGAAGGGCCCACCAGGAGCAGCCCATCAGCGCCAACGCCAAGGTGCCGATCACACATCGCCATGGCCAGCGCGGCTGGCTCTGTAACGGTTTCGGCAAAGCTGTCGATCAGCACGAAATCGTTGCCGGCGCCCTCGACTTTGAGAAACCGCATCGCCGCACTCCGGCCACTCGCGAGGCCCATCCGCCACATCGGGGGGCGAGCCTGTCGCCCATCCACGCGGCCATCCTACCAACAGCCCGCAGCGCTCAGTGCTGACGGACTCTTCCGCAGTGGAACTCAAACTGGCGCTTCCCGACGCGCAACTCACCACACGGTTTTCCGGACTCGATCCGCGTCAGCGCGCGACCAAGCGACGAGTGATCATCAGCGCTCTTGAGGGCTGTCGGCTCAAGAATGAGCAGTGCCGATTCACCGGCGCGCTGCGCGAGTCCGGCCTCGTCCTTGCCCCAAAGGCGAAACTGAAGTCCGCGGCCGTGCTTGCGATTCAGCGGGTGATCGAGGACGTAGACGTCGACTCTGTCGCCGAGGGCGAAGGCGAGTTGAGAGCCGGCGACGTAGTTGTCCGCAATGATCAGAGCCGGCCCAGGGTCCGCGCCGGCCGGGACCAACTCCGGTAGCCGCTCGCGCACCGCGGCAGTCAGCTCTGCCCAGCCGGAAAAGCCGCGCAGCGGGAGGATCGTCCGCGCAGTCAGTGCATCCACCATGAGGACGAGCAGCAGGCTCAGTCCGAGCACGGGGGCCGCAATCGCGCCAACTCGCCTCCAGCCGCCTCGCTCAGACCACCGGCGCAGAACCCCGGGAGTCAGGATCAGCAAGGGTGCATAGCCGAGCTGTGGCCAGTGCCAATAGTTGTGACTGACGTCGGTCCAGGGGCTCATCAGGAAGAAGCAGGCCATGGGCAGGCCGCCAAAGGCCACGAGCAGGGCTGCTCGGTCATCACCACGTCGGGCACGCCGAACCGCCCAGACCAGCGCCCCTAGCAGGGCAACATAGAGCAGCGGCGAGGCGGCGATGGCCTGTTCGCCCGGATGCAAGAGCCAGGCAAGGGGTCCCGGGTCGGCCGCATGGCGCTCGCGAAACTGATACTGAAGCGAAGCCAGATCCACCTGCCAGTTCAGGCTCACGGCGGGCAACGTGCCGAGCAAGGCGACGCCTCCGCTAAGCCAGAGCCCGGGCCGGACCCACTGCGACCGCCCCGCGCGCGTGCAGACGAGCCAGAGCAACGCGGCGGCCGGGACCAGAGCGAAGCGGTAGTGCGTACAGAGACCGAGTCCAGTCGCTAGGCCCCAGAGGAGCCAGGCACCAGGCCGGTTGGTACGCGTGGCGCGTTCGAAGCCCAAGATCGCCAAGAGCGCAAAACTGAGCAGCGGCGTGTCGGGTGTGGCCAGCGCCAGCGTCACGCCGACCATCGGCAGGCACAGGCTCAGGCCGGCGGCTAGGAGGGCGTCACGCGCCCCCACGAGGGGCCGCGCGAGCAGCCAAACCCAGAGCGGCAGAAGCGCGCCGAGCAAGAGGAACAGCGAGCGCACGCCCAAGGGTGTGTCGCCAAAGAGTTCGGTGCCCGCTCGCACCAGTCCCGCCGTCATGAAGGGGTGGTCGGCGAAAGCCGGTGCCAAGCGCTGGCCGCACCACCAGTAAAAGGCTTCATCGCCAAAGAGCTGCAACTGCGCGGCCACTGCAATCCGCAGGGTGCACAGCACCGCCAGCACCAGCGCAATCACAGCCCGACTCACGCGCGGCGGGGACTGGCTGCCACGAATTCGCGATAGCGCGCGAGGCCCACACGCTGCATCTGGAACTTGGCCAGCGCTCCCAAAGTGCCAAAGCCATAGCGCACACTGCGACGGAAGTTGATCGAGGAGGCCTCGCGGAAATAGCGGCACGGCACCGGCACGTCGCCAATCTTGAACCCGAAGTGCACAGCCTGCACCAGGAACTGCGTGTCGAACACGAAGTCATCGGAGTTCTGCGCGAAAGGGATGGTCTCTAGAACTTCGCGCGTGTAGGCCCTCAAGCCGGTGTGGAAGTCCCCGACGTTCTGGCCGAGCACGAGGTTCTCGATGAAGGTCAGGCCACGATTGGCCACGTACTTCCAGGGCGGCATGCCGCTGTCCAGGGCTTCGCGGCGCGTGCGGATTCGAGAACCCATGACGATGTCGCAGGTGCCCAGTCGCAGGATTGTGATCATCGCGCCGAGCATGCGAGCGTCGTATTGATAGTCAGGGTGCAGCATGACCACGGCGTCCGCTCCGCGGGCGAGCGCCTCGCGGTAGCAGGTCTTCTGGTTGCCGCCATAGCCGGTGTTGCGTTCGTGGCGCAGCGTCGTGATGCCGAGACCGCGCGCGATCTCCACCGTTCTGTCTCTGGAGCAGTCGTCGACTAGAAGCACTTCGGCCGCCAGCCCCGGCGGAATGTCGCGAAACGTCCGCTCGACCGTGGCCTCAGCGTTGTAGGCCGGCATCACGACGAGCACGCGCTCCAGGCGGCGCGGAGCCGCTGCAGGCTCCAACCCGGGATTCTCAGCGCTTCCCGCCGGATGTGCTGACGACGATGGCGAGCCCATCGCGCCGTTCTATGGAGCCACGCCCCTTGCTGTCAACCGCGGCGCACGGGCAATCAGCGGCTTCCCTCGGGGCCCAGCCAGGCGCGGCGGGCCTGTGGTGAGTAGATGGCAATGGGCCGTCCGCGGACATGCTCCACTGCCACCGGCCCGAACCAGCGACTATCTCGCGAGCGTTCGCTGTGGTCTCCCAGAACGAACAGGTGGGCGGGGGGCACGCGCGCCGGGAACTCCGCCGAGAGGCCGTAGACCCCATGCTCGGTGTAATGCAGGTCCCGAAGAACTCTCACCCGGAGGAGTTGCAGGTCACCCTCCGTGATGTCGAGTGAGGGCCGATTCGAGCCGAGGTTGCCCGAGACCAAGGTCTCGTTGTTCAGGTAGTCGTAAGCCAGCAGAGCCTGCCCATTGATCAGCACACGAACGCCGTTGTCGACATTCCAGAAGAGCGCCGTGTCGCCCGGCTTCAAGCCCACAAAGTCGTGAGCACTGGCCACTTCACCGCCACCCAAGTTGTGGTGCAGCGAGGCGCCCCCCCTCTCTGCCGAAGCTAGGCGCACGCGAAACACATCGCCGTCCTCGCGCAGCGAAAGCCACAGGACTCCCTGGCCTGACCCGACCACGACCTCCAGCGCTGTATCGGCAACGCCCCCGCTCTCTTCCGCTCCTAAGAGTCCCTCGGTCACGGTGCGCCGGAAATCCGCATGCACAGAAGGTTTGCCGTTTGACTCGACTACCGCCGACCAGGGCTCCTCCAGCCCGTCGCCTTCGTGAAAGGGGACGAGCAGCCGGGCGATCAGTTCATCCGATTTGCGCAAGAGCTGGCCATCGACCCAAAGATCGCCACCGCTGACATGCACTGCTTCGCCAGGCAGCCCCACGACCCGCTTGAGGAGCGCGGCGAATCCAACCGGCAGTTCGGGATCGACGGCGCCCTCAAGCACGAGCACGTCCCAGCGCTGCAGCGGCCGTGAATCCAAGCCGCGCCGCAGCACGAGGAGTCGGTCGCCCGCGCCCGCGTCGCCCCGGAAAGTCGGCTCCATCGAAGAAGACTCGACGGAATAAGTCTCGAGGACGCAGCCTCTCACGAAGACCGCCGGGATGACTGCCACGGCCAGCAGTCCGGCGAGGCGCCATTTTCGGACCCGCCCTGTACTGCTCATGGCTCGCATCGATGCTCCACTGGGGCGGGACGCGCTGCGGGCTGGCGGCCCCGGCTCCGAATCGCCTCGCCCGACTTCAGGCAGGGTCTCTGGCCGGGGTTACTCTAAGCGCCGAAGCTCGTAGCCGTGAGCGCCAGCTTCTGGCCCGCCCTCCCCTTGGTTGATTTGTCCCCGCATGAGTCCAGGCCCCGAATGCGCCGCGCTGGCCCGCCTCCTCGAGGCTCTCGACCGGGGTACCGCTGAGAGAAACACCTTGATCGCTGAGCGCCCGAGGGAGGGACGCTTCTTCGAAAGCTTGGAGCGGTCGGAATTGGATGATCACGAAGCGCTCGTCGTGCTGGCTGCGCTGGGCGCTCGCTTGGAGGGAAGTGGCGCCCTGTCCGGCGCCGAATTGGCCCGCCGAGCTGGCGTCGACAGTGCGGGCCGCTTGCAGGCTTTGGCCCGACTGCTGCCGACGGGCAGGCTACTGGCACGTGGTCTGCTCCTGCCAGATGCCACGCCCCATGATGCGCCTGAGGCGCTCAGCGCGACTTTCCGGCTCTCCGACACGCTCTTTCGCGCGGCCTGCGAAGTCTTTGCGCCGGAGCAGGCCCCGCCGGCGGGCCCGACTCTGGCCACGGCCTATGGCACCAACGCCGAAGTCCTGAGCGATCTGCGCCGGCTCTCGCTCATCTTCCGACGCCGCGCGGCCCGCCTCTTTCAGCTCGATCCCTGGTCCGGCACCGGCGCTATGTCGGACGATGCGCTTCCCGAGCTCGTGTCGCGTGCGCGTGAGGCGTCGGCGCGTGTCCTCGAGCGGCTTCGACTCACACCGGCTGAGTCGCCGCCCCCCCTGGTGGGCTTCGCGCGCGAACACTCGCTGGACGTCGATGCCTTGGTCATCCTCGCCACACTGCTGTTCCAGGAACTCCTGGAAGGTGTCGGTGCGGTCGATGCCGTGGACCTCGTGCGGCTGGTCAGCGAAAGCGAGGGCGACTTATTGCGACGGCGCGGCGTGCTGCGACCGCTGCAGCGGCGCAAGCTCGTGCGTCTTGAAGGCGCCTATGCCGGCAAGGATCTCACCGCAGACGCGTCGCTCCCCAACGAGGTCGTCGAACGGATGCTCGGCACTCCCACGCCGATCGGCCCGGACGATCGCATCGACTTCCACGCCTATCTCGAGAAGCTGCGCTCGTCGGAGACCTTCTTGGCCGATCTCGACTCGGGCGCCTTCGACTCCGAGTAGCTGCCGACACGAGCGCAGACGCCGCGCGCGGCCCTGCTAGAATGGCTGCATGGCTGAGCCCGCGCCCGACGACCTGATCTATGACTGGAACTCCGTCGGGGCTGTGCCACGGCCGCCCCATCCCATTGAGTTCGACGACGAGACTCTGCGCGACGGTCTGCAGTGCCCCTCCGTCACCGCTCCGACACTCGCCGAAAAGATTGAGCTTCTGCACCTGATGTCGGCGCTGGGATTGCGCTACCCCAACATCGGCTTGCCGGGCGCCGGCCCGCACGTCGTCGCGACGGTCACGCGACTGGCCGAAGAGATTCGCGACGCCCGGCTGAATCTGGAGCCGAACTGCGCCGCCCGCACCGTCGAAGCAGACATCCGGCCGGTGGCCGAGATTCAGCAGAAGACGGGCGTCCCGATCGAAGTCTCCACGTTCATTGGCAGTTCGCGCATTCGGGCCTACACCGAGGACTGGGATCTCCAGACCATGCTCAAGCATTCGGTCGCGGCACTTAAGTTTGCTGCGAAGGAAGGCCTCTCGGTCATGTTCGTCACCGAGGACACGACCCGCGCGGATCCACGCACGCTCGAGGCCCTGTACGGCGCGGCGCTCGAGCACGGCGCCAAGCGGCTGTGCTTCTGCGACACCTGCGGACATGCCACGCCGGATGGTGCGCGCAACCTCATCCGCTGGGCCGTTGAACTCGTCCGCAAGAGCGGTCGCAAAGACGTCAAGATCGATTGGCACGGCCACATGGATCGGGGCCTGGGCATTCCGAATGCGCTTGCCGCTCTGCAGGCCGGCGCGCACCGCGTGCATGGCACGGGCCTCGGGATCGGCGAGCGTGCCGGAAACGTGCCCATGGATCTGCTGCTGGTGAATCTCAAGCTGCTGGGCTGGATCGACAACGACCTGCGGCGGCTGGGCGACTACGTGCGGCTGACCAGCCGCGCCACGAAGGTGCCGATCCCGATCGGCTATCCGGTCTTTGGACGCGACGCCTTTGAAACCGGCACCGGCGTTCACGCAGCGGCGGTGATCAAGGCTCTGCAGAAGGGCGACCACTGGCTGGCCGACCGCGTCTACAGCGGCGTTCCTGCGGGAGAGTTTGGTCTCCAGCAAGTGATTCGCGTGGGGCCCATGTCCGGCAAGAGCAATGTCGTTTGGTGGCTGAAGCAGCACGGCTACGAGCCCACCGACGAGCGGGTGGAGCGACTTTTCCTCGCGGCCAAGGAAGCCCGTGCGCTGCTGGACGATGACGTCTTGCACCGCCTGGCCGGCGCGCGCGCCGAGCACGCGGTCGCCACGCCGACGCCGCCCGCAGCGCACTGAGCGCCTCAGGCTGAAGCGGCGCCGGGTTCAGCCCGCGACAGCTCGCCAGAAGTCGGCTGCGCGACGCGCTGTCACCACCGGGTCGGCGACGTGGCGCGGCAACTCCACCGAGGCGAGCCCCGCGAAACCGACCTGCTCCAGCGCGCGGGCAACTTCGGGGAAATCCAGCTCCCCCTCACCAAAGAAGAGATGCTCGTGGCGGCCGCCCCGGCTGTCGTCGAGCTGCACGCCACCGAGTCGTTCGCCGAAGGCCAGGTTGACTTCGCCGGGAGTCAGCGACTCCGTCACCGGAACATGCCCCACATCGAGCATGAGCTGGAGCTCCTCCCGGCCAAGCGCCAGCAGGAAGTCGCCAAAATCCTCCAGACCGGCGACGGCCATGCCGGGCTCCGGCTCGAGACACACCTGCAAGCCGGACCCCTGCGCCGCCTCCAGAACGGAGGTCGCTCCCTGGCAGAGCCGCTGCACGATCTCTTCGGCGGGCAGCCCGGGAGGTGCCGCTCCCGACCAGAAACTGAAGGTCTCGGCACGGAGGATGACCGCGAGTTCGAGGCTGCGCAGCAAATAGTCGAGGCGTCGCCGCGCGTCGCTCGGTTCATCCAGCAACGTCGGCCAATGCTTGCGCGAGGGATCGAGCAGAAAGCGGGCGCCGGTTTCAACCGCGACGGCCAAACCTAAATCATCCAAGCGCGTGCGCAGCTCGCGCGCCGCTTGACGAGCGCCGTGATCGACCACTGCGGACCCCGTGCGGCCGAGGCCGTAGGGGTTGAGATGAAAGACATCCGGAGTGATCGCGATGCCTGCATAGCCGGCGCCGGCCAATTGGCGCGCAATCTCGCCCAGTTCGTGCTGCGGCCAGCCATTGGTGTTGTAGGCCAACCGGAGCGTCATGTCGCGTCATCCCAGTCGCTGGCCAAGCTGGACTCTTGGGCCGGCGTTCCGGTCGGTGCTAGCGCGCCGCTCGCCCGCCAAGCAGCAACGCGCTCCGCCAAGCGGTGTGCGGTCGCCGTGAAAACGAGCGGAGAGCTGGTGGCCTGCAGTCCGTGCGCTTCACCCTCCTCGGGTTCGTGCGAGCAGGTCGAGTAGACCAGCCGCCCTTCTGGTGCAAGCTGCGCCGCCACCGCGCCCAGAAACCGGCGCTGCAACGCGGCGAGTTGGCCAAAGGTCTCCGGCCGGAGTCGCCAGCGCGCCTCGGGTCGCCGCCCGAGCACGGCCGTGTTGCTGCAGGGCGCATCCAGCAAGATGGCATCGAAGCCGCGTGCCGGCCGGCCGGCCGGCGCCTGCCCACCGGACAGATCGTGAATGTGCACTTGCACGCTCTGCAATCCCAGCCGAGCGATGGTCTCCTGGACTCGTTCGAGGCGCACAGCGCTGCGGTCAGTCGCTACGAGGACGCCCCCGCCTGCCACTTCGAGAAGTTCGGCGAGCTGCGCCGTCTTGCCCCCCGGTGCCGCGCAAGCATCCCAGAGGTTCTCGCCGCAACGCGGCGCGACC
This sequence comes from Planctomycetota bacterium, assembly GCA_052387675.1. Taxonomy (GTDB): domain Bacteria; phylum Planctomycetota; class B15-G4; order B15-G4; family B15-G4; genus JBQTIY01. The sequence continues at coordinate 113,929 of JBQTIY010000004.1, read as the reverse complement.
GTCTCCGCGGCAAACTGCTGCGCGACATCCTGGATCGCGCAGAGCCCTTCGCGAAAGGCACGCGTTTCCAGCACTTGCTGCACGCCCCCCGAGCGACCCCGCTCTGTTTGCACAGTCAGAGCTGTGCCGCCAGGCAGAAGCTCAACCGCCACGCCCTCGCGAGCCAAGTGCTCGGCGAGTCCGGCTGCATCGATCCGACCGCGGCGCGGCCGCAGCATGAGTCGCGGGTGCTGATTGGCTCCTTCCATTCTTGCCACGGCGACCTCCTCGCCAACGCGCTGAACCCAGCGCTCGACCAGGAAGCGCGGATGGCTATGCAGCGCGGCCAGCCAGCCCAGACGATCGCGTTCGGGGTCCGGCAGGACCGGGCGTGAGAAGAACGTGACCGTCCGGCCGGGCCGCGGCAGACGCTTGGTGGGACTGGCGCCGCCGCGGTCCTCGGCTTCCGGAACCTTGTGACTCTCACGCAGGACCGTGCGCAGGACCGCATTGACGTAGCCGCGGCCGCCGCGCTTGCCGCTGAGGCTGCCGGTCACGGCGCCGACGGTCGCCGCCACGAGCGCGTGCGGCGGCACGCCATCCAGGAACAAATGCTGGTAGAGGCCCAGCCGGATGGCGGCACGGACCTCCGCATCCAGCTCGGCCGTGGGCCGCGAGCCAAAGGCTTCGCCGATGATGTCGAGCGTGAGTTGTCTGCGAATCACGCCGAGCACCAACTCGCGGACAAAGCGTTCGTCGTCACCACGCAGGCGTTCGGTGGCCAGGGCGCCGCGCTCCACTTCGAGCAACACGTCCAGCGCTCGCCGGCGAGTGGCCACTCCGGCGTCGCGATCAGGCCGCAGGCCTCCTGAGCCGCCACCCGCACGGTGGCGTTGCTTCTTAGCTGGTGGGCTCACGGCCCCAGCCGCGTGCCGGGAGGCAGAGGCTGGCCGCGCAGGAACTCGCCTGCGTCCAACGGCCGACGGCCCTCACGCTGCAGCCGGAGTAGGCGATAGGCGCCGCTCCCGCAGGCCACGACCAACTCCTGCGCCGGCCCAGAAAGCACTTCGCCAGGCAAGTGCCCGCGCGGACACTCCGCCGGCTCACCGGCCAGGATCGAGAGGCGCATGCCGTTCGGCAGCAGAGAGAAAGCCCCCGGCTGCGGAGTCACGGCGCGGACGCGTCGATCCACCTCTGGAGCGGAGTGCTCCCAGCGGATGCGTCCGCTGTCGGGGCTGAGCTTGGGCGCTCGCGTCACTTGGGCTTCGTCCTGCACACGCCGCACGATGTCGCCCCGCGCCAGCCCGTCGATGGCTTCGAGGAGCAACTCTGCGCCTGTCCTCGCGAGTTCTTGGAGGAGCTCTCCAGCGGTCTTGCGTCCCACGGGCGTGCGGCGCACCGCCAGGATGTCGCCGGCGTCCATGCGCTGGGCGACATCGATGACACAGACGCCCGTGTGCTCGTCGCCAGCGAGCACCGCGGCGGGCACCGGCGCCGCACCGCGCCAGCGCGGCAGCAGCGAGGGATGGAGATTGACGCAGCCCCAAGGAGCCACGGCGCGCACAGCGGGACCGAGTTTCTGGCCGAAGGCCACGACCACGACGAGATCGGGCTGGGTCGCCGTGAGCCAGGCGAGATCGGCTAGCGCATTGATGTCCTGCACTTCGCGGGGCGCCAGTCCCAGCTCGGCCGCCCGTTGAGCCACGGGCGTGGCGATCATTCGAAGACCACGGCCGGCCGGCCGAGAGGGCTGACTGCCCACAGCCAGCTCATGGCCGCCGCCGATGAGCCCGTCCAAGGCAGGCAGAGCGAACTCGGACGAGGCGAGCAGTGTCACGCGCATGTCAGCGCGGCCGCCCGCAACGCTGGCTCAGACCGCGAGGCCGAAGGCCTTGGCGAACTCGCGCTTGAAGTCGGCAGCCGTCTTGCCACCGCCGATCAGGCGCCCGACCTCCTTGCCCTGCTGAAAGAGCAACAGCGTCGGGATGGCCGTCACGCCATAGCGCGACGGCGTGGCCGGGTTCGCGGTGATGTCCATCTTGCCGATGGTGACCTTGCCCGCGAGTTCCTTGGACAGCGCCTCGATGGTGGGAGCGATCGCGCGGCATGGTGCACACCAGTCTGCCCAGAGATCGACGACCACGGGGAGCGGCGACTTCAGGACGTCCTTATCAAAGGTCGCGTCGGTGAATGCAGGCACAGAACCAGCCATGTCATCGTCCTCGCTGTCGGGGGGCGCTCTGAGACTTAGCACGAAGGGCGCAAGGCGCCCGGCCGGGCCGCGCCGTCCCGGGCGCAAGGGGTCACACGATACTGTCCGGTACCGGCACGGCCAAGGGGTCCCCGAACAGGCCGGCCAGCAAAGACTCGTCGCGGTCCTGCCTCAGCTTCACGCGGATCGTGCCGCTCTCGGAGTCCTGCTCGGCCACGATCTGCCGCGACTTCACGAGTTCTAGCACCGAGAGGAAGACGCCAAAAACCCCGGTCAAGCCGCCGGATTCGAGGACGAGCTCGCGGAACTCCCAGGACTCCTTGGCCAGCAGATTTCCCAGCACGGCGCGCAGATACTCCTTGAGCGGCTTCTCCTGCTTGAGCGTGTCGAAAGAACGGCGCAGACCCAGCTCCTCCACGAGGCGCGCAAAGCTGCCCACCAGATCCCAGAGGCTGACCTCTTCCAGTTCGGCAGCCTCTTCCGGCGGCAAGTCCGTGCTGCCGCGTGCGAAGCGCAACACGCGCTCTTCGGCGCGGCGGTTCAGCCCGAGCGACAAAGTCTTGTACTTGCGGTACTCGAGCAACTGCAGGATGAGTTCATCCCCGGGATCGAGTTCCTCGGAGAGATCGACTTCCTCGCGCGGCAGCAGCGCACGTGACTTGATCAGCACGAGAGTGGAGGCCATCACGAGAAACTCGCCGGCCACGTTGATGTCCAGAGCCTGCATGACTTCGACGGCCTTGAGGTACTGATCGCACAGGCGCGTGAGATTCACCTCGGTGATCTCTAATTCCTGCTCACGCACGAGGTGCAGCAGCAGATCCAGAGGACCGCGGAAGTTCTCTAGTTCGAAGAGTTGCCCCTGATCCATCGCGTTTTCTCCAGAGGTCCTCAAGCGAAACCGCCCAAACCGGACAGGCCGTCAATCGTGTGAGTGATGTGGTACAGGGCGAAGGACATCGGCACGGCCAGAAGATCGAGTCCGCCCAGATAGAGGAAACCGATCAGCAGAAAGAGGCCGATGCGATCAAGTCCGTACCAAGCCGGCTGGAGCGGCTCGGGTAGGAGCCAGCCCACCAGCCGGCTCCCGTCCAGGGGAGGAATCGGCATGAGGTTGAACACCGCCAGAACGATGTTCACTAGGACGCCGATCTGCAGTGTGTAGCGCCAGATTTCCGTCCCCAGGATCTTGGTGCCGGCCAAGACATCCTCGGGCGGAAAGATGCTGGGGTTCAGCATGAGGTCCGGCGACTGCTGGATGACGATCGGCGGCAGGATTCCGGCGTGAGCAGAGATGACCCAGGCCACACCAAAGGCTGCTGCCAGGAGCAGGTTGCTGCCGGGGCCTGCCAGCGCCACGAGCATGAAGTCGCGCGCCCTGCGCTCGAAGTTGTTCACGTTGATCGGTACCGGCTTGCCGCCGCCGAACAGAAAGGGCGAGCCGATCAGGATCAACAGTCCCGGCAGGATCACCGAGAGGAAGGGGTCGAGGTGCTTCAGCGGATTCAGCGTGACACGTCCCAGCTCGCGCGCGGTTGGATCGCCCAAGCGGTCCGCTACCCAGGCGTGGGCGGCTTCGTGCCAACTCAGCGCCAGCAACAACACGAGGAAGAAGGCCACGATCAGGGCGGGATGGTCGGGCAGCAACGGCGGGATCCAGGGTGCGCGGGCGCCAGCAGAATCGCTACTCTAGCGGCCCAGAGGGCCTGCGCGGTCCCAATTCGGGGCGTCTGCGGGTGCCCCTCCACGGCGGCGAGAGGCAGCGGCCCCCTTGGCCAAGGATCAGGACATTCTCGAGAGCGCGCGGGCCCTGCTCGCCGCGGAGTCTCAGGCGCTCGCTCTGCTGGTCGAGACGCTGGACGCCGACTTCGTGCGGGCCGTGCGACTGCTCTCCGCTTGCGAAGGGCGCGTGGTCACCACCGGCATCGGCAAGGCCGGCATCATCGCCCGCAAGGTTGGCGCCACTCTGGCCAGCACCGGCACGCCCTCTGATTTCCTGCACCCCGCCGAAGCCCTCCACGGCGACTTGGGACGCGTGACGCGGCGGGATGTCGTGCTGGCGCTTTCCAACAGCGGCACGACAGAGGAACTGCTCCGGCTCGTCGGCCCGCTCAAGGACATTGGCGTCCCGATGATCGCGCTCACCGGCGATGCGGGCTCGCCGCTCGGCCGCCATGCCGACGTCGTCCTGGACTATGGCCGGGTGACGGAGGCCTGCCCGTTGGGTCTGGCCCCGACCACCAGCACCACCGTGATGCTCGCGCTGGGCGATGCGCTGGCCATGGCAGTCCTGGGCGAACGACAGTTTTCGCCTGAGGAGTTTGCTCGCTTCCATCCAGCCGGCAATCTCGGCCGTTCGCTGCTGCGAGTCGAGGAGGTCATGCGCAAGGGCCCGGCCCTGCCGCTCATCGCCGCCGGCCACAGCCTCGCCCAAGCCATCGAGCGCATGACCAGCACGCCAGGCCGGCCCGGCGCGGTCCTCGTCCAAGCCGCCGACGGGCAGTTCGCTGGTTTCTACACCGATGGCGATCTGCGCCGGAATCTGCTTGAGGCGCGCCAGCGCAACGACTTCGCCATGCTTTCGCGCCCCGTCGACGAGGTCATGACCAAAGCCCCCACCACCGTTCGACCGAGTCAGCTCGTCAGCGAGGCTCAGCGCCTGCTGCGCGAGCGCCAGATTGACCAGTTGCCGGTCGTGGACGAGCGGGGCCGGCCGGTCGGTCTGCTTGACGTGCAGGATCTGCTCGCGATCCGGTCACTGCCGTGAGAGCGGCCGCTCCACTGGCCGGTCTGCGCCTGCTCGTGCTCGACGTGGATGGCGTGCTCACCGACGGAACGGTGCTGTACGGTCTGCCCGGTGACGAAGAGGCGAAGTCCTTCCACACTCGCGACGGCGCGGGACTGGCGCTCTGGCGAGATGCCGGGCTCCTCACCACATTCATCACCGGCCGCGGCGGCGCCGCCGTGCAGCGCCGTGCGCGTGAACTGCGTATCGAGCGGATTTGGGAGCAGGCGCGGGACAAGACCGCCGCCTTCGACGAGGCCCTGGCGCACTTCGGTGTGACGGCTCAGCAGGTCGTCATGATGGGCGATGACGTCCCCGACCTGCGTCTGCTCGAGCGCGCCGGCTTCGCCGCGGCACCGTCAGATGCGGCTGCAGACGTGCTCGACCGGGTCGATCTTGTCGTGCCGTCGCGCGGCGGACGCGGCGCTGTGCGCGACCTCATCGAACACATCCTGCGCACAACGGGACGCTGGGAGTCCCTCCTGGCGGGGATCCGATGAGCCACGGGGCGCGGCGCGCCCTGCTCTTTCTCGGCATGGTGGGAGCCGGGCTCGTCACAGTTCAATTGCTGGCCGATCCCCTTAACTTGGGACGTGTGGCGGTCATCGGCGATCTGCCCAGGGACGGCACGGGCGGGCGGCTGAACGTGCGCGACAAGAGCGAAGACATCTCCGTTGTCTTCGGAGAAGTGACCTTCGACATCACGTCGTCGGCCGACGCCGGTGCCAATGAAGCGGGCACAGCGCCCGCCTATCGCGTGCACATTCTCTCGGGCCGGCCCGATGCCTCGGGCGCCTTTCTCGCCGTGAGCCCGACGCTCACCGCGCTCGACAAGGAAACTGGCCTGCCGCGCGGCTCGATCACGGCGCGGGAGGCGCGCTTCCAAGGCGATGAGACGTCGGGCGACGGCGTGTCCATCGACTTTGGTCGCCTGCGCGTGCGCGACTTCTCGCTCATCGGCACGGTGCGCGGCAGCTTCCAGCTCTCGGACGGCACCACAGCGCACATGGCCGCCGAGCGCTTCGATGTGCTCGGCGATCTCGTCACAGCTCCTGGTCAGGTGAGTTGGGCGACCGAACGCATGCACGTGGTGGGCCAGCAGTTCCGTTGGGATCGCGCGGCCGGCGTGCTTGAGTACGAGGCCGATGTGCAGCTCAAACTGCTCGGCGAGCCGCAGAGCGAGTTTCTTGCTCCCGGCGGACTCCGCTGGACAACGCCAGCGTCGGGGCCCTTGGCGGCGCCCGTGACGGCAGTGGATGTCGCGGCGACAGCTGCTTCTTCCGGAGAGTTGCGCGGAGGCGTGCGGGGCCAGGCGGCCGACGGCAGCCGACTGAGCGCCGACACGCTGTTCGTCAATGACGCCCGGGGCGAACTCCGCCTCGTGGGACAAGCCAGTCTCGAGCGCGAGGCCGGACCGAGCTCCGACGTGGTGCAGCGCCTCACCGCGCACACACTCACAGTCTTCAACGACGCGGAAGGCGTCTTTCGCTCGGCTGAGGCGCTGGGCGCCGTGCGCCTTGAACGCCTCGCACCCGGCGAGAGTCCCGCTTGGCTGAGTTGCGACAGCCTGCTGCTGATCGGCGACCTAGCCAGCACTGCAAGCCGGGTCGACTTTGGCCGAGGTGATCTGCTCGCAAGTGGCTTGGGCCTTTCCTGGAACCTACAGAGCGGGCAGTTCCAGCTCCTGAGCGCCGTGGAGTTCCAGGTGGCGCCGGCCAGCGAGCATCCGCTGGCGGGACTGCAGTTGGTCGCGCCAGCCGGACTGAGCTGGCTGCTTCCGCAGGGCGCGAACAGCGCAGCGCGCTCGGGGCACGGCGAACTGCGGGGCGGTGTCACCGGCGGACTTCCTGACGGCTCGACCTTGGCCGCGCAAACGCTGACCTTTGATGGCGACGCTCGCCTGCTCGTTCTGGACGGCGGCGCGGAGTTCGTGCAGCCAAGCCCAGGAGGCGTGCAGCGGCTTGCGGCGCGCCTCGTTCGCGCAGAAGCCGATCCCGCGGGAGGACTGGCCTTCGCCTCGGCGGAGGGCGAAGCGCGCTGGGTGCGTGGCCCGGCCGGTCCGGCGCAGAGCCGCCTGACTGCTGAGCATCTCGAGCGCAAGGGCCTCCTCCTGCAGGCACAAGGGCCGGTGCGCTGGGAGCATGAGGGCTTCGAAGTCACTGGCCTCGATCTGAGTTGGGACGAAGCCACCGGGCGCGTGATCCTGGCCCGCAAGGTTCGGCTCAGCCTGCGCGACCCTGCGCGCGCGCGCGACCTGCAGCTCTTGGCCGAGGGCGGTTTGAGCTGGTTGCTTCCAGCTGGCGCCGCACAGCCAGCGCTGGATGGACAAGGCGAGCTGCGCGGCCCCGTGACCGGCACGAGTTCCGACGGCTCTCTGTTGCGCGCCCAGACCGTGCGCCTCGATGGCCCGTCGCGGACACTCACCCTGCTCGGCGCGGCGCAGCTTGAACTGGCGGGGGCGGCAACGCCCACGACGATCACCTCTGAGGAACTCGTCGTGCGCTCGTTTGACACGGAGCCCACCGTCTTCTGTCCGACGGAAGCGCGTTGGGAACACGCCGGTAGCCAGCAGGGCCCTTGGCACGGGCAAGGCGTCGGCTTGAGCTGGGACAGCGCCGCTCGCCACCTGAGTGTTGCGCGGGACGCTTGGCTGGCCTTCCCCGGCGCGCGAGAGAACGAGCGCTGGGAACTCTGGGCCTCCGCAGGATTGGACTGGTGGATGCCTCTCGACGAGTCCGGCGCGCCGGGCGAGTTGCACGGCGAACTGCGGGGGGAAGTGAGGGGTCGCAGCGACCAAGGCGGCAGTCTCGCCACCCAACGGTTGCTCGTGCAGGGCCGCCAGCTCAGCTTGTTCGGCGTGTCCTCGTGGATCGCTGGAGGCGCCGAGGACTCGCTCGGCGCGTCGGCCACAGAGAGCCTCGTCATGGAGCGAGATCTCGAGGGCCTACCCATCTCGCTCGAGGCCGTGGGTTCGGCCCGCATCACAATTCCGAGCGCGCCGGGCGTACCGCCCACGACCTTCTCAGCCGAGCGCATCGAACGCAACGCGGCCGAACGAAGCACGACGCTGCTGGGCCAGGCTCGCGTCGAACGCCCGGCTTACGCCGGACATGACGCCCTGCAGCTCAGCGCAACCGAGAGCCTGAGCTTTCTGCACGACGAACAGGACGCGCTGCTCTCTGTGGCAGCCGCGGGACGCGTGAGTTTTCGCTCCAGCTTCGTCGCCAGTGGCGACACCTTCTCCTGGGACCTAGCCGCCGACCTCGCGCAGTTGAGCGGCAACTGTCAGCTGGCAGCAGGCGGGGTCTCCATGACCGCCGCCGCGATCGAGATTCGCCCGCAGGCCGAGACTTTCCGCATCCTACGTTCCCGCGTGCGCCTGGATGACTAGTTCACGACGAGTTCAGCTCGTGCGGCGCATGCTCGCCGCGTGCGCGGCCTGCGCACTGGCACTGCTGCTTCTGCCCGGGCAACTCCTCAGCCAGCAGACCACGCCGCTCGCGCCCGGCCCCGGCCAGCCTGCCCGGGGCCCCATCACGATTTTCCCGGCGGGCGCTCAGTACGGCTTTCGCGACCCGGTCCATCCCGAGCAATTCGTCTGGGTCTTTCTCGACGGCGTCGAAGTCCACATGGAGGGTCGGCGACTGCGTGGTCAGACGCTGGTGCTTGTGCTCGCGGCCCCCAAGTCCACGGAGGACGACGCCGGCGGGGCCCCCGCCTCCAGCGCCGATTCCAGCGCAACGCCGGGGGTCGCAGTGGCCGGCGAGCGGGTGCTCGAAATCTTCCTCGACGGTGACGTGAGCGTGGATGAGGGCGAAGAACGAGTCAGCGGAGCCTCGTACTACCTGCTGGACAACCGCACTGGAGTGGCCACGGTCCTTGACGGCGAGCTGCGCAGCCAGGTTCAGGAGGGCCTGCCGCTCGTCGCGCGCTACGAGTTACTGCGCAAGCTGCAGTCCGGCACCACACTCATGAAGGAACTCTCCTACACGAGCTGCAGTTTCGCGCATCCACACTGGCACATTCGCACGCCCTGGGCGCGCCTGGAAGCGCGCCCGGAGGGCCGCGTGCTCACCACCGGCCTGAATACGGTGCGCGTGGGCGATGTGCCCATCCTGGTTTGGCCCGGCTACGACGTGAACGTCGATCGCGATGACTTGCTTCTGCGCCGCATCCACATCGGGAGCAGCTCGCGCTTCGGCACTGAGCTGACGACCGAATGGGAAGGGGACGCTGGAGGGCTCATGTCGGGGCTCGCCGGGCTCTTCGGCGCTGAACCCGCCAACTGGAATGCTGAGTGGGGGCTCGAGCTCAGCCGCTTCTCGCGCCGCGGATTCTTCATCGAGCCGAGTCTGCGCTATCGCAATCAGCACACGCGCGGCCGCCTGTTGGGCGCCTTCATCAACGACCAAGCCGGCACAGACCATCTCGATGTGCCTGTGCCTGAGAAGACCCGTGGCCGCTTGGACCTCGAACAGCGCACGCTCATCGGTGACTCAGGGGTGCTGGACATCGAAATCTCAAGACAGAGCGACCGCAACTTCCTCAACGAGTACTACGAAGACGAGTTCAAGCTCGACAAGCCGCAGGAGACCGCGATTTCCTACCGCGAAGTGGTCGACCAGCGCGCTTGGAGTCTGCTGACGAGCACTCGGCTGAATGACTTCGATACCCAGGTCGAGTACCAGCCCCGCTGGGAGGCCCGCGCAGCGGGTGAGCCGGTGCCGGGCTCAGGCTTCATGAACGCCCGCGCCTTCGTGGACAACGCTCGGCTCCTGCCCGACGACGCTACGGGCCTGCCAAGCGCGCGCTCCTTCCGCGGCGGAGCCGGTGGCGATGGCTTCTGGCCCTTCGATTTGCCGAATGGCGATCGGCTGCAGCTCAAGACCGTGACCGACGTCACGGTCTTCGAGCAAACGGTAGCCGATGGTTCTGAGACGCGCTTTGCTGGTGGACTCGGCGCCGAATGGTCACGGCTCTGGAGCGGAACGCGAGAAGCCTTCAGCGAACGCTGGAACATCGAGGGACTGCGGCGCATCGTCGAAGCGCGCGTGGCCTGGCTGAACCGCTTCGCCGTCACGCACGATCCCGTGGAGCTGCTCGCCATAGACGCCACCGAGCAGCTCAACGAAGTCGAGTTCCTGGAGCTCGGGCTGCGAGACCGCGTCCAAACTCATCAAGAGGGACGGGTCGTCACGCTCTTCGACGCCGACCTCGTGCTCCCGTACTTTCCGCATGCCTCGCGCGACAATGCCGGCGAGCGCTGGGGCCCGTTGCGGCTGGACGCACTCTGGAGGCCGGCCGCCCGAGTGCCGGGATTACGCCAAGCGGATCTGCGCTGGCGAGCCGAGTTTGACGTCGAGGACACGCACTGGTCAGAGTCCTATGCCAGCTATTCGACGGTGCTGGGCGAGGGGCGGCGGCTTACGCTGGCCAACAGCAAGGTGCGCCGCCAGTTCGACTTCCGGACGGTCGGGCTGGAATGGCTGCTCAATCCCAAGTGGACTGTCGGCGTCTTTCATCAGACCGACGCCCTCAATCAAGCCACTGCGCGCAGCGGCATCCTGCTGCGCCAGTGGGCTCACTGCTGGATCATCGATCTTGAAGTGAGCGAGCGACGCGGCGTGTCGGCCCTGGGCAAGACCGAAGACGAGTTCGAGGCACGGCTGCGCTTCAAACCCATCGACAGCGATCCCGGGGCAGCGCTGCTCGACACCATCGGAGGGAGATACGGGCGATGAGCAACCTGACAACGCTGGCCCTGCTCGACGTGGGCCCGGTCGAACTGCTCATCATTGCGTTGGCCGCGATCATGATGTTCGGGGGCGACCTCCCAGACATCGCGCGGCGGGCCGGCCGGACTGTCGCCCGCTGGCGGGCCGCCGCCAACGAGCTGGCACGTTCAGTGGATACGAGCACGACGCCGTCCGCCGGGCCCCCGCTGCACACCCCGCCTCAGATCGCCGAGACGTCGGCCCCTGCGGAAGCTCACCCGCCCTCGACGGACTCGCCGCCTCCCGCGGACGACGAGCTGCATGCGCCCCCGCCCAATGGCTGAGATCGCTTAGACGTCGAGGTTCCGCACCTCGAGGGCGTGCTTCTCGATGAACTCCCGGCGCGGCTCAACGCTGGGACCCATGAGCACGGAGAAGAGGTGGTCGGCCTCGACCTCGTCCTGCAAAGCCACCGGATGCAGCGTGCGCGTCGCCGGATTCATCGTCGACTCCCAGAGCTGCTCGGCGTTCATCTCGCCCAGACCTTTGTAGCGCTGGATGTCCACGGTCTTGCTGACCGACCGCTTGAGCAGATCCATGGCGCCCTGGAGCCCCGGCGCCTCGCCCACGGACTGATCGTCGAGCATCACCCTGAAGCGCGGTGTCTCGCCCTGGCCGATGTAGTCGGTGCTGGCCAAGCCCCAGGGCTGCAGTCCAGCAAGGGCCGACTCTATCGCCTCGGCCTCGTGGACATCGCTGAGGCTGCCAGCCGCTTCGCCTGCAGACCTCCGCTCCTCGAGATGTCGAAAGGCGGCGTCTCGGTCGGCGAAGTAAACCTGTCGCCCATCCGGCCCGGTGAACCGAGCGCGCGGTGCGCGACCAGCGAGTTGATGCATGCGCTCCAAATAGATGTGCAGGCCGGGCCCGCCTCGCGACTGGCTAAATCGGTCCTGATACGTGTCGAAGGCCGAAAGATGCCGTGAGAGAGCGCGCAGTTCCTCGCCGGCGATGCTCTGCGGCGCCGCACCACCCAGAACTTCTAGGCGCGCCGTCTCGGTGCCAAACTCCAGCAGCGTTGCTTTCAGATCGCGCTCGTCGGTGATGTAGCGGTACTTCTTCTTTTGCGCAACCTTGTAGAGCGGGGGCGCTGCGATGTAGATGCGCCCGGCGCGCATCAGCGCCACCATCTGGCGGTAGAAGAACGTGAGCAGCAGCGTGCGGATGTGGCTGCCGTCCACATCGGCGTCGGTCATGATGATGATCTTGCCGTAGCGCAGCTTCTCAATGTCGAAGTCGTCTGTGCCGAAACCGGTGCCGAGCGCGGTGATGATCACCTGAATTTCTTCGTGGTTGAGCATCTTGTCGAGGCGCGCCTTCTCGACATTCAGGATCTTGCCGCGCAAAGGGAGAATCGCCTGGAACTTGCGGTCACGGGCGAGCTTGGCCGTGCCACCGGCCGAATCTCCCTCCACCAGGAACAGTTCTGTTTCGTCTCGCACCTGGCTCTGGCAGTCCGCCAGCTTGCCCGGCAGATTGCCGCTGGCCAGCGCGCCTTTGCGCCGGACTAAGTCGCGCTGTCGCCGGGCTGCCTCGCGAGCTCTCGCAGCGAGCAGGGCCTTGCCGAGAATGGCGCGCCCGATCGCCGGATTCTCTTCGAAGAAGCTCTGCAGGCGGTCATTGACCACCGAGGCCACCTGGCCTTCGAGGTCGCGATTGCCAAGTTTGATCTTGGTCTGGCTTTCAAACTGCGGCTCGGCCAGCTTGACGCTGATCACCGCCGCCAGCCCCTCGCGGAAGTCCTCGCCGGTCGGCGCGACTTCGTTGGCCTTCAACAGGCTTTCCTTTCTCGCGTAGGCATTGAGTACCCGAGTGAGGCCGCTGCGGAATCCCGAGAGATGCGTGCCGCCTTCGGTCGTGTTGATGTTGTTGGCGAAGCAGTAGACGTCTTCGCGGTAGCTGTCGTTGTATTGCAGCGCCAACTCGATTTGCACGGAGCTGCCGCGCGCGTCTTGCACTTCGGCATCCACGCTGATGATCCGGGAGTGGATTGGCTCCTTGGATTCATTGATGAAGTTGATGAAGTCCTCGAGGCCGTTGGGGTAGTGAAAGGCCTCCGTCCTGCCCGTAGCTTCCTCGGTCAGTCCGATGCGGACCCCGCTCTTGCCCATCAAAAAGGCCAGTTCGCGCAGGCGCTGGCTCAGGATCTCGTAGCGGAACTCGACCGTCTCGAAGATCGTCCCGTCCGGCTTGAAGGTGACCTTAGTTCCCGTCTCGTTGCTGGAGCCCGTTTGCAGCAGCTCGGTGGCCTTCTCACCCCGCCGGAAAGTCTGCTGCCAAATGCCTCCGTCACGTCGAATCTCGACGTCCAGCCACTCCGAAAGCGCGTTGACGCAGGACACGCCCACGCCGTGCAGTCCGCCTGAGACCTTGTAGCTGCCCTTGTCGAACTTTCCGCCCGCATGCAGCTTGCACATGATGACTTCGACAGCCGGCACGCCTTCCGTCGGATGCACATCCACCGGAATGCCTCGGCCATCATCGGTCACCGTGACCGAGCCGTCAGCGTTCATCACGACATCGATCGCCTTGGCGTAGCCCCCCAGCGCCTCGTCGATCGAGTTGTCCACGACTTCGAAGACGCAGTGATGCAGGCCCTTGGAGGCCGTGTCACCGATGTACATGGCCGGTCGGCGCCGGACGGCCTCGAGCCCTTCCAGCACCTGGATGGACGAGGAGTCGTAGGTCTTCTGGGTCATGGGGCTGCGTTTCCAGTGCGGAACATCAATTTGCGTAGCGTGGGCACGGTGGTGTCTGCCTGCAGCAGGGCCAGCAGGGCCGGACCGTGAAAAGATTCCAATTCGTAGCGCTGAGCCGCCGAAGCCGTCTCCACGGTCAGCACGCCGTCGCGGTAACCAACGACTCGCGTCCGCGCAGACAGCCGTTGACCTGCGGCCCGCTGCCAGGCCGCTTTCCAGGCCTCCAACGCGAGCGGGCGCGCAAAGGCGCGCTTCTGCATCAGGCTGGCCAGAATCTGCCCCAGGCTCTCTGTGGTCCCTCGTCGTGCCATTCCAGCTCTCTAGCTTTGCGTCAGGATCACGATGTGATCGGCATCACGACATAGAGCGATGCTTCGCCTGCGCTGAAGAGACCTGCCGAAGCGCGATCCTTGAAGCGAAAGGTGACGGATGGGTCTGGCAGTGCTCGCAGATACTCACCGAGGAATTCCGGATTGAATCGGATCCCCACCGCATCGCCTTCGTAGCTGACCCCCAGCTCGCTGCGGGACTCACCGACGCCCTCTTGCCGCGAGGAGACGCGAAGCTTGCCCTGCTCGAAACTCAATTCGACGCTCCGCGCCTGGTCGCCGGCCGTAACGGCGGCTCGGTGAATCGCCAGGACGAGCTCCTCCCGGTCGAGCAGCACTTCGCGAGGCATGTCCTTCTGCTTGGGCAGAACTGCCCGGAAGTCTGGGAACTCCCCTTCGACGAGCTGCACCAGAATCTCCGTGTGACCGAGACCGAAGCAGACCTTGTCTCGTGTCACCACGATGCGGAGATCGCCTGAGCCTGCTCCCGCTGCGCGCTGCAGCTGAACCAAACCCTTCACCGGAATGATGCTGGTGCTGCGTTCCTTGACGCCGGTCTCGCAGGGCAGTCTCGCCAAGGACAGGCGCCGCCCATCCGTCGCGACCAATGTGATTTCGTGCTGATCCAATTCGAGCAGCACGCCATTGAAGGCGTAACGGCCAATGTCCTTGGCCGCCGCGAACATCGTGCGCGCGCACAGATCCAGAAAAGCTGGCAGCGGCAAGGTCACAGTGCCAGTCCCGGTACCTGGCTCAAAGGCCGGCATGGGCGGTAGAGGAAAGAGGCTGGGATCATCGCCATGCAGCTTGAACAGCGCTGGGCCGCCCGAAATCTCGATAAGCGACCCTGACTCTTGAATCGACACAACTTCCCCGGGCAGGTTGCGAACCGCCGAGAGCAGCGTCCCCGCGGGCAGGGCGGCCCGCCCCTCGCCTCGGACCCCAGGGTCGGCAAAGCGAGTGCGAATCGAGACCTCGGCATCACTGGCCTGAAGCACGACCTCGCCGTTGGAGGCCTCGATGAGAACATCCATCAAGACCTGTTTAGGGCTCCGCACAGCGCAGAAAGACGCTGCGAGTTGCAGGGCGTTCAGGAAGGGTTCGCGAGGTGAGTGAAGGTGCATAGTTGTGTCCGTAAGGCCTCATTCATCTTAGAGAAAAAGACTTCATATTCAGAGGGGCGTTCGATCTGTGGAGAACTGAAATTCGTGGTTTGCAAGGCCTTGTTCAGGAGCGGCTTGTGCCGATCTGCGCACGTGCAGACTGGGATACGAGATTCACCGTCGACCGAACCTTCGGGTCTGACAGGAAGGGCCCCGGCACTGACAAGTCTCGGTCGAGCCGGAATGACCTGGCAGGATCACCCCATGAAGTCCACAACCCCGTGGAGGTATTCGAGCCCAGCCCTGGTGCCATGACCTGATTCGTGACCCCTACCCTGTTCGAATTCAACGCTGAGCCCGACTCTCAAGGTCAGCCATGAGTTGCGCGAAGTTCCTGTCCGTTTCCATTCGCGAGCGGACCCTGTCGACGGCGTACAGCACGGTTGAGTGGTCACGGCCCCCGAAGTGTCCGCCAACCTCCTCCAGAGAAAGCGACGTGAGTTTTCGAGAGAGGAACATCGCAACCTGCCTGGGAAGCGCGATGGACTGGGTGCGGCGTCGACCCGAGATTTCAGCGACCCGGACTCCGAAGTGCTTACAGACGACCTCCAGGATGCGGTCCATTCCAGTGACCGGCCGCAGGGAGCCTCCCGGCCGAAGGCCGAGAGCTTGGTGGGCGAGGTCTAGGTCGATCGAGCGGTGGATGAGTTGGCCATAGCCAATGACCTTCGTGATCGCCCCCTCGAGTTCGCGAATGTTGGTGTCGATCTGCTCGGCCAGCATGCCGAGCACCTCCTCGGGCACCTCGGCCTTTCGATCCTGAGCCTTGCGGCGCAGGATGGCGAGTCTGGTTTCGTAGCCCGGCGGGGCGAGTTCAGCCTCGAGCCCCCATCGGAAGCGGCTGACGAGGCGGGCCTTGAGCGTCGGAATGTCCTGCGCGGGGCTGTCGCTGCTGAGCACGACTTGGCGGCCCGCGTTGTAGAGCGCATTGAAAGTATGAAAGAACTCCTCCTGCGTGCGGTCCTTGTTGGCGAGCAGGTGGATGTCGTCGACCAGCAGCATGTCGACATTCCGGTACTTGTAACGGAAGCGCGACAGTTCGCCGCGTTCGATGGCGCCGATGAACTGATTGACGAAGGTCTCGCTGGAAAGGAAGAGGACGTTGAGGGCGCGTCCCGAGCGCAACGCTTGGTGGCAAATGGCCTGCAAGAGGTGGGTCTTTCCCAGCCCAACCCCGCCGTGCAGAAAGAGCGGATTGTAGGACTCAGCGGGAGCATCGGCGACCGCGCGGGCAGCTGCGTGCGCCAAGCGATTGTTGGGGCCGACGACGAAATCCTCGAAAGTGTATTTGTCGTTCAGGGCGACATCAGAGTGGTGTGCGAAGAAGGCTTGGTTCGAGGCGGCTGCCTCAGCAGCTTTGAGAGGCGTGGCCGTGACAGCCGCGGGCGCGCGATCAACCTGTGGAGCCGTGAGCACTTCGGGTGTTGGCAGGGCCTCCGGTTCTGACAGGGTGACGAGGACGGGTGCCTCAAAGCCAAGGCAGCAGGCAGCCGCCGACCTGAGGACGCCGCCGTAGTAGGTGGCGAGCCAGTCGCGGATAAAGGGGTTGGCAACCGAAACCGTGATGCCGGTGGGCTCGATCGCCACGATCTCGACCGAGGCGAACCAGAGGTCGTACTGCTGCTTCGTCACCAAGGCCCGCAGGGCCTCGTGCATCTTGGAACGACTTGCCAACGGGCTTTCAGAGACACTCATTCGGCAAGGGCCCTCCATGTACCGGCTCGCGCCGGCTCTGATCTGCGTTGCACAACCCCCGAAGCGCTGCGGGATCTCTCGGACTTCGCTCAACTGATGATGCTGGCCCGCGCCGAAGCCGCCCGCGTCGCACGAGAGAGGGAAGTTTTTAGCGCGCTGGCTCGCAACGTGTCAACGGATGGCGCACGACCGTCGCGCACACTCGCGGTTCCGCGGCTGTCACGAGCCAGCCTCAGTCGGAGGACGCGTCGCGTCGTAACGGGGCGCACGTGAGCATCGCCCCTGATTCGCACGGCGGCAGCACACGCATTCGAACACGCGGTCACAAACTTGTCGTGCTGGCGGCGTCAGACGAGCAGCCGAGGTCTGACATCACGAAGCACGCTCCGCAGCCGCAGACCGAACTCCTCGACGTCGTCTGCCGAGTTGGCGGGGCCGACGCTCAGGCGAAGTGAGCAGCGGGCAAGAGCTTCGTCGACACCGAGTGCGAGCAGGACTGGAGAGGGCTCAAGCGAGCCTGTTGCACACGCGGATCCGTGCGAAACGCTCACACCTTCTAGATCAAACCGCTGAACAAGTGCCGCGCCAGGGCACCCCGGAAGTGAGACACACAGCGTGTTCGCAAGCGAATCAGTCGGCGGAGTATGGACAACGAGATTGGGAACAGCCCTGAGCAGCAGTTCTTGGAGTCTGAGCGTCCAGCTCGCCCAGCGCGACAGCGCCTCGGGCAGCATCGTTACCGCCTCTTCTGCCGCAGCGGCGAAGGACTGCGCGAGCGCAACTGCTTCGGTACCCGCACGAAAGCCCGCCTCTTGAGGTCCACCCAGGAGCAGAGCTGGTACGGACGTTCCGCGACGAATGATCAGCGCACCAATGCCGACAGGACCACCGAGCTTGTGCGCGGAGATCGTCATGAGATCAACGGACAGCTGACGGAAGGAAAGCGGGCATTTGCCGAACGCTTGGCTTGCATCAGTGTGCAGCCTGGCCTTAAGAGAACGCGCTGTCTCGGCGAGTGCAGGCACATCCTGCACGACCCCCGTCTCGTGGTTAGCGAGCCCAACGGTCACAAGTGCAGGTTGGCGTGACCCTTGCAGACGCGGCGCCTCTCGTGAGACGCGCCCGGCGGAATCGACTGGCAAGGAGTGCGCTCGACCGCGCTTCCGCAGGGGTGCCAGGATCGACGGATGCTCAAGCGGCGAATGAGCGATGACTCCCTCCGCCGCCGTCGCGAGCGCCAAGGCGTTGGATTCCGTGCCTCCCGATGTGAAGACGATCTCATCCCTATGACAGTCGATCGCGGCAGCTAGCCGCTGTCGCGCAGCTTCCAACAGAGACCGAGCCAAGCGCCCGTCAGCGTGTGCGCTCGATGGATTGCCGAGCGGCGGGCCGGTGAGACAATCCCATAGCGCCCGGCGCGCCGATGCCCGAAGCGGGCACGTCGCATTGTGATCAAAGTAGAGGCGCCTCACGACAGCTTGTGGATCAGTGATTCGTACAGCTGCTCGTGCATCTGGATGGCCTGCTCCAAGGAGAAGCGCTCCATGACTCGTCGCTGCGCGGCCTGGCCCATGCGAATCCGCAGGGGAGGATCGTCCAGGAGCTGCTGTACATGAGCCGCCATAGCCTGCGTGTCACCGACGGGATCGAGGAAACCGCTCTCGCCGTCGACCACAACCTCCGGGAGCCCGCCCACGCGCGAAGCCACGACGGGAACTCCGCAGGCCATCGCTTCGAGTGCGGCCAATCCGAAGGACTCGCTCTCGCTGGGCAACAGCGCCACGTCGACCGAGGCAGCAATGACCTCTGTATCGGGGGTCTCGCCGAGAAAGCGCACGCGGTCCAGCAAGCCGTAGCGTTGGGCCGCATCGCGCACGAGCGCGATGTCCGGGCCATCCCCCACGAGGAGCAATTGCGCCGGCGTTCCCGGGCGCAGCCGTCGCAAGACTTCAATCGTGTCCACCGCTCGCTTCAGCGGCCTGAAGTTGGACGTGTGCAAGATGAGCGCGCAGCCGTCGCCACCGAGCTCACGCCGCACGGCGTCGTTGCGACGTGGACGGAATCTGGTCGAATCGACGAAATTTGGCACGACATGGATCTCCCCCGTGTAGTCGAACACTTCGCGGGTCTGCTGCTCCAGCCAGCGGGAGACACTCACGACGGCATCACTACGCTGAAGTCCAAACTTGATCACATCGCGGTAGGCGGGATCGCGCCCCAGAATGGTGATGTCGGTTCCATGCAGAGTTGTGACGATGCGCGTAGGGCAGCCGGGCAGCATCTCACGGGCCAAGTGTGCAGAGAGCGCGTGAGGAACGGCGTAGTGCACGTGCAGGATGTCGAGCCCCCTGCTGGCCATGATCTCGCGCAGCGTCGACGAGAGCGCCAGATCGTACGGGGGGTATCGGAAGAGCGGGTAGGACGAGACGCTGACGCCATGGAATTCGATGCCATGGTGAAGCGAGGACAGCCGCGATGGACGCTCGTAAGAGAACAGGTGAACGGCGTGGCCGCGGTCGGCCAGGGCGATCCCTAATTCAGTCGCCAGGACCCCACTACCGCCATAGGTTGGATAACAGACGATTCCGATGCGGAGCGGCTTCAAGGAGAGTTTCCGAACAGATGGCGGCCCCGGCTCCGCACGAGCGGAAGCGGATCTTCAACGGCCAGCGGCCCTTCCACTAAGTAAGGCTCGCCGTACTCCACACCGATCATTGTGCCGAAGTGCCGGTTGCTGGCGATGACCGTGTCCAGGAAGCCTGGCGTGGCGATCGTCGTGAGTTGTTCGGTCGAGCGGTCGTCGTGCAGCTGGCTGGCGTGTGCGCGAATCGCGAGCAGCTTGCGGGCGAAGACGGCTGAGACGTCCACAACCAGAGTCGGCTGAATCGGTTCTCGCGATGGATAGAAAAGAACACGGCCGGGGCGCCACGGAGCACCCGCGGGTCCGACTCGAGCGCAGCCGGCCAGAAAGCGGGCGTCCTTCACGAGCTGTCCGGTGCGAGCGTGGTCGGGGTGGTCGTCGCTGACCCATGGTGCGACCAGCAGCTGCGGCCGATGCTGTCGAATGAGAGTGATGATGCGATCTCTTGCAGCGAGATCGACCTGCACGGAACCATCTGGCAGATCAAGACACTCGCGAAACGCGAGTCCGAGCAACTGGGCGCCGCGCTGAGACTCCGTTAAGCGGGCTACGCCGCGCCCTCGGGTTCCGGATTCGCCCTGCGTCATGTCCACCCCCCCCACGGCGTATCCGCGCTCGCGGAGCGCCAGCACCAAGCCGCCGGCGCAGATTTCGATGTCGTCGGGATGCGGTCCGAAAACAAGAACGTCAACCATGGGCTGTCTCTTGTGATGGCGAGTAAAAAATGTGCTGCGGCGCCTCGAGCGGACGCGCCAGGGAGATGATGCCCCGGCCCCATTCGGAAAGGCTCGGAGAGCGAACGGCGTTCGGAAGCCAGGCGAGAACGGTGTCCTGGGGACGGCCACGCGGCCAAAGGGAGTGGTCGTGCTCGGCGCGCGGACGTGTCCGCCAGACGAGAGCGGTCTCCAGACGGCGGGCATCGCGTTCGAGACGGGCGAGCCAGCGCTCAACTCCTGCAGCGGCCTGCGCGTCACGAGTCACGACGGCTCTCGAGAAACGCGCGGCGGCCCGGAGAAATTCGTCGCGGACATCCGCGACTCCGCCCTCGGACAAATCCACAGCGAGCGAACGTCCCTTCAGTTCAGGTGACTCTGAACTGGCGGGCTTTGGAACAGCAAGGTCAACTTCCCGGAGTCGTCCTTGAAACCGATCCAGAGTCGCTGATGAGACCAGCGTCCCCTCCATCCGCGGAACGAGGACCGGTGGCGTGAGTCCAAAGAGCGCGTGCAGGCCACGCGCTTGGGCCAGGTAGTTGAGCTCTGACGGCCCGCAGACCTGTGCAATGACCGGCAGACTGGCCGCCTGCAACAGCGGCCGAGTTGCTGCGTGCGGCGAAAAGTTCTCCGGATCAGCGAAGAGCCTTTTGGTTGCCTCTCGGTCATGGGATGCCAGCCGTCGCCGACGTCCCGCGTGGGACTCCAAGACAAGTGGTCGTGGGTCATCCACGTCAAAACTTGGTTTCAGGCCAAGCGAGCGGAGTGCCAAGGCGCCTGCGCTCAGAACGTCGCGAGACGAGTCGGGCGATGTCAAGAGCGTCCCAAGAATCTCTAGTGCCCGCGCGCGGAGTCGATGAGATTCGACAACGATGAGGCCCGCCTCTCCGAAAACGTCGAGGAGCAGACGCGAGACATGCCGCGATATTGGGCTCGCGCTTTGCTCGATCCCACGAACGGTAGATGAGCGCGAGGAGTCCGCGAGACTGGTCGTGCCCGAGAGAGCCTCGAGAGCCGTCTTGAGACCTCGTTCGTCCCAAGTGCTTCGCCAGAAGGAATCTCGACCGGGGCGCACTGGACACCTGAGTCGGCGAAGTCCATGCGAAGCCGCGTCGATGAAGTCGACATGGTCAATCTCAGTGCTGTCGTGATCATCGGTTGCCAAAAGAAAAACCGGGACGACAGGTCGCCGCAGCGCGCCGGTCAGAATCCCTGCCAGCGCGATGGCGGTTGCTGCCTTGTGGGCGACGAGAGCCGGGCCGCCTCCGAGACACGGCTGTTGTCCGGCGAGCACGACCAGCGTCGGGGGTCCAGCGTCCGGCCGCTGGTCGCCAGGAGTCGCCCCCATCGCGCCCAAGTCGGCCCATGAAACGGTCCCAGCCTTCTCGAGCAAGTTCGCCTGATTCAGAAAGGTCTGAATTGATGGAGAGTTCCCGTAGAGCGATTTCGCAGAAGCATCTCCAGCAAACCACTGACCAATGCTTTTCGGATGGATCCGTGCTGGTCCGCGATGAACATCAAACGGCACTCCCGCGCTAGTCACCTCGGTTTGGCCGCAGCGGCCAGGCGCAAGTCATCGCGGAGATTTCGCGCAGCTTCGCGAATGGGAGACTTCCAGTCTGCGGCATCCGGTGTCTCGTAGGCATACAGAATTGACCGGGAGGCGTTCACAATGAGGCCCAGTCCGTCGCGTCCGAAGCCTGGCGCGACATCCCGAGGCTGTGCGCCCTGAGCTCCAACTCCAGGGACGAGAAACCACGCTGCAGGCAAGCAGGCTCGCAGGCGCGCAATCTCTCGTGGCGCGGTTGCTCCGACGACAGCTCCGACGCTGCTGTATCCGCACTCAGCCTGCATGTCGCGCCCCCACTCAGTGACGAGCGACGCGACATGCTCGTCGAGCGGCCGACCGCCCGAGACGAGACTCTGGAGTTCGTGCGCCGACGGATTGGAGGTTCTTACCAATACGAAAAGGCCGGCAGACTCCCTCCTCGCAACGTCGATGAAGGGACGGACGCTGTCTGACCCGAGGTAGGGATTCACGGTGACGGCATCGGCGCAAGCGCTTCGACCCGACGGAAGATCCGGCTGTGAGTCGCGGCCGAGATAGGCCTCTGCGTATGCCGTCGCTGTGGAGCCAATATCTCCGCGCTTGATGTCACCGATGACCAGGAGCCCCGCAGCCTTGGCGGTTCGGACGGCGCGTTCGTAGGCGGCGAGCCCTGGCGGTCCCCACAATTCATAGAAAGCAATCTGCGGTTTGACGGCGACTGCGAAAGGAGCCACGAGTTCGATTACCGCCTCGTCAAAGGCCTCGATGCCATGTGCAATCAACTGGCGAGCGTTATCGCCGGGGCGCTCGGGGGCGGTGAGCAGGGCCCGGGGAAGTCGCTCGGGCACAGGGTCGAGACCGACCACCAGAGTGGAGTGCTTGTCGCGAACTGCGTCAGCCAGTCGGTCAGCGAAGGCTGCGAGCATCGGTCTTCAAGAAGGCACTCATGATCTCGGCGCCCTGTGAACTCATGAACGACTCCGGGTGGAACTGCAATCCTACGTGCGGCCTCTTGCGATGACGAAGGGCCATGATATCGCCGTGCTCTGTCCAAGCAGCGACATCAAACGGCGACGCCGGCGGAAGTTCGTGAACAACCAAGGAGTGATAAAGCGCCCCGATGAACGGATTGGCGAGTTCGCCGAAAGGCCAGCCGCCATCGTGATAAATCGGCACAGCCACCCCATGGCGGGGCCGCTCGCACCGGCGAACCGATGCGCCCGAAGCCAAGGCCATGGCCTGGTGTCCAAGGCAGACTCCTAAAACCGGAGTGCGTGCGAATGCGTCAGGTGCGACAAGTGACAGTGCGGAATCCGCCGGATGTCCAGGACCGGGAGAGCACACGACATGTGTTGGAGCCGATGCAACGAGCGCCTCAACCGTGCACGCGTCGTTGCGCACCACGCGCACAACCACGTCACGCGCCGCCGTCGCGGCAATGAGTTGGTAGAGATTGAACGTGAAGGAATCGTAGTTGTCGATGAGCGCGATCACGCACCGGGATCGTAGTCGAATCTGGCAGGAGTGGGCGCCGTGAGTCAGACCGTAATGCTCTGGGACTGGAAGAGTTCCAAGAGGATTCGGTCGACTTTCGCCATGTGCTTCCGCGGCGTTCGAAGGCGGCCCTCTGCCAGCGTGAGATGACCAGAATCGATTAGCTGAGCGCCTTTCGGACCAAGGCGGGAGAGCCAGGTTGGCCCGAAGCGACGGTCCAGTTCCGTCATGGAGAGTCCGCCCACCGTCCGCAGCCCGGTTCCGAGCAGTTCGACAAATCGCGACGAAGGGGCGATGCGCTCGCAGCTCTCACGCAAGCCGCGGCGACGGCTGCACGCCGAAAGGTAGCTCTCAGTCGAGCGTACATTCGTCCAGCGAAGTGGATGCAGCGACGTTGTGGCGCCCGGACCGAGACCGATGACAGAATCGCCCATCCAATAGGCTTGGTTGTGTCGCGAGCGGTGCCCCGACTTGGCGAAGTTCGAGACCTCGTAACGCTCGAACTGCGAACCCTCCAGCACATCGCTCCAACGATCATCGAAGTCAGCGAAGCGGTCTGCGTCGACGCGAACTACGGCGCCAGCCAACTCTTCCGCCGCGAGCGGAGTGCCCTTTTCTATGGTGAGCCCGTAAACAGAAACGTGGGGTGGCCCATAGCGGACAAGCGCAATCAAATCAGCGAGTACATCTGCAGCGGACTGTGACTTCCAGCCAACGAGAAGATCAGCAGACCATGACCCCGGCCACTGGGAGCTGATTAGCGAGAGCGCGGAGTGCGACTGGCGTGCATCGTGAAGTCGCCCGAAACCGGCAAGCGCGTTGTCGCGAAAGGTTTGGACGCCGACGGACAGCCGCGTGACTCCAAATGAGGCCCATGCCGAAAGACTCGCTCGTGAAACATTCAAGGGATTCACCTCAAGCGTAATTTCGGCAGCCTGAACGAGCTGAAAGCGCTTAGCGAGCCCTGAGCAGAGCTTGTCTAGGCTGTCCAGGCTAAGCAAGCCGGGAGTACCCCCCCCGAGATAAAGCGTCCGCAGTCCACAGACTTCGGGATAGGAGCCCGCCTCACGGAGAATCGCCTCCACAAGGGGAAGGTGCAGAGAGTTATCGTCCGGCCTAGTCGGAAATGCACAGTAAGTGCAACGATCCCGACAGAATGGGATGTGAACATAGAGACTTGAGGGGGGGGCCGGAGGTCCGTGATCCCTCAAGGCGGCACTTTGCCGATCAGCGCTCGACAAGGCCCCCGTTGGTCATTCCCGAGAGCAGCCTCGCAAGCGCTTCGTTCTGAATTTGTCGAACGCGCTCTCTGGTGAGCCCTAGCTTTGAGCCAATCTCCTTGAGAGTCATCGGCTCATCATAGCCCATACCGAATCTCATCCGCAGGATGCTGATTTGCCGATCGTCGAGTCGATCAAGCAGTCGCAGCATGCGAGCAAGTTCAGCTGTCTCTTGTGTAAGTTCCTGAGGATCGATGCCGTTTGGATCAGCGAGCAGATCGGAGAGGTCCCCGCCATCGTTCTCGAGTGCGAATGACTGAGTGTGACGTGATGCGGTGTGCAGGGCGTCACAAACGGAGTCGATGGCGTCGTCGGTGAGCCGAAGTTCTTGACCAACTTCGACGGCAGAGGGTTCGCGCCCAAGCCGAAGGACAAGTGTTTCAGTCGCCTCTTGCCAACGCGACATCAACTCGATCATGTAGGAGGGGATGCGAACTGTCTTGACCGTATTGGTCAATGCCCTTCGGATGGACTGTTTGATCCACCAAGTCGCATATGTGGAGAACCGACAGTTCGCCTTGGGGTCGAACTTTTCGACAGCGCGCATGAGCCCTACGTTTCCCTCTTCGATCAAATCCAGGAGCGTTAGTCCGCGGTTCACGTAGCGCTTCGCAATACTGACAACCAGACGAAGATTCGCTGCGGCTAGATCATTACGGGCCTCCTGACAGCCGCGCTGCACTTTCACGGCGAGGGCTTTCTCCGTCTCCGCAGTCAGGAGTTTCACGCGATTGATTTCGCGCAGGTAGATCTCAATTGAGTAGTCGGAGGAAATGGCGGGCGCTTTCTGCTGAGGGAAAGTTGACGTCGCGCAGCGAGCATCGACCAGACAGCGGCGCGTTCTTGAGCTAACAGGCCGGCCGTCTGCGTGTCGGGTCGCGTGGTAGAGTGACGCACTTCGGGAAGCCGGCATGACGAAGACACGCTCTCGAGAAGTCGTTATCCGCGAGGCCGAGTTTGCTCAGTTACTGGGGCAAGCTGCACAGCCCCTGGCGTCGAGTGCTGAATTGATTCTCAGGTCGCCCGAGCTCCTAAGTTCGGCAGGCACGGTTCACCACCTCGAGCAGGTAGCGCGTGCGCTCGAAACCTTCGTGGATGATTATGGCGCGAGACAGAACAAGGAGTTCGTAACCTTCGGGGAGATCGTCGCTTCGATTCGCGGGCTGTCAGCGGTGAAGGCAACTGCGCTGCACTTGCAGAGCCGGCTGCTGCGCTACTCGCTGATCACAGACCCGCAGCCACTCCAACTCGCGCTGAGCGAGGGCTCCTGCAGGTTAGATCGGTCGATTAGGGAACTGTTGAGGGGGTTTCAGGAAGAGGCCAAGCGGCATCGATTCGCTCCCGCGCCGATGATTGACCTTCCGAACAAGGAACCCAGCCAGCGACGGCGGCTTCCTCGAAATCTAGACGAGCGGGACATCGCTTGCGAAGAGCAACGAATCGCAGAGCTCGCGGCGATGTTTTTGCGCGTTCTGGAGAGGAGCCGAACTCTCAAGCTTGCCTCGCCCAAAGCATCGGATGAGTTGGTCGCATTTGTTGTCGATCGGGCAACGGAAAAACACTGTCGCTGGTATGAATCATCAGTCCACAGCATCCAATCGAGCTACGACACCTTTATTCTCGGCACTGCTGTGGAACGTGACCACCCGTGGCTTTCCAACTTTCGAGGGCAGATTTCAGTAGCCCTTCATTTGCTTGAAATGGCCACAGGCCTGATCCACTTCTACGAGCGTCATGAGATCGAAGCGAGGGCCCAGCTCGCGGGTGAGCACATTGCATCGATGGTCGAGGCACAAGAAGTATTGGAACTTGCCGTAAACCTGTGTCTTCATTATGCTTATAACTTTGTTGAAGACACAAGCGACCTTGCCGATCGCATTCTAAAAACATTTGTGCGGCAGACTGAAGCGAGGCTTGAGCTTCCTTCAGGCGTCTCATTGCATGCTCGTCCTCTGGCGCTGATCGTGAAGGTAGCTCGACACTACGGGACGCCCCTGGCTCTCGGGCTGAATGGTGAGTTCTGTTCGGTCAGTTCGCTAATGTCACTTTTACTATTGGCAGGACGACACCCAGCTCCAAGCGGGGTTTCGATCAGGGGAGACGCTCGGGCGGTTCGAGATGTGGAAGCGTTGTTCCGAGCCGGCTTGGGAGAAGCCGGGAGACAGCTTCCGGAAGAACTAGGCTATCTGCAGACGAAGAGCTAACTCG
Source organism: Planctomycetota bacterium (assembly GCA_052387675.1). GTDB lineage: Bacteria > Planctomycetota > B15-G4 > B15-G4 > B15-G4 > JBQTIY01. Next base: position 87,411 of record JBQTIY010000004.1, on the reverse strand, counting down.
CTGTTCCTCGCCATTTCACCGCGACGGAAACGAATGGAGCCGCGGCGATTCCATCCATTCGGCTGGGCCGATAATCGGACGAGCAGTGGATGGATGTTTCACGTGGAACATTGAATTCACTCGCTGGGCGGATGAGACTCGCCAGCCGAATACCCCGTCACTAGGAGCTGGCAAACGATGACAGAGAGACGACTTGGCCGAGGATTGGATTCGCTGGTCGCCAGCACGTCCGACAAGACTGGGCAGCAGGTTCTTGAGCTACCTCTTGATTCGATCGAGGCTAACCCAGATCAGCCGCGGTCGGTGATGAACGCTGCCACACTGGATGGCCTTGCACAATCAATCCGAAGCCATGGAGTCCTCCAGCCCATTGTCGTTCAGAGGTTGGAAACGGGCTACCGGCTGGTGGCTGGCGAACGCCGATTGCGTGCAAGTCGCCTAGCGGGACGGGGAACAATTCCGGCGCTAATCATCGAAGCTACGGGGTCGCGCTCACTCGAACTCGCGCTTATTGAGAACATTCAGCGTGAAAACTTAGGTGCCATTGAGGAGGCGGCAGCATATGAAGCGCTCATTGAGAAGACGGGACTTACTCACCAACTCGTGGCTGATCGACTTGGAAAGAGCCGAGCGGCGGTGACGAACACTCTGCGACTTCTCGAGCTGCCGGACAGGGTGAAGCAACTGTTGGCAGAGGGGCAAATGAGCGCGGGACTCGCCCGAGCGCTCCTCGGCGCGAATACTCAGTCGGAGCGGGAGCAGCTAGCGGAGTTGGCGATTCGCAGGCATTGGTCAGTTCGGCAAATCGAGGCGCACATTCGCGAAACCCGAACTCAACACGCGCCGAAAGGCCGCCGCGCATTTGTACGAAAATACTCGTCATATGAAGATATGTTAATGAGAAAATATGATGCGAATGTATCCATTCGCGGAACTGATGATGGCGGCGCCATCGTGTTCAAATGGTCAAACTCAGAGGGACTGGCGAGACTTATTGACCAGCTGTCGGCTGGCTCCAAGGCGATAGGGCAGGCAGCACCGCAGACTAGAGTCGAGCCGAACTTGAGCTCAACACCTGAATGAGCTGACCCAGGAAACGGCTGCTCACGTGACCTGGACGTTCTTGCTGTGCTGCTTCCGCGACCTGGCGAGCTCGAGCGAGATTCGCCGTGCCTGCTTGCGAATACGCCAGCATCGCCAGGCGAAAGTCGATCCAAGCAGCGGCGTCTCCAGCAACGATCCGATCACGGACTTTCTCCAACTCCTCGAGCGTTAGGCTCTGATCCTCGGTTTGATGGACAATAAGCCAGGCTTCGCGCTGCAGCGTCGCTTGGCGATTAGCCCACACGAGCAGAATGAGCACAATAAGAACGAATAATGCGCATATTTTAATATACAAATGCATGTTATTAACGCCCACTATCGAGTTGACTGGGACAGGAAGAATACGCCGGTACAGCCCGGCTAGAGATTTTCTAGTTCTACCGATTCGAACGCGCGAGAGCACGGTTCGCAAATCCAGGGGTCAACCGACTGTCGCCTTCGGACGCACTGGACCTCACACCGGACAGCCGGACTGGGGCTGACTGAACGGGCAGGGCGGGTTGCAGAGATCATGCTCCAAGCTTTAGGTCGCATGCAGCGCCGCGCACGCACGGCCAATACCAATGCACGGCGCCAAGGGCGCATTAGGTCACCCGTTCAACGCCACGTGCTCGCTGCTGCTGCGCGCAGCTTTAATGTCGGTTTAGTGACCAGGGCCTGGATGGCTTGCCGAACGATCCAGCCATTGGCCATCATCCGTGGGGTCTCCGCGTGAGCCGGCTTGGGTCACATCTGACTACAGGCTAGGACGTCACGACGAGCCCTGCTTCACCCAGACAGAGGAAATCGATCATGCTTGCCTCGCCGCTTCTTGCTCTTGCTCTATCCGTCGCAACTCCGCAGTTCAGCGGCGACCCAGCTGCACTCTGTCCTCCCGACACGCTGCTCTACTTCGGGACGCAAAGTGTGCTGAAGGGCGCCCAAAATTCTCACAAGTCCGCCATGTCGCGGATTCTGGGAGAGCCGGAAGTTCGGGAGTTTCTCAAGCAGCCGGTCTCGGCAGCGGACAAGGCTCTCCAGCAAATGTTGAAGCAGAGTGAGATTTCGGAGGCTGACGCTCAGCGCTTCTCTATCGCCTCCATGATGGGTGGGGGTGCGGGCGCTCCTGTGGGACAGCTGTTTCTCGCGTTAACCCATATCACGATCCCAGAGCGCGACGAATCGACTACTCCGGACATTGGGTTGATTGTCGGAATGGAGCTGCTTAACACGGCCGATCTCGGATTCGTCAGGGCTCTCTGGGCACGCATTCCTTTTCCCGAAGAGTCTGGACGCGCCCACGGCCACGAGGTGCTGACCAAGGTCACGCCGAAGGGACTCCGGATTTCAATCAGTTTTCTAGGGAACCTAGCGCTGTTGTCACTTTCCGACACGACTATGAACGGAGTGCTTGAGAGAGCAAGTCAACAGAGGCAAGTCAGTTCCCTGGCGGCGTCGGAAGACTATTTGCAGCTACTCAAGTCCAGCGACAACTTGCAGCCTGGCCACATGACCTGGATCGTTCGCACGGGTTTGATTGGCGACGCCCTTCGGTCAGAGCTCGGTCCGAGGCTTTTGGCGGATGCGGAAGTTGACCCGGAGCTGGCCACACGCGTCCTGTCGACCATCGAAGCATTGGGGTTGCATGATGTGCGATGGATTGGCGGAACAAGCCAGCGAGACAGCGATGGTCGCACTCACTCCACGGGTCTGCGATCGGTTGTAAGCGGCGCCTCCGGCCTGCTTCCGCGGTTTCTGACGAGCCCCAGGCCCATTGACCGCGCGGTACTAGAGGGAATCCCCGGCAACTGTCTTTCGATGTCAGCGGGGTCGATCGACGGCTGGGTTGGCGTTTACGACTTTGCAATGACTGCCTTGAACTCGTTTGCTCCCGCGGAGGCTGCCGAGTATCAGCAGATAGTCACCCAACTCATGGGCGACTACGAGCTTCGCGAGGATCTGCTAGCGAATCTCAATGGGACGCTGCTGCAGTACACCGTGCCCGGCGAAGGATTCCCAGGCACGCCGGCAGGAATCTTTCAGGTGAACTTGCGGAATCCAGAGCGATTCGTCGGCGCGCTGGGGGCGTTGTTGAAAGGAGCATCTGGAATGTTCGGTGGCGGCGAGGAGGCCTCGCTCACGGAAACTTCTTACGAGGGGCGGAAGTTGTTCGAAATCGACCTATCGCGAACTCAGGCGGCGATGTTCGGCATCCAGCCGGCGCTGGCGCTCAAGGGGGCGGATCTGTTGGCGTGTTTTCAGTCTAGTGAGCCGCTGAAGACCGCGCTCGATGGGCTGGGAGCAGCAACGCCGCTGTCCGCCAACAAGGAGTTTGCAGAGTTCCTCGACAGGTTGAGCGCGAAGGGAGCGCTCGTCGCCATGAGCTTCTCTGACGACGCGAAGGTTCTTGGCGAGGGGTACGGACAGGTTTCCCAAATGGCCGCGATGATGGGTGGCGCGCTGCCGGAAAGCGTGCCAGTTGACTTGGCGCTGTTGCCTTCCGAGCAGGCGCTGACCAAGCATTTGTCCTTCTCTTACTCCGGAACGTACAGGCTTGGGGATGGGTCTACGCAGGTGTCTGTCGACACGGCACAATTCCAACTCGGCGATTTCCTACCGCTGCTGGCCACTGCAGGAGTGCTCTTCGCTGCGAATGAGCTCTATGGGGCCGAGTTCGCCGCAGAGCCAGAGCAGGTCGATCCCTTGGAGCTTGCGCGGCGAGACCTCGGCAGCATTCGTGCGGCGATGAGCGTCTACAAAGCCGATCAAGGCTCCTATCCGTCCACGACGGAGGATTTGGTCAAGCCGCTCCTACCCAATTTTCCAAAGGGATGCCTGAGTCAGCAGGAAGTCCCCACTGATCCTTGGGGAAACGCGTACCGCTATCGTCTCGGTGACAACGGCAAACCAGTCCTCTGGAGCCTTGGCCCGAATGGAATGGACGAGGGCGGCGGAGGCGACGACATCGTCAAGAAGTAGGCCGAGCGAATGATGCCTGAGCGGAGACCGGGCAGCCAGGAAAGCCGACGCAGCGCCGGGCCACTACGCATCGCAGCCTATGCTCAGCTCGCTTGGATGTTGGTCGGTGGGTTGAATCGATGTTGTCGGTTCAACTACTTGCAAGAGCCCTATTCAGTGCGCCGGCAAAAGGGTGAATCTGTGCGCTGTCTCTATGCCATCTGGCACGAGAGCCTTTGGCACATCGCATATGCCTTCAGAGGACAGGGGCTCCATGCTCTCGTAAGCCAGCACAGCGATGGTGAGATAATTGCTCGCACGCTGCAGCGCTTCGGCTTCAATCTCGTGCGCGGATCGAGCACGAGGGGCGGAGCGCGTGCGTTGCTCGAGCTCGCGCGAGTCGCCAGTCAGACGTCCGACGACATCATCGTGACAGTTGATGGGCCGAAGGGGCCCGCACGTGAAGTCAAGGAGGGGCTGCTGTTCGTTGCAAGTCGCTCGGGACTGCCAATCGTCCCCGTTGCCGTGGTTGCAGCGCGGGCTTGGCGCGCGAGGAGTTGGGACCGGCTTGTGATCGGCAAGCCCCTTTCGCGAGTTGTGATCTCACAGGGAGATGAGATCAGAGTTCCGCCGACCGCTGACCGAGAGTCTCTGCAGGCTGAGCACAGTGGCCGACTGAAGGCCGGGCTGCTCCATGCCGAGCAATTGGCGTTGGCGCAACTGCGCGCGTAAGACCCGCCGAGAGGGGACGCGGCGCCGCCGGATGTTTGCTACGATCGCCAATCGGCTGGGTCGACAGCGCTGCAACCAGCGTCACGGTGCCGGCATGCAGGAGCTACGCTCGCAATGACGAAGCCCATGGCCGTGCAGGGACTCGCGGGACGCGACTTGGTTTCGATGCGCGACTTCACGCGCGACGAGCTGCTCGGATTCCTTGATGAAGCGACAAACTTCGAGGCGTACGAACAGCCGATTCTCAAAGGCAGAGTGCTGGGATCGCTTTTCTTCGAGCCGTCGACACGCACCAATCTCTCGTTCTCTAGCGCCATGCAACGACTTGGTGGCGATGTCATCGGATTTGCCGACGCGAAAGTTTCCAGCACAGCCAAGGGCGAGTCACTCATCGATACGATTCGTGTGGTTGAGAACTACTGCGATCTGATTCTCATCCGCCACCCACTGGAGGGAGCTGCGCGACTTGCAGCTGACAGCAGTTCGCTCCCGGTGATCAATGCTGGAGACGGCACCAATCAGCATCCGACTCAGACGTTGCTGGATCTCTACACGATCCGCCAGCGTCGTGGCCGCCTCGACAATCTTAAGATCGCTTTTCTAGGCGACCTCAAGTACAGCCGAACTGTCCATTCGCTGATCGAAACGCTGACGCATTTCGACAATGAGATTTTTCTCATCTCGCCGCAGTCCTTGCGTATTCCGCGCGAGTTCATCGAGGAACTTGATGCGCGTGGCACGATCTACTCCGAGGATGAGGATTTCTATTCGATCGCGCCGGATGTCGACATTCTTTACACGACGAGAATTCAGCAGGAGCGCTTTCCCGATCCGGTGGAATACGAGAAGGTCAAGAATGCGTACCGGATTGATCGGGCGACGATCGAGAAGCTTGGCGGTCGCCTGACTTTGATGCATCCGCTCCCGCGCTTGCAGGAAGTCAGCAGAGATCTGGATGACTACCCAGGCTCCGCGTATTTCGATCAGGCGCGAAACGGAGTCACGGTTCGCAAAGCTGTCCTGAGCCTGCTACTGGGAGTCGAGCGTGTCTGAGGAGCGGCTTGCGGAGAAGGCGATCAAGGTTGCCGCTCTGAGGGAGGGCACCGTCATTGATCACTTAGTGGCAGGGTCGGCGCTGAAAGTGCTGACGGTTCTCGGCATCCGATTCGACGGGGCAGTGACCGTCGGGCTGAACTTCGACAGCCGGAAGGCGGGTCGGAAGGACATTATCAAGATCGAGCGCCGTGAAGTGACTCCCGAAGAAGTTGCGCGCATCGCCCTGATCTCTCCACGAGCCTCTTTCTCGATCATTCGTGACTTCAAGGTGGTACGGAAGTTCACGCCCACGCTTCCGGAGCAGATCGACAATCTCGTTCGTTGCCCCAACCCCTCCTGCATCAGCACAGCAACGCCGGCTCCGACGAGATTCACGGTCCTCCGTGTCGACCCCGTGCGGATGCGTTGCTACTACTGCGAGCGCTCGCTCAAAAAGGAAGAGATTGAACTGCTCTAGCTTCCTGCCGGAGTCGGTGGCACGGTCGGGGTCGCCTCAACGGGCTGTCCGTTGACCACGAGGCTCTTCGCGGAAAGGAGCATCGACTGAGTTCCGCCCATCATGGCCGGCAACTCAAGCCGCTGGTTCATGCCGGTCAAGAGCTGAATGCCAGCGACGTCGCGATATTCAAACGTCGTGGTCGTCGTCGTCTTAAACATTCCCATGTCCAGAGCGGCAGATTGCGAGCGCAGCAAGAGTTGCGGGTTCTCCGCGGAGACCGGTGACCAGGTCCATGCCTGAAGCTCCGTGACGGAGGCACCCTGCGTCTGACGCGCGAAGCGGCTCTTCAGGAGTTGGCCGTCCTCGTCGAAGTAATGGGTCTGTGACTTCAGCCCCTGCGCGACCGCTTGCGGATCCTCGATGAGGATGGGAATGAGGGCGTCTTCAGGAGTGCCCATTTTGGCCACTCCGCTCTCAAGCAGTGATCCGATAGGGCGGTTCAGCAAGTGGATCAGAAACTGCCGTCCAAGTTCCTGGCCTTGCATCTCCAGCATTTCCTTTGGGACGCCGGGCGGAAGCGAGAGCTGCGAATCCAACCGGACCTTAACGGTCGGTCCGGTAGTAGCGGCCCATTGAATGGCGACCAGGCCGATCGGGCCAATCCCAGGGACATCCAACGGAAGTTCAAGGCCGATCTCCCGCAGTCCCGCTGTTTGTGGATCGTAGAGGCGTTGTTGAGCCTCTGTCAGGAAAGTTCGAACCGCCGGTGCAGTCACTGCGGTAGCTGCTGGGGCGACTTGTTCGCTTGCGGCTCCGCCCGCCGGGGGAGCCGACTGCCAATTCAACGGCGTCATCGCAGCCAGGGCGATCGGGAAGGAGAGCAGAGTGGTCAGCATCGGCGATTCCTCGCGTGAGATGAGTGGAATCCTACCACTGAGACTCCGGCGGGCGCGTGGCAGCCCTTGCGTCGCAGTTGCTAGACTGACAGCTCGTTTCAGGTCGCTCACGCTGTCTCGCTGAATTTGGATGGCAGGACCATGTGCGGATTCATCGGCATCATCAGTCCGCCCGGCAGCGAGGTGTTTCCACAGCTGTATTCAGGTCTTTTGGCGATTCAGCATCGGGGCCAGGATGCCGCTGGTGCGCTCACCTACGATGGGCGCTTCCATCTGCACAAAGCGCGCGGACTCGTGCGCGATGTTTTCACCGACCAAGAGGCCGCCGTGCTGCGCGGCTGGATGGGCATCGCGCATGTCCGCTATCCGACGGTCGGAGGCGGAGCGCTGGAGGATGCGCAGCCCTTCACGGTGGCGTATCCCTTTGGGATCGGCATGGTGCACAACGGCAATGTCACCAACTTCGACGAGATCCGGCGCAACCTCTCCTCCGGGTCACACTGGCACATCAATTCGTCCTGTGATCTGGAGGGAATTCTTAATGTCTTTGGCGATGGTCTGGGTCGCCAGCAGATTCGCGACTTGCAGCCGGATCATGTCTTTCAAGCAGTAGAGCGCGTCTTTGATCTAGTGAAAGGCGCCTACTCGGTTGTCGGCATCATCGCTGGGGAGGGCCTGTACGCTTTCCGTGATCCCTTCGGCATTAAGCCCATCATTGCCGGCCATCGCGTGGACGATCAAGGACGCCGGAGCTGGTGCGTTGCCTCCGAAAGTGTCCTCATGGACATCCTGGAGTTTCGCGACACCTTCGACCTCAAGCCCGGCGAAGCCATCTTCATCGATATGGCAGGCAACCTGCACCGCAAGCAAATCACTCATAAGACCCACACGCCGTGCCTCTTTGAATGGGTCTACTTTGCCCGACCGGATTCCTTTCTCGACAAGGTGAGTGTTTACAAGACCCGATTGCGGCTCGGGGAGTCCATGGCGCCCATCTGGCGAGCCACGGGCTGGCATGCCGACGTGGTCATTCCCGTTCCGGAGTCCGCGACGACTTCGGCCATGGCTATGGCGCGCGAACTCGACCTCAAGTACCGCGAGGGCTTGGTGAAGAATCGCTACATCGGTCGCACATTCATCATGCCCAGCAACCGGCAGCGCCAGACCTCAATCCGCAACAAGCTCAATCCCATTCCGATCGAATTCGACGGAAAGGACGTTTTGCTCGTGGATGACTCGATCGTGCGCGGCAACACCTCTCGGCAGATCGTCGATCTAGCTAGGCGCGCCGGAGCCAAGCGGGTGTACTTCGCGAGCGTGTCGCCTCCGCTCAAGCACCCCTGCATCTACGGCATCGACATGTCGACTCGGAATGAGTTCATCGCCAAGGACCGCACAGCCGAGGAAATCGCTGAGGAAATCGGGGCGGATGGCGTGGTCTATCAGACCCTTGAGAATCTCGTAGCCTCGGTTCGCGAAGGCAATCCGGCAATCACGGATACCTGTTCAGCCTGTTTCACGGGGAAATACCCGACGGGCGATGTAACCGACGAACAGCTCGCCCGAATTGAAGCCGAGCGGCTGGTCCAACGCTGAACGACGCGCCGTCACCGACAACGCCTGTCCGGGCTTGCGAGAATCGGCCCCGGCCCTAGAATTCGCATTCCACCGGTGGATCCTGCCGGCCCCCGGGGTTTCTGGGCTGTCGTAGCCAGGACCCTCTCAGAAAGGTGTCTCCATGAAGAGCACGATGCTGTCACTGCTGAAGTTCAGTTGTGACAACTCGCAGTGTCTGTTCGAGTGCTGGATCAACCGGAACAACAACATGTTGATTCACTACAACGCCGACATGGCCGCACTCCTCGACTGGCTCTGCCCCGAGTGCAAGGAAGGACACTTGCGCTACGCACCGGCCAACGCCCGTTTCGAATTCGAACTACGCAAGAATCCCAAGCAGGACGGTCACGAGACACCGGACTCAGAACCTGGTTCGGCTGAAGCCCTGAGCTAGGAGCGTTTTAGCTGGAGCCCGAGGCGCCTTCAGCTAGTCGATGCTGGCTGACCGCAGTTCTCGCCGGAATGCGCTCAACCTGCACTCCGGAGGTCGCCGCAGGGACGCCACGCTCTGCACAGTCGAACCGGAAAGTGACCGTGACGTCCCCGAGATCGAGGATGTCGATCGGCCCATGGCTTGTCGAGATGCGCTGATGAGTCGCAGGCTTCATCGAGTAGCGGATGTGCCGACCAGCGCGCAGTCCTTGAATGAAGCCGGCCTCGCGCAGTATGGCTAGGTGGTGACTGACCTTCGGCTGATCCACGCCGAGCTGGGCCACCAGCTGTGAGACGCAGTGTTCGCCGCCGGCAAGGATGGCCAGGATGCGAATACGGTGAGCGTCGTTCACCGCTTTGAGGGCGCGTGACATTTTCTCAGCTTGCGGACAGAACATCGGATCCCTCTCGATCCGTGATCGCACCCATCGCCGGGAACGCTCCCGGCTGCGGTCATTATGGCTAGGCCGGCGCCGGGGCATGCAAGTTTTCCCTTGGGGGGCGGTGGCGTCTCTGTCGACGAACCACCGAGCGAGTGTCATGAGCAGGTCGGGAGGGGGCCTCCGCAGGCGGACTTCCCAACCGCTATGATCGGCCCCCTTTCGACAAACTTGAGGACGAACGTCTTGCCCGATCCCAGAGCCAACGCGAACGCAGGAGCCGCCGGTCCCGTCGTGATCGTAGGGGCAGGAATGGCTGGCTTGGGGGCGGGACTCACTCTGCTCAGAGCGGGCCGGCAAGTCGTGATTCTTGAGCGCCTCGGTGCGGTCGGGGGCTTGGCCCGTTCGGTGGAGATCGAAGGCCATGTCTTCGATGTCGGGCCACACTATTTCTTCCTCGATGTGAGCGAGGAGGTCAACGCGTTGGTGCGCTCTTGTTTGCGTGCTGAGGAATGGCGGCCGATCGACTTTAAGATCAATGCCCTCATTGGGCGCGCGAATGTGCCCTGGCCGCCCACGGCCAGTGCGCTGTTCAAGCTGCCTCCCTCTGGGATCTATCGGTTCTTGCGCAATGCGATCAAGGCCGAATTTCCTAGCACGCATGTCGCGCGGGCTTTTCTTGAGCATTGCTACGGCAACACGATGTACCGAATCTTTCTCGGGCCTTATCTGAAGAAGAAGGTTCCGCCTGTGGACGGCGCCGAGCGCCTGCATCGCGACTGGTGGAACCAGACCGCGCGGACAATTCACAACTTGCCCGATGTGAAGCGCGACAAGGTGCTGCAAACCGAGCCAGCGCTCGTTGCGGAATACTTACAGCGCTATCCGCCTGCGGCTCAGCCGGTTGCTTCCGGCCCCAAACCGCCGCCGCCCCCGCAGGGCGTTCGTCGCGTCTTTCGCATCGCGCAGGGGCTGATGCGGACTGCTTTTGCCAAGAACTACAAGAAGGTGCTCTATCCTCCGCGTGGGGTTGGCGTGATCACCGAACGCATGGCAGAGCGCTTCGTCGCCGAAGGCGGCCAGCTGCACTTGCGCGCGTCCAATGTGCGGTTGGCCACTGAGGCAGGCCGCGTTCGCAGGGTGAGTTGGGATCAGGGCACCATCGAGGCCCCCGAACAGGTCATCTGGACGGGCTCAGTCCATCGCTTGTGTTCGATGGTCGGCATCGAGCGCGAAGAACTTCCGTTCATGACGATCTTGCTCGGCTTGATGATCATGAAGCGCCCTCTCAAGGACGAAGCGGATCTGTACACCTACGTGGCAGATCCCAATGTCGTCTTCAACCGGATTTACTATCCCAATCGTTCGGTGGGCGGACTGTGCCCGCCCGGCAAGGACAGTCTTTGCGTCGAGATCACTCCCTTTGATGAACGCGATGAAGCGGACCCAGCACGGCTGACCGACCGCATCAAGGCCGGACTCGCCTCACTCAAGGTTTGTCGGCCGGAAGACATCGAATCGATTCACTACATGTTCGTTCCGGACAGCTATCCGGTTTACCCGCTCGACTATCGAGAGAAGCTCAAGCGCATCTGGACGCAGCTGGATCGGTTCGAGAACCTGCGCTCGATCGGGCGCTCGGGGCAGTTCTGGTACAACAACATGGCTCGTTCCATGCGCGTGGGCATCGAAACCGCTCAGGAACTGCTGAAGCAGCCTGGGCCTGCCGCCCAGAGTTCTTCGGCCCCTCCGGCTCCGACAGGCAGCTCTGACCGCCCTGGCCCCTGAGGCAAGTATGTCGGACAGCATCCTCATGGTGAGCGCCGACCGCTCGGTTGTGGCCGGCGAGCGAGGGCCGTTCTACTACATGTTGGAGTCGTTCAGCCGGCATTGGGAACGGATCGATGTCATCGGCACTCGGCCAGCGCGCGTGGAGCAGACGCAAGTGTTTGGCAACGTGCACCTCCACCCCGCGCGCGGTGGTCGGTTGGCTCAGGCGGGCTTCATTGCCGCGACCGGCGTTCGCCTTGCTCGTGAGCGCCGCTACACCGTCATGACCAGTCACGACTACAACCCGTTCTACAACGGAGTTGGGGCGTGGCGGATCGCCCGTGGGTCAGGCATCCCCTGGGTCTCCGAGATCCATCATGTGCCGGGGCATCCTGTCGCAGCGACAGCGCGCGAGCGGCTCGACAAAGTGCTGACCAAGCGTTGGGTCAGCTGGGCTCAATCCAGAGTCGCCGGCTTTCGAGTGGTGAACGCCGGCGAACTCCCTGCCCTCCTGGAGAGTTGGGGCGTTCAACGAAGCGCCGTCCACGTGCTGCCCTCGCTGTACCTGGACCTGGAAACGTTTTCGCCCGCGGGCACGGCACAGCTCAGCGCTGGCCCGCGAGGGCCTGCTGGTGAATCTCAATCGCCAGGGGGCGTCGATTGCGACCTGCTCATGGTTGGCCGGCTGGTACCGAATAAGGGAATTCGCTCCGTGATCGAGGCCTTGGGGCGACTCAAGAAGCGCGGACTCGGCGCCATCCGCTTGCGCATCGTAGGGCGAGGACCGCTGCGCCAGACTCTCGAGCGCCTCGCCGCCCGTCACGGACTCACGAGTGCCGTTCAGTTCGTGGACTGGGTGCCCGACGCTCATGCCCTGGCGGACTGCTATCGCAAGGCACGCGTCGTGATTTGTGCTTCCACTAGCGAAGGCGGCCCGCGCGTAGCGGCCGAGGCCATGGCCTGCGGCACTCCAGTGATCGGGACACGCGTGGGCGTACTGACAGAACTCATTCGAGACGGCCGCAATGGGATGCTCTACGACGGACGTGTCGCGAGTCTCACGCTGGCTCTGCAGCGCTTTCTCTCGGATTCGGCCTTCGAAGCCACGCTGCGGGCGGCCCTTCCGGGCGACCTAACACGCTATCGCCGCGAGAGCGTGATCGCCGAACTCGCCAGCGGCCTCAAGGCGCTGGCAGCCGCGCAGCGCAGCTAGTCAGGGTCTTCGGTTCCGGCTGTACTCGGTCAACCGAAGGGCCGGCCATCGACCAGCAGGGAGAGCGCGCCCCCCTTCATCACGAGCCGCAGTTCGCGAGCCTTCTCGAAGCCCGGCGTCACGGCCGCGTCACTGAGCAAGGAAATGACGAGTCGCTCGAGGTTGCGTTCGAGATGACGCGCTCCTAGCCGGGGGTCGTAGTCGGCGGTCGCCAGCACATCCACAACGCCGGCTTCGAACACGAGCGTCTTTCCGCGGGACTTCCAGCGCTCGGATTCCATGCGCAGGAGCCGCTCGCTGATGGCGTGCAAGTCGGCTGTGTCGAGCACTCGGAAGGGTACGATCTCATCGATGCGGTTCACGAACTCGCTGGGCAGCACGCGCAGCAGGTGATCCTGCACCGCATCTCGCAGCGGCCCCGAGCGGGGATCCCGGCGTACGGCCCCAAAGCCGATGGCTCGCTCGCCGTGGATGGCATAGAGTTCGCGGCCGATGTTGCTGGTCATGATGATGACCGTGTCAGAAAAATCGACCACGCGCCCTTTGCTGTCAGTCAGCCGGCCATCATCGAAGACTTGCAGGAAGAGATTGAGGACCTGAGGATGCGCCTTCTCGATCTCGTCGAGCAAGACGACACCATGTCCTATGCGCAACATGGGGCTGGTTAACGCGCCCTCTTCGCCGTAGCCCACATAGCCCGGCGGTGCGCCGATGATGCGCGCTACCGAGTGCGGCTCCATGTACTCACTCATGTCCAGACGAATGAGCCGCCCCTCATCCCCGTACAGACTCCGCGCCAAGCCACGGGCCATCTCGGTCTTGCCAACGCCGGAGGGGCCAATGAACAAGAACACGCCATCGGGGCGATGCAGTTTGCGATCGAGATGCAGCTTGCTGAGTCGTACCCGACGGGCAACAGCTTCGGCAGCCATGGTCTGACCTAGCACGCAGGCATTCAGCGACTCGCCCAGCTTGGCCAGCCGTTCGCGATCAATGCCCGCGCTCGATTCTGGGCCTTCGCTGGCAGCGGTCCTGGCCACGTGCTCGGGCAAGGTCTCGCTCGCACCTGCAGCGCGTGCCATCGCGCAGGCCTCGTCGAGTGAGCGAATGCAGGCTCCCGGCGGGAGATACTCGGCATCGGGATCTTGCAGCGCCAAATCGACGGCGGCCTCGAGCGCTTCATCCTGAATCTTTACGGAGAAGTGCTTCTCCAGGCGTGGGCGGAAGTTGCGCAGCACGTCCACGAGGTGCGGGCGTTCGAGCGGCGGCAGGCGCTTGACAGTGATCTCGCTGACGAAAAAGCCGTCGTTCGCGAAGGTCTTCTCGTAATCGGCGCTGTCCACAGTAAGCAAAGCGCGCAGCTTGCCTCGCTTGATGTGCATCTTCAGGGTGTCAATGACATCCGAAATCATCGGATAGCCCTGTTTGGCGACGAGCATGTGCAGGTCATCGACGACCAGGACTCCGGTAGGCTCCGCCGCGATGTGCTCGAGCAGCTGACCCATCAGGCCGTGAATGTCCTGCCCGCGGTGGCTCTGGCTCACGAGGTCGAGGATTCGCAACTGATGGAATCGGAAGCCGGCCAGGGCCGGGAGTTCGCCTGAGCGGGCAGCGCGGGCCAGCCCTCGGACGAGCGCCGTCTTTCCGCTTCCGGGGCCGCCGACGAGCAGTAGCGCCGGTCCATGGAAGCGCAGCAGGATGCGCGCGACTTGCTCAATGACGGCCTGACGGCCAACGAGCGGCAGGTCCTCAGCCGTGTCGTGAGTCAGTTCGACCGTCAGCGGCACGGCTCGACCTCCCGATGCCGGAGCTGCGTCGGACTCCGTCGCGCCGGCTGCGGCCGATGCGACCGCGGCAGACAGATCTGGTGACGAAAGCACCGAGGCCGAAGCGAGCGAGGGGTCCCACTTCGTGGCGCGATCGAGCGTGAGAGTGTCGGGAGGCACGACCTCCGGGCTCATGGCCTTGGCCGTCGCCACGGCCTTCCTGATACGTGGCAAGGGACCAAGCATGGTCTCGGCGAGCAGCTGCGGCGCGGGTTCTCCGCCGGCAATGCGCTCGAAGATGGCCAGTAATCGCGGCTGCGCGAAGATTTTGTCGGCGTCCGAGGCCGCCGAGCGGTGCCGAAAACTCTCGCGATCCTCATAGAGCACATCGAGCAAAGCCTCGCGAAAGGCCGCCAAGTTGGGTACCGCCTTGGCCATTTCCTCGACGCCGAGCTCGGCGCCCGCGACGAGAAAGTGCTCGACATCCACGAGGTTGTGCCCCAGCCGCCTCGTGACATCGAGGACGCTTTCGAGCAAGTCCCGCACATGCGGCTTCCAGCGCTGAACATCCACAGACTCCAAGGCCACGTGGGTCGATTTCCGCTCAGTCATGGTCACTCCAGCGGTGTCCGCCGAATTCGGTCATCAGGGCCTCGTCCAAGTGATCTGCGTTGTGGGCCACGGATGCGAGCACGGCTCGAAACTCCTCCCAGCTCAAGGTCTCTCCGAGCAGGTTGTGTTCGATCCAAACCGTCTCATCCATGAAATAGAACTTACCGAAGATCGTTGTGTTGTTCAGATCGGACAGCCGCTGGTACAGCTCTGCCGTGCCTTTCACTCCGAGCACTACCGGGGCGATGACGCGCAGCAATGTACGGCCGGGGCTCCAATCGATCGGATGCACGATCACGCGAGTGGACTGATACGGCACTTCAAACCGGTCGCCCATCCGCGAAAAATCGCGCACCGCCTGGCCGAGCAACTGCTCCGTCCGCTCGATCAGCTTCAAGAGCTCGGGACTGGCCGCCAAGGAAACCTCCGACGCGGCGCCACGGTCAGGAGGGCTGCGCGCTCTAGGGGGCGCGCATTCTAGTGCTCGACGAGCGCGAGGGCCACCTTCTGAGCATCAGCGGTTGAAGAGCGCCTCGAGGGATCCAACCTGCTCCGCGTAGGCGCGGCCCGCAAGCGCCCAATCGACGGTCGCCACGCGCAGCTCCGAGATGTTGAGCACGTTCTCTGGCCTGGGCACTTTGGCACGCAGCGGAATCTGCGCTGAAGGTCCCCGGGCCAGTTGCTCTTCCACAGCCGGCGAAAGCAGGTAGTCGATGAACTGTCGGCCTGCAGCGGCCCGCGGCGCATTCGCAACCAGTGCCACGGTATTGGGAATTACGAGCATGCCGAGCTGTCCTTCGCCCTGGTCGGGCACGACCTGGGCCACTGGGAAGCCCTCGAAAAGCGCAGCTGCGCAGTCGTCGGTGTCGGTCCAGCCAAAGTCGAGTTCGCCTGCGCGAACGAGGCGCATGAGATGAGCATTGCCGGGACCGAAGCGGACGTCATTCGCCAGATACCGGTTGAGTAAATCGAGGGTCGCCTCGCGGCCAAGCTCGGACAGCCACCAGCCAGCGTGTGCTGCGGTTGTGCCGGTCAATGGCTTGGCCATTCCGCAGCGGCCGGCATTGGCCGGCACTAGGAAGTCCAGTGTGCCTGTCGGCCACTGGGACGAGTGTGGGCGCAGTGCCGTATTCACAATGAGGACTCGCCCGCGAGCTGCAAAGCCGGTCCAGTAGCCGGCTGAATCGCGGGCCCAGGTGGGCAATCCAGCGGCTGCCGGCGAGTGGTAGGGCTGGAGCAGCCCGGCTTCGGCGAGCAGGACGGTTTGGACCACTTCATTGTTCCAGAAGACATCGCAGAGCGGTCGCGCAGCCTCCTCCTGCAGCCTCCGCCGCAGCCCGACGGACTTGTTGGCTTCGACGTCGTAATGAGCCTCCACGCGCAGCCCTGTGGCCTGTTCAAAGGCGGCAATGACGGGCTCGGAGTGCGCCCGATCGAGGGCGACATAAATCACGAGGTCAACGGTGCCCTCGCCGGGGCTGCAAGCGGTTAACCAGCATGCGCCCACGAGCAGCAAAAGCGGACGAATGCAGACGGCGAGCGACATGAGCCATCCTCCGGCGAGACGGGCGGCCTGACGGGGCCGGTGAAGGCCTGGCTCAACGCAAGTCACGCCAGGCGCGGACGCCGAACTTCGGGGGCGAGCCTGTGCCGTTCAGTCGAGGTGGGCGGACTCGCGCTCGTCGTTCAGCCGCGACTTCATCGCGATGCGCGTGGCGTTCTTGCCGAAGATCGTGGCGAAGAGCCGGATGAAGCCCTTGGTGATCACGCGACCGGTGAAGTCCACGAGCGACCAAGTCTTAAAGCCCTTCTTGCCCTGGATCGCGAAATACATCGAGTTCTGCTCCGTGACGAGCCACTCGCTGTACAGCATGTACATGAACAGGTAGGGCCGCTGCATCCACTTGATCCGAATGGCGCGCCGAGCAATCGGCATGAGCCACGGATAGCGCACGACCACGGGGAACCATTTGTGCAGGTTTTCGTAGAGGTGCCGGTGCGGCAAGGAGATGGAGCTAGTGCGGTTGAAGAGCGAAGGGAACTCGTTCCACTCGTCGGTCGCCAAGCCCATTTCACGGGTCATGTCGTTGATGTCGGTCATCGGGTAGGGCTGGAGCAGGCTGGCCAGCGGGTGGTCCACCTTGCACTCAATGTTCAGCAGCACTGTCTCGATGTCATCCTCGATGGAGGCGCCCGGACCGCCCAGCATGTTGAGGCTGGCCAAGCGCAGGCCGTGCTGCTTGATGTAGCCGGCCGCCCGCACGAGCTGCGCGCGCGTCGTGTTCTTCTTCATGATCGCATTGCGCATGTGATCGTTGGCCGCTTCGAAGGCGATGCGCGCCTGGATGCAACCCGACTTCTTGAGCAGCTGGATGTGCTTCTCCGTGACCATGTTGGCCATCAGAATGCAGTCAAAGGGCAGGCCGATCTCGCGTGGCCATTTCTCGGAGAACTCTTCAAGCCACTTGTTGTTGACGTTGAAGATGTCATCCACGAAGTGCACGAAAGTCAGCGGATACTTGGATTTGAGCTGCTTGGCCTCGTCGATCACGCTGTCGACGCTACGGCGCCGCACGTACTCGTTATTCGAAACCTTGTAGATCTTCTTCTTCCACGAATGGTGGAAGCAAAAGCTGCAGTTCATGGGGCAGCCACGGTCGGTCTTGATGACTTTGCGCTCGCTGTCCCGGTAAAGCTCCGCGGCGTCGTAGACGAGTTCACGATCGCAGGCACCGAAGACATCGATGTCCTGCTCAAGCGGCCGGGGCGCGTTCTCCCAAACCTTTCCGTTCTCATCCTTGAACCAGATGTTCGGAATCGTCCGCAGGTCGCCGCCCTTTTCCACTGCATTCACGAAGTCGACCACGGCGTACTCGCCCTCGCCCTGGCAGATCGCATCGATTCCCTCTTCTTGGAGGAACTCGGGGACCACCGTCACGTGCGGTCCGCCGCAAATCGCCCGAGTGTTCGGCAACCAGCGCTTCACCTGCAGGTTGATGCCGATGATCGTCTGATGCACCCCGGTGGTGAATGAGTAGCAGAGGACTCCTGGATTGAAGTCCTTGACCTTCTTCTCGAAGTCAGGATCCGGCAGGAAGATCAGCCGGGTCTCGTGGCCGGCGCGCTTGAGCGCCGCCGAGAGACACATGACGCCCAGGGGCTCCTGAGCGAGATAGGGACCGAGGAAGAGAACTCGCATGCTGCGGCTATCTCAAGCAGAGGTGTAGGAAGTCCAGTCGGCCGTGGGGGCGCACAGG
Organism: Planctomycetota bacterium; assembly: GCA_052387675.1. Classification (GTDB taxonomy): domain Bacteria; phylum Planctomycetota; class B15-G4; order B15-G4; family B15-G4; genus JBQTIY01. Next base: position 69,200 of record JBQTIY010000004.1, on the reverse strand, counting down.
CGTCGCGTGGCGCGCGCCAGCCCTCTATCGGCTGCCGGCAAGCCGCTCACCATAGCATGTTTCCCCCTGGCCGGGGCCGGCCGGCACGCTCTCTGAGGGGCTTTCCCCAGGGATTAGCGCGTACCGAGGGCGCTTTGCAGGGCGCCTTCAATCTCAGGGTAGCGAAAGGCGTACCCGGCACGCTGAGCAGCCAACGCCTCGCAGCGCTGGCTGCCCGTCAGCACTTGGGAGACCTCACCGAACTTCACTCGCAGGGCGAGCGCGGGTACGGGCAGGAGAGCCGGCCGGCGCAGGACTCGCCCGAGTGCCCGACTGAACTTCGCGTTGGTCACAACCCCGGGCGCTGTGACATTGACGGGGCCATGCAGTCGCTGATCATCGAGCGCCTGGAGCGTGAGCCCCACGACGTCATCCACGTGCACCCAGCTGAACCACTGGCGCCCCAGGCCGATGGGTCCGCCGAGGCCGAGACGAAAGACAGGGAGCATCTGGGAGAGGGCCCCGCCGCCTTCGCCGAGGATGACTCCAAAACGCATCAGCACGGTCCGCGTCCGAGAGCGAACGGCCTCCTGCTCCCAGGCCTGGCACAGTCCGGCCATGAAATCCGTTCCAGGTGCGGCACTTTCGGGAAGTTGCTCGGCACCCCGGCTTCCGTAGTAGCCGATGGCCGATGCGTTGATCAAGACCGCGGGCATCCGCGCACACGCGTGCAGGGCATCGACAATCCTGCGGGTAGCCAAGACCCGGCTGTCGCGGAGTTCTCGCTTGACCTCCGCGTTCCAGCGACGGCCGAAGATCGGCTCGCCGGTCAGATTGACGATGGCGTGATAACCCTCGAGGCTGGGCAGCCAGCCACGACAGCTCACGCCGGGAAGTGCTCGGCGTTGCGCGCCAGCGGGGTCGCGGCTGACGACAGTGACGGTGTCGCCGCGCGCAACGAGAGCGCGGCAAAGCTGCTGGCCCACGAACCCTGTACCACCGGCGACGAGGATGTTCATGACCAAACGGCTCCGTAAGGGTTCTTCACGCGCCTCGTCGCTGTGGTGACCGCAGTAGCACAATGGAGCCGAGACGGCTCTTTGTGCGGAATCAGCTGGCGGGCCAAGGTAATCAAGCGTGTACACCGTGAGGCGAGCCGGCGCTCGCCACCCTCGGATGAGTTGAAGCGTGGTCAGCGGAGGACGCGTGACTCACGCTCGCACCGGTCTCGTGCTCAAGGGGGGGCGATGGACTCGGCACCAAGCCCAGCACCTCGGCAAAGAGCTGCTCGGTCCGGCCGAAGATGCCATCTTTCGCGAAGGCCTGGACCTTGAGCCGGCTGCGCTCGGCGTAGGTCGCGGCACGCTGTGGATCACCGACGATTTCTCGCACTGAGTCGACGATGCCCGCCACATCCTGGAAGCCGAAGCTGCGTCCGTTGACGCCGTTCTCGATGAGCTCGGGGTTACCGCCCACACTTGAGACGGCTGCCGGCAGCCCCAGCCACATGACTTCGAGCAGCGTGTGCGACAAGCCCTCGTAGGAACTGTTGAGCAGGAACACGTCGGCGGCTCGAATCCAGCTCATGACCTCGGCATGCGGAAGGTTGCCGAGAAAATGCACTCGCTCGGCGAGGCCGAGCTTCTGAGCGAGCTCAGTCCAAGGCTCGAGCTCTTCGCCATCGCCGGCCACGTAGAGGTGATGCGAGGCCGGCAGATCCCGAAGCGCGCGGATGAGTCCGTCGACGCCCTTCCAGATCATGAGCCGGCAGATGGCCAGCAGCACGGTGCGCTCAGCAGGTAGGCCGAGGGCATGGCGGCTCTCCGCGCGCGTGACCTGGAAGTCCGTCGGGCCGTGGTAGGCGTTGTAGATGAGTTCGATCTTCTGGCTAGGGACGCCATGTCCCTCGACCAGCCCCTGAATGAACTGGCTAGGCACGATGATGCGGCGCACCCAGCCCCACCAAGCGCGCTGCAGGCGTCGCAGAAGCGTGACGCGCCAGCCATAGTCCCGGGACTGGTAGTCAGTGATGGTGTCTTGATGCCAGCCTAGGCGGTGTGAAATTTCCCAAGTGCCATCGACATACGTGCGCACGACGGATGGCCGGCCGCGCAGCCGCGCAGCGAGCGCGACATGCAAGGCGAGATGCTCGTTGATGTAGACCAGATCGTGATGCCCAGCTTCACGCCAGACGGCCCAGAAGTCGTGCAGGTAACGCAGCGGCATCCAGCGCCGGGGAATCGAGACCACGCGAAAGGGCCAACCGCGTGGCTGCGGATCACTACAGAACGCCACGACAGTCACCTGATGCCCGCTCGCCACCAGGGCCGTGGCGATGCTCGGAACGTACGTCGCGGGTCCGCCTAGGTCGGGCGGAAAGATGGGGCTGGTGATGAGGATCTTCACGGAGTTACGGGGAGGAGTCTATTCACCGCTCCGGTCGCCATGCTAGACCGATACTTCCGCCCGCGCTGGGAAGGTCATGCCAGAACTCCCCGAAGTCGAGACAGTTGTGCGGCAGCTGCGGCCCCGTCTGGTGGGCCGTACGGTGATCGCGATCACGCTGCGCTGGGCGGGCGTGCTGGCTTGGCCGGGGCTAGGCGGAGGCTTGCCTCCGCGCACCTTCAGGCAGCGCTTGCTGGGCCGGCGAATCCTGGCTGTGGATCGGCGCGCCAAGTACTTCGTGCTGCGCTGCGACGGCGCCATCTCGCTGGTGGGGCACCTCCGGATGACTGGCCGTTTGGTCGTGACTCCTGCTCGCCAGCCAAGCGATGTGCAGCGCGCCTCACAGCGCTGGGTTCGTGCTGAGTTTCAGCTCGACGACGGTACGTGCCTGCTTTACATCGACACGCGCAAGTTCGGACGGCTGACCGCGGTGCGAGCGCTGGACGAAGCGCTGCCCGAACTGGGCCCTGAACCGCTGGGACCGCAGTTCACAGCACAGTGGCTCCAGGCTCAACTGCGCTCACACCGGCGCCAGATGAAGCCCCTGCTGCTCGACCAAGCCTTCCTGGCGGGGCTGGGCAATATCTACGTCGACGAGTCGCTCCATCGCGCCGGAATCCATCCGCGGCGAGTCTCGAATGAAGTGACGCGACCTCAGGCCGTGCGACTGCATCGCGCCATTCGCACGGTCCTGACACGCGCGGTCAGCCGCGAGGGCAGCAGCTTCGATGCCTTTTATCGCACTCCGGAGGGACGGCCCGGCGGCTATCAGGACGAGTTTGCTGTCTACGGCCGTAGCGGTGAGTTGTGTCGGCGCTGCGCCACGCCAATCCAGAAGACACTTGTCGGGCAGCGCGGCACGCATCACTGTCCGCGCTGCCAGCGCGCCCCCCAGACAACTCGCCAGGTGCACACGCGAAGTTCCCGCGCCAACCTTCAGGCGGCGTCTTGAGTTTTCTCGACCCCTATAGCAAGAACCGGCGCCTGCCCCTGCTGCTGCTAGCTCGCCTTGGTCTGATCGCCTTGGTGGCGGGCGTCGCCGCCGTCATTTGGTTGCTGCTGGTGCGCTGAGCGCGGTCCCCGCCTCGACAGTGCGGCGTTTCGTCGCGCTCTCACGCAGCAGATCAAAGGACAGCAGGCCGTAGAGCCACCACGAGATCGCAGCGTGCGCTCCCAGTGCGCGGGCGGACTCAGAGGCCAGGAGCAAGGTTGAAGCGACGGCGAGACCGAGCAGCATTCGCCGTCGAGGAAGCAGCGCGACCCCCGCGGGCAGCCACCACAGGAAATAGTGAGTCCAGACGAGAGGCGAGACGAAGAGAACGCCCAGGCAAACCAGACCGAAGAGACGCAGCCACACCAGCGGACCGGCCTCGCGTCTTAGCCGCCAGCAGAGGACGGCGCCCAGCAAGAAGGCGGCGAGTACCAACGCTTTCCACAGGGCCAGGGTGGAGGCGACCGGCAGCGAAGACACGCGCACGGCACCCTTGACTTCAGCGCCTCCCAAGTCGGAGAACGTGCGCGCGAGCACAATCGGCAGAGCCTGATTGTTGAAGCGCAGGCTCCTGTTCGCAGCAACCATTGCCGCGGGAGAGTGTTCCTCCTGAACTTCTTCAAGCCACACCGGGAAGCTGCTGGTCCAGGAGCGTCCCAGGCTGAAGAGCGCCGCGCAGAGCAGCGCTCCCGCCAGCAGACAACCGACGAGCGCTGGGCGGGCGCGGCGCAGCGTCAGTGGGAGCAGCAGAAACGCGGCGGGGATGATCTTGGTCGCGGCGGCGACGCCCAGGGCGAGACCGCCTAGGACACTTCCCGAGATGCGCAGTCGCGCCAGCCCCCAGGTTGCGAGCCAAAGCAGTACCGGCCCGTTCTGCCCCAGCGCCAGAGCGTCGATGGCAAACGGAAGCACGAGAAGCCAGGCGGGCCATTGCTCGGCAACGCGAACACCGCTCAGCGCTTCCAGTGCTCGTGGAAGTGCCAGCAACGCGAGCAGATTCAGCGCAATGAAGAGCGCGGCTGCAGCCGTGATAGGGAGTGCCCCCAGCGGGGCCAAGATCAGCACGAAACTGGGCGGGTAGCGCTCGACAGCTTTATCCTGGCTCAACTGCTGCTCGTTCCAGGCCAGATGGCCTGCGCGCCAGAATCCGTCGAAGTCCGAAGTGCCACCGCGCGCCACACGCTCTACGCCCACGCCGGCGGCGCACAAGAGAATGAGGATCAGCAGTGCTCGCGCCCACGGAGTCATGACAAGAGCTGCTCGGAGACGAAGAGTCCTGTGTCGATTGGGAACGTTGAGCTGCCGTGGCGTGCGCTGCGCAGCGAGTGCCTGGTGCGCCCGGTAGGAGTTGAACCTACGACCCTCGGTTTAGGAAACCGATGCTCTATCCACTGAGCTACGGGCGCGTGCGGGGCATCTTCTCTGGGGGCAGAGGCCCGGGGCAAGCGGCCAGCGTCTCAAGCAATACTGCTGCCGCCGTCGACGTGCAGCACCTGGCCGACGAGGTGGCGGCTCGCTGCGCTGCACAAATACACGATGGTTCCCGCCAGATCTGCCGGCTGGCCGTGGCGCCCGCTCGGCACGCCGGCCATGACGCTTGCGTAGATCTCCGGCGTGTCGAGCACCATGCGCGACATGTCGGTGTCGAACAGGCCCGGCGCGATGGCGTTGACCTGGATGCCATGCGGGGCCCATTCCACCGCGAGGCTGCGCGTGAACAGGATCACGCCACCTTTGGCAGCGCAGTAAGCCGTCGCGCCGGCGACACCCAAGCGGCCGAGCACGGAGGAGAGGTTCACCACTTTGCCGCTGCGCTGGCGCTTGAAGTGCGGTCCGACCGCTTTGGCGAACAAAAAGGGTCCGATGAGATTGACGTCGAGCACGCGCCGCCAATCCTCGAGCGAAGTCGCCTCAATATCCTGCATGTGATAGACGCCCGCGTTGTTGATCAAGATGTCGACCCGGCCGGTTTGGGCGAGCGCCAACTCCACAGCGCGCGGCGCGACGGCGGGGTCGGTTACATCGCCAGGCACGACGAGGGCGCGACGGCCTGCAGCGCGCACGCTGCGCGCCGTCTCCTCGAGATCACCGAGTCGCCGTGCGACCAGGACGCAGTCGGCGCCGGCTTCGGCCAGCGCCACTGCCATCGCCCGACCCAGGCCGCGTCCGGCGCCAGTGATGACAGCGGTCTGTCCATCCAAGCGAAAGAGTGGACTTGTCACGGCAGTCTCCTCACCGAGGTCACGTGGTCACCGATCTCCAGGCGCTGCACCACGTCCAACCCCTCCACGACCTGTCCAAAGGCCGTGTAGCCGCCATCGAGATGAGGCGTTGGCAGGAGCGTGATGAAAATCTGGCAGCCGCCGGTGTGTGGTTCGCCGGCATTGGGCATGCCGAGCGTGCCGGTCACGAAGGGGCGCGGATTGATCTCGTCGGGAAGGCGCCGGTTTCCCGTGCCAAAGCCATCTCCGCGCGGATCGAGCCCCTGCACCACGAAGTTGGGCACGACCCGGTGAAAGTCGAGGCCGTCGTAGAAACCGGCTGCCGCAAGCTCGAGGAAAGACGCAACGTGTCGCGGTGCGTTGAGCCGATCCAATTCCAGCGTCACGCTCCCTCGAGAGGTGAGGAGCTGAACGCGCGGAGCCGGGTCGAGGCGGGCTTGGCGCTCCTCCGCCAGCAGTCGATCGAGGAGACGGCCCGGCGACGTGCTCGCCGGACGCTGTGGTTCGTCAGGAAGACCCAGCGCCCGGCGCAGCGCCTGGCGCGCTTCTTGGTTCTCGAGACCGGTTGCCGCTGCGAGCGACTCAGCGAGCGCGCGCAGCAATTCCGGCGGTGCCGAGCCGGCTTCGACGAGCGGCCGCGCGGCCTCTGCCGCGGCGGCACGCGGCGCGGGGTCCACCTGCCGCAATCCGAGCATGAGTCGGCTGACCAGCACATGGAAAGCCTTCCAGGCCTCATCCGTTTCGGGAGTGTCTGCGGCAGCGGGTCCCACGAGACACGCTGCGACAACTCCCGGCGAGCTGTCCTGAATGAGCGCCTCAAGCAGCGCTTCATCCCGGCAGGCACCCGTGGCCAGGAGTTGCGCCGCGCGCTCACGATCGCGCGCGTCCGACGAGCGCGCCAAGCTTTCCAAGGCGCTCCGGCCCGCACTCTGCTGACTGACTCCGTCGTATTGCGCGATCGTCGCGGCGGCCTCGCGCCGCACCATCGCGGAGGGATCGGTGGCCTGGAGCTGTTGGAGTCTGGTCAGCGCCGAAGCCTGCACTTCGACATCGCCGGCAGCCCAGCGTTCGCGCAGACTCTCGATCGCTGTGCGTCGTACGGCCGCAGCACGATGCGCGAGGCCCTCGTCGAGGAGTAGGCGCGCAGGGCCCTGCTGCGCCAGCACTCGCGCTGCTTCCACCGCGAGGCGGTCGTCGGTGTCGCGCAGACTCAGCCCGAGCGCTTCGGCGAGACTGCTTCCGCACGCCTGCTGAAAGTGAGCGGCGTCGAGCAGCGCTTCGCGGCCAAGTGCACCGGCCCCGCGCAGGGCGAAGAGCCGGGTGAGCGGCTCGGCGAGATCGGTGAAGGCGTGAGCGAGTCCCGTCGCGTGTCCGGCTCGTCCTCGCAACTGGGCGAGGGCGTAGCTGGCGCGCCAGCGTGCGCCGGTGTCGACTTCGTGCTTTGGCTGCACGGAGGCGGCCAGCTGCGTATCGCGCGCCGCAAGCTCCTCTTCCAGGACCTGGCGTGTGTGTGCGTAGCGGCGACCGTCGAGCCGGAACAGGGCCAGGGCCGCGGCGCCGCGGATGGCAGGGGTCTCGCCGTTTGCGAGCGCACTGACCAGCACGGAGGTCGCGGGCCAGTTGTCCAAACCCTGGCGCCCGAAGGCCAGAATGGCCTGTTCGCGGACTGCGGGAGTCACACGCGCCCCCACCTCCCCGATCAGTTGGCGTAGCGCCTCGGCCGAGGACGGGCTGGGATGGCGGCCGAGTGCGAAGGCCAGCTCGCTCAAGACCAGCGCATCGGACTCCACGACCAAGCGGGCCCGCAGCGCGGGACCAGGATCCCCCACTGTCAGGCGCGCGAGTCCGCGCGCAGCGACGCGCCGCACCGCGGCGTCCTCGGCGTTCAGGCCGGCCACGAGCGAACCGTCGTCGCTCACGTCAGTGAGCAGATCACGCGGGTCGGCGCGCTCCCGAGTTGTCGCGAGTTGATCCTGTGCTGGTGCCTCAAGTGGCAGGCGGCTGGCTGGCGCTGCGATCGTGGCTGGCGCGGGGACCTCCCCGGGAGCCACGGCCCCGGAACTGCACGCAGCCGTCAGGCCGGCCAGGAGTCCGGTGCACGTGATCGAGCGCCAAGGTCTGGCTTGCACAGCACTGCCTGCACTCGGGATCAACATGGAGCGCGAGTATAATCACGCGCATGAGCAGCCTCGAAGCACGCTTGCGAAACGATCTGAAGGCTGCCATGAAATCCGGAGCCAAGGCGGAGCTGGACGTCCTGCGCATGCTGCTCTCCGAGGCGGGCTATGCCGCCGCCGCGGGAGTTCCCGCTGGCACGGCGGAGCCGGCGACGCTCTCGGATGAACTCCTGCTCAAAGTGCTGAAGAAGGCGGTGAAGACGCGCAGCGAGTCCATCGAGCAGTTCACCAAGGGCGGTCGCCAAGATCTGTCCGACCGGGAGCGCGCTCAGATCAGCATCATCCAGCGCTACCTGCCGGCTGAGGTTTCGGACGAGCAAATCACACGCGTTGTCGACGCCGTGCTGGCCGAGCTTGGCTCGCCTGGCAAATCCGCCCTGGGCAAGGTGATCAAAGAGAGCGTGGCCCGGCTTGGCGGCACCGCGGACGGCTCGCGGGTCGCGCGCATCGTCGCCGGCCGACTCGGGTGAGGACGCGCCGGTCCCAAGACGAGGGACGGCCGTGAAGGACGAGGCCCTCGCGGGGGTGCGCCGGCTCTTTCCGGCCCTGCAGGCAGACCAAGGCCCTGGGGCGCCGAGTGCCGGCGCCGGGCCTGCCCCCGAGGTGGCGCTCGACAATGCCGCGACGACCCACAAGCCCCAGGCCGTCCTGGATGCGCTCGTCGGTTTCTATCGGGATCACAACGCCAACGTGCATCGGGCCGTGCATCGCCGGGCTCGAGCAGCGACGGAGCTCTATGAAGGCGCGCGGCGCCGCGCGGCCCGCTTTCTGCGAGCCGAACCTGCCGAGCTGGTCTTCACCCGCAATGCGACGGAGGCCATCAATCTCGTGGCCCGGGCCTTCGTGGAGCCCCGCCTGAGGCCGGATGACGTGCTGGTCGTAACGGCGCTGGAGCACCACAGCAACCTCGTGCCTTGGCAGCAGCTCTGTCGTCGCACGGGCGCGAGACTGCAGATCCTGGCTGTCGACGAGTTTGGCCGTCTGCAGATGCCCGAGGCCTTGCCCGCGCGCACGCGCTTTCTCGCCGCCACGCGTGTCAGCAATGCGATCGGAACGATCGTGAACACAACGCAGCTCGTCGATTTGGCGCATCGCTCCGGAGTGCCGGTCCTGCTCGATCTCGCTCAGGCCGCAGGTCATTTGCCGCTGGACGAGGGCAGCCTGCAGGCCGACTTCCTGGTGTTGTCGGCGCACAAGCTGTACGGACCCACCGGACTGGGGCTGTTGCGGGGCCGGTCGGAACATTTGGCCAACATGGAGCCAGTGAGCTTCGGCGGGGAAATGGTGACGGGCGTGCGAGCGCTCGATGCCGATTGGCAGCCGCCACCGTTGCGCTTCGAGGCTGGCACGCCGCCTATCGCGGAGGCGATCGCCTTCGCGCCGGCGCTGGACCTGATCGAGACCCTCGGCCTGGCCAACATTCGCGAGCACGAACTCGGACTCCTCAGGGCAGCGCTGCAAGGCCTGGTCAACGTGACAGGCCTCCGACTCGTCGGTCCGAAGAGCGCTGAGGAGCGCTCAGGTGTCATCTCTGTGGCGCTGCCCGCGGGCGATCCGCAGGTCGCGGCCGCCGTGCTCGATGCGGCCGGAATTGCAGTTCGCTCCGGCTATCACTGTGCCCAGCCACTGTTGGATGCACTCGAGTGCGGTCCGACCCTACGGATGAGTGTGGCGCTCTACACCACTCAGTCAGACATCGATCGACTGCTCGCCGAGTTGCCCGGAGCGGTCGCGGCTGCAAGGGACTGAGGCGTACAATGCGAGCTTCGACGAGGAGTTCTGAGATGCAAGCTGTTGTTCGAGCCTTCTGCCCAGCCGGTCGCGCCGCCTCATCCCTGGCGGCTGTCGTTTGTCTCGGCCTGCTCGGCTGCGTCGCGCATGACCAGCGCATTGCGCCGCAGGATTTCCTGAAGGATGTCATCTGGCTCGCCGACGATGCCCGCCAAGGTCGCGACACCGCGACGCCCGAGCTCATGGCCACCGCCGACTATGTGGCCGATGCTCTGGAAGAGGCGGGCGTGTCGCCGCTCGGCGATGACGGCGGCTGGCTGCAAGCGTTCACGGTGAAGGGACCCAAGCAACTTGGTGAAGGGAATGCACTCGTCGTCTTCGGGCAGTCCCTTGAGTTGCATCGTGAGTGGCGTCCGCTCTCTTCGTCGCGCGCGGGCCTAGCCGAAGGGCCGGTCGTCTTCGCCGGCTTTGGCATCAGCGATCCCGCCGGTGGCTACGACGACTATGCCGGGCTCGACGTCAGCGGCAAAGTCGTGCTGGTCCTCCGCAAAGGCCCGCGCGCCAGCGAAGCGGGCAGCCGCTACTCCGAAGGGGGTTCGGAGAGCGCGCGCATCAGCTTTCATTCCAAGGTCAACGAGGCCTTCCGTCGTGGCGCTGCCGCGCTGATCATCATGAATGATCCTCTGACCAGTCAGCCGGGCAGCCGCCGGGACCGGCCTCTGGGATTCGGGCGACTCAGCGGCGACTTCAGTCTGGCTGCCTCGATGCCCGCGATCAGCCTGAGCGCCGAGGCCGGCCTCAACTTGCTGGCCTCCGTCGGTGAGGATTTGCTGGCGCTTCAGCAGTCCATCGACTCCAACCTGGCGCCTGCCAGCCGGAACTGGGCGGGGCAAAGCGCGCGCCTCACGCTGGCGATCGATCAGCCAGAGATGTCGACCGTGAACGTGCTCGGCGTGCTGACCGGCAGCGATCCAGTTCTGTCTCGGGAGTATGTGCTAATCGGGGCCCACATGGACCACGTCGGGCTCGGCGAAACAGCCTCTTCGCGCGGCGGCCCGGCGGCGCGCGGGCAGATTCACAACGGCGCTGATGACAATGCCTCTGGCACGGCAGGCTTGATCGGTGTTGCAAGCGTGCTGGCCGCGAATCGCGACCAGTTGCGACGCAGCGTGGTCTTTGCCGCCTGGAGTGGCGAGGAATGGGGCCTCTTGGGCAGCCGTCACTACGTGGCATCGCCGAAGTTGCCCTTCGAACAGCTCGTGGCCAGCATCAACATGGACATGATTGGCCGCAGCACCGCCAGCCAAGTGACCATCGAAGGGGTCGGCACCGCGCCCGGGCTCGAAGACCTTGTCGTGCGCGCGCACGACAGCCTGGGGCTCGACTTGCAGTTGCAGCTGGCTCCGCGCACCAGCTCAAATAGCGATCACGCGCCCTTTTTTGAGAAGCGTGTGCCCGTCCTCAACTTCTTCACGGGCCTGCATGACGACTACCACATGCCAAGCGACGATGTGGAGAAGATCAATGCCGAGGATGGGGCCGCGATCGCCTCTCTCGCCGGACGCGTGGTGCTGGAACTCGCACGGCTGCCGCAGCGGCCGCGCTTCACGGACCCAGGGGGGGCGGGCGCTGCCGTTGCCGTGGCGGATCCGCATGCTGCTCCGACGACGGCTACGGCTGCCGCCCCGAGCTCGGCTTATCGCGTGGTGCTGGGCACCTCCCCGGATATGGGCTACCAGCGAGGCGATGGAGTCCGTATCGCCGGCGTGCGCAAGGACACCCCCGCCGAACGCGCCGGTCTATTGCCAGGCGACCTCATCGTGGCCTTCGATGGCAAGCAAGTGCGAAGCCTGGAAGACTACTCGGTGCTGCTCTTCAGCCGGAAGCCTGGCGACGAAGTCGTGCTGCGTGTCGTGCGCGGCGAGACAACCTTGGATCTAACGGCCGTGCTGACGGGTCAAGCTGGCGAGAGCTGAGCGCGCCCGTTGCGCAGGAGAAGACAAATATGCTGAGAAAGATTTCACGGCGAGCTACGCGCCAGGTGACGGTGGGCAAACTGACCATCGGCAGCGAGCACAAGGTGCGGGTGCAGTCGATGACCAACACCGACTCCAGGGACGCTGCGGCGACCCTGGCGCAGATCAAGCGTCTGGAGGAGGCCGGCTGCGAGCTCGTGCGCGTGACGATCCCGGACGCAGAGAGTGCAGCCAACATCCCGACCCTGATCCGCGGCATGGACGTGCCCTTCATCGCGGACATTCACTTTGACCACCGCATGGCTCTCGCTGCGATTGCCGCAGGAGCGCATAAGGTGCGCATCAACCCCGGCAACATCGGCAGCGAGCGCAAGGTCGCTGAAGTGCTCGAAGCTGCGCGGCTCAAGGGCACCACGCTGCGCATCGGTGTGAACAGCGGCAGCCTTGAGAAGGACCTGCTGGAGCGTCATGGCTGGCCCAGCCCGGAAGCACTCTCCGAGAGCGCGCTGCGGCATGTTGCTTTCGCGCGCCAACATGGGCTTGAGCGGATCATCGTGTCGATCAAGTCCACCGATGTGCAGAGTTGCGTCGCGGCCAATCAGGTGTTTGCCGAGCAGAGCGACGTGCCCTTGCACATCGGCATCACCGAAGCCGGCGACATGCAGTACGGGTCGGTGAAGAGCGCGGCTGGCATAGGCGCGCTGCTCTTGCGCGGCATTGGCGACACGATCCGCGTGTCGCTGACCGCTGATCCCGAGAAAGAAATCCCGGTCGCGTACGACATCCTGAAGTGCACCGGCGTGCGTGTGACCTCTCCGGAGATCATTGCTTGCCCAACCTGCGGTCGCATCGACATCGATCTCGAGAAGATCGTGGCCGAGGTCAAGGAGAAGCTGGGCAAGCGCACGCTGCCGGTCAAGATCTCGGTCCTGGGCTGCGCCGTGAACGGACCCGGTGAGGCCCGCGAGGCAGACATTGGCATCGCGGGCGGCAAGGGCGAGGGCCTGCTGTTCCGCAAGGGCAAGACGGTTCGCAAGGTCCGCGAGGACCAGATCGTGCAGGCGCTCATCGAGGAACTCGATGCCATGGAGCGTGAGGCGGCGGCGGCAGCTAAAGAGCCGGCTCTCGCGTCGACTGGCCCGGGACCAAAGTCGGAGTGAGCTTCCTTCTGGCGATCTGCCAGCCGGGGGTCCTTGTTCACGCGCGGCGAGTGCGCGACGCCATCCTCGGGCTGGCCTGTCTGTGCAGCGGAGCGGTGGCGCAGGACCTGCTGGGAGCCCTGGACCCCGTATCTGTTGCTCTCCGGGCTCCGACTGAAGCCGTGCCAGCCGGTGGCCTGTTCGAGGTGCAGATTCAGATTGAGGTGCAGGCGCCTTGGCATCTGTACGCACATGATTTTGATGGCACTGGCACTCCGATCGCGCTCGAGCTACAGGCCGCTTCAGGATTGCGCCTGGAGAGCGTGGCCTATCCGCCGGCGACGGAAGTCAGGTTGGAGCCCATCACCGGCGAGACGCTGCGGTTGCTCGAGGGAGCCACCGTGCTGCGCGCAAGCCTGCGCGTGGACTCCGCTCATCCGCGTGGCTCCGCCAGCGCCATCCTGTTGCTGGCGACTCAGGCTTGCACCGACACGCGCTGCCTGAACCCGGAAGATCGCGAACTGAAGCTGGACTACACGGTTCGAGATTTGCAAGCAGGCGAGTTGTTGCCGCAGTCCGCGCAACCCGGGGACGAACCCGGCCTCTCGCTGCAGGATCAAGCCGAGACGGCCCTGCACCGCGGTGATGTGGGGTCCTTTCTCTGGCTGTGCATTGTGCTGGCCTTTGTCTCGCTGCTCACGCCCTGCGTGTTTCCCATGATTCCGATCACGGTGTCCTTCTTCAGCAAGCGCAGCGAAACCGCCGGCGGGAGAAGCGTGAGCTACGCCCTCGCTTACGGAGGCGGCATCGTGGCGACCTACACCGGCTTTGGCCTAGTCATGGCCGGCTTGCTCGGTGCCTCCTCGCTACAGAGCTTCGCCACCAACCCCTGGGTGAATCTGGCCGTCGGCGGGCTGTTTGTGTTCTTTGGCTTGGCGCTCATGGGCTTTTACGAACTGCGGCCCCCGGCCTTCCTGACGCGACGAGCCGAAGCGGGCGCGTCTCGAGCCGGTGGCGGTTATCTCTCCGTGGTCGCCATGGGCTTCGTGTTCACGATCACCGCCTTTACGTGCACAGCTCCCATTGTTGGCACGCTGCTGGCTGCGCTGACGGCCGGTGGATCGCTGATCTTGGTTGCCGTGGGGATGTTCGTCTACGCGCTGGCCTTTGCACTGCCCTTCGTGCTCTTGGCTATGTTCCCAGGGGTCATGGCGAAGCTGCCCGGAGCCGGCGGTTGGATGATCACGCTCAAGGTGGCGCTCGGTTTCCTCGAACTCGTCGCCGCATTGAAGTTCTTTTCAGCGGCTGACCTAGTCTGGGACCTTGAGATCCTCACACGGTCCACAATGCTGACCGTGTCTTTGCTCCTCATGGCCGGGCTAGCTCTCTATCTGTTCGGGTTCCTGAGACTGCCGCACGAAGGCTCGACTCGCCGCCGCCTGTTCTCGCTACGCTCGGCTAGCGGAGTGCTGGCAGCCGTCTTTGCGCTCTATCTGGCTCGCGGCCTCGCCGGTCAACCTCTCGACAGTTGGACAGAGTCCTTTCTCCCGCCGTCCGGCTATGCCGCAGCGGGCGACTCAGCCGAGGCCGAACTGATCGCGTGGCGTGAGGACCTGGAGGCAGCCAAGGCCGAGGCACGGAGTCTGGGCCGGCCGCTCTTCGTCGACTTCACGGGCGTGACCTGCCAGAACTGCCGCAAAGTCGAGAAGTCGATCTTCATCCAGCCTGCTTTTGCTGAAGCGGTGGAGCAGCAGGCCATCCCCGTGCGCCTCTATACCGACCGGCGATCCGACGAGCATCGCGAGAACGACCGCCGCAACCGCGAGCTCATGGAGGACTGGGGTTCGGTCACCTTGCCCCTCTACGTTTTGCTTTCGCCCGAGGGGCTCGTCTTGAGCAAGATGGGCTACTCCCCCGATTTTGAGGTTCAGGACTTCATCCGTTTCTTGGAGGTGCCAGGCCCATGAGCGCAGTGGATGACGACGCTGGCAAGGGGTTCGTGGATCACGCGAGGGCAGAGCGGGCGATCCGGGAGCTGCTTTCGGCGATCGGAGAGGACCCCAAGCGCGAGGGGCTCGCCGAGACCCCCGCCCGCGTTGCGCGCATGTACGCCGAGATCATGTCGGGGTCGAAAATAGATCCTGGACGCCACTTGAAGGTTACATTCGCTGAAGATCATCACGAGATGGTCGTCGTAAAGGACATCTCATTTGAGTCGCTTTGCGAGCACCACCTGATGCCGTTTCACGGCAGGGCGCACGTGGCCTATGTTCCCAATGGCCGGATCGTGGGCCTCTCAAAGGTCGCCAGAGTCGTCGAGGAATTTGCACGTCGATTGCAAGTCCAGGAACGACTGACCTCGCAGGTGGCAGACCTGATCATGAACACCCTGGCCCCGCAGGGAGTCGGTGTGGTGCTGGAGGCCACCCATACCTGCATGACCATGCGGGGGATTCGCAAGCCGGGAGCCACCATGGTCACGTCTGCGGTCCGGGGAACCTTCCAGTCGGTCGCCTCAACCCGGACGGAATTCATGAAACTACTGGCTCGTTAGGGGCCGCCCTCCGCCTCGCTTCCTGAGGGGCCGGCGCGGGAACCGAGGGTCGAAGGTGTCCGGAGACAGGCTTTTCCACCGGCGAAGAAAAACTGGGGGAGGCTAGCGGAGTTTGAGGGCAGATTCTAGGCAGGCTCCACTGACTGGCCTATACTGGCGCCCCTGAGGCACCGGCACCCCCGCGGTCTCATCCGTCGTCTTGGCCCGAATCCTGGACGACATCCCGAACGCCTTGGTGAATTCCGCGGGGTATTCCGGCAGTGCCTCCTCGCGTCTCTCCTCCGTCTCCCTCCCACTCTCCTCGCTGCATTGGAGTCGTTCATGCGACTGCTCAGAAATGCGGCTGTCCTTGCGGGACTTGCGCTTGTCGCGGTTCCCGTTGGCGCGGCTGTGAAGGCTCTGACTCTCTCCGAACTCATGGAAGTCACGTCTGATGTTGTGCACGTGACGATTCTCGACAAGTCCAGCTTCAAGATGGACTACCCCTACGACGGCGCTGTCTACACGCGACTCTCGGTCAGCGGAACATCGCTGCGCACCGGTGAGCCCGTATCGACGCAGCTCGTCTTCCTCGGAAGCCATGAGCCGCGCGACCAGTTCGGCACGAGCGAGATGCCAACTCTGCAGGACACGCGCATCGGCAGCGAGGCCGTGGCCTTCTATTTCGCCGACAAGGAGATGCCCGGTCAGCTCAACCGTATCTTCGACTTCTCCGGGATCTACCGGGTGGAGAAGGCCTTCGGAAAGCCGGTCGTCGTCGGCAAGGGCGAAGGCTTGGCCTTCGCTGAGAACGTGAAGCTGGAGGACGTGCGCACGCAAGTCCGCAAGACCCATCTCGAGCTCTTGGCCGCCAAGGCCAAGGCCCAGAAGTAAGGAGAGCGGACATGAAAACCACCATCAGAACCTGCGTCGCGGCTTCCGGACTCGCTCTTGCCCTGACCGCCCTCGGCTCGCTTGCCTTGCCCACCGGCACAGCGGCGTTCAGTGTCATCGGCGGCAACCTGAGCACCAGCCAGCGCGACTTCCGCGTCTTCAACAACTTCAGCGATACCCAGGCGAACAACAACACCACGCCGCATGCCAACTTTCCGGGTCACACCGGCGCTGTCATGGCGATTTGGAAGGGTCATGTGGAGTGGGCCAGCGGCCCGTATGCAGGCAACGGCTTGGGTGACGGGCTCTCGAGCAATGTCAACCTGGGCGACGGCGGCGCGAACTTCGACAACACTTTCCAAGGCTTGGCGACGTCTGCCGGCGGCTCGAATGGGAACGTTCACTCGGAAGAAGCGGGGAGCAGCGGCTCCACGCTTGCGTACACGCAAACTCCGATCAGCGACGGTTGGACGATCCGATACCTGTCCAGTTGGACCTGGCAGGACGGCCCGGGCACTGTGTCCTCGGGTATCGACCTGCAGGGTGTCGCCTGCCACGAGATCGGTCACTCGTTGGGTCTCGGACACACGAGCGTCTCCGGATCGACGATGACGCCAGCAATCAGCGGCACTGGCACGGGCCAGCGCTCCATCGGCTCCGACGACATCGCTGGAGTCCAGTCGATCTACGGCGTCAAGTCGGCGAGTAAGCCGACGATTACGGGCATCGTGGGTACCAAGGCCATCGGCAGTTCGCTGACCATCAACGGCAGCAACTTTTCGGCGACCGGCAACGAAGTGTGGTTCACCAAGTCGTCGAGCGACGGCAACCCCACCAAGGTCACCGGAGTGGCTTCTTCAGGGACGAGCCTGACCGTGACGATTCCGGGTGGAGTGGTTGACGGAGAAGTGCTCGTGAAGGGCAACTTCAGCGGGCACAGCTCGCTGTCGAACGCCTGGCCGATTGACGTCGGTGCTCCTTCGGGAGATGCGCCCACCCTCTCAGGGGTGAGCCCAACCTTGGGCCCGTCGGGTGGTTTCACCGTTGTGGCCCTCACGGGCACGGGCTTCACGGGCGTACACACCGTGATGTTCGGAGCGGTTCCGGCGGCTTCCTTCGTGGTCAACTCCGGAACTTCCATCACGGCCGAGTCGCCGCCAGGAACCATTTTCACGGTGGTCTCGGTGTCGGTGACTGACAGCGAGGGCAGCTCAAGCCTGCCGAACGCTTTCAGCTACACCTTCAACCCGGCGCCATCGATCTCCTCGGTGTCTCCGAACTCGGGCCCGATTGAAGGAGGCACGGAGGTCACGATCACCGGAGCTTCCGTCATCGGAGTCACGTCGGTGACCTTCGACGGGGTTGCGGGAACAGACCTGGCCGTGCTGGATGCCACGACGCTCGTCGTGACGACTCCGGCCGGCGCGATCGGTCCTGCGAACGTGACTGCCACCGGAGCCGGGAGTTCAACGATCACCGGCGGATTCACCTACGTCGATGGCGGTGAGTTCATCGACATCGGCCCGGGTAAGGCCGGCGGCTTCGGGGCTCCGGTGCTCACCGGCAGTGGAGACCTGTCCGCAGGCAGCGTTACGGGCTTCAGCTTGATTGCGACCGGAGCGTTTTCCTTCGCACCGGCCACCCTGTACGTGAGCCTGACCCAGGGCGCCGTGCCCTTTAAGGACGGCACTTTCTATCCGATTCCGATCTTGACCCAGATTCCGCTGGCGATGAGCGTCGTCGGAGACTTGAACTTGGCGAGCTCCATGCCTGCGGGAACGCCGTCGGGACTGGCGATCGTGCTGCAGTTGTGGATCAGCGATCCATCAGCATCCTTCGGATTGAGTGCAACCAACGGACTGAAGTTGGTCGTTCCCTGAGCTGACGCGCCTTGGCGAAAGCTGACGGAGCCCGCTCCTCCACTCGGAGGGGCGGGCTTCGTGCTTTTACGGCTGACCCCGCCGCGGCGACCGGCGCGACTGGGTTCGCCAAACGTTCTCGCCGTCCGGCTTGCACCGCAGGTCGCGATTCCTATAGTGACTGCCGCGACCGGACTATCCCCGGAGAACGGCGTGCTGCTCGACTATCACGCGGTCCTCGTCTTCCTCATCACGGGGGCGGTCATGGTCTGTACGCCCCTGGTTCTGGGGGCGCTCTTCCGCCCGCGCAATCCCTATCCCGCCAAGTCGATGCCCTATGAGTGCGCCGAGGACCCCGTGGGTGACGCACAGGTGCGGTTTGACATGCGTTTCTACACGGCGGCCCTGATTTTCATCGTGTTCGACGCGGAGATCGTGCTCATGTTCCCTTGGGCGCATGTCTTTCGGGAGCATCCCGAGCGGGGGCTGGCGCTCGGCGCAGGCTTGCTCTTCACCACCGTGGTTTTCTTCGGTCTGATCTACGACTGGGCCAAGGGTGACCTGGACTGGGTGAAGAGTTTCCGTGGGCGCCAGCGGGTCCAGGACTGAACTCATGGGCATTCTGAATCACACGCTTCCCGCAATCGGCCCCGTCAAGGCCGTAGACGCCGCGATCGGCTGGGGCCGCAAGTCGTCGATCTGGCCGATGACGTTTGGCATTGCGTGCTGCGCGATCGAGATGATGGCGGTCTACGCGGCCACCTTCGACCTCGACCGATTCGGCGCGGGAGTCCCGCGGGCCACTCCGCGGCAGAGCGACCTGATCATCGTGCCCGGCACCGTCAATGCGAAGATGGCGGTCCGCGTGCGGCGGCTCTACGACCAGATGGCCGAGCCGCGCTACGTCATTGCCATGGGCGCCTGCGTCTGCGGTGGCGGGCCTTACGTCAAGTGGGGCTACAACACGGTGAAGGGGGTGCACAAGATCATCCCCGTCGACATCTTCGTGCCAGGCTGTCCGCCTCGCCCCGAGGCGCTCATGGATGGAATCCTGAAGCTGCGCGAAAAAGTGGGCCGCGATGAAGTCTTTGCACGGCGGCAGCAGACAGCACGCGAGCTGGACACGCGGTACGGCTGAGTCACGATGAATGCAGAGGAGTTGCATCGGCGGCTGGGGGCGTCGGGCTTGCAGGGCATTGGCGCCTTGGAGGCTGCCGGAAAGGATCCGGTCGTGCGGGTTGAGTTGCAGGCGCTCGTAAAGGCCGTCAGCTTTCTGCGCGACGATCCGCAGTGCCGCATGGAAATGCTGCACTGCGTCACAGCGGTCGAGCGCCCAGAGGCCATGGAAATCGTCTATCACCTCTGCTCGCTCGAGAAGCACCACTCGCTCACCCTCAAGGTGACGTGCCCGCGGCCGTCCGGCGGCACGCATGACACTTGGATCCCTGAAGTACCGTCCGTCGCGGGCGTATTCGCCGCAGCCAACTGGCACGAGCGCGAGCAATGGGACCTGCTCGGTGTGCGCTTCACCGGGCATCCGGATCTGCGCCGCATCTTGCTGCCGGAAGAGTGGATCGGGCATCCGTTGCGCAAGGACTACATCTATCCCAGCGAGCACGGCGGCATTCCGCTCGAGCTGGACGCCCTGCCGCTTTATGAGCGCGAGGGTGCCGATCAGTCAGGCAACGTGACCCCGGCCGTGGCTGCGGCGGCTACGGCCGCCCTCGCTGCAAAGCCCGCGCGACCGGCCGGCTCGCCTTTGAATCAGCCGCCCGCGCCGTTCTCAAGTCGCCCGCTGGCCAGCGGTGGCCGCACCGTCGAGCCTGGAGCCGAGGGCGAGCCGCCAGCACGGCCGCGCGGAGGAGCGCACTGATGGAGGCGCTCGAGCTCTACACAACCGGCAAGCAAGAGGACGTCTACACCGAGGAGCTCAAGCTCAACCTCGGTCCGCAGCATCCCAGTACGCACGGCGTCCTGCGCGTCGAACTGAAGATGGACGGCGAGATCATCACGGCGGCGCGCTGCGACATCGGGTACTTGCATCGCTGCGCCGAGAAGATCGGTGAGAACGTGAGCTATCTGCAGTTCACGCCATACACCGATCGCATGGACTACTTGGCCGCCTGCAACAACGAGCTGGCCTGGAGTCTCGCCGTGGAGAAGCTGCTCGGCGTCGAGGCGCCCGAGCGCGCGCAGTGGCTGCGGGTCATCGTCTGCGAACTCAATCGCATCGCGAGCCACCTCATCGCCTTCGGCACTTACGGCATCGACATGGGTGCCAACACGCCCTTCTTCTACGCCTTCCGCGAGCGCGAGACGATCATGGCGCTGCTGGAGCGGCCCTCCGGCCAGCGCATGCTCTACAACTACGTGCGGCCAGGCGGGGTGGCGCACGACATTGACGAGCACTGGCTGTCCGACGTGCTGGCTTTCTGCACGGATTTCGAGCGGCGCTGGGCTGAGTACAACACCCTGCTCAGCACGAACAAGATTTTCATCGAACGGACCGCGAACATTGGCGTGATCCCGCGTGAGATGGCTCTGGCCTACGGGCTGACCGGCCCAGTGCTGCGCGGCTCGGGCGTGAAGTGGGACCTGCGCCGCGACGTGCCCTATCTCTGGCCATACGGCGAGCTGGACTTCGACGTGCCGGTGGGCGAAGGCACGCACGGCACGCTAGGCGACTGCTTCGACCGCTACTGGGTGCGCATGCGCGAAATGATGGAGTCGGTGCGCATCATCCGGCAGGCTTGCCGGCGCGTGCCGAGCGGCGAGTTCATGGATAAGGCCATGATTCGCATGTACAAGACCCCGCTCAAGCCGCCGGCGGGCGAGGCCTACATGCGCTGCGAGAATCCGCGCGGGGAGCTCGGCTTCTACATCGTTTCGGCCGGTGGCACGTCGCCGATCCGCTGCCGCGCGCGCGGGCCCAGCTTCTGCAACCTGTCCGTGCTGGATGCGCTGCTGCCCGGCTGCATGATCGCTGATGGCGTGGCGATCATCGGATCACTGGACATCGTCCTCGGCGAGGTGGATCGCTAGGCCATGGAAGCGCTGCTCGGGCTGCTCGAAGCACAGTTCGGTCTCACGGGCGTGCTGGCGCTTTCGATCGCCTACTCGGTCTGCATCGGCAGCCTGTTGGGTTTTGTCACCGTCTACGCCATGTTCGCGATCTGGATGGAACGCAAAGTGGCCGCGCACATGCAGGTCCGCTATGGCCCGATGGAAACCGGCGGCTGGCACGGCTGGGCCCAGTCGATCGCCGACGCGGTCAAGCTCCTCTTCAAGGAGGACCTCATTCCCGCGCGCGCGAACAAGCTGCTCTTCTGGATTGCGCCGGCCGTTGTTTTCTGCGGCGTGTTCGCCGGATTTATCGCCATTCCCTTTGCGCTGGGCGTGCAAATCGCCGACCTGCACTTGGGGCTCTTCTTCATCGTGGCAATCGCCGCCATCGAAGTTGTCGGGGTGATCATGGCCGGTTGGGCTAGCAACTCGAAGTACAGCCTCTTCGGCGCCGTGCGTGAAGCGGCGCAGGTCGTTTCCTATGAGATTCCGGCGGCCGTCGCGCTGCTGGTGCCGGTACTCATCGTGGGCAGCTTCCGGCTCAGCGACTTCAATGCCTTCCAGGAAGAGCACGGCATGCTCATCCTGCACAACCCTTTCGTACCGGTCGCGGCGCTGATTTACTTCATCGCCTCGCTGGCGGGCTGCAAGCGCGCGCCCTTCGACTTGCCCGAGGCGGAGTCGGAGCTCGTCTCGGGCTTCCACACCGAGTACTCCGGCATGCGCTTCTCCTTCTTCTTCTTGGAGGAGTACGCCTCGATGTTTGTGTCGGCGACGCTCGTCGCCACGCTCTTCTTCGGCGGCTGGACGCTGCCTTTCGTCGACATCTCCGCCGTGCCCGCGCCGGTCGGCCAAGCGCTGGGCATCGTGATCCTGCTGGCGAAGATCTTCTTCTTCATCTTCGTGCAGATGTGGCTGCGCTGGACCCTGCCGCGGCTGCGCGTCGATCAGGTCATGTCGATGGGCTACAAGTACTTGGTGCCCTGGGCCTTCGTGGCCGTCGTCGGCACGGCCTGCTTCGAACACTTGGGCTGGAGATGGCTGCCTCTGTAGGCACCGACGACCATGGGCGGCATTCGCGAATACTTCACGAACATCTCCGATGCGCTGACGAGCACGGCCAAGGGCATGAACGTGACCCTGCGGCACTTCCGCAAGGAGCCGCCCATCACGGTGCAGTACCCGCATGAGCGGCTGCCGGTGCCGCCGAGCTATCGCGGCATCCACATCCTGGAACAGGCCAAGTGCATCGACTGCCGGCTCTGCGCCAAGGCCTGTCCAGTGGACTGCATCGAGATCGAAGCGGTGCACCATGGCCGCCTGCTTGAGTGGCAGAAGTTCACCATCGACTACAAGAAATGCATCTTCTGCGAGTTCTGCATTCCGCCGTGCCCCAAAGACTGCATCCACATGACCTCGGAGTACGAGGCCGCCACGACCGATCCCTCAACGCTCGTTGAAGATCTGCTCACTTGGACCGGCCTGCGCGCAGAAGATCGGCGTGAGCTGGACGCGGCCGAGGCAAAGAAGGCTGGCCGCCCACCTGAGCCGCCGCGCGAGGGCGGCCGTCCGGGCGGTCCGGCGGCCGGACAGCCGGCGCCTTCCGGTGTGCAGACCGTGTCGCTGGCTGCGCCCGGCGGCCCGGCGGCGCCAGGTGGCGCGCCGCGCGTCGCCGCCGCACCGGGGAAGGCCTGATGCTGAACTTCATGTTCGTGACCTTTGCCGCGCTCGCCGTGCTCGGCGCGCTGGTCATGGCCTTTCACCGCAGCATCGTGCACTCGGCCTTCGGCCTCGTGGCGGCGCTCTTCGGCGTGGCCGGTCTCTACTGGACACTCGGCGCCGACTTCCTCGGTGCCACGCAGGTGCTGCTCTACGTGGGCGGCGTGACCGTGCTGTTGCTCTTCGCGGTCATGCTCAGTACGCGCGAGACCGCACGGGTTTCGGTCTTACGCAATCTGGCCGTGGCTCCGCTGGTGGGTTTTCTGGGGCTGCTGCTTTTGCGTTCGTACATGGGCATTCTCGGCGTGCTGGAACTGCACGGCGTGCCCGCGCCCGAGGCGCTGCCTGCCACGGAGCCGACCACGCCCGGCCTCGGCGCGTTGCTGCTTTCCGCTGAAAACTACCTGCTGCCTTTTGAAGTGACTGGCGTGCTGCTGCTGGTCGTGCTCGTGGGCGCCGTGACGCTCGCTCGCCGCGAGACACCCACGGGAGGGCCATCGTGAGCGCTCCCGCCGTCGGTTCCCTGCCGGCCTATCTGGCGGTTGCCGGAGTGCTCTTCCTGCTCGGCATTGTGGCGATCCTCACGCGCCGCAACGCGCTCTATGTCCTGATGGGCGTGGAACTCATCCTCAATGCGGCGAATCTCAATTTTGTGGCCTTCGCCCGCTTCCGCGGCCTGCCAGGTGCAGCGGACGGAGTGACGGCTGCGGCGCTGCTGGATGGACAGATGTTCGCGCTCTTCGTGGTCGTGCTGGCCGCCGCTGAGGCCGCCATTGCCCTGGCCATCGTGCTGCGCGTCTTCAACGACTTCGGCAGCATCGACGTGACTCGCACCGACAGTCTGAGGAACTGAACGGCATGGAGCTCACCGACGCAACCGTGCTGTGGATGGCGCTCGGCACCTTCCTGCTGCCGCTGACAGCCGCCCTTACGCTGATCTTTTTCGGCCGCAAGCTGCCCCGCGGCGGCGACTGGCTGGCCACGGCCGCCATCGCTGGAAGCGCCGCGCTGGCGCTGACGCTCTTTTTCCGCTACGTGGTAGGTGAGGCCAATCCGGAATGGCGCTGGGCTTCGGCCGACTTGGGACTCTCCTGGCAGTGGCTCGACTTGCCTGGCTTCCGCCTCACGGCCGGAGTGATGCTCGACAACCTGAGCCTGATCATGCTGAGCATGGTCACCATCGTGGCCACGTGCATTTTTCTCTTCAGCCAGGGCTACATGCACGGGGACCGCGACTACCCGCGCTTCTTCGCCTACCTCAGCTACTTCTGCTTCGCGATGCTGGGTCTGGTTGTCTCCGACAACCTGCTCTTCCTGTTCATGTTCTGGGAGCTGGTGGGCGTCGGCAGCTACCTGCTCATCGGTTTCTTCCATGATCAGCCCGAGCCGCCCCGCGCGAGCCTGAAGGCCTTCATGGTGAACCGAGTGGGCGACGTGCTCTTCCTGCTCGGCATCATCCTGGCTTGGCAGCTCTTCGGCACGCTGAACTACCACGAACTCTTCGAGCGGCTCTCCGCGGGCGCCTTCGCCGATCCAGCCACGCGCGCCTTCTCAAGCCTCAGCAACCACGCGATCCTGACCTTGTCGGGCGTGCTCATCTTCTGCGGAGCCATCAGCAAGTCGGCCCAGGTGCCGCTGCACACCTGGCTGCCCGATGCCATGGCCGGCCCAACGCCGGTCTCGGCACTCATTCACGCTGCCACGATGGTGGCCGCCGGCGTGTTCATGGTCGGGAGGATGTACCCGTACTTCACGCCTGAGGCGCTCTCGGTCATCGCGATCATCGGCACGATCACGGCGCTGCTCGGCGCGACGATGGGCCTGGTGGCCTTCGACATCAAGCGCGTGCTGGCCTTCTCCACCATGAGTCAGCTTGGCTACATGATGCTGGGCCTCGGCGTGGGCGGCTACGTCGCTGGCCTCTTCCACCTCATCACGCATGCCTTCTTCAAGGCCTGCCTGTTCCTCGGCAGCGGCTCGGTCATCCATGCCGTGCACACCCAGGACATTCGCGAAATGGGCGGGTTGCGCAAGAAGTTGCCGCTGACCTACGCGACCTTCCTCATCGCGACGCTGGCCTTAGCGGGCGTCCCGATGTTCGCCGGGTACTACAGCAAGGACCAGATCATCGCCAACGCGCTGGCCTTCGGCCTGACGCACGGCGTGGCGGCCTGGATTCCCTTCCTCTTTGGCGCCGTCGGCGCCTTCATGACCACCTTCTACATGCTGCGGCTGGTCTTCCTGACCTTCCACGGTGCGCCGCGCGACCACCACAAGTACGAGCATGCCCACGAGTCACCTTTCGTGATGGTGCTGCCGCTCATCGTGTTGGCCGGCTTCGCCATCGGCGCGGGCGGCACGCTCAACCCGCTGCCGCATACCGAGGACCTCTGGTTCAACCGGCTCGTGCCGCAGCCGGCCTCTGCTGCGCTCAGCGGCTTGGCCGCCAGTGGCACGCCTGCGGCCGTTGTCAGCGAAGCTGACTGGACTCACGCACTGCACGCCGCGCACTATCCAGCGGTGGCCGTGTCGGTGCTGGCCATCCTGGCCGGCTGGCTGCTCGCGCGCTCCATGTACCTGACTCGCAGCCGCGATCCGGCGGTGGCCGTGGCGCGTTTCCGCCCCTTCCACGAGGCGGCCGTGAACCGCTACTGGTTCGACGAACTCTACGCCCAGGGGATCGTCGCCAACCTGCATCGGCTCAATCGCGGGCTGTCGCTCTTCGACAAGCACGTCGTGGACGGCGCTGTGAACCTGAGCGCCTGGATCGTGCGCGGCAGCGCCTTCGTCACGAGACTCTTCGACACCTATGTCATCGACGGACTGGTGAATTTCTGGCGCGGTTTCGTGCGCGCGCTTTCGGGAGTGCTGCGCCTGGCGCAGACCGGCAACGCCCGCGACTACCTCACTTGGACGCTGGTCGGCGTCCTCGTGCTCGCCTTCTATCTGGCCCGAGGGAACTGACGGCTCCATGGACATCCTCACCCTCATCACTTTCTCCCCCTTGCTCGGCGTCTTGACGCTTCTGCTCATGCCGCGGCCCAGCAAGGAGGCGCTGCGCACCGTCACGGCCGCAGCCACGTTTGTGCCCTTCGCGCTCGCCACTTGGCTGTGGGTGGATTTCGACACCACCGTCGAGACCCTGCAGTACAGCGTGCGCCTGCCTTGGATCGAGGCGCTGGGCGTCGAGTACCACATGGCCGTGGACGGCCTGTCCGTGCCCATGATCTGGCTGGCGACGCTGCTGCTTTTCCTCGGCACCTTCGCCTCCTGGGGCATCGAGAAGGGCGTCAAGGGCTACATGCTCCTGCTGCTGCTGCTCGAGGTCGGTATCAACGGCGTCTTCTGCGCGCAGGACCTCTTCCTCTTCTACGTGTTCTGGGAGGTCATGCTCCTGCCGATGTACTTCCTCATCGGCGTGTGGGGCGGGCCGCGGCGCGAGTACGCCGCGATCAAGTTCTTCCTCTACACCCTGGCCGGCTCGGTGCTGATGCTGCTGGCCATCATCGCGCTCTATCTGGCCGCCTCGCCGCTCACGGCCACGCCCTTCTCCATGCCGGAACTGGGTCAGCTCATCCGCAGCGGGCAGCTCAACGGCGATGGCTTGGTCTCCGGCGGCGCGCTCTTCGGCTGGGCCTTCCTGAAGTGGATCTTCGTCTTCTTCTTCATCGCCTTCGCGATCAAGGTGCCCGTCCCGCCCTTCCACACCTGGCTCCCTGATGCGCACGTCGAGGCGCCGACGCCCATCTCGGTGATCCTGGCCGGCATCCTGCTGAAGCTGGGCTGCTACGGCATCTTGCGCGTGAACCTGGGGATGTTCCCCAACATCGCGCCCGACTTTGCCTTCATCGGCGCCTGCCTGGGCGTCTTCGCCATCGTCTACGGCGCCCTGGTGGCCATGGCGCAGACCGACTTCAAGCGCCTCGTGGCCTACAGCTCGGTGAGCCACATGGGCTACGTGCTGCTTGGCGCGGCGGCTTTCACGAGCGCAGGCCTGAACGGCGCCGCCATGCAGATGTTTACGCACGGCACCAGCTCGGCCCTGCTCTTCCTCATTGTCGGTGTCGCCTATGACCGCGCGCACCATCGTGAGATCGAGGGCTTCGGCGGCTTGGCCAGCGTGGCGCCGGTCTACACGGGCATCACCACCCTGGGCTTCTTCGCCGCCCTCGGCCTGCCCGGCATGTCCGGCTTCGTGAGCGAGGTGCTCGTGCTCATTGGCGCCTGGGAGGTCTACCCCGTGCTCACGGCGATCGCGGTGATCGGCATCGTGATCACGGCCGGCTTCCTGCTCTGGACCCTGCAGCGCGTCTTCCTGGGGCCGCTCAACGAGAAGTATCGCGGCTTTGCCGACGTGACCGGCCGCGAGCTCTTCACCATGGTGCCGTTTGCCTTCCTGGGCGTGCTGCTCGGCGTGGCGCCGATGCTGCTGCTGGATTGGATCAGGCCGACCATGGAAGGCCTGCGAAAGCTCTTCCCCTGAGCATTGAGCACGTGATTCGCCCCGGAGCCCTGCGATGACACCCGAAATCCTGGCCGGCCTGCGCGCGCTGCAGCCCGAGCTCTGGCTCTTGGGTGCCCTGCTGGCCGCGCTGACGCTCGACCTGTTCGTTGGCCGCCGTGGAGCAGGCGGCCGCACGGCCGTCGGCTTGGTGGCGCTGGCCGGCGCGCTGGGCGGACTGTGGGCGCTGCTTACGGCTGGCGACGACTTGCCAGGCCGCGCCTTCGGGCTGCTCGTGCTCGACGGGCACGCGCGCTTCTTTCGCATCCTGATTTTGTCCGGCACGGCCTTCGTCGTGCTGCACGCGATGGTCTTTCGCGAACTCGACGACGGCACGCGCAACGAGCTGCATCCCATGATCCTCGCGGCGGCCTTCGGCGGCTGCTTGCTGGTGTCTACGGATCATCTGCTCATGCTGCTGCTGGGCATGGAGATGCTCTCGATGCCCAGCTACCTGCTCGCGGGCTGGCGCAAGCGCGATCGGCGCTCGTCCGAGGCGGCCCTGAAGTACTTGGTCTACGGCGGGGCGGCTTCGGCCCTCATGGTCTTTGGCTTCAGCCTGTTCTTCGGGCTCTCCGGCAGCCTGTGGCTGAGTGACACGGCCATCGCCCTGGTGCAGACCTGGGAGTTCGGCGGCGAGTACGAGCGCCTAGCCATCGTCTTCGCCAGCGTGCTCGTGCTGGTGGGCATCGGCTTCAAGATCGCGGCCTTCCCCTTCCACTTCTGGGCGCCTGACGTTTACGAAGGTTCGCCGACGCCCGTGACGACGCTCCTTGCTGTGGTCAGCAAGGCGGCCGGCTTCGGCATTCTGGTGCGCTTCGTCGACGGGGTCTTCATGGGCGAGCACGCGGTGAGCGGCGACTGGCTGCGCCAGGTCTCGTGGATCCTGGCGGTGCTGGCGGCCGTCACCATGACCTACGGCAACATCACCGCCGTCCTGCAGCGCAACGTGAAGCGGCTGCTGGCATACTCGTCGATCAGCCATGCCGGCTATCTGCTGATGGGCGTGGCGGTCATGACGCACAGCGCCGATCCAGAAAGTCCGCTGCACGGTCTCGGCATCCAAGCGCTGCTCTTCTACTTGGCGACCTACTACCTGGGCACGCTGGGGGCCTTTGCCTGTGCAATGGCACTCGCCAGCCGCTTCGGCGCTGAGGACACCGACGACTATCGCGGCCTGGGCTGGTCAGCGCCGTGGATCGGCGTGGCCTTCGTTATCTTTCTGGCCTCGCTGACGGGACTGCCGCTGACTGCCGGCTTCTTGGGCAAGCTGATGCTGCTGCAGGCAGCGATGACCACGGACTTGGCTTGGCTCGCGGTCGTGGCCGTCCTGAACTCGGTTGTGGCGCTGTTCTATTACTTCAAGATCGCGCGCGCCCTGTTCCTGCGCGGCGACACGGCGTTTGTCCCCGGCATCGCGCCCCGCGGCTTTCTGCCGGCGCTTGCTGCAGCCTCCGTGCTGCTGCTCGCTGGTGTCACGGTTTGGTACGGCTTGCCCGGCGTCGACGACCTGATCACCTGGGTGAGTGCTCACGTTCTCTAGCGCGGGAGCTCGCTGATGGATGCCCTGCTGCTGGCCATTGGCGCCTCGGCCTTCTTCGCCTCGCGCGCCTTTCTGCCGGCCTTCGTCACGGCGCTCGCGCTGCGCTTTGGCACGTCGCTGCCCTTCCTGTCGGACAGTGAGTTTCTGGCTTCGCTGCCGGAGGCGCCCACTTGGTTCACTTCGTGGCCGACGCTGATCATCCTGGCCGCGCTTTCGCTGGCGGAAATGGTGGCCAACAAGAGCGCCGACGCGCGTGCGCTCCTCGCCGAGTTCGACCAGTACCTCAAGCCGGCGCTCGCCGTGCTCACCGCGCTGGGCATCGCCAGCGTCACGGACACTGAGTTCGTGACCGGCACGCTCAAGCGTGCCGGCTTCGGCGACGGCCTCTGGGCGCTGCTGGCCGGAGCCGGCACTTTCCTGCTGGCGGGCCTGCGCAGCGGCCTCTTCTCACTGCTCACCGAAGGCGACGAAGACGATGACGCCGGCGTGCAGGGCCTGCTGAGCTGGGCGGAGGATGTCTGGGCCGCCACCGGCCCGCTGTTGCTCGTGCTCTTTCCGCTGGTCATGGCCCTCTTGGTAGCGGCGGTGAGCGGCGCGCTCTATCTCTTGCGCAAGCGTTCGGAGGCCAAAGAGGATGCGAGCAAGGCGGCCTGCGCAGGCTGCGGCGCGCCGACCTACCGCTGCGCCATGCGCTGCGGCCGCTGCGGCAAGGACGTGGCCGAACCGGCCGCCGTGGGCTTCTTCGGCACGTCGCTGAAGCGGCCCGCGCCCGACCGAGAGGCGCATGCCTACCGGCTCATGGAGAAGAAGCGCTGCGCAGTCTGCGCCACGCGCTTGCCGGAGCGTGATCCCCGTCAGCACTGCCCCGCCTGCCAGCACGCCGCCTTCACTGATCCGGCCTTCGTCGAACGCTACTTGGCCACGATTCAGGCCCGGCTGCCCGGCGTCCTGCTCATCTGCCTGCTGTGCAGTCTGGTGCCTGTCGCGGGGCTGCTGCCGGGAGTCATTTACTACCGCATAGCGCTCGTGGCCCCTTTCCGCCGCTATCTGCCACGCGGCAAAAGCCTTCTGCTGAAGTGGGGCGTGCGACTGCTCTTTGTGCTGCTGGTCTCGATTCAGTGGGTGCCGGCGGTGGGCGGCATCGTCGTCCCGCTGATGGCGCTGGTGAACTACGTGGCTTGGCGCGGGCTCTTTCTCTCCGTGCTGCGCGAGCGGCAGCCCGTGCCGGCGCACTGACGCGGCGTTCTGGGCGGGGCGCCCCGGAGCGGCTCCCGAAGCGGGCTACTGCTCAGGCCGGGCGCGCCGCCAGGGTCATGGCGATGCCCAGCGCCGAGGTCAGGGCGACGAGCACCACGAAGCTGAAGGCTCGGCGGCGGTGGCTGCGCCGCAGGGGCGTGGGGCTCGAAACCGAATCGACAGCTTCGGCGCGGGCCAGCTTCCAGCCGGTGTGCGCGGTCAGTACGAGCCAGAGCAGAGTCAACGCGACAGAGACCATGTGGATGGAGTGCAGCGTGCCGGCCAGGCCGTCGAAGATGAGTCCGCGGCCGAAGACTTCAGCGCGCCAAACCGCCATGGTCAGACAGAGCAGCATGAGCACGACGAGCGCGTAGTGCAGGCGGCGTCGGCGCGCAAGGCCTGACCAGACGACGGCCGCCAGCGCAGCCACGGTGGCCGCCAGCGCAACGATCAGCGAGATCATGATTCGTCGGGCGGAGGTTGCTTGGACTTCGCGCGCGCTTTGCTGGGCTTGCTCGCTTTGGACTTGCTCTTCTTGGACTTGGCGGCTGGGGCCGCCGGGGCCTTGGTCTCGCTGTCGGCCCCCCCTTCGGCACCTGCGGCTTCACCATCGCGCTTGGTCTTCACGGGCGGGGCCAGTGCCTGCTCGGGGTGTTCCTTGCACAGCAGCGTGCCATTGGGGCCGGGTTCCGTCATGGGCAGGCCGCAGGGCGCGCCGCCCCGTGAGGTGTGCGGACAGTTGGGCAAGTTGAGCGTGCCGCGGCACTTGGGATAACCCGGGCAGGCCAGGAACTTGCCGCGCCGGCTGCGCTTGATGTTCATGATCCGCTCGCAGAGCGGACAGTGCACCGTGGTCTCGACCGGCCACAGCGGCTCGCCCTTGGTGGACAGCGAGACAGCACCCTTGCAGTCCTTGCTCTTGTAACCCGTGCAGGCCAGGAAGGGCCGACCCCAGCGGTTGACCTTGCGCTCCATCGGCCGGTCGCAGAGTTTGCCGCTCTCGTCCTTGGCCTGGCACTTGAAGTCGGTCATCTCGGCCGTCGCCGTGCGCTGGCCCGAGAGCGGAAGATTGTTGGAGCAGGCCGGATAACGCGAGCAGCCCAAGTAAGCGCCGCCGCGATTGAAGAGCACGGCCATCGGCGCGCCGCAGACGATGCCGGTCTTCTCGTCGACCTTGTCGCAGGTGATGTCGTTGACGATCAGCGGCTTGGCGCGGTAGTGCCCCATGCCGTCGCGGGCGGCGTCGAGGTCGGCCTTGAAGCGGTCATAGAAGCCTTCGACAACCTTTTGCCAGCGCAGACCGCCCTCAGCGATGCGATCGAGATCGGACTCGAACTGCGCCGTGAAGGCCGTGTTGACCAGGTCGCCGAACTGCGGTTCCAGCAGGTCGGTGGTGACTTCGCCGAGATGCGTGGCGAAGAAGGCCGTGCGCCGGCGCTGACGCGGGCCACTGGCCGGAACCTCGTCGTCCGCGAGCACGGTCTCGCCAGTTTCCTCGCCGTCGGGGTTGGTTTCGCTGTCCGCGCCCCCGCTCGAGGAGGCCTCTGCGCCGGAGCCTGCCTCGCCGCCGGCCGCTGCCGCATCCACGGGCAGGCCGCGGTTGCGCCGACGCTCCTCCTGCTCGGCCTCCTCGCCATGGTCCACGTACTTGCGGTCTACGATCGTGGAAAGAATCGAGGCATAGGTGGAAGGCCGCCCGATGCCGAACTCCTCGAGCGCCTTCACCAGCGAGGCTTCGTTGTAGCGGCGCGGCGGGCTGGTGAAGTGCTGGCTGGGTGTCACGTCGACCGGCTGGAGCTCTTGACCCTCGCTGAGCGGGGGCAGGGCCTGGTCCTCGTCGCGATCGCGATAGACCGCCGTCCAGCCCGGGAAAGTCGTCACGCGTCCGCTCGCCGTGAAGACCGCCCCGCGCCGCTCGAGATCGAGCGTCGTGACCAAGTACTCCGCAGGCGCCATTTGGCTCGCGATGAAGCGCCGCCAGATGAGGTCGTAGAGCTTCCACTGCTCTTCGGTCAGCGCGCCTCGCACAGACTCCGGCGTGCGCTTGGGATCGGTGGGGCGAATCGCTTCGTGCGCCTCCTGAGCGCCCTCGCGCGAGCGATAGAAGTTCGGCTTCTCGGGCAGCGAGCGCTCTCCGAAGCGCTCGTGGATCAACTGGCGCGCGGCCTGGCGCGCGCCGTCCGCGACGTTGAACGAGTCGGTGCGCATGTAGGTGATGAGACCCACGGCACCTTCACCGGGCAGTTCGATGCCCTCGTAGAGATTCTGAGCGATGCGCATCGTGCGCTTGGCGGTGAAGCCGTAGCGGCCTGCTCCGGCCTGCTGGAGCGTGCTGGTTTTGAAGGGCGGTTTGGCGGAGACGCGCTTGGGCGCCTGCTTGAGCGAGCTCACCTTGAAGGGGCCGCTGCGCAGAGCGGCTGGCACCGGCTCCGCCACTTTCTCGCCCTCGCCCGCCACTCGCAGCATGACTTCGCGAGCGTCGACGGCCGTCTTCAACTCGCGCGCCTTGCCGTCCAGCCGCTTGAACTCTGCGGTGAACTCGTCGTCACCGGCCCCGAAGCGTGCCACGACCTTCCAGTACTCGTCCGGCACGAAGGCACGGATCTCGCGCTCGCGGTCCACGACGAGCTTGACCGCCACCGACTGCACGCGCCCGGCGGACAGCCCGCGCGTGAGCTTGCGCCAGAGCAGCTCGGAGAGCTGGTAGCCCACGAGGCGATCGAGGATGCGCCGCGCGCGATAGGCATCGACCAAGTTCTGATTGAGCTCACCCGGCGTATCGAAGGCATGCTGGATGGCGCTCTTGGTGATCTCGTGGAAGTGCACGCGATGCACAGCACGGCCGGGCTTGGCGCCGGCAGCGGCCTTTCCGTTGCCCTTGGCCTTGCGCGCGGCGACACGCAGCGTCTCGCCCTCACCCTCCAAGAGTTCGAGCAGATGCCAGGCGATCGCCTCGCCCTCGCGATCAGGGTCGGTGGCGAGATAGAGCGTGTCGGCTTTGGCCAAATGCTTGCGGAGATCCGCGACGACCTTGGCGCGATCCTTGATCGGTTCCCAGTCCGCTGCGAAGTCTTTTTCGGGGTAGACGTGCAGGCCGGAGCGCGGCAGATCGCGCACGTGCCCCATGGAGGCTTTCACCGTGTAGGCCGAGCCCAGGAACTTGCTGATCGTGCGCGCCTTGGCGGGCGATTCGACGATAACCAGCGGCTTGGACAAGACTTAAGCGCCTCGGGGGGAGCCGCACGGGAGCGAGCGGCCGACCTTGCATAGCCGCGCGAGCTAGGCGGAGTCAAGCACGACTGCGCCGCGCGGCCCTCGGGATTCCGGGTTGGCCGGCCCTTTCGCGGCTCTCCCAGATGCGCTACGACTGCGCCCTATGAGCCCCGGCAAGCAGCGCGCCATCCTCTTGGCCCTCCTCGGAGTTGCGGTCGTCGTCGCAGTTCGCGACGCGACGCGTTCCGAGGTCACCGTCACCGCGCAGGATGGAACGGAAGTCGTGATCCGCCTCGATCCGGAGGAACTCGCTGCCGACCGCGCGCAAGCTGGCTACCCGCCGGCCGGCGCGATGCGTGAGTACGGCGTGAGCGAGAAGCCGCCCATGGATCTGCCCTCGGGCCGCGGCAACGAGGCCAATCTCTCCGGAACCAAGGGCGAGCGCTGAGCCCTCAGCGCCCGGCCAGCTCCGGCGCGAGCGCTCGTGCCAGTGCCTCAGCCGCCAGCCGTGTCGCGCGGGCATTGAGATGGTGGTCGCGCGGGTCGAGCCAGTATTGGGACAGGAAGGCGGCCCGCTGCGCCGCATCCACTGGCGGCGCTCCGCGCGCTTCGTAAGCCGCGATCTGCACCTCGCGCTCCGCCAGAAAGTCGTCGAGGAGATCGACGTAGGGAATCTGCAGCCGCGCGCAGGTCTCGGCCAACAGGCGCACCGGCTCGGCGAAGAGATACGGGTCGAGCCGTTCCATGGCTGGCAAGTGCGCGACCAGCAGCCGCTTGCCGTCGCGCCGCACAGACTCGGCGAGTTGCTCCAGTGCCGCCAGCGTCGGGCCATGATTGTCGGGATTCAGCGGATCGAGTTCGCCGCGCGCCGCCAGACGGCGGCCAAGGCCGGAGACGAGCCCCCGGTACAAAGCCGAGCGAAAGAGCCAGGATTTCAAGCCGTGCGGCAGCGGCAGGGGATCGAGATACATGAGCTTGAGCTCGGCGTCCCAGCGAAAGACTCCGCGCACGAAGTCGTTGGGGAAAACCACTAAGACCACGACCTCGGCTGCCGCGAGCGCCTCGCGCTGCGCTTCGTACAGGAGGAGTTCTTGCGCCGTGCTGTAGCCGCAGACGCCCAAGTTCCAGGGCGTGATCGTGTGGCCCAGGCCCGCGAGTGCCAAGGCCGTCTGGGCGGGCAGAGTCTGCTCTTCGGCCAGGCCCAAGCCGTAGGTTGTCGAGTCGCCGAGGAAGGCCACGATTGGCCCGCCGCCTGCGGCCGGCGTCACGCGAAAGCCGCGCGCATCGTGGCGGTAGCTCAGCGCGCCGAGCTGAGCCTCAGCCAACGGGCGATTGCGATAGCTCAACGCGGCCTGCGGCGCGCTCTCGAACATGTTGGCGGCATTGAAGTCGGCCTGCTGGGCCGTGGCGACGCCGCCGTCCAGCTTCACCAGTCCCGCGGCGCGCGTGACGAGTTCAGCGGCGCCGAGCAGTCCGGCCAGCAGGAGCAGCACGAGCGGCCAGCGACGCCGGCGGGTGCGCTGACGGAGCGCGTTCAAGGCCGCACTCGGCGGACGCCGAGCGGCGTCACGAAGTCGGCGCTGGCCAGCAGCACCTCAATGTGCCGGGCGTCGAGATCCACGATCAAGACGGCGCCCCGGCCGGTGCCGTAAACACCCTTGCCGGTTTCATCAGCGCCCAGTCGCAGCGGGTCGGCATTGGCGTCGGCGAGCACGATACGGCCGTCTTCGAGCACATCCCCGCCGACCGGGTCGATCATCACGCGCAGGGCTTCGGCGCTCTGCTCCGAGGACGCGGCCGACGTGCGCGCCGCCCCCGCATCCAGCAGCCGATGCAAGCGGCCAGCGGCCAAATCCACACGGAAGATCACGCCTCCGCCCAGGCGCCCCGGCGTCGTGTCGGCATTGGCATCGATGAGCAGCAGCTCGTCGGGCCCGCGTGCCAGCAGTGCGATCGGGCTGACGGTCTCCTCGGGCTGCAGCAGCATCTCCAGGGAGGCCGGCGCCTGACCGGGGACTGCCGAAGCGGGCTGCGCGAGGGCGAAGAGCACGCCCGGCGAGGCCGCCCGGCCGTCGGGCAGTGTGAGTCCGCGCGGATTGCTGTTGGCATCCATGAGCAGCAGGCGTGACGTGCCTTGCAACAAAAGTGCGCCCGGGGCTTCGAGTTCCGGGCCGGCAGCGGCCACCCACGCAAGGCCGGCCGTGCCGCCATCCTCCAAACTCGAATCCGTAGTGAGCGGGATCGCGAAGACGCAGCCCGTCGGGCGTCCCAGGCCCAGCGGATCGGCGCCGCGATCGGAGACGTAGACGGTGCCGTCCTCGCCGCGCACGAAGGAGACGAGCTGGCGCGTGCGGTCGTCGCTCCACCAGAGTTCGGCGCGCGCCGCGCCCGGCCGCAGCCGGAAGATCGCACCGCGCGCAAGATCCCCCCGCGGCGACCACTGCTGCTCCAGCACGAAGAGCGAGTGGTCGGGAAGCACGAGCAGATCCACCGGCTCGTGCCAGCGCTCGTCGCCAGCGAAGGGCCCGGGATCCGACCAGCCGGCGCTGGATTGCGCGGCCCTGAAGATAAGGCCGGCTCGCTGGATTGGCGCTGCTCCAGAGGCCCCCTGTGCCGCCCCGTGCTGGGGAGCGGCTGTGTCCGCCAGCGCTCCGCCCGCATCGGCGTCGAGGATGAGCAAATCGCCCGCCCGAAGCGTCGCGCGTGGCTCCTCGGCGCGGCAGGCGGCTAGCCCGATGAGCGTCGCCGCGAAACCCAGCCACCCGGCGCAGCGCGCGCGTGTGGCTCGGAGATCAGGCGCGATGGGCAAGCTCAGCGGAGAATCTCGACGGTGGCGGCGCGGCCTCGCTGGCCGGAGTTCGACCGGGCGCCGGAGTGGGGGTTAACGGCTCCGGGCCTCGATGATATGCTCCCGCCGCCTCTTGCTGGCCACGGGATGCGCACGCGCCGCAGGCGCTCGCCCCGCGCCGGAAGTCCGGCTCCTCTCCTGCTCCCACGCCAGCCCTGGAACCTCCCATGAAGATCACCCCGATCGCTGTGCCGGGCTACGAGCGCGTAGCCAAAGCCGAGGACCCCGACAGCGGACTGCTCGCCTTCATCTCGGTGCATGACACCACCTTGGGCCCGGCCCTCGGCGGACTGCGCATGTGGAAGTACGAGTCAGAGCGCGAGGCCGTCACCGACGTCTTGCGCCTGTCGCGCGGCATGACCTTCAAGTCGGCCGTGGCGCGCACCGGGCTCGGCGGCGGCAAGGCCGTGATCGTCGGCAATGCCCGCGCCGACAAGACGCCGCGGCTTTTCGAGGCCATGGGCCGCTTCATCGACAGCTTCGGCGGCCAGTACATCACCGCCGAAGACGTGGGTGTGGGCATCTCCGATCTCAAGAGCGTGCATCGCGGCACCAAGCACGTGACGGGGCTGGCGCGCGAGGATGGCGGCAGCGGAAACCCGAGCCCCTACACGGCGATTGGCTGCTTCGAAGGCCTCAAGGCCGCGGCCATCGAGGCCTGGGGCAGCGACTCCCTCAAGGGCAAGGTGGTCGCACTCCAGGGGCCGGGCAACGTCGGCTTTCCGCTGGGCCAGGCACTTGTGCAGGCCGGCGCCCGGCTCGTGGTGAGCGATGTCAGCCGCGACAACGTGGACCGCGCCGTGCGCGAACTCGGCGCCCAAGCCGTCGCTCCTGACGCCATCTACGACGTGGCCTGCGACATCTTCTCGCCCTGCGCCCTGGGCGGCATCCTCAACGATGACTCGATTCCGCGGCTCAAGTGCAGGGTGGTGGCCGGCGCGGCCAACAACCAGTTGCTCGACGAGCACAAGCACGCCGCGCTCATCAAACAGCGCGGGCTGGTCTATGCGCCTGATTACGTGATCAACGCGGGCGGCATCATCAATGTCTCGCTCGAGCTGGAGCCCGGCGGCTACGACGAGTCCAAGGCGGTCAAGAAGATCCACAACATCTTCGATGCCCTGCGCAGCATCTTCGAGACGGCTCGCCGCCGAGACATCACGTCGCATGCCGCCGCCCAGGAGGTCGCCGAGGCCAATCTCGCCGCCGGCCGAGTCAGGCGCGGCCACCCGGCGCCCGCCAAGGTTTGAGTCGACGGCGCTGAAAGGCGCTCCTTGGCCGTCGCAGGCTTGAAGCCCGTCGCGCGCCGCGCGAGGGTGGTGGCGTGTCAACGACCGCAGGCGATGCCGGCCCTTCAGGCAGTGGCCGTCCAGGCGCCAGCCGGTCAGACGACGGGCGTTCAAGCGACGGTGGCCTCCTGCGCTCTGCGCGTACAGTCTCCATGCTCACGCTCCTCTCGCGGGTTCTGGGGCTCGCGCGGGACAGCGCCACCGCGGCGCTGCTCGGGAACTCCTGGGTCAACGATGCGCTGAGCTACGCCTGGACCCTGCCGAATGCCTTTCGGAGGCTCTTCGGCGAGGGTGCGCTCTCCTCGGCCTTCGTGCCGGTTTTCGCGCGCAGCCTGGAGCAGCAAGGCGCGGCGCGGGCACGACAGGTCAGCAACACCATCCTGTCGACGCTGGGCCTGTTTCTGCTCCTGCTCGTGACGGTGCTGGTGGCCATCGTGGGCCTCCTGCCGCTGGACACAGTGCGCTGGGTGTTCGGCTTTCAGGAGCCCGAGCGCGCCGTGGTGCTCGTGCGCTACATCCAAATCGTGCTGCCCTATTTGGCCGCCGTCTGCGTCGTAGCGCAGATGATGGCCGTGCTCAATGCGCTGGGCGAGTTTCGTGTGCCGGCGCTCTCACAGGTGCTGGTGAACCTGGTCTGGCTCGCGGGCGTCGGGCTGGCCGCTTGGTGGGTCCCCGACGATGTGCCCGCGCAGGGCACGATCGTCGCTTGCTCAGTACTCATAGCGGGCGCGCTGCAGATTCTCTGGCATCTGCCCAAGCTGGCCGCGCTGGGTGCCGGCTTTCGCATCGTGCGGCCGCGGCTCACGGCCGAGCTGCGTTCCGTGCTGCGGCTCTTGGGCCCGATGCTGCTCGGCCTGGGCGCCGGCCAGCTCACGGTGCTGGCCGACAGCCATATCGCACTGCTCTTTCTGGAGGAGGGCGGCCGCACGCACATCTACTACGGCATGCGCGTGATGCAGTTCCCGATGGGGCTCGTGGCCGTGGCGCTGGGCACGGTGGTTTATCCGCTGCTGGCGCGGCTGGTGGCGCGCGGGGATCGGCGCGGCGCGGCGGAGGCGGCGGACCTAGCTCTGCGCGCCGATCTGCTCCTCACTCTGCCGGCAGCGGCCGGCCTGTTGCTCCTGGCCCGGCCGATCGTGGGCCTGCTCTTCGAGGGCGGCGAGTTTGGTGCCGTGGCCGCTGATCGCACAGCACAGGCTGTCATCGGCTACGCCGTCGGCATCCCTGCCGCCGGCGCCATGATCCTGCTCACGCGCGCCAGTTACGCGCTCGGCAACACCAAGCTGCCGCTGCGTGTCGGCATTGGCCTGGTGGGCGTCAACATCGCGCTCGATCTGCTGCTGGTCGGGCCGCTCGGCGAGCTGGGCCTGGGCCTGGCCTCCTCGCTCACCTCGATTCTCGCGGCCACCGCGCTCTATCTGGGCGTGAGCCGGCTCATGGGCACGCCGGTGGGCTTGCGCGGCAGCGCCGGGCCGCGGCTCTTGCTGGCGACTGCGGTCATGGCGCTCTTCGTCTTTGGACTGGACTACGCTCTGGCCGCCGGCTGGGCCGGCTCGCTCCTGACCGGCAATCTGGCGCGCGTCAGCCTGGGCATGGCTCTGGGCCTGTTGTGCTTCTCCCAAGCGGCCGGGCGACTCTGTCCGGACGAGTGGCGCGCGGTTTCCGCGCTGTGGAGCCGCCGCCGTCCCGCTTGACGCGGCCGGACGCTTGGTAGAAGGTGCCGCTTGCGGCCTCGCATCAGTGCCTAGCGGAGACCTGCCCATGATGAGCCTGCCTATCACCGCCTGGTCTCCCCCCGGAGACCACGAGGTCAGCGCCGCCAGTGCGGGCGCTGCGCAGGCTCGGTGAATCACGCCGCGCCGGCCAAGCTGTTGCGCCTGGTCGCGATCGTGCGGCCCGTCCGAGTGGATGCCGTGCTGGAGGCGCTGCAGCCGCTCGCGCCGCACGACGTGCTCATCGAACAAGTGCGGGGCTACAACCGCCAAAAGACGCACCTGGAGCATTACGACGAAATTCCTTGGGAGGGCGGCTTCCTGCCCAAGGTGCGCCTGCAGTTCAGCGTGACGGCGCAGCATT
Organism: Planctomycetota bacterium; assembly: GCA_052387675.1. Classification (GTDB taxonomy): domain Bacteria; phylum Planctomycetota; class B15-G4; order B15-G4; family B15-G4; genus JBQTIY01. Next base: position 29,766 of record JBQTIY010000004.1, on the reverse strand, counting down.
TGGAGGCGGCCATCGCCGCCATCTGCACGGCCGCGCGCACCGGCCGCTCCGGAGACGGCAAGATCTTCGTGCATGCCGTGGAGCCGGCGGCGTGAGGGAGCAGGCGACATGAAAGACTTGGCGGCATGAGCGCACCAGACCTGTGGGAGGAGATCGTGGCCTGCCGCCGCCGCGGCGAGTCCGCTGCTCTGGCCACGATTGTCTCCACGCTGGGCAGCACGCCCGGCAAGCACCCCATGAAGATGCTCGTGCGCGGTGACGGCACGTTCGTGGGCTCCGTGGGCGGAGGCTGTCTCGAAGCCGAAGTCTGGGAGCACGCGCGCACCGTCATGCGCACGCTCCGCCCGATGACCGTCAGCTTTTCACTCACCGAACGGGACTACCCCGACAGCGGCCTCATCTGCGGCGGACAAGTCACGGTCTTCATCGAGCCGCTGACCCAGCCCGTGGCGCACATCTTTGGGGCCGGGCATGTGGGCGCCGCCACGGCGCGCTTGGCCAGCGAAGTGGGCTTTCGCGTGCGGCTCTACGACGACCGCGAGGATCTGCTCGCCGGCCAGGAACTCCCTGCCGCCGTGGAACGCGTACCGGGTGACTACGCAGCGACGGCTGCACAAGCGCTGGCAGGGGACTGCGCCTTCGTGCTCGTGGTCACCCGCGGTCACCACGACGACGAGCGCGTGCTGCGCAGCCTGGCGCGTGGCGCAGCCGGCGCCGCTGCCGGTGCCGCCGGGAGTGCCACTCGGGTGCCGCGCTTTCTCGGCATGATCGGCAGCCGGGCCAAGCGCACCGTGCTGCTGCGGCGTCTCGCGGACGAGGGCCTGCCAGCGGCCTGGCTGGAGCGCATCGTTTCGCCCGTGGGGCTCTCGATCGGGGCCAAGACCGCTGCCGAGATCGCAGTCTCCATCGTGGCTCAGCTCATTGCCGAAACGCGCGGCGCTGAGCAGCCCGAGGCGGCCGCTCGGCTTGACCGTCCGCGCGCTTCCTCGTTACCTTGATCGATTCGCCGCCTTCCTGGAGGGTGCCATGAGGCCCCGCACCTATCGTCTCGCCCTCGCGGCGCTTCCGCTTGCCGTCGCCCTCTGCGCGGGGCCCGCACGCGCCGACACCATCAAACTGCTCGACGGCAGCAGCCTCGACGGCGTCAAAGTGGTGAGCGAGAGCTGGAAGGAAGTCGAGTACCGCAAGGGCAAGGCGCCCACGCCGCAAAAACTCGACGCCGCCAAAATCGCTTCGATCGAGTACAGCTCGACGCCCAAGGATTTCCAGACGGCACTGGAGACTCTGGCGGCCGGCGAATCCCAGGCGCTGGCCGTGGCTGCGGGCTACTTCGAGCTCGTGGCTGACAATGACGATGCGCCCAAGCACATCCGTGCCACGGCGCGTGCCCGGCAAGCGGATGGGCTGCTCGAGAGCGGAAACCCGGAGCTCGCGCTCACGGCCTACGATCAACTGCTGACGGATTACCCGGAGACACGCCACCTAGCTCGCGCGCTGCTCGGCAAGGGCAAGGCTCATCTCTATCTGCGCAAGCCGGACGAAGCCGCCAAGGTGCTCACCAAGCTGCAGGAAGAAGTGACGGCCAAGGGGCTGGGTCAGCAATACGCCATTGAGGCGGAGTATTTGAAGCTGCTGGGCCAGGAGGACGGCGGCAAGCCCGCGGAACTCGTGGTGGCCTACGAGGCTCTGCGCGCCAAGGCCGCTGGCGTCAGCAAGGATTTGGCTTGGCGCTGCGCGGTGCGGCTCGCGCGCTCCAAGGCGGCTGCCAATGAGGAGGCCGCGGCGCTGGCGCTCTTCGAGGAGATTCTCGACGCGCGCTTCGAGACCTCTGAAGACGTAGCCGCCGATGCCTACAACGGCCGCGGCCGCAGTCACTACGCGCGCGGCATGGCCCTGCTCGACCGTTCCACCAAGGCTGACGCTGCGGGCGACAAGTCCAAGGGTCAGGCCCTGCGTCTCGACGCGCTCGAGGCTTTCAGTGCGGCGCGGCTGGACTTCCTGCGGGTCGTCGTCTCCTATCCGACCGTGCAGGTCCAGCAGGCCGAGGCGCTGTACTGGGCCGCGCAGGCCTTCCTCAACATCAACGACGACGACGCCAAGCTGGAAGCCAAGAAGCTGCTCTACCGCTGCTCGCGCGACTATCCGAACTCAACCTGGGGCAAGCGGGCCGCCGGCCAGGTCTGAGCGGCGCATGAGCCATCGCGTTGCGCCGCTCGCCCCGCGCGGACTCGGGAACGAGCTGGCCTACTACGCCTGCCGCGACAGCTTCAACGTGCTGCTGCGGCTTTTCTGGCGGCTGAGTTTGGCCGATGTCCGGCCGCTGCCGGAGGGGCCGCTCATCGTGGCCGCCAACCACCGCTCCTTCCTCGATCCGCTCGTGCTGGGCGCTGTGCTCGATCGCCGGCTCTTCTACATGATGCACGCCAAGTACTACGACCTGCCGGCCCTCAATGGCTTCTTTCGCATGGCGCGCTGCATCGTGGTGGAGTCGGGCGAGGATCAGCGCGCCGCGCTGCGCGATGCCGTGCGCGTGCTTGAGGCCGGCGAGGCCTTGGCCATCTTTCCCGAGGGGCACATCTCCCCGGACGGCTCGCTGCAGCCGGCCCAGCCGGGTCTGGCCTGGATTGCCCGCAAGACCGGCGCACCGGTCTATCCGCTGCATCTGGGCGGCACGCGCGAAGCTCTGCGCAAAGGCCAGCGCTGGCTGCATCTCTCGCACGTGACCGCGGCGCTCGGTGATCCGCTGCGCGTGCAGGATTTTCCGGAAGGGCGCGCCGGGCTCGAGGCCTTCAACACGGCAGTCATGTCGGCCATTGCTCGCCTCGGCAGGCCGGCGACGCGGAAGCTTTCAGCCGTGCGGTGACTTTCTTGGCGGGGCGGCATCAGGGACCCCGCGCGCCAAGCCCGGCCGCGAAGCTCCTCGGAGGTCCCGCCCATGTCTCAGCCCGACGCCTCGGTCCCCGATGTTTCGGTCCCAGATGTTTCGGTCGATGTCTCAGCCTGGTTCGGCCCCGAGATGCGTCAGCGCCTCATCGGCTTTGCCCACCGCTTCGTCGGCGATTCCTGGGAGGCCGAGGACGTGGCTCAGGAAACTCTGCTGCGCGCTGCCTCGCAGCTCTCGGCGCTGCGTTCGGCCGAACGCGGCGAGGCCTGGCTTTTTCGCATCTGCCGGCACGCGGCCATCGATCATGTGCGTTCCCGGCGCGTGCGTTCGGGAGTCTGGTCGCCCCTGACCGAAGAGGTGGCGGACGGCGTGCGCGAGTCTGGGCCGCGCGAGCCGAACCGTGCCGTGGACTTGCGTGAATTGCCGGCGCACCAACGCGTGCTGCTGAGCCTGCACTATGAGCGCGGCCTCTCGCAGCCGACGCTCTGCCTGATGTCCGGACTCAATGCGGCGGCGCTGCGTGTGCGCCTGTTTCGAGCGCGGGGCGCGCTCTTGAGGCGCTCGCGGCGCCTGGCGCGAGCCGGCTAGCGCTGCCCTTTCTTTCATGGTGCGGGCTGGCCACAATGCCGCGCCGATGACCACCCTGGCCAGCTCCTACGACCGCAACGACAAGTCGGCGCGGGCCGCGCGCAACGTCTACGCGCGTCTGCTCGAGAGCTACGCGCAGCAGGAGGCCAAGCTCCGGCTGGGAGGAGGCGCCAAGGCCATCGAGCGGCAGCATTCCAAGGGGCGGCTCACGGCGCGCGAGCGCATCGAGCGGCTCGTCGATCGCGGCAGCCACTTCCTTGAACTCGGCCTGCACGCCGCGCACGAACTGTATCCGGAGTGGGGCGACGTGCCGGCGGCGGGTGTCATCGCCGGCCTCGGTGTCGTGCAGGGGCGCCGCGTGATGATCATCGCCAACGATGCCACCGTGAAAGCCGGCGCCTTCTTCCCGATGACCGCCAAGAAGGTCATTCGCAATCAGCGCATCGCCATCGACAACCGGCTGCCGGTCATTTACCTCGTGGACTCGGCGGGCGTTTTCCTGCCCCTGCAAGACGAAGTCTTCCCCGACGAAGACGATTTCGGCCGCGTCTTCCGCCACAACGCCGTGCTCTCGGCCATGGGCGTGCCGCAGATTGCGGCCATCATGGGCAGTTGCGTGGCGGGCGGCGCCTACCTGCCGGTGATGTGCGACACGCTGCTGATGACCGAGGGCAGTGGCCTGTTCCTGGCCGGCCCGGCGCTGGTCAAGGCGGCCATCGGCCAGGAGAACGACGCTGAGAGCCTGGGCGGCGTGGCCATGCACAGCGCGGTGAGCGGCACCGTGGACTTCCGCGAGGCGGATGACGAGGCCTGCCTGCAGCGGCTGCGCTCGCTCGTCGCGCGCCTGGGCCCGCGGCCGGCCGCGCCCTTCGACCGCATCGCCTCTCGGGACCCGCTCTTTGACGGCGAGGAACTGGCCGGCCTGGTCCCGGTGGATGGCGCGCGCCCCTACGACATGCGCGAAGTCATTGCCCGACTCGTCGACGGCAGCGACTTCGACGAATACCGCGCCGAATATGGGCGCACGCTCGTGACGGGCTTCGCGCGGCTGGGCGGCTGGGCCGTGGGACTCGTGGCCAATCAGCGGCAGAACGCGCAGAGCAGCACGCACGGCGTGGAGTTCGGCGGAGTCATCTACACCGAGAGCGCCGAGAAGGCCGCGCGCTTCATGATGGACTGCAACCAGAACCGCATCCCGCTCGTCTTCCTGCACGACGTCTCGGGCTTCATGGTCGGGCGTGACGCCGAGCACAGCGGCATCATCCGCGCCGGCGCCAAGATGGTGAACGTGGTGGCGAACTCGGTCGTGCCCAAGATCTCGGTCATCTTGGGGGGCAGTTTCGGCGCCGGGCACTACGCCATGTGCGGCCGCGCCTACGATCCGCGCTTCGTCTTCGCCTGGCCCTCCGCTCGTTACGCCGTCATGAGCGGCGACGCGGCCGCCCGCACGCTGGTGGATATCCGCGTGCAGCAGCTTGAGAAGCAGGGGCGCACGGTGGATGACGCCGAGCGCGCCAAGCTCACCGCCGACACCAAGGCGCGCTACGCGTCCTCGCTCGATCCGCGCTACGCCGCCGCGCGGCTGTGGGTGGATGCCATCCTGCGCCCGCAAGACACGCGTGCCGCGCTCATCACGGCTCTCGACGTGGCCGCTCACAACGCGCACCTGCCCGAGTTCCGGACGGGCGTGCTGCAGGCGTGAAGCCGGTCACCATCGTCGAGACGGCCCGGGATGCTTGGCAGGGGCTGCCGCGTGCACCGGGCACGGACAGCAAGGTGGACTTTCTGGAGCGGCTCTTGGCCGCGGGCTTTCGGCGCATCGACGTGGGCAGCTTCGTCTCGCCGCGCCGCGTGCCGGCCATGGCCGACACCGAAGCCGTGCTGGCCAGGCTGCGCCCGCCGCCCGGAGCGCGGCTCACGGCTCTGGTGGCGAGCGCCTCCGGCCTCGAGCGCCTGCTCGCGGCACCGCACGTCAGCGAAGTGCTCTTCCCGTTCTCACTCAGCGAGCGCTTTCAGCGTCGCAACACCGAACGCAGCCGCGAAGAGGCCTTCACGCTGCTGACGGAACTCACCGCCGCTGCCCACGCGGCCGGGCGCACGATGTACGCCACGATCAGCATGGCCTTCGGGAACAACGAGGGCGAAGCCTTTGAGCCCGCCGAGTTGCGCGCCTGGGTGGCGCGGCTGCACCACGAAGCCGGCGTAGATCGTGTCGGGCTGGCCGACACCACGGCACAGGCGCAGCCCGAACTCATCGGCCGGGTCTACGCGGCTGTGCAGCTCGGAGCTGACTGGCCGGTGCCGGCCGCGCACTTGCACGTCACACCCCAGAACCAGGAGCGACTGATTGACGCCGCTCTGCAAGCCGGCTGTCGCGACTTCGACTCGGCGCTCGGCGGACTGGGCGGCTGCCAGTTTGCGCAGGGCGCGGTGAGCAATGTCTCGACGCAGCCGTTGGTCGCTCAGCTTCTGGCCCGCGGCTATTCGTGTGAGCTGTCGCGCGCACCTCTGGCGGAGCTCGATGCGGCGGCCCGCGCGCTGGCCGGCGCGCACGCTGCCGGATCATGACCGGCCCGGCCCGGGGCGCGCCGCTCGCACGTTTGATTCGCGGCGGTCTGTTGCTTTTGCTCGTGGCTGTGGCAGTGGCGCTGGTGGTCCCGCGCAGTCAGTGGCTGGGCCGCAGCGCTGACGGTCTGTCGCTGCTCGAGCGGCCGCAGGCTCGGGCGGAGTCGGACTTCCAGTTGCACTGGGCGGCCGGGCGTGCGCTGGCTCGCGGCGAGGACCCCTGGGACTCGGCGACGGTGAATGCTCTGGGCGCTGTGACCGGGCGCCCCTTCACGCCTTTTTGCGCGGCCAACCCGCTTGTGTTGCGCGGCTTTGCGCTCGCCGATCCCGTGGACTGGCAGGGCGCCTACGCGCGCTGGCTCACGGTGAATCATGTGCTGCTGGGGCTCGCCGTGCTCGTGCTCGCGCTCGTGCTGCGCCGCGCCGGCCTCGGTCCGGCGGCTGCGCTGGCGGTTGCTCTTGCCGCCATCGCGCTGAACGACGGCACCTGGATGGGCCATGCCATGAACCAGCTCAACGGCGTCACGCTGCTGCTGGTGCTGCTGGCGCTGCTGGCGGCCCAGGCGGGCCGGCCTGTGCAGGAAGGCGTGTGCTTGGCTCTCGCGGCTGCCGCCAAGACGTCACCGGCGCTGCTCATTGTGCTGGCTGTGTTCGCAGGCCGCTGGCGCACAGTGCGCTCGGCTCTGGCGACGGGCGCCGGGCTGCTCGTGCTCTCGATCGCCTGGAACGGCTGGGAAGTGCACCGCGATTACCTAGCGCTGCTGGGTCGGGAACTCGGCTATGTGGCCTCGTTGCCGTCGGGCGCCTTCAACAACAGCCTGCACGACTGGAATCTGGCCCCCAACGGACTGCTGAGCCGGGCGGCCGAGGCCGGTGGCTGGTCGCGCGGCGGCACGCTCGCGGCCGTGTGGCTGGTGAGCTTGGCGACACTCGCGCTCACGGCGCGCTGGGCGCTGGCCTGGAAGCGCCGCGCAAGCGCGAACGCGAACGCTGCCGCACTCCTCTCGCTCTATGCCCTCGGCCTGTCGGCAAGCTTTCTCATCTCCAGCGTGACCTGGCCGACGCATCTCTCGCTGGCCGCGCTGCCGGTGGCTTGGCTCGTCGTGGCGAGCTGGAGCGGGCGCTCGCACGTTGCACTGACTCTGGCCGCTGCCATCGCCTGCGCCACGCTTTTCCTGCCGCTCGGCACCCTGGCCGCCGAGGATCCGCACCATCAGCTCGACATCCTGATCAAGGCCGATGCCTGTCTGCTGCTCTTTGCAGTGCTGCTCGCCTTGCCGCGGACGCCCGCAGCTCAGCGCGTGTAGCCGAGGGCGCGCAGGTCGGCTTCGTCGTCGGGAGACAACTGTGCTTCCGGGAAGGCCGTCTGCTGCGGCTGCCAGGTGAAGAGCGCGCTGAGCATGCGTTCGATTTCCGCGGGCGGCCGCTGCTCGATGCGGGTCAGGCCGTCCGTGTCCAGCGCGTAGAGTTCATAGGCGCCCGGCGTGGTCAGGCGCGCAAAACGCAGAGCAGCGCCCTCTTTCCAGACGCTGCCGACGGCGGCCGGATGCAGCGAGCCGCTGCGCGCGAGCAGGCTGATGGGCGCGCGCGGCGGCAGGGGCCGGCCACGCAGCGCGGCGGCGTAGGAGCGGCCTTCGCCCGGCGGAGCCTTGAGCCCGAGCAGTTCGGCCAGCGTGGGCAAGAGGTCGACGGTGCTCACGGGGTCGCTCACGGTGCCGTGCAATCCGCGGCCCGCGAAGATCAGCGGCACGCGCACATGCTCCGGCCAGAGCCCGGCGCCGTGGCCGTAGGCGCCGTAGCCGTTCAGCCCGTCAGCCCTGGCGCGCGCGTCGGTCTCGGCGTGCTCGCCCAGTCCCTCGCCGTGATCACTGGTCACGACGAGCACGGTGTCATCGCGCAGTTGCAGTAACTCGATGAGCTCTTCCAACTCTGCATCGATGGCGTGGAGTCCGCCCCGATAGAGCTGCACGAGGCGTTCGCTTTCCTCCGCCGTCAGAGGTGTGACGGCCTGGTCCCCGACGAAAGACTGTCGCACCGCCCGCTCCGAAAACGTGGCGAGGTCGGCATCACGACGGCCATCCTCCAGCGGCTGGCCTTGCCGCACGGCCTCGAGTGCAGCGGCCGGCGGGTCGTAAGGCCAGTGCGGCCGGCGGAAATGCACATAGGTCAGCGTGGGCTGCTCTCCGAGGCCGGCCAGCCGGTCGCGGATATCGCTCTGCATGCGCTTGCGCTTCGGGCCGTCAGCCGGCCCGTAGTAGCTCAGGCTCTGAAAGCCGCGCTGCAAGCCGTGACGATCGGAGGCGAAGATCATCTGCGTGAAGCCCGCCGCCTGAAAGCCGGCCTGCCCCGCGATCTCCGCCAGCGTCGGCAGCCCGTCCTCCGGCAGGGCGTGCGGAGCCAGCACGACGCCGTGGCGCTGGGGCAAGCGGCCCGTCATGAGCGTCACCGTGGAGGGCAGCGTCCAGGTGGCATTCGTGAAAGCCCATTCGACGCGCGCGCCGCGTCGGGCCAGCGCATCGAGCTGCGGTGAGACTTCAGGCGGGCCACCATAGCAGCCCAGATGCGCGGCGTGGGTGCTGTCCAGCACCAGGATGATGGCGTGCTTGAAGGGCACATCCGCCGGCCGTTGGTGGCATCCGCACAGGAAAAGCAGCCCGAGCAGCGCGAGGAGTGGCGGCGCTCCGCGGAGGGGTGGCTCGGAGAAACTCATGCGGGACGGCTATACTAGCCGATGCACTCTGCGGCCAAGAGCCGGAGAGCCGCGCGAGCCGCCGCGCGTTCAGGACCCGCCCGACCACGCACTGACCCGACCACCCTCTGAGATGTCCAGCTTCCGATGAAGGTCCTTCTCGTCTATCCGCCGGATCGGACGCTGCCGACGATCCCCTTCTCCAGCCTGGCGGTGCTGCAGGGCTGCCTGCGCTCGCGTGGCCACACCACCGTGGTGCGCGATCTCAACGTGGAAGTCTTTCATCACCTGGTGAAGCGGCCGACGCTGAATCACTACGCCAACCTCGTGCAAGGCTGGTTCCAGGAACTTGACGCGAAGCCGGAACTGACGCCGGCCGAGTTTGATCGTTACCGCTTTCTGGCGCCTCTCGCCGCGATCCCGCACGCGGTCCTGGACCGCGCCGAGGACAGCCTCAAGGTGATGCGCGATCCGGCGCGCTTCTACCAGCACCAGACCTTCAACCGCGCCTTCGACGATCTCGCGGCAATGATTCGCTTCCTCTACGCGGCCAGCCCGATCTATGACGTCGAAGCCGAGGACTTCGTCACGCGCAACCTCGAAACGCTGAAGAGCTTCGGCGGCGATCCGGTGCACGAGGCTTACGGCACGCTGCTGGACTCGGTCGTGGCCGAGCAGCCCGACGCGGTCTGCATCACGATGCCGTTTAGCTTCCAGTTCTTTGAGGGACTGCGCTTCGCGCACCTCTTCAAGCAGCGCCTGCCCAACGTGCCCATCGTCATCGGCGGCTGCACGATCAACGACTACAAGAACACGCTCTTCAAGGACCCCGGCCTGTTCGACGTGATCGACTACGCCCAGCCGGGGGAGGGCGAAGACGCAGTTTGCGAACTCATGGAGGCCCTGCAGGGCCAGCGCCCCATCGAGCAAGTGAGCAACCTGGTCTGGCGCGACGAGACCGGCACGATCCGCTTCTCGACCATGCCGCCCAGCTATCCCGATCTCGATGCCATCGCACCGCCGGACTTCAGCGGCATCCCCTTCGAGGGCTACTTGGTGCCGGAAGGCATCGCCAACCTGCAGACCAGCCGCGGCTGCTACTACGGCAAATGCACCTTCTGCGGCGACTCTTTCCGCCGCAACTTCCGCATGCGCAAGCCCTCGCTCGTCTATCAAGACATCAAGGGCATTCACGAGCAAACGGGCGTGAAGTACTTCCTCTTCTGGGACAGCCTCGCGCCGCCCAAGACGCTCAAGACCGTGGCCGAGGGCATCGAGCGGGATCGCCTGCCGGTCTCGTGGTTCGCGGAGACCAAGTTCGAGAAGCCTTACGTGAGCGCGGAGTTGGTGGCCCAGCTTCAGCGCGGCGGCGGACGCTTCCTGCAGTTCGGCTTTGAGTCGGGCAGCCAGCGCGTGCTCGATTTGATTGACAAGGGCAATGACCTCCAGCGCGTGGACCAGATCCTGGAGAACATGCACGCCGTGGGGCTGAAGGCCGGCGTGAGCTGGTTCATCGGCTTCCCCGGCGAGACGCCCGAGGAGGCGCTGCAGACCTACGACTTCGTGCATCGGCGCCGCGACCGCATCGCCATCTCGGTCTACGCCGGCACGTTCATGCTCGGCGCGGACACGCTGGTTTTCGCCGATCCGGGGCGCTACGGCATCGAGGTCGTGCGCAGCGAGAGCGGCGGCTGGGATTACCGCCACAAGGACGGTCACCAGCGTTACGACCGCACGCCGTTTGATGAGGCCTTCCGGGCGCGCAGCGACCTGCCCTTGCTGTGCCACGGCGCCTACCTGCTCTATGCCACGAACAAGGTCGAGGATTTGGAGAAGATCACCGGGCTCGGGCGCTTTGGCCCCGTCTCACGCGAGATGATTGAGCGCAACGACGTCGTGCTGCGGCTTTGCGATTCGGTGCTGCACCTGCGCTTCGGCTACGACGCCTTCGAGCCGCGGCCGGCGACAGCAGGTCCGATTCGCCGCTCTGAAATCGACGTGGCTTACCTGCTCAAGAACGGCGCCTCCTATCGCATGGACGCCGACGACCGCACGCTCTGCGGACTGGTCGACGGGCACCGAGCGCTCGGCGAGGTTTTGCGGGCCAGCGGCCTGCAGGCGGAGCATGGCCGCAAGCGCCTCGCACGGCTGATCGACCGCGGCATTGTGCTGGCGCCCCGCGACTCAGCCGAGGCGCCGCCCGCGGCGGCCCGAGCGACCGGGGTGTCGAGCGCCGCGTGAGCGGCCTGCTGCTCGCCGCCACGCGGCGTTGCCACGAAGAGATCCGCGGCCGTGTGGGCGAACTGCTTGAACGCGGACGCCGCTCCGGCGCAGAGAGCGTGGCCGCCGCGCCGGGAGCTTGGGGCTCGGGCGACATCGGCTACGCCCTCGATGACGCAGCCGAGAGTGCCTTGGATGATTTTGGCCGCGAACTCGGCCGCAGCGCGCCCGTCACGCTCATCGCGGAGGGCCCCGGTGAGCGGCACTACGGCGAGGGGGCACCCGGCGCGCCTCTGCGCGTGCTCGTCGACCCGGTGGATGGCACGCGCGCCCTCATGCACGATCTGCGCTCGGCCTGGGCGCTCACCGGCCTCGCCCCGGATCGCGGAGTGGCCACGCGCCTCTCGGAGGTGAGTCTGGCTGTGCAGACCGAGCTGCCCACGACCTCGGCGGGCACTTACCGCGTCCTGTGGGCCGTGCGCGGTGAGGGTGCCTGGATGGCGCGGCACAATGTGCGCACGGGCCAGGAACTCGAGCGCGCGCCGCTGCGCGCAGGCAGCGCCGAGCGCATCGACAACGGCTACCTTTGCTTTGCCCGCTTTCTGCCGGTGGAGCGCACGCTCGTAGCCGCGCTCGAAGCCCGCTTTTTGGAAGCGGCCATCGCTGCGTACGACCTCTCGCCGCGGCTGATCTACGACGACCAGTACCTCTGCAGCGCAGGTCAACTTTTTCTCACCGCCACTGGCCGCTACCGCATGCTGGCCGACTTGCGCGGCTGGCTGCATCGCCGCCATGGCCTGCAGAATTTCACGGCCAAGCCCTATGACCTGGCGAGCTTGCTCATCTGGCAAGAGGCGGGCGTGCCTGTGCTGGACGAGCACTTCCAGCCGCTGGACGCGCCGCTCGACACCGAGACGCGTCTCTCGGTGATCGCCTTCGCGAACGAAGCGCTGCGTGGCAAGCTGCAGCCCTTGCTGCAAGCGGCGATGGCCGCTGCCCACGGAACCGCTCCCGGAACGACCGCATGACCGCACGGCCCGGGCAAGAGATCAGCGCTGCGCATGTGGCCAGTCTCTCGGCCACCGATCTCAGCGGCTACTGGTGGCACACCGTGCGCCTTGCCCATGTGCGCGCCGCCCTGGCGCAGCTTGCCCGCAGCGGCGAGCTGCGCTACCTCGATCTGGGCTGCGGCACCGGCGGAGCGCTGGCCGCTGTGCAGGCCGCCTTGCGCCCCGCGCAGGCTCTGGGTCTGGACGGCACACAGCAGGCCGTGGACATCGCCGTCGCGCGCGGTCTGCCCGTGCGGCTGGCCGACTTCCGCAAGCCGCTCGACCTGCCCTTCGCGCCGAATGCCGTCACGTGCCTCGATGTGCTCGAGCATCTCGAAGACCCGGAACTGGCGCTCCGGCATCTGGCGCAGGCAGCCGCGCCCTGGGCGGCGCTGGTCGTGACCGTGCCGGCTATGCCCTCACTGCACAGCCGCTGGGATGATTTGTGCGGGCATCATCGCCGCTACACACGCGCGCTCCTGACCGCCCAGCTCCTGGCCAGCGGCTGGCGCCCAGTGCGCCTGCGCCACATCTTCAGCTACTGCGTGCCGCCGGCTTGGTGGCAGCGCCGCGTCCTGCGCCGCGTGCAGGAAGTGGAATTCCCGGCCGTGTCGCCGCTCATGAATCGCGCGCTCATCTGGGCCGGTGGCCTAGAGCGCGTGGTCGGCGCGCCGCTGCCTTTCGGCACCTCGCTTCTGGCGGTGGCGCGGCGCTGCTGAGCGCGCGCACGAACTCGCGCCCGAAGCGGCGCACTGTGAGCGCGCCCGGCAGGGACGGGCTCTAGAGCGGCTGCCGTCCTGCGAAGCCGGCATCCACGTGATGCCAGGACTCGAAGGCAGCTTCTCCGCGCTTCCAGCACAGGTGCACCAGGAGCCCGTCGCGCACGTGGTAGACGTCGAGCAGCCCGGTCTCTACATCCTTGATGGCCACGCTGCGTTCGCCCAGCCCAGCGAGCACCGCGTTGAACTCTTCTTCCACCTTCTTGAGCTGGCTGACCAGATCGATCGCCTCGGCGCGGTCTGGGCAAGTGCGGTCGTGCACCGCACTGCCCCAAATCATCTCCAGCGCGGTGAGCTTGATCTTGAGCGTCTTGAGGCGCTCGCGCAGCGTGTCGAGCCGCTCGAAAGACTCCACAAAGAGCGGCACGAGCGCGTTGGCTTCCTCCACCGTGTACACGCGCGGACCTGGCATTGACCGGGCTCCCTAGGGGGCAGAGTCATAGCACTCGGCCCGCGGGGCTGTCGAGCGGCACGGCGCCAACCGCCTGCGCTGAGTGCCCGCCTCGAGCACCACCCTTGAGCACTGGTACCGGAGCCCTGCGGCGTGATATCTGAGGCTCGTATGCCCGTGCCGACCGCTGCCGACGAGTCGCCCCGCGATGAATTGCTCTTGCTCCGTGCGGGGCGGGGCGATCAGCAGGCCTTTGCCGAGCTGGTGCAGCGCCACCATGTTCGGCTCTATGGATTTTTCCGTCGGCGCGGTCTGGATCGGCATGCTGCCGAGGACTGCGTGCAGAACTGTTTGCTGCGCCTGCTCGGCGCGGCGGGGAGCTATCAGCCCCGTGCGCCCTTCGGGGGTTTTCTCGCCAGACTCGCCCGCAACACGGCCGTCGACTGGCAGCGGCGCAGCAGGGCGCCCAGCACAGCCGACGGTGCAAGCGACGGGGCCGCGGCGGCGAGCCGGCGCCCGGTCGAACTGGATGCGCATCTGGCACCAGAGCGCTGCGATCCCGGAGACAGACTGGATCTGCGCCACGCCGTGAGCCAGCTCTCAGAACGATTGCGTGCCGTCGTCGAGCTTTCCTTTTGTGATGGGCTGAGCCAGCCGGAGATTGCGCGACTGCTCGGCATCCCTCGCAACACGGTCAAGACGCGCATGTACCATGCGCTGCGCCGACTGCGGAGGACTCTGCAGTGAAGGCCGAGCGCCACTCGCAGCACGGGCCCAAGGACGAGCCGGCACCGGAACTGGCGCAGCGCATCGTCGCGGCAGCCGCTCCTCAACTGCGCCAGTTGCGCTGGCGAAGCTGGCGGCGTCGCGCCACGCTGCCCGTGCTGGCCGGAGGTTTGGTGGCGGGGCTGTTGCTCTGGCTGCGGAGCGAGCCGGCCCAGCCCCTGCCCAATGCGCCAGCGGAGTTGGCCCGAGCTGCCGGGGCCTCCGCTGGAGTGCAGGGCGCTGGACTCATCGCTGCGCGGCTCCAGGCGGATGGCCGCTTCGATCCAGACAGTTGGACTGGCCCGGCCAACGCTGAGCTCGGTCTGCAGGCCCTGGCGCTGCTTGCACTCGCGCGCACCGACGATCCTCGACACTCCGGCGAATTGCTGCGAGGCGCCCGCTGGCTGCTCAGCCAGCAGGAGCGCGACGGCAGCTTTGGTCCAGCCGCGCTCGGAGGCCAGGACCAGGCTCTGGCCACGCTGGCTCTGCTGGAGGTTTCCACTGTGAGCGATGAGCTGGAGCTGCGCTCGGGGGCCCGTCGGGCCGTGCGTGCGCTGCAGTCCAGTCTGCCGGCTGGGCGCGATACGGCCTGGCGTTTGTTGGCCCTTGAGCGCGCAGCGGAGCTGCGCCTGGGCGGCGATCTGCAGGGGGCCATTGCGCAGGCTCGCCGGAGCCTGGGAACCGGGGCGCGTGTTGCTCAAAGTGAACTGGAGCCCCTGAGCCGATCCGAATTCGGAGAATTGCCGGCCGCCGCCGCGGCGGTATTGGCCCTGGTCGCCAGCGCGCACTGACGCAGCGGCGACTCTCTGCGCTATGGCGTAGAGGCGCTCCTGAAAACTCAGTGAACCAATTCAAGTCGCGCTGCGCTTTGAAGGCATGCCCCTTACCGGTTCCAGCAGCGCGTCAATTGCCCTTCGCTCGATTTCCCTGCTCCTGAGTCTGGGCGCGCTCAGTCGCCCGCTCGCCGCCCAGGACGCGCCGGCCCCCGACGTCACGCCGACGGAGAGCCTGGAGCAGTCAGCGCCGAATCAGGCAGTGCCGCCCGGTCGGACGCCCACTGTCCTCGTCACGGCTCTGCGTCGCCTGCGCGAGGCCCTCGACACTCCGGGCATGGTCTCGGCCGTGGACGCGGAGGATCTGCGCAGCGGTCCCGATGCGCGCAGCCTGCCCAATGCCTTGAGCCGCCAGCCCTCGACCATGATTCAGAAGACGGGGCCAGGCCAGAGCTCTCCCTTCCTGCGCGGCTTCACCGGTTTCCGCACGCTGCTGCTCGTCGACGGAGTCCGCATCAACAACTCGGTCTTCCGCGAGGGACCCAACCAGTATTGGAGCACCGTCGACAACTTCAGCATCGACACGCTGGAGCTGAGCCTGGGGCCCGGTTCGGTGCTGTGGGGCTCTGATGCCATCGGCGGCACCGTCAATGCGCTCACCGGCGCCGCGGAGGCTCACGACACGTGGCAGGCCCGCTACTTCACGCGCTGGGCATCCGCCGAGCGTTCGCTCTTCCAGCGCGTGGAAGTCGAGGGCGGCGAGCGCGACAGCTACGCGCTGCGGCTCGGCTTGACGCACAAGCGTTTCGGCGATCTGAAAGCCGGGCAAGGCAGCGGCGAACTGCCGGGCACCAGTTTCGACGAGCGCGATCTCGATCTGCGGCTGGACGTGCCCGTGGAGCCAGGCACCGATTTCACGTTCGTTGCGCAGTCGGTCAGGCAGTTCGATGTGCCGCGCACGCACACCACCGTGGATGCCGTGCCCTTTCATAGCTCCGCGCCGGGCACGGAGCTCAAGCGCGATCTGAGTCAGGGCCGCGAGCTGGCTTACGGCCGGCTGGCCTGGGAGGGTGAGGGCGGCTTCTACGATGCGGCGCGCTTCACGCTGAGCTGGCAGCGGCACCAGGAGCTGCAGGAGCGGCTGCGCGTGGGAGCGCCCTTCAATCCCTACGATGAGACCGGCTTCGACCTGCACACCTGGGGCGCGCAGCTCGAGTTCGAGCGCGACCTGGCCAGCGGCCTGCTGACCTTCGGGCTTGAAGACTTCCGTGATCAGGTCAGCAGCTTCACGAAGTCCGTCAATGCCGCTGGCGTCACGAGCCAGGGCATCCAGGGGCCCGTGGCCGATGACGCGCGCTACGAACTGTTTGGCGCGTACGTGCAGCACGAAGTGACCAGCGGTGACTGGGACACGGTCTACGGCCTGCGCTACAGCAATGCCATCGCCGATGCCGACCGAGTGGACAACCCCAACATTCCCGGCAGCAATCCGGCCACGCCGGGGAACATCCTGCGCCTGGAAAAGAGCTGGAATGCGCTCGTGAGCAGCGTGCGCACGACGCGCCGGCTGGACGCGGACACGCGGATTTACGCGGGACTCTCGCAGGGCTTCCGCGCGCCGAATCTTTCGGACCTGACCTCTGAACTCACCGACAGTGGGATCTACAGCCCGACGCCGAATCTAGAGCCTGAACACTATGTGCAGTTCGAGCTGGGCGCCAAGGCCGAGCGCGCCGACTGGAAGGGGGAAGCGGCCCTGTACTACACGCGCATTCGCGACATGATCGTCGCCTCGCCGACCGGAGTCTTTCTCGCTGGCGTGCCCTTCCTCACCAAGAGCAATGTCGGCGACGGCACGCTCTACGGCGTGGAGCTGCGCGGCGAGCGCAAGCTCTCGCCAGGCTGGACCGCCTTCGCCGTGGCGTCTTGGCAGGATGGCCGCATCGATCAGTTCACGGCGGGAGGCTTCAAGGTCACCGAACCCTCCAGCCGCCTCATGCCGATCACGATGGTCGTCGGCGCGACCTACCAGCCGGAGGGCGCCAACTGGTGGGTGACGGCCGACAGTTACCTCGCCGATGAGGCCGACCAGCTTTCGCTCAAGGACCTCACGGACACGCAGCGCATTCCGCCGGGCGGCACGCCCGGCTACGGCATTCTAGGCGTGCGCTGCGGCAAGCAACTCACCGACCGTTGCACCATGACGCTGGGCCTCGAAAACCTGTTCAACACCGACTACCGCATCCATGGTTCGGGTGTGAATGAGCCGGGGCGCAGTCTGGTCCTGACGCTCGATGTCCGCACCTGAGCGGCGGCACAGGGCGAGCGGCGCCTGGGTCGCGCTGCTGCTCTCGTTCGGCGTGCACGCGCTGGGCTTGTCGATGCTGGCGGCGGCGCTGATGCCCGCCCGCGTCGGCGACGAGGCCATCATCGCCAGCCTGCGCCTGCGTGCGGAGTCGCCGGTTGCATCGGCGCCCATGAATGTGCCGAGTGAGCCGCCGCCGGAGGCGTCCCCGCAGCCCTTGCCCGAACTCGTCGCCGCGGCCCCGCCGACCGTTGCACCGTCAAACGAATCGATGCGCCCGGAGCTGAGCGCGCCCGCCATGCCGCCGGCAGCGGACTCATCCCCAACGGTTCCGCTCCCCTCTCCGCCAGCCGTGGCCGCGGCCCCGGTCGATCCGCCTGCTCTGCCGGTTGCCTTCGTCGAAGCGGTTCCGGCGGCCGACAACCCGGCGCCGCGCTATCCCTACTCGGCCCGGCGCCGCGGGCTGGAAGGCGATGTGGTCTTGCTCGTGGCCGTGAGCGCGCAAGGCACGGTCGACCGTGCCGCCGTGCAGAAATCCTCCGGACATGCGGTCCTGGATCGCGCGGCCCTTGAGGCCGTGCGGCAGTGGCGCTTTGTGCCGGCCCGGCATGGCAGCAGCGCGGTGCCTCAGGATCTGACGGTTCCGATCAGCTTCCGACTGCTCGCACCGCCCTGAGAGCCAACGCAGCGCGCGAGGTGAAATCGAGGCGGAGGCAGCCCATACTCCTCGACCGTGAACGAGACCGCTCAACGCCAAGCCTTGCCTGCCGAGGCGCTGGCCCTGCACCGCCGGGCGCTCGTCTTCGACGCGCACGCCGACACGCTCACCGAAATGACCGACCAGGGCTACGACCTCGGGGCCGCGCCAGCAGATCGGCACCTCGACTTGGCGCGCTGCTCCGGCGGTGTGCTCGACGCGCAGGTTTTCACCTGCTTCGTGCATCCGCGCTATGTCGGCGCCGGCGCGGCCGAGCGCGTGCGCGCGATGCTGACCACATGGGAGCGCCAGCTCGCGCTCTACCCGGAGCGCCTGGCGCTCTGCACACGCGCCGGCGACATCGAGGCGTCGCGCGCGGCGGGCCGCCTGGCTGGCGTCCTGGCCATCGAGGGCGGGCATGCGCTCGAGAATGACCTCGCTCATCTGGCCGAGTTCTGGCGGCGTGGTGTGCGCACCATGACGCTGACCTGGAACAACAGCAATGAATGGGCCGACGGCTGCGGCGATGCCGGCCGGCATGGCGGGCTGACCGCGCGGGGCCGGGAAGTTGTCGCGGCCATGGAGGAGCTGGGCATGGTCGTGGACGTGAGCCACGTGGCGCCCAGCACCTTCGACGATGTGCTGGCCGTGGTGCGGCGGCCGCTCATCGCCAGCCACAGTTGCGCGCGGGCGCTGCGCGAGCATCCGCGCAACCTGCACGACGCACAGTTGCGCGGGCTGGCCGCCGCCGGCGGCGTGGCCTGCGTCAACTTCTATCCTGTCTTTCTCGTGACGGGCGGCGCCGCGCGGCTCGACGACTTGCTCGATCACATCGAGCATTTCCTGGCGGTGGCGGGCGAGGATCACGTGGGCCTGGGTGCCGACTACGACGGCATCGGCACGACGCCGCTGGAACTGCCCGACGTGGCGTCGCTCCCGCGCCTCACGGCCGGCCTGCTGCAGCGCGGACATGCGCCGCGCGTTGTCGAGAAGCTCTTGGGCGCCAATCTGCTGCGCGTCTTCGAAGCCGTGCTGCCTCGCGGAGAGGCGGCATGATCCGCCCTGTCGTTTTGCTTTCGCGCTCGGGTGTCCTGCGCCTACGCGACGGGCACCCCTGGATCTATCCCGACCACGTCGAGGGCGGCGGCCCAGCCGAGGCCGGCTTGGTCATTCTCGAGGGCCCGGCGGGGCGTCGGCGCGGACTGGCCGTCTGGAATCCGCGCTCGCGCATTCCCTTGCGGCTCATCTCACGCGAACCGCAGGCAGAACTCGCCGATGATTTTTGGCGGGAGCGCCTCGATGCAGCCATCGCAGCGCGGCAGACGCGCCTAGCGCCGGGCGAAGGCGGCTGCCGCTGGGTGCACAGCGAAGCCGACGGCCTGCCCGGACTCATCGTCGATCGTTACGGCGAGGTCGCAGTGCTGCAAGCCGGCTGCCAGTGGGCCGATGACGTGGCGCCTGCG
This sequence comes from Planctomycetota bacterium, assembly GCA_052387675.1. GTDB lineage: Bacteria > Planctomycetota > B15-G4 > B15-G4 > B15-G4 > JBQTIY01. The sequence continues at coordinate 10,598 of JBQTIY010000004.1, read as the reverse complement.
GTGGCCGCGCATCTCGTTGCGGCGCACGGGCTGCGCGGTGTCCTCGCTCGGCACGACGGCGGCTTTCGCCGTCCCGAAGGCCTGGCCGAGGGCGTGGCGGTGCTGGCCGGCGACGTGCCGCACGCCGTGCGCTGGCAAACGGCCGCGCCCGCGCTCATGCGCCAGGTGGATCCCTGGACCGGCCAGAAAACCGGCACGTATCTCGACCAGCGCGAGAACCAGGCGCGGGCCGCCGTGGAGCTGCCGCCTGGCCGCATCCTGGACGCCTTCTGCAATGACGGCGGCTTTGCACTGCAGCTCGCGCGCGCCGGCCGGCAGGTCGTGGCTCTCGATGGCAGCGAGGCGGCCCTCGCGGCGCTTGCGATCAATGCCGAACTCAACGGGTTGCGTGTGGGGCCGCTGGCAGAGGGCGGCGCCATCGAGGCGCGCCGCGCCAATCTCTTCGACGATCTGCGCGCGCAACTCGAAGCGGGTGAACGCTACGACGGCATCGTGCTCGATCCGCCCGCCATGTCACCACGCAAGGGCGCCCGCGGAGATGCGCAGCGCGGCTACAAGGAGTTGAATCTCCGGGCGCTGCGCTTGCTGCGCGAGGGCGGGCGGCTGCTCACCTGCAGTTGCAGTTTTCACGTCGGGCCGCAGGAGTTTCTCTACGCGCTGCACGACGCGGCGGCCGACGCCGGCAAGGACGTGCGCGTGGTGGCCCAGCGCGGCGCCGCCGCCTGCCATCCACACCGCCTGGCCTTCCCGGAGTCGGCCTACCTCAAGGTCGTCCTGCTCGAGGTCACGGGCTCCTGGTGAGGGAAGCCACGCTCACAGCTTGGTATTGATCAACAGCCGCGTTGTGAACTGGTGCAGCGGGTCGGAGACCGCGACGCCGGCGCCGCAGAGGACGATCTCGCGGTCACCGTCGTGATCGGCATCAAAGGTCGCGGCCGCCCAGCAGATGAAGTCGCCCAAGCCGCCGGAGCCGGAGAAGGGCGGGTCGAACCAGAGTTCGCGGACGAAAACACCTTCCACGCCCTGCTGTCCGCCGCCCTGGTTCAGGAAGAGCATCTGATCCGCGCCCAAGAACAGATCGTGCACCGTGACGAGCACGTCCAAGTCACCATCCGCATCGAGGTCGTCGGCATGGATGGCCAGGCGAATGCCATTGGCCGCATTGCTCGGCTCCAGGAAGCTGCTCGTGTTGTCGGCAAACACGCCCTCAGCGCCGCCCTGCAGGCCACCCTGATTGATGAGCACGTCATTGCTCAAGGCGGAGGTCACGCTGCCGAAGACACTGTTCGCAGCGAGGATGTCCAAGTCCAGGTCGCCATCGATGTCGGCCAACGCGAGGTCCTGGGTATTGTCGCTGCGCAGCGGGAGCACGTTGCTGATCGAGGCGTCGAGGAAACTGCCGTTGCCCAGGCCCAGCAAGAGCACGTTGGGCTGGCCGGATGTGCCGTCGACGGCTGCGGAGTCGGAGCGCCCGACCATGACGTCCATGTCGCCATCGCCGTCGAGGTCGCCGGCGCGCACGGCCGTCGTGTCGAAGGCCGGATCATTCCACGGCAGCGCCGTGAAGCCAGTGTCCTCGAAGAACGCCCCATTGCCGAGGCCGAGGAACAGCGTCAAACCGCCGCCGGGCGTGGGCAAGTGTCCTTCGCTGCCATTTGCCACGAAGAGATCCAGGTCCTCGTCGTTGTCGATGTCCGCCAGCTCGAACTGAGTCGCCAAGCCCTCACCCGCGGGGAAGGAGGGGTCTTGCGTGAAGACGCCGGTGCCGTCATTGAGCCAGAGCCGGTTCGGCACGCTGACGAAGTCGTCATAGCCGCCACCGGACAGGAGATCGATGTCGCCGTCGCGATCGACGTCGGCCGCCAGGAGTGCCGCGATCGAGTCGCCCGGGTAGCTGATGCGCGTGGCCGTCTCGTCGCTGAAGACGCCGGTGCCGTCGTTCATCCACAGGCGCAGGTCGATGTCGGTGGCCAGCGCGAGGTCCGGGAATCCGTCGCGGTTGTAGTCGGCGGCCTGCACGTGGACGGCGCCGAGCTGGTCGTAGCCGGAGGGCAGCCGGTTGGCGCCATCCTCGACGAGATAGCCGGGCGTGGCGGGCAACGGCTCGATCTCCGTGGCCTGCACGTTGCTGGGCACCTTGGCGCCCAGGGTGTCGATCACGAAGGCGTGCAGAAAGAGGGCCAGGCCCAGGTTCGGCGGGGCGATGGAGCCAGGTGCCGTGGGCAGCGAGGCGCTAAAGCGGCCCGCGCCATCGGTGAAGCCGAAGAAAAGCGAGTACGGTGAGAAGAGGTTGAGGCCGATGGGCGGGAAGACCGGCCCGACGACGGTGGGCGTGCCATCGAGTCCGTAGAACAGGGCGAAGGGGCGGTTGGGGAAGGTCGTGCGCAGGTCCATGCGGATGTCCTGTCCGCCGACGAGCGGACCAAAGCGCAAGTCGGCTTGATGGCCGCTGCTCGAAGCTTGAACGGGCGTTGCCAGAGCCGGCGAGGCCAGCACGGAACTGAGGGTCAGGGCCAAGGTGAGGAGGCGCAGCATGGGTGGTAAGAATCCTTTGTGATCGTCGGAGCATCTTGAGACGAGATTGCATTAACTCTTAGACACCGGCCGCTTGTCAAGGGGGGTGCGTACACGGAAACTGGGCCGCATGGAAGGCAGGGGGCAGCACAAAAGCCCGGCGGTGCTTGAGCCGCGAGGGCCAACGGGCTGGCGAACGCGCGCCGCTGGGCGTGGAGCGGCGCTGGCGCTGTGCCTTTGGCTGACGGCCTGCTCTGCCGTCAGCGAAGTCCCCGGCGAACACATCCTCATGTTCGACCGCACAGGCCGTGCGCTCGACCCGGCCTCGGGCGCCTTCGGATTTGATCAGTTCTCACCGCCAGACTTCTCAGTTCACGCCGCGAAGATCGCCGAAGCGATTCGCGCCCAGAAGCCTGCCGCCGGCCCGGGCACACCGCGCCGCCTGCTCATCTATGTGCATGGCGGCCTCAATGAGCAAGCGGGCACGGTCGAGCGCGCGGGGAAACTCCACGAGCGCATCGAGGCCGCCGGTTACTACCCGCTCTTCCTCAACTGGGACTCCTCGCTCCTGTCCAGTTACTGGGAGCATTTGTGGTGGGTGCGTCAAGGCGCCGACCGCGGCTGGGCCGGCACGATCCTCGGTCCCTTCTACTTTGCTGCCGATGTGGGCCGCGGCGCCTTTCGCCTGCCGATGATCTGGTGGTGGCGGCTGCGCGAGTACTGGTACGAGAACACGTCGATCTATGCACCGGAGCGGCACGCCGCCGACCTAGTGACCGGCCGGCGACAAGAGCATGGCGCCGAGATTCAGGCGGCGGTGGCCGACGCCGGACTGCAGTTGCACTTCGTGGCCTCCGACAGCGACGAAGGGCGTTCCTGGTGGGACTCGCTCAGCAGCATCGTGACCTTGCCATTCAAGATTGTGGGCACGTTCATCGTGGATGTCGGCGGCACGCCCTCTTGGGAAGTGATGCAGCGGCGCGTCACGCTGCTCTTCGAGCACGAACAGGAATCCGGCCTGCCGCGGCTTTGGCCGCAGCCGACGCAGTTGCGCGAGTTTCTGCAGCAGCTTGCGCAACTCCAAGACGATCTGGCGCCGCAGGGAGGTCTGGAGCTGACTCTCGTTGGTCACAGCATGGGCACCATGATCGTGAACCGCATCCTGGAGCACGCCGCGGAGCCGGGCACGCCGCGCATCACCAATCTGGTCTACATGGCGGCGGCCTGCAGTGTGCGCGAGTACGAGGGCGCGGCCTTCCCCTACCTGACGCAGCACCCCGAGACGCGCCTCTTTCACCTCGTGCTCGATCCGGACTCCGAAACTCGCGAGGCCAACGTGCTCGACCTCGCTCCGCGCGGCTCCTTGCTGGTCTGGATCGACGACTTCCTGGCCAACCCGCTCACCTTGGCCGATCGCACGGCGGGCCGCTACGAGAACCTCATGCCGGCTCTGCATCACACGCCGGCGGCGCTGCGCTCACGCCTCTTCGTGCAGTACTACGACGACGGCGTGTCGTGCTGGCCCCAGAAGCACGGCGACTTCGGCGAACCGATGCCCATGCACCGCTTCTGGGATCCAGGCGCTTGGTGGCGCGGAACGCTGCCCGCGCTGAACGCGCCCGCGCCGAATGCGCCGACGCCGAACGCCCCGGCGCTCAGCGCCCCTCGCCCAGACGCTCCCGCCACTCCCTGAGCTTCAGCAGCGCGTCGAGCGGTGCCACGAGGTCGGGATCCAAAGCTGCCAGCTCATCCAGCACGGAGGCTCCCGCGCGCGGAAAGAGGGGCTGCTGACGCGGCTCGGGCTCGCCGGCCCCGGCCGGCGCCTCGTCACCGCGCGGGCGCAGATCCGGTGCGCGCGCCTGCAAGTCGTCGAGGATGCGCGCGGCCCGTTCGATGATCGCGCGCGGTACGCCGGCCAGCCGCGCCACGTGCAGCCCATAGCTGCGGTCGGTGCCGCCGGGCACGATGCGATGCAGGAAGACCACCTCGTCGCCCTGCTCGTGCACGGCCACGTTGACGTTGCGCACTGCGGGGAACTCGCCGGCCAGGTCGGTGAGTTCGTGGTAATGCGTGGCGAAGAGCGTGCGCGCGCCGATGGCCTTGTAGAGGTACTCGCAGATGGCCCAGGCCAGCGAGAGCCCGTCCCAGGTGGAGGTGCCGCGCCCCACTTCGTCGAGGATCACCAGGCTGCGCGCCGTGGCGCCGTGCAGGATCGTGGCCGTCTCGGTCATCTCCACCATGAAGGTCGAGGCGCCGGCGGAGAGATCATCGGCGCTGCCGATGCGCGTGAAGATGCGGTCCACCACGCCAACCTGGGCCGACTCGGCCGGCACAAAGGAGCCGATCTGCGCCAGCAGCACCAGCACGGCCACCTGCCGGATGTAAGTGGACTTGCCGGCCATGTTGGGGCCGGTGACGAGCAAGAGGCGCGAGCTGTCGCGGTCCAGCAGCACGTCGTTGGGCACGAAGCGGCCGGCCGGCAGCAGCGCCTCGAGGATTGGGTGGCGTCCGGCGCGGATGTCGAGCACATCGCCGTCGTCCACGGTGGGCCGCACCCAGCGGCGTTCACGCGCCAGCAGCGCCAGGCCGGTCAGCACATCGACTTCGCCCAGCGCGTGCGCCAGCGAGCGCAGCGCTTCGCCCTGCTCGGCGGCGCGCGCGCGCAGCGCCAGGAAGAGTTCCGTTTCGAGCGCGCGAGAGCGCTCGTCCGCCGAGAGGATCGAGGACTCCAGCGCCTTGAGCTCCGGCGTGGTGTAGCGCTCGCCGCCTGTGAGCGTCTGCCGCCTCAAGTAGCCGTCGGGGATGCGGCCCGCCTGCGCGTGGCTCACTTCGATGAAGTAGCCGAAGGTGCGGTGGAAACCCACCTTGAGTGAGGCGATGCCGGTGCGTTGACTCTCGCTGGCCTGGAAGCGCGCGATGGCCGAGGCGCCGTCCTCGCGCAGGCCGCGCAGTTCGTCGAGCCGCGCGTTCCAGCCGGGCGCGATGAGTCCGCCTTCGGTCAGCACGGGAGCTGGCGACTCGGCCAGGCCGCGTTCCAGTTCGGCGAGCAGCTCAGGCATGAGCGGCAAGGCCTCGGCGGCGGCGGCCAGGGGCGCGCTGTGGCAGGAGGCGAGCGTCTCGCGCAGGCGCGGCACGAGACGCAGCCCGGTGCGCAGGGCCGCTAGGTCGCGCGGGCTGCCTTGTCCGGCGAGCAGGCGCGTGGCGATGCGCTCGAGGTCCGGCAGTGCCGCGAGATCGGCGGTGAGGCGCGCCTGCGCCTCGCGCTGCGACACGAGTTCTTCGACGGCGCTCTGCCGCAGGCGAATGGCGGCCACGTCCACCAGCGGCGCGACGATCCACTCGCGCAGCCGGCGCGCGCCCATGGCTGTGCCGGTGCGGTCGAGCACGGAGAGCAGGCTGCCCTCGCGGCGGCCGTCGCGCTGTGTGCCCAGGAGTTCGAGGCAGTTGCGCGTGGCGCGGTCGAGTGTGGCGCTCTGGGCCGCGTCGTGACGGCGCAGCGACGACACAGGCAGTGCGGTGCCGCGCTGCGTGCTGCGGGCATAGGCCAGGACCGCGCCGGCCGCGCGCACCTCGAGCGAATCCTCATCCAGCCCGAAGCCCGCGAGCGTGGCCACGCGCAGTTGTTCTTTCAGCAAGGTGGCCGCATTGGTGCGCTGAAAGGTCCACTCCGGGCCGCGCACGAGCGGCGCCGCGCAGACCCGGCGCAGGCGCGCGAGGCGGGCGTCGTTGGCAGGGCTCGCCTCCAGCAGCGACTCGGGCAGCACGATCTCGGCGGCATCGATGCGCGCCAGTTCGTCGGCGAGGCGTTCCTCCTGGACGACGGCCACGCGAAAGTCTCCGGTGGAGACGTCGAGCCAGGCCAGGCCGCAATGCTGCGCTTCAGGCAGCACGGCCAGCAGATAGTTGCTGGTGCCGCGTTCGAGCAGGTCGTCCTCGAAGACCGTGCCCGCGGTGACGATGCGCGTGACGCGCCGCTCGACCAGACCCTTGGCCAGCTTGGGATCCTCGACCTGGTCGCAAAGTGCCACGCGAAAGCCGGCGCGCAGGAGCTGCTGGAGATAGCCCTGGTAGGCCTTCACCGGGACGCCCGCCATGGGCAGGCTGCCCTCGCCCTTGCTGCGCGACGTGAGCACGATGCCGAGCACGCGCGAGGCGATGCGCGCGTCCTCGCCGAAGAGCTCGTAGAAGTCGCCCATGCGGAAGAAGAGCAGCGCGTCGGGCGCTTCGCTCTTGGCCGCGAGGTACTGATCCATCATCGGCGTGGTGCGCGGCGCCGGCGCGGCGGGCCGCGGCGTGTCGAAGAGCGACGGCTGGGTTTCGGGGGCTTCGCTCATGGACGCCGCCGATTCTAGCGGCGCGGCCTGCCGCGGTGCCGGGCTTCGCTCAGTTGGCCGCGGCTAGGCCGCGGAAAAGGGTCAGCGTCACGGCCCCGACGAGAGCCACCAGGCTCAGGAAGGCCCAGCGCAGACGCACATGCTTGTCGAAGGTTTCCATCGACGTCTCCAGCGGCCGAGTCGACATCCCGAGCGTCGCGGCCATTTCCACCTGGAGAAAGCGTAGCGAAGCCGCGGGGTGACTGGGGAATCAATAAAAATGTGGGCGAACACCCGCCGGCCGCCCCGGCTGGCTCGGTGCGTCGCGAGCCCAGAAAAGGAAATCGCCCTCACGAAGGCCCGGCAATTCCAGCACTTCGTGTCGCGGCTTGTGAGCGGAAGCTCGCATCGATACATTCCGGCCCCGGACCTCGGTGGGACGAGGCCCGGTGAGCACTGCCGGGGCGACCCACGAGTCCGCACGGCGGTTTTCATGCGCATGATCCAGGCCATCCTCGCGCCCGAGCGGCTGCCCGCGGTGGCTGCGCTCCTCGCCGACGCGGAGATTTTCCGCATGACGGTGAGCGAGGTGCATGGCATCTCCGTCATGCAGGCCGTGGCCTTTCAGGAGCTGTCGCCCGAGCCGATGGTGCGGCTCGAGGTCGGCGTGAATGAAGGCTTCGTCGAGGCGGCGGTGAACGCCATCGAGCAGGCCGGCGGCGAACGCGGCCGCATCTTCACTTGGGAACTTCACGACGTGATCCGCATCCGCACCGGCGAGAGTGGCCCCGAGGCCATTTGAGCCGGCGCAACCCAACGCCCCAGAGCCCACCCCCCAACCAGAAAGGAACCTGACCCTGTGGGAATGACGCCAGGCATGAGCCCCAAGGAGGTGCTCGCCAAGATCAAGGCTTTGAACATCCGTGCCGTCGACGTGCGCTTCAGCGACATGTTCGGCATGTGGCACCACTTCACCTTGCCGACCACGATGGTCAACGAGGCCAGCTTCACGGAAGGCCACGGCTTCGACGGCTCGTCGATCCGCGGCTGGAAGGCCATCGACGAGAGCGACATGCTCGTCGTGCCCGACGCGGACACGGCGGTCATCGATCCCTTCTTCGCCGAGCCCACCATGACGCTCATTGCGAACGTCGTGGATCCGATCACCAAAGAGGACTACGCCCGTGATCCGCGCGGCGTGGCCCGGCGCGTGGAGCAGTACCTGCACACGACCGGCATCGGCGACACCATGTACGTCGGTCCCGAGCCGGAGTTCTTCATCTTCGACTCGGTGCACTGGGACAACAATCCGCAGAGCGCCTACTACGCCATCGAGTCCGACGAGGGCCCGTGGAACACCGGCGTGGACGGCGCCAACTTGGGCTTCCGGCCGCGCCTCAAGGGCGGCTATCTGCCGGTGCCCCCGGTGGATCAGCTCCAGGATCTGCGCGGCGAGATGATGCGCACGATGGAAGACGTGGGCATCGAGATGGAGCGCCAGCACCACGAGGTAGCCGGCGGCGGCCAGGCCGAGATCGACATGAAGTACGACTCGCTCGTCTCCATGGCCGACAAGCTGCAGTGGTTCAAGTACATCGTGCGCCAGTGCGCGGTGCGCTCCGGCAAGACGGCCACCTTCATGCCCAAGCCGATCTTCGGCGACAACGGCAGCGGCATGCACTGCCACTTCTCGATCTGGAAGAACAAGACCAACTTGTTCGCGGGCAGCGGCTACGCCGGACTGTCCGACACCGGACGCTGGGCCATCGGCGGCCTGCTGCGGCACGCCCACGCGATCATCGCCTTCACCAACCCCACCACGAACAGCTACCGACGGCTCGTGCCGCACTTCGAGGCGCCGATCAAGCTGGCCTACAGCAGCAGAAACCGCAGCGCGGCGATCCGCATCCCGATGTTCAGCAGCAGCCCGGCCTCGAAGCGTTTCGAGTTCCGCTGCCCGGATCCGCTGGCCTGCGGCTACCTGGCCTTCTCGGCCATCGCCATGGCCTGCCTCGACGGCATCCAGAACCGGATCGATCCAGGGGATCCGCTGGACAAGAACATCTACGACCTGCCGCCGGAAGAAATGGCCCAGGTTGTCGATGCGCCGACGTCGCTGGAGTCAGCGCTGGCCGCGCTGGAGAAGGACCACGAGTTCCTGCTGCGCGGTGACGTGTTCAGCACCGAGTTGATCGAGTCGTACATCAAGTACAAGCACGACAACGAAGTGCTGATCATGAAGACTCGGCCGCATCCGCTCGAGTTCGCGATGTACTACGACGGCTGAGGCTGGCTCTCGCGACGTGCCCGTCGCAGCGCGGCCAGCGCTGCGACGGTCGCGTCCAGCTCAGCCAAGGCAGCAGAGCCGCGCTCGGCATGCTGCTGCAGCAGTTCGAGTGCAGGCGGCGTGGCGTAGTCCGTGCGCAGCACTTCGGCCAGGCGGCCCGCGCCCAGATCGAGACAGCGCTTGCGGAAGGAAGCGAGCGCGGCGACCTCGTCATGGCCGAGCAGGCCTGAGTCTCGGAAGCTCTGTAGGATCTGGCGTGCGCGCTGCACGGCTTCGGTCCAGCCTTCGCACAGGTCGTTGAAGAGGCCGGGCGACTCGCGGCCGTCGAAGTCGATGAGTGCGTTCAGCGTGCGCGGGTCCAGCGGCGCCTCGCTGCCGGGTGCATGCCACGCGGCCGTTGCCCGCAGGCGTTCCAGCTCGGGCCGCAGCGAGTGCTCGTAGTAGCAGCCTGGGCAGTAGCCGTGCGAGAAGTCCACCTGGTCGAAGAACTCTTCGACCTTCTGCCAGTGGTCACCGGCATCGCGCACGGCCTTGCAGTGCATGCAGATGGGCAGCGCCGCGGCCAACAGGCGCACCTGCTCCGACATGCTGTTCACGCGCGCCGCCACGGTGAGCCGCACGCGCAGCAGTTCGTGGTCCACCGGCTTGGTGAGGAAGTCGTCGACGCCCTCTTCCATGGTGCGCCGGAAGTTGGCGCTGTAGTCCATGGCTGTGAGCAGGATGATCCACGGGTAGCTGCGTGCACGCGCCGCGCGGATGCGGCGCGTGAGCTCCAGGCCGTCGGTGCCCGGCATGAGCCAGTCGGTGACCACTACTGGGAAAGGCTGCTGGCAGTAGACGCGCCAGGCTTCCTCGCCGTCCTTGGTGGCCACCGGTTCGTGGCCCAGGCCGCGCAGTACGCGCACCAGGAGCGTGCGGGTCACGCCGTCGTCTTCTGCGAGGAGGATGCGCACGTTGGGTCGTCCGAGGTGGGGGCAGACAGAGCCGTTCTTCGGCTCGCTGCCGCACCGAACTGAAACCGTGCTACGCGGCTGCCACGGGGGTGCTCCGCGGCGACCCGGGGGTGCTTCGCCGGTCTGTCCTCGCTCTCGCCCTCGCACTACTCCTGCAGTCGTACAAACTCAGTGGCGAACCGCTGCGGAGGCCCTGACCCGCGACGGGCAGTCCGCAGGACTGCCCTCGACGGGTTTGCGTCGGGCTTCGCCCTCCGCAATTCCCTTCGCGGGGCCCTGCAGCCCCGGGAGTCGCCGCGACGCTGCGCCCGATCCGCAGCCCAGCAAGTGGCCCAGCATTCCTGCCTCCGTCACTGGCAGAGCACGCCTCGTCCGCCAATTGCCTTTCAACCCATGCATCGAGGTGCGACGCGGCGGGGGTCGGGGTGCCGCGAGTTGCGAGCCGACCGCTCGGCCGCATCGGCCGAGTCGGCCCGGTGTCTTTGCGGCAACGCCGAGCCCCCGCCCCGGGCGCCCAGAGCACGCGTCGCC
>JBQTIY010000003.1:0-66496 GCA_052387675.1 Planctomycetota bacterium | reverse complement strand
GGTCGGCTCGGAACTCGCGGCACACCGACACCCCGCCGCGTCGCACCCCGCTGCAGTTATGGGAAGACAGTTGGCGGTCGAGGTGCGCACTAGCGGCCTCGCGATGGGGTCCGCGTCAGTCGTCGTACTTGAGAACGACAAACATCTGGCCGATAGCAAAGCCCTCCGCAGCTGACTGAAAGGCCAGCTTGGAGAGTGGGTGCGTCGTGTCGCTGCGCTTACGCGTCCAGGTTCCCGAGTCGCGGAAGAGCACCGCGCCCTTGTCGCCGCCCACGCGCACGTTGGTTCCTGAATTGAGCACTTCGACGTCGTAGAGGTGCTCGAAGACTGCAAAGCCGAATTCCTCGCCGGATACGGCCTCTTCCGGCACCCTAGCGAAGCGTGCCGCGGTCTTCACGAAGACCGCACCGTTCTGGCCGACCGCGATCGCTTGCGTCCCGTCCCCCCACGTCTGCACGTCATACAGCGTCTCGCCCGAGCCACCGAGGACGACCACCTCGTCCCAGCTCGCTCCGCCATCTTCGGTCTTCCAGGCAGATAGGTTCGCCCCCACGACGTAGCCGACGCACCGCGTCGCAAACGAGACGCCGTAGAGATCCTCCGTGCCGCCAAAGGAGTGGGACATGTAGTCCCAGGACTCACCGTCGTCCTCGGATCGTAGCAGGTAGCCCGCCGAGCCCACGGCCCAGGCCGTCTCAGGACCACTACAGTCGCCGCTGCTGGCCGGTGCGAAGCTGACAGCGTGCAGATCCGGGACGGCTTCGGGCCCCTCCACATCGTTGGTCCATTCAGTCCACGGATCACTTGGCGACGAGGAGTTGTCCGTGCGCGCCAGAAAGCCGGCCGTGCCGACCGTTACACCGTGCAGGCCATCGCTCGCGAAGGCGATGCCATTGCCTTGCTGTGCCTCTAGGTTGTCCCAGTCGTCATTCACCACAGTCCAGGTCGCACCGGAGTCCTCTGTGTAACGAATGACCCAGCCTTGACCGATGATGCAGCCCGTCGTTCCGTCGAGGAAGGCACCGTCATTGAGCCGCGTCGCGCCCTTGGAACCTACGTCGGTGTAGCTGCCGCCGCCGTCCGAGTCGTAGATCCCAATTCGGCCGAATGAGCCGACGAGGCAAGCCTTGGTGTTGCTGATTCGCGCGCCAGCGAAGAAGGGCGTCCGGTTGCTGACCGGGTCGAGAGGATCATAGGCCGTGTCCTTCTGCACCCACATGGGCACCCCCGAGGAGGTGCAGTTCGTGATCGTGGTCGAGCAAGTGCAGGGGTCGTAGTTCACCGTCCCGTCCTCGTACTCCATCAAATAACCGGCATAGCCGCTCGCGACTTTGAGTTGGGGCGTGGTGGCGGAGTTCAGCATCTCCAGCACGTAGAGCGTTGGAATCCCGCAGATGGCCGCGGCCTTGACGAGTTCGTCCGTTTCGAACTGGTAGCAGTTGGACTGGCTCCAAGTGTTCTCACCGCCACCGCCCGTGGAGCGGAAGATGTAGCCTGCGTTCTCTCCGACTCCGCCGGCAACCCAGATCGGCGAACTCGCGTCCGTCGGATCGTCAAAGGCGAATGACCAGAACTCCATGTTGGAGTGGCTGGTGGGCACCGGACAGATGGAGGGCACGTCCATGCGGACATTGACCTCTGTCCAGGTGGCGCCTGCATCGTCTGTTAGGAAGACTCGGCCATACTCCGCAGCCAGGATGCCCTTGGCGTACGGGTCGAAGCCGGTGCCAGAATCCTCGAAGAAGTGGATCGCGTAGGCGTCCCAAGGATCGGCGTCCGGACCGAACGAGGCACCCACGTCATCAGCCACGTTGGTCCATGTTTCGCCGCCATCCGCGGTCCTCGCAATCGCGCCGTCCTCACCGACAGCCCAACCGTCGCTTCCGTCGATCATGAAGATGTCGTGCAAGATGCCCGGCTCGTCGTTCGAGTCGAGGACGCGGCTCGTCGGGTTCCAGTCTTGCCATTCCTGACCGAACTGGTCCGGTACCGAGCGCAACACCACGCCACTATCACCGACGCAGAAGATTTCGTCGCTGGTGACAGCGAACATCCCCCGCAGCGGCACGCGGATCGCCTCATTCGTCTCGGCATCCACGATGTCCGCCTCGGTCCAGTCTGTTACTCCGTTTGTGGTGTAGTGGATGCGCGAGTCACCCGCTACATATCCATCGGTCGCATTGACGAACAGCGCGCCCTCGTACAGGCCGCCTTGCAGATGCCTGAAGCGCGGCGTCTGCGCTGCAGTCCAAGGCGAGATTGCGCCAACGGCGCAGACAAGGAGCGCAATGCGAAAGGTCTGCATGGTCATTCCCTCAAGAGAAGGTCGCTACTGGGAGATCAACTCGAGTGCATTGCTGGCGCTCCAACCCGCGAAAGCGCCGGGGTCTTGAATCCAGAACTGCACGTAGAGCGAGACGCCCGCTGGCGCGCTCGGCCACGCGAAGGGCAGATCAAGCGCACCGGTAGCCGTGGTCGCGAGCGGCAAGAGGACCGTAGGGCTCGGCACCATCGTGCCGCCCTTGAACGGAACCTCGATCGCTGGGAGACCGGCAACAAGCATTGCCGTGGCAAGTGGCTTGGCTCCGCGTACCGAGAGGCGGGTCGACGAGCCCGGGGTCAATTCTCCCTTGCCCGCGAGGTACGGAACCTCCGCCGTGCCGACCAGTCCGCCCGCGAGCACGCGCCATGGAGCGAGGCTAAAGCCGGAAAACTTTACGGCCGCCAGATCTCCGCTGCCGTTGTAGCTCGCGTCGTAGGCACCGGGCGTCGTCGGCATCGTCGACGATGCGTTTTGCATGGCGACATAGGCATTGCCTTGTGCGTCCAATCCGAGTTCGGCAAGTGACTCCGAGCCACCGCCTCCGAAGTACGTCGCGTATTCCAGGGACTCGCCGAAGACGTCGATCCTGGTCAAGGTGATGTCGGAGGCCGGAAACCCACCCGCATAGAACGACTGATAGGCGTCATCCGTCACGGGGAAGGTGCCGTGGTTGACATAGCCGCTCACGAACGCGGTGCCGGCCGCGTCGATGACCACGCCAGTATTGCTATTGCCGTTCGCGCAACAGGCGGTCAGGTACGTGGACCAGACGAATCCCGTGGCCCGCGGAAGCAGCTTAGCGACATAGCCGGGACCTCCAGACACAGAGGACGTGTCGAAGGCACCCGGCGTCACCTCGAAGTCGGACGACTCCGTCCAGCCCGAGATGTAGACGGCCCCGGCCGCATCCAGGCTGACGGCTTGGATGACCTCAGTGTCGTTGCCGCCGATGTATGTCGCCCAGTGCAACTGGGTGCCCGTCGCATCAAGCTTCGCTACATAGGCCTCATGAGAGCCGTCAGAGATTTCTCTGAGCACTCCGGGCGTCGTTGGCAGAGGCTGATCCTCGCTGAATATGTATCCAGCAAAGTAGGCGTTGTGCGCTGCATCAACGGCGACGCCCGAGACCGTGCTGCATCGGAAGTAAGTCAGGAAGAGTTGCTGCGTGCCATCGGCCGAGATGCGGGCGAGGTAGTGCTTACCGGCTTTGTGCACGGGGTCGAAGGCGCCGGGTGTTGCCGCCGGTGGCGCCCCAGCTTGGAACGGCTCGGCTGTAACGAAAATGTCGCCGTTGGGGTAGAGCCCGGACTCGCGAGCGCTCTCGCTCCCATCGCCGCCGTGATACGTCGACCAGATCAGACCGCTGCCGTCGGGCAGGAGCCGTGTAATAAAGCAATCGTTACCGCCAGTCTTGACGGGCTTGAGGACGCCAGGTGTTGTCGGGAAGTTCGCTGAGAAAGCCTCTCCGAATAGAACGACGTTGCCGTCTTGATCGAGTTGGCCGCTGTAGACCCGATCCGTGGCGGTGCCGCCGACGTAGGTGCCCCATAGAAGCGTGCTGCCGTCCGGCGAGAGCTTGCCGGCCCAGGCGTCTGAACCTGTGCCGCTGTAGGTCGGCTGATAGGAACCCGGCGTTGTCGGACTGCCGGAGGATCGCGCTACGAGGAGAACCTCGCCGTTGGGTGAGACAGCCATGTCCTCGAAGTTCTCCCCGCCGGAGGCGCCAACGTAGGTCGCATACGCCAAGCTTGGATCGATGACCAAAGGAGCAGACGGGTCGCGGCCCGGCGCCTCGAAGCCGAAGCGAAACAGGTCGGACTGCCCGCCGACTTCGGCTCCGGCCCAACGGAAGCGACTCGGCGCTGACACTCGTGCGCCGCTGACCGGATCCACCTGCCACGAAGCCTCGATGCGTTGCTCGACTCGGCCGGCGGATGTCTCCAGCGCAAGCACTGTGCCGTTCTCGATCTGGGCCGATGTGGCGCCTTCAATCTCCAGCGTCAGCGAACCGAGGTCGGCGCCGGGCGCCGCATGCACGTCGTAGGCGAACCACTCCGCCCCCGTGCGCACGACCAGATCGATGCCGGGCGCAACGTCGCGGTACACGACCTGGTCGAATCCCGGCACGTGGCTCGTGCTGCCGCTTCCAAAGTGGAAGTGGTGCTGGGTCGGCCGCTGTCCTTCGCCCTCGACACTCTGTGGTGCAGGAAAACGCATCGTCAACGGCGGCCCGGGCACGGCGATCTGGCGCGGCTCTAAACCGAGGCGCTCCTCTTCCTCGGTGAGTGGAGGTGCTGACCGCGGCAGCGGGTGCAGCACCAGCGCATCGCGCAGCAGCACGGCTTCGATACCGCCCTTGCGCGCGAGAAAGCGCACATCGGGGTGCCACTGGCCGCGGTTCTCCACGAAACCGTTCAGAGGAGAGATTGGGGCTGCTGGCCGAACTTGAACGCCGGCCTGCCCCGAAGCTGTCGCCGCGAGAATCGTCAGCGCGAGCAGTGCTAGGCACAGCCCGCGCGGCACCGAGCTTCGCCGCGGCAACGGAGGCCCCCCCGCCTTCCCTTGCGGAGAACCCATGCCCAAGAGCCTACAGCAACTAGCTCTTGACCGCTCCCGGGAGGGCATCATAGACGCCCCCCCCCGAGTATCCTGACATCGCTGTCGCCAGAGCGGGGCGGAACGCCAAGGTGAATCCAGCACCGCTGCGCTCAACCCCTCGCGTTGTCGCTGCCCTCGTCATCGAACGACTCCCGAAGTCGCAACGGCCACACCCGCTACGCCTAGCGCGGAAAGCGAACCGTCACGAGGCCCCGGTGTACTCCCACTCCCCAAAACTCGGCAAGAGGGAAAAGGTGTCTGGAACGAAGTAATTAGCGCCTTCATGCGTGCCGGCGGGCTGCCCGACGAGACGGTCCGGGGGCGCAGCGCCGCGGCGACTCCCGGAGGTGCAGGGACCCGCGCAGGGAATTGCGGAGGGCGAAGCCCGACGCAAACCCGTCGAGGGCAGTCCTGCGGACTGCCCGGCGCGGGGCCGGCCTCCACAGCGCCTCGCCAGTGTGATCGGTCGATCGCAGGAGTCGTGCTGGGGCGAGCGCGAGGACAGACGGCCGGAGCAGGCCCCGTGGCAGCCGCGGAGCGTCTCGCCTAGCGGCCCGTGACTTGCACGCCACCGGTAAGCGAGATGTCACCCGTGCCGGAATCGAACTTGAGTTCGTTGCAGGTACCGCCGCGCAGGGCCAGATCCCCGGTGCCAGAATTGAACTTGAGCGAGCCGACCTTGCAGTCGGTGAGTTTGAAAGTCCCCGTGCCGGAGTTCCCGACAATGGCCTCGCACTCCACGCTACCCAGCGCGATCTCGCCTGTGCCGGTGTCGAACTCGAGGCGGCCGATCTTGCCGCCGTCCAGGCTCAGGCTGCCCGTGCCGGTCTCGATTTCAAGGCGCGGCGTGCTGACGTTCTTCCAGAGCAAGTCGCCCGTGCCGCTCTCGGCGTCGAGGCTCGTGGCGTTCACTTCGGTGAGACGCAGGTCGCTCGTGCCCGTCTCCACTTCGAGGCCGCCACCCGTGTACTGCTTCAGCTCGATCTTGCCCGTGCCGGAGGACAGCGTGAGATCGCGCCCATGCGGCAGCGTGCCGCGCCAACTGTTGATGTAGACCTTGCCGCGCGCGCTCTCGGCCCGCAGGTGCTCGCCATCGCGCACGACCGTGCCCTCACCCTCAAACTCGCTGTAGACGAGGGCCTGCAGAGCCACCGGGCCGCTCTCCTGTCCCTCAATCGTGATCGGGCCGGTGGCGCTGGCCAGCGAGATCGCACCGCTGCCCGCCACGTCGTCGCCGACGTCCACCCAGCGCTGGTGCTGCAGCAGGACACCGTCGACATTCAGGCCGCGTCCATCTTCGGAGACGTTGAAGCCGTTGTGGCTGCTGCCGCCGTAACTGAAGACACAGCCGCCGGCGGTGAGCAGAAGCAGGCCGACGCAGATCAGCAGCGCCAGACCGGGCGCAGCGCGGCGTGATCCAGAAGCGGACGGACGGTCGTTGGACTCGGACATGGGGAACTCCTCCACAAGAGTGGGCACTAGATCACGGTGTTATCGGGCACCACGGCCAGCTTGGGCACGATGACGATGCCGTCGCGCACGTAGTAATTGTCGCCGTCGTGATGCGTGAGGCCGCGCTCGTTGACGATGCGCACGTTGCGCCCGATGCGCACGTCCTTGTCCAGGATGGCGCGGCGCACGAGGGTGTTCGCACCGATGCCCAGCGGCGGCAGGCCGCGCGCCAGGCTGGCCTCGCGCTCGGTCTCGGTCTCGTAGCGGTCGCCCCCCATCACGAGCGCGCCGTCCAGCTCCACGCCGTCATCGATACGCGCGCGGATGCCCACCACCGAACCTCGCACACGCGCGCGCCCGATGACGCTGCCCTCGGCCACCAGCGAGTGCTCGATCTGCGCCTCCACCATGCGCGTCGGCGAGAGGTAACGCGGTCGCGTGTAGAGCGGGAAGTCGGGATCGTAGAGCGCGAACTGGCCTTCTTTGGCGAGTGCGAGATTAGCCCGATAGAAGGAAGCGATGGTGCCGATGTCCTCCCAGTAGCCCTGGAAGAAGTGCACGGCGACGCGGTAGCGCGACAGCGCCGCGGGGATGATCTCCTTGCCGAAGTCGTTGGCGTCGGGATAGGCCGCCAGGATCTCGGTCAGCACGCGCGGCGAAAAGACGTAGATGCCCATCGAGGCCAGGTACGGAGCGCCCGGCGCCGGCCCGCTCCCGATGCGCATGGCCGGGTCCACGCGCATGGCGCGCAGCGCCTCGCCCGTGGGCTTCTCGGCGAAGCGCGTCACGAAGCCGCGCTCGTCGGCATGCAGAAGCCCGAAGGCCGAGGCGGCCTCTTCCGCCTGCGGGCACACCGCAATGGTGATGTCGGCGTGGCTCTCTTCGTGGCGCTGCACGAAGGCCTGGTAGTTCATGCGGTAGAGGTGGTCGCCGGCCAGAATGAGCACCAGGCGCGTGCGCCGGTCGAGCACATGGCGCAGGCTGCGCCGCACCGCGTCGGCCGTGCCCTGGAACCAGGTGCGATTCTCGGCGGTCAGCTCCGCGGCAATGATCTCCACGCCGTCGTTGCGCAGATTGCCGAAGTTGTAGGTGCGCGCGATGTGCCGGTTGAGTGAGGCCGAGTTGAACTGCGTCAGCACGAACATCCGGGTGATGCCGGAGTTGATGCAGTTGGAAAGCGGAATGTCGATGAGCCGCACGCGGCCGGCCACCGGCACGGCGGGCTTGGCCCGGTCACGCGTGAGCGGGAAGAGGCGCGTCCCCTGACCGCCGCCCATGATGATCGCCGCGACATCCTTCATGCGGCGGTCATCTTACGCTTACGCCGTTAGGGCACCCAGTCGGCCACGAAGACGTTCGTCTCGTGCGGCACGCTGCCGTTGCGGTTGCTGGAGATCGCCAGCCGCCGCCCGTCCCGGGAAAACATCGGGAAGCCGTTGAAGCCGGAGGGGTCATGCGTGACACGCTCGAGCCCGCCGCCGTCCAGCCGCACCAGCCACAGTTCGAAGGCCCGGCCCTTGGGATCGGCCATGTTGCTGGCGAAGATCAGGGCCTCGCCGTCAGGCGTGAAGCAGGGAGCGAAGTTGGCCTTGCCGTTGTTGGTGAGTTGCGTGGCCTGGCTGCCATCCACATTGGCCACCCAGAGTTCGAGCTGGGAGGGCCGCACGAGGCCGCGGGCCAAGAGCGCGCGATCCTCCTCCAGCGCGGCGGGCGTGGCCGGCCGGCTCGCACGCCAAGCGAGGCGCCGCCCGTCGGGACTGAAGACCGCGCCGCCGTCGTAGCCGGGTGTGTGCGTGATCTGCCGCAGCTCGCCGCCGTCGGGATTCATGGTCCACAGCTCGAGGTCGCCGCTGCGCGTGGACGTGAAGACGATCGTGCCGTCCGGAGCCACCGTGGCCTCGGCGTCGTAGCCGGGGTGGGCCGTGACGTTGCGCAGCCCGCTGCCGTCGCGGTTCGCGGTGTAAATGTCGTACTCGAAGAGCGGCCAGACATAGCCCTGGCTGCGATCGGGCTCGGCCGGGCAGCCGGCGGCGGCCTCATGCGTGGAGGCGAAGAGCACGCGCTGGTCACCCGGCATGAAGAAGGCGCAGGTCGTACGCCCGCCGCTGGTGATGCGCTGGCGCCGGCCGCTGGCCACGTCGAGCACGTGGATCTGGTCGCATTCGTTCTGCTCGTCGGTCACTTGCAAGATGAGGTCGCGTCCGTCCCATGACCAGTAGGCCTCGGCGTTCTGCCCGCCGAAACTGAGTTGACGCAAGTTGCGCAGATGGACTTCGCCCGGCAGTTCCAGGCCCACGGGCGCGGTCTGCGTCGATCCGCCGAGCGCCTCGCGCAGCGCCGGAGAATCTGCCGGGCAATCGCCGCCGACCGAGTCGGCAGCCGCCGCGCGCGCCTGCGCATCGGACTTTGCCGCCGAGCCACAGGCGGGCAGCAGCAGTGCGGCGCCGAGCGCACCGACGGTCCAGAGTGGCAGGGTCATGAGGCTTGCTCCCAGGAATGGGCCGGGCGCCCGGAGTAGAAAGGATGGCTGCGCCAGGCGGGCCCGGTGTCGGGATCCGTGGTCACGGTGAGATCACCCTGCACCAGCGCTTGGCACGAAAGCCGGTAGCCCTGCACGCCCTCCGGCAGAGCCGCGCCCACCGCTCCCGTGGGATGCTTGCGCAGGTACTTGGCCTCGCGCGCGCTGGGCGGCGAGAGCGCGGCCGTGTCGCTCACGCCCACCAAGCAGGTGCCGCAGAAGCCCTTGCCGCGGCAGGAGAGCAGGCCTCCGAGCACCGGATAGGGATCGATGCCGGAGTCGAGGCAGGCCTGGCGCAAGTTAGCGCCGGCGGGCACGTTGACGCACACATCTTCTTTGCGAAAGTTCACGCTGTGCAACATGGAGAGGAGCGTATCGGTGGGCCCGGCCCGGGTCAACGAGAGCGGAAGCGCAGGCGCGCGCGCTCGGCCTCGTCGATGCGGGCGCAAAAGGCCGTCACGCTCGCGTGTTCCGCCGCGCTCAGCGCAAAAGGCGGCAGCTCGATGCGCCGTTCGATGACGAGTTCGCGCTCGCCCAGCCGCTCAAAGCGGAGTGCATAGGAACCTCCCGCCAGCGAGAGCTCAAGGCCGGCCGGCAGTTCCTCGAACTGCAGGCTATCGGGCAGCGTCAGGCGCGCCACGAAAGACTGCACCACGGCATCCTCATGGAAGTAGGGCAGGCGCCGCACGCCTTCGCCGCCGGCTAGGCTCGCGCTGAGATCCAGCGGCGGAAAGGGCAGCCGACACGAACTCAACTGCCCGTCCTGATCCAGCAGGCTCGCCACGGGCCCTGCGAAGTGCAAGGAGAGCGGCTCGGCATCCTGCGCCAGCCCGGCCACTTCGAAGCGCTCGACATCCATGCCGGGGACCGTGCCGGCCGCCATCTCCGTGATCCAGCTCCGGCGGTACTCCACGGGGATCTCGCGCACCTGCTCCTCCAGCACAAAGCCGAGGCCCGGCGCGGGCCGCGCCGAGGCCTTCGCCTGGGCCGAGCCGTTCTCGGCGAGGGCCAGTTCCACGTTGAAGTGCCAGGTGGGCTGCTGGGCCAGCGGCACGCGCGGCAGTTCACAGCGGCGGCCCGAAGGCACCGCCAAGGACAGCGCGCCCGAGGCTTCGCCGAGGAGCTGGCCGAAGGGCAGCGTGCGGCGATCCGGCTCACAGAAGACGGCTTGCGCGTCGCGCGGCTGAACTTCGATGAGCAGCCGGCGGCTGAAGAAGCCGCCTTCCACGAAGGGCGGCGGCAACTCACTGTCGGCGGCCGGACTGACGCCGCGCGACCAGATGAGTTCGTAAGGCACGTCGGCGGCCGCCAGCAGCGCCGCAAAGAGCCACGTGGCCTGGCCCTCGCGGGCCAGCAGGGCCTGCGTGGCGGACTGGCCGCCCGGAATGTCGATGGCCGCCTGCGTGAAGTCGTAGAGCACGCGCGCAGTCGCCAGGTCGCTGCTGCGCTGGCTCGGCTCGAGACTGGCCAAGGCCGTCGCTGCCGCAGCGCGCACTTCCGGCGTCACGCGCGTGGGGTCCACCGTCTGCAGCCACAAATTCGCGATGAGCGCACTCTCGTCGGCGTCCTGGCCGAACTCGACCCACGGCAGAAACCAGTTGCTCGGCGGCGCGTGCGGCTCCACCAGCACTCGCGCGCGCCCCTCGGCCAGCAGGCTGTGCACGATCCAGCCGCCTGCGCGCTGCCCCACTTCGTAGCGGTCCACCGGCCCGCGGCGCTCCAGGCGCAGCGGCAGTGACTCCGGATGGCAGAGCACGTAGCTGCTGCGCTGAAAGGGCATTTCGGTGGAGGCGAAGAACCAGGGCCCGGTGCGCACGATGCCGTCGGCCGGCGCCGACTCCAGCCGGCGCGTCTCGGTCACGACAAAGTCGCCGGGCTGCAGTTGCGGCATGACGTACTCGCCATTCACCGGCACCGGCTCGAAGACGCGGCCATCGGCCTTGAGCGTGGCGACGCGCAGCACATCGCCGGCGAGCGCTTGGCTGCCGAGCTGCTCGCAACCGGCCAGATCGCTGGCGTAGTAGAGATCCTGCGTGAGCGTCTCCATGGCGCCGTCGGCGAAGACCTGCACGACGGCGTGGTCGAGGAGCTTCACGATGGAGTCGCCGGAGGGCGGCCTGGCCACGGCGGCCCGGACGAGCGGCGCGAAGTCCACGCGCTGCTGCGCGAAGAGTTCTTCCGTCGGCTCGTGGCCGTAGAGCGACTGCCAGCGCTCGCGTGCTGCGCGCTGGCTCGGCTCGCGGCGCAAGGCCTCGGCCAGGAAATCGCGCGCACTCTGGCGCAGGGCCTCCGCCGCCGGGTCACCCTGACCCGCACGCCGCAGGGCCAGCTCGGCGCGCCGCAGAGGCGCACGGGCATCGTCCCAAGAGCGCGCCTCAGCCAGCGCCCACTCGGCCTCCGCCTCCGCGAGTCGTCCCGTGTCGTCCAGGAACTCCGCCAGCTCGGCGTGCAAGGCGGCCTCCTCGCCGCGCAGCAGAGCCTCGCGCAGCAGTTCCTCGGCCCGCGCTGCTTGCCCAAGTGCCGCGAAACTGCGCGCGACCTGGGCCAGCCCCGAGGCTCGCGCGCCGCGCTGGCGCAGCGCTTGCAGCGAAAACTCCGCGCCGAGGCTGCGCTGACCCTCACTGCTGTGCAGTTGAGCCAGGCGCGAGAGCACGTCCGGCGAGCGCGGCGCCACGGCCTGCGCTGCGAAGAGCTGCTCTTCGGCCAGCACCTCCAGGCCAATCTGCCCGTAGACGCGCTGCAGCAGCAAGCGTGAGCGCATCTGGCGCGGATGCGCAGCGTTCAGTTCGAGCAACAGCGCAATGGCTTCCTCTTCGCGATCCTCGCGGGCCAGGACTTCGGCGTGATGCAGGGCCATATCCAGCCGGAGCGGCTCGCGCGCCAGCACGCTCTCGGCCAGTTCGCGCACGCGATTGCGCTGCCAAACCTCGGGCAGATCCGGCGCGACCAGGGTTTGGCGGGCCAGCAGGGCCACGAGTCCCGTGCGCTCGGGCGCTGACTCCGCGGCCGCACGCAAGTGCGCGAGTCCAGCGAAGGGGCGGCCGTCCTGACAGAGCAGCAGGCCGAGGAGCGCCTCCGTGTCGGGGCCACGCGCAGGCAGCGCAAGCAGCGCGCTCTCCGCGTCCTGCGGCAAAGACTGCGGCGGTGAGGCGTCCACCTCGGCGCCCATCTGCGCCTGCTCAGTGCCCGCGGCTGCCGAGACCAGGCCTGGGAACGGCCGCCCATCCGGCGCGAGCAGCCGCAAGGCAAAGCCGGCATTGCCGAGAGCAAGCTGCAGCACGAGCAGGTTGCGGCCGGCGCGCAGGACGACGGGCACGCGGCGCACGGCACTGGCCTCCTCCGCGTAACTCTCCACGAGCTGCGGCTCGGCGCCGTTGAGGGACCACTGGAAGGGCAGTCGGCCCGGTCCGGCCCGGCCGCCGCCGCGCGACTCGATCTCCAGCCAGGCTGGGCCGCCGCCCGGCGCATCGAAGGGCGCCGCGAGCAGCACCTGTCCGCGGGCGCGCGCCCACAGATCGCTGGGCGTCACGAAAGGTGAGAGCCGCGAGCGCTCGAGCGGCGCCCAGCTCAGCTCTTCGCCATACAGGCGCGAGAGCGTGGCCGGAAGTCCGCTGGCGTGGGCACGCTCGAAGCCCGGATCCGCGAACTGGCTGCGCGCCTCGCGATGCCCGAGCGGATGCGCCACCGGCCCGAGCGGCCCGAGCACGAGGAACTGCCGCAAGTACGCGGGGAAAAGATCGGCGCCGAGGTCTTCGGCGGGCGACCACACCGTCCGGCACAGGGCCTGCAGCCGCAGCAGGCGCTGCGCGGCCAGCGGAGTCAGCGGCGTGCTCTCGGGGAAGGAGAGCGCGAGCAGGGCCTCGCCCGCGGCCCGCGGATCGTCCAGCTCGTCGAGCACCGAAGCGAGGCGTCGCAGCGTGGCCTCGGCCAGCGGATGCTGCGGCTGTTCGCGCAGCAGGGCGAGCCAGTCGGCGGCCAGCAGATCGCGATCGCCGGTGGCCTCCAGCGGCGAATCGACCAGCCGCCGCGCATAGTCTTCCCAGGCGGGATCCTGAGCCGCCGCGCCGGGGCTGAACAAGAGCGTGAGAGTCAGCGTGAGACCGAGTGACCGCACGAGGCCGGTGCTCATCGCTCGCGCTCCGTCGACGGCGGCTCGATGGCGATCGAACGCTCTTCAGCCAGCTCGACCTCGCGCAGCAGCCGGCGGAAGTTGCCGTACTCGGCTACCTGCACGCGCCGCGTGAGCAGTTCGAATCGGCGCAGCACTTCCAGGCCGTCGTCCACGGCCCGCACCGTCTGGCTGTAACGCAGCAAGCCCGGCCCTTCGATGAGGACATCGCGCGGCAGCGCCGCCGGCCGACTGCCCGCCGGCAGAATCCAATGCACGTTCGTTTCCTGGAGAAAGGGCCGGTCGAGCACGAGATCAAAACGGCGCTGTCCCTCCGGCTCGGCCGCGACACCCTCCAGACCCAGCTCGTCGAAGCCCGGCCGCAGCGTGCGCAGCCCGCCCTCGGCCGTCCACAGCCCCTTGGCGAGGAAGGTCACGTCGAGTCGCGACGGCTCGCCGATGTCTTCCAGATCGGAGAGATGCAGCGCCAGCACGTCCACTGCTCCGAAGGCGCCCGACAGCTCGCGCGCCAGGCTCTTGCGCGCATCGCCCGACTCGCCGCCGTAACGCGAGCGCAGCATGACGGCGAAGTGCCCATTGCTGCGATCGGAGAGGGTCACCTCGCCGTCGCCCTGTGGCGTGAGGCGCACGGTGTAGTGGCGCCGCAGCGCATTCTCCTCGGGCGGGGCATAGGGAATGTCGTGCAGCTCGCCCCCCTGCGGCGTGACGTGCAGCACGCGCGCGCCCTGATCGTCGGCGCGCAAGTACTCGACCGGGTTCCGGTCGGCGGTGGCATCGAGGTAGTAACCCGGCCGGTCTGCCGTGGGCGTCACGTAGGCGATGCAGTGATTGAAGTGCCCCACCATGGCCGCCTCGAGCGGCTCGTCGGCGCGCTCCCACTCAGCCTGGATGAGCACGGGCACGGCCTCCACGCCGATCTCGGCGAGGAGCTGGCGCAGCAGGATGGACTTGTCTTTGCAGTCGCCGAAACGGCGCTCGAAGATTGTGGCCGCAGAGAAGGGCTCGTAGCCGTGCGTGCCAAAGGGCCAGGAGTTGTAGCGGATGTCCTGGCCGACAAAGCGGGCGATGGCCTCCACGCGATCTTCTTCGCTCTCCAGGCCGGCCGTGAGCTCAGCCACCTTCTCGCGCATTGCCGGCGTGGTCACAAACTCCTTCTGGATGAAGCTCCACCACCAGCGCGCGAAGGCGTCCCAGTCGCGGAAAGTGGTCAGATCCACCACCGGGGCCAGTTCGGTGCGGCCCGGCATGCGGCTCTCCACGGGCGGACGCGGCAGATCGCGCGCCACCCAGCTCAGCACGCGCAGTCCGCTCTCATCGGTTCGCTCGCTGCGCTCGAGGCCAGCGCCGTTGCGCTCCACGGCGTGCAAGGGCAGATCCGCGGGCACCACGACCACCAGCTCTGCGTGGCGCGTGGGCAGCCAGCCGTCGAAGAGATCCGCGTAGAAGTTGTGCCGCAGCCCGAAGTACTCGCCGAAGACATCGGCCTCGCGCTGATCGACGCGATACTCCAGATCCACGAGATCGCCGGGGCGCAGCGCCGGCAGATCGAAGTACGAGCGGCCGCCGCTCGAGGGCGCGCGCGTGAAGCTGCCGTCCGGCCGGATGACTCGGACCGTGTGAATGTGCGGACGGCCTTCGCCCGTGGGCAGGCTGATCGTGTCGAGCTGGCGCACGCCGCCCTGGTTCAGGACGCGCAGCACGAGGTGCTCGTATACGTGTTCGGTGCCGTCCGGGTTCACGCGCCAGACGGTCGTGCGCTCGAGCACTTCGATCGGCTCGCCCTCGTCGGAGGCTGGCGCCGTACCGCCCGCCAGTGCCACGGCGTCGCGCCGCCAGGGGTCCTCGAAGCGCTCGCGTTCACCGTCGGCCGCCAGGATCTCGCGGTGCCGGCGCGCATTTGTGTTGCCGGGATCCAGGCGCACGACCTCGGCGAGCACGCTCTGGGCCGCGTCGACCTCGCCGACGCGCTCGTGCAGCGTGGCCGCCACGAGCAAGGTGCGGTCGTCCTCGGGACTGATCACGAGGAGCTCGTCGAGCAAGCCGCGCGCCTCGGCGGCCAGGCCCGCGAAGGCCAGCCGCTCGGCGACCTGCCGCAGCGGTCCGATGGCGAAGGGCACGGCACGCTGAAGCTGCCGCGCCACCTCGAGCGCCTCCAGCGGCCGCTCGCGCTCGAAGAGCAAGTTCATGAGCGCGCCGGCGGTGTCGGGATCCTGCGCGGCGCGAGTCACCGCCCGGCGCAGCAGCGCCTCGGCTTCCGCCGGCCGGCCTTGGCGCAGCAGGCGTTCGGCCTTCAGCCGCAGGGCCTCCTGGCGCAGTTCGGCTTCGGGACTCGCCAGGGCGCGTTCCTGCAGCGCCTCCTGCTCGGCGCTACGGCCACGCCCGGAAAGAAAACTGGCTCGCAGCATGAGCGCGCGCCAAGAGTCGGGCACCTGCGCCAGCGCCCGACTGCTGAGCTGATCCGCGCGCGCCGGCTGCGGACTCTCGCGCATCGAGAAGCTGGCCAGATCGAGCAGCGCTCCCACGTGCTGGGGGTCGCGCTGCAACACGTCCTGCAGCGCCTGTAGACGCCGATTGACTTCCATCTCCTCGCGGCTGGCGCCCTCCGGCTCATTGCTGCGCGCCAGCAGGTAAAGCGCGTCGACGTTATCGGGCTGCAGTTGCAAGGCACGCTCGGCGGCGCTGCGCGCGCTGCGGGTCACGCGGTCATCGGGATGCACGCTGAGGTGGTAGAGAGCGAGCAGCCGAGCAGCGTCGGCGGCGCCTGCCGTGTCGCCCCGTGCGGAGCGCGTCTCGATGAGCTTGGTGAGAATCTCGCGCGCCTCGGGAGCCGGCGCGCCCAGCGCGGCCGGCGCACCACTCGCTGTCGTCTCACTCGGCTCCGGCGTTCGGACCTGCGCGGAATCCACGACGAGATCCGTGGCCGGCCGGCCATCCAGCTCGGTGAGGCGCAGTTCCAGGCTCCAATTGCCCGTCTCGACGCAGGACTTCACCAGGAGCTGGTTCCAGCCGGGAATCAGGCGCAGTACGACTCGGTCTTGGTCGGCCCGATGCGGCCGCTCGACATCCCGCGCGAGGAGCTCGCGCCCGTTGAGGAAGACCTTGAAGGCGCCGCTGCTGCCCAGGCGCAGCACGACGTCACGCTCGCCAGGCGCGCCGCTCTCACCAGCCGCGCCGCGCTCGCTGCGCAGCGCCGTGGCCAGGTAGGCCACCGCCTGCTCATCGGGGCGCAGCATGCCGTCCAAGATGAGCCGCGAGGGGCCGCGCTCGGGGCAGGGATGCTTCCGCCAGCGCACCGGCCGCTCCTTGCCGGGCACGGCCGCCTCGAGATCGATGGACACTTCCGGCGGATACGCGGAGTGCAGGCCGGAGCCGCGCTCGTTATCGAAGGGCCCCATCACCAGCACGTCGCGGCAGGCGCCCAGTTCGGCGTAGACAGCGCGCGCCTCGTCGAAGCGGCCCGCAGCGCGCAGCGCGCCGGCGCGCACCGAGCCCAGCCGAAAAGCTGCGGCCGGTGGCCAGTCCGCAAGCAGAGTGGCGGAGGCTTCGAGCAGCGCGAGCGCCTCGGGCGCCGCATCGAGTGTCTCGGTCAGCGCTTGAAACTGCAGTGCGGCGATTTCCGCTTGAGCGGCTTGCCAGGCCGCACTCTCGTCGGCCCCGCCGCTCTCGTCGTTCGCGGCCGGCCACGGCTTGGCGATGGCATCGGCCAGGAGTTGCCAAGCGGCCAGCGGCTGCCCGCCGTCGGCCAGCCGCTGCGCCCGCGTCGGCAAGTCGTCCCCAGGCGCGGCCACGGCGAGCAGCAAGAGGGGCCAGGCGATGAGGGACTTCATGCGGCCTTCCTACGTGAACCAGGGGGCGTTGGCAGAAGTGGTGGGCGATGAAGGATTCGAACCTTCGACCCCCTGCGTGTAAGGCAGGTGCTCTAACCGCTGAGCCAATCGCCCGCCCAAGGCCTTCTGTGGGGCAGCCATCGTCGGGGCTTGGCGGCCGGCCTGCAAGTCGCTTGCCGGGCGACACTTGCCCCCACATCCCGCGGTTGACCGTCGGCCTTGGCAAGGGGTACCTTGCGCAGCCTTTTTTTCAAGGCCGCGCAAGCCCGGACTCGATACAGCCCCGTCCAGGGCAGCGCGTCGCGCTCTCCTCTCTCATTTCGCTCTCGTCTCCAAGGATCCACCACCATGCGCATCGCCGTCATCGGCACCGGCTACGTCGGACTCGTCGCCGGCACCTGCTTCGCGGAGAGCGGCAACCACGTCATCTGCGTGGACATCGACGAGACCAAGGTCAACAACCTGCGCGCCGGCAAGATCCCGATCTATGAGCCGGGCCTCGAGGAGATGGTCAAGCACAACGTCGCCGAGGAGCGCCTCTCCTTCACCACGAACACTGATGAAGCCGTCAAGGCCAGCGACGTGGTCTTCATCGCCGTGGGCACGCCGCCCGGCGAAGACGGCAGCGCCGACCTCAAGTACGTGCTGGCCGTGGCCAAGGCCATCGGCAAGTCCGCCAACGGCCCCAAGGTCATCGTGGACAAGTCCACCGTCCCGGTCGGCACGGCCGCGCGCGTGCGCGCCGCCGCGCAGGCCGAGACCAAGCACAAGATGACCGTCGTCAGCAATCCCGAGTTCCTCAAGGAGGGCGCGGCGATCGATGACTTCATGAAGCCCGACCGCGTCGTCATCGGCAGCGATGACCCGCGCGCGGCCGAGGTCATGACCAACATCTATGCGCCCTTCGTGCGCGACAACGCGAACAAGATCATCCACATGGATGTCCCCTCCGCGGAGCTGACCAAATACGCGGCCAATGCCATGCTCGCCACGCGCATCTCGTTCATGAACGAGATCGCCAATATCTGCGAGCGCGTGGGCGCCGACGTGAGCAAGGTGCGCACCGGCATCGGCAGCGACTCGCGCATCGGCTACCCCTTCCTCTACGCCGGCTGCGGCTACGGCGGCTCCTGCTTCCCCAAGGACGTCCAGGCCATCGTCAAGACGGCCCAGGAGCACGGCTACGACTTCCAGATCCTCAAGGCCGTCGAGGCCGTGAACGCCAAGCAGAAGTTCGTGCTCTTCGAGAAGGTCAAGCAGCACTTCCACGGCGAACTGGCCGGCAAGACCTTCGCCATCTGGGGCCTGGCCTTCAAGCCGCGCACCGATGACATGCGCGAAGCGCCCGCCATCTACATCGTGAACAGCCTGCTCAAGGCCGGCGCCAAGGTGCGCGTGACCGACCCCGAAGCGCTGCACGAAGCACGCAAGCACTTCGGCGATACGGTCACCTACTACCAGCACCCCTATGACGCACTCGAAACCGCCGACGCCCTGCTCGTCGTCACCGAGTGGCCTGAGTTCCGCAACCCGGACTTCGCGCTCATCAAGGAGCGCCTCAAGCAGCCGGTGATCTTCGACGGCCGCAACATCTTCCCCAAGGCCGAGCTGACGAAGCTGGGCTTCGTGTACTACCCGATCGGATCGCAGCCCGTCGCGATCGGCTGAGCGCAAAGTGCGCCCGCGGATGGGCGCTTAGTGCGCCCGGGTCGGGGGCTCGGCGGTGCCGCTCAGACACCTCGCCGACTCGGCCGAGGCGGCCGAGAGGTCGGCTCGGAACTCGCGGCACACCGCCCCCCGCCGCGTCGCACCACCGCTGCAGTTGGGCAAAGGCCGTACGCGCTCTGAGGGCCTACAAGTCGACGCGCGTCGTGTCGCCCGCTCTCACAACTCCACTCGCCTCCGTCCCCATTTGCGCGGTTCGGAGGTTGATCACCCGCACTCCGTAGTTACCGGGCTTGAGGCCGCGAAATTCATACCGTCCTTCTCTGATTCCAGCGACATCCATCTGGTTACCCTCAACGATCAAGAAGACGGAGAGGTCGTCGGTGTTCACGCCTTCGTCGATCGAGACATGACCCCAGAGGTGTCCGCCGGCGGTGATTTCGACGAGAACGTCGGCGGCGCTTGGCAGACCCGCGGCTGGAACGCTGAAGTACGCATGCCCCGAGACTTCGCCACCGACGGTACGCAGAAGGTAGGTTCCGACTTCAAGCCCATAGATTTCGAATCGGCCGTCAGCGCCGGAGGTCGTCGTGTTGCTCAAGGAATGCGTCTGGGCAGTCGAGGGCGACGACTCGGTATCAGAAAGAGGTGGTTGGACCTCATCGACACCCGCGGCTGCCGGCAATGTCTCCAAGACTACGCCGCCACAGACATTCCTGGTCGACTGCTCCAACACTTGCCCACGAACGACCGCTGAAGACAGCGTGACATCAATCCGCTCGTCGCGACTTGGTCTGATCAGCACCCTTCGTGCCACCGAGCAAGGCACTCCAGCCTGCTGGAAAAAGACCACATAGCTACCGCTGGCGACTCCAAGGAACTCGTAGCCTCCGTCCGCCGCGACGGATTGGCGAGCCAGGATCAGCGGGCGACCCGCGCTCGTGGGTGCTGAAGTCTCGGCCTGGGTAAGAAAGACCGTGACAGGGTGGCTGCTCGTGGCAACACCATAAAGCCTTGATTCAGGCCAAAGTTCGTAGGAAATCTCGCTCTCGACTCCAGGACGAATCTCCACGTCCCTGACAAGTCCCAGGCTCGACTCTGTCCCTACGCCTGCTGTTGCAAGGAGAACCTGGGCCGCGGCCTCGTCCCACGGCGAGATTGCGAGACGGTAGCGACCAGGGTGCAGGTCGAGGAGGCGGAGTCCACCCAGACGGTCAGTGAGGCCAGACTTTAAGGCTGCGGGTTCAGCGGATCGATCCTGCACTCGGGCACTGTTGGCGATCGCATGTCGTCGGTGATCCTCATCAAGTTGAAGGGCCCATCCATGCTGCTTCGAACCGACTCCGCTGCCTTCCGAAGAGACAAGTCTCAGACCTCCCATAGTCGTGAGTAGCAAGACGACGGGAGCTTCGGCACATCCACTGTCGACGGCAACCGAGTACACGTGCCGAGGCACACCCTCCTCGTAGACCGTGACTTCCCACTGACCCGCGAAAATGCTCAGAGTCTCAAGCTGTCCCTTTGCATCACATGCGAGCAGCAACTCGCGACGCATAACTGCACCTGATTCCACAAAGCCAAGTGAGACTCCTGGCCTCGCTGCGCCCTGCTCATCCACGACTGAGAAGCGCGCGGCACACTGCCTCGGCATGACGACTGTACGTTCGACCGCCTCTCCAGGCTGCGCACCCGCCATCGACAGCATTGTCGGTCGACGTCCAGGCGCCAGGAGCTTGGCGCTCAGGAGGGGCGTAGAGATCCTCGACACGACATAATGACCCGGGCGAGCTGTAACGCTTAACGACGGCACATCAGCTAGTTTCGGAAGCCGGTGTCCGCCCAGGACAAACTCCTGCTGTTCAATACTCAGTGTCACAGCTTCGACCGGAACACCAGACTCCTCTGCCACGACTGTCAGCAGCATGCTGCCTTGAGGCCTGTGGAGAACGTCGAGTTCAACGTCCTGCACCACATCGACTTCATAGTCGGCCAACCAGTGCCCTTCGGCGACGCTGATGCAGCGGTAACGACCTTCGCGGACTCCGTCGATCACAAAGGCCCCATCAGGGTCTGTGCGGCAGGACCAGGTCGCCTGAAGACACTTCGACGAGACTGATTCCTCCGTCACGGAGACCGGCAAGAGGTAGACCCTCGCGAAAGAGTTCATGATTCCTGAAGCCACGCGTGCCTTGCCACTCACTCTGTAGTGAGGCGCCACGTGAATCGTTCCAACGTCAACTGTACTGATCGTGTCGAGCCTGACATTCCCTCTCAGCAGCTCAGTGTGTTCGGAACTCAACCGACCGACCAGTTCGTACTGCCCCCTGCGAACTCCAGAAATCGAAAAGCGACCATCCGAGTCAGGTTCGGTTGAACCCGAGGTGAGAGCGGCCTTCGCACGAGAGTCGGGTAGGTCACTGAGCCCTTCGGTCTGGACCGATGCAACTGGTCTCACAATAACGGCGCTGATCTCCCCGGCACCCCGACTCCACCGAGTTCTACCGACAATCGTGAACTCTTGATCATCTGAGGCGTGTTCTCTGATCGCAGCCTTCTCAGTTCCATGTGGTTCGCTGACTAGTGCCTCAATCGCTTCTGCCGGCGGACGATTGTCGAGAATCTGGAAACTCCCAGGATTCTGGCTGTCCTCCGAAACCAGGAGGGCGGATTCCGGTTCGATTGGCTTAGTCGACTGGCCCTGCAAACCAGAACGGAGGAACTCTCCGGCAGCGAAAACAAGAGATACGAAGATCAGCACTACACCCAGAGATCGTCGCTCGATTCGAAGCACGCTACTAGGCTCCGACTCCAGGCATGTGTACCCGCACTTTCAAGAGTCGCAGAGCTGCTTGCCCCTGATGAGTCACGGGCACTCTTGACAGTACACACCCGGACTGCATGCGGATGTGGGAACTATGCCATTGGTCCCGGACCCGTTCGTCGCATTTGCACCGTTTGTACCGGTGCCGAGCCCACCGCCCCCAGCAGTTCCCCCAGTGCCTCCGGTTCCACCGGTGCCTGCGCCGACGCGTCCCATTCCGCCAGTGCCCCCAGGCGGACATCCAGCACCACCGTTGCCGCACTGCCCTGCATTCCCTCCGGTTCCAGATCCACCATTGCCTCCGTCCCCCCCATTTCCACCGTATCCACAGCAGACTACCGGGCAATCATTACTCGCTCCGACTCCTCCATGCCCTCCCCACCCGCCAAGACCGCCCGTGCCTCTGCCACCATCACCCCCATCGCCTCCCTTTCCACCTCTTGCATCGGGACAACCGCTGCTTCCCGAACCACCTTGGCCACCATTTCCTCCAACTGCATTTCCACCAGTGCCGCCATTACCACCGTTCCCCCCGTTCGGGATGATGCAATTGCCATGCGCTCCCGTAGCGCCATTCGCAGGATTCCCAAGGTCACCTGTCACCGGAACGCCTCCAGTTCCTGTTGAGCCGGTAGTTCCCCCATTCACTGGCATAGAGATCGCCGATGGGTCTAGGATTCCTACAGATCCACCATGCGCCGTCAACGACGGCATAGGTGGACCAATCGCTCCCTTACCTCCCGCCCCACCAACCGCATCCAGACCCGGTAGCCCCTGGCCGACTAGATCCCAAGTAGGCGGCGACGCAATAGTCCACGGTTCAGACTCAATCGAACTGCAGATCGCGTCACCTCCTCGGCCACCCGATCCGCATCTGCGCCCAAACATTCCGGCTACTGCGTCGCCTGCATCACCAGCCTGCCCACCAACGATTTCGTAGTCAGCGTCCACCTCATGAGTCAACGCCCACCCCACTATCAATACCGAACCACCGCTTCCCCCTTGCCCGCCAGGCCCTCCGTTGCCACCGCATCCACCATAGACAACGCCGTCGACCACCACAATTGGCGCTTCAAGCACCACGGATCCGCCTCGCCCACCCGCACACTGGCTCCAGGGGTCGGTTAGCCCGAGCTTGTCCAATGCAACGCGATCAAGCGTCCGAATGACATCGCCCCCCCCAACAGCCATTTCAAAGCTGCCATCGCCCCAAAGCGGAAGCAATGCCTCGCGCAGTCGCCCACTTTGGCCATCGGCACCCCGAACAACACCGTTGATCACAATCATCGTCTCACTGGCCAGTCTGAGACGGTAGCCATCTACTGCAGTGCCAGGCAACGCGCTGCTCTGGGCTGCCACAAGCGTCCCGTCAATCCGAACGACGCCTACCGAGACAACGCTCAGATCAGCGTCGAATGTGACTGACATGTCTTTCTCAATCACAAACTCGTCGACTTGCATGGTCCCATGCAGTGGCGCTGCGGACCGAGTGTTCGAAAGAATGAAAGTGTTCGATTCTTGCGGTGCGGCGACTGCGCACACTCCCGAGCCAAACAACAGCACGATGGCAACTGCGTTGACGTTCATTCTGAAACACTCCTTGTGGCGAAGCCTGATTAGAATTATCCGAGGCGTGTCTGTTCACACTCCTTAACAACTGCCAAGTCGGTTGGATACTGCATCCAGCCATTTGCCACAACACAATTCGACGTCAGTATCCAAGAATCGAACAAGGTTCTTCCCTAACATGCCCAGCGGCCAGCTTGCCTTGCGCAGCTCATAAAAGGTGAAGCATCCGTTTGCTGGTGCGCCAAGTCATGCGCGAGCTGAAGTTTAAGGCTCGGGGGGAGCGGATCCCTGCTGTGTACCCCCCGGTTCGACCCAGGGCGCAGTCCGGAGAGCAGGGGAGCGGCACTACTCGATGAGCATCCCCACCGGATCCGTCACATGCCGCAGTTGCTGCCCGAGGCCGGTCTGTGCGAGATCGAGAGTGAGTAGCGCCATGTGCAGCGGCAGGCCGATGAGCGCCGGATTGGCCGGGAGCGCGAGCGTGGCGCTGGCGCGCGCGGAGGCATCGAGCAGGCCCGTGAAGCCGGAGAAGAAGCCGCCGCCGTCGGGGAAGGCCAGCACAAAGGACATGAGTGCATCGAAGTTCAGTTGCAGTTGGCGGCCGTCGGGCAGCGACACGCCGGGACTCTGGCCCAGCGAGAGCAGCAGGATGCGGTAAGTGCCGGCGCCGCCGGGCAGGTCGATGGCGATGGGCAGTGAGCCGCCGGCGATCGGCGCACCGTCCGGCGTGAGCGGCGAGAAACGCAGGCGCTGCACTTCGATGTCGGTGACCACGCCGGGCGTGCTGAAGACCGCGAAGAACTCTTCGCCCGCCCAGTCGCAGGCGATGTCGGGGAAGCCCTGCGCTCCGGCGCTCGTGGCGTTTACCAGGAACTCGCTGCCAAGCGGCTGGCCTTGCGCATCGAAGCGCCGGCCGCGAATCTCGGATTCCGCCAGCGAGCGATCCTCCCAGACGAAGAGCAGATTGCCGACCCAATCCGCGCAGACTTCGGGGAAGACTTGGTCGCCAGCGGCGGTGAGGTTGACCTGGAACTCGGGGCCCAGCGGCGTGCCGTCGGCGGCGTAGCGCCGCGCGTGGATGTCGATGCCCTGCGCATCGCCTTGGCGGTCCTCCCACACGGCGACGAAGCGCAACAGGCCGTCGGCGGCGGTCTTGGGCTCGCGCTGCTCGCCGGGGTTGGTGGTGTTCACCTGGAACTCGCCGGTGAGCGGCGCGCCGGCCGCGTCGAAGAGCCGACCGAAGATGCTCGTGCCTTGGCCGAGCCCGGCCTTGCCGCCGAAGTCGATCCAGGCGAAGAAGATCGTGCCGTCGCGCGCCACGGACGGCACGGGATCGAGCTGCTGCAGATTGGTGCCGGCCGCAACGTGCAGTTCAGGCGTCAGCGGCGCGCCGCTCGGATCGAAGAGGCGCGCGTAGGTGCGCCCGCTGTCATTGCCCGTCCAGCCAATGACCCAGCCGCCGCCGGGCCGCGCCGTCGCGTAGGGCTCCCACTGCGACTGCTGCCACTGCGTGGCCACCTGAAACTCGGGGCCGAGGGGCGCGCCGGCCGCGTCGAAGGCGCGCGCGTAGACGCCCATCTGAAAACCGTCGTAGCCGGCGCGGTCGGACCAGGCCACGAGGAAGCGGCCCTGCTCGTCCATGGCCACGGTCGGCTCGTCCTGCACGCCGCTGTTCAGCGTGGAGTTCACCACGATGTCGCCGGTGAGCGGCAGGCCGTCGCCGTCGAAGAGGCGCGCGATGACGTCCTGCTGAAAGGCTGCCGAGTGCCAGACGGCGACAAAGCGTTCGCCGTCGGGGCGGCAGGCCAGCTTGGGCTGCTTCTGCGTGAAGTTCAGGACCTGGTTGGCGACGAAGGCCGGCGCCTCGGGCCCGAAGTGGGCCGGATCCTGCGCCGCACCGCGCGGTGCGAGCGCGGCCAGTGCGACGAGCGTCACCAGCGCCACGACAACTGCAGGCGCGACAGTTGTTACAGGCGCAGCGGGCACGGAGTGCGGCATGTGCTGGGCGGTTCGCACGCGGGCACAAAGTACCGCATTCCGGCGCGAGCCGCGGGAAGGCTCAAGCCGAGGGAAGCGCGAGCGCGCGCGGGTTTGGCGCGTGCGCGCGGGTTTAGCGCGTGCCTGCGGCCGCAGGCGCTGCAGAGACACCGCGCAGCAGGCCCACGTCGGGCAGGTGCAAGTACTTCTCCTTGCGCAGCTCTTCGATCCAGCGCCGCAGAATCTCGGCATTGGCATTGACGCGCGCGTCGCGCCAGCCGGCCTCGGCGTAGTCTCCGCCGTCGATGGCCCAATCCACGTTGATGTAGTGGAAGGCCTTCACGCCGGGATTCGCTGCGAGAAAGGCGAAGAAGGGCGCGAACCACGCCTCCCAGTCCTTGCGGCCATCCTCGAGCGAAGCCGTAATCTCCACGCGCGAGGCCGAGGCCTCGGCGATGATCACCGGCTTGCTGTGCTCCTGCGCCATGCGCAGGAAGGCTTCGCTGCGGCCGGCCGGGGCGAGCTTGCCCGCGCGGCCGAGATCGCCGGTGAACTGGTCGGTGCCGAAGAGATCGAGACCGAACCAATCCACGACGTCGTCGCCGGGATACCAGAGCCAGCCGCGCTGCGGGTCGCGATCACCGAAGTCCTCCGGCGCCGAGGGCTCGTAGCACCAGATGAAGGCGGCCTTGGTCACGCCTTCGCGGCGGAAGATCTCGACCACGCGCCGGTAGGCCGCCGGGTAATCGAAGGGCTCGTAACCATTCCACTCGCCATTGAACTCCGCGCCGATGCGCACGAAGACCGGCTGCCCCGACTCCACCAGCACTTTGGCGATGTCGGCGATGCGCGCATCAAACTCTGTCGTGCGCGCGATCTCGCCATCCACGCTGCGACGCTGGCCGCTGCGGCTATCCAGGCCGTAGAGCGTCACGTCCAGGTGCAGCAGGCGCCCCGTGTCGCGCAGGGCCAGCACGCTCTTGCGAAAGGTGCTGTGCCGGCTGTCCCAGTCGCGCGGCCAATCCCCCACCGGAATGAAGGAAAGCTGGCTGGCCGGCTGCAGCGCGGTCTCGCCGAGCGCAGCGAGGTACTCGATATTGCCCGACTGCCACTGGCCCATGCCATGGAGCACGCGCCCGGCCGGCGGTTCGAGGGGGGCGCCGTAATCGGCCGGGCCGCCGGTGACAGAGATGACCGCGCCGGCCTGGCCCTCTGCGGCCGCGACGCCGCCGCGGCGTGCACCGCCCGCGCGTGCGCTGCGCCCCGCTGCATTGCGCCCGCCGCCAGTGCTCGGCGTGACCCGCCCCGGGCTGGGACTTTGACCCTGGCCAGTGGCCGGCGAAGTGGGCGTCGTGGGCGGTGTCGGCGGCGCGCCCGAACCGGCATCCTGCTCGACCGCTGCGCGCCGCCCTGCGGCAATGGCCGGGTTGGGCTTGGGCGGCGGATCGGAGACGCAGGAATTCCCGAAGAGCGAGACGAAGACGCCCAGAGCGAGCAGGGAGGACAGAGTGATCATCGAGGGGCGCATCTCCAGCAAGCTCGTCCTGCGCTTGGACGCTGACACTCCCCTTAGCTTCCCAGGACCAGCGCGCCAAGCGCCGGCAAGGCCACGAGCGCCAGCACGGCGAGGCAACCGCCCTTCTTGGGCGGCGCGGCCGAAGCCGGATCCAGCGCCTTGCCGCAGCTCACGCAGTTGGGGCGCAGGTCCTTCTTGGGATCGGCGAGCGGGTTCTTGCCGCCGCAGTGCGGGCAGAACCAAGTGGAGCCGGCGTCGGGCGGCGTGTCACGGGCGATGCTGCGCTCGAAGAGGTCCTTGCGGCAGGCCTCTCCGCACACGACGTTGCCGTAGAAGGACACCGGTTTGGCCGTGGTGTCCTTGCCGCAGTTCTGGCAGTAGATCGTCATGGCGACTCCCGGGCGCCGCCCCCGGGGGAGCGGCCTGCAAAGGTCTTGTGAAGAGGCGATTCTCGCATGCGCAGGCGGCGTTGGACAGGCGCGAGCGCGGCGTGAGAAGGTAGGCGCGTGGCAAGGACCCCGACCCGCGCAGCCGCGGACTTCAGCGAACCGACGCTCTTCATCAATCGCGAGCTGTCGTTGCTGGAATTCCAGAAGCGCGTGCTCGACCAAGCGCGCAGCCCGGCCGTGCCCCTGCTCGAGCGCCTGCGTTTCCTGGGCATCGTCAGCACGAACCTCGACGAGTTCTTCGAGATTCGCGTCTCAGGACTCAAGCAGCAGGTGGCTTACAGCGTGGCCAAGCCCGGCCCCGACGGTCTGACGCCCGCCGAAGTTCTCGAGCGCCTCAGCACCGTCGTCCACGCGCTCGTCGACGAGCAGTACCGGCTGCTCAACGATGTGCTGCTGCCCGAACTCGCCCAGCAGAGCGTGCGCCTGCTGCAGCCGGAAGACTGGAACGGCGTGCAGCAGCGCTGGCTGCGCGCGCACTTCCGCACGGCCATCGCGCCGGTGCTCACGCCCATGGCGCTCGATCCGGCGCATCCTTTCCCGCGCGTGCTCAACAAGAGCCTGAGCTTCATCGTCTCGGTCGAGGGCCAGGATGCCTTCGGCCGCGGCAGCGGCCTGGCCGTCGTGCAGGTGCCGCGCTCGCTGCCGCGCCTCATCGCTCTGCCGCGCGAGATCAGCACCGGCCGCCACGACACCGTGCTGCTCTCCGGCGTCATCCGCGCGCACGTGGCCGAGATCTTCCCGGGCATGAATGTCTCGGGCTGCCACCAGTTCCGCGTCACGCGCAACAGCGACCTGTGGGTGGACGAGGAAGAAGTGGACAACCTGCTCGCCGCCGTGAAGGGCGAACTCTCCGCGCGCAACTACGGCGATGCGGTGCGCCTGGAAGTTTCGTCCGATTGTCCCGACGAAGTGGCCCAGTACCTGCTCGGCCAGACCCAGCTCAAGGCCGCCGACCTCTATCGCTGCGCAGGCCCGGTGAACCTGCATCGCCTGGCCGCGCTGCACGAGGCGGTGGACCGGCCCGACCTCAAAGATCCGCCGCTGGTGCCGAGCGTGCCGGAGCGCCTGGCGCCCGGGCAGGATTTGTTCGCAGTGCTGCGCCGCGGCGACGTGCTGCTGCACCATCCTTTCGAGTCCTTTCTGCCGGTCGTCGAGTTACTGCGCCAGGCCGCGGCCGACGAGAATGTGCTGGCCATCAAGCAGACGCTCTATCGCACGGGGCCGCGCTCGCCGCTTGGCGAGGCGCTCATCGAGGCCGCCCGCGCCGGCAAAGAGGTCACGGCCGTCATCGAGCTGCGCGCGCGCTTCGACGAGGCCAGCAACATCGAGCTGGCCACGCGGCTGCAAGAGGCCGGCGCCAATGTGGTCTACGGCGTGGTCGGCTACAAGGCTCACGCCAAGCTGCTCATGGTCGTACGCCGTGAGAAGGGCCATCTGCGCCGCTACGTGCACCTCGGCACCGGCAACTACCACCTCGGCACCAGCCGCGCCTACACCGACTTCAGCCTGCTCTCCTCCGACAAAGTGCTGGGCGAGGACGTCCACCGCCTCTTCTTGCAGCTCACCGGCCTGGGCACGGTCGTCAAGCTCAACAAGCTGCTGCAATCGCCCTTCACGCTCGAACAGCGCCTCGTGCAGCTCATTGAGGGCGAAGCAGCCGCAGCGCGTGCCGGCCGCACCTCGGGCATCCGCGCCAAGATGAACGCGCTCTCCGAGCCGGGCATCATCCGTGCGCTCTATCGCGCCAGCCAGGCCGGCGTGCCCATCGACCTCATCGTGCGCGGCATCTGCTGTCTGCGCCCCGGCGTCCCGGGCATCTCCGACACCATCCGCGTGCGCTCCATCGTGGGCCGCTTTCTGGAGCACAGCCGCATCTTCAGCTTTCACGCCGATGGCGCCGAGCTGACCTACTGCGCCAGCGCCGACTGGATGAGCCGCAACTTCTTTCGCCGCGTCGAAACCGCCTTCCCCCTGGAGAACGAGCGCCTGCGCGACCGCGTCGTCGACGAGGGCCTGCTCACCTACTTGCTCGACAACGTGCAGTCCTGGGCCCTGCGTGAAGACGGCTCGTGGGCGCGCAACACACCCGGCGCCAACAAGCCGCGCTCCGCGCAGCAAGTGCTGCTCGACCGCCTCGGCGGCCGCACTGCTGACGAGGCGCCTGTGCGAAAGCGCAAGAAGGGCGCCTAGGCGGAGCGCTCAGTGCGCCCGCGTGGCGGAGCGCTCAGTGCGCCCGCCGCGGGGGCTCGGCGGTGCCGCTCAGACACCTCGCCGACTCGGCCGAGGCGGCCGAGAGGTCGGCTCGGAACTCGCGGCACACCGACCCCCGCCGCGTCGCACACCGCTGCAATTGTGGGAAGGCAATTGGCAGTCGAAGTGCGCACTGCCAGCGGCGACCGAAGTGCGAGGGCGAGAGCGAGGACAGACCGGCGAAGCACCCCCGGGTCGCCGCAGAGCGCGGAGCCCCGTGGCAGCCGCGCAGCGCCTAGCCGATGAGCAGGCGCACGCCCGCGGCGCGCATCACGGCCGTCTCGTCCTCGAGGTCCGCGCGCGTAAGCGGCTGCTGGCGCAGCCAGCGGCCGGGAAAGCGCAGAGTGAGATCGTTGCGCGAGGCGCGCAGGCGGAAGGCCGGCAGTTCGCGCGGACTGCGGCTGCGATTGAGACACACCGCCAGCCGCAGCAGCAGGCAGAGCCGGCGCGCGTCCTCGGCCTGCGCGCGCGACAGCTCACGGAAGGACTCCAGCGGCAACTTGCGCCGGTGGCCGCCGACGAGCGCAGCCAGAATGAGTTTCTCCGGCTGGCTGAAGCCCGGCATGTCGGCGTGCTGGACGATGTAGGCGCCGTGCTTGTGCTGTCCGGAGTAGCTGATCGAGAGGCCAATCTCGTGCAGACGCGCGGCCCAGGCTAGGCGCTGGCGGTGTTCCTCGCCGGTGAGCTCCCAAGCCTCGGCCACCTGCTCGAGCGCTTGAAGCGCCGTGCGCTCGACACGTCCGGCCTGTTCGAGATCCACGTGGTAGCGCTGAGTGAGCTGACGAATCGTGCGCTCGCGCGCATCCTCGTGACGGATGCGTCCGACGAGGTCATAGAGCAGGCCTTCGCGCAGCGAGCTACTGCTGACTTCCATGCGCTCGATGCGCAGGCTCTCGAAGACCGCGCAAAGGATGGCCAGCCCGCCGGACAGCAAGCCGACGCGCTCGGGCGAGAGTCCCGGCAGGTCGAGGCGGTCGGCGCGGCGCGTGGCGAGCAGCTCCTTGCGCAGGCGCTTGAGGCCGCTCTGCGTCACGCCCTGTTCGGCGAGGCCCAGATTCCGCAGCACCGACTCGATCGAGAGAATGGTGCCGGAGGAGCCCACGCAGCGCTCCCAGCCCAGGGCGCGGTAATGCCGCTCGATGGGCTCGAGTTCGACGCGCGCCGCGATCTCGGCCTGCTCGAAGCGCGCCCGCGTGACGTCGCCCTTGGGGAAAAAACGCAA
The DNA here is from genome assembly GCA_052387675.1 of Planctomycetota bacterium. Taxonomy (GTDB): domain Bacteria; phylum Planctomycetota; class B15-G4; order B15-G4; family B15-G4; genus JBQTIY01. Next base: position 36,180 of record JBQTIY010000003.1, on the reverse strand, counting down.
AGTGTGCGCGACGCAGCCCATGTAGAGGCTGTCGGTGGCGACGGTGTCGAAGCGCTCGCCCAAGATGCACTCGGTGCTGCCCCCGCCGATGTCTACCACCAGGCGACGGCCCGGCTCGTCGGCCAGACTGTGCGCCACGCCCAGGTAGATGAGGCGCGCCTCTTCGCGGCCGGCGATGACCTCGATGGGATGTCCGAGGACGCGCCGCGCACGGGCCAGGAAACCGCGCGCATTGCGCGCCTGACGCAGGGCATTGGTGCCCACCGCGCGCACGGCACCCGGCGGCATGTCGCGCAGGCGCTGACCGAAGGGCCCCAGCGCGGCTAGCGCGCGGCGCTGCGCCAGGGGCGTGAGCTGCTTTCTGGCGTTGAGGCCGGCGGCCAAGGCGACGCGCTCGCGTAGGCGGTCCACGATGCGCGGCTGGCCCCCCTCCATGCGCGCCACGATCATGTGGAAGCTGTTGCTGCCGAGATCCACGGCCGCCACGAGGTCCCGTGCCAAGCCTCGTTTGGCTGCGCCCCGGCGCGAGGGGCGGGCGCGCCGAAGCGCCTTGCCGCCCGAGCGGCGGTTCGCGGCGCGGCGAGGGCTACGATGGCGCGGCATGCGAGCGGCGATGGTGACATACGCAATCGGCGACATCCAAGGCTGCGAGCGCACGTTCCAGCGGCTGCTGCTGCGGCTTCGGAAACAGGCCGGTTTCGATCCGGCCCGCGATGCGCTGTGGCTCGTGGGCGACCTCGTGAACCGCGGTCCGCGCTCGCTGGCCGTGCTGCGCTGGGCGCTGGATCAGGCCACCAGCGGGCGTGCCGATGCGCTCGGGGAGCGCTTGGTCTGCGTGCTGGGCAATCATGATCTGCACTTGCTCGCCTGCGCGGCCGGCGCGGCCGAGCCCAAGCCGGGCGACACACTCGACGAAGTGCTCGCCGCGCCCGACCGGCCGGCCCTCATCGACTGGCTGCGGCGACAGCCGCTGATCCACGTCGCGCCGAACGTGGGCAGCGCGTCGGGACTGGGCAGCGCCTCGGGCCGGGCTCCCATGCGGCCGCATGTGCTGGTGCACGCGGGCCTGCCGCCAGATTGGAGCGTGGCTCAGGCCGTGGAGCGGGCCGCTCCGCTGCAGGCCGAACTGGCCGGGCCGCGCTGGCACAAGGCCGCGGCCGATCTCAAAGTGCCCACGCCCAAGCTTTGGAAGGAGAGTCTGCGCGGCGCGGCGCGCTCCTCGGCCGTGGCCGCAGCGCTGACGCGCCTGCGCGCTGTGCGCAAGAGCGGCCAGCTCGTGCTGAGCTTCAAGGGCCCGCCGCGAGAGGCGCCGCCCGGCAGCGCGCCTTGGTTTGAGGCGCCGCAGCGCGCCGCCGCCGACCACGTCATTGTCTGCGGGCACTGGGCCGCGCTCGGCCTGCATCTGACGGACAACGTGCTGTGCCTCGACAGCGCCTGCGTCTGGGGCGGGCCGCTCACCGCCGTGCGCCTGTCCGACCGCCCGGAAGAGCGCGCCGTCTTCCAGGAGCCCAACGCGGAGCGCGCATGAGCGACGCAGCCACGCCTGGCGATCGGCGGCAAGTCGGCAACAGCCGCAGTGACGCCGGGCGGGGCGGCGTGCGGCTCGGCGTGGATCGCGGCGGCACCTTCACGGATGTCGTGGCTCTGGCCCCTGACGGCCGGCTGCGCGTGGCCAAACTGCTCACGCAGCAGCCCGGCGGCCAGGACGCCACCGTCGTGGCGCTGCACGATCCCTGGCTGAACTTTCGTGACGAGTGCACCGAACCGCGCGAAGTCCGCGTCGGCACCACCGTGGCCACCAATGCCCTGCTTGAGCGCCGCGGCGAGCGCGTGCTGCTCATCACGACCAGGGGCTTTGCCGACCTACTCGAGATCGGCACGCAGCAGCGCCCGGAGCTGTTCGCGCTGCGCATCGAGAAGCCGCCGCTGCTGCATGAGCGCGTGCTCGAGATCGACGAACGCGTGCTGGCCGATGGCACGGTGTTGCGCGCGCCACACCCGGCCAAGATCCGCGCCGGGCTGCTCGCCGCGCGCGCGGCGGGTCTCAGCTCCGTGGCCATCCTGCTGCTGCATTCCTGGCTGCGGCCGGAGCACGAACTCCTCGTGGCGGAGCTCGCCCGGGAGGCCGGCTTTGCGCACGTCACCTTGAGCCATGAGATCTCGCCGGAGATCGGCGCGGTGGCGCGCGGCCAGACGGCCGTCACCGAGGCCTTCCTCACGCCGCTGCTGCGCGGCTACCTGGCCGGCGTCGGGGCGGCCGCGGCGCAGGGCACGAGCCTGCGCTTCATGCAGTCCGACGGCGGACTCGTCACGGCCGGGCGCGCGCGCGGCAAGAATGCGCTGCTCTCCGGGCCGGCCGGCGGCGCTCTCGCGCTGGAGCATGTGGCGCGCACGCTGGGCCTGCCAGCCGTCATTGGCCTGGACATGGGCGGCACGTCCACGGATGTCTGCCGCTGCGCTCCTGCCGCGACGCGCCGCTTCGTCACCGAGATGGCCGGGCAAAGTGTGCGCGCGCCCACCGTGGACTTGGTGAGTGTCGCGGCGGGCGGCGGCTCGCTGCTGCGCCTCGTGGACGGCTGCTTTCTCGTGGGCCCGCAGAGCGCCGGTGCCGATCCCGGGCCGGCCTGCTACGGCCGCGGCGGGCCGGCCACGCTCACCGATGCGCAGCTCGTGCTCGGCCGCCTGCGTCCCGAACACTTTCCGCATCTGCCGCTCGATGTCACCGCAGCGCGGCGCGCCCTCTCGGCCTTTGGCGAACCCGAGCAGGCCGCGGCCGGCTTCATCGCCGTGGCCGACGAGACCATGGCCGCTGCGATTCGCGGGGTGAGCGTGGCGCGCGGACACGACCCGCGCCAAGAGGCCCTGTGCTGCTTCGGCGGCGCGGGCGGCTTGCACGCCTGCGCACTCGCCGAGCGGCTCGGCATCGCGCACGTGGTCATTCATCCGCTGGCCGGCGTCTTTTCGGCCTTCGGTCTGCTCCTCGCGCCCCTCACTCATCACGAGGTGCGCGCCGTGCAGGACCCGGCCACGCGCCGCCCGCAGTTTCCGGAGGCCGAGGCGCGTGCGGCACTCATCGCCCAGGGCGTGGCCGCGCCGCAGCTTCTGCGCAGCCTCGATGTGCGCTATGCCGGCGCCGACCACGTGCTCAACTTGCCCTGGCAGCAAGCGTGGCACGAAGCCGGCGAGGAGGCCGGTGACGCGGCCCACGCCGAAGCGCGCGCCGAGCGCCCATGGGAGCGCGAGTTCCGGGCGCGCCATCGCGCGGAATTCGGCTTCGAGCTGCCCGGCTGCGCCATCGAGCTGGCGGCCACGCGCGTGGAGGCAGTCGGCGCGGCGCCGGCCCTGGGCGCCGTCCGCATGGAGTCGCGCGCGCCTTCACGGACAAGAGTGCAGGCAGTCCCTGCGCGGCTAGCCGAGGCGCAGTCCGTCCAGGCGAGGTCTCCAGCAGCAGCCGGCCCGCCGCTCGTGCGCCGCCGCAGCGAACTGCGCCCCGGCGAGCGTCTGCACGGCCCGGCGCTGCTCGTGGAGGACCACGCCACCACCTGGCTGGCGCCGGGCTGGGTGGCCGAGCACGATGCCCAGCACTGGCTGCATCTGCGGCGCGCCTCCCCGCCGGCCCCGCTCGCGCTCGCCGACGACCCGGTGGGCCTGCAGATCCTCTCGGCGCGCTTCATGAGCATCGCCGCCGAAATGGGCGAACAACTGCGGCGCTCGGCCCACAGCGTGAACATTAAGGAACGCCTCGACTTCTCTTGCGCGCTCTTCGACGGCCAAGGGCGGCTGGTGGCCAATGCGCCGCACGTGCCGGTGCATCTTGGCGCCATGGGCGAGACGGTGCGCGCGCTTCTTGAGCAGCGCGGCGACCGGCTGCGCCACGGTGACGCTTGGCTGAGCAATGACCCTTACCACGGCGGCAGCCATCTGCCCGACCTCACCGTGATGACCCCCGTGTTTCGCGACGGGAAGCTGGCCTTCCTCGTGGCCAATCGCGGGCATCACGCCGATGTCGGCGGCCCCACGCCCGGCTCGATGCCGGCCGATTCGCGCCACATCGAGGCCGAGGGAGCGCTGCTCAGCAATCTGCTGCTGGCGCGCGAGGGCGAGCTGCTCACGGAGGAGGTGTCTGCGCTGCTCGCAAGGGCCGGCACGCGCGGCTTGGGAGAGCGCCTCGCCGACCTGCGCGCGCAGGTGGCCAGCAATGCCGCCGGCGTGGCGCGGCTGCACGCCCTCTGCGAAGAGCTGGGCGCTCGTGTCGTCGCCGCGTGGATGGAACGCGTGCAGGAGCACGGCGCGGCCGTCATGGAGGATGTGCTGAGCACGCTGCTGGCCGGCCGCAGCACAGCCCGCTTCCACTGCGAGGACACGCTCGACGACGGCACGCCCCTGGCCGTCACCGTGACCTTGCACGCCGCCCACGCACAGGCCGGCCCGCGCGCGCTCATCGACTTCACCGGCTGCGGCCCTCAGCACGCCGGCAATCGCAACGCGCCGCGCGCCGTCGTCGTCGCTGCCGTGCTCTACGTTTTTCGCACCCTCGCCGCGCGGCCGATCCCGCTCAACGCCGGCTGTCTGCGCCCGCTGGAGATTCGCGTGCCGCCGGGCAGCCTGCTCGATCCGCTCTGGCCCGCGGCGGTGTGCGGCGGCAACGTGGAGACCAGCCAGCGGCTCGTTGACCTGCTCTACGGCGCACTGGGACTGCTGGCCGCCTCGCAGGGCACGATGAACAACGTGAGTTTCGGCGCGCCGGGTGACCCCACGGCCACCAGCGGGCCCGAGCGCGAGGGCTTTGCCTACTACGAGACGGTCTGCGGCGGCGCCGGGGCCGGCCCCGGCTTTGACGGCGCGAGTGCGGTGCACACGCACATGACGAATACGCGCCTCACCGACGTGGAGATTCTCGAGCGGCGCCTGCCCGTCTGGGTGCGCGAGTTCTCGATCCGGCGCGGCAGCGGCGGCGCGGGCACCTGGCGTGGCGGCGACGGCGTGGTCCGCGAGCTGCACTTCCTGCGGCCAGTCTCCGTGTCGGTGCTGGCCGAGCGGCGCAGCACGGTGCCCTTTGGCCTGGTGGCCGGCCGGCCTGAGCGCGGCGCGAGCGCCGGCGCGTGCGGCGCAGAAGACCTGCAGGCCAATGTTCTGCGCCTGCTCACGCCCGGCGGCGGCGGTTTCACGCCGGGCCCCGACCTGCTGCCCGCTCGCTGAGAAATCTCCCGCGGCAGCGACGGCGTAGCAATCACCCTCTGGCAAACTTCGGCCTCCGCCACGATCATGGCGGCATGCAACCCTCACGCCCCACTTTCGCTTGCTCGGCGCGCTCTGCGGCCCGGGCTCTGGTCCTGACGCTCTGTGCGCTGGGCCAACTCGCCGCGCCGGCCCCGGCGCTCCACTCACCGCACGATGTCATCGAGGCCTGGGCCATCTCGCCCAACTTCGCCGCCGACCGCACGCTCTTCATCTCCGTGCCGCGCTTCACGCTGCTGCTGCGCTCGCGCGACGGCGGCGAGAGCTGGCAGACCATCAACAGCGGGCTGCCGGCCGGTTACGTGCAGTTCCTCACGGTCTCGCCGGGCTTCGCGCGCGATCGCACGCTGTGGTGCACCGACCTGGGCGCGCTCTACGTGAGCCGCGATGGCGGCGACCACTGGCAGCCGGTGCCCACGCCGCCCGACATGAAGGAAGTCGTGACGCTGGCCGTGGAGCCCGACTTCCCCGGCAACAGCAACCTCGTGGCGGGCACGCGGCGCGCGGGTCAGTGGGCCTCGTACGACCGCGGCGAGACCTGGCAGCGCCTCGAACTGCCGGCCGCGGGAGGCGTCGTGAAGTACGACTGGCTGCGCGAGGGTCTGCTCGTCGCCATCACCGACACCTCTCAGGTGCTCGTCGCCCTGGACGGCGGTGAGAAGTTCGAGAGCATCCCCGCGCCCAAGGACACTGTGCTGCAGGCCGTGGAAGTGCACCAGAACGCGGGCCGCGGCGCGCCGCTCTGGTTTGCGCTGAAGGACCGCGGCGTGTGGCGCACCGATCACCACGGTTTCGGCTGGGTGCAGGACGGCACGGGCACGGAGGGCGCCAATGTGCTGCACCTCAGCCAGGCGCAAGAAGCCGACGGCACGCCGGTGCTCTTCGCCTCCACGGCGCAGCACGGCCTGCTCGTGCGCGGCCGCGACGGCAACTGGAGCGCACGCCATGACGGCTTCCGCACGCCCTCCAACCAGACCAAGGAGCATCACCTGGGCACGATGCCTTCGCCCAGCTTCGCGCAAGACCGCACGGTCTACGCCTGCACCTTCGAAGGGCTGCACGTTTCCACTGACGGCGGCACAACCTGGCGCTGGCTCAACGTGCTGCACCCGCGCCTCGTGCGCAACGTGGCGCTCTCGCCGGACTTCGCGCGCGACGGCTGCCTGTGGCTCTCCACCTACGGCTCGGGCTTGCTGCAGAGCTGCGATCGCGGCGAGAACTTCACGCGCCTCGACACGCTCGACTGGGATTTCCCCGACGGCATCGCGGTGGCGCCGAGCGCCGCCGGCGAGCGCGCGCTGCTCATCGGCACGCCCAACCGCTTCCTGATCGGCAGCGACGCGGGCACAGCGCCTAAGGTCACGCTGGCGGGCAAGGGTTTTGCGCGCGTGCTCGGCTTCGCTCCCGACTGGCAGACCTCGGGCCGCGCCTTCGCGCACATCGCCTCCGATGCCGGCCTGCCCAAGAATCGCTTTGTCTTCACCACCGATCGCGGCGGCGCCTGGACCGACACGAACATCCGCACGGTCTGGGACATGGCCTTCGCCAGCGACTGGTCCCAGAGCGGCGTGCTCTGGGTGGCCACTCCCACCGGCGTCATGCGCTCTGAGGACCGCGGCTGCACCTTTGAGCCGGTGCAGAGCTTTGGCACCGATGCCGCCAACAGCGTGGCGCTGGCCCCCGGCCTGCCGGGCGAGCCCGACATCGTCATGGCCGCGGCGCGCGCCAGCGGCGCCTACCTCTCGCGCGATGGCGGGCTCACCTGGGAGCGTCGCATGGGCGGCATGGACGGCCTGCGCATCCAGATGCTGCGCCTCTCGCCCGACTTCGCCAGCGATGGCCTGGCCTTCGCCGGGCCGCCCAACGGCACGGTGCATGTGACGCACGACGGCGGCCTGCACTGGAAGCCGGTTTCGGGCGGACCGCGCCTGGTGGTCTGGCTGGAAATCTCGCCGACCTTCCGCGAAGACCGCACGCTGCTCGTGGGCAGCTACGACGGAGCCTGGATCTCAGAGAACGCCGGCGACCACTGGCGTCTGCTCGACGTGCCCATGCCCGAGAGCGACGGGCCGATCTATTCGCGCGAGCCGGGCGAGGGCCCGCGCCCGGGCGACGCTCAGCGCTGAGCGCCGGCCTTGGCGGCTTCGTAGATCGGAATGGCCCTCGGCATGAGTTCTTGCAGGCGCTCGATGCGCGTGGCTTCGCTGGGGTGCGTGGACAGAAACTCCGGCGGCTTGCTCACGCTCTTTGAAGCCGCGGCCATGCGCTGCCAGAGCGCGACAGCCGCGCGCGGGTCGTAACCGGCCTCTGCCGCGAGGAAGAGTCCGATCTCGTCAGCCTCCGACTCGTGCGAGCGCGAGAAGGGCAGAATCACGCCGTAAGTGCCGATGCCGGAGAGAGCCTGCAGCAGGCTGTCCTGCTTGGCGGGCGGCAGATCCTTCACTTTGATCTCGGCGATGCCCATGGCGAGATCGAAGACGACGCCCTGCGTCATGCGCTCGCCGCCGTGGCGCGCCACGGCGTGCGCCACTTCGTGGCCCACCACCGCGGCCAGCGCGTTCTCGTCCTGGGTCACCGGCAGCAGGCCGCTGTACACGGCCATCTTGCCGCCGGGCAGACAGAAGGCATTGACCGTCTGCGCCTCGTCGATGAGCACGATCTCAAAGGTGAAGCCGGCGGCCGGTTCGGCGTGCAGCCGCTTGGCCGCGGCCCCCACCCGCTCGCCGACGCGCTTGACCATTTCGTACTGCGGCCCGCTGCGCACGAGCTTCTCGCTGGCCAGGATCTGAGCGAAAGACTGCGCGCCGAGATCAGTCTCGACACCCAGCGGGATGACATTGAACTGCGAGCGGCCGGTGCCGGGCACGGTCTGGCAGGCCACTTGCACGAGGAAGACCACAATCAGGAGCAGCAGGAGGAGTTTCATGGCGCCCAGTATGTCTGAAACCGCTGCTAGACTGGCGCCCCCTCATGACCGCACCCGCCAAACCCACTGCACCGCGCGCGCACTTGCTCCAGGATCCGCGCCTCCCCGCGGCCCTGGCGCGGGCCCTGCGCAAGCACGGCATGGAGGACTGGTTCGACCATGCGGTGCTCAAGCTCGTGAGCGGCGAGACCGATCCGCGCTCGATGCACTGCTGCAATAGCGGCTGCCACCCCTGCGCCAAGGACTATCTGGGCGCCGCCGAAATGGTGCTTAAGGAACTTTCGCAGAAGAAGCGCCGCTTCTGGTTCTTCTGAGTCAGTTCGCGCGCGGCTGGGCCGCGGCGAGGCGCGCAAGTTCTCGGTAGTCCACCGTGCCGGAAGGCAGGAGCGGGATTTCGTCCACCGGTACGAAGTCCTCGACTCGTGGAATCCAGGCCGGCGGCAGCCCACGCCGACGCAGTCCCTCCACGACGCGCAAAGGATCGAGCGAGCCGCGGCGGTGCAGCACGACAAGGTCGCCGTCATCGCCCACGGCAGGCACCGCAGTGCCTCGGCCGAGCACGACCGGCGGACACTGCGGCAGCCCGAGCTCGTAGGCGATGGCTTCCTCGACCGTGGCGTGCGGCACGACCACGCCGCCGCGCCGCCCCACGCGTGCGGCCCGATCAGCCAAGAAGAGGAAGCCATCCTCGTCAAGGCTGGCGTTATCGCCGCTGACGTACCAGCCGTTGCGCAGGACGCGCTCCTGCTGGGCCGGGTCGTCCAGATAGCCGAGCATCACGCCGGGCCCGCGCAGGCGCAGTGTGCCGACCTCGCCGTGCGGCAGCAGCGCCAGCGTGCTGGGATCCACGACCTCCACGGCGACGCCCGGCAATGGATGACCCACCGAACCGTGGCGCGCGCCGCGCTGGAAAACACCGGGCCCGCGCACATCGGGCGTGTTGAGCGCGATGAGCGAGGCGCATTCGGTGGCGGTGTAGGCCTCGAGCGGCGGCAGGCCGAAGCGCTCCTGGAAGGCGTCGCGCAGGAGCGGCAGCAGGCGCTCGCCGGAGGCGATGACCAAGCGCAGGCTGCCGAAGCGGTCGGGCCGCACGGCCGAGACGTAGCGCTCCAGCAGGCGCGGCGTGGCGAACATGATCGTGGCGCGCCGCTGCGCCACCGTCTGGCCGACTTCGCGCGCATCGAGCGGATCCGGCGTCCAGACCACGCCGCACTCCGTGAGCAGCGGCGTCCACAGCATGTGGGCGAAGCCCAGCGCCGTGGAGAAGGGCAGTAGCCCCAGGATGCGGTCATCGGGGCGCAGATCGAGCACTTCGTGCAGGCCGTCCACGTTGGAGAGCACGTTGTGATGGCTCAGCACTACGATCTTGGGCTGGCCCGTGCTGCCCGCCGAGAAGAGCAGCACGGCCGGTGCATTCATGGCGCGGCGCGCGCTGCGTTCGCCGCCCATGACGAGCGGTTCGACCAGCGCGTAGGGCAGCAGCAGGTTGCTGAGGCGCCAGCGCCACACGCCCCAGCGCCACGGCGCACGCGCCACAACCGAGGCCAGGGCGCCGGCGTCGATGATGCGCACGGGCGCACGGCCCGGTCCGCTGGCGCCGGCCGCCGCCGCGGAGGCCGCCGCCGAGCTGCGCGCATCGCAGAGCAGGGTATCGATGCCGGCACGCCGCACCGCTTCGGACAAGTCTCCGGTGAGCATCGTGGCGCCGAGCGGCACGGGCACGCGGCCCGCATAGAGCACGGCCAGCGTGCACAGCGCCGCGTCCTGGCCATGCGGCACGAGCACGCCCACGTTGCGCGCCGGGCCGAGTTTGAGCGCGAGCGCATCGCGCAGGGCCAGCGCGCGCGCCACCAGCGCGCCGCGCGAGAGCGTGGGCCGTCCACGCTCCGCGAAGACGCGCCGCAGCCCGCGCCGGTGCTGGCGCAGCAGAGCCAAGTGCAGCGGCAGGCGCTCCTCCTGACGCGCCGCCCAGGCCTCGCTCGAGAGGAACTGGATCCCCGCGCGAAGCTGCCAGGGCTCGGCGCGCGCCGGCAGCGGCTCGCCGAAACTCACCGTGACCGGATAGGGGATGGCCCGCGGCAGCTTGCGCAGCAGCCCGCCTCCTTCATGACTGAAGACCGAGCCCCACAGCCCGTCGAGATGCACCGGAATGATGGTGATGCCGCGGTCCTGCGCGATGCGCTGGTAGCCGCGCCGGATGGACTGCAAGTGCCCCGTGCGCGTCACGGTGCCCTCGGCGAAGATCACCACGAGGTCGCCGCCCTCGATGCGCCGCGTGGCCTCCTCCAGCGAAGCGGCCACGACCTCGGGCGCATCGCCCGAAGCGATCGGCACACAGCCGGCGATGCGGAAGAACCAGCGCAGCGCCCACCAATCGTAGTAGTGCCGGTAGATGAGGAAGCTCACGCGCCGCCGCGTCGTGGCGGCGATGACCAGCCAGTCGATCCAGCTCACGTGGTTGGCCACCAAGAGCGCGCCGCCGGTCTCGGGCACGCGCTCGCCGTGCAGCACACGAATGCGATAGAGCGAATGCGCGAGCAGCCAGGCGCAGAGGCGCAGGAAGGCCTCCGGCAGCAGGATCAGGCTCACCACCGTGCCGCCGGCGGTGAAGAGCGCGATGGCCAGCGCCTGCTGTCCGGGATCCAGGCCCGCTTGCCCCAGCGCCCAGACCACGCCCGCCGAAAGGAAGATGCCGATGAAGCTGACCATGTTGCCGAAGGCCAAGAAGCGGCCCTTGGCCTGCGCCGGCGCGAGCAACTGCAGGTTGGACATGAGCGGCACGATGAAGAGGCCGCCGCCTACGCCCATGAAGAGCACGCAGAGATTGGCTTGCCAAGCCGAGCCGCCCTTGGGAATGAGTCCGAGCAGGAAGAGGAAGGCGCTCATGCCCAGTGCGCCGAGCGGCACCAAGCCCAGTTCGACCTTGCGCTCCGACCAGCGCGAGGCGAGCAGGCTGCCCGAGGCGATGCCTGCCAGCGCAATGGCCACGAAGGCGCCGGCGCCGGTCTTGGTCGTGTTGAGCATCAGCTCCGCGTAAGAGAAGAGCGTGAGCTGCAGCAGTGCGGCCAGCAGATAGAAGTGCCCGATGCCCAGCACCGTGTAGAGCAGCGCGCGCTGGCCACGCACTTCGCGCCAGGTCTGCAGGAGTTCAGGAAAGGGGTTCAGCAGGCGGCCGCCCGGATTGGCCACTTCAGAGCGCGGGATGCCCAGCGAAGTCAGGGTGCCAGCCACCGCCACGGCCACCAGAAACATGGCGGCCACAGCCAGATTGCCGGGGAAAAGGTCGTAGAGCAGGCCGCCGGTGATCTGCCCGAAGATGATCGCGGCGAAGGTGGTCATGTTCACCACGCCGTTGGCGCGCGAGAGATCGCCCGGCGCCACGCGCTCGCCTAGGTAGCCGTACTTGGCCGGCCCGAAGAAGGTGCTCTGCGTGCCCATGAGGAAGAGCACGGCAACCAGCGCCTGGCCGTGATCGAGCCGGAAGGCGATGACTGCGCCCACCATGATCGCGATCTCCGCGATCTTGGCCCAGATGAAGACCGTGCTCTTACGGAAGCGGTCGGCGACGCTGCCAGCCCAGCCGGCCAGCACGACGAAGGGCAGCGCGAAAGCGCCCTGCGCGATGCCGGTGGACTCTCCGATCCGCTCCAGGTCGCCCGCGGCCCAGGCCGTGAGGTGCGAGATGAGCAGGAACTTGTAGGCGTTGTCGTTGAAGGCGCCGAGGAATTGCGTGCTGAGGAAGGCGCGGAAGCCGGCGGTCTTCAGTCCCAGCATGGGCGGGCCGGGCGCGGGGCTCTGCATGGACGCGCAGTGTAGCGGCGGGCAGCGCGGTTACGATGCCGCGATGCAGATCCAGGACGCCCACACCCACTTCTTCTCACGCCCCTTCTTCCAGACTCTGGCCGCGCTCTCACCGCGCAAAGAGCTGCCGCCCGCACAGCTCATCGAGCAGGTGGCCGCCCAGGCCAAGCTCGAGCTGCCCAGCGAGGACGTCAGCGCGCACTGTCAGCGCTGGATCGCCGAGCTCGACCGCCACGCTGTGCGCCGCGCGGTCTGCTTCGCCAGTCTCCCGCCCGAGGCCGAGGCCGTGTCAGCGGCCGCCCGGCAGAGCCAGGGCCGGCTCATCCCTTACACGATCGTGAACCCGGCCGACCCGCAGGCCCCGGCCTTCGCCGAGAAGGCGCTCGGCAGCCTGGGCTTCCGCGGGCTGCTCACCTTTCCGGCCATGCACCACTTCCGGCCCAACGACGCCTGCATGCAGCCCATCCTAGAGCTGGCCGCCCAGCACGGCGCGCCGGTCATCGTGCACTGCGGCGTGCTGCGCGTGAAGCTGCGCGATCTCTTCGGCCTGCCGCGGCCCTACGACCTCAGTTACGCGCACCCGCTCGATCTGATCCCGGCAGCGAATCGCCACCGCCAGGTGCGCTTCGTGGTGCCGCATTTCGGCGGCGGCTTCCTGCACGAGGCTCTGCTCCTGGGAATGTCCTGCGAGAACGTGCTGCTCGACACGTCGTCGAGCAATGACTGGCTCGCCGCCGAGCCGAGCCGGCCCAGCCTGGCCGATGTTTTCAGCCTGGCACTCAAGGCCTACGGCGCCGAGCGCATCCTCTTCGGCACGGACAGCTCGACCTTTCCACGCGGCTGGCGCGCCGATCTGCGCGACACTCAGCTCGCGGCCCTGGCGGGCGCTGGCGCAAAGCCCGCCGAGATCGAGGCCATCATGGGCGGCAACTTGGCGCGACTGCTGCCCTGATAGCGTTCGCAGGCGGAGCGCTTCCGACCGCGGCTCGTCTGGGCACTCTGCCCTCAGCCCGGACGGTGATTCGCCGCCGACTCGCGCTTCGCCTTCAGGTTGGCGCCGAGCTGCTGGAAGGTCAGCGAGTGGACGCGGTCGCCCAGGCGATCGCGGAACTGCTTCCACTGATCGTGCATCGGGCAGGGCTGCTGGTCGTTGCACTGATCCAGGCCCAGCACGCAGAGGCGCATGATGTCCTTGCCCTCCACCGACTGGACGACCTCGGCCAGACTGATGACGTGCGCGGGCCGCGAGAAACGGAAGCCGCCGCCGCGCCCCTTGGCCGACTCAAGCAGCCCCGCGCGCGCCAGCCGGTGCAGGATCTTGCCCAGGAACTGGCGCGGCACACCCGTGGCCTCGGCCAGGTCGCGCGCCAGGATGCGCTGGCCCTCGGGCAGCGTGGCCATGTGCGCCAGCGCGCGGATGGCATATTCAGTGGTCGCGGAGTAGATCATGCGGCCAGGACTCCTGGTGCGGCGGCCCCTGCGGGGCTGTTCCGCAGCCCTCGGAGATAGTCTGCGCCGCACCTGCATTCAACGCCTATTTCTCAGCCCATGGATCCTATGCCCACCGTCAGCCTGCACAGTCTGGCCGAGTACCGCGCCGCCCTCGCCCGGCATCCGGCCGTCCTGCTCTTCAAGCACTCGCCCATCTGCCCGATTAGCACGGCCGCGCTCCGGGAGTGGGAGGCCTTCTCGGCGGCGCAGCCGAGCAGCCCCAAGCTCTTCGTCGACGTCATTGCCGACCGGCCGGTGGCGCGCGGCCTCGCTCAGGAGTGCGGCATCGCGCACGCCTCGCCGCAGGCCATTCTCTTTCGCGACGGGCGGCCCGTGTGGGACGCCTCGCACGAGGCCATCACGGCCGCGGCGCTCGCCGCGGCCTGGGGCTCCGCAGGTGCAGCACCGGGCCCGAGTGGTCGAGGATGAGCAGCTCGCCGTCGTGGCCTTGCGCGAAGGAGGCCACGGTGCCCGCGTCGCGCAGCAGCGTGGCGTGCTCGACGCGCCCGTCCGGCAGGCGCCGGATGGCCCAGAGTGTCTTCATCACGTAGTCGGCGAAGAGGTACCAGCCCTGGAGTTCGGGCAGCTCGCTGCCGCGATAGACGAAGCCGCCGGTGATGGACAAGCCGGAGCCGATGTCCACGCCCAAGCGCCACGCTTCTTCGCGCTCGGCCATGGCCGGATGCGGATACTCGAAGATCGGGGGCACGAGATCGTGCGGCGGCGGCTCGCCGGCCGGCAGCCGGAAACTGTGAAAGCCTTCGAGCAGCCGCCAGCCGTGATTGCCGCCGGCGCGCACGATGTAGACGTACTCGTAGAGATCTTGGCCCACGTCGCCGGCCCAGCACTCGCCGGTGGCGCGATCAAAGGAGAAGCGCCACGCGTTGCGCAGGCCCCAAGCCCAGACTTCCGGCCGGCTGTCGCTGGGCATCTTTGAGGCGCTCGGCGCGCCGGGCAGTGCGGGATTGTCCGCCGGGATGCCGTAGGGCCGGCCCTCCGTGAGCCCGCCGGCCGGCGTGGCGCTGACATCCAGGCGCAGGATCGAGCCGAGCAGTGTCTGCGGTCGCTGGCCGTGGTTCTGTGGATCGCCCGCCGCGCCGCCATCGCCGAGCGAGTAGTAGAGGTAACCGTCGGGCCCAAAGGCGAGACCGCCGCCATTGTGATTGCGCCACGGCTGCGGAACTTCGAGCAGCACTTCTTCGCTTTCGACTCCCCCGACGAAACGCGACAGTCGTGACAGCGGTCCAGGCTTCACCGAGTAGTTCACATAAAAGGCGCCCTGGCGCGGATGGCCCTCGGTGGCGAAGTGCGGATCGAAGGCCAGCCCGAGCAAGCCCTCTTCGTTGCCGGCGCGGGCCACGCGCGGCTGCAAGTCCAGCCATGGCGAGGCGCGCCAGGTGTCGGCGTCGATGCCCGGCGTGAGCTTCCACACCAAGCCGCGCTGCTCCACCACATACCAGGTGCGGTCGTCGCCTGGCGCTTGGGCGGCATCGACCGGGCGCTGGAACTCGCGTCCGCCGAAGGCCGGCTCCAACATGACAGCCGGCACGCGCTCGGCCGCCACGACGCGCGGAGGGTCGACGACCAGTCGTGGACCGTCATCGCCTTGCGCCAAAGCGGACGCGGCCAGTGCGGGCAGGGCCAGAGCGAGAGCCATCAGCAGGGAGCGGCAGCACATGGGGCCTTGTGTAACATGCTCGGCATGAGTGTCAGCCCTTGCTCGTGCCCCCGACGCGCCCTCGGCGCACTGTGTCTCCTGCTCGCACTGTGGGCCGGCCTCTCGGCTTGCGGATCCGGCGTGATCGGCACCGACGCGAACTCCGGCGTGCAGTCCGGCGCAGACGCCGCCCCGGCTGCGGCCACGCCGGCGGCAACGCCCGAGCCCGTGCCGCCCCCCGCTCCCGCCGACCCACTGTCCGGCACGTGGTGGGCCTTGTCCGAGCGCGTCCCGACGCGCGCCTTCCGCATCAATCTTGAGCCGGCCGAAGTCCCCGACGCCGTGCGCCAGGGTCAGTGGGTCTCCTTCGACTGGCGCAGCACGCGAGAGGGCGAGGCCCTGGCTCGGCGCAGCAAGCCGGTGGCGATCACCGCGCACTTTCGAGGCGAGGACTACGTGCTGAGCGGAGCCGCGCCCATGCTCGACGACCAAGGCCAGCCCAATGGGCACAGCGGCACCTGGGAACTCGTCTTGCAGCGCGCGCATCTGCCGGGCGAGACGCCGCGCTTTGCCGGGCTGGGCTTTCACCCGCAGTTCGCGCCGCGCCCCGGCGGTGCGGCCTTCGTGCTCGAGCGCGAGTTCCGCCGGCTCAGCGTCGGCGACTAGCGCGGCGCGGGCCCGCCATCGGTGCCGTCCACGCTCATCGGCTCTTCCGGCTCTTCGTACGGGCGCTGCGGCGGCGGCTCTTTGAGCTTGCCGAGCTTCTTGGGGAACTTGTCCTTGTGCTCCTGGAACCAGTTCTGCCAGGAGACGTAGAACAGATCGCTCCACTCGGGCGGCGCCGCGCCGGCCTTGGTGGCAAAGCTGGCCAGCGCCTCGTGCAGGCGGCGCGCGGCGGGCTCCTGGTAGTCGCCCGTGTACGTCTGGGTCTGCTTGACCGCGGCATCCACCGCGTCCGCGGTGCCCATTTCGAGCGTGGCCCGAGCCAGTCCGCCGACCAGCCGGGTGGCGGTGTTGTTGCTCTCAGAGTTGGCGCGCAGGCTGCGCAGCAGTGAAGAGAGCATCTCTTCGGTGCGGTCATCGCGATAGTTTGAGATCGCACGGCAGGCATTGTTGAAGACCGCGGTGCCGCGATTGATGTAGGCCTTGGACTCGTCGTCCGGCCGGCCCATGCGCCGGTCGATCTGCGTGCGCTGGTCCTCCATGAACTTCTTGAAGGCATTGATGACGGTGTCCACATCGCGGCCCCAGGCGAGCTGACCGACCGCCGCCGCGCGAACCTCGAGTTCGTCGTCCTCCAGGCCCTTGGCCAGTGCCTTGGCCACGGCCTTGCTGGTTCCGGCCTCCGGCGTGGTCCGCGTGAGGTCGCCCAGCGCGGTGAGCGCCGCCACGCGCTGCGCCACGTCCTTGTTGCCGAAGGCCTTGTTGAAGTCGGTCAGCAACTGCTTTTCGGTCGGGCCGGCGGGCGGGGCCGCCTTGTCGGCGTCCTGCAGCAGGGGCAGGGCCAGGGTGAGGGCGGAGGCGAGGATGAACGCAATCATGGGCGCAACTCGGGGTGAGGCTCGGGGAGGAGGGAGATCATTGTAGCGACGGGCAATTGCGAGGCAGCACAGAAGCTCAGGCGGTTAGACTCGCGCCCTTCAGCTTTTTTTGGAGCGCGCCGCGATGCCCTTGACGAAAATCGGTTCGGTCAGCACCTTCCCCGTGGGTAAGGGGGTGTGCATCGAACTGAACGGCAAAAAAATCGCCATCTTTAACGCCACCGGTCAGTTCTATGGCCTGGATGACGCCTGTCCGCATCGTGGCGCTTCGTTTTCTCAGGGCCGGCTCAGCGGCACGACGGTGACCTGCCCCTGGCACGGCGCCGAGGCCGATGTGCGCACCGGCCAGTGCGGCCCGCCCTCGCCCCGCCCGGTGACCGTCTACGACGTGAGCTGCGACGGCAAGGACCTCTTCATCGACCTGGGCTAGCCGCCCCGCGGCGTCGCGTGCCTAGCCGCGAGAGTTGGCGGCGATTGACTCGCAGGCCCGAAGCAACTGCTCCAGCACGGCCTCGTCGGTGAGCGGGTTCATGAGCACGAGGCGCAGCCAGCGCCGGCCGCCCACGTCGGCCTGCGTAATGTAGAAATCGCCCTGCCGCACGAGGTCGGCGCGCAGCCGGGCCTGGGCGGCGTCATCCAGCATCAGCACCCGGAAGCAGACGATGTTGGCCTCGGGCGTGCAGAGCACGGCGAAGCCCGGCCGCTCGGCGATGATCCGGGCGAAGCTGCGCGCCTTGGCGTGCAGCTCCTCCACCTGCCGCGCCAGCCCGGCCTCGCCGTAGACCGCCAGATTGAGGAAAAGTTTGAGACCCAGCGAGGCCTTGGTGCATTCCACGGCGCGGCCGAGCAGGTCCACACCCACCTCGCGCGGCGCCTCCTCCACGAGGTAGCTGGCCTGCTGCCGGAAGGCGCCGAGCAGATCGCCGACCTCGCGCACGAGCACGGCCGCGCAGAGCGTGGAGGTGCCGAGCAGTTTGTGCGCGTCCCAGACCACGGACTGTGCGCGCTCGATGCCGGTCAGGCGCAGGCGCTCGATCGGTGAGAGCAGCGCCGAGGCGCCGTGCGCGCCGTCCACGTGCAGCCAAAGCTGGTGCTCTTCGCAGAAGTCGGCGATGGCAGGCAAAGGGTCGTAGACACCGGCCGGCGTGGAGACCGCGTTGGCCACGACCGCGATCACGCGGCGCCCAGCGCCCACGGCGTCTTCGTAGGCCTCTTCGATCAGACTGGGGTCCACGCGGCCGCAGCCGTCCACCGGCATCGAGAAGAGCGCCTCGCTGCCCAGGCCCAAGATCGAGACGGCGCGCGCGATGCTGTAGTGCGAGGTGGCCGGCGCGAGGACGGCAAGATCGCGCGGCACGCCGCGCACCCAGGCCTCGGGGCAGGCCTTGGCGCGCGCAGCGAGCAGCGCCGTGAGATTGGCCAGCGAACCGCCGTGCGTCAGCACGCCGCCGGGGCGCGAGCCGGCGGCAGCGCCCGGTGCCGCGGGCGAGGGCTCGCCGTAGGGCAGGCCCTCGTCGCGCCAGCCGACCTTGCCCAGCATCCAGTCCAGCACGGCCAACTCGAGCACCGTGGCGCTGGCGCCCATCTCGTAGATGGCCATGCCGTTGTTGAGCGTGCCGTGCACGAGGTCGGCCATGGCCGAGGGCGGCAGCGGCACCGCGACCTGGTGGCCCATGTAGGCCGGATGCTGCAGGCGCGTGCTCTCGGCCAGATAAGTTTGCAGGAATCGGCCCAGTGCATCGCCGTCCATGCCGCCCTGCCGGATCCAGCGGTCGGCATCGAGGGCCGTGAGCAGTTCGCCAACCGGCCGCTGTCGCAGCACCGGCACCGTGCCCGCGCGCGACAACTCCAAGTGCTGCTCGAGCTGGGCCAGCACTTCTTCGCCCAGCGCACGCAGCGAGCCGCGTTCACGCGGCGAGAAGCGCGGATCGTCGTTGATCGTCATCGCTCAGCCGCGCAGCGCGAGGTAGTCGGCGGGCGAAAAGGCATCCACTTGGATGGCCTCCTTCTGAGCACTGGCTGCGGCGGCGAGGGCGGCCTGCTCGGCCGGCGTCAGCGCCTCACCGGCGCGCTGCTTGCGCTCGGCCTCGCGCGCCGCAAAAGCCAGCGCGCGTACCTGCTCCAGGCGCCCCAGGCCCTCACGCTCAGGCGACGGCACATGCACATCGTGCGAGAGCGCTGTGCGCAGGCCCTCGTCCTCGAGCAGCGCCCGGCCCAGTTCGGCCGTGAGGGCATCACTCGGCGGCCGCACCTGCGCACCGAAGGGGAAGCACAGTACCCGCAGCAGCCAGCCCGCGGGCCGCAGTGGCAGATTGTCGATCACGCCCGACAGCGCTTCCTGCGCGCGGCCCTGGCAATGCGCGTAGGCCCAGCGCGCGGCGGGCGCGGTGGCCGCGCGCACGGCCTCGTCCTCATCCACGTGGCGCTTGAGCACCGAGCAGGCCAGGTACTGATAAGCCAGCGCGTCGGCGAGGCGCCCCGAAAGCATCTCGCGCCGCTTGAGCGCGCCGCCCAGCGTGAGCATGGCGAAGTCGGTGCAGAGCGCGAAGCTGGTGCTCTTTCGGTCGAGTTGACGGCAGGCGCGGCGCACCCATGTCGGCACGGCGCGTGCGCCACTCCGCCGCGGCCCTGAGCCCAGCGGCAGCCCCGCGAGCAGCGCCTGCAGCGGCGCGCGCAAACAGGCGCTCATCGTGAAGCCCACGTGCCCGAAGAAGGCGCGATCGAAGCGCGGCACATCGCGCGTGCGCACGGCCTCCATCTGCTCATGCACGAAGGGATGGCAGCGAATCGCGCCCTGACCGAAGACGATGAGCGAGCGCGTGAGGATGTTGGCGCCTTCCACCGTGATGCCGATGGGCACGGCCTGGTAGGCGCGCGCCAGCGGATTGCGCGGCCCGCGCGCGATGCCCGCGCCGCCCACGACGTCCATGCCGTCATTGACCACCACGCGCATGGCCTCGGTGAGCCAGGCCTTGCCGATGGCCGAGAGCACGGCCGGCTGCTGTCCGGCGTCCACGGCGCCCACGGTGAGCGCGCGCGCTGCATCGGTGAGATAAGTGAAACCGGCGATGCGCGCGAGGCGCTCCTGCACGCCCTCGAAACGCCCGATGGGCAGGTTGAACTGCCGTCGCACGCTCGCATAGGCCGAGACCCAGCGCCCCACGAACTGGCTGCAGCCGCTGGCCAGCGAGGGCAGGCTGATCGAGCGGCCGGCCGCGAGGCAGTCCATGAGCATGCGCCAGCCCTGGCCGGCCATGGCGGGCCCGCCGATGATCGCCTCCACCGGCACGAAGACGCCGCGGCCGCGATTGGGCCCATTGAGGAAGGGCACGCCGAGCGGATCGTGGCGCTCGCCGATCTCCACGCCGGGCGTGGCGGCCGGCACGAGCGCCAGCGTGATGCCCCGCTCCACTTCGCCGCCGAGCAGGCGCTGTGGGTCGCTTAGCTTGAAGGCGATGCCGAGCACCGTGGCGACGGGGCCTAACGTGGTGTAGCGCTTGTCCCAGTCGAGGCGCAGGCCCAGCACCTCCTGGCCAGCAACGACGCGTCGCTCCACGACACCGCGCGCCTCCATGGCCGCGGCATCGCTGCCGTTCTCGGGGCCGGTCAGCGCGAAGCAGGGGATTTCCTCGCCGCGCGCCAGGCGCGGCAGCCAGTGCTGCTTCTGCTCGGGAGTGCCGTAGCGATGCAGCAGCTCCGCCGGCCCCAGCGAGTTGGGCACCATCACCGAGACCGCCGCCGTCACGCAGTGACTGGAGAGCCGCGCCACGATGGCCGAATGCGCGTGCGCCGAGAAGCCCAGGCCCCCGTACTGCTGCGGGATGATCAGGCCCAGAAAGCCGTGGCGCTTCAGGAAGGCCCAGGCCTCGGGTGAAAGGTCACCGGCCTGCGTGACCTGCCAGTCGTCGACGAGGCGGCAGAGTTCTTCAACCGGCCCGGCGAGGAAGGCGCGCTCGCGCTCGGAGAGGGCCTGGATCTCGAAGTCAAAGAGCTGGCTCCATTGCGGCCGCCCGGTGAACAGCTCGGCATCCCACCAGACCGTGCCGGCTTCGAGCGCCGCCCGCTCGGTGTCGCCCATGCGTGGCAGCATCCCGCCCACCATGCGCATGAGCAGCGGCGAGACGAGCCGGCTGCGCGTGGCCGGGTGCAGCAGCACGACGAGCACGAGCGCCGTGATCACGACCGTCAGCGCGACCGCGAGATTCTCCACGTGGGCGATGATAACGATCGTGCGGGCGAAGAGCGCGAAGTGCGCCAGTGTGGGGCGCTTCGTGCGCCCGCGGCGGGGGCTCGGCGGTGCCGCTCAGACACCTCGCCGACTCGGCCGATGCGGCCGAGAGGTCGGCTCGGAACTCGCGGCACACCGACCCCCGCCGCGTCGCACATCGATGCAATTGTGGGAAGGCGGTTGGCGGACGAGGAGTGCTCTGCCAACAGCGACGGGAGTGCTGGGCTGCCGCTTGTCCGCGAGGGGGTAATTGTCAACGAATCTGAGATAGCGGTTTGTTGAGATCACTGAAGTGCGGTGTCGTGAGCAGGCGAGCGGATCCGCCTCGACGCTTTCTGCGTCCTTTCCCATGGGCTCGCCTCGGCCCGGGGCCTCCCCGCTGAACTCTCCGCTCTCTCCGCTCGCAGCGTCAGCCTGTCGCGGGGCCGTCGACTTCCGCTTCACCTCTTCAGCGTGCCCCCTGCGCGTCACACCTCTTCTAAGAGCCCCGGCAGCCAACGCGCCGGGTACACCACCGGCACCTCGGTCGGCAGGCGCCGCGCCGCGAGGATCGCGACGATGACCTCAGACTGCGTGATGGCCGCCAGGATCCTGCGCCGGCCGCCGCAGCCGCAGCACGTCCACGGCGAAGACGTGCTTGAGCAGTGCGGCCCAGGGGGTGACAGTCAGCGGCGCAGACTGAGCGCTTGGCGGTACAGCGGTCTGCCGCGGTACCGGCCCCGGCTTCCGCTCTACCGCGGGCCGACGACTCGACGGCCGGCGCCAGCACGCCGTGGCAGGTCAGTAAATGGGCCCTCGGAGTGAGCGACAGCCGACTCATCGCTCGGCCTCATCGTCGTTCGTACATCACGCGCGTGCCGCGCGAAGATCCGATGTACAGACCTCGCAGTTGTGACTTGGTCGAACCTTGACGATCGGCTGCGGCGATGCATGCGGCATCGTCGGCATTCCACGCTTCAAGAGGCGCGTGGCCGCTCTCAGTGCCGCTGCTCGGCCCATCTCGTACATCAGGCCCCGTGCGCCGTCGAATGCACAGTTGAGCGCGGCCAAGGACTGACCGAACCGAAGCCCTTCACCCACGATGCCCGGGTCGTTCAGACGCGTGGCCACGCTCGTAACGCCGCCAGCGACACGGAACATGAAGCCCGCAGTGCACCAGTCCCCGCTCCCGGCCGCGTCGCGAATCGACGGCGCCGGCAAGGCGGCGAGTCGATGCCAGCCCGACACCCGATCCGACTTGAGCATCCTGTACCGCAATCCCTCCGCCCCAAGAGTCTCTACTTCGACTGTCGGCCGCGCCCGCGCGACCAAGGCTCCGATATCCGACAGTCGCTCATGCGAGTACTTCAGGACGTGCGACACACGGAGGCACTCGATGAAGAGATCCTGGTCCTTGACACCCGAGGGCTCGAACACGACGAGCGCGCCCCGCTTGCGGCTCGCGCGCGCGAGCGCCAAGGCGCCCGGCGCGACGCGGTCGAAGAAGAAGAGTCCATGCTCTGGCAAGGCGGCGGCGACGCTACCCGCGTCGGAGGCGAGGAGGGGGCGATACCCCGGCATCGTCGCGCCGCAGACGGGACACTCCCGCGAGAACCGATGTCGTGCACGGCCTCGTGAGTCGATGAACGACTCCTGGATCACGATCGGAGTGCGCCGCTCGTCCTCCGTGACTAGGAACTTTACGTTCACGTTGCGCCCGCGAAGATCGGCGACGAGCTCCTCGCCCGCCCGGTCGTCGCCGATGCGACCGACCGCGGACGCGCGCAATCCGAGGTACGACAGAATCGCGAGAACGTTGCCGCAGGAGCCACCTGCGTGGCGGCGCTCGAGAGTGACGTTGTCTGCGACGGCCGTCCGAATGACGTCGAGCGCGATGAACCCCGTACCAACGCAGTGCACCGATTCTTTGCGCCTATTCGCCATGGCACTCTCCCGCCAGCCAGAGGCTGTGCAGCGTCGGGTCAGGAACTTCCGCCGGCCGGTTGAGGGCGTAGCCCCGCGCCTCGACGTGGGCGACGCCGACATCGACGCGATCGTCGGCCGAACCGCTCCGCAGTTCGTAGGCGGCGAGCAGCGCTCCGATCGAAGAGAGCTTCGACGACATCGCGGACACAACCGCCTTGCACCCGCTCAACGGCGCGAGCGCGCGCCGGTAGTGGCGAACCGAACGCACGATCTGCCGGTAGACCTCGAACGGATTGGCCTCCGACGCATAGATGATGTTGCGCGGCTCGACGCGCAACTGGTCGAAGAGGAGTTCGCGGTACTCCAGCATCAAGTCGTCGGCCTCGCGCGGATTCTGCGCCGGAGAGGGCAGTACAGGGCAGATCTCGTCCGGCTTCACGAGCTCGAGTATTCGGTCGAGCTGAACGAGTTGACCGCGGCCGAGAACTGGTATCCACACGCGGGGCTGTTCGCGCGTCGCCTCCCGCTCGAACTCCGCGGCGGAGAACCCGTGGAGGAATGTGGCTTCGTCGATGCCCTCGTCTTGGATCGCGGAGTCGAGCACAGGCGAGTGCGCGACGATGACGTGCAGATTGCGGACGACGCCATCGGTCTTGACTTGGTCGAAGACGCTGAGCAGCTTGGCAAGCAGCGGGAAGTACAAGCCGCGGGGGAGTGCACTCACGTCGACGACGACGTCCGTGTACGCGCTGAACTCGGCCGGGCCTTCGAACTCCCTAGTAATGCTCCGCCCTCCGATCGGGCGTCCTTCGTCGGAGACGAGCCGGATGTTCCGACGCCGGCACGTCCGGCCGTCGGCGGCGACGACTGCCTCAATGCGCGTCGCGTTCGCCGCGCGCAGATCGCCGTGCGCCCGCGACGCCGACTCCGGACCTTCGTCGAACGTCAGCAGGCAGACGTCGCGCCTCCCCTCGCCGCCTGCGGCGAAGACCGCCTCGATCCCGAGGCACATTCTCTCGTCGAAGCCGAGTCCGAGGACGTAGAGGACGTCCCGCTTCTTCTCGTTGAAGAGCGTGCGCCACATCGCCACCGTGTCGTTTCCGAGCACGTAGTTTCGCCAACGGAGGTCTGTGGTCACAGCGGCAGCCCCCTCGCCTTGGGCGACCGGTAGCCCCGCTCCATCCAGCCGACGAGATCGTTCAGCGGCCGTTCGCGAAAGCCGCCGAAGTTCAGCGGGAGATCATACCGGAGGCACACGACACGATTGAGGTAGAGGATCATCCATCGCTGGTTCTTTACGCTCTTGTCGAGCTCCGCGTGGAGGAGGTTGTTCGCAACACCGGTCGCGAGCATCTGCGCGAACCTTGCGCGAGCGGGATCCGCCTTGGCACCCTCCGTGCCAAGGAGCGTCTCGCGCTCCTGCATGCTGATCGCGACTCCGTTGACACCGGGTGCGTACGGCGCATTCGGCTGGTAGGTCACGTCGCGGCAGAACCCCCCGACGGCCTCCAAGAACGTCATCACGTCGCGGCCGTTCTTCGCCCTGCGCGGCAAATCGCGGACTCGTGTCTCGGCAGCGCCGCGTAGGATTGCCTGCTGTCGATCCGGCGAGAGGGTTGGAGACTGCCGGAGAAGGGACTTAGCCAGCGACTCCTCGAAGAGGTCCCCGGCGAGCCGGAGATACTGTTCGACGTTGAACGATCCGAGGTACGCGAGCCGCGAGGAACCGAAGTAGTACGGAAGGGAGAGCTCTCTGGACACAAAGAGCTCGGCCGCCGCCTTGACGGAGGAGTCATCCTTCTCCTCGAGCTCCTCCCGCGACAGCGCGAAGTCGAAGCTCTGCTGTTTCTTGCGACGGTGACGCTCGATGAGAATCTCCAGCGCGCGCCAAGCGATGAGTTGTTCGTACGGAGTTCCATCCGCGTCCTCTCGAGCTTGCACCCACTCTTTGTACTTGGACTCATGGGCCGCGGTCGCGCGCACGCGATCGGCAACGGTCGTCAGGGCGGACTGCACTCGTGGCTCTAACTCGGGTGCGCTGAGGTTCTCGTCGATCAGCGCGACGAACGAGCTCGGAGTCTCTCCAGTGGCGACGTCGGCAGCCATGCGCGCGCGCCGGTCCGCGATCGTCGCGATCGCGGCTTCGAAGCGCTTCGGTGTCCGCCTCCAAGCCTCCTCCAAGTTGATGATGTCGTAGTCGCGTCCGGGCAAAGCGCCCGCCGCAAGCACCTCGTCCTGCGGAAGCGCCTCGAGTCTCTCCGCAATCCAGACGGTGGTTCGGCTGCGTTGCTCAATGAAGGTTTCGCAGACCGCATCTCGCTGATCCCGCGACAACTTGTGGACATCGTCGAGCAACACGACCCATCGCGTCGTCGGAGCATCGGAATCCACGGAGATCGCATTCTGATCAAGTAACGGGAGCATGAGCAGTGCGTCGTGTCCCGTAAATCCGGCACCGTTCGGTGTGGCGAGGCTGTCAATCAGGTCGCAAATCGATCGTTCGAGCCCTTCCGCCCAGGTGCGCGCAGCGATCCCGTCGCACGGAACGCTGAGCCCGGGTGGTGTCTCGCCGGCGGACGGCTCGATACGCACTCGTGCCAAGTCCTCGGGGTACTTAAGTCGGCGCGTCGTCAGCGCGCTCCTGAGGGCGCCCAGCATGATCCGGGCATCGAGAAGCGCCAGCAGCAACCGTCGCGCGCGGGGCGCTGAGAGGCCTAGGTCAGCGAGTGCGGGAAAAGTTCTGCCGCACGAGAGCATTACGCCGACAATGCCGAGACTATGCTCGTCGATCGCTCCGAGCTGCTTCAATCGCTGGAACAGCTCCCGATAGTCGGGGTGTGTGCGAAGCGCGACCAGGGTATGGAGAACGGACGGGGTGAAGAGCTTCAACAGGGACGTCTTCCCCCCCCCGGGAGCGCTCCGGATGAACAGGGCGCGGGCGAAAGTCTCGCCAGCGGGAACCAGGTCCAGGACGCCGGGACCGAAGAGCTTGAGAAAGTCCGAGTCCGATTCGATGTGCTCCGCTGCTTGCATCCGGAACGGGTTCCGGAGGTCGTTCACGAGTCCCTCCGGAACCGGCTAAACCGTTCGAACAGGGGTAGGACCTTCTCGCTGTTCTCGACCCAGAGGAGGCAAAGCGAGTTGTTCGGCGTGTTGTGGTGGAGGACAAGGGGAAGACCGCACGCGGAGAATCCGTACTTGACGTTGGTGCCGCCCTTCTTGGTGTGCTCGTCTTCGATCGCGGGGTCGTAGTACTTCTCGACGAGCTGGACAAAGGGCTCCGTCGAGGATGCCGAGATCCGCAGCCTCTCGTCGAGGATCTGCACGGGGACGACCTCGACCTGCGCGCGGAACTCCGCCTCCAGCTTCTTGGCGCCCGCACGGATGTTCTCGAGAGCCTGTGCCGTGGCGACGTACAGGGCGACGACGACCGACGTGTCCGGGAACTTCACGACGTCCTTCCACTTGGCGCTCGCCGTGATCCGTCGGAGGAACTTGGCGACCTTGCCCTTCAGTTCGCCGTCCTCCTCGCGCAAGTAGCTCGTCCCGCTGGCAGAGAGGTCGTCGATCAGAACGATAGCGGGCACGGGACTGCCGCCGGCCCCGTGCTGTTCGAGCCAGCCTTGCAGCTCGCCGACTCGGTCCTCCGAGAGCTCGTAGCTCGGGAAGATCTGCTCGTGAGACAGCTCCCGATTGCTACGCCGGAACTGGTCGATCCTCGCCCCGTCGCTCAGCCCGAAGTACAGCGTCGAAGCCTCGAGACGGCGAAACGTGTCGCCTCGTGCGACACGGCCGACGTGGAACGGACTCGCTTTGTCGGCCGCGGCCGCCCGCTCCAGAAGCCTCGGACGGAGAAAGTCTGGGTACATCACCGCGGCGAAGTGGGCCATCTCCGCTTCCGAGAGGAAGATCAGCCGCGAACGGATGAAGTCGTATGCGATCCGACGCTCTTCGGGTGTGAACTGCGCGAGCCAGAGTGCAAGGCTCTCGACGAACCTCATGCCGGGCGAGAACTGCTGGTACTCGTCGTACTTGAGCTCCGCGAGCGCCTGCAGGACCGGCCGCTCGCGCGCCACATCGGCCGGCGACCAATTCATGACGTTCGCCAGCAGGCGTTCGGCGAGCGCATTCCTCACGTACGCCTCACGATTCTGGAGGCGTCGAGGGTTGCGCGTCCGCCCTTTGCGCGCATCGCGCGAAGGTACTGCAGCGTCGCCTCGACGCCGCTCACGCCCGCGGGTGCGAGATTCCAGCAGGTCTCGAGCGAGGAGGACACCTCATCGACGCTGAGCGACGGGACGTGCGAGAGGAGCGCGCTGTCGTTGCCCGGCCAGTGGCCGCGGTCGCCGATGCAGAGAACCTCGGTTCCCTCCCGGACACGCCGTTCAAGCTCTGCGACCACGGCGAGCTTCCCGACGCCGGGCGGCAGCACATCGACCGAGTGCGCCGAGGCCGAAACCCGTACGCCTTGGGACTCGAGCCGCGCCAGGACGCTCACCACCTGCGACAAGAGCGCGTCGGTCGACAGCGGGCGCTTCGGTTCGACGGTGATCTGGCGGCGCCTTGGAGTCAGCGTCGCGAGATCACGAAGCGCCGTGTCACTTTCCAGGAGGTCATTTGCGGCATCGAGCGGCGGCTCCGGTGGCGCATGCCGGTCGGGCACATCCTCGCGCGCGAGGGAGGCAATCTCGGTTCCGTTGTAGTAGCCGACGACTATTCGGTCCCACGACGAGCGCGGCAGTGCAGCTTGGAGCGCTTCCCGAACCGAGCGACCTCGCCCCGTAGCGATCCCGAGGACGATACCGCCCGAGAGCAGCCGACGACATTCAGCCGCGATCTCCTTGCGGAGGGCGCCGAACCGGTCCGCGCGCGCGCAGAGCGTGCCGTCGTAGTCGAGGACGATGCCGCCGATAGGTCTCCGACCAATGAGTTCCACGAAGTGCCGCCAGGCGGCGGCGACAGTGTCCTTGTCTGCGTGCCCGAGCGCGCTGGTTCGCGCGAGCTTGCGCATGACCGCCGGTGGCGTCTCCGACGTTTGCGAAGGCGGAGCGAGTCGGTACAGCTTTCTACCGAACTCGGGCACGGCCGGCCGACCTGGGTCGAAGCTCTGCGACCTCCCGAGCAGACCCACTAGGCGGAAGCCCTGTACCAGTAGGTCGAGCGTTGCGGCCGGCCCCTCCTGCGCCGACTGCAGTTGGACTACCGGAATGCGGCGCGGAATCAACGCGCGCGTTCGGTACGCTACCTCGGCCGTTTCCGGTGTCACGAGTGCGACGATCAGAGTCTCGGACGCCCGGCGCGCAAGCCAGAGATGTCGCCCGTGCCCGAAGTTCCTATAGTCGCTGATCAGAGCCGACGCGATCGCGGACTCGTTCAACTTCGATTCGAGGTCGGTCGCGACGGGACTACCCCAACCGCCGTAGAGCACAACAACAGCTGAACGCCCCTCGAACTCGGGGAGCTGCAACGTCGTGTCGTTCGACGCGGCGCGCTCGGGCAGGCTTGATCCGTAGGCCCGCGCGATAAGGACGCTGGTCGCGAGAAGCGAATTGGTAGCGAGGAATCCGTCCTTGCCACAAGGGACGTTCTCTTCGAACACTGCTGCTCGCTCGAACCTGTGCGCAGCCGCAGCAAGCGGGCTCCCGCGGCGAGTACAGATCGCCGCGACCGTCCGCGCATCATGGTCGATGCATCTCTTGAGCGTGGCAAGAACGTCGCGGTTCCTGCCCGACGCCGAGAGCAGTAGAACGGCCGCCTCACCGAGGTGGGGCTCAGTCAGCAGGAAGTCGAGCGGAGTGGCGTGGCGCGCGAACGAGCCGGTGTTGCGGCGATGGAGCATTGCGGCCAAGTGCGCCGCCGTCGCCGAGCCACCGGAGCCGATGGCCAAGAGCGACCGCGTCCTGGCTTCGCTTGCAAACTCCTGAAGCGGGCCAAGCGGGACGGCGCGGGCCCAGTCGTACGTGTCGTCGAGAGCTGCCAGCTCCGTTGTGAATGCCTTACCCACTTGCCGCCCCGGCGGCCGACCTATCGCCATGCCTGCCGTCAGTCTTGACTCCGCCCGTGAGGACTGCGCGCGTGAATCCGCAGGCCTGCTGGCGCCGTCTGAGACCTGATGATAGGGGAAGGAGATACATGACTCCCAGCTTACGCCTGAACTGCTCCGAAACTCCGCCAGTCGGCAAGGACGAAGCCTAAAGGCAATCCGCTCGTGGCCCCACGCACGCATCCACTGGGGAAAGGCCTTCCAAGACCCCCACCATACGTGCTGCGGCATGGGCTCGCCACGGCCCAGGGCCTCCCCGCTGAGCTTCGCTGAGCTGACATCTCCTCTCTCCCCCGCTCGCAGCGTCGGCCTGTCGCGGGGCCGCCGACTTCCACGCCGTCACGTCGCCCGCTGGCCGGACTCGCGCTCATCGCGTCCCCCGTCGACGTCCGCTTCACCTCCCCAGCGTCCCCCTGCGCGTCTCTGGGTGCGTTGCGCAGCGCGATGGCAGTTTCGACTCACGACGTGACTCCTTTGAGCCCATTGCTGGCCGCGTAGCCATTGCTCGCCCTCGCGTCCTGAACCAGAAATGGAAGTAGAGCGGCACACCGACACCCCGCCGCGTCGCACACCGATGCATCAGCGGACTTCGGTATCGTGGGCGGCATGGCGACCGTGTTCACACGCATCCTGAACGGCGAACTCCCCGCGCGTTTCGTGTGGAAGGACCCGCTGGCCGTGGCCTTCCTCACCATTCAGCCGATCCGCCCCGGGCATCTGCTCGTCGTGCCGCGACAGGAGATCGACCACTGGATCGACCTGCCGCCCGAGCTCAACGCGCACCTCTTCGGGGTGGCGCGCACGATCGGGCAGGCCTTGCAGCAGGCTTTCCAGCCGCAGAAGGTGGGCCTGATGATTGCGGGCCTGGAGGTCCGGCACGTGCATCTGCACCTGCTCCCGATCGAGAGCATCGGCGACCTGAACTTCGCCAAGGCCGATGCCAATGCCACGGCCGCCTCGCTCGATGCGGCCGCCGAGACGACTCGCGCGGCGCTGCGGGCGCTGGGCTGCGCGCAGGTCAGCAGCTAGCGGCGCTCAGCGCAGGATCGGCTGGACTACGAGTTCCTGAAGCGCGCCGTCGCGCAAGACCGTGAGCGGCAGCGGTAAGAGCTCGTGCTCCACGCGCTTGAGCCAGCGTGAGAGCGCCGTGTGCCGGGTCACGGCCTCGCCGTCCACCG
Organism: Planctomycetota bacterium; assembly: GCA_052387675.1. Lineage (GTDB taxonomy): Bacteria > Planctomycetota > B15-G4 > B15-G4 > B15-G4 > JBQTIY01. The sequence continues at coordinate 6,172 of JBQTIY010000003.1, read as the reverse complement.
CCGTGACGAGGTCGCCTTCGCGCAGGCCGGCGCGGCTGGCCGGCATCTCCGGCACGGTGAGTTCGCAGCGCAGGCCGAATCCGCCGCCGAGAGCCTCGGGCACGTCTTCGAGCTGGGCCGAGAAGGTGGCGCCGATGTACTTGCGCGGCCAGTACATGAGCGCGTCGCCGGGCGAGCGTGTGAAGACGGGGCGCTCGTCGCGCGCATCGAGAGCTGCGAGCAAGCCCTGCGCCAACCGGCCCACGTCGGCGGCTCCCGCGGCGTTGAGGAACTCCAGGTCGTCGTCGGCCTTGTGGTACTGCTCGTGCAAGCCGGTGAACAAGAACAGCGCCGGAATGCTCTTCTCGTAGAAGCTGGTGTTGTCCGAGGGCGCGGTGCCGGGTGGGTCGTCGATCATGTTGAGGCCCAGTTCCTCACAGAGGCCGCTGGCCAGTTCACCCAAGCCGGGGCTGGTGCCCGTGCCGCCGACGACGAGTGTGCGTCCAGTGAGCCGCCCCACCATGTCCATGTTGATCATGAACACCGTGTCCTCCAGCGGATGCGTGGAGTTGTTCACCCAGTGCTTGCTGCCGAGCAGGCCGAGCTCTTCGCCCGAGTACCACTGGAAGAGGATCGTGCGCCGCGGCTGCCAGCCTGCGCCGGCGAGCGAGGTGGCGAGGTCGAGCAGGGTCGCCGTGCCGCTGGCGTTGTCGTCAGCGCCGTTGTGGATCTCGCCCGGCCGGTCGAGGGCATTGCCGTTCTCGCCGAAGCCCACGTGATCGTAGTGCGCACCCACCACGAGGGCTTCGTCGCGCAGCTCCGGATCGCTGCCCGGCAGGCGCGCGAGCACGTTGCGCGCGAGGAGATCGCCGTTGGGCCGCGGGATCGTGAAGTCCTGAAACCACGAGTCTTCAGGCCCGGCTGGCTGCAGGCGTAGTTCCGGCGGCACTCCGGCCTGTCGCTGCCGCTCTGCCGCGCGCTCGAGTTGCTTCACGAGGTAGGCCGCGGCGAGCCGCTCGCCTGGCGCGCCCGCCTCGCGGCCCTCATAGGCGTCGCTGGCCAGAATCTCGACGTGCTCCAGGATCTCGTCGGCCGTGATCTCGCGGTCAGCGGGCGTCGTGGCCACGGCAGGGCCGGACTGTTGCGGGCGCACCGACTCGTCGCGCGCCGTCGATTCGCCGGAGGTCGAGCAGCCCAGCGCGAGCGCCAAGGCGACGAGCGGCGCCGCGGCGAACTTCAACGTGCTCCAGATCCCTTGAGAACGGCTCGGACGTCGTGACATGGCTCGGCAACCTCCCGTGCTGCGCGTGGCACCAGTCGCGCGCCACTCGTGGGTGCCGAGGTTAACCGGACACCGTGGCCGGACCAGCGCTCAGGCTATGGCGAGACGTTGGCACAGGGAGCGCTCAGTGCGCCCCCGCTGTGCGCACAGTGCGCCCGCGACGGGGGCTCGGCGGTGCCGCTCGGGCAGTCCTCGCCGACTCGGCCGAGGCGGCCGAGACCGGCTGCGGAACTCGCGGCACACCGACCCCCGCCGCGTCGCACACCGCTGCACGCGTGAAAGGCAGCTGGCTGTCGCTGAGTGCTCTGCCAACGGCACTGAAGCGATGGGCTGCCTGTTGTCCGCGGAGCGGCGCGCCCGGGGCTGCGGAGGCCGGCCTCCGCAGCGGTTCGCCAGTGTGGACGAACGACTGCCGGAGTAGTGCTGGGGCGAGAGCGAGGACAGCCGGCCAGAGCAGCCCCGTGGCAGCCGCGGAGCGGCGATCAGCCGAAGAGCGAAGCCGCTCCGCTGCGGGCCAGTTCGTAGAGCGGCGCCTGCCACATGCCGAAGATCAGCGTGGCGAGCACGCAGCCCAGGAGCACCCAGCGCGTGCCGCCGGTGAGCTCGAGCACGCCGGTGTCCTTGGCTTCGCGCATGTACATGCGCTTGATGATGCAGAGGTAGTAGTAGAGCGAGACGACGATCATCACGCCGGCCAGGATGACCAGCCAGAGGAGCTGCGGCTCGGCCACGGCGGCGCGCAGGATCATCCACTTGGCCGAGAAGCCGGCCAGCGGCGGCACGCCCGCCAGGCTGAGCAGGGCCACGGTGAGCGCGAAGGCCAGGAAGGGCGAGCGGTTGGCCAGGCCGTCGAGCCGGTCCATGTGCGAGTTGTCCTCGGTGCGCGAGACAACCACGAGCACGAGGAAGGCGGCCACGTTCGCGAAGAGGTAGGTGGCCATGTAGAAGAGCATGGCGCCGGCCGAGTCGAGGCTGTGCGTGGCGAGCGCCAGCAGCAGGTAGCCGGCGTGCGCGATGCCGGAGTAGCCCAGGAAGCGCTTGAGGTTGGTCTGCGGGATGGCCGCGAGATTGCCCATCAGCAGCGTGGCCGCGGAGAGGCCGGCCAGGAGCAGCAGCCAGTCGTGCGCGCCGGCGCCGAGCACCTCGTGTACGAAGCGCATGAGCAGCACAACGCCCGCGGCCTTGCTGCCCACCGAGAGGAAGGCCGTCACGGGCGTGGGCGCGCCCTGGTAGACGTCCGGAATCCAGACGTGGAAGGGCACCGCGCCGAGCTTGAAGCCCAGGCCCACGAGCACGAGCCGCAGGCCGAACTTGCGCGCGCCGGAGGCCGGGCCGGCCTCAACGACGGCGCGCACGCTCTCGAAGTCGAAGCGTCCTGTGCCGCCGTAGACCCAAGCGATGCCGTAGACCAGGAAGGCCGCGGCGAGGGCGCCGATGACGACGAACTTGATGCCGGCCTCGATGGAGCGCGGCAGGCCGGCGCGCCAGGCCGTGAGCAGGAAGAGCGTGATCGTGACCAGCTCGAGGGCCACGAAGAGCGTGACGAAGTCATTCACCGAGGCGAGCAGGCAGAGGCCCAGCGTGGTGAAGACGATGAGCGTGGGGAACTCGGCGCGGCCGGCGGGCAAGCGCGCCTCGTAGGCGGCCGAGACCACCAGCGTGAGCAGGGCCGTGGCCAGGAAGAAGCGCTTCCAGTAGAGGGCGAAGGCGTCGAGGGTGCCGTAGGCGACGGCGCCTGTGCCCGACTCGGCGAGCGGCTCGAGCCGGCAAGCGTGCACGAGCAGCGCGATGAGCCCCAGCGAGGCCAGCAGACGCACGGCGTCGGCCGGGCCGGTGAGGCGACCGCGGCCGAGCAGCAGATCCACCACGATGAGCAGCACGGCCAGGGCGCCGAGGCCGATCTCCACGCTGAAGAGCGCGCCGAACTGGGCGGTGTCGATGTTCATCCGCCCAGCCCCGCTTCAGCGGCGAGCAAGGTCTGCACCAGCGGGGCGATGCTCGTCTCGATCAGGTCCACCAGCGGCGGCGGATAGAAGCCGAAGATCAGCAGCACGCCGAGCAGGAGCAGGAAGGGCGCGCGCTGCACCACGCCGGTGGCGTCACGCAGACCCTCCCAGCGCGGATTCATCGGACCGAGGAAGGCGGCCTTCACGGTGCGCAGCAAGTAGGTGGCGCCGATGACCAGGCCGAAGAGCGCCAGGATCGTCGGGATGGGATAGCGCTCCCAGCTCCCCACGATGACCATCAGCTCGCTGGCAAAGTTGGCGAAGCCGGGCAGGCCCAAGCTGGCCATGGCGGTCATCACGAAGAGCACGCCCACGAAGGGGATCTTCTGCATCAGGCCGCCCAGGTCGCCCAGCATGCGCGTGTGGGTCTGCTCGTAGAAGAAGCCGATCAGCGCGAAGGCCAGGGCCGTCATGACGCCGTGCGCGAACATGAGGAAGACCGCGCCGCTGGTGCCCAGCACGGTGAGCGAGGCGATGCCCAGCAGCACGTAGCCCATGTGCGAGGAGCTGCTGTAGCCGATCACGAACTTCATGTCGCGCTGGTTCATGGCGACATAGCCGCCGTAAATGATGTTGAAGCAGCACAGCACTGCGACCCAGGGCAGCCAGCTCACCGCGCCTTCAGGCAGGAGCGGCATGGCAATGCGCAGGATGGCGTAGCTGCCCAGCTTCATGAGCACACCGGCGTGCATCATCGAGGCGGCGGCCGGCGCGGCGGCGTGACCGCCGGGGCTCCAGGAGTGCAGCGGCCACATCGGTGCGATGGTGGCAAAGCCCACCAGCAGGATCGGGAAGATGAGTTCCTGCGTGGCGGTGGAGAGCCCCCCGCCAGCATCGACCGCGGCCTTCATGGCCAAGAGGTCGAAGGTGGGCGTCTCGGTGATGCCCGAGAAATACAGCATGAGCAGCCCGATGAGCGCCACCACCGCGCCGGCGGTGAGGTAGAGCGTGAGCTTCATCGTGGCGTACTCGCGGTTGCCGCTGCCCCAGTAGCCGATGAGCAGATACATCGGGACAACTGCGAGTTCGTAGAAGAAGTAGAAGAAGAAGAGGTCGAGGCTGACGAAGACGCCGAAGACGCCCGCCACGAGCGCGCAGAGCAGGATGGCGAAGTCCTTGGGGCGCTTCTCGATGTTCCAGGAACAGAGCGCGCCGGCGGTGAAGACGATGGCCGTGAGCAGCACCATGGCCACGCTCATGCCGTCCACGCCGACTTGGTAGGAAACGCCCAGCGCTGGCAGCCAGGGCAGCTTCTGTTGGAACTGGAAGCCGGCCGCGGCCTGGTCGTACTGGAAGAAGAGCCACAGCGCGAGCAGGCCGGTGAGCAAGGCCGAGCCCACGCTCAGGCCGCGAATGAGGGCGCGGCTCTTGGCCGGCACCAGGAAGAGCAGCGCCGTCGCCACGATGGGCAGCAGCAGAATGATCGTGAGCACGTGCTGGTAGAGCAGGTCGTTCACAGGACCACCGCCAGCAGGGCCACCACGCCCGCCAGGAAGAGCAGGGCATAGGTGCGCACCGAGCCGCTCTGGTAGCGGGCCGAGAGGGCGCCGGCGGCGCGCGTGCTCCAGGCCGTGCCATTGACCAAGAAGCCGATGATCACGTAGCGATCAAAGGCATCGCAGAGCAGCGCCACGTTCTGCTGCACGTGCTTGACCAGCCAGGTGTAGAAGTCGTCGACGTACCAGCGATTGTCGAAGAGCGCGTGCAGCGAGCGCAGGCCCGGCAGCTTGGCCAGGGCCTCGGCCTTGAGCCAGCGGCGCTGGAAGAGCACGAAGGCCGCGCCGGCACCGAGCCCAAAGATGGTCAGCGCGTGCAGCACCGTGCTGCTGTCGCCGTGCACGGGTTCCCAGGCGGGCGTGCCCGCCGGGCGCGTGACAGCCTGGAAGGAGGCCAGCGTCTCTGGCCCGAAAAGCAGCGGCCCGGCGGCGATGGCCAGCACGCAGAGCACGGCCATGGGCAGCACCATCGTGGTGGGCGATTCGTGCGCGTGCTCGTAGCGGTGATGGTCGCGCGGCGCGCCGAAGAATGTCAGGAAGACGAGCCGGAACATGTAGTAGCTGGTCAGCACCGCCGTGATCGTCGGCAGCAGCGTGATGATCCAGGTGTGCGCGTACTCGGGCGGGTGCGCCGTGAGGTGCAGGATGCCGTCCTTGCTCCAGAAGCCCGAGAGCGGCGGCACGCCGCAGAGCGCCAGCGTGCCGATCACGAACATCCAGCCGGTGAGCGGCAGCTTGCGGATCAGGCCGCCCATCTGGCTGATGTCATTGGTGTGTACGGCGTGGATCACCGAGCCGGCGCCCAGGAAGAGCAGCGCCTTGAAGAAGGCGTGCGTGGTGAGGTGGTACATCGAGGCATCCACGCCGCCCAGGCCCATGGCCATGACCATGTAGCCGAGCTGGCTGAGCGTGGAGAAGGCCAGGATGCGTTTGATGTCGAGCTGCGTCGTGGCGATGGTCGCCGCGAAGAAGGCCGTGAAGGCGCCGATGTGCGCCACGATCGAGAGCGCCGTCTCGCTGGGCAGGTAGACGAAGAAGATGCGCGCCAGCAGGAAGACGCCGGCCGCCACCATCGTGGCCGCGTGGATCAGCGCCGAGACCGGCGTGGGGCCTTCCATGGCGTCGGGCAGCCAGACGTGCAGCGGGAACTGGGCCGACTTGCCCACCGCCCCGGCGAAGAGCAGCAGACAGATCAGCACGAGCCGGCCCGGCTGCTGATCCGCGACCATCGCCAGGCGGTCGCCGTAAAGCACGCCCTCAAAGTCCAGCGTTCCGAATGTCGTCCAGATCAGGAAAATGCCGATGGCGAAGCCGAAGTCGCCGATGCGGTTGACCAGGAACGCCTTGCGGGCCGCCGCGACGGCGCTCGGTCGCTGGTACCAGTAGCCAATCAGCAGGTAGCTGCAAAG
>JBQTIY010000002.1:0-460042 GCA_052387675.1 Planctomycetota bacterium | reverse complement strand
CGCCTGAGACACCCTTGAGCAGGGATCTTCCGGTAGGGGGCGCTTCGGCCGGCAGGCCGGGGCGCCCCCTGCCCTTTTCGTTGCGGCGCGTCAGGCGGCCGGCCTTCGGTCGGAACTCATGCCACGCCGAAAGGGGCTGTGTTAGGATCGGCCTCCTCGTTATCCGCACGGGCCCGCCGGATTCACCGGGTGCGCCTGTCGTCTCCCTATCCCCCGAACCATTTGTCGGAGATGCATCCAGATGAGACTTCCGCTCGCCTCCCTCTTGCTCCTGACTGGCGCTCTCGCTGCGCCGCTCGCCGCACAGACGCCCCTCACCACGGAGCTCGTGGCCTCCGGTCTCAATCGACCGGTGTGGATCGGCCAGGCGCCCGGCGACAACACACGTCTCTATGTCCTCGAGCAGCACCAGGCCGACATTGAGATCGTGAACCTGCCCTCCGGCACGATGAACGTGACGCCCTTCCTCGATCTCACCGGCACGGTGCTCACCAATGCCAACGAGCGCGGGCTCCTGGGCATGGCCTTCGATCCGGACTTCCAGATCAACGGCCACTTCTACGTGAACTACACACGCAGCGGCGATGGCGCCACGATCGTCGCGCGTTACACCGCCACGTCGGCCACCTCGGCCAACCCCGGTTCAGCGCTGACCATCCTCGGGCCGATCGCGCAGCCGCAGAGCAACCACAACGGTGGCGGCATCAAGTTCGGGCCGGACGGCAAGCTCTACATCGCCACGGGCGATGGCGGCAATGCCAACGACGCGGGCACCGGGCACATCGAGCCAGGCGGCAATGCCCAGAACGGCACGACGCTCCTGGGCAAGATGCTGCGCATCAACAGCGACGGCTCGATTCCGCTCGACAACCCCTTCGTCACCGATCCCAACGTGCACGACGCGATTTGGGCCACCGGCCTGCGCAATCCGTGGCGCTTCTCCTTCGACCGCCTGACGGGCGACCTTTACATCGGCGACGTGGGCCAAAACTCACGCGAAGAGATCAACGTGGTTGCTGGCACCAGCACCGGCGGCGAGAATTATGGCTGGCGCTGCATGGAGGGCGCCAACTGCACGGGCTTTACGGGCTGCGTCTGCAATGCCCCGTCGCTCACCTTGCCCGTGCGCACCTACGGGCACGCCAATGGCAACTGCTCGGTGACCGGCGGTTACGTCTATCGCGGCAATGCGATCCCCGATCTGCAGGGTACGTATTTCCAGGCTGACTACTGCTCGGCGCGCATCTGGAGCTTCGATTGGCTCGGCGGCACTGTGATCGGCAATCTCATCGAGCGCACGACCGAGCTGGATCCGGCCGGCGCCTTGGCGATCAGCTTGATCACCACCTTTGGCGAGGACAATGACGGCGAGATGTACATCGCCGATCAGAACGGCGAAATCTTCAAGCTGGTCCCCGGCAACGCCTTCACCGGACTGGGTTCGGCCCTGGCCGGGACGAGCGGCGAGCCGCAGCTTGTGGGCGAAGGCACCCTGCTGGGCGGCTCGGCCGGCGCCCTGCGCCTCAGCAATGCCGCTCCCAGCGCGCTGTCCTATCTGTTCCTGTCCTTCGTCATTGGCGGCGCGCCCTTCAAGGGCGGCGTCCTTGTGCCAGTGCCGATCGCTGCGACCTACCCGATCGGCACGAGCCCGACCGGTCAGATCGATCTGACCTGGGCTTCGTGGACGCCCGGCCTGCCCAGCAACGCGCTGCTCGTCTTCCAGTACGCGATTCAGGACGCTGGCGCCCCGTTCGGGGTGGCCTTGTCCAACGCACTGGTCGGCGTCACGCCCTGAGGCCAGGCTTTTCCTGAGGGCTCGGTCCTTCAGGGACTTTGCTGCTCAGTCGCGGCCGGCGAGCAGTTGACCTGGCAGCCAGCCTCGTGACTGCTTGTTATTGAGTCGGTCGGCCTCTCCTGCGGTCGGAGCAACTTCCGCCCGCAGGAGCAGGCCGCTGCCCGAGTCCAGCAAGGCGGCCAGCGCAACATCCACCGGAAGCTGCACAACGATCTCCACCTCCGGCGCATTCCACTGCACGGAGCCCGGCAGGCTGACCGACTGCACATGGAGAGCCAGTTCGCCGCCCGGTCCAAAGGGCAGAACCGAGCCGTCGGCGGCCAAGCCGGCGACTGAGAGCGCGAAGACCGCCGCGGGCGATGACTGCGAGCCGAGGTTGGCAACGCGCACGCGAATCTCAAGCGTCTGCGCGGGGCCCTGTTCGAGCAACGTGACCTGCGGCGGATCAACGGCCAGGTCGTAACTGGCGAGTGCCGCCAGGGCAGGACCGGTGCGAGTCACTTTCACCAGCGCCAAGCCCGGCGGCAGCAGCAGCAGCGCCGAGGCTCCCCGTCCGGGCTTGTCGACCACGCTGAGCACCGGCAGTGTGCCGAGCGGAAAGGTGTCGCAGCCGGCCGTGATGGGGGCGACTTCAATGAGATAGGCGCCGGGCTGCAAGCCCTCATCGAGAGCCAGTTCGATGAGCGCCGGCAGAGCGCCGAAGTTGTAGGTGAAGGCGGAGACCCGCGTGCCGGTCGGATCACGGCCGTTGATCATCACCGCGAGATCCGCCGAAGTGCCGGGCGCGGCGCTCCAGCCCAGCAGCGGCGTGAAGGGATAGCCCTCGGCCAGATCGGCCGAGCGGAAGGCATCCAGAATCTCGGTGGCCGCCTCGCGGTAGTTCAGAAAGAGCCGGTCCGTGCGCAGCACGTAGCGCGTGAGCAGCGGGAACGTCGCGCGCACATAGGCCGTGCTGTTCACCAGCGGCGGAGCGAGATCGATGGTGGACTTGACTTGGTGTGGTAGGCAGGGCTGCACGGGCAGGAGCGCGTAGCGCATGGCCTGCGACTGGCCCAGATAACTCTTCGTGGCCCACAGTTCGAGCCGCGCAAGCAGCGCCTGATCCACGTAGGTCGTGCTGCCCGAGAGCGGATCGATGAGCGAATTGAGCTGCGCGTCACTGGCCAAGTGGGGCCAGTGCGCGATGACGAAGGAGCCCAGGCCGGGGTTCTTGAAGAGCGCGGCCGCGGCCCAGGCCTGCGAGCCCACGGCACCGGGCGGAGAGCCGGCGTCCTCCCAGGACTTGAGCGCGCGCAGGATCCGGACGGCCGGCAGCAAGAAGGTCCAGCGATTGGGATCCGTGCTGCCGCGATAGGCGCCCAGCAGCAGCCCGGCTGGATAATTGAAGCCGGGGCCGGCCAGCAAGCTCTCGTCCCCGAGCAGGTCCTTTTCGCTGTACCAAAGCCCGCCGGTCCCCAAGGTGTTGCTAGGCCACTGGGCTGCTGCGAAGAAACCGAGCGGCTTGCCCGCCGCGAGCGCGCCGGTCTCGAGAGCATCATCCCGCCAGGCCTGGGCCCAAGTGCGCAGATCCGCTCGCAGCGGATGGCTGGGCGGCAAGGGCGAATGCAGCGAAGTGGAGAGCGCGGGCGACATCGAGCGGCCATTGAGCAGCACATCGAGTGCCGGGCCGCTGGGCGCTGGGCCCGGTCCGTTCGTAGTGAACCAGTGACTCTGGTAGTGCCAGCGCCCGAGGTTTGTCGGCGCGGCGAAGGGCGGGCTGCCGGCGCCATCGATGAGGTGCCGGCCCACGGCGAAGCCCGTGCGCGCAGCGCGCGGCGTGTGGCCCTGCACGCCGCGCAAGACGAGGAATGGATTTGTGGTGTACTCGCTGGAGTGTTCGACATCGGTGATGGGCCCGGCGAAGTAGCCGTTCGCGACATCGCTCGTCTGCTCAAGCCCGTAGCGCGTGGCCTCATCGAGCCCGTCGAGGGCCAAGCGGTCGCCCGCATCGCGCCAGGCGGCATAGTCGGGCAGGAGCTGCAGGAGGGCTTCGACATCGTCGCCCTGGCCGCCGCCCAATTCGCCCTCGCGCAAGCGCTCCCGCAGCCACCAGCGACCGACTGTGCGGCGCGTTCGCAGCGCTCGCCGCTGCCCATCGGCCCAGGGCGGAGCCGCGGGCTGGGCGCTCGGCAGCGCCACGAGGCTGCCCCACCACGAGGCCGCGATCTGGCTGTCGCTGAGCACGGAGAACTGCGAGGCATCCCAGGTGGAGGGGTGCGCCCCGGCCGCGGCGTAGGCGGCGAACAGCGGCAACTCCAGGTCCTGCGGGAAGTCGCTGCTGGCAAAGCCGAGTTGCGTGAAGTCGGTGAAGACGCGCAGGAACTCGTCCACGAAGGCTTGCGAATCGGCGTCCTGAGAGTTCACCGAGAGCAGCGGGTTGAGGCTAGCCAGCGCGGCCGCCGATTGCTTGAGCGCCGTGAACGTGAAGGGCGAGGGCTCGAAGCCGGCGGAACTCAGGCTGCCCGCATTCCAGTTCACGAGATCCGCCAGGATCGTGGTGCCGGAGACGGGCGCAATGATCCCGGCGAGTTCGCGGCGGGCGATGTGCGCGTTGGCGTGTGCGCGGGCCTGTCCGACATGCTGCGAGGCCTGGCCGGCGCAGTCCGGATTCAGAAAACCAGTGCCCCCCTGCTCCGGGCACAGCAGGGCCTGCGAGTAGCCGCGGGCCGCAAGATGCGCGAAGGCGCGCTCGAGACTCTGCAGTTCGTCGAGCAGCCAGGCCGCACCCGGGTGGCCCTGCGCCTGCGCCGCCGTCAGAGCACTGCGCGCGGTGGGGATGAGCGCAGCGCGATCATCGGCGCTCCCATCGAGCCAGCCAATGAGCTGGCACAAGGCCACGCCGGCTAGCCAGGGGTCGCTCTGGGCCAGCGCCCAGTCTTCGGCCTGCTGGTACTGGTGCGCATTGAACGCCGAGACAAATCCGGCGACGGCCGGCCCGGTGCCCTGCAAGGGCCCCGCGGCCGTGCGCTGGTAATAGACGGGCAGCGGCTCATGAGCGTGGACTTCGAAGGCATTGAGCACGGGCGCGGCACCGCTCTCCGAGGAAAGCCGCAAGCGCAGCACGCCCGCGCCATCGGTGCGCGCGAGAATCCACACGGTCACGATGCCCCCGGTGCGCGGGGCCAGGCTGGCCGGATCAAGTCCGGTGCTGCAATCCAGGTTGCGCGCTGCTGGCGCCCAGGCCACGGGCGGCGACGTGCTGCCCGGCAGTTGAATTTCCAGCTTCACCCCACGCGCCCAGGAGTCGAGTTCCTCCCAAGGCCCGCCGCGCTCGGACAACTCCATCCAGGGTGCGGGCGCGCCGAGCAGGAGCTTGAGCCGATAGGGGCGATTGGCAACCAGTCCGCCGATCGTGAGCACCGAGGGGTTGGCCAGCACGAGGGCCGAGAGGCGGTGCAGTTCAGAGGACTCGGCCGGATCGATTGAGAGCACGTCGGTCGGGAAGGCCACGACGCCAGCGCTCGGGAAGAACGTGGCGACGTGCACGGTGTCGAGCGGAGCGGGAACCAACGTGATGCCGGGTGGGCCGCTGGTTGCCGTGAGCAATTGCCAGCCGGGCGCGGGCTGGGTGTAGCCATTCAAGTCGCCGGCGTCGACGCGCAGTAACTGCGCCTGGGCCTGTTGCGGCCAGGCGCAGAGGAGGCTGCCGACGCTGAGCGTCAAGACAAGAACCTGCTGCTGGATCAAGGTGCCGGGTGCTGCGAGAGGATGCGTCGGGTGCAAGAGGCGGCGAGCGGTGCGGGGCTTCGTCACTGGACGACGAGCCGGCGAGGGGCGACCATTGTCCCACTCTGCCGCGCTCCTGACACCTGGAGATTCCCGTCATCGCTGATCTGTTTTGTTGGGCGCGGGCTCCTCTCAGCGCCGTGGCTCTGGGCCTGCTCGGAGGCGTGGCCGTTGCACAGCAGCCTGCGCCGGCTCGGACCTTGACGCCCACGCTGGGCCCGCCCGTGAGCAGCCAGGGATTCCTGCAAACTCAGCCGTTGCTCACGCCCTGCGACTGGCCCTTTCAAGGCCTGGACTGTGCACCCACGGCGAGCTTCTCGCTGCAGGGCGCCAGCTTCAGCGAGCGCTTCGTTGGCCAGGTGGTGACCACGCAGGCTGGCGGCCTCGAAGCGCTGAGCGGAGCACCCAGCGCACCGCTGACCCTGGCCAGCGCCACCGCCGGGGATGGCCTCACCGAATATCTCGGCACGGTGGTGGGCCTGGGCGGCGGAAACTGCGCCGCCGACAGCCTGGGCGAGGGCGTTCTGGCCTGCAGCTTTCAGGCACCGCAAAGACTCGTGCGCCTCACGCCGGACTTTCTCGACGGCGGCTCGGCTCTGGCGATGGCCTGGTCGAGCACCGGGCAACTCCTGGGCGTTGTGCAAGGCGCCGGCGACCTCGTGCTCAACGCGCCGGCCAGTGGTCCGCCGATTGCCGGTTGCAGCTTGGTGGCACAGGATCCGGGCGGTGTGGGCTGGCGTCTCTATGCTGAGCCGTGGAATCGCGTGGTGGCGCTCGATGCACAGCCAGAACTCAATGGCGTGCCGCACCACACTGAGGGCTATGAATCCGGGCCCGTCGTGCGGCGTGGCACAGCCGAGGGACTGCGGCTGCGCGTGCACTTCGAGCAGCCCTTCGATGCCGAGCGCTTGGCCATGCGCTTTCTGCTCGTGCACGACTTCGACGGCCCGCTGACGCAGATTCAACTCGCCGAAGCGGGCGGCACGCCCAATCTGGCCGCTTGGGAAAGTGAGCTGCTGAGCCTGGCACCCGATCTGCTCTCGGCCGAGTATCGACTCAACGTGCCGGTCACGGCGGCCGTGGGGCGCTACAGCCTGCGCGCACAGCTCTGGCTGGTGGCCTGCGGCGAGAGTTTGTTGCACGCGGCCGATCTGCCCGAGCCGCTGGTGGTGCTCTTCAATCCTTGGCTGCCCGCCGACGACACCTATCTGCCCGGCTCGGCGGCGCTGCAGGAGTACGTGCTCGCGACGGAGGGCTTGATTCCGCGCGGTGATGCGGGCCTCCTGCAACTGCGGCCCTGGCGCTTTGCGAGTTTCAAGGACGAGACGGTCGCCGCCGCGCTGCAGGCCTTGCAGGGCCAATCGAGCGCCGTGCGCTCCGCGCCCTACCTCGTGGCGCGCCGTCTCTCGGCCTTCGTCAATGCCGAGGGAGGCGGATTGCTTGTGACCGACTTCGATGGTTCCTACTCGCCGGGTCTCTCGCCCGCTGTGTGGACGGGCACCGACCAGGTGCTGGCAGCCGGCAGCCTCCCGCAGACTGCGGTGCATGACTGGGGCGTCGCCGGCGTGCTCGCCTCGCTGTGCCGCGCGCTCGGCCTGCCGGCGCGTCCGGTGACCGGCTTCAACGCGGCACTCGACATGGACGGCACTGGCGCCCTGGATTTCCAGGTTGATGCGGCGGGACACTTCGATCCTGTGCTCACCGTGGACCGTTTGTGGGATGCGCAAAGTTGGACCGAGGTCCGCCTGCGGCGTCCGGACATCGCGGGCTTCAACGGCTGGCAGGCCGTGCACGGCACGCCGCTGCTCCTGAGCGGCGGCGAGTACAAGAACGGTCCCGCCGCGGTGGCGGCACTCTTCGGGGGCCAGTTCGCTCAGCCTTTCGACTCGGCCTGGTGGGGCCCGAGTCTCAACGCCGATATCCGCCTCTGGCGTGCACAGTCGAGCGGGGGCCTGCAGCTCATCTCGAGCAATACGCTGCTGGTGGGGAATCCGATCCAGACCAAGGCGCAGGGCACGGGAGGCCTGGAGACCCTGACGTTCACCTACAAACCCGGGCTCTTGCCACCCCCCGGCGATGACCCAGGCGATGCAACCTTGCCCGAGACCGGCGTGGTCGTGGACTTCCATCCGCCACTGCGCGCGGATCTCGGCCAACCGCTCGACTGGTCGCTGGTCATGGTGAATCCCACGAGCACGCCGCGCAGCAGCCGCTGCGTGCTCTCGGCCTTTGCGGCCCTGCCGGATGGCTCGCTGCAGGGACCAATTCAGCTCTTCGACGAAACCGTGCCATTGCCCGCCTTCACCTTCGTGGTCGTGCCCTTCGTGCTGCAGCCGACGCTGCTGGCGCAGTGGACCGGCCGCACGAAGAGTTTTCGCCACTTCGCGGACGTCGACATCACGGGCAGCAGCGACTCCTTCACGGGTTGGGGACGCAGCTTCGTCACGCTGCCTCCGCTGGCACTGACGGCGAGCGTTCCGGGGACTCTGGCGCCGGGGCAGCCGGCCAGCTTCAACGCGGGGCTGGTGAATCCGCTGCCGGTCGCTCTCACCGGCGTGCGGGTCGTGTTTTCCGCAGGTGACGGACTGCAGTTTGCAGGGCAGCCGGTGGGCGCGCAGCACCTGTCCGTCGTGCTGCCCGATGTTGCGCCGGGCGGCTCGCTGAGTGCCAACCTCACGCTGACCGCCCTCTCCTCCGGGCAGCACTCACTGGCCGCCGTGCTGGAGAGTCAGCAACTGGCCGATGTGGCCGGCTTCCTCACGGTGGACGCCTCGGCCACCTGGGCGCAACTCGGCTTCGGTCTGCCTGGCGCAAATGGACAGGCGCAGCTCTCCGGCTCGGGCTCACTGCTGCCCGGCTCCTCCGGCTCGCTGAGCCTGAGCCAAGCAGCACCGCTCACCTCGGTGCTCATGTTCATCGGCAGCGGCGCAGCCGCTTTGCCACTCAAGGGCGGAGTCTTCGTCCCCGAACCCGTGCTGCTCACGCTCGCCCTGCCGAGCAATGGCGCTGGAGCGCTGACGGTGCCCTGGACGAATTTTCCGCCTGGCGTCCCCGCGGGTGCCCAGTTCGTCTTCCAAGCCTGGTGGCCCGACGCCGGCGGTGTGCTTGGCTCAGCGGCCAGCAACGCGCTGATCGCGACGGTGCCCTAGCCGACGCGGTCCCGCCGCGAGCCCTTGCTATCGTGGCGCCGATGTCTCCTCGCCTGCCGCGCGTGCTTGCCGGGCTGCTGCTGCTCAGCTTGCCAGTTCTGGTGCTGCTTTCCGTGCGCAGCGGCAGCAGCGGAGTGCTGGACTGGCAGACGCTGCAGCAAGGGCTCTTGGCCAGTTTCGGCTGGGACGAACCGCTGGCCGGCACGCAGCAGAGCATCGTGGAACTGCGGCTCTGGCGCGCACTCACCGCCGCCGGCGTGGGCGCGGCCCTGGCGCTCTCAGGAGCGCTGCTGCAGGGCCTCTTTCGCAACGGATTGGCCTCGCCCTCACTGCTGGGTGTGACGGGCGGAGCCTCGCTGGGCGCCACGCTCGCCATTCTGCTCTTGAGCGGCGCGGCGCTGGGGGAGGCCGGTCCGCTGCTGCAGCTCCAGGGCGGCGCCGAGTCGGTGAGCTTTCTCGTGCCGGCGGCGGCTTTTCTCGGAGCGCTGGCCAGCGTGCTCTTCGTCGCTCTGCTCTCCTCGGGAGCCGGTCGCGTCTCCGTGCCCACGCTCCTGCTCACCGGCATCGCCGTGAACACCTGCCTGGCCGGAGTGCTGGCGCTCATCTCGGCGCTGATGCTCGACGACTGGGAAGTTTCGCGCGCGATCCTGGCCTGGACCTTCGGCACGCTCGACGATCGCGGTCCCGGCCACGTTCAGACGGTGTGGCTGGGTGTGCTCGTGGCCAGCGCCGTGCTGCCCTTTCTGAGCTGGGAACTCGATCTGCTGCAGACGGGCGAGGATGATGCGCGCGCGCTCGGCGTGGCCACGGGCCGCGTGCGCCTGCTCGCCGTCGTGGCCTCCTCCCTGGCCGCTGCGGCGGCGGTGGCCGTGGCGGGACAGATCGCCTTCGTCGGGCTGGTCGTTCCGCACTTGGTTCGGCTGCTCGTGGGACGCAGTCACAAGCGGGTGCTGCCGCTCTCACTCTTGCTCGGCGCGCACCTGCTCCTGGGTGTGGATTGCCTGCAGCGCGCGCTGCTCGGAGCCTCGTCGCTGCCGCCGGGCGTGACGATGTCACTCATTGGCGGTCCCTTCTTCTTGGGCCTGCTCATTTTTCAGCGGCGTGAGGTGGACTCGTGGTGAAGACCCTCTCCGCGCGCGGGCTCGTCTACCGCTATCCCACTGGCAGGCAGCAGGGTGCAGCGCCGGCCGTGGCGGGTGTGGATCTTGACGTTGCCGAAGGCGAGCTGCTCGTGGTCATCGGGCCCAATGGCTCCGGCAAGAGCACGCTCGTGCGCCTGCTCGCGGGTCTGCTCGTGGCGGAGCAGGGTTCGGTGAGTTGGGGGGGGCAGGCCTTGGCCGGCTGGAAACCGCGCGCGCGCGCCAAGGCCCTGGCCGTGGTTCCACAGGCCTTGCCCACCCTGCCGGCGGTCACGGTGGAGCGTTTCGTGCGCAGTGGACGCTATGCGCACATTCCGCGCTTTGCCGGCGCCGTCGCGGCCGATCGCAGTGCCGTGGCCGCAGCGCTGGCGGGCGCTGAAGTCGTGGATCTGGTCAGCCGCTCGATGGCCGAGTTGTCCGGCGGTCAGCGGCAGCGCGTGCTCCTGGCTCGCGCTCTGGCGCAGGAGGCGGCCGTGCTCCTAGTCGACGAGCCCACGGCTTCGTTGGATCTGGAGCACCAGTTGCGCATTTTCGCGCTTCTGGCGGGGCTCGCCCGGCAAGGCCGCGCCGTCCTGGTGGTCACACACGACGTGAACCTAGCCAGCCAGTTCGCTACGCGCGTGGCTCTGCTGCATGACGGACGCCTCGCGGCGGCGGGCGCGCCTGCCGACGTGCTGACTCCGGCCGTCTTGGGTCCGGTCTACGGACCGCACCTGCACTTCGGGCAGATGCCGCCTCCCGACGGGCGCAGCTTTGTGCTGCCCTGGCTGGCGCCGAACTCCGGCGCGGAGCGGCGCGCGTGAAGGACGGCCAGGCCGTTACCGGCAGTTTCGCGGCGGTGACGCAGGCGATCATGCCCTCGGCGGATGTGCTGCATCTGCACCTCTTGCGGCATGGAGAAGTGGGCGGCTTCACCCAGCGAGCTGTGCGCGGCCACCGCGATGACGACGTCTCGGCGGTGGGGCGTGAGCAGCATGCCCGTTTAGCGACGTCGCTGGCCGCAGCTTTTGCTCAGGCCGCGCCGCGTCCCGGTCTCATCGTGTCCAGCGATCTGCGCCGCTGCCGTGACTTGGCTGAGCGGGTGGGCGCCGCGTTTGGTCTGCCAGTGGCCTACGACAGCAGGCTGCGCGAGCAGGCCATGGGCGAGTGGGAAGGACGCACCTGGGACGAACTCACGCGGGAGCACGGCGCCGCCGTGAGTGCCTGGTGGGCTGACGCCACGAGCGCCCGCGCGCCCGGAGGCGAATCACTCAGCGATCTCGCGGTGCGAGTCGGGGCCTGGTGGCGCGAACTGCGCGCGACGCACGGTCAGGGGCGTGTCATCGTGGTCAGTCATACCGGGGTTCTGCGCGTGCTGTGCTGTGAACTGCTGGCACTGCCGCTGCATCAGGCCTTGCGGTTTTCGCCGGCGGCGGCTTCTCACACGCAGTTCAGCGTGGCGCAGGCCGGGGCCGTCTTGCAGGCTCTCGGCGAGCGGCCCTGGATGGGATCGGGCACGGCTGTGGTCGAGGGCCCCTCCGCAGGTGCTGAACCGGCCGCCAACGCGCGCGCGGCCTCGAATCCCCCTGTGGCCTTGAGGCCAAGCGCAGCCCCGGGCCGCGGACTGCGACTGGCGGTCTCGGGCTCCGCAGGCACCGGCAAGACCACGCTGGGCCGCCGGCTGGCCGCCGATCTCGGCGTGCCCTACCTCGAGGAGGGCATGCGGCGGCGCATCGAACGCGGGCTGCAACTCCATCTGCTCTCGCCGGCGGAAGTCTCGATCATCCTGCGTGAGTTGTGGAACGAGCAAAGGGAGCGCGAAGAGGCGGCCTCCGCCACCGGTTTTGTCGCCGATCGCTGCTCGGCCGACTACGCCGCCTTCTGGATCCACTATGGCCTGCACCACCTCTCGCCCTCGGCGGCCGAGGCTGCTGTCACTGAGGACTGGATCGCGTCGTGCCTGCAGCGCCTCGACCGCTACGACCGCGTGCTGCTCTTTCCGTGGGGAGCGCTGCCGCTCCGTGAAGACGGCGTGCGCTCGACCAACCGCTGGACTCAGTTCCAGTACCAGTCCGTGCTGGAGACCATGCTGCGACGGCACGCACCCAGCGGGCTCGTGCTGCCGGTGTCCACCAGCGATGATCTCGAACTGCGTCTGCGCTTCGTGCGTGCCGAGCTGGAAGCTTCCGCCGCGCCGCAGCGCTGATCAGGTGACCGCGAGCAGCTCGATATGGAAGACCAGCGTGGATCCGGGCGTGCCCGGGCCGCCGTTTGGATAAGCCAGGTTGCCGGGCACCACGAGCAGGATCGCGCCGCCCGGCTGAATGAGCTGCAGGCCCTCAATCCAGCCCTGAATGAACCGGCTGACGGACCAGTTGATGGGCTGGCCTCGGTCGAAACTGCTGTCGAACTTCTGCCCATTGGTCAGCCAGCCGCAGTAATGCACGGTCACCTTCTGCGTGGGCAGGGGGGCCGCCCCGCTGCCTTGGCGCAGAATCTGGTACTGCAAGCCGGATGCCGTCGTGGTCAGCTCCGCGTCGCTCGGGAGTCGAAAGCTGGGCGGATTGGCCGGCGTTGCCGCGGGCGGCGGCGCGCTGGGCGCGGCGGGTGCGGCGGGTGCGGTGGGTGCGCTCGTGCCCGCCGTGGGCGGAGTTGTCGTCGCCGCACCCGTGGCGGCCGTGGCGGCAGCGTTGTCGCCGGCCGCTTGGCCGTCGGGCCCGTTGGCGCATGAGGTCAGCGTCACGAGGAGGGTTGCAGCGACAAAGCAGCGGGCAAGCGAGAGCGGCATGGCGGTCGGCCTCGAGTGGGAATGGCGGCCGACGAACCGGCCAGGGCGAGACACGCTAACGCAGCCCGCCGCAGGAAACCAGTTACCCGAGAGCGCTCAGCTCGGTGCGGCGATCAGTGGCGGAACTGGGCCTCTTCCGTGGAGCCGGTCAGTGCCGTCGTGGAGGAGTTGCCGCCCGACACGGCCTTGGACACCTCATCAAAGTAGCCCGTGCCGACTTCGCGCTGATGGCGCGTGGCGGTGTAGCCCTGTGCTTCGGCGGCGAACTCGGCCTGCTGCAACTCGGAGTAGGCGGCCATGCCGCGGTCCTTGTACTGTCGCGCCAGCTCGTACATGCCGTGGTTCAGCGAGTGGAAGCCGGCCAGCGTCACGAACTGGAACTTGTAGCCCATGGCCGCGAGCTCGCGCTGGAAGTTCGCGATGGTCTGGTTATCGAGCTTGGCCTTCCAGTTGAAGGAAGGTGAGCAGTTGTAGGCCAGGAGCTTGTTGGGGAACTCGCTGCGAATGGCTTCGGCAAAGGTGCGCGCTTCGGCCAGATCGGGGTGGCTCGTCTCACACCAGATGAGATCGGCGTAAGGCGCGTAAGCCCGGCCGCGAGCGATGGCGCAATCCAGGCCGCCCGTGATGCGGAAGAAGCCTTCGGGCGTGCGCTCGCCGGTGATGAACTCGTGGTCGCGTTCGTCGCAGTCGCTCGTGAGCAACTGCGCGCTGTCGGCGTCGGTGCGCGCCACCAGCACGGTGGACACGTCCATGGTGTCCGCCGCGAGCCGCGCCGCATTGAGCGTGCGGATGAAGGTCTGCGTGGGCACGAGCACTTTGCCGCCCAGGTGGCCGCACTTCTTCTCGCTGGCGAGCTGATCCTCGAAGTGCACTCCGGCGGCGCCAGCCTCAATGAGACCCTTCATGAGTTCGAAAGCATTCAGCGGACCGCCGAAGCCGGCCTCCGCGTCGGCCACGATCGGGGCGAACCAATGGATGTCGCCCTTGCCCTCCATGTGCTGAATCTGGTCGGCGCGCTGGAGCGTGCGATTGATGCGACGCACGACATCGGGCACCGAGCTGGCCGGATAGAGGCTCTGGTCGGGGTACATCTGGCCGGCGTTGTTGGCGTCGGCAGCGACCTGCCAGCCGGAGAGGTAGATGGCCTTGAGGCCGGCGCGCACTTGCTGCATCGCCTGGTTACCGGTGAGCGCTCCCAGCGCTGCGACCCAGGGCTCGTTGTGCAGCAGGGCCCAGAGGCGCTCGGCGCCCAGTTCGGCGAGCGTGTTGCGAATGCGCACAGAACCGCGCAGCCGGGCCACGTCGGCCTCGGAGTAATCGCGCTTGATGCCCGCCCAGCGCGCGGAGTCGCTGCGAGCGCCCGCCGCAGGCGAGGAGCCGGAGTCGGGATGCTTGCCGTTCTGGTGGCTCGGGTTCTGGGCCATGGCGTTTCGATCCTTTAAGTTGGGCGAAGAGAGAGAGTGGGGGCGTGTCGATCGAAGGCCTCAGCCATCGGCCGCCGACGCCCCTGAAATGGAGAGAATTCGGTCATAGGCGGGGAGGGTGAGGAAGTCCGGCAGCCGGCGCGCCGTGACAAGTTCGTCGAAGAGTTCGCCCGCGCGCGCCGTGGCGCTGCCCAGCCAGGCCGACTCTCCGAGCTGGGTGCGCAGCTTGGCGAGTTCCTCGCCGAGCACCGCGCGGAAGAGCGGGACATCGACCGTGCGGCCGTCATCTAGCCTGGCGTGATGGCGAATCCACTGCCAGAGCTGCGTGCGCGAGATCTCGGCCGTGGCGGCATCTTCCATGAGGTCGTGGATCGGCACGCAGCCGGTGCCGCCCAGCCAGGCCGCCAAATACCGCACGCCCACATCGACGTTGTGACGCAGGCCGACCTCCGTGAGCGGACCGGCGGGCACGGCGAGCAGATCCGAGGCGGAGATGCTGACGCCGGCTCGCGCCGTCTCGATTTGGTTCGGGCCGGGCATGCCCTCATCGAAGATGGCCTTGGCGAGCGGCACCAGCGCGGGGTGCGCCACCCAGGTGCCGTCGTGGCCATCGCTGACTTCGCGGCGCTTGTCGGCCGTCACCTTGTCCATGGCGGTGCGGTGCCGGCCTTCGTCGCCCTTGATCGGGATTTGCGCGGCCATGCCGCCCATGGCGTGCACGCCGCGCCGATGGCACGTGGCGATGAGCAGCAGGCTGTAGCTGCGCAAGAAGTGCTGCGTCATGCCGATGAGCGCGCGGTCGGGCAGCACGCACTGGGGGTGCTCGCGGAACTTCTTGATGAAGCTGAAGATGTAGTCCCAGCGGCCGCAATTGAGACCCGCGCTGTGTTCGCGCAGCTCCCACAGGATCTCGTCCATCTCGAAGGCGGCCAAAATCGTCTCGATGAGCACCGTGGCGCGGATCGAGCCTTGCGGCAGGCCCAGCGCCTGCTGCGCGGCGACGAAGACGTCGTTCCACAGCCGCGCTTCGAGGTGGCTCTCGAGCTTAGGCAGGTAGACGTAAGGCCCGCTGCCCTTGTCGAGCAGAGCGCGGGCGTTGTGAAAGACGTACAGGCCGAAATCGAAGAGTGAGCCCGAGACAGGCTCACCGTCTACAAGGACGTGGCGCTCCGGCAGATGCCAGCCGCGCGGACGCACGAAGAGCACGGCCGTGCGCTCGGCCAGGCGGTAGCTCTTGCCGGTCTGCGGATGGCGGTACTCGATCGTGCCCTGCACGGCGTCGCGCAGATGGAGCTGGCCTTCGACGACATTGCTCCAGGTGGGAGCGGTGCTGTCCTCGAAATCCGCCATGAAGACACTCGCGCCCGAATTGAGCGCGTTGATGATCATCTTGCGTTCAACCGGTCCCGTGATTTCCACGCGCCGATCGGCGAGGTCGGCGGGCAGCGCGGCGACCTTCCACGTCCCTGCGCGAATCGCCGCCGTCGCCGGCAGGAAGTCCGGCTTCTCACCCGCGTCGAGACGGGCGGCGACGGCCTGGCGGCGAGCGAGGAGTTCGTTGCGGCGCGCACCGAAGCGCCGCTGCAGCATGGCCACGAAGGCCAGCGCGGCGGGCGTGAGAATCTCGGCGCTGCAGTCGAGGCTGGGCCCAAGGACGGTGAGGCCGCCCACGACGGGAGTCTTGGTTGCAGAGGTGTTCGTCACGTGGTGAAAGCCCGAAGTCCTGCGCTCAGGCAGGACGTGCCCGAAATCGATTCACAGCTTGACACGGAATCATTCTTCGTCAATAAGTCACTGCAATCATTGATGTAATGGCGATTAGCGATTGCCGTTACGCGATGTGAAGTTGAAAAGTCTGTAAATGTGGGGCAGGCTCGGAGACCTCTCGCCGGAGTCCTCCATGGCACGCAAACTCCTCCTGGGACCCAAGCTGCGTCGGCTGCGCCAAGCTCGGCAGCTAAGCCAAGTTCAGCTGGCCGACAAGCTGTCGATCTCCGCGAGCTACCTGAACCTCATCGAGCACAACCAGCGGGCCATCACCGTGCCCTTGTTGCTCAAGCTGGCGGCGGAGTTTCAGCTCGAACTGGCCGATCTCAGCCGCGACGAGCACGCCGTGCTCCTTTCGGAGCTGACCGAGATCTTCGGAGACGTCGTCTTCGAAGGACAGCGGCCACGTGCAGAAGATCTGATCGATTGGGTGCAGGCTTCGCCGCAAGCCTGCGGTGCGGTGGTGGGGCTCTACCGAGCCTTTGCCTCGGCCCGCGAGCAGCTCCAGGGCCAGACCGCCCAAGGCCTGGCCGGTCGAGCTCCGGTCGTGTTCATGAGCAGCACCCCGCCGCCCGAGGAGGAAGTCTCCGACTTCCTCCAAGACCATCAGAATCACTTTCCAGCTCTGGAGGAAGCCGCCGAGCACGTCGGGCAGCAGGCGAGCCTCGCTTCGGGGGAGACGGATCGCCATCTCGTCGAGTACCTGAAGCGCGAGCACGCGGTGCAAGTGCGCGTCGTTTCCAGCGACGAGGATCAGGATCTCGTGCGCCGCTACGACCCTCAGTCGCGCGTGCTCCTGCTCTCCGAAGTCCTGCCGCCGCGCAGCCGCTCCTTTCAACTCGCGCACCAACTGGCGCTGCTCGGCTGCCGCGAACTCATCAATGGCTATGTCGCACACGGCAAACTCGGCACCGCTGACGCGCGTTCGCTGGCCCGCATCGCGCTGGCCAACTACTTTGCCGGCGCCGTGCTCATGCCCTACGAGTCCTTCCGGCAGGCGGCGCGTTCGGTGCGCTACGACATCGAGATGCTGGGGCACCGTTTCCGCACGAGCTTCGAGCAGGTCTGTCATCGGCTCACGACGCTGCAGCGGCCCGGCGCGCTCGGCGTCCCCTTCCATTTCATTCGCGTGGACATCGCCGGCAACATCAGCAAGCGCTTCTCCGCCAGCGGGATTCGTTTCGCACGCTACAGCGGCAGTTGCCCACGCTGGAACGTGCACACCGCCTTCCTCTCGCCGGGCTTCATCCGCACTCAGCTCTCGCGCATGCCCGACGGCACGACCTACTTCTGCGTCGCTCGCACGGTACGCCGGGAAGGCGGCGGCTTCCGGGTGCCGCAGAGCCGGCTGGCCATCGGACTGGGCTGCGAAGTGCGCTTTGCGCGCGAACTTGTCTACGCCGATGGCGTCGACCTGGGCCAACTCGAGGCCGCTGTGCCGATCGGATCGACCTGCCGGCTCTGCGATCGCACCGACTGCCGGCAGCGTGCCTTCCCGCCCTTGCAGCAGCGCCTGGCCGTGGACGAGAACGTGCGTGGGCTCTCCTTCTACGTCCCCGGCGGAACCGGCCCCGCGAGCTAGGCTGCCGCTCCGCGGCTGCCTAGGGGCTCCGCTCTGCGGCGACCCGGAGCGTGCTTAGCCGGTGTGTCCTCGCTCTCGCCCCCGCGCGACACCAGCAGTCGCACGAACTCGGTGGCGATCCGCTGCGGAGGCCCGGCTACGCACCTCCGGGAGTCGCCGCGGCGCTGCGCCCGATCAGCGGCCCGGCGACTGGCCCAGCAGATCGAAGTTCGCCGTTGGCAGGGCACGTCTCGTTCGCCAACTGCCTTTCACCCGTGCAGCGGGGTGCGACGCGGCGGGGGTCGGCGGCCCGCTAGTTCCGAGCCGGCCTCTCGGCCGCACCGGCCGAGCCGGCTAGGTTTCTGCGCGGCGCCGCCGAGCCCCCGCCGCGGGCGCACTGAGCGCCCATCGCGGGCGCACTAAGCGCTCCCCGCGGGCGCATTCCGCGCCGCGCTGGAATCGTGGCAGCCGGCAGAGCCGGATGCGAAGATCGGCGGACGATGAACGAGACCCTCCTGATTCGCCGCGCGGCCGTACTGGGGGCCGGGGTCATGGGCGCGAATCTGGCGGCGCTGCTGGCCAATGCCGGGCTGTCGGTGCTGCTCCTCGATGTGCCACCGCAGCAGCTCCTGCCGGAGGAGCAGGAGGCTGGACGCACGCTCGGCCATCCGGCGGTACGCAATCGGCTGGCCCGCGAGGGGCTGCGCCGGGCGCTGCTCGCGCAGCCGCCGGCCTTCACGGTGCCGCGCCTCGCGCAGGCGATCACGGTCGGCAATCTGGAAGACGATCTGAAGCAGCTTGCCGAAGTGGACTGGGTGCTGGAGGCGGTGGTGGAAGACGCGGCCGTCAAGGCCGAGCTCTATCGCCGGCTCGAGCCGCACTTGGCGCCGCACGCGCTGCTCACGAGCAACACCTCGGGCCTGCGCTGCGCAGTGCTTGCCGAGGCGCTTTCGCCGGCACGGCAAGCACGCTTCTTTGTGACGCACTTTTTCAACCCGCCGCGCTACATGCACTTGCTCGAGCTGGTGCCGGCGCCGCAGACCAACCGCGCCGTCCTGGCTGCCTTCGCTGCCTTTGCCGAGCGCGACCTGGGCAAGGGCTGCGTCGTGGCCCGCGACACGCCCAACTTCATCGCCAATCGCATCGGCATCGCCGCCTTTCTCGATGCGCTGCGGCTGCTGGAGTCCGGCGCGGCGAGCGTGGTGCAGATCGATGCCCTGACGGGCGAACTCATCGGCCGGCCCAAGAGCGCCACCTTTCGCACGGCGGACCTCGTGGGACTCGACACGCTGCTGCGCGTGGCGCGCACCTTGCAGCAAGCCTTGCCCGGCGATGCCGCGCTGCGCGTGCCGCCGCTGCTCGAGCGGCTGGTGGAGCAGGGGCGCCTCGGGGTCAAGAGCGGCACCGGCTTCTATCGTCGCGCGGAGAAGGGACCGGGCGGCGCTCCGGGCGAGATCCTCATGCTCGACCCGCGCACGCTGGACTATGTGCCGCTGCCGGCGCTCGATCCGCGCGCGGCCGGAGCGGCAGCAAAGATCCCTGCGGCCGGCGCGCGCGTCGCGGCGCTGCTGAGTCAGCCCGGCCCCGCAACCGAGCTGCTCAGCGCTCACTTGCTAACGAGTCTTCATTACGCCGCGCTCTGCGCGCCGCAGATCGCCGACGATCTGCCGTCGATCGATCGCGCGATGCGCTGGGGCTTCGGCTGGGCGCTCGGCCCCTTCGAGTTGTGGGATGCGATCGGCGTGCCGCAGCTCGTGTCTCGGCTCAGCGCGGCCGGCCTGTCCGTGCCCCCGCTCGTGAGCGCCGTCCAGGCGCA
The DNA here is from genome assembly GCA_052387675.1 of Planctomycetota bacterium. Classification (GTDB taxonomy): domain Bacteria; phylum Planctomycetota; class B15-G4; order B15-G4; family B15-G4; genus JBQTIY01. The sequence goes on along the minus strand of JBQTIY010000002.1, from coordinate 440,859 downwards.
GGCCGAAGGGCGCTTTTATTCGAGCCAGGAACCCGGACGCCGCCTGGTTTACGACCAGCGTGCCGGCCGGCCGGTCGCACTGCCGCCGCGGGCGCGCGTGCTCGACCTCGATGAGCGGCGCTCCGCGGGTGCGGTCGTCGAGACCTTGCGCGGTGCCTCGCTGCTCGATCTCGGCGAGGGTGTCTTTGGCCTCGAGTTCCACAGCCGCCTGAACGTGCTCGGCGAGGATGCCGGCGCGCTGCTTGAGCGCGGCCTGCGGCGCGTGCAACGCGAGGGCTGCGGCCTGGTCATCGGCAACCAGGCCGACAACTTCAGTGCGGGCGCGGATCTGAAGGCCATCCTGGCGCTGGTGGAGGCCGGCCAAACGGCGGACGTCTCGGGGCTCGTGCGCCGTTTCCAGGCGCTCAACCAAGCCTTGCGCTTCTCCGCCGTGCCCGTCGTCGTGGCCTGCCGCGGCCTCACGCTGGGCGGCGGCTGTGAGCTTGCGCTCCACGCCAGCCGCGTCGTGGCTGCGCGCGACAGCTACCTCGGACTCGTGGAAGTCGGCGCCGGGCTCATCCCCGCTGGCGGCGGCTGCAAGGAACTCGTGCGGCGCCTCGACGAAGCGTGGCCGACCGATGTGGAATTCGATGGCCTGCCTTTCATGCAGCGCAGCTTCACGATCGTGGCCAAGGCCGAAGTCTCGGGCTCCGCGGAACGGGCGCAGGAGTTGGGACTGCTGGCGAGCACCGATCGCATCGTGGCCAATGTCGACCAGCTGCTCTACGAGGCGCGGCTGGCCGTGCTCGAACTGCACCGCGCCGGCTACCGCGCTCCGCTCCCGCGCCAGGACCTGCGCGTGCTCGGCGAGGCCGGGCTGGCTGCGCTGGGCGTCGGGCTCTTCAATCTGGCCGAAGCGCGCGCTATCTCGCCGCACGATCGGCTGGTCTCAAGCAAGTTGGCGCACGTCTTCTGCGGCGGTGCGCGCCCGGCCGGCGCGCGCGTCTCGGAACAGGATTTGCTCGATCTCGAGCACGAGGCCTTCCTCTCGCTGCTCGGCGAAGAGAAGACGCGCGCGCGCATGCAGGCGCTCCTGACCACCGGCAAGCCCCTGAGGAACTGAAGGTGAGCAGCATGGCTTCCGCCGTGATCGTCTCGGCCGTGCGCACGCCGGTGGGGCGCGCCCGCAAAGGCCGCCTCGCGACGGCCCGGCCCGACGAACTCGCCGCGCTCGTGCTGCGCGAGGCGCTCGTGCGGGCGCCGGGCTTGGCTCCAGCCGAAGTCGACGATGTGGTGCTGGGCTGCGCCTTCCCCGAGGCCGAGCAAGGACTCAACGTGGGGCGGCTCGCTGCGCTGCTGGCCGGCCTGCCGCCCTCCGTTCCGGCCATGACCGTGAATCGCTTCTGCGCGAGCGGCTTGCAGAGCCTGGCGCAGGCTGCTGATCGCATTCGCGCGGGCGGGGCGCGCGCGGTGCTGGCCGGCGGCGTGGAGTCGATGAGCTTGGTGCCGATGACGGGCCATGTCTTTCGCCCCAGTGCGCGCCTCCTGGCCGAGCGGCCGGAGGCCTACATGGCGATGGGCAACACGGCCGAGCGCGTGGCGCGACAGTTTGGACTGAGCCGCGAAGCTCAGGATGCCTTCGCCCTCACGAGTCATCAGCGCGCCCTGGCGGCCGCGGCCGCAGGGCGCTTTCGCGACGAGATCGTGCCGGTGCCCTTGCCGGGCGGACCGCTTTTGGCCGATGAGGGTCCGCGTGCTGACACGAGTGCGGCCTCACTCGCCAAACTGCGCCCGGCCTTTCATCCCAAGGGCACCGTGACGGCTGGCAACTCCTCGCAGACCAGCGATGGTGCGGCCGCTCTGCTGCTCATGGACGAGGAAGCTGCGCGCCGCGCCGGCTGCGTGCCGCTGGCGCGCTGGCTGTCCTATGCCGTGGCCGGAGTGCCTCCGGAAGTCATGGGGCTGGGCCCGATCGAGGCCGTGCCGAAGGCGCTCGCCCTGGCAGGCCTCAGCGTGGCCGATTTGGATTTGATCGAACTCAATGAGGCCTTCGCTGCGCAGTCGCTGCCCTGTATGCAGGTGCTCGGTCTGCCGCCCGAGCGCGTCAACGTGAATGGCGGCGCGATCGCGCTCGGCCATCCGCTCGGTGCTTCCGGCGCGCGCCTGACGGTGAGTTTGCTGCATGAACTCCAGCGGCGCGGCGGGCGCTACGGACTCGTGACGCTCTGCATCGGCGGCGGCATGGGTGCCGCGGCTGTCCTCGAACGCCTGCCCGGCTGGTCGCCGCCGAGCCGTGGTTGAGCGAGCCGGGGCTGAGCGAGCCGTGGCGGAGCAGGTCTGGCACCGGCACTACGACCCCGGAGTGCCGGCGCACATCGACTACCTGCCGCTGACGCTGCCGCAGGCGCTCGCGCGCAGCGCGGCCGAGCATCCGCGCGCTCCGGCTTTGAGCTTCTTCAGCACAACGCTGAGCTACGCGCAGCTCGCGGACGAAGTGCAGCGCTGTGCCGGAGCGCTTGCCCAGCGCGGTGTTGGGCGCGGCACGCGCGTGGCCATCCACATGCCGAATCTCCCGCAACTTGTGATTGCTTACTACGCCGCGCTGGCGCTGGGCGGGCAGGTGGTCATGACCAACCCGCTCTACACCGACGACGAGATCGAGCACCAGTGGACCGATGCCGGCTGCACGGTGGCGGTCGTGGCCGATTTCGTCTGGGCCGGTGAGCGCATCCCCAAGTTGCGCAAGAAGCTGCCGGTGCGGCACTGGCTGGTGGCTTCCATCCCGGAGTACCTGCCCTGGCCGCTGCGTTGGCTGGCTCGGCGCAAGCTGGCCCGCGCCAAGTCGCCGCGCGTGGCCGACCTCTCGGGCATCACGGGCACGACGGTCTTCCGGGCGGCTCTGGCCGCGAGCGCGCCGCGCCCGCTGCCGGCCGCGGGCAGCACGGAGGGGCCCGCGCTCGATGACTTGGCGGTGGTGCAGTACACCGGCGGCACCACCGGCCGCAGCCGCGGCGCGCTGCTGAGCCACAGGAATTTGTCGTGCAATGTGCAGCAGCTCGATGCCTGGCTGGGCACGCTGACGCACGGCCGTGAGTGCTTCCTCGCCGCGCTGCCCTACTTCCATGTCTTCGGCATGACGGTCTGCATGAACCATCCGGTGTGGACGGCCTCGCACATCGTGGTGCTGCCCGATCCGCGCGACACCGCCGCGATCGTGAACGCGATCGCCAAGCAGCGCGTCAGCGTGCTCGCGCTCGTGCCCGCCATGTTCCACGCCATCAACACGCATCCCGGCGTGGAGCAGATGGACCTGCGCAGCGTGAAGGGCTGCTTCTCCGGCAGCGCGCCGCTGGCGCTGCCGGTGCTCGAGCGCTTCGAACAACTCACCGGCGGCCGCATCTTCGAAGGCTACGGGCTCACCGAGACGTCACCGGTGACGCATGTGAATCCGCTGCGGGGCCAGCGCAAGCTCGGCAGTATCGGCGTGCCTGTCTCCGACACGGAAGCGCGCATCGTGAGCCTGTCGGATGGCGTGAGCGATGTGCCGGTGGGCAGCGAAGGCGAGCTGCTGCTGCGCGGCCCGCAGGTCATGCAGGGCTACTGGCAAGCGCCGGCCGAGACGGCCGCGGCGCTGCGCGATGGCTGGCTCGTGACCGGCGACTTGGCCGTGCGCGATGAGGACGGCTACTTCCGCATCGTGGGGCGCAAGAAGGAACTCATCCTCACCGGGGGCTACAACGTCTACCCCGACGAGGTGGATCGTGTGCTGGCCGCGCACCCCGCCGTGCAGGAGTCGGCCACGATTGGCGTGCCGGACGAGCGCCTGGGGGAGACGGTCAAATCCTTCGTGGTGCTGAAGCCCGGGGCCACCGCGACGCCCGAGCAACTCATCGCCCATTGCCGCGAGCATCTGGCGGCGTACAAGTCGCCGCGAGCGCTGGTCCTGCGCTCCAGCCTGCCCCGCAGCAGCGTGCTGAAAGTCCTGCGCCGGCAGTTGCTCCAAGAAGAACTCGAGCAACGGAAATCCCAATCTTGAAAGCACTTGCAGCTATGGGGGCGTGGCGGAACTGGCATACGCAGGGGACTTAAAATCCCTCGGCCGCAAGGCTGTTCCGGGTTCGACTCCCGGCGCCCCCACTTGCTTGATGAGCGCGGTCACCGACGGCTGACCTGGCGGTTTTAGGCCCTGGCCAAGGGCCGGGCGCGGGGCGAGGCACGCCGGGTGAGAAGCCGCCTCGCTCGAAACGGCCTACTTTCCTAGGCAATTTCGTTTGGGATCCGGCTTCGCCCTCGGTAGTGTCGCGCTCGATCCGCTGTGGATCCTGAGCTACGCCATCCCCTAAGGAAGACAGAAGACACATGAGCAATGCCACGAGCAGTAACGCCAATAAGCCCCGGACCAAGTCCGAGGTCTTCAAGGCCGTGTCCGAGAAGACCGGTCTCTCCCGCAAGCAGGTCGCCTCGGTGTTCGACACCATGGCCGGCCTGATCAAGAAGGACCTCAACAAGGGTCCCGGACTCTTCACCATCCCGGGCCTGATCAAGGTCAAGGTCGTGAAGAAGCCCGCCACGAAGGCGCGCATGGGCGTCAACCCCTTCACCGGCCAGGAGATGATGTTCAAGGCCAAGCCGGCGCGCAAGGTCGTCAAGGCCCAGCCGCTCAAGGCCCTGAAGTCGATGGTCTGAGCCCTCTCGGGCCGTGACCAAGACTGCGCCCCGATCGGCGCCGCACGGCGGCCCGGTCGGGGCGCGGTCGTCTTAAGACGCATGCATCGCTATCAGCGCGTGCTCGTGACTGGAGGAGCGGGCTTTCTCGGCTCGCGGCTCGTGGCGCGCCTCAGCACAAGCGGCACCGACGTTGTGGCGCTCGACGATCTCTCCTCACCGGCGGCGCGCGGCCGCGCTCGACCCGCGACACTGCTCGTCGGCGATGTGCGCGATGCCGCGCTGCTCGGTCGCGCCTTTGACGGAGTGGATCTCGTGGTCCATCTCGCCTCCGTGGTGGGCGTGGATGTGGTCACCGCGCAACCGGAGCGCACGACGGCCGTCATTCGTGATGGCACGCGGGCGGTGCTCGCACGAGCGCGCGCCGCCGGCTGTCCGCTGATCTTCTTCTCCTCCTCTGAAGTCACCGATCCGCCGCGGCAGGGGCCGCGGGCCACGTATGCCGCGGCCAAGCTCGCCGCCGAAGCCGAAGTGCTGGCTGCGGCCCACGCGATCCCGGTGACGATCTTGCGCCCGTTCAACGTGGTCGGCCCCGGGCAGGAAGGGGAGCGCGGCATGGTCCTGCCGGCTCTCATCGCGGCGGCTCGTCGCGGCGAAGCCTTGCCGGTACACGGCGATGGCCGCCAGGAACGTTCGCTGCTCCATGTGGACGATCTCGTCGACGCCGTGCTGGCCCTGTTGGCTGCGGCGCCGGCGCCGCCGGGCGGGGAAGTGCTCGAGATCGGCGGCGAGGAACGGGTGAGCGTGCAGGCCCTCGCGCAAGCCATCCTGCAGCTCACGGGCAGCACGGCCGGCCTCTGCCAAGTCACGAGCCCGCCGCTGCGCGAGGATCGGCCGCGGCGCTCGGCTGATCTCACGGCGCTGCGTCGGCGCATCGCTTTCCGGCCCACGCGCCCGCTGGCGTACATCCTGCGCGATGTGCTCGCGCATGCCTGAGATCCTGCGGCTTATCGCGCGTCTCAATGTCGGCGGGCCCGCTCGCCACGTGCTGCGCATCGAGGCGCCGCTGCGCGCGCGCGGCTACTCCACGCTCTTGGTCACCGGCCGAACCGGGCCGACCGAAGGCGAACTCCTCGAGGAGGCGCGCGCGAGTGGAGTCGAAGTCCTCGTGCTGCCCGAACTCGGCCGCGCGATCCGGCCCTGGAGCGACCTGCGGCTTCTGGCTCAACTGCGGGCACTGCTCGCCGCCCGCACTCCGGCCGTGCTGCACACGCACACGGCCAAGGCCGGGCTGCTCGGGCGCCTGGCCGCCTCGCGCGGACCGCAGGGCCCCGCGCTGGTGCACACCTTTCATGGGCACGTGCTCAGCGGTTATTTCAGCCCGCTGGTCAGCGCGGCCTTTCGCCGTGCGGAGCGGGCGCTGGCGCGGCGCAGCGATGCGCTCATCGCCGTCTCGGAGCATGTGCGCGACGAGTTGCTGCACGAACACCAGGTCGGCCGCGCCGCACAGTACGCCGTCATTCCGCCGGGCTTCGACGCGCAGCGCACGCGTGCCGATCGCGACGCCGGAGCCGAGCTGCGCGCCAGCCTGGGCCTGCGCGGCGAGCACCTGCTGCTGGGCTGTGTGGGGCGCCTGGAACCCGTCAAGGGTGTGGACCTCTTGCTCCAGGCCTTCGCGGCGCTGAGCCGCCGCGAGCCGCGCGCGCGCCTGCTCGTCGTCGGCGACGGCTCGGCGGCGCCGGGCCTGCGCGAGGCGATCCAGCAGCAGCCTGGCGCGAGCTGGCTGCCGTCGCGCCGGGATCTGGGGGCCGTCTACGGCGCCCTCGATATCCTGGTGCTGCCTTCGCGCCGCGAGGGACTGCCGCAGGTGCTGGCCGAGGCGCTTGCCGCGGGACTGCCCGTCGTGGCGAGCCGAGTGGGCGGTGTGCCCGACCTCGTTGAGCACGGCCGGCAGGGTCTGCTCGTACCGGCCGGCGATGTCCCTGCGCTCACTGCGGCGCTCACGCAGCTCTGCGAGAACACCGCGCTGCGCGCGGCCTGCGCACGAGCCGCCGCCGCCACCGACCTGAGCCGGCACAGTGCCGAGGCGGTCGCCGAGCGGCTCGCCCAGCTCTATGCCGCGGTCTGCCAGCAGCGCGCCTCGCAGACCGACTCGAGAGTGGCAAGCCCGGCGCCGGGAGCGCAGACTCCTCCGCCATGCATCTCGTCGTCCTGACGCAGGTCCTCGACCGCCGCGACGCGGTGCTGGGTTTCTTCCACGGCTGGTGCGCCGCCTTCGCCGGATCCGTGGATCGGCTCACCGTCGTGGCTCAGCGCGTCGGCGAGCACAGCCTGCCGCCGAATGTGGCTGTCGTGTCGCTGGGCAAGGAAGCGGGCGGCGGCAACGCCACCATGCTGCGCCGGCTCTGCACCAGTTTGCTCACACTGCGCTCACCGGACGCCGTGCTCGTGCACATGGTGCCGCGGCTGCTGCTCTACGCGGCGCCGTTGCTCGTGCCGCGCCGCGTGCCGCTCTACCTCTGGTACACGCACAAGGCCGTGGACCGCAATCTGCGCCTGGCCGTGCCGCTCTGCCGCAAAGTCTTCTCCGCCAGCGAGGAGTCCTTCCGCATGGCTTCGAGCCGCAGCAAGCTCGTGGTCACCGGGCACGGCATCGACTGCTCACGCTTTCAGCCGCCCGGCACGCCGCGCACAGTGGACGTCCTCTCGGTGGGGCGGCTCGCGCCGAGCAAGGGCCAGGATGAACTGCTGGCCGCGCTGCAGCACTTCACGCCGCGGCTGCGCGCCGAACTCGCCGGCGACATCCTGCTGCCGGCGGATGTGCCCTTTCGCGAGACGCTGCAGCGCACGGCCGAGGAGCGGCTCGGGCGCTCGGTGGGCTTCCTCGGTGCGGTGCCCTGGCCGGACATGCCGGCCGTGATGGGCCGCGCGCGCGTCATGGTCAATGCCAGCCGCACCGGCAGTATCGACAAGGTGGTGCTCGAGGCCATGGCCTGCGGCACGCTGCCGCTCACCTGCAATGAGTCCTTTGCCCCGCTGCTGGGCCCTGAGCGCGCGCGCGAGTACATGTTTCGCCGCGGGGATGTGGCTGACCTCGAGGCCGGGCTGCGCCGCTTGCTCGGCCGCACGCCGGCCCAAGCGGAGGCCGAAGGCCGCGGGCTGCGCCAGCTCGTCCTCGACAAGCACGATCTGGGCCGGCTCATCCCGCGCCTCGTGGCGGAGATGGAGCCCGTGCGATGAGTGCCGCGGCCGACTCCTCGGAGGGAACGAATCCCGGCGCCGTGCCGATGGGGGAGGGCCGCTCGCAGCTCAAGGACGAAGTTGTGCTGCGGCTGGGCGTGCTGCGCGGGCTCTCTAATTTCCTAGCCCGCCAAGTCCGTCCCGATGGCGTGCTCTTCTGTCCGCGCCACCGCGTGGAGCACACCGGCAAGAATGTCTATGCCGCTGTCATCGACCTGGCCAACTGGCGCTACACGCGCGAGGAGTCTTACTTAGAGCGCGCCCGGCGCGCCGTGCTGCGCGCCGTGGACAACTTGGGCGAAGACCCCGCGAGCCGCGTGCCGGTCTTTCTGCCGGGGCGCGTGGATCCGCGCAATGCCAGCACGAATTCGATCGATGGCGGCGCCTGCACCGACAGCATCGCCACGCTGCTCGAGGAGGCGCCGCAGGCCTTCAGCGAGAGCGAGCGGCAGCGCTGTGCCGATGCCGTGACGCGCCACGTGGACGGTTATCTTCGCCATGCCGCGCGCGACCGGCCGATTCCCGCGCAGCGGCTGTGGGCCGGCACCGGTGTGGCGCGCGCGGCGCGCTGGCTGGGCCGGCGCGACTGGGCTGCGGACGCGCAGGCCGGCTGCGCGCTGGCGCTCGACGAGCTGGCCGCCGACGGCGTCGCGCCCTACATCCCGCTGGGCAGCAAGGATTGCAGTCACCCCGGCTTGTCCGACACCTCCACCTTCTATCACTCGCGCACGCCCGGCTTTGTGCTCTACATCCACGAGCTGCTGCAGGCCGAGGGCGGCGCGCTGCGCGGCGACGCCGATCGTCAGCGCCTGCGCCTCGCGCTGCACGCGCTGGTCGCCATGCGCGACGGACTTTCCCGCAAGGTCATTCACAACGAGGCCAAGCCCTGGTACTGGGAATCCGACTACGAAGTGGCCAGCCACCCCTTTGATGCCTACGCGCTTTGGCGCGGCGCGGCCGTGCTGGGCGAGCCGCTCTACAAAAACGAAGCCGGGCGCGTCATGGAGGAGTGGATTGCGCACATCGGCCCCGACGGCGGCGCCGACAGCCACCACGGACGCGGCGTCAACTTCCAGTGCCGCATCTTCTGGACGGCCCATGCGGCCTGGGTGGCGCGCATCATCGAGGACGTGCCGCTGCATCCGGCGCCGCGCGCCGACCTCATGCTGAATTTGCCCGTCTCGGGACTCGTGCACGTGGAACGTGCGCGCTGCACGGCGGTGCTGCGCGGCGCCCGTCAGCCCTCCAGCAATCTCTTCGGCTGCGATCTGGGCGGCGGCAGCTTGCAGTCGCTCGTGGTGCGCAGCGACGCTCGCAGCGCACCGCGTGAGGCCGTGCCGCGCCGCCGCTTTCAGCGTGAGCGGCCGGCGAGCTTCCTGCTGCGCCCCGCCGGCGCACCGGGCCGCTGGACACGTCTGCTGGAGGTGCTGCGCGCCGACCGCTCGGATTTGCGCTTCCGGCTCTACATCACGGGCGTGGAGTGGCGGGCGGGGCGCTGGTGGCAGGCGCTCGGCTATCCCTGGAGGCACGTGCTGCTGCGCAGTTGGCGAGAGGCCTCGCCTTGGCTGGCCAGCCATCTGGCCGTGGAAACGACGCAGAGCGTGCAGGACGACACGGTCGTCTTCACCGGGGGCCTAGCCGGGCGCGACGGCCGCTCGTGGCCGGGCTGCCGCACGGTGCGCCGCTACACCTTCTTGCCCGAGCGCGTGGAACTCCACGATGTCCTGCAACTTGCGGGTGTGCCCGGCCGCGTGCGTTACGAACTGCCGGCTGAGCTGCGCGGCGTCGAGTGCACGGCGCAGGGCGGCCAGCTCGTGCGGCGTGGGCGTTTCCTCAGCTTGGTCGCTCCGCCGCGGGGCCGCGAGGACGTTGTGGAACTCAGCATTCGCGGCTTCTGGCCGCTCACGACGAAATGAGCCGCAGAGCCGCCTGAAGTTCGCCCAGCGCCTGTTCGTCGAGCAATTCCGGGTCGAGTTCGCTGGGGTCAGACTCCAAATCATAAATGCGGCCGATGAGCGCCGTGTCCGGACCCTGGCTGCGCAGCAGCAGCGTCTTGAAGCGCTGGCGCCGCTCGCCCCAGATCGGCTCGGTCGGCGAGGCGAGCAGCACGCGCTCGCGCAGCGGCAGCTCGCCGCGCAGAAGCAGCGCCGGCAGGTCCTGCAGAGCCATCAGCCGTCCCTGCCGGCCGGCCGGCACACCACCGCCGAGGAGAGCCAACGGCACGTGAATGGCCTCTTCGGTCAGCGAGCGGGTCGGCTCGTGTGGCTCGCCGCCGCTCGGCCGGCCGGCCCGTGCGCGGCCCAGCGGCGCGGTCAAGACGAAGAGATCCTGCGGACCAAGCGAGCTGAGCAGGTGCTGCACGGCGCGGTCGAAGCTGCGCAGTCGTTCGGGCTCGGAGCGCGTGACGGGTGCGCCGTCTTGTGGCATGAAGTCGGAGAGATGCAGCCAGAGCAACGTGGGCCGCGCCTCGGCCTCCGCCAGGACGGCGAGCCCGGCATCGACGAGCGTGGCGGCCTCGGCTGAAGGCCCACGCAGCACGCGCTGCCAGCCGGGCGCGGGCAGCCGCTCTTCGCTCTCGGCCAGTACAGCTACCCGGCGATATCCGGCCTGCGCGTAACTGGCGACGAGCCCGGACAGGCCCTGCGGTTCGGCTGCAAAGGCCGGGCCGGTGGCGGCGACGACCGTGGCGCCGAGGCGCTCGACGGGAGAGAGGCCGCTGAAGAGCGCCGAGAGCCCCGCGCGCAGTTCCGGCGCGGCGCTGATGGCCTGCTCGAAGATCAGGCCTGCGCCCAGGCGCTCAGTGAGCGCGGGCAGGAAGCGCGCTTGCAAATCATCGGGGCGCAGACCGGGCACCGTGAGCAGCACGACGTCGGGCACCGCGGCGCGCAGGATCTGAAGTTCTCCTTCGCGCGCCACCGGCAGAAATCCCGGGCGCGCTTGGCTCTCAGGCAGCACCGCCCAGAGTTCGCGCGCCCGCAGTCCGGGCCGGCTGCGTAACTTCAGCAGCGTGTCGTCCGCGCCGGCCAGCAGCAGCGGACGGCTGACCGTCGCAGCCAAGAGCCACGAGGCGCCCGTCTCCGTCACGAAGACCGCTTCACGCGGAGCGTTCTGGGCCACTCGCCGAAGTGCCGCCGCGCCGCCGCTGTCGCCGGCCTGCGGACGTTCGGCTGGCTGGTGCTGCTTCAGCGTCAAGACCGGCGCTGCGAGCAGGAAGACGACCAGCACGGCCAGCGCGGCTCGCGCGCGCGCGCCGTGTCGCTCGATGAGCATGAGCGCCCCGTTGGCCATGGGCACGGCCAGAACCACGGCCAGAAAGCGCGTCACCAACTCAGCGTCGAGCGACTCGGCTTGCAGCAGCAGAGCCAGTGGCAGCGTGAGCAGGAGCCAGCCCAGAAAGAAGAAGGCTTCGCGCCCGGGGCTGCGATGGAGTTGCCGGATGCCGGGGAAGATGAGCAGGCACGCGGGCCCCAGTGAGAGCAGGAGCGTCCACACAGTGCTGGGGGCGGGGACCAGTCGAGGCAAGCTGCTGCCCGAGACGAGCCAGCCGGCGCAACCGCCAGCGGCTACGGGGACCGCTAGCAGCCAAAAGGGCGCACGCAGGGTCAGCGGCTCGCCGGCGCGGCGCACCGTGTTCGACGGATGCGGATCGTTGTCGGGACTCGTGCGGCAGGCCAGATGCGCGCAGGCAATGCCCAGGATCCAGCCCGGCAGAATGAGCAGCGCGGCCGAGGGCGCGCAGAGTGCCAAGCCGAAGGCAGCCACTCCCGCCAGACGCGGCACATGGAAGCTGGCCCGCCGCAACGTGGAGAGTGTCGATGAGAGCAGCAGCGCCGTGAAGGCGAGGGCCAGCGGCAGCGCCGGCCCATCGAGGAAGGGTGTGATCGCCGTGAACAGTCCCTGCGACCGCAGATCCTCGTGCTGTGAGAAGAGCAAGACCGCGGCCAAGGGGTTGAGCCCAAGCAGGCCGGCCAGCATGGCCCGGCTGCCGCCGCGATTGCCGCGCAGCCGCGAAATGGATTCCGCCAGCAGCAGCAGCACGGCGGCGAGCGCGACCAGCGCCAGCACTTGACTGGCCACCAGCGCCGGCAAATCCGCCGCCGTCACCAAGGCTGCGACGGCCGCACTGGCAAGTTCGCTGGCAGGCTGAGGCTCGCCGGCGCGCAGGGGCTGATCGCCGCTGGCGAGCCAACTCGCCGCGCGCGCCGCCTGCTCTTGATGCCCGCTGTCGGCCGGGGGCCGGCCCAGCGGCGCGGCCCAGAGCAGGGCGCCGAGCGACAGCGCCAACAGCAAGAGACAGAGCGGCAGCCGCGCCGGCCACAGCGGCATGGGCGCGGGGTGCACAGGCTGCCGGGCCTGCCAGCGTTGAAAGCTCCGGCGTCGCAGCAGCCCCAGCAGCGTCAGCAGCAGCACTCCCAGGTGCAAGAAGATCGGCAGGGAGTCGGGTCCCAGTGCCAGCGCTCGCCCCAAAAGCAGCAGCCCGCCGAGCGCGAGCGGCGCCAGGGCCAGCACGCCGCCGAGGATCCCGAAGCGGCGGTCGATGTTCGAGACGCAGCGCAGCAGGCCCCAACCCGAGCAGCCGAGCAGGGCCAGGGGCGCGAGCCAAGCCCACGGTGGGGCGGCCTGGGCGAGCCAGGCTACCCAGCCCAGGCAGGCGAGCAGCAGCGGCGCGCCGGCGCGGACAGCCCTCGGGGCGGCGCTCGACATGGCTGGCGAGATTACGGACTGTATGTCCTTCGCGCCACCGGCGCGCCTCGGAGCACCTGTTGAGCCGGCATCCGCTCACCCGCGTCGACCTCATCGTGAACATCCGCTTCCCGGGGCCCCGCGCCAACGGGATCCAGGTGGCTGCAATGGCCGAGGCCCTGGCGGCGACCGGCCTCAACGTGGATGTCGTGGTGCCGCGGCGCTTCCCCGACCGCGAGCTGGATGCCTGGGAGCACTATGGCGTGCGCCGCACCTTCGGCGTCCAGCGCATCGCCAATCTCGATACGATCGATTTGGTGCCGCAGCGCTTTCAGCGCCTGCCCTTTCTGCTGCAGTCCGTGACCTTTGGCTGGCGCGCCCTGGCCCGCGCGGCGGTGGAGCGCGGTGCGGGCCTGCTGGTGCGCGACCACTACACGCTCTCGGTGCTGGCTACGGGGCTGCGTCAGCGCGACGTGCTGCGCCTGGCCACCGAAGTGCACAGCCTGCCCGAGCGCGGCCCGCGCCGGCAGCAGCTCTTTCAGTTAACGCGGCGTCTGCCGGCGGTCATCGCCATCAGCCAGGCGCTGCGCGACGACCTGGTGGAGGGCGGTGTGGATCCGGGCGCGGTGCTCGTGGCGCCGGACGGTGTGCACCTGGGCCGCTTTCACGGCATGCCCGAGCCGGCGCTGGCGCGCACGCACCTGTCGCTGCCCGAACTGCGCACCGTGGTCTATGCCGGGCAGCTTTACCGCTGGAAGGGCGTGGACACGCTCATCGAGGCCATGGCCCTGCTGCCCGATGTGCAACTCCTGGTCGTGGGCGGTGACAAAGAGAATCTGCCGCGCGTGCTGGCGCTGGCACAGCGCTGCGCGCCGGGGCGCGTGCACTTCGCCGGGCAAGTGCCGCATCGCACCGTGCCCTTCCATCTTTCGGCCGGCGATGTCATCGCTTTGCCCAACAGCGCCAGTCTCGAAATCTCCGCGCGCTACACCTCGCCGCTGAAGATGTTCGAGGCCATGGCCAGCCACCGCCCGATCGTGGCCAGCGACCTGCCCTCACTGCGCGAACAACTCCGCCACGACGAGAACGCCTGGCTGGTGAGCCCCGACGATCCGGCGGCACTGGCTGCGGGACTGGAGCGAGTGCTGGGGGACACCGCGCGGGCCCAGCGCCTGGCCGCACAGGCGCGGCGCGACGTGGAGGCCTTTGACTGGCGGCGCCGCGGGGAACTCGTGGCCGGCTTCCTGCGCGCCCGGCTGCACGTGGGGAGTGCCGCATGAGAGCCCACCCCCTCCTTGCGGTGCTGCTCGTCGTGCTGGCGCTCTTCCTGCTCGGCATTGATCACGGCCTGCCGGAGCGCTACCTGCCCGACGATCACGCGGTGAAGTGCGCCTTGGGCATTGCGCGCGATCTCGGCAACCCGGATCTGGAGCGGCTGCACGCGCTCGTGCCGCCGGCCGGCCACTACACGACCTACCCCTATCTGCTGCCCTACACCAATCTCGCGGCGATCGGTGCGCGCTACGCCGTCGGCCGCGTGCTGGGCGAGTGGCACGGCGGCGGCGAGTTCGCCGAGCGCGTCTTTCAGGATTCCGGACTGGCCTGGCTCCCGGCGCGGCTCGTGACCGTGCTCCTGACACTGCTCTTGCCGCTGGGCGTCTACCGCGCCGCGCGCGAACTGAACCGCGGTCGTGGCGAAGCGGCCTTGGCCGCGCTCTTCGCCGGCAGTTCCCTGTTGGTTGTGCAGTACGCACACGCCGAGCGGCCTTGGGCGCCGCTGGCCGGCTTCATGGCGCTGACACTGGCGCTGAGTCTGCGGCTGCGTCGCCGGCAGCGACTGCGCGATTCAGCCTGGGCCTGGATCGCGGCCGCCCTCTGCGCCGCAACTCATCCGGCCGGCGTCCTCGCCTTTGGCCTGCCGGCGCTGGCCAGTCTGCAATGGCGCCTGCGTCTGCGCGGTGTGCTAGCCGGCGCCGCCGCGGGACTCGTCGTGGCTCTGCTCATCGGCTATCCCTATCTGCTGGTCTACGGGCGCGACACGGGCCAGGGCGCCATCTCGGGGCAACTCGAGCCCGTGGAGGCGGTGGGAATCGGCGGACAGACTGTGGATCTTGGGCGCTTCCACGGGCAGCTCTTCACGGAGGTCGTGCGCGGCTGGATCGGCTACGACCCGGTGCTCGTGCTGCTCGGCGGAGCGGGACTGCTCTTGCTCGTGCGCAGTTCGGCGCGCGGCCGTGGCCTGAAACTCGTGCTCCTGCCGCCGGCCTTTCTCGCCGTGGTCTTCTTGCTCTACGACGGCACGCATGTGCGTTACTTGCTTCCCGCGGCGGGCTTCCTGGCCCTCGGCGCCGCGCGAGCCGCCTGTGTGCTCGCGCAAAGCGGGCGCCTCGGCCGGCTGGCAGCCGTCTTCGTCCTGGCTCTGCCGCTCACGCAGGCCGGCCGGCTCGATTGGCTGCACTGTCAGCAGGACACACGCACTCAGGCCGCCGCGGAACTCGTGGCGCTGCTGCCGCCCGACGCGCGCATCGCGATCGATGGCTACGCACCGCCCTTGATTCCCAGTGCCGAGTCGGTGCGGGCCCTGCGTGAGCACGTCTGGATTTCGCGCATCGAACAACGCCAGCTCGACTTACAAGCTGCCGGGCAGGCCGCGCCGGCCGCAGCGCGACACCTCTTTCCCGTGTATCGCTTCTGGAAACACGACAGTTACCATCCCACGGACTACGCGCTGAGTGAGTCGCCGCTAAGCCTTGAGGACTGGATGGCCGCTTGGGACATCGACTACTACCTGCAAGTGGACCGGCTGCCCAGCGAGAAGCCGCGCGAGCCCATTGCCGAACTGATGCGCCGGCGCGGCGTGCTGATGTACGAACTCTCGCCAACCGGCAGCAGTCCCCCAAGCGAGGCGGCCCTGCCCACCGAGATGGCCTTCGCACTGAGTCAGGTGTGGCAGAGCCGGCGTCCCGGACCCTGGATTCGCTGCTGGCGGATCGCCGAGCCGGGCCCGTGAAGCAGGCTGGGCCTCCGCGCGTGCTGGTGCTGACTCATTCGCTGTCGGAAGTGGACGGCGTCGGCCGCTACAGCGTCGGCACTCTGCGCGCCCTGGTGCCGCACTGCCAGCAGATCGAACTCTTTATCGGACGCCGCCACCGCGGCCTCTCCGCCGACTTGCCGCAGGAACGCCTGCAGGTGCGCGAGCGGCTGCCGATGGACCACTTTCCCTTTCTGCCGCTGCCCAAGCTGGCTTGGCTGCTCCTGAGGAGCTTGCCCGAACTCGTGCGCGCCGCGCGGCGCGCTGATCTCGTGCACAGCTTCTCGGACTACCCCATGGGCTTCGTGGCGGTGCTCGTGGCGCGGCTGGCGGGGCGCCCGGTGGTCGTGTCTGGCCATGGCACGTACTCGGTGACGCCCACGGCGATGCCCGTGCATCGGCGGCTCATCGGCTGGATGTTTCGGCGCACGGACCGCTTTCTCACCGGGAGCGCGCACGCTCTGGCGCGTGTGCGGGAAGTGGCCGAGCCGCGGGGCGCTGAAGTCGTGCCCTATGGCGTGACGCCCGCAGACTACGAGGCCGCCATGGCCGGCTCCGAGCGGCCGGGCGTGCCCGAGCCCTACGTGCTTTGCGTGGGAGAACTGAAGCAGCGCAAGGGACATGCCCTCTCGATTCCGGCGTTTCTGGCCGCGTGGAAGCAGGAGCCGAGCCTGCACTTCGCCATCGTCGGCCGCTTCGCTGCCGAGGATCCTTACTACCAAGGACTCGTCGCGCAGATCGCGGCGGCTGGAGCAACAGACCACGTGCACTTTCTGGGCAATGTCTCTGAGCAGCGCAAAGTCGCGCTCATGCGGGGCTGCACGGCCTTCCTGCTCACGCCAGTAACGTCTGTCGAGGGCGGCTTTGAGGCCTTCGGGCTCGTGTTCCTGGAGGCTGGTGCTGCAGGCCGGCCGGTGCTTTCGGTGCGCGGCTCGGGAGCCGAGGACGCCATCACCGACGGCGAGAACGGCTTTCTGCGTGACCCGCAGGACACAGCGGGGCTCGCGGCGGGCATCGTCCGGCTGGCTCGCGAGCCGGCCCTGGCCGCGCGCATGGGGGCCGCCGGGCGGGCTCGTGCCGCGCGCCAGACCTGGGCCGCTGCCGCGGAGCGCCTGCGCGCGATCTACGCAGAGCTCCTGCAGGAAAAGCCCGCCGAATCGCAGGCGGGCCGGAGTCGATGAGCGCGCTGCAAAACTTGCTGAGTCGGCTGAAGAGCTTGCGCCAGCGGCAGTTCTTCAAAGACACCGTCGTGCTGCAGGCCTCCACGCTCGTGCAGGGCGCCACCTACTTCATCACCTCGGTGCTCACCAAGCAGTACCTGGGCTTGCACGAGATGGGCCGCTGGGTCTCGGTGCGCGAACTCTTCATGTTTGCGTACTTCTTCGTGAGCATGGGCGTGGTGAACGCCACCGTCTCGCGCTACAGCGAGGCGGTCGGACGCCAGGACCGCCAGGCCGGCGTGCAGACGCTCGCGGCCATGCTCAAGGTGGGCGGACTGTGTGCGCTGCTCGTGCTGGTGCTCGGCTTCACGCTCGGGCCCTCGGCCAGTGAGTACTTCTTCCACGATCGAGAGATCGGCTGGTGGGCGGCGATCCTCAGCATTTCCGGGCTCTTCGAAGTGCTGCGCGGCATCACCGTGGCAGCGCTGCAGGGCACGCGCCAGATGCGCGAGTACGCCTGGTTCGACATCACGACCAACACCCTGCGGGTCTTCATCGTCTGGGCGGCGCTGGCTTGGGGCTACGGTCTGCCGGGCGTGGTGGTGGCCTTCCTCGTGCACATGCTGCTGGCTGGCGCGCTGGCGCTGTGGTGGTATCACAAGGCGCGTGACGGTCACGCCAAGCTTGCGCCGCCGCCGCTGAGTGAAGTCCTCGCGGCCGTGCCGCGGGCCAAGGTGGGGCACATCTTCGGCGTGGGCTATCTGCTGGCGCTCAACAAGGGCATGAACACGCTCGTGCCGCGCATCGGCATGCTGGTCATTCCGGCCGTGGGCGTGGCCGCGGCGTCGACCAAGGCCTTCGAGGACAACGCCGCCTACAGCATCGGCCACGTGCTGAGTTGGGGCCTGGGGCTGGCCATGGCGGGTGTCACGCAGACGCTGCTGCCGGCCCTGGGGCTCAAGGTCGGTGCCGGACAAGTGCCTTTCGATCAGCTAGGCGGCTATTTGCGGCGGATCTCGCTCTGGACCGGCACGGCCATGGCGGCGGTCACACTGCTCTCCGTCATCCCGGTCTACTTCGTGATCCACAAGGTCTATGGCGCCGACGCCGGAGATGCCTTCGAGTACTACCTCTGGCTGGCCTCCGGAAACCTTTTCCTGGGCTTTGCCGTGGTCGTGGACGCCTTCTACATCTACAGCGGCAAGCTGAAGCAGGCCATCCCCTGGAACTTTCTCATGGCGGCCATCGCTCTCGCCGGAATCGCTTGGGGGGCGCACGCCTTCGGGCCGATAGGAGTCGCTGCCGCGTCCGGCCTGTGCCGCGGGTTGGCGCTCTTTCATCTGGTATACATATGGGTCTATTTC
This sequence comes from Planctomycetota bacterium, assembly GCA_052387675.1. Classification (GTDB taxonomy): domain Bacteria; phylum Planctomycetota; class B15-G4; order B15-G4; family B15-G4; genus JBQTIY01. The sequence continues at coordinate 422,737 of JBQTIY010000002.1, read as the reverse complement.
CGCCGGGCAAAGGCTCGCTCACGGTCTCCCTGACGCCTGCCGACCTCTCGCCGACCCCGTCCCCCTGGTGCTCTCCATGACCGACGTCGCTGCTGCGCCGATCACCAAGAAGAAGATCGTCCTTATGTATGTGACCCCGCCGGGGCAGGACGACTTCTTCATCGCCATGCCGCTGGGAATCATCTACCTGGCCTCGATCCTGCGTCAGCAGGGCGCTGACGTGGAGTGCTGTGACGAGCGCGTCTGCGCCGAGGCCGAGGTCGAGGCCTATCTGCGCAAGGCGCAGATCCTGGGTCTCTCCGCGCTCACGCCGCACGTGAACCGGGCCATTCGTTACGCCCAGCGCGCCAAGGCCAACAATCCGCAGGTCGTCACGGTCATGGGCGGCCCGCACGCCACCGTGGATGTGGACACCTTCTTGGACAGCGGCGCCATCGACTATGTCATCGGCGGCGAAGCCGAGGACAGCATCGTGGACTTCATGCGCGGCGTCGACCTGGGCCGCACGGCCCTCGCCGCGGTGCCCGGCATCGCCTTCCAGCGCGCCGACGGCACGCGCCACCAGAATCCGCAGCCGGCGTTGATCAAGGACCTCGACCGGATTCCGTTCCCGGCCTGGGAGCAGTTGCCCTTCGAGCGCTACGCCGCGATGAACAAGGAGAAGCTGTTCTACATCTTCACCAGCCGCGGCTGCCCCTTCCGCTGCGTCTTCTGCCAGAAGGAACTCACCGGCCGCGGCTTCCGCACGCGCACGGTGAAGAACATCCTGGACGAGCTGCAGCTCATCCACGACCGCTACAACCCCGGCAACGTGCTCTTCATCGACGAGCTCTTCACCTGCCAGAAGAAGCGTGTCTATGAAATCTGCGAAGGCATCGTGGAGCGCGGTCTCAAGCTGAACATGTCCTGCGAGACGCGCGTGGACATGCTGGACTACGACATGGCCCGCACCATGAAGCGCGCCGGCTTCAACCGCATGTACTTCGGCGTGGAGTCGGGCAGCCAGCGCAGCCTGGACACGCTCGTGAAGGACTACAAGGTCGAGAAGGTCGTCGAGGCGCTCAAGATCACGCGCCGGGCCGGCATTTGGACCAAGGTGTTCCTCATCGTCGGCACGCCCGGCGAGACCCTGCAGGACATCGCCGAGACGGCCGCCGTGCTGCGCGAGGGCCTGCCCGACCGGGTGCGCACCTCGCTCTTCAACCCGCTCACCGCCACGGCCTCCTTCGAACAGTTCAAGGGGCGCATCGATCCGGATCTGGTGCGCACCGAGTACGTGGACAGCGACCGCAGTCCCTACATCCACGAGAACTTCAACAACGATGAACTCAACCGCATCAAGCGCGAGCTCGTCGAGCAGTACGAGGCCTTCTACGAATCGCGCCCGGCGCGCACGCGCCGCTTCCTGGCGCGCCTGCGTTACTACTGGGAGAACAAGGACGAGGGCAAGGCGCGGCTGGCGCGGGCCTTCAGCTTCGGGCGCGTGAAGGCGCCCGCTCCCGTGAGCGACGCCGGCGTCGAGATCTGATCTGAGGGTCCTCCTCGCGAACGATCTCTACGGCCGCAGTTCGGCCGCGGGCGTCGCGGTCCTGCAGGCCGAGGGGCTGGCTGCTCTGGGCCACCAAGTGGGCTTTCTCGCGACGACGCAGGCGCCCGGCGCCGCGCGTCAGCAGCGCCGCGAGGGCGGCGTGCAGGTGTTTCTCGAACCGACCCCGGCCTATCCCCTGCGCTTTCGCGCTTGGCGCAGCCTCCGCAATCCGGCCGGTGTGCAGGCCATAGAGCGCGTCGTGGCCGAGTTCCGGCCCGACGTGGTCCATGTGCACAACCTGCATATTCACCTCTCCTACGCGGCGCTGGCGGCCGCTCGGCGGCACTGTCCGCGGGTCGTGCTCCACGTGCACGACATCATGCCGGTCTGTCACCAGAAGATGTTCTGCCACCTGGACGAGCGGCTGCAGCCGGGCGACCCGGTCGTGTATCGCAACGGGCCGCTCAAGTGCGCGCTCTGCGTGCGCGGGCGCTACAACCCCTTCCGCAACCGCACCATCCGCCGCGTGCTGGCCCGCGACGTCACGCGGCTCGTGGCCGTCTCCGACGCCATGGGCGCCGCGCTCGCGCAGAACGGCATCGGTCCCTGCACGACGATCAGCAATGGCCTGCCGACCGAGACGCAGCCGGCGTCCGTGGAGCAGATGCGGGCCCTGACTGAGCGGCTCGGGCTCGCCGGCCGCCGAATCATTTTCCACGGCGGACGCCTCGATCGCCTCAAGGGCAGCCTGGAACTCGTGCATGCGTTGGCGCGCCTGCGCCGCAGCGTCCCCGACGCGGTGCTGCTGACCGTGGGCGAGGCGCTGCCCGGCTTCCGCGAGGAACTCATGGCTCTGGCTCTGCGGTTGGGCGTGCGCGAGGCGGTTGTGGAAGCCGGCTGGCTCAACGGCGCAGAACTGCGCGCGGCCTACGAACTCTCGGCGGTCGTGGCCACGCCCTCGCTCTGCTTTGAGTCCTTTGGCCTGCTCAACCTGGAGGCCATGGCAGCCTCCAAGCCGGTGGTGGCCTCCATGTGGGGCGGCCCCTCCGACGTGGTTGAGGACGGCGTCACCGGCTTCCTCGTGAATCCGCTTCAGGTGGGGGCCCTGGCGCAGCGGCTCGAGCGCGTGCTGCTCGACCCGGAGCTGGCCCAGGCCCTGGGCCGTGCCGGCCGCGCCCGTTTCGAAGAGCGCTTCTCGCTCCAGGCGCAGCTCGATGCGACGCTCAGGCTCTACCGCGATCTGGGAGTCCCTGAGTCATGAGCTCGCATCGCCGCATCCTGGTTGTCGTCACGCGTGCGCCGCGGCGCGGAGCGACGCTGGCCACCTCCGAGCTGGTCCGGTTGCCGCCGCGCGATGCAGCGCTCGCCGCCGCGCGGCTCATGCGGCTCGGCGCCGAAGTGCGCATCATGGATCAGGACACCGAGAGCCTCAGCGATCGCACGGTGCGCCGCGAGGCGCGCTGGTGGCGCGCCGAACTCGTGCTGCTCTGGGCGGGCGGCAGCGAAGTGGCCGACGATCCGGTGCCGGACGAACGACCACTGCGCGCGCTGCTCTCGGGCTGGGCGCCGGGCGCACGCCTCCTGGCGGTGGGCCCCCTGGCGCGTCACTACAGTGCGCAGCTTCTGGCGCGGCTGCCGCGGCTGGAAGGCGCGCTCACGGGCGGTGTCGGCGGTGCGCTGGCGCGCGGGGAGGCGCTCGAACGCATTCCGGGCGCCATCGGGCGACAAAGCGCCGGCCCGGCTTTGGCCCTGCTCGAACCGCCGACCACCGGCCCCGAGTCCTTCCCGGCTTGGCAGTCGCTGCCGCTCGATGCCTGCGCGGCGCGCTCACCGGACGGGCTGCGCAGCGTTGATCTGCTCTGCGGCAGTCATCCTGCGGCCCTGTGCCTGGAGGAAGTGCGGCATGCGCTCCATCGCGCCGGAGCGCGCTTTCTGCACTTTGCGGACCGCGATCTGCTCGCCGATCCCGAGCGCGCGCATCGCATCGCGCGCGGCATGCTCGCCGCTGCGCCGGGCGTGCCCTGGGCCTGCCGCGTGCGCGCAGCTTCGGTCGCTCCGGCCCTGGCCGTGGCGCTGCTCAATGGCGGTTGCCGGCAGGTGCTCGTCGCTGCCTCCGGGGGGCCTGACGAGCCAGGTGTCGTGCCCATGGACGATCCGCAGCGTCCACGCCTGGAGTCCGCAGTGGAGTCGCTGCGCGGAGTGGGGCTCTCCACGACGGTCGAGCATGTCATCGGACGGCCGGGCCACGATCCCGACCAACTCGCCGCCTGGCAGCGCTGGTTCGCAGATCGGGGCATCGTCGTGCGCGCCCACGTGCGGATGGTGCATCCTGCGCCACTGGGAGCCGAGCGTCCGGCCGGTCCGCTGCTGGCCCTGGAGGAGGCGCGCCGACGCGCCGGCTGCTGGGACAATACGCTGCGGCCGCGCGACGTCGAGCGGGCGGTGCGCGCCGTCTCCGAGCCCCGGCGCCGCGCCCTCGCGGCGGGTTCGCTCGCGTGACATCGGCACCTGCGGGCTCGGGCTGGACGGCCCGGCCGGCGCTCCCGAGCGATCACGCCGAACAGGCGCGGCTCTTCAATCTGTGTTTCGGCAAGCAGAAGACGGCCGAGACCTTTGCCTGGAAGTACGACCAGAATCCGCATGGACCCGCGATCGCACGGCTGGCCTGCGCAGCCGATGGCCGCGTGCTGGGCGGCTACGCCTACACACCGCGCCGCTTCCGCCTGGATGGCGAGCCCGTCACGCTCATGCAGGCCAGCGACGCCATGACGGCGCCCGAGGCGCGGGGGCAGCGCATCTTCACGGGTCTCGATGACTTGGTCTGCGCCGCAGCCGGGCAGAGCGGCGTCCCGCTGGCCTTCGCCTATTCCGGGCGGCGTTCACTCAATGGCTTTCTGCGCAACGGGTGGCAGCTCATCGGGCATGCGCCCGTGTGGCGGCGGCGCTTCCGCAGCCGGCGCTCGCTCTTGCGCTTGGGGCGCATCGGCCCGCTGGCGGCACTCCTCGCTCCACTCTTCGATATCGCGCTGCGCCAGGCCGACCGGCGTCGGCTGGGGCCGCAGGCCGGCGGCCGCGTGCTGGAGCGCATCGCCCGCTTTGACGAAGCCGCCGACCAGCTCTTCGAGGAGCTCGTGCCGCCGCGGGGGCTGATCGGCGAGCGCCGCGCCGACTGGCTGAACTGGCGCTACATCGACACGCCCACGCGCCGGCAGGAGTGCTTTGCCTTGCGGCGCGGCGGCGCGGCGCAAGGCCCGCTCGATGGCTGGCTGGTGGCCGAGTTCGTCGACGGCCACGCCTTTCTGGTCGATCATCTGGCCCGCGACGCGGAGAGCGCCCACACGCTGCTCTTGGCCTTCACCGCGGCGGCGCATGCGCGCGGCATGGAGGAGGCCACGGCCCTGCTCTTCGAACATCACCCGGCGGTGCCGCTGCTGCGCCGACTGGCCTATCGCGGTCCTCGCCAGCGCCGGCCCTTCCGCGATATCTTCCCCTTCATCGTGCGAAACTGCAGCGCAGGCGCGGCGGCCGAAGCCGGGCGCAAGATCAGCACCTGGCACTTGGCCGATGGTGATCGCGATGCCGAGCACCTCTCCGCTTGAACTCGTTCACCCTCAGGCCCCACGTCATGAAGCAACTCCTCAAGCGCTGGCTGCGACGCCTCGTCGCGCGCACGCTGCACTTCAGCGGGCTGCGGCGCTGCTTTCGGAGCAGTCGCAGCGGCGTGCCGGTGCTCATGTTTCACAATGTCGGGCATCCGCCGGAAACGGACTATCTGCCCGGGCACATGAAGATCGGCGAGGCCAAGCTGGCACGTCTGCTGCAGTTGCTAAAGCGTTCGGGTTACTCGACGGCGACGGTGGGGAGCATGGTGGCCGCCTTCGAGTCCGGGCAGACGCCGCGTGATCGCGTCGTGCTGACCTTCGATGATGGCTACCGCGACAACCACGACCGGCTGCTGCCGCTGCTCGCGGCCCAGGGCGCCACAGCCACGATCTACGTCCAGACCGGCCCGATGAAGGGGCGTCTCAACTGGCTGCACCACTACTTTTGGGTGCTGCATGCCAAGGGGCCGCATGCGCTGGGCGAGCAGCTCGCCGCCCAGGTGGAGCGCTCGCACTTGCAGACCGAGCTGCGCGCGCTGCCGGCCGATCCGGTCGCTGCCGAGTACCAGCTCAAGCGCCTACTCAAGTACGAGATCTCGGCGGCGGATCGCGACCGCCTCTTGGACGAGGCCTTTCGCGGCATCGGCGGCGACGAGGCGGCGCTGGCGCGCCAGGTCTACTTGGGGCCCGAAGAGTGCCGCGCCCTGGACCGCGCCGGCGTGGAAATCGGTGCGCACACGGTGGACCACCTAGTGCTCTCCTCACTCGACAAGGATCAGCAGCGCCGCGAGATCGAGGGCTCGATCCAGGACTTGCAGTCCTGGCTGGGGAAGCCGGTCGAGAGCTTCGCCTATCCCTATGGGCGGAGCTGGGACTACAACGCCGACACGCTGGCCATCCTGCGCGACCTCGGCGTGCGCAGCGCCATCACAGCCATGCCGGGCTTCAATGATCCCCAGACAGAGCGGCTCGAACTGCGGCGCTTTGCCGTCACCGAGGCCTCCGACCTGGCCGAGGTGCTCTGCGAGGTCGATGGCGTCTTCGATTGGCTGGATCGCCGCGGTGTGCGCCTGCGCGGCTAGTGCTCGCCCTTCAGCCGCCCGGCTTCAGCCCGTGGTGAAGGCGCGCCGGGAAGGGTAGATTCATCCCCTTCGCCAAGTCCCGATCGGATGGGGCTGGAGGAGTCACGGCGCGTTGCAGAATGTCCTGAAGTTCGCGGCCCAGGGCCTGATGGTCGCGTTCACGATCGCGCTCGTCACGGTGCCGCTCTGCATGCTCGTGGCGCGACGCCTCAACATCGTCGACAAACCCGGCGGCAGAAAGCAGCACGAGCAGGTCACGCCGTTGCTCGGCGGCGTGGGCGTGACGCTCGCGGCGGGCCTGGGTCTCTGGGTCATCAATCGCTACGCCGCTTCGGCCGCCGGCTTCGACCTCAAGCTGGGCGAAACCTTCTGGGTGCTCGTGGCGGCCGCGATCATGTTCGTGACCGGGGTCTTCGACGATCTCTTCAAAGATCGCATGGCCTTCCACACCAAGCTGCTCGGCCAAGTGGCCGGCGTGCTCATGCTCATGGGGCCGCACCTGTGGCGGCTGATGACGGAGGGCGGGCCGATCGAGGCCTGGATCTACCAGCTCTTCTTTCTGTGCTGGTACCTCACGATCATCAACTCCTTCAACTTCTCCGACAACATGAACGGCCTCATGGCCGGCCTGTCGGTCATTGCCTTCTCCGCCTCGCTCTTCTATCTCGGCCACCAGTACAGCGTGCGCTCGCTGAGTTTCGCGGCGCTGCTGGTGGGTGCCCTGCTCGGCTTTCTGCCCTACAACTTTCCGCGCTCGCGCGTCTTCCTCGGGGATGCAGGCAGCATGTTCGTGGGCTTCTGGATGGCCTGGATCCAGTTCGACCTCTCCAAGGGCTTCTTCAGCGGCGGCTTGAACGCCCCGGGGCTATCCAACCTGATCCCGGCCGTGCTCATCATGTCGGTGCCGCTCTATGACGCAGCCTTTGTCGTGCTGATGCGCGTGGTCGACAAGCGCCCGATCTATCTCGGCGACAACTACCATCTCAGCCACCGGCTCGTGCGGGCGGGCTTCACGCCCGTGGAAGCCGTCGTGCTGCTGTGGGGGCTGGGGATCATCCTGGCCAGCGTCGGTGTCGTGGCCGGCTTCAGCACCTCGCCCTATCGCTGGCTGCTGCTCGTGCTGAGCCTGGTCTTCATGATCGCGGTGACGCGCGTGATCATGCTCTACGAGCGCCGCGCGCTCCTGCGCAAGCCTGCCTCGGAATCGGCCGGGTGAACACCGCCGAGTTCGACCGGATGTTTGCGGTCGAGGAGACGCATTGGTGGTATCGCGGCCGCCGAGCGCTCGTGCGCGGCGCGCTCGACCGCTTTGCGCCGGCGCAGCGTCCGCTGCAGTTGCTCGACGTGGCCTGCGCCACGGGCATGTCCTTCCGCTTCCTGGCCGACTATGGCGGGATACGGGGCCTGGACATCTCCGACGAGACCATCCGGCTCTGCGGCCAGCGCGGCATCGATCGCATCGTCAAGGGGGACGCCATGCGCCTGCCCTTCGCGACGGGCGCCTTTGACGTGGTGCTGGCCCTCGACGCCTTCGAGCATTTCGAAGATGACGTGGCGGCCATGGCCGAGACCGCGCGCGTGCTGCGGCCCGGCGGCTTGCTGGTGGCCACGGTGCCGGCCTTCATGGCGCTGTGGAGTCCGCACGACGAGGCCTATCACCATCACCGCCGCTATCGGCGTCCGCAGCTCCGCGAGCGGCTACAGCGGGCCGGCTTTCGGCTCGAGCGCCTGAGCTACAGCTCCATGGCGCTGTTCCTGCCCGTCTGGGCGCTGCGCCGCTGGCGTCGCTGGCGGGCGGGGGCCTCGTCGGGACCGGCCGCGGCGCATTCCACGCCGGCCGTGGGCGAAGGCGCCGCCGTGGAACCCAGCTCGGACTTTTCCGTGCCCTTTCCGGGGCCGGTCGAGGCGCTGGCGGCGGCCATCACGCGCGCCGAAGTGGCGCTCGAGCAGCGCCTCAACCTGCCCTTCGGCGTTTCGCTCCTGGCCGTCGCGCGCCGCGCCTGAGGCTTGCCGCGCGCGGCTTAGAGTCCGAGGAAGTCGCGGTAGACCGCGAAGAAGTGCTGGGCGTCGAGCCGGCTCTCCATCTCGTGCAGGTTGTTCTTGTGCGAGCTGGCGCTCTCGGAGTTGTCGTGCGCAGCGAAGGCGTGCAGTTGCTGCGCGCCCTTGACCAGCCAGGCCGGATCGCCGGTGTCGAGATAGGTCTCGGCCATGCCGAGCAGCAGCGGGTGGAAGTCGCTGGTGGCCGTCTCGGTGAACTGCCGCAGGCGCACCGCATAGGAGTAGATCCAATGCCAGTCCACTGGCGAGGCGCCCTGGCCGTTGGCCGCATTGTTGGTCGGGTACAGCTCAAAGAAGGTGAAGAAGGCCAAGTCGCGCAGCCTGCCCTGGGCCTTGGCCAGCGCGGCAGCAACGTCCGCATCGCCTGGGTTGAGCGCAGCTGCCGCCTGCAGGGCGACGCCGGCGTGATAGAAACCCAAAGGGCCGAGGCTGCCGGTGATAAAGCCACGTGTCTGGAAGAACTCGTCGGCGGGATCGCCATTGGCAATCTTGGGCTTCTCGTCCTCGTTCTGATTGCTGTTCACGTAGTAGCGCCGGCCGCCCGTGTCCGGCGCCAGAAACTCCCAGCCCGCGCCGCTGGTCTGCGTGTCGACGTTGACCTGGCGATCCGAGAAGAAGTCGACGCGCTCGACGAGCTCGTCCACCAGCACGCCGCCCGGGTCGCCGGTGAACCCGGCCAAAAAGGCCATGGCGCGCAAGGTCATGTACATCTCGCGCTCCTGGATGCTGTTCGGCAGCGTCGGGAGGATCTCGACTTCATCGAGCAGGGCGGCGCGTAGCCGCTCGTCGCCGCTCAGGAAGTAAGCCAGCACCAGGCCGTCTCGGTAACGGTGCTCGAGGTCGCCCTGGTGCTGCTTGGTGTGCGCCACGGCGTTGTTCGTGGCGCCTTCGACTTCGGGCAGTGCCGGATGCAGGAAGTTGTCGCTGCGCTGGATCTGCCACTCGGCCTTGTAGAGCGCCAAGTCCATCGCGTTGAGGAAGGGTCCGCCGAGCCCCAGGCGCAGCCACTCGCCCCCGAGCCGGCGCTCGATGGAGTCGTGGTTGTTGTCGCCTCCGGGCGAAGCGGCGCGCAGGTAGCGCGTGACCGTGAGGCTCTCGTTCACCGAGTCCACCGTGTGCGGCTGGCCCGGAGCTGGTATCGTGCCGGCGCCATTCAAGACGCCCAAGGCCGCATAGACTTCGTTCTGTTCATCCACGGTCACGAGGCGGTAGGGGAAGACGCCGGCCGTGTCGTAGTGCTTGTAGTCGGCGGCGCGGCCGCTCACCGGCACGTCGAAGTTGCGGGCGATGGCCGGCGGATCCGGCTCGTTGATGTTGTTGCGGAAGAAGGCAAAGCGCACGGAACGGCTTTCGTGCTGGCGCCAGGCGAAGGTGTACGGCGCCGGGCTGCGAGGCGTAAAGACGCCGGCCACGACACGGCCATCGCCGAAGACTTCGAGCGCACCAGGCCAGAAGTAAGGGCTCTGCTTGAGCATCACCGTGCAGCCGCCGCCCTCGCCGCGCAAGTCAGCCCAGCCATTGGGAGGAAAGAGCGCCTTGTTGGTCAGCGGCTTGACCACGACGCCGTTGAGGCGCAACTCGTAGCCCTCGTGCACCAAGGTATTGGCGCTCGCCTTGGGGATGTGCGGCTGGTAGTTCGTTGAGGCGCCCAGCACTTCAAAGGTGGCGGCCGAACTGTAGGCCTGGTAGTAGGAGGCCGACTCGCCAGCCAGGAAGGGGTCTTCGATGAGCACGCCGGGGATGCCGCCCGGCAGGACGGCGCCCGCGTGGGCGGCCACGATCGCGGTCGTGGTTTCAAAGATCCCGAGGCCGGGCGTAATGCGCACGGCGAGTTCGATGCCTTCGATGCCGGTGGCATGTGCCGGCCGGGCCGAGTTGGCATTGCGCACCGTGAAGTCCACGTCCACGTCTTGCCTGCCCGCACGGAAGGTCAGGCGACACGTGAAGTCGATCACGTCGAGGCCGGTGGTCTGGTTGCGCAGAGCGCCGTCGGCGCGAACCACGGCGCGCGCCGGCCCGTTCTCTTCGAGCACCACGACCGTTGCCGGCGAAGGCGCCAGCAGGTCGCCCGTGTCCATGCTGCCGATGATGCCGGGGCTCTGGCCCGGCTGGATGACGGAGCTGCCTTCGATGCTGAGTTCATCGATGAGGTTGAAAAGGCTGTCCTTCAGCACCTTGGCTTGCAAGGGACCGGTGTCGATGTTGAAGCCGGTCAGGTCTTCGACCGCGACGTCCGTGGCACTCGACTCGCCGGTGCCGGGCACGATCGAGAGGTCGGCTAGCATCGTGCCGGCGGGGATGTCGGCCTGCATGTCGGCCAGGGCCCAAGCCACCGAGCCGTCGTCCCAGAGCCGCAGTGCGCGAAACTGATAGATGTTGCTGCCGTCGATGGCGAGGGCGGGGCGTCCTGTCGTCCCATCGAGGTCCACGACACCGACGGCAAAGGGAACGCCGAAGGTCACAATCTCGTCGTTGCGGTCTGAGCTGCTGACTCCGGGGGCCAGCACTTCCTGGAGCAGCAGCGGCGCTGAGGTCAGCGCCGCGGGTGCCGAAGGCGGCGCCACGGCGGCCGCGCCGCCACCACCGCCGCCACCTCCGCCGCCGCAGCCCGCCAGCAAGAGTGCCACGCTGCTCGCCGCCAGCGACAGCCGGGCGAAGCGCCGCGTGCTCCACGAGTTCAACGCATCGCAAGGCCACTCACTGAGCTGCTGCTGCATACACGCGAAATCCGGTGGGGGTCCTGGCACCGCTCCCGGACTGCGCTCGCGAGAGGGCGGCGCCGCGGGCTAGGCGGTGAGCCGGATCTCCTCGTCCCTTTCGCTGCGCGTCTTGAGCCGCCATCCGTGTTTCTGCCTACACAGGAGTGCCGAGTGCCCGCGCATGCTCCTGGACTTTTGTAGAAAACTCCAGTCCGGACCCTGGTCGATGCGATGAATTCCTGCCGGCTCAGGGCGCATGTCGCGGCTAGCACGACGCGCGGGGCGCCTCAGGCGGAATGTCGAGTGTTAGGATGCGGGTCTCTATGGATGTGCTGCTCATCAACCCGCCGCCGCCGCCCAGCCAGCGCATCAGCCGAGGCCTCATGGGAGGCTTCGGCATGGTGGTGGGCGAGGGGCTCTGCTATCCGCCCCTGGATCTGCTTTATGTCGCTGCGAGTCTGGAACGCGATGGGCATCGCGTGCGCATCGTGGACGCCGAAGCCACTGGCCTCGCGAGCGAGGCGCTCCTCTCTGAACTGGGCTCGCCTCCGCCGGCCGTCGTGGGGCTAGCCACGAGCAGTGCGACGCTGGCGCTCGATCTCGCCCTGGTGGATCGCATCAAGCAGCTTGCGCCAGGCACGCTGACTTTCATCACCGGCAGCCAAGGCAGCAAGGTGCCCGACCTGGCGATGCACCGCTCGCGCGTGGATGCCGTGGTGCGCGGCGAACCCGAACACACCGTCGTGGCAATGGTGGCTGAGCTCAAGGCCGGCCGGGATCCGCTCACCGTGGCCGGTCTCTCCGTCCGGCGCGGCGACGAGGTCATCCACAATCAAGACCGGCCGCTGCTCAAGGGGCCCGAGCTCGATGCGCTGCCTTTTCCCGCGCGACATCTCCTGCCCATCGAGAGCTATCGGATTCCCACCATGGAGGGACCGATCCAGACCGTGGCGAGTTCGCGGGGCTGTCCGATCAACTGCACCTACTGCGGTTACGTGGTGGCCCAGGGCATCCCCTGGCGTGGGCGTTCGGCGCAGAACGTCTTCGAGGAGCTGCGCGACATCGTCGAGCGTTTCGGCGTGCACAGCGTGGTCTTCCGCGATCCGCTCTTCGCCGGCAGCCGCGAGCGCACACTCGAACTCTGTGCGCTGCTCGAGGCGGCGCGCCTGCCGCTCAAGTGGCAGTGCGAGACGGCCATCAAGACGCTCGATGAGGAACTGCTGGCGGCGATGGCGCGCGCAGGCTGCGTCTCGGTCTCCTTCGGGGTGGAGTCGGGCAACGAGGAACTCCAGAAGAAGTACAGCCGCGGCAAGATCAAGACGCACGAGCACGCCAAGACCGTGGTCGACGCGGCGCGCCGGCACGGCATCGCCACGCGTGCTTTCTTCATGATCGGCTTCCCCGAGGAAACGCCGGTCCAGGCGCGCCAGACCATGGATCTGGCCGTGTACCTCAATCCCGACACGGTCCAGTTCACGGCCGTGACGCCCTACCCCGATACCAAGCTCTACAAGGAGTCGCGCCTCGGCCGCGAGGAAGACTTCGACTACAGCCGCTTTAGCGGCACCACGCCAGTGGGCGTGGCGCAAGCCATGAGCGACACGCAGGTCTCGGCCAATCTTCGGCGCGCCTACCGCCGCTTCTATCTGCGGCCGTCCCGGCTGCTGCGTGAACTGCGGCGGCCGCGGCTGCTCCTACAGCGCGTGCGGCGCTACGTCGGGCTCGTGCAGGCCGCCGGCGGCTAGAACGTCCCGAAGAGGAAGCTGCCCACGCTCTGCACGGGCGTGCTCTCGCGGGCGTCCTCGATGCCGCCCAAGGCGAGTTTGACCATCTTGCGCAGATCGTCGCGGAACTGCGTGTCGTTGAGCAGCAGCCCCAGCGTGCTGCCGTCCCCTTCGAGTCCGTCGGCGGCGGAACTCAGCCGGTCCGCCACGGAGGCCAGCCGGTCGAGGATGGCGGTGGCCTCGGTGTAGAAGCTCTCGTCGTAGACGAAGCGGCCGAGCGTGCCTTCACCACGGCGCAGCGTGGCCGTGGCGTGCTCGATGTCTTCGGCCGAGCGGCGTCCCGAGGCGAGCAGCGCCTTGGCGTCCTCGGCCATGCGCTCGTCGTAGATCAGCGAGCCGAGCAGGCCGCCTTGCCGGTTGGTGTGCTCGACCATCTCGGTCAGGCCGTCGAGCGAACGGCGCAGATTCTCGCGGTTCTCGGCCAGCACTTCGCCCGCCGCCTGCAGCACAGAGGCGGCGGCCGTGGCGACCAGCGGCGTGCCCTCTTCGAAGTTGAGCGTGCTCGTGCCGGTCTCGATGCGGATGAGTTTTCCGCCCAGCAGTCCGCGGTCCTCAATGATCAAGCGGCTGTCGATGGGGAGATGTCCGTAGACCGGTGTCTCGAGGCGCACGTCGATGGTCACCACGCACTGCACTTGCCGGCCGCCGGGCAACTCCATGAGCCGCGGCTCGGGCAGCCGCCCGAGCGACAGGACCTTGCCGGAGGGCATGCCGTAGATCAGCACCGGATCGCCTGGGCGCAGATAGCCGACGTCGTCGGAGAGCACGCGCACTTCGTAGGTCTCTTGGCCGAAGCGGAAGTCGGAGAGCACGACGGTGAGCAGGCCCAGGCCGAGCATCGCTCCGAAGAAGATCAGGCCGAGGAGGGTGTCGGTGCTGCGCTGAGTGTTCATGGGGAGGCTTCCTGCGGGACATCAAGGAATTCGCGAATGACGGGGTGTTGGCTGCGCCGGAACTCGGCCGGCGTGCCGACTTCGACAAGCCGGCCTTCGTGATGCAGGCCCATGCGGTCGGCCGTGGCGAAGGCGAGTTCGAGATCGTGGGTGACGATGAGCGCGGTGCGCCCGCTCTCCTCCTGAACCTGCCGGATGAGCCGTGTGACGGTGCGTGAGAGCACCGGATCGAGGCCGGCGGTGGGCTCGTCGTAGAGCACGGCCTTGGGATCCTGCACCATGACCCTGGCGAGTGCGGCGCGTTTGCGCATGCCGCCCGAGATCTGCTCGGGAAGCTGGTCGGCCGCCTCGAGCATGGAGAGCTTTTCCAGAATGCTTTCAGCCCGCTGCCGAATCTCCGCCGGCGGGAACTCGCGCCGCTCGGTCAGCGGCAGCTCGACGTTCTCGCGCACGGTCATCCAGTTCACCAGCGCACCGGTTTGGAAAAGGTAGGCCACCTCGCGGCGCACGCCGCGCAGGGCCTCGCGGCCGGCCTTGGCCAGGTCGACGCCATGCACGAGCACGCGCCCGCGGTCGGGCCGAATGAGACCAATCACCGTCTTGAGCGTCACGCTCTTGCCGCTGCCCGACGGTCCCAAGATCACGAAGGTCTCGCCCTCGGCGATATGCAGGCTGAGGCCGCGCAGCACGCGCTTCTCGCCAAAGGCCTTGTAGACCTCCTGCAGCTCGATCATCGGAAGAAGATCCAGGACAGGTAGTAGCCGGACACGATGATGAGCAGGAAGCTCGTGACGACGGCACTGCGCACGGCGCGGCCCACGCCGATGGCGCCGCCGCGCGCGCGCAGCCCGGCCGAGCAAGAGACCGCGGCGATGATGAGCGCGAAGACGATGGCCTTGATCGTGCCGGCCCAGATCTCCTCGGGCAGCGCCCCGAAAGGCGAGTCGGCATCCGCGCGCAGTGAGTCAATGATGTTGCGGAAGTAGATCTCCGGACTGATCGAAAGCTGTGTACGGCAGACGATGGCCCCGCCCAGCACGCCCAGCACGTTCCCCACGAACGTGAGCAACGGCATCATGATGATCAGGCCGAGCACGCGCGGCATCACCAGGAAGGAGAGCGGATCGATGGACAGACACTCCAAGGCGTCGATCTCCTCGCTGACCGCCATGGTGCCGATCTCGGCCGCCATGGCCGAACCCACCGAAGCGGTGAGGATCATGGCGGTCATGAAGGGACCCATCTCACGAAAGAGGATCACGCCGAGGATGTCGGAGATGCGCTCCGCCTGGCCGTACTCGGCCAGTTCCATACCCACCTGCAGGGCCAGAATCATGCCGGTGAAGAGGCCCACCACGCCGACCACGCCCAGCGGCGTGACGCCGCAGACGATGCACTGATCGAGGATGAGCCGCCGGCGCAGGCGCAGGTCCGTGACGACGCGCGCCAGGGCGCGCACGAGCATGGTGATGGTGAAGCCGGCGGAGAGCACGGCCTCGCGCACCGCCCGGCCCTGTCGGGCGAGTCCGCCGTTCATCGCGACCATGGCGAGAACCCCAGCACGTCCAGCGCAGCGAGTCCTTGCGCATCCCGCCGCCAGCCGAACAGGCCCCAGAGCACTTGATGCCGCGCCACGCCCCGTGCCTCGGGCCGCTGGCTGTAGAGCAGCGGCACGGAGATGCGCGTGCCTTGCGGCCCAGTGCGCCAGAGGATCAGGTCGAAGAGCAGCCGCGTCTCCTGCGTGACGCCGTCGGAGCGCTGCCGCCAGAGCGACCAAGCAAAAGACCAGAGTTCATCGACCGGCTTCAGGAACTCGATATTCCGGCCGGGCACCAAGGAGAGCAGGCCGCGGTCCTGCCAGCCGTCCGGCCCGCGATCGTGGTGGTAGAGCGGCCAGATCTGGCGCTCGGTGTCTGCACCGGGCCGGTCTTCGACGACGCGCCGGCTGTCGTGCAGAAAGGGCAGGGCATAGAGATCGCGCCGCTCATAGGCCCGGCTCGCGGTGCCCTCGGGCACCGTGCGGCCGCGATCCACGCGCCACCAGCCCAGCGGAAAGAGGAAGGACGTGCTGTCCAATTCGGGCGTGGTCTGCCGGCTGTAGAAGGGAAAGATGCGAAAGGTGGTGCGCCCGTCTCCGCGCTGCCAACGGAAGAAAGGCCAGGGCAAATCGTACAGAAAGCCAGGCTCCTGGCCCGGCTCCGTGAGTGTTTCGCGCTGAATGCGGAAGAAGGGCCAGAGAATCGTGAGCCGCGTCCAGGCCGCACTGCGTTCCCAGCCGACGAAGGGCCAGAAGGAGAAACGCTGGCTGGGCGCGGCGGAGTCGCCGTAGTCCAGACCCCAGGTGAAGAAGGGCCAGAGCACTGTGTGTTGGTCGGTGCGCAGTTCGCCGTCGCTGTCGCGCCAGAGCCGATGGCGATAGAAGGGCAGCACGCGCCAGCTCCCGTCACGCGGGCCGCCCGTGGTCCAGCCGCCGCCCAGCAGGACCGTCCACGAAACCGAGGGTTCGCTCACGCGCAGTTCGGTGCGCATGAAGAGAGGCCACAGCAGAAAGTCGAACTGATCGATGCCGAAGACGCTGCGCGTGCGGCCCGCCAGCGGGAAGAAGGCGAAGTAGCCGTCGTCCTCGGCCGGGCCGTTGCCGGCCAGCACGAAGGGGAAGAAGACGCCGGCCCAGTGGCTGCCCTGCGGCGTGTCGTTCATCTCGCCGGCCCAGACGAGCGGCCAGAAGCGGAACTTGGTGCCGCTGGAGTTGGTGAAGCGGCGGCCGAAGGGCGCCAGGATGTCGGTGACCGTGCCTGCGCTGCCCAGCTTGTGTTGGTAGAGCGGGCGCAGCGCGTGGCTCAAGCCCAGGGCATCGCTGCGCAGATCCACGAGGGGCCCGAGGGCCTCGGCCTCGACCGCGCCATCGGCGGCATGCTCAACGCGTAAGAGGGGATTGAGATCGAGTTCGGGCAAGGCGCGCAGTGCGCTGCCGACCGCCGCGCAGCCTCCGGTGCCGGCGAGCAGCAGGGCCAGGGCCAGCGCGCCTGCCAGCCTTGGTGCGGCGATGGGTGAGCGGCAGCGGCGGGCGTCCATGCTGCGTTCACGGTGACAAGCACCCCGGCGGCAAACAAGCGGGAGTGGGTGCGGCGTTTCTGCGTCGCCGGGTGATCGGCTATGTTCGACGCGATGCCCGACGCCGCCAGTGCCCCTGCCGCCGTGCCGCCCTCGCGCGGCCCCCAGCGCATCCTCTCGGGCGTGCAGCCGAACGGGAAGATGCACCTGGGCAACTACTTCGGGGCCATGCAGCAGCACATCGCCCTGCAGGATGTCGCGCTCCAGGGCGGCTCGGCCTTCTATTTCATCGCCGACTACCACGCGCTCACCACGCTGCAAGATCGCAGCCGGCTCGCCGAACTCGTGCGCGACGTGGCCTTGGACTATCTGGCGCTCGGGCTCGACCCGCAGCGCGCGACCTTCTTCCGCCAGTCCGATGTCCCCGAAGTCACGGAGTTGGCCTGGATTCTGGCCACCGTCACGGGCATGGGGCTGCTCGAGCGCGCGACCTCCTACAAAGACAAGCTGGCCCGCGGCCTGCAGCCGCGCGTGGGCCTCTTCTTTTATCCGGTGCTCATGGCCGCTGACATCCTGGCCTACCGCAGCGATGTCGTGCCGGTGGGCAAGGATCAGGTGCAGCACTTGGAGATGGCACGCGACATGGCCGAGGCCTTTCATGCGGCCTATCGGGCGGAGGTCTTCCGCATGCCGCGCGCCCGGCTGGTCGAGGGCGCCGCCGTCGTGCCCGGCACGGACGGCCAGAAGATGTCCAAGAGTTACGGCAACACGATCGACCTCTTCGCCGAGGGTGCGCCGCTCAAGAAATCCGTCATGTCGATCAAGACGGACAGCCGCGCGCTGGAAGAGCCCAAAGACCCCGAGCAATGCGACGTCTACAAGCTCTACCGGCTGGTGGCTGAGCCGCAGCGGGCCGAAGAGATGGCCGGCCGTCTGCGCGCCGGCGGATATGGCTACGGCACGGCCAAGCAGGAGTTGCTCGCCGCGCTCGACACACGCTTTGCGGCGGCGCGCGAGCGGCGGCGCAGCTTGGCCGGCAATCCCGCAGCCGTGGAAGAGATCTTGCGGGCCGGGGCGCGGCGCGCGCGCGCGGAGGCGCAGGCCGTGCTGTCGGAGGTGCGGGAAGCCGTGGGTCTCTCGGCGCGGCCGGTCGAGCCCGCTTCATGAAAATCGTTCTGCAGCGCGTCGAGCGCGCCGCAGTCCGCGTGGCAGAGCAGGAGGTCGTGGCCATCGGAGCGGGCCTGTGCCTCTTGGTCTGCGTGGAAACGGGGGACAGCGAGAGCGTGGTCTGTGCGCTGGCTGAGAAAGTGGCCGGACTGCGCGTCTTCCCCGACGCTGAGGGCGCCACGAATCTCGACCTGCTGGCCGTGGGGGGCGCGGTCCTCGTCGTGCCGCAGTTCACGCTCGCGGCCGAGTGGCGCCATGGCCGGCGCCCCTCCTTCACCGGCGCGGCGCCGCCCGCCGAGGCGCGCCGCCTCCTGGGCCACTTCGTGCGTGCACTTTCGGCGCGCCTGCCCCGCGTCGCGGAGGCGCCTTTCGGCGCCGACATGTCGGTGGAACTCGTCAACGCTGGCCCCTTCACGCTGCTGCTCAAGGACCGCGGCTCCGCCGCGACGGGCCCGGCTTGACAGGGCCACCCCTGTCGCTATGCTCGCCGGCGTCGGGGTTGTGCTCTCAAGTGTTGGTGCAGCAAGGGTTTGCTGACGAGGCGTGGGGCCGAGCCGAGTCACGGCCTCTGCCGGACTGGAGTTTCCTTGGTGAATCCTGAAAGCCAGCCGGGAACTCCGGCAGACGCAGCGCCGGCGGGAAGCACGATTACCAAGAAGGACTTGGTCAATCGCGTGTCGCAGGAGAGCGGTCAGACCAAAGTCGTGACCAAGGACATCATCCAGCGCTTCCTGGACGAGATCATCCGGGAGCTCGCGGCCGGCAATCGGCTGGAGTTCCGCGACTTCGGCGTCTTCGAAGTGCGGGCGCGCCGTGCGAGGCGCGGCCAGAATCCGCGCACGCTCGAGAAGGTCGCGGTGCCGTCCAAGAAGGTGGTCAAGTTCAAGGTGGGGCGCGTCATGCGCGAGTGCGTGCAGTCTGGTGATCCGCCGCCGCGCGCCGGCGACGAGGACTGAACAACGGCCTGCCGGCTCGCTAGCCGGCCAGCGCCTGCTCGAGGTCTTCGAGCAGGTCTTCGACCTCCTCCACGCCGACCGACAAGCGAATCAGCCCGTCTTCCAGGCCTGCCGCGCGGCGCTGCTCGGCGGGAATGGAGGCATGCGTCATCGAGGGCGGATGTTCGATGAGCGACTCCACGCCGCCGAGACTCTCGGCCAGCGAGAAGACGCGCGTGCGTGCTGTGACGGCCATGCCGTCCTCGACCGAGCCCTTGACCACGAAGGAGAGCATGCCGCCGAAATCGCGCATCTGACGTTTGGCGATGGCGTGGCCGGCGTGCTCCGGCAGGCCTGGATAGTGCACGCGTGCCACGCGCGCGTGACCGCTCAAGAACTTGGCCACGGCGCGCGCATTCTCGCAGTGGCGTGCCATGCGCAGATGGAGGGTCTTCGTGCCGCGCAGCGCCAGAAAGCAGTCCAGCGGTCCTGGCACTGCGCCGATGGCGAGCTGCAGGAAGCCGAGCTGCTCGGCCAGAGTGTCGTCATTCAGCACGAGCGCGCCCATGAGCAAGTCGCTGTGGCCGCCGAGGTACTTGGTGACGCTGTGCATGACCACATCGCAGCCCAGCGCGAGCGGCTGCTGCAGCCATGGCGAGGCAAAGGTGTTGTCACAGGCCACCAGCGCACCACGGGCGTGCGCCAGGCGGGTCAGTGCGGCGAGGTCCGTGATGCGCAGCAGTGGATTGCTGGGCGTCTCGACCCAGACCAGCTTGCAGGGGCCCGTGGCGAGGGCGCTTTCCACGGCGGCTAGGTTCGTGGCGTCGACGACATCAAAGCGCAGTCCGTAGGGCTGGAAGATGCGGCGGAAGAGCCGGAAGGTGCCGCCGTAGAGATCGTTGCCGCACAGAATGCGGTCGCCGGGCGCGAAGGTGCTGAGCAGAGCGTGCGTGGCGGACAGGCCGCTGCTGAAGCAGAGTCCGTGCCGGCCGCCCTCCAGCGCCGCGAGATTGTCTTGCAGCGCGGTGCGGGTCGGGTTCTTGCCGCGCGTGTAGTCGTAGCCGTCCTTGACGACGGCCGGATACTCCTGCACGAAGGTCGAAGTGCAGTAGATCGGCGTCATGATGGCGCCGGTGGTGGGATCGGGCCGTTGACCGGCGTGAACCGCGAGGGTGCCGAAACGCAAGGGAATCTCCGCAGGAGTGGAGCGGCGAGCATAGCGAAAGGTGGATTCGACCCGCCGCAGGTGCTGAAATACGCGGAGAATTCGGAGGAACAGAGTGCAGCCCGCGCAGTGGACGAGGCCCTTGGCCGTCCTGGTGGTGGATGACGACGACTCGGTGGCGCGCATGGTGGCAGCGGTGCTGCGCCGCGACGGTCTCGAAGTCGCCGTGGCTGCCGATGGGCACGCCGCGCTGGCCGCGCTGGAGACCCGGCCCTTCGATGCGGTGCTCACCGACATGACCATGCCGGGCATGAACGGCCTGGAACTGGCGCGCGCTGCCGACGCCGCCGGCTGCAGCGCAGCCTTTCTCGTGATGAGTGCTTTTTTGGATCCCGACACCGAGCAGCGGCTCTGCGACGAGCCCCGCATCGTGGGCGTGCTGCGCAAGCCCTTCGACATCGGCCGGCTCCTGCGCGATGTGCGCGCCGTGCTCGAGCCACCCGCCCCCGCGCCGGCGCCCTGCTATGCGCTCGTGAGCCTCAGCCTGGTGCGCCAGTGCGCCTTTCCGCCGGCCCGCCCCGCGCGGGCCCAGCCGGCCGCGAGCCGGGAACTCGCCGTTTCCGCAGCCGGCACGTGCTGAGGCGCCTTTCTTTCCAGACGGCGGGCGAATCGCACGGACGCGGCCTCTTTGCGCTGCTCGCGGGCCTGCCCGCCGGCTTCCGTGTGGATCCGGCCTTCATCGACGCAATGCTGCGGCGCCGGCAGGCCGGTTTTGGGCGCTCGTCACGCCAAGCGCTGGAGCACGACCGCGTCGACGTTCTGGCCGGTGTCTATCGCGGCCGCACCTCCGGTGCTCCGCTGGCGCTCGCCGTGTGGAATCGTGACGACAGCCTGGCGCAGCGGCCGCCCTTTCAGGCTCCGCGCCCGGGCCATGCGGATCTGGCCGGCGGACAAAAGTACGGCACGCGCGATCTGCGGCCTGTGCTGGAGCGCGCCTCCGCGCGCGAGACGGCGGCACGTGTCGCGGCCGGTGCGCTGGCCTGCAGTCTGCTGGCCGAACTGGGCGTGCAACTCTTTGCGCACGTCGTGCAACTCGGTGCCGTGGCCGCGCGTGAGCCTGTGAACACCGCGCGCCCGCCCAGCGCGGCGGCGCTGCTGCGCTGGCGCCGCCAGCGCGAGGGCTCTGAGCTGGCCACGCTGGATGCACGGGCCGAAGGGCGCATGCGCCGCGCCATTCTCGCTGCGCGCCGCGTCGGCGACACGCTGGGCGGACGCTTCGAAGTGCTGGCCTTTGGTGTGCCACCGGGCCTCGGCAGCCTCGACCAGCCCGGCAGCCGGCTTGATGCGCGCCTCGGCGCGGCACTGCTTTCGATTCCGGCCATCAAGGCCGTGGAGATCGGCGATGGTGTCGAGTCAGCCGCGCGGCCGGGCAGCGCCGTGCACGATGCGCTGGGCCGGCCGAGCCGGCAGGGCCCTGTTCGGCGCAGCAACCGGGCCGGCGGCGTCGAGGGGGGCATGAGCAACGGTCAGCCGATCGTCGTGCGTGCCTGGATGAAGCCCATTCCGACGCTGGCGCGGCCGCTGCCCTCCTGGGACTATGGCACGGGCCGGGCGGCTCGGGCCTTCTTCGAGCGCTCCGACGTCACCTCGGTTCCCGCCGCTTCGGTGGTGGGGGAAGCCATGGTCGCGCTGGTTCTGCTCGACGCTCTGCTGGAGAAAACCGGGGGCGACCACCGACGGGAGGTGGCCGGGGCGCTGGCCCGCCAGCGGCGCGAGGTCACGCGGCTCTTCGGGCGTTGACTCCCGTTTTCCGCATCGTTACGATCCCCCCTTTTCCCCGGAGGGTGAAACCTTCCTGCGCGATCACCGAGCGCTGGCGTAGCTCAACTGGTAGAGCTCCGGTTTTGTAAACCGGGGGTTATGGGTTCGAGTCCCGTCGCTAGCTCCGGCTGAATGAGCAGGAAGCCCCGAAGGGTGGTTGCAAGAGGAGCATCCCAACGCAGGAGCAAGAGGGCCCCAGGAAGGGAAACGCAGGACCCCAAGACACGACGGGGGGATGCCCGAGTGGCTAAAGGGGACGGGCTGTAAACCCGTTGGCTTTGCCTACGCAGGTTCGAATCCTGTTCCCCCCACCACGACACACCGCGCGCTCGGCTGAGCGCGCACACCGCACGACACGACGAACGAAACGAACGCAGGACAGGAGACGCAGGAACGACGAGATCAAAGCAGGCGCGATACGGAACCGACCCCAGGCGCGGGTGTAGCTCAATGGTAGAGCCCCAGCCTTCCAAGCTGGTTGCGTGGGTTCGATTCCCATCACCCGCTCCATGAGCGGTGACTTGCGCCGGCGACGACCAGACGACGACATGCACGCGGCTGCTGTGGCTCAGGGGTAGAGCACGTCCTTGGTAAGGACGAGGTCATGGGTTCGATTCCCATCAGCAGCTCCAGGAACGAACCGCACAGCAACTCAATCCTTACTCAAACCATCCCGTGCGCGTGGCGCGCGCGGACAGGCAAAACAGGAGAACGTTTTCCATGGCGAAGGGCACTTTCGACCGCAAGAAGCCGCACGTGAACGTGGGCACCATCGGTCACATCGACCACGGCAAGAGCACGCTGACCGCGGCCATTGCCGCGCGTTCGGCGCACAAGAACGGCTCGGTGGCTAAGAGCTACGCCGAGATCACCAAGGGCGGCACCGTCCGCTCCGCGGACAAGACCGTCACCATCGCCGCCTCGCACACTGAGTACGAGTCGTCGGGACGGCACTACGCGCACGTCGACTGCCCGGGCCACGCCGACTACATCAAGAACATGATCACCGGTGCGGCGCAGATGGACGGCGCCATCCTGGTGGTCTCCGCGGCCGACGGCCCGATGCCGCAGACGCGCGAGCACGTGCTCTTGGCGCGCCAGGTCGGCGTGCCGTCGCTGGTCGTCTTCCTCAACAAGGTCGACCTCGTCGATGACCCCGAGTTGCTCGAACTCGTCGAGATGGAGATCCGCGAGCTGCTCACCAAGTACGGCTACCCGGGTGACACGCCCATCGTGCGCGGGCAGGCCAAGCTGGCCCTCGAGAAGGGTCCGGGCGATGCCGAGGCGAACAAGTGCATCGATGACCTGCTCGACGTGATGGACAAGCACGTCCCCGAGCCCAAGCGCGACATCGACAAGCCCTTCCTGATGTGCGTCGAAGACGTCTTCTCGATCAAGGGCCGCGGCACGGTGGCCACCGGCCGCGTGGAGCGCGGCAAGGTCAAGACCGGCGACTCGCTCGAGATCGTGGGCCTCTCCGACCAGGTCAAGCCCACGACCTGCACCGGCGTCGAGATGTTCCAAAAGACGCTCGA
Source organism: Planctomycetota bacterium (assembly GCA_052387675.1). Classification (GTDB taxonomy): domain Bacteria; phylum Planctomycetota; class B15-G4; order B15-G4; family B15-G4; genus JBQTIY01. The sequence continues at coordinate 399,414 of JBQTIY010000002.1, read as the reverse complement.
CTTCGGCATGGCCGGCGACAACGTCGGCGTGCTGCTGCGCGGCGTGGAAAAGAACGACATCGAGCGCGGCCAGGTTCTCGCGGCTCCCAAGAGCATCACCCCGCACAAGAAGTTCAAGGGCGTGGTGTACATCCTGAGCAAGGAAGAGGGCGGCCGTCACACGCCGTTCTTCAAGGGTTACCGCCCGCAGTTCTACTTCCGCACCACGGACGTGACCGGCGACGTGGTGTTGCCGGCCGGCACCGAGATGGTCATGCCGGGCGACAACGTGGAACTTGAGATCGACCTCATCACGCCCATCGCGATGGACGAGGAACTCAAGTTCGCTATCCGCGAGGGTGGTCGCACGGTCGGATCCGGCAAGGTCGTCAAGATCCTTCAGTGATCCATGGCCAAGTCCAAATCCAAGATCATCGTCTTCCTGGAGTGCGAGGAGTGCGGCCGCCGCACCTACACCTTGCGCAAGCCGGCGAAGGCCCAGTGGAAGCTGGAACTCAAGAAATACTGCCGCTTCGATCGGAAGCACACACCGCACAAGGAACGCAAGAAATAGGACCGCGCATCGAAGGCCAGTAGCTCCAACGGTAGAGCATCGGTCTCCAAAACCGAGGGTTGTGGGTTCGAGTCCCTCCTGGCCTGCCAGGCCCCCGACCCTGCGCGCAACGCACGACGAACATGACGAAGTACAAGCCGGACCAAGGCACACACGCACGAACGATCAGCCTGCTGCTGCTAAGCGGCATGCTGCTGTTCGGCGTCCATAGCCTGTACTACTTCCTCACGTCCTTCCGCGGGTCACCGGCGGGGTCCGGCTTCCTGGTGCAGCACCTTTCGGCGGATCCCGTGCCGGTGGTGGGGCTGCATCTCACCTGGTCATTGCTCATCGCCACGCTCGTCGGCGTGGCCGGTGTGTGGCTGCTCATGCGGCTGCTCAATCGGCCCAAGATCGCCGACTTGCTCATCGACTCCGAGACGGAGATGCGCAAGTGCACTTGGCCCACCTGGGCCGAGACGGTCAAGTCCTCGATGGTGATCCTCGTGGTCATGCTCTTCTTTACGGCCGTGCTGGCCGCGTTCGACCTCGGCCTCAACGAGCTCATGACCGGAGTGGTCTTCGGATGAGCGACCTCAAGGCCACCTCCTCTTCGCGCTGGTTCGTGCTGCGCGTGCCGAGCAATCTTGAGAACCGCATGCGCGACAAGCTGCTGCAGCGGCTCAAGAACGCCTCGCTCGAAGCGGCGGTGCCGAGCGTGCTCGTGCCGACCGAGTCAGTTTCCGAGATCAAGGGCGGCAAGAAGAAGGTCCTGCAGCGCAAGCTTTACCCCGGCTACCTGATGGTGGAGATGCACCTCGACGAAGAGGGCAAGATCCCCGAGGCGGTCTGGTTCCTGATCCGCGAAACCGCCGGCATCGGCGACTTCGTGGGCAGCGACCGGCGCCCGGTGCCGATGGATGATCGCGAGGTCGAGCGCATCCTTTCCGGGATGAAGACCACCGACGAGCGGCCCGCGCTGCGCATCAACTTCAAGGTCGGCGACCGCGTCAAGATCAACGAAGGACCGTTCGAGTCGTACAACGGCTGCGTGGATGAGGTCAACGATGCCAAGGGCATCGTGCGCGTCATCGTGACCATTTTCGGTCGCGAGACCCCGGTGGAACTCGAGTACTGGCAGGTCGAGGCGACCTGAGTCGGAGCACAGCAGATGGCTAAGGAATTCAAAGCACTCGTCAAGCTGCAGATGCCGGCCGGGCAAGCCACGCCCGCGCCGCCGGTGGGGCCCGCGCTCGGCCAGCACGGCGTCAACATCGGCCAGTTCGTCAAGGAATACAACGACGCCACGCGCGACCAGATGGGTCTGATCATTCCGGTCGAGATCACGATCTTCACCGACCGCTCCTACACCTTCATCATGAAGACGCCGCCGGCGTCGGTGCTGCTCAAGCGCGCCGCGGGCATCGTCAAGGGTGCGGCTGCGAGCGAGAGCGTCGGCACGGTCACGGCCGCGCAGGTGCGCCAGATTGCCGAGTCCAAGATGCGCGATCTCAATGCCCGTGATGTCGCCGCGGCGGCCCGCATGGTCGAAGGCACGGCCCGCTCCATGGGCATCAAGGTCGCGGGCTGAGCCGCCAGGAAAACACCCCATGAGCAACCCCGGTAAGCGCCACACGAAGAACGACGGCAAGGTCGACAAGGCCAAGGTCTACAGCCTCAAGGATGGGCTGGCCCTCCTGAAGGGCTGTCAGCCGGCCAAGTTCGATGAGACCGTGAACATCGCCGTCAATCTCGGCCTCGATACCAAGAAGACCGAGGCCTCGGTGCGCGGCGCGGTTTCGCTGCCGCACGGCACGGGCCGTTCACTGCGCGTCATCGCCTTCGTCAAGGACCCCGCCAAGCAAGAAGCCGCGCGCAAGGCCGGCGCTGTGGAAGTGGGCTCCGACGAGCTGGTCAAGAAGGTCAATGATGGCTGGACCGAGTTCGACGTGGCCGTCTCCTCGCCCGACATGATGGGCCTGGTCGGCAAGCTCGGCAAAGTGCTCGGCCCGCAAGGCAAGATGCCTACGCCGAAGTCGGGCACCGTGACGGCCGATGTCGAGAAGGCCGTGCGCGAGTTCGCCGCTGGCAAGATCGAGTTCCGCGCCGATGCCGCCGGCACCGTGCACGCTCCGGTCGGCAAGCGCTCCTTCGAGGCCGCCAAGCTCGAAGAGAACGTGCAGGCCTTCCTGGCCGCGCTCACGCTGCAGCGCCCGGCTGCCACGCGCGGCGAATTCATTCGCAAGGTTTCGCTCGCCCCGACCATGGGCCCCGGAGTCACTGTCGATCCCGCGCTCTGAGTCCGCCTCTCCAGCACGCGTCCCCTGAGACCCAAAGAACCGCCATGCCAAATCTGCTCAACATCGCGATCCACAAGGAGTACGAGACGCTCCTGGGCCAGTCCCAGGATTTGCTCTTCGTGCAGCCGCTCGGCATGACCGTGGCCGACGTCACCGCCTTCCGGAACAAGCTGGCCGAACAGAAGCTGCGCATGCGCGTGGTCAAGGGCAGCTTGGCGCGGCGTGTGCTCGAGGCGCGCGGTCTGTCCAATCTTGGGCCGCTCTTCGAGGGCTCGGCCGCGCTCATCACGGCTGCCGATGGGCAGTCTGTGGATTGCGTGGCGATTGCCGCCAGCAAGGCCGTGCATGCCTGGAAGAAGCCGGTCGGCAAGGCCGATCCCAAGCCGCTGCCGCTCATCAAGGGCGCGCTGCTCGACGGCGTGCTGCTCAGTTCGCAGGACGCGATTCGGCTGCAGTCGATGCCGGGCCGCCCTGAACTCATGGCCCGCATCTCGGCTCAAATCACTGCACCCGGACGGCGTCTCGCCGGCCAGGTCATCGCGAGCGGCGGCCGTTTGGCCGGTGCGCTCTCGGCCCGCATTAGCTCACTGGAGAAGCAGGCCACCACGGCCTGATCCCGGATCCACCAGAACTCGACTTTCAACCCCTTTTCGCGTGCGAGGCGACACCTCGCAAGGAGAATGAAGATCATGACCGCCACCGAATTCGCAACGAGCATCAAGACGCTCGGCGACTCCATCGTCGGGCTCACCCTGCTCGAGGCCCAGCAGCTCAGCAACTACCTCAAGGACGTGCACGGCATCGAGCCGGCGGCCGGCGGCGGCATGATGATGGCCGCGGCGCCCGCGGCGGGTGCAGCGGCGGCCGAAGAGAAGACGGCCTTCACCGTCATGCTCACCAAGGCCGGCGACAAGAAGATCCAGGTCATCAAGGTGGTCCGCGAGATCACCGGACTGGGCCTCAAGGAGGCCAAGGATCTGGTCGAGGCCGCACCCAAGCCGGTCAAGGAAGGTCTCACCAAGGACCAGGCCGAGGATCTCAAGAAGAAACTCGAAGAGAACGGCGCGGCCGTCGAGATCAAGTAACGACGCCGCGTTGAACGCCGCGTCGCCTGACTGCCTCCTGCCGCTCGGCCGGACGCGCTTCGCAGCGCGCCCGGTCTCTTTCCGGCTTTGCCCGGCCTTTCTCCTGCTCGGGATCCTTCGATGAATATTCGTCACTTCGGTGAGTTCCGCTCGCCGCTCGCCGTTCCCAACCTCACCGAGATCCAGACCGCGTCCTACGCGGAGTTCCTCCAGGAGGCGGTGCCGTTCAATCAGCGCAGCGACAACGGGCTGCAGGCGATCCTGAAGGAGACCTTCCCGATCTACTCCTTCGACAAGACGGTGTCGCTGGAGTACCTGGGCTACGAACTGGGCCGGCCGCGCTACACGGCCGACGAGAGCCGCGTGCTGGGCGTGACCTACGGCATGCCCTTCAAGATCCTGGTGCGGCTGGAGAAGCCGGAACCGGTGGAGGAGTGGGTCTATCTGGGCGAGATCCCGATCATGGTCGGGGGCGGCGAGTTCGTCATCAACGGCAGCGAGCGCGTCATTGTCAGTCAGTTGCATCGCTCGCCGGGCGTGGACTTCTCGGTCGAGCTGCACACCAGCGACAAGAAGCTGCACTCCTGCTGGATCATTCCGCAGCGCGGCAGCTGGGTGGAGCTTTCGGTCACCAAGAAGGACGTGCTCGACATCAAGATCGACCAGTCGGGCAAGTTCCCGGCCACGACCTTCCTGCGCGCCATGTCCGACGAGTTCGGCACGGACGAGCAGATCATTCCGCTCTTCTACAAGACCCGTAAGGTCACGCTGAAGGGCAGCCGCGACAAGGAGCTGCTCGGTAAGCATGTCGTCGGCGACGTCGTCGACACGCGCACCGGCGAAGTGCTGCTCAAGAGCGGCTCGGCGATCACGGCCGAGAGCCTCGAGACGCTGCTGGCCTCTTCGCTTAAGACCGTGGAGATCATCGAGAACGCCGAAGACGATCCGATGCTGCTCTACACGCTGCAGGAAGACGACGCCCGCAGCCACGAAGAGGCGCTGCTCAAGATCTACACGCGTCTGCGCCCCGGCAATCCGCCCAACATCGAGAAGGCGCGCACGCTCTTCCGCGAGCGCTTTCAGGATGCCACGCGCTACCGGCTCGGTCCGGTGGGGCGCTTCCGCATCAACCGCAAGTTCGAGCACGACACCAAGGGCGAGGGCGAGATGACCCTGCAGCCCCGCGACATCGTGGACAGCATTCGTTACATCATGGAGCTGCGCGCTGGACGCGGCCTGATCGACGACATCGACCACCTTGGCAACCGGCGCGTGCGCACGATCGCCGAGTTGGCCGGTGACGAATTCCGCAAGGGTCTGCTCAAGCTCCGCCGCACCGCGGCCGAGCGCATGAACAACCAGGAGACCATCCAGACCACCACGCCGCGCCAGCTGATCAACAGCAAGACGATCAGCTCGGCCATCGAATACTTCTTCGGACGCGGCGAACTGTCGCAGGTGGTGGACCAGAGCAACCCGCTCTCGCAGCTCACCCATGAGCGGCGCCTCTCGGCCTTGGGCCCGGGCGGCTTGAACCGTAAGCGCGCCGGCTTCGACGTGCGCGACGTGCACCTTTCGCACTACGGGCGTATCTGCCCGATCGAGACGCCGGAAGGCAGCAACATCGGCTTGATCGCCTCGCTGTCGCTCTACGCCCGGCTGGACGAGTACGGCTTCCTGGTCACGCCCTACCGGCGCATTGCGCACGGCAAGGTGGGGGAGGACGTGGTCCTGCTGCGCGCCGACGAGGAGTACAACTCCATTCTCGCGCCGGCCGACACCGAAGTGGACAAGAACGGCAAGCTCGTCGGCGAGCGCGTGCTGTCACGCGTCAACGGTGAATTCTCGGCCGTCGAGCAGAAGACGGTGCAGTTCCTCGACATCTCGCCCATGCAGTTGGTGGGCGTGTCGGCCGCGCTGATTCCCTTCCTCGAGCACGACGACGCGAACCGCGCGCTGATGGGCAGCAACATGCAGCGTCAGGCCGTGCCGCTGCTCACGACCGAGCCGCCGCTGGTGGCCACGGGCATGGAGCGCGATGTGGCCCGCAACTCGGGCATGGTCGTGCGCGCGCGCAAGGGCGGCACGGTCAAGGCCGTGGACGCCGACTCCATCGTGGTCGGCGACGACAGCTACTCGCTGCGCAAGTTCGTGGGGCTCAACGAGAAGACCTGCCTGAACCAGAAGCCCATCGTCAAGCCGGGCCAGAAGGTGGCCGAGGGCCAGATCATCGCCGACGGCGCAGCCACGCGTGACGGCGAGCTGGCGCTGGGCCGCAACATCCTGGTCGGCTTCATGGTGTGGGACGGCTACAACTTCGAGGACGCGATCATCGTCTCGGAGAAGCTCATCCGCGACGACGTCTTCACCTCCATCCACATCCAGCATTTCGATGTGGAGATTCGCGAGACCAAGCTGGGCCGCGAGGAGTTCACGCGCGACATTCCGAACGTCTCGGAGGGCGCGCTGGCGCGCCTCGACGAGAGCGGCGTGGTCACGGTGGGCACCAAGGTGGGCCCCGGCGACATCCTGGTCGGCAAGGTCTCGCCCAAGAGCAAGTCTGAGCTGACACCGGAAGAGAAACTGCTGCACGCCATCTTCGGGCGCGCCGGCGAGGACGTGAAGAACGACAGCCTGGAAGTGCCTCCGGGCGTCTACGGCACGGTCATCGGCACGCGGCGCTTCACGCGCAACGTCGACACGAGCGAAGAGCAGTCGGCCAAGAACCTGCGCATGATCCGCAAGGCGGAGCGCGAGTACACCGACACGATGCGCGAGCTCATCGGCAAGCTCGTGGCCGAGATCAAGGAACTCTCCCCGGCGGCGATCAAGGACGAAAGCACCGGCCGCAACATCGCGATCGACGAGGAGGCCGATGGCGCCGAGCTGCGCCGCATCTTCGAGCTGCTGCGCAAGCGCTGCATGGAGAACTACAAGCGCGGCACGGGCGAGAAGCTGTACCGCACCTTCCGCGAATATGCCGATCGCATCGAAGAGCACGAGAACGAGAAGAACAAGATCGTGAACCGGCTCTCGCGCGGCGATGAACTGCCGACGGGTGTGCTGGAGCTGGTCAAGGTTTTCGTGGCCACCAAGCGCACTCTCTCGGTGGGCGACAAGATGGCCGGCCGCCACGGCAACAAGGGCGTCATTTCAGTGATCCTGCCCGAAGAGGACATGCCCTTCCTGGACGATGGCACCGCGCTGCAGATCCTGCTCAATCCGCTGGGCGTGCCCTCGCGCATGAACGTCGGACAGATCCTGGAGACGCACCTCGGCTGGGCCGCGGCCAAGCTGGGTTTCCAGGCCATCACGCCGGTCTTCGACGGCGCCAGCGAGGAGCAGATCCGCGCCGCGCTCAGCGAAGCTGGCCTGCCGCCCGACGGCAAGGCCGTGCTCTACGACGGCCGCACCGGCGCGCCCTTCGACCAGAAGGTCACCGTGGGTTATCTGTACATGCTCAAGCTCCACCACCTGGTGGCGGACAAGGTGCACGCCCGGGCCACGGGACCCTACTCGCTCATCACGCAGCAGCCCTTGGGCGGCAAGGCCCGCTTCGGCGGACAGCGCTTCGGCGAAATGGAGGTCTGGGCGCTGGAGGCTTACGGCGCCGCAGCCATCCTGCAGGAGCTGCTCACCGTGAAGTCGGACGATGTCGAGGGCCGCACGCGCATCTACGAATCAATGGTCAAGGGGACCAACGTGCTCGAACCAGGCACGCCCATCTCCTTCGACGTACTGACCAATGAAATCCGAGGCCTGTGCCTCAACATGGAACTGCATCGGGGGCGTCGTTGATTGCCGCCCCTCCCGAGAGGACTGAACGCATGACCCAGACGAGCCTGCTCAGGAGCCACGTGGCGGAGACCGCCTTTGTCTCCATCCGCCTGGCCAGCCACGAGGACATCCGCAACTGGTCTTTCGGCGAAGTGCGCAAGCCGGAAACGATCAACTACCGGACCTACCGTCCGGAGAAGGATGGTCTGTTCTGCGAGAAGATCTTCGGTCCGACCAAGGACTGGGAGTGCTTCTGCGGCAAGTACAAGGGCATCAAGCACAAGAACATCATCTGCGACCGCTGCGGCGTGCAGGTGACGCACAGCAAGGTGCGCCGCGCGCGCATGGGCCACATCAACCTGGCCGCGCCGGTGGCGCACATCTGGTTCTTCAAGGCCACGCCCTCGCGCATCGGCAACCTGCTGGCCATCAAGCTCAGCGACCTGGACAAGGTCATCTACTTCCAGGAGTACATCGTCACCGACGCGGGCGACAGCTCGCTCGAGGTCGGCACGCTCTTCACCGAGGAGTCCCTGCGCGAGGCGCGTCAGCGCCACGGCGCCGGCTTCGAGGCCGAGATGGGGGCCGAGGCGGTCAAGAAACTGCTCCTGGCGCTGGACCTGCCCGCGCTCTCCGATCAGCTCCGCGAAGAGCTCAAGACCTCGCGCAGCAAGCAGCGCAAGGCCGAGATCGTGAAGCGTCTGCGCACGGTGGAGATGCTGCGCGACTCGCCGAACAAGCCGCACTGGATGGTGCTCGACGTCATCCCGGTCATTCCGCCAGATCTGCGTCCGCTGGTGCTGCTCGACAGCGGCAACTTCGCCACCTCCGACCTGAACGACCTCTACCGGCGCCTGATCAACCGCAACAACCGCCTCAAGAAGCTGCTCGACCTCAACGCCCCTGAGGTCATCATCCGCAACGAAAAGCGCATGCTGCAGCAGTCGGTGGATGCGCTCTTCGACAACAGCCGCTGCCGCCGCCCGGTGCTGGGCAGCAGCAACCGCCCGCTCAAGTCGCTCACCGACATGATCAAGGGCAAGCAGGGCCGCTTCCGCGAGAACCTGCTGGGCAAGCGCGTGGACTACAGCGCGCGCTCAGTCATCGTGGTCGGGCCCGAACTGCGTCTGCACCAGTGCGGCCTGCCCAAGGTCATCGCCCTCGAGCTCTACCAGCCCTTCATCATCCGCCGGCTCAAGGAGCTGGGCTTCGCCGACACGATCAAGTCGGCCAAGAAGATGCTGGAGCGCAAGGAAACCGAAGTGTGGGACATCCTCGAAGAGGTGATCCACGAGCATCCGGTGCTGCTCAACCGCGCGCCGACCCTGCACCGCATGGGCATCCAGGCCTTCCAGCCGGTGCTCGTTGAGGGCAACGCGATCAAGCTGCACCCGCTCGTCTGCGCCGGCTTCAATGCCGACTTCGACGGCGACCAGATGGCCGTGCATCTGCCGCTCTCCTTCGAGGCGCAGATCGAGGCCACCACGCTGATGATCTCGACCAACAACATCTTCACGCCGGCCAACGGCAGCCCGATCATCAGCCCCAGCCAGGACATCGTGCTGGGCTGCTTCTACCTGACGACCTCGCGCGAAGGCGAGCCGGGCGAGGGCATGGCCTTTGCTTCCTGCGAGGAAGTCTTCCGCGCTTACGCCGAAGGCAAAGTTGGCGTGCACGGCAGCATCAAGGTCAAGATGCCGCCGGGCCGCCGGATCATCACCAAGGAGGGCGAGTCCAAGAGCACGCGCAAGCCGGTGGAGACCACGGTCGGACGCGTGATCTTCAACGACATCCTGCCCGCGCAGTGCCCCTACTGGAACATCGAGCTCGACAAGGGCTCGATCAAGCGCGTCATCAGCGACGCCTATGAGGTCATCGGCAAGGAGCGCACCGTGCTGCTGCTCGACGAGCTCAAGGCCATGGGCTTCAAGTCGGCCACCCGCGCCGGATTGTCCTTCGCGGCCTCCGACCTGCGCACGCCGTTGCGCAAGCAGGAGATCCTGGACAACACCGACGAGAAGGTGCTCGAGATCAACAAGCAGTACCAGAAGGGCGTGATCACCGACGGCGAGCGCTACAACCAGGTCATCGACCTCTGGACCCACGCGCGCGAGCGCGTCGGCGAGGAAATGATGAAGGAGTGGCGCTCCGACGTGCGCGACGGCCGGCAGTACCTCAACCCGGTCTACATCATGGAGCGCTCCGGCGCGCGCGGCACGATCGAGCAGATTCGTCAGCTCGCCGGCATGCGCGGTCTGATGGCCAAGCCCTCGGGCAAGATCATCGAGACGCCCATCAAGAGCAACTTCCGTGAAGGCCTGCGCGTGCTGGAGTACTTCTCCTCCACGCACGGCGCCCGCAAGGGTCTGGCCGATACGGCGCTCAAGACGGCCGACTCGGGTTACCTCACGCGCAAACTGGCGGACGTGGCCCAGAACATCGTCATCTGCAAGAAGGATTGCGGCACGATCAACGGCGTCAGCAAGAGCGCGGTGCTCAAGGGCGACAAGGTCGACGTCTCGCTGGCTCAGCAAGTGCGCGGCCGCGTGGCGCGCGACACGATCGTGGATGTGGTCACCGACGAAGTCATCGTCGAGGAGAACCAGCTCATCACCATGGACGTGGCCAAGCGCATCGAGGCTCTGGGCTACGAGAAGGTGCGCGTGCGCTCGCCGCTCACCTGCGAGGCCGACGACGGCGTCTGCGCCATGTGCTACGGCATGGACCTCTCACGCGGCCGCACTGCGGAGATGGGCCTGGCCATTGGCATCATCGCGGCGCAGTCCATCGGCGAGCCGGGCACGCAGCTCACCATGCGCACCTTCCACATCGGCGGCACAGCCAGCCGCGCGCTGTCGGAGAGCCAGATCAAGGCGGCCCGCAAGGGCGAAGTGAAGTTCCACGGCCTGAAGCTCGGCGAAAACCTGCAGGGCGGCCAGGTCAGCCTGGACCGCAACGGCGTGCTGATCATCGTCGATGACAAGGGCCGCGAGCTGGAGCGCTTCGCCGTGCCGCTGGGCGCAGTGCTGGCCACGGCGGACGGCGCCAAGGTCAAGGTGGGCGACGCGCTGGCCAACTGGGATCCGCACAGCATCCCGATCTTTGCCGACCGCACCGGCCGCGTGCGCTTCGAGGACATCGTCGAAGGCAAGACCATGAAGCGCGAGAAGGATGCTGCCGGCATCGAGCGCAAGCACATCATCGAGCACAAGGGCGACCTGCACCCGCAGATCGTGATCGAGGACGATCAGGGCACGCCGCTGATCTACTACCCGATCCCTGAGAAGGCCTACATTGAGGTGGACGACAAGGTCAAGGTGAAGGCCGGCACGCTGGTGGCCAAGACGCCGCGCGCCTCGGAAGGCTCGCAGGACATCACCGGCGGTCTGCCGCGCGTGACCGAGATCTTCGAGGCCCGCCGGCCGCGCGAGCCGGCCATCATGGCCGAGATCGACGGCGTGGTGGAGCTGGTCCGCGAGATGAAGCGCGGCAAGCGCACCATCCTGGTCAAGAACGACGAGTCGGGCATCACCCAGGAGCACCTCGTGCCGCACGGCAAGCACCTCAAGGTGCAGAGCGGCGACCGCGTGCGCGCCGGCCAGCCGCTGGTCGAGGGTCCGCTGATCCCGCACGACATCCTGCGCATCAACGGCGAGGAAGCGCTGCAGGGCTATCTGCTCCGCGAAGTGCAGGGCGTGTATCGCAGCCAGAATGTGACCATCGACGACAAGCACATCGAAGTCACCGTGAGCCAGATGCTGCGCAAGGTGCAGGTGGTGGATCCGGGCGACACCGACTTCCTGCCCGACGCGGTGGTGGACAAGTTCCGCTTCCGCCGCGCCAACCAGGAGATGGTCAAGGCCAAGAAGCGGCCGGCCACGGCCGAACCGGTGCTGCTCGGCATCACCAAGGCCGCGCTGCAGTCCGACTCGATGATCTCGGCGGCCTCCTTCCAGGAGACCACCAAGGTGCTCACCGAGGCGGCCATCGCCGGCCGGCGCGACCCGCTGCTGGGCCTCAAGGAGAATGTGATCCTGGGCAACCTGGTGCCCACCGGCACGGGCTTCCGGCCTCTGCAGCGCACGCGCGTCTCGCACAAGGTCGAGGCGCCCGCGCCCAAGCTGGAGCTGCCGGACATGGCGACGCTGGCTCAGTTGGCCGAAGGCATCTGAGCAGGAGCGGGCAGCGCCCCCTGGCGGCGCTTGCCCTTTCCTGCAGCCTTTGGTCCACTATGCGGCTCGCCTGCGGCGGTCGGATACCGCGTGCAGGGAATCCTCGGAGTTCGGAATGCCCACGATCAATCAGCTCGTCCGCAAGGGCCGCCGCCCGATCATCAAGCGGTCGAAGTCGCCCGTGCTGGACAAGTGCGCTTTCAAGCGCGGCGTCTGCCTGCAAGTCAAGATCCAGACGCCCAAGAAGCCCAACTCCGCGCTGCGCAAGATCGCGCGCGTGAAGCTCAGCAACGGCAAGGAGATCACCGCCTACATCCCCGGTGAGAAGCACACGCTGCAGGAGCACGCCATCGTGCTCATCCGCGGCGGCCGCGTGCGGGACCTGCCCGGCGTGCGCTACCACATCATTCGCGGCACGCTCGACGCGGCCGCGGTCAACGACCGCAAGCAGTCCCGCAGCAAGTACGGCGCCAAGCGTCCCAAGTCCTGAGCCGCGCGCCGGCCCGACGGAACCCAACCATGCCCCGCAAGTATGTTTCGACCGCGCGCTTCCTCCAGGAAGATCCGCGTTTCAAGAGCAAGCTCGCCAGCAAGTTCATCAACTGCCTGATGTCTGAAGGCAAGAAGACGGTTGCGCGCCGCGTGCTTTACGACGCGCTCGACAGCCTGCGCGCCAAGGTGCCCAACGAGGACCCGCTCGAGGTCTTCAGCAACGCGCTGAACAACGTCAAGCCGGTGGTCGAAGTGCGCAGCCGCCGTGTCGGCGGCGCCACGCTCCAGGTCCCGCACGAGATCAAGCGCGAGCGCCAGCAGGCCCTCGCGATCCGCTGGATCATCGAAGCGGCGCGCAAGAAGAAGGGCAAGCCCATGGGGCGGCGCCTGGCTGAAGAGCTCTTCGACGCCTACAACAAGCAGGGCGTGGCCTTCACGACCCGCGAGAACACGCACAAGATGGCCGAGGCCAACAAGGCCTACGCTCATTTCGCTTGGTAGTCCGGCGGCGCTAGTTCCGGGAGGAGCGGCCGCATCCGGCCCCTCCTGAGTTGTCCATGAAGCGCTCGCTGATCCGCAATCTCGGCATCATCGCGCACATCGATGCGGGCAAGACCACGCTCACCGAGCGGGTCCTGTACTACACCGATCGCGGCCATCGCATGGGCGAAGTCCACGAGGGCACCGCCAAGATGGACTACTTGCCCGAAGAGCGCGAGCGCGGCATCACGATCACCAGCGCCGCCACGAGCTGCTCCTGGCAAGGGCACCGCATCAATGTCATCGACACGCCGGGCCACGTGGACTTCACCGTGGAGGTCGAGCGCAGCCTGCGTGTGCTGGATGGCGCCGTGGTCGTGCTCTGCGGCGTGGCCGGCGTGCAGGCGCAGAGCGAGACGGTCTGGCGCCAGGCCGACCGCTATCACGTGCCGCGGCTGATCTTCGTCAACAAGCTGGATCGCACCGGCGCGGATTTCGAGCGCGTCGTGCGCGATGCGCGTGACCGGCTCGGCGCGCGTGTTGTGCCCGTGCAACTGCCCTGGGGGCGCGAGAAAGACCTCTGCGGCGTGATCGACTTGGTGCGCCAAGTGGCGCTGCGCTTCTCCGAGGACGATCTCGGCAAAACGATCGTGGAGGAGTCGATTCCTGCAGAACTGCAGGAGGAGGCCAGCCATGGGCGGCATGAGCTGCTGGAGACGCTCGCCGATCTGGTCGACGAGTTTACCGAGGTCTATCTGGAGCACGAGAACGAGGCCCCGGAGGCGGCCGTGCGTGCGGCCCTGCGGCAGGCCACGCTGCAGGCGCGCTGCGTGCCGGCCCTGTGTGGGGCGGCCTTCCGCAACCTCGGCGTCCAGCCGCTGCTCGATGCCATGGTGGCCTATCTGCCCAGCCCGCTCGATGTGGCGGCCACGCTCGGCCGCCACCCGCGCGACGGCACGCCCCAGGAGCGCCGCTGCGACGAAGCCGGCCCGCTCTGCGCGCTGCTCTTCAAGACCGTCTGGGACAGCCGCGGCGATCTGGCCTTCCTGCGCCTTTACTCGGGCCGGCTGCAGACCGGCCAGCAGGTCTGGAACCCGCGCACCGACAAAGCCGAACGCCTCACGCGGCTCTACCTCATGCACGCCGATGAGCGCGAGCCGCTTGAGGAAGGGCTGGCCGGGGACATCGTGGCCGCCGTGGGTCTCAAGCACAGCGCCACCGGCGACACGCTCTGCGAGAAGTCGGCGCCCATCGTGCTGGAGGGCATGAGTTTCCCCGAGCCGGTGCTCTCGATGTCGATCGAGCCCTGGAGCGCCAAGGACAAGGACGAACTCGTGCGCGTGCTGGGGCTTTTGTCGCGCGACGACCCGAGTTTCCGCTGGTCGGTGCACGGCGAAACGGGGGAGATGCTCATCTCAGGCGTGGGGGAGCTGCACCTCGAAGTGCTGCGCCATCGCATCGAACGCGACTTCAAGATGCAGATCCGCGTGGGGGAGCCGCGCGTGGCCTATCGCCAGACGCTGCAGCGTGCGGCCGAGGCCGAGGCCATCTTCGACCGCACCCTGCCGGGACGCACGCTCTATGCGGCGCTGCGCTTGCGCCTGTCACCCGATCCGGCGGCCACCCCGCTCACGATCGTGGACGAGTTGCCGGCCGAGCAGGTGCCACTGGCCTTTCGCCCGGCCATTGAGGCCAGTCTGCGCGGGGCCGCGGCCGGCGGAGGCAGCCTGGGCTGGCCGCTCACCGGCGTGCGCGTCACGCTGCTCTCGGGCGCGCTGCGCGAGCAGGGCAGCACGGAAGTGGCCTTCGCTCATGCGGCGCATCTGGCCTTCGAGGAAGCGCTGCGCCAGGCCCAGCCGCAACTCCTCGAACCGCTCATGGATTTCGAGGTGCGCTGCCCGGCGGATTTCCTGCCGGGTGTCAATGCCGATCTGAATTCTCGCCGCGCCCGGGTGCGTTCGCTGGTGGCCGACGCCGACCCAGTGCTCATCCGCGGCACGGTGCCGCTCTCCGAGATTTTCGGCTACTCCACGGCCCTGCGCTCGCTGACTCAGGGGCGGGCCAGCTTCTCCGTCGAGCCGCGCGGCTATGAGGCCGTCCCTGAACATCTGGCGCGCGGTCTTGGGGTTTGAACCCCGGGGGGCCGGCGAGCGGCCCGCCCGGTGAGAATCCCTTTGACTCATTCCCGGCGGTTCATAGAATCGCTCGCTTTTCGCCTACAAAGAGAGATCCCTCCCCGGATCGCCAGGAACCGGGGCGCGCGGAGGGCCCGGCGGCCTCCGCAACCTGCTCTCCTTGGCAGGCGAAGGCCGTTCCCGCAACCCAAGGCCAGCGACTAGCTCAGCGATGCAATCCAAGAAGATCATCATTCGCCTCGAGGCCTACGACCACGAGACGCTCGACCAGTCGGCTGCGGACATCGCGGACGGCGCGCGGCGCACCGGCGCTCGTGTCGCCGGTCCCATCCCGCTGCCCACGCGCATCGAGCGCTACACGGTGCTGCGCTCGCCGCACATCGACAAGAAGTCGCGTGAGCAGTTCGAGATCCGCACGCACAAGCGGCTCATCCACATTCTCGAGCCCACCAGCAAGACGGTGGATGCCATCAGCAAACTCACGCTGCCCGCGGGCGTCGACATCCGCGTGAAGGCCTGACCATGAACATCCTGCTCGGCACCAAGCGCGGCATGACCCAGATCTGGGACGAGGAAGGCAACCGCATCCCCGTCACGGTCGTGGACGTGGCCCCCAATGCCGTCGTGGCCCTCAAGACCATCGAGCGCGACGGCTACGAGGCCGTGCAGCTCGGCACCGGCACCATCCGCGAGAAGCGCCTGAGCAAGCCGCTCATCGGGCACTTCAAGAAGGCCGGCGTCGGCCAGCGCCGGCACCTGCGCGAAGTGCGCGGGCCGGCGGGGGAGCACACCGTCGGCGAGGAACTCGGCGCCGGGCTCTTTGAGGTCGGCACCATCGTCGACGTCATCGGCACCAGCAAGGGCAAGGGTTTTCAGGGCACCATCAAGCTGCATCACTTCAGCCGTGGTCCTGAGTCGCACGGCAGCGACAACGTCCGTAAGCCTGGTTCGATCGGTATGCACACGCATCCCGGCCGCACGCTGCGCGGCAAGCGCATGGCCAACAAGATGGGCAATGAGCGCGTGACCATCCGCCAGCTCAAAGTCATGCGTGTCGACGCCGAACAGAATGTTCTGCTCATCCAGGGCGCTGTGCCGGGCAACAACGGCGGCCTGCTCATGGTGCGCAAGAGTTCACGGCAGCCGCGGATCTTGACCAAGAAGGGCGGCGCCTGATGAGCCCCGCGAAGAAGCCCGCCAAGGAGTCCGCCAAGACGGCCCGCCGCTCCAAAGTGGTCGGCGCTGCAGCCAAGGCCATGAAGGCCACGCAGTCGGCCAAGTCAGCCAAGGCCGCCAAGGCCTCCGGCAAGCACAAGGCGGCGGCCGAGCCGGCGCAGCCCGCTGCGGTGAAGACCTGGAACGGCAAGACACTCGGTTCAACCTCGCTCGACGGCTCGGCGCTCGGCACCAAGGTCAAGCGCCGCCTGCTCAGCACGGCCGTGCGCATGTACGAGGCCAATGAGCGTCAGGGCACGCTCAGCACCAAGACGCGCGGCGAGACGAACTACACCACGCGCAAGCCTTACAAGCAGAAGGGCACCGGCAATGCCCGGCGCGGCGACTTCAACTCGCCGTTGCTGCGCGGCGGCGGCGTGATCTTCGGCCCGCGCCCGCGCGACTTCGGCTTCTCCATGCCGCGCCGCGCGCTGCGCGAAGCGCTGCGTACGGCTCTGGCCGGCAAGCTGCGCGACGGCGAGATCGCCGTGCTGCAGGACCTCGGTCTGCAGGCGCCTTCCACCAAGACCGCGGCCGGAGCGCTGGCGGCGCTGGGCTGCAACGGCCGGGCGGCCATCGTGCTGCCCGCCGAGAATGCCGTGCTCTACAAGTCTTTCCGCAATCTCAAGGGGGTGCGGGTTGTGCGCGCCGCCGACCTCAACGCCCACGACGTGCTCTCCAATCGGCACCTCGTGCTGGTGGGTGATTCTTGGTCGCGCCTCACCACGCGGCTCGGCGCTGCGGCGCCCGTTGCGGCTCGAGGAGAGCGCTCGTGAAGTTTGACTCGCATGACATCGTCCGGCGGCCGCTCATCACTGAGAAGGGCACCGACCTCACCGGCCGGCAGAACGGCTACACCTTCCTCGTGGCGCCCACGGCCAACAAGGTGCAGATCCGGCGCGCGGTCGAGAGCCTCTTTTCGGTCAAGGTCACCGGGGTCCGCACCATGACGCGGCACGGCAAGCTCAAGGGCCGCGGGCGCATGAAGCAGCGCCAGTCCGACTGGAAGCGGGCCATCGTGACCCTCGCCGAAGGCCAGAGCGTCGAGTTCCTGTAAAGGCCACCATGCCCATCCACAAATACAACCCAACCTCTCCGGGCCGCCGCGCCGCCACCGTGCTGCGCGATCCCACCCTGTCCAAGAACGGGCCGGAGAAGACCCTCATCGAGACGCGCCGTCGCGCGGCTGGTCGCAACGACCACGGCCGCATCACCTCGCGCCGCCGCGGTGGAGGCGTCAAGCGCCGCTATCGCAAGATCGACTGGTGGCGCAGCCACGACGGCGTGCCTGCGCGCGTGGCCGAGCTGCAGTACGACCCCAACCGTTCGGCCAACGTGGCGCTGCTGCACTACGCCGACGGCCGCAAGGACTACATCATTGCGCCGCTGGGCTTGGCCGTGGGCACGCTCGTGCGCTCCGGCGATGATGCCGATCCCAGTCCGGGCAACACCCTGCCGCTCAAGCGCATGCCCATTGGCACGGAAGTGCACTGCGTGGAGATGGAACCTGGCCGCGGCGCCGCGCTGGGCCGCTCGGCTGGCTGCGTCATCCGCTTGGCCTCACGTGAGGGCGACTACGCCACGCTCATTCTGCCCAGCGGCGAAATGCGCAAGGTGCACATCGACTGCCGCGCGACGGTGGGTCAGGTGGGCAACCTTGACCACGCGCTGGTGAGCATCGGCAAGGCCGGCCGCAACCGGCACAAGGGCCGCCGCCCGAAGGTGCGCGGCTCGGTCATGAATCCCTACAGCCATCCGCTCGGCGGCGGCGAGGGACGTTCCGGCGCCGGCCGCGAGCCTTGCTCCCCCTGGGGCAAGCTGGCCAAGGGCGGCCTGACCCGTAATCCCCGCAAGACCAGCCAGCGCATGATCGTGCGCAAGCGCAAGAAGTAGGCAGGACACCGTGAGCGCACCGCAGGAGCCGAGGATTCCGTGAGCCGCAGCCTGAAGAAGGGTCCCTTCGTGGACCCCAACGTCGAAAAGAAGGTTCTCGCCATGGGGCGGGAGAGCAAGCGTGAGCCCATCACCACCTGGGCGCGCGCGTGCACCATCACGCCCGACTTCGTGGGGCACACCTTCCTCGTGCACAACGGCCGGACCCATCAAAAGGTCTACGTCGTTGAGGACATGGTCGGGCACAAGCTCGGTGAGTTCGCGCCCACGCGCACTTTCCGCGGCCACACCAACAAGAAGGAAGCCGCCAAGACGGAAAGCGCCGCGGCGCCGGCGGCTAAGTCATGAGCGCGCGCTTCCTGGCCAGTCACCGCTACGCCAAGACCACCGCCCGCAAGGCGCGGCTCATTGTCGACCTCATCCGTGGCCTGCCCGTGAACCGGGCGCTGCGCGTGCTCGACCGCTCGCCCCGCCGCGCCGCGGTGCTGGTCAAGGCGGTCGTGCGCTCGGCCGTGGCCAATGCCGAACGTGATTCGCAAGTCGATCCCAACGAACTGCAGGTGGCCGAGGCGCGCGTCGACGAAGGACCGCTGCTGGGCGGCTATGTGCGCTGGCGTCCAGGTGCGCGCGGCCGCGCCATGCCCATTCGTAAGCGCACGGCGCACATTCACATCGCGCTGGTGCCCGCGCTGGCGGCTCCGGCTGCGCCCGCTGCGGCCGAGGGCGCCGTCGCGGCACAAGCCAAGCCGGCCGGCAAGCGCGGCAAGTCGGGCGCGCCAGCAACCAAGGCCAAAGCCCGCAAGTCCGCACCCTCCAAGCAGAAGAAGGACGGCTGAGCATGGGTCAGAAGGTCAATCCGATCGGCTTCCGCATCGGCATCACCGAGCCGTGGCGCAGCCGCTGGTATGCCGGCAAGAAAGAGTTCAGCGCCCTGCTGCTCGAGGATCAGCGCATCCGCACCTTCGTGAAGAAGGAGTACCAGTCGGCTGCGGTGCCGCGCATCGACATCGAGCGCACGCGTGAGCGCGTCACGGTCATCATCCACACGGCGCGCCCGGGCTTGCTCATCGGCCGTCGCGGCGCGCAAGTCGACAAGCTCAACGAGCAGCTCACCTCGATCTGTCTCAAGCCCGTGGCGATTCGCACGGTGGAGATCGGCAAGCCCGAACTCTCCGCGCAGCTCGTGGCCGAGAGCATGGCGGAGCAGCTCATGCGCCGCGCGAGCTTCCGCCGCGCGCTCAAGAAATCGGCTCAGCTCACCATGCAAGCCGGCGCGCTGGGCGTGAAAATGACCATCGCCGGACGACTGGGCGGCGCTGAGATCGCGCGCACAGAAAAGATCGCCATGGGCAGCGTGCCGCTGTCCACCCTGGACTGCTGGGTGGACTATGGCTACGCCATCGCCCGCACGCCGCACGGCGTCATCGGCATCAAGGCCTGGGTCTACCGTGGCCGCTATGCCGACTTCCGCCAGACCGAAGAGCGAGGGCAGCCGTCATGAAGGGGATGCCGAAGCGCACCAAGCACCGCAAGGTGCACAAGGGCAAGATTCGCGGCTACGCGACGGCCGGGCACACCGTGGAGTTCGGTGAGTACGGACTGCAGTCGCTGGAAGCCGGCTTCCTCTCGGCCCGCGTGCTAGAGGCCGGACGCGTGGCCGCCACGCGCGCCGCACCGGCGGCCCGCATCACCATCCGCGTTTTCCCGCACAAGCCCATCACCGCCATTCCTGCCGAAACCCGCATGGGTAAGGGTAAGGGCGAGGTCGAGTACTGGGCCGCGGTCATCAAGCCCGGCACCGTGCTCTTCGAAGTGGGCGGTGCGACGCCGGAAATCGCCAAGCTGGCCATGAACCGCGTGGCGCACAAGTTGCCGCTGCGGGTGCGGCTCGTGCAGCGGAGAGTGCGATGAAAGCCACCGCTCGTCTCAAGGAACTGCGCGAGAAGGAGGACAGCGAGCTGGCCTTCGACATTCAGGCGCTGCAGAAGGAACTCTTCGATCTGCGTTTCAAGTCCAGCTCCGAGGGCCTGGCGAAGCCCAGTCGGATCCGCGCGATCCGTCGCGAGGTGGCCCGCCTGCGCACGCTGCTGCGCGAGCGCGAATTGAGCATCCACGGCAGCGCTCCGAGGAAGTGAAGGAAACCGCATGACACCGCAGGCTCAATCCGCCGCTCCGAGCTCGGCCGACGCCGCGCCTCGCCACGAGGTGCGCCGCATCGGCGTGGTCAAGAGCAGCAAGATGCAGAAGACCATCGTGGTCCGCGTGGACCGCAAGGTTCTGCATCCCGTCTACAAGAAGTACATCAAGCGCCACACCACCCTCGTGGCGCATGACGAGCAGAACGAGGCCCAGGTCGGCGATCGCGTCGAACTGATCTTCACCCGCCCGCTCAGCCGCACCAAGCGCTGGCGGCTGGTGCGCGTGCTCGCCAAGGGACAAGGGAACACGAAGTGATCCAGCAGCAGACCATTCTCGACGTGGCCGACAACACCGGCGCCAAGACGGTCATGTGCTTCAAGGTCTTGGGCGGCAGCAAGCGCCGCTATGCCTCGGTGGGTGACGTGATCATCGGCTCGGTCAAGAAGTCCATTCCCACGGCCACGGTCAAGAAGGGTTCGGTCGTGCGCGCAGTGGTCGTGCGCACGCGCAAGGACATTCGGCGCCGCGACGGCTCACGGGTGCGCTTCGACCGCAACGCCCTGGTCATCATTGACAAGGACGGCAATCCGGTCGGCACGCGCATTTTCGGCGCGGTCGCCCGTGAGCTGCGCAACAAGAACTTCATGAAGATCATCAGCCTCGCAACGGAGGTCGTCTGATGTCTCTGCTCCGCTCGGGTGACACGGTCGTGGTGCGTGCCGGCGTGGACCGCGGCAAGACCGGCCGCATCCTCAGCCTCGACCGCAAGCACGGCGCCGCCATCGTGGAAGGCGTCAACATGAAGTGGAAGCACGTGCGCAAGAGCCAGGAGCAGCCGCAGGGCGGCCGCACGCACCGCGAATACCCAATCTCGCTCGCCAAGCTGGCCTATTTCGACGCCGAGGCCGGCAAGGGCGTGCGCCTGGGCATCACGCGCACCGGTGGCAAGCGGCAGCGTGTCGCTCGGCCCACCGGCAAGGCCCTCGCGAACTGAGCATCCCCGGCACGACCCCAGGCAAGCTATGACCCGCAACGAATCCACTTCCGACACGACTGCGACCAAGGGCGCCGCCGCCAAGCCTCCGCGTGAGAAGCGCGAGAAGAAGGCTGGCAAGACGGCCGAAAGCGCGCCGCAGGCCGCCGCCGGCCACGCCGCCGCATCGGCCGGCGCCACGCCGCGCCTCTTCAAGACCTACCAGGACACGGTCCGTCCGCAGATCATGGAAGCGCACGGCATCCGCAACCTGAACGCCGCACCGCGCCTGCTCAAGGTCGTCGTGTCCATGGGCGTCGGCGCGGCGCGCGAGAACAAGGCCCTGGCCGAAGCGGCCGCCGCCGACCTCACGCTGATCACCGGTCAGAAGGCCGCGTTGCGCTCGGCCAAGAAGGCCGTCGCGAACTTCCGCCTGCGCGAGGGCATGCCCATCGGCTGCATGGTCACCCTGCGTGGCCATCGCATGTGGGAGTTCCTCGACCGCCTGATCGCCGTGGTCATTCCGCGTATCAAGGACTTCCGCGGCCTCAAGCGCGGCGGTTTCGACGGACGCGGCAACTACAGCATGGGCCTCTCCGACCAGACGGTCTTCCCTGAGATCGACCTGGACAAGATCAAGCATTCGCAGGGCATGAACATCACCGTCGTGACGACAGCCGGGCGCGATGCACTCGCGGTCGAACTGCTCGAGCGGCTGGGGATGCCGTTCCGCAAGGACGGCGACACCAAGGACACGCCGCGCAACGCCTAAGGCGCCGCGCGAGGAAGGACACCGCACACGTGGGCAAGACGAGCTGGATCGCCAAGACCAAGATGAAGCCGAAGTTCCCGACGCGGGCGCATTCGCGCTGCTCGCTGTGCGGGCGCAGCCATGCTTTCCTGCGCAAGTTCGGCATCTGCCGCATCTGCTTCCGGACGCTGGCCCTGGCCGGCGAGATCCCGGGCGTGCGCAAGGCCAGCTGGTGAGCCGGCGGAGGAACACACCATGACCATGACCGATCCCATCGCCGACATGCTGACGCGCACGCGCAATGCGCTCATCGTCCATCGGCACGACGTCACCATGCCGGCCTCGCGCGTCAAGCGCGAGATCGCCGACGTGCTCAAGCGCGAGGGCTTCATCCACGACTGGTCCGTTGTGCCCGGAGCGGTGCAGGGCCAGCTTGTGCTCAAGCTCAAGTACGGCCCGGATGGCGAGCGCGTGATCCACGAGATCCGCCGCGACAGCAAGCCGGGCCGCCGTCTCTATCGCGGTGCCGACTCCGTGGGGCGCGTGCTGAACGGCACGGGCATCGGCATCTATTCCACCCCGGCCGGCGTGCTGAGCGACCGCGAGTGCCGCAGCCGCCACGTCGGCGGTGAACTCCTGGCCACGGTCTGGTAAGGCGGGGGAACGAGGAACAGCATGTCAAGAATTGGAAGACAGCCGGTCACCTGGAAGGCGAGCACCAAGCTCTCGCTGGCCGGGCGCACCGTGAAGGTCGAGGGCGGCAAGTTCACCCTCACGCAGGAGCTCCATCCCTCGCTCGACCTCGCCGTCGACGAGGGCGCGCGCAGTGCGAAGCTCACGCGCCGCGGCGAAACCGGCGCGGAGCGCGCCGTGCACGGCCTGTTCCGCGCGCTCTTGGCCAACATGGTCGAGGGCGTGGAGAAGGGCTTCGAGAAGCGCCTGGACATCCAGGGCGTCGGCTTCAATGCCAAGATCGAAGGCCCCAGCCTCGTGCTGAACATCGGCTTCAACAAGCCGGTCAAGCGGGTCATCCCCAAGGGCCTGCTCTGCGAAGTGCCGCAGCCCACCCTGGTGGTCATCAAGGGCGCCGACAAGCAGCTCGTCGGCCAGTTCGCGGCGGAGATTCGCTCCCTGCGCAAGCCCGAGCCCTACAAGGGCAAGGGCATTCGTTACGACGGTGAATACGTGCGCCGCAAGGTCGGCAAGTCGCTCGGGACCTGAGGTCGAACATGCAACGCGCTTTCCTACTCCGCAATCGTCGCCGCGTCCGCAAGGCCGCCTCCACCCGCAGCCGCGTCCGCGGCACGGCCGAGCGCCCGCGTCTCACGGTGCACCGCTCTTCCCAGCAGATCTACGTGCAGGCCATCGACGACCTGCGCGGAGTCACGCTGGCCGCTTCGTCCTCGCTCGATCCGACACTCAAGTCCAAGCTCGAGGGGCGCAAGGTGGAAACCGCCCGCGTCGTGGGCGAGGACATTGCGCGCCGCCTCCTGGAGCGTGGCGTCAAGACCGTGGTCTTCGACCGCGGCTGGTACCGATTCCACGGCCGCGTCAAGTCGCTGGCCGAAGGCGCCCGCAAAGCCGGGCTCGCCTTCTAGGAGCATTCGATGGCCGACAACTTCAATGAACCAGGCAACACGGGCTCCTACGAGGAGGCTGTGGTCAAGGTCAACCGCTGCGCCAAGGTCGTCAAGGGCGGCCGGCGCTTCTCGTTCTCGGCGCTCGTCGTCGTGGGCGATCGCCATGGCAGCGTCGGCATCGGTTTCGGCAAGGCGCCGGAAGTGCCCACCGCCGTCGAGAAGGCCGTGCGCGATGCCCAGAAGAACCTGGTGCGCGTGACCCTCAAGAAGGGCACGATCGAGCACGAGGTCATGGGCCGCTTCGGCGCCGCCGAAGTGCGCCTGCTGCCCGCCGCGCCGGGCACCGGCATCATCGCCGGCGCCACGGTGCGCTCGGTGCTCGAACTGGCTGGTGTGCGCGACATCCTCAGCAAGAGCTTGGGCTCGAACAACCCGGTGAACTTGGTCAAGGCCACGCTGGCCGGCCTGCAGTCGGTGCGCCCGCGCCGGCAGGTCGAGGCCCTCCGCGGAGTGTCGCTCTCATGAATCTGCAGGACGTCAAGACGCACGACCTCAAGCTCAAGCGCGGTCGCCGCGTGGGCCGTGGACCGGGCAGCGGCCGCGGCTGCACGGCCGGGCGCGGCATGAACGGACAGGGCAGCCGCTCCGGCGTGGGCGGCGGTCTCGCGCATGAAGGCGGCCAGATGCCGCTCTTCCGCCGCCTGCCCAAGCGCGGCTTCACCAACTCCGACTTCCGCGTGGAGTGGGACATCGTCAACGTCGAGGACTTGGCCCGCGCCTTCCCCAAGGGCGGCACGGTGGATCTCGCCACGGTCAAGGCCGCTCGCTTGGTCAAGAAGAAGGCCACCGGCCTCAAGGTGCTGGGCAAGGGCGACATCAGCGTGGCCATCAGCCTGAAGGCCGACCGCATTTCGGAATCGGCCCGCGCCAAGATCGAGGCCGCGGGCGGCAGCATCGCGCTGTCGGCCGGTGCGCCGCAGGCCGCCGCGCCCGGCGCCGCGAACTAATACGCAATGGCGTCCGGCTTCCTCAACATCTTCCGCGTCCCGGAGATCCGTAAGAAGATCTTCATCACGCTGAGCCTGCTGTTGGCTTATCGCGTGGGCTTTCACGTGCCTATCCCGGGCGTGAATTACGCGGCGCTCGAGCGCTTCCAGGACGAACTCTCCGGCGGCTTCGCTTTCGGCATCTTCAATGCCTTGTCGGGCGGCGCCATCGGCTCGTGCATGCTCTTCACCCTGGGCGTCATGCCCTACATCAGCGCCTCGATCATCTTTTCGCTGCTGGTCAAGGTCGTGCCGAAGCTCGAAGCCCTCTCCAAGGAGGGGCAGGCCGGCCAGAAGATCATCAACCGCTACACGCGCTACGCGACAGTGCCGATCTGCATTCTGCAGGCGCTGATCATCATCTACGGCATGCTCGGCGACGCGGCGGCCGAGGGCGTGATCGACGAAGTCCTCTACAACAGCTTCCTCTGGAAGGTGGGCGTGGTCCTCACGCTGACGACCGGCACGCTCATCGTCATGTGGATCGGTGAGCAGATCACCGAGTACGGCCTCGGCAACGGCATTTCGCTCATCATCATGGGCGGCATCGTGGCCAACATGCCCACCATGCTGGCGCAGCTCGCCACCTCCACGGAAGGCAGCTGGGTCCAGCCCATTGCGCAGTTGCTGGTGCTCTACGTGCTGATCGTCTTCTGCATCGTCTTCGTGACCAAGGGTCAGCGGCGCATTCCGATCCAGCAGGGCAAGCAGATGCGCGGCCGCCGGGTCTACGGCGGTCAGCGGCACTACCTGCCGCTCAAGGTGAACCAGGCCGGCGTCATGCCGATCATTTTTGCCTCCTTCCTGTTCATCGTGCCCACAGTGATGGACAAGATCTTCGGCGGCAGTTTCTTCCAGCGCACCTTCTCGTGGGGCGGCTTCTGGTACACGCTTTTCTACGCCGCGCTGGTTTTCCTCTTCTCCTTCTTCTGGACGTCGCTGATGTTCCAGCCCAAGGAGATCGCCGACAACCTCAAGGAATACGGCGGCTTCGTGCCGGGGCTGCGGCCCGGTCAGCGCACCGCCGAGTACCTGGAATCGGTCATGTTCCGCGTCACGCTGGCGGGCGCCACCTTCCTGGTGATCATCGCGGTGCTGCCGCAGTTGCTCTCGAGCAACGTGCCGAACATGCCGCCGGACTTGGCCATGTTTCTGGGCGGCACCAGCATCCTCATCGTCGTGGGCGTCATCCTCGACCTGGTCGACAAGGTCAACTCGATGCTGGTCATGCGCCGCTACGAGGGACTGGGTGAAGCCGGTGCGGGCTGGGCACGCCGCGGTGCGGGGCGGGGGGCGGCTTGACGGACGGTCGTTACGTTTTGCTCGGCGCTCCCGGCGCCGGCAAGGGCACGCAAGCCCAGCTCGTCTGTCAGCGTCGCGGCCTCACGCATCTGTCCACGGGTGATTTGCTGCGCGCCGCGGTGCAGGCCGGCACGGCGGCTGGCCTCGCGGCCAAGCAGCACATGGAGGCCGGTCGGCTGGTGCCGGACGACGTGGTCTTCGAAGTGCTCTTCGAGCGGCTGGGCGCCGCCGGCTCAGGCCGGGCCGCCTCCGGCGGCTTTCTGCTCGACGGCTTTCCGCGCAATCGCGCCCAGGCCGAGGAACTCGACCGGCGGCTGGCCGCGCTCGGCACGCCGCTCGATCGCGTGGCCGACCTGACCGTGCCCGATGCGATCCTGCTGCAGCGGCTCACCGGACGGCGCTCGTGCCGCGGCTGCGGCCGCAGCTTCCATCTCGACTTCCTGCCGCCCCGCGCGGCCGGCCTGTGCGACGGCTGCGGCGGCCCCCTGGAACAGCGCTCCGACGACACGGCCGCCGTGGTGAGCGAGCGGCTCGCGGTCTACCGCCGCCAAACGGCTCCCTTGCGGGAGTTCTATGCCAGCCGCGGGCTGCTTGTCTCGGTGGATGGCCACCGGGAGGTGGGGGTGGTGGCCGACGAGCTGCTGGCCCGCCTCGTTCCTTTGCCCCAGCCCCAGCCCTCCTCGAGGCGGGCCTGAGATGACCCGCGAAACGGCTCTGCGGGTCTCGGCCAAGGTGCTGGAGTCCCTGCCGAATGCGGTCTTCAAAGTGGAACTCGAGAATGGTCATCGCCTCACAGCCCATGTTTCAGGCAAAATGAGGATGAATTACATCCGCATCCTGCCAGGCGACACGGTGACGGTCGAGGTCAGCCCCTACGACCTGAGCCGGGGTCGCATCGTCTATCGCGGGCGCAGCCCGGAACCGGAGAGAAAATGAAGGTCAGGACGTCCGTTCGACGCATCTGCGAGAACTGCCGCATCGTGCGGCGCTTCCGAGTGGTGCGCGTCGTTTGCAGCAACCCCCGTCACAAGCAGCGGCAAGGCCGCTGAGCTGACGAGTCAAGGAGAAGCCTCGTGCCCAGAATCGTCGGCGTCGACATCCCGAACGGCAAGCGTGTGGAAGTGGCGCTCACCTACATCTTCGGCGTGGGCCCCTCCACGGCGCAGCGCGTCTGCACCAAGATGAAGTTCGCTCCGAGCCTGCGCGCCAAGGACCTCACCGAGGAAGACGTGCAGCACATCGTGGCGCTGCTCGAGAAGGAGCACCTGGTCGAGGGCGCACTGCGCCGCCAGACGGCGCAGAACATTCAGCGCCTCAAGGACATCGGCTGCTATCGCGGCCTGCGGCATCGCAAGGGCTTGCCCGTGCGCGGCCAGAACACCCAGAGCAACGCCCGGACCCGCAAGGGCCCGCGCAAGACAGTGGCCGGCAAGAAGTCGGTCAAGCAGCTGAGCTGACGGAGCAACACACACATCATGGCCGCAACCAAGAAGATCCGCCGAGTGCTGTCGCGCGCGGTGGTCAATATCAAGGCGACGTTCAACAACACGATCGTCACCTTCACCGACCCGCACAACGGCGAAGTCCTGTGCTGGGACAGCGCCGGCAGCGCGGGCTACAAGGGGTCGCGCAAGAGCACGCCCTTCGCCGCCCAGAAGGCCGCCGAGCGCTGCGCTCAGAAGGCCATGAAGCTGGGCGTGCGCGATGTCGAGGTGCGCGTGCGCGGCCCCGGCAGCGGCCGCGAGTCGGCCGTGCGCGCCTTGGCCACCACGGGCCTGAAGGTGAAGGCCATCGAGGACCGCACACCTGTACCGCACAACGGCTGCCGCCCGCGCAAGCGTCGGCGCGTTTGAGCCCCTGAGGAAACCATGACCGCTACCAAGACCAGTGTCTGCAAGCTCTGTCGCCGCGAAGGCGTGAAGCTGTTCCTCAAGGCCACGCGCTGCGAGACCAGCAAGTGCGCCCTGACCAAGCGCAACTTCCCGCCCGGTGCGCACCCCTGGGCGCGCGCCCGCCAGTCGGAGTACCGCACGCAGCTGCGCGAGAAGCAGAAGCTCAAGCGCTTCTACGGCGTGCCCGAGCGCTCCTTCGCCAACAGCTACGAGAAGGCCGCCCGCATGCCGGGCAATACCGGCGAGAACCTGCTGGTGCTGCTGGAGCGCCGGCTGGACAACGCCGTCTTCGCGCTGGGCTTCGCCACCAGCCGCAAGGGTGCGCGGCAGCTCATCAGCCACGGCAATGTGTCGCTCAATGGGCGCCGCTGCGACGTGGCCTCGGCGGCCATCCGCCCGGGTGACCTCATCACGGTCACGCGCCGCGAAGGCGTGCGCAAGCTGGTGCAGGCCAGCCTCGAGCAGCGCAGCAGCTACCCGATGCCCGGCTGGCTCGAGCGCGACAGCGTCGCCCTCGAAGGCAAGATCGTCACTTCACCCACGCGCAACGATGTCGCCTTCGACGTCCGCGAGCAGCTCATCGTCGAGTTGATGAGCAAGTAAACCGCTTTCACAGCATCCTAGGATCGGAGAGATCATGAGAATCCGCTGGCGCAACTTTGAGTTGCCGTCGAATGTCGTTGTCGACCGCGACTCCCTCACGGACACCTACGCACGCTTCACCATCGAGCCGTTCGAGAAGGGCTTCGGCCACACGATCGGCAATGGTCTGCGGCGCGTGCTGCTCTCGTCCATCGAGGGCACGGCCGTTACGGCGGTGCGCCTGGAAGGCGTGCAGCATGAGTTCAGCACGGTC
Organism: Planctomycetota bacterium; assembly: GCA_052387675.1. Classification (GTDB taxonomy): domain Bacteria; phylum Planctomycetota; class B15-G4; order B15-G4; family B15-G4; genus JBQTIY01. The sequence goes on along the minus strand of JBQTIY010000002.1, from coordinate 370,794 downwards.
AAGGGCGTCATGGAGGACGTCACGGACATCGTGCTCAACCTCAAGGGGCTGCTGGTGGCCCTCGAGCAGGCCGACACGGTCGAACTGCGCCTGACCCGTTCCAAGAAGGGCGAGCTCAAGGCCGGCCAGATCGAGGCGCAGGCCGGCGTGCGCATCCTCAATCCCGAGCACGTCATTTGCACGCTCACCGAAGACGTTCCGGTGAGCATGACCATCTCGGTGGGGCGCGGCCGCGGCTACGTCACCGCGGAGGAGCACGAGTCGGACGAGCGCGTGATCGGCGTGATCTCGATCGACAGCAACTTCTCGCCGGTGACGCGCGTGCGCTACCGCATCGAGGAGACGCGCGTGGGCAAGATCACCAACTACGACCGTCTGGTCCTCGAAGTCTGGACCGACGGCACGATCTCGCCCGAGGACGCACTGGTGGAGTCTTCGCGCATCTACCGCAAGCACCTCAATGCCTTCGTGCATTACTACGACCTCGACAAGGCCATTCCGGCCGACGAGGCGCGCCCGGCAGCGCTGGGCGGTGAGGGCGGCGACATCACCAAGCTCAAGGGCGTCCTGGCCACCTCGATCGAGGACCTCGACCTCTCGGTGCGCAGCCGGCACTGCCTGGACAGCGAGAACATCCGCACCGTCGGTGATCTCGTGCAGCGCAGCGAAGCCGAACTGCTCAAGGTGCGCAACTTCGGCAAGACCTCGCTCAACGAGATCAAGAAGAAGCTGGCCAGCATGAACCTCTCGCTGGGCATGAACCTGTCCGCCGAGCTGACCGGCGCCGGAAGCTGATCGGCGCGAGCCGGAAAGGAAATTCATGAGACACCGCATGCGAGGCCGACGTCTGGGGCGCACGAGCGCGCACCGGACGGCCATGGGCCGCAACCTGATTTCTTCGCTCTTCCTGCACGGTCGCATCGAGACGACCGCGCCGAAGGCCAAGGAGTACCGCGGCCGCGCCGAGAAGCTCATCACACTGGCCAAGACCCGCAACCTGGCCTCCATCCGGCGCGCTACGGCGGCGCTGCAGGACAAGGCGGCGGTCTCCAAGCTCTTCGCCGAGATCGGGCCGGCCTTTGCGGCACGGCCCGGCGGCTACACCCGCATCGTCAAGCTGTCGCGCCGGCGGCTGGGCGATCAGGGCGCGCTGGTCTATCTCGAGCTGCTGAACTTTGTGCCCAAGCCCAAGGAGCCCAAGCAGGGCGACGCGAAGGCGGCGGCCGTGAAGTCCGCCAAGGCCACGATCGCCAAGGGAGCCAAGAAGGGCGCCCCGGCCAGCGAGCAGGACGACGGGTGAGGGCGGCGCTGGCGGCCTGCGCGCTGGCTCTGCTTTCCCTTTTGCCCGGCTGCGCTGCCGGAGGCACGGGTCGCTATTTCGCCTCGCGCGGACTCGATGTCCTCGACGCCGTGCCCTGCTCCGTCGCCTGGGGCTGGGGCCTCGGTGTTTCGGCCAAGGCCACACCGCTCTTGCACGTGGGTCTGGGTCTCTCGCCCATCGTGTCGCAGCGTGCCGGCTGGAACGACCGCCTCATCAACGGCCACTGGGACGAGTTCCAAGCGGCGCTGCCCTGGACGTGCTTCCTCACGAGCCTGTCGCTCGTGCCCGAGCGTCCGCTTGACGGCCTGCAGGGCCGGCCCGCCGGCGAGGGCCTGCTGCTGGTCTACCGCTGGCAGATGGATCGCGATGCACCCTCCGGCGAAGGCCGCCATCCCGCGGTCTGGGAACCGAATGTGCGCCAGTGGGGCCGGCACCCGCCGATCGTGCGCGAGTCTGGCGGTGCGCTGCTCATCCCCGAATGGCGGCGCAATGTGAACTGGGTCGACCTGCGCTTCGAGCAGGGCGACGAGGAGCCGCTGTCCAGCGTGGGCACGCCTGAACACGCCACGCTCTGGGAGGCGCGCCGCAACGGCCGCGAGCAGCCGCAGGCCTGGGACCTCTTCGAGGCGGACATCTTCTTCGGCATGATCGGCCTGCGCCTGGGGCTGCGGCCGGTTGAGTTCGGCGACCTTTTGCTCGGGCTGGTGGGTGTGGATCCGCTCGGCGACGACTTCGTCGAGCCTTAGGTCCCGCGCACCCCGCGCGACTTTCACCGTCGATGAGCGGGCCCCGGCACGCTAGGCTCTGTGTCCAAGGGGCCGGCCTGCCGTCGGCCCGTAGCGTTTCAACTCACCCACACAGCGAGGACTCGATCATGGGCAAGGGACTAGACCGCAAGAAGGAAGACAAGAAGAAGCCGGCCAAGACTCCGCAGGAGAAGCGCGCCGCCAAGCAGGCCAAGAAGGCCGCTCGCTAGCGCACGTGCACGCGGGCGGCGCCGCCTAGGGCCTCTTCCACGAGCAAGAGGAGCCGGCTGCTCAAGGCCACCCGGCTCCGATCGGGCAGCGCGAAGGTACGCATCTGTCCGGCCTCGTGTTCCACGACCAGAAAGACGGCCGTGGGTCCAGGATGCTGAGGCAGCAGCGTGCGCAGCGTCGCGAGCCGCAGATCGCGCTCGGCGGCGCTGCCGCGCACCTCGAGAAGCAGGCGGCGGTCGGCGGCGATGGCCGGGTTGTCGAGGTCGAGGATCTCGTCAATGAGCAGCGTGGGTTCCTCGCGGCTGCGATCGACCTTGGCGCGGAAGAGCGCCACGTGCTCCTCGCGCACCTGTTCGCGATGCCGGGCGTAGACCGCAGGGAAGATGACCGCGCTGCAACTGCCGCCCAGGCCCTGCACGCGCGCCATGGCCATGGGCTGGCCGGCTGAGCGGCCCTTGCTCGAGACGGTCGTGCGCAGCGCCGCCAGCATGCCGCCCACCAGAACTTCGTCGCGATCAGAGGCTTCGCGCAGCGAGCCGAGATCATGCGTGGCCAGCCGCCGCAGCAGCGGGCGATGCTCGGCCATCGGATCCACCGAGATCCACAGGCCCAGCGCTTCCTTCTCCATGGCCAGGACTTCACGGTCGGTGGGCTCGTCGGCCGGCGTCGTGCTGCGTTCCACCGCCACCGCCGTCGCGCTGCCGCCGAAGAGCAGCGACTGACCGCTGGCGCGATCTTCCTGGGCCCGCGCGGCATCGCGCAGGAGCCGCTCGGACTGCCGCAGCACGGTGGTGCGCTGTTCACGCAGCGAGTCGAAGACACCGGCTTTGGCCAGCGCCTCAAAACTGGCGCGATTGAGCGCCTTGTGGTCGAGCTGCTCGAGCAGTGCGGGCAGCGACGTGAAGCGGCCGCCGGCGCGCGCGCGGGCCTCGAGCAGGCTTTCGACGAGCCGGCTGCCCACGCCCTTGATGGCCGCGAGCCCGTAGCGGATGCCCGCGCCCTCCGGCTGAAAGTCAGCCTGGCTCGCATTGCAGTCCGGCCCCAGGATCGGGCGCTCGTCGCGCCGGCATTCCTCGATGTACTCGGCGAGCTTGTCGGTGTTGTCGGCGTCGCAGGACATGAGCGCGGCCAAGTACTCGGCCGGATAATGGGCCTTCATATAGGCCGTGCGGAAGGTGATCAGGCCGTAGGCTGCCGAGTGACTCTTGTTGAAGCCGTACTCGGCGAAAAAACTCATGTCCTGCCAGATGCGGGCCGCCGTGGCCACGGGAATCGTGCGCTGCGCGCAGCCGGCCAGGAACTTGGCCTCATAACTGGCCATGCGCAGCTTGTCCTTCTTGCCCATGGCCTTGCGCAGGCCGTCGGCGTCGTTGAGCGAGAGTCCGCCCAGCACCTGCGCCAGGCGCATGACCTGCTCCTGGTAGATCATGGTGCCGTAGGTGTCGCGCAGCACCGGTTCCATGAGCGGGTGCGTGTACTCGATGGGCTCCTGGCCGTGCTTTCTGCGCACGAAGCTGTCGTGCATGCCGGACTGCAGGGGCCCTGGCCGGTAGAGCGCGATGAGCGCGATGATCTCTTCGAAGTTATCCGGCTGCAGGCGCAGGATCAGCTCGCGCATGCCTGAAGATTCGAGCTGGAACACGCCGCCCACATCGCCGCGGCGCAGCAGCGCATAAGTGGCGGCGTCGTCGAGCGGCAGCAGGTCGTAGTCCACCGCCAAGCCGCGCGTGCGCGCCACGAGCTCGGCCGCTTTGGCGAGCACGGTCAGGTTCTTCAGTCCCAGAAAATCCATCTTGAGCAGGCCGATCTGCTCCAAGTCATTCATCTGGAACTGCGTGTTCACCGCACCCTGAACCACGCAGAGCGGCACGAGCTCGATCAGCGGCCGGTCGGTGATGACCACGCCGGCGGCATGCGTGGAGGTGTTGCGCGCCAGGCCTTCGATGCGCTGGCTGACGTCGAGCAGCTCGGCCAGGCGCGGCTCGCTGCGCAAGAGCTTGGCCAGCTCAGGATCGCCCGCCAGATGCTCGGTGAGTGTGGCCTTGGTGCCCTCGGGCAAGCGCTTGGCCAGGCGGTCGACTTCGGGCAGCGGAATGTCCAGCACGCGGCCCGCGTCGCGCAGCGCGGCCTTGGCCGCCAGCGTGCCGAAGGTCACGATCTGGCAGACCTGATCGCTGCCGTACTTGCGCCGTGCGTAATCGATGACTTCCTCGCGCCGGTCGCGGCAGAAGTCGATATCGATGTCGGGCATCGAAATGCGGTCGGCATTGAGGAAGCGCTCGAAGAGCAAGTCGTAGCGCAAGGGGTCGAGCTGCGTGATGTTCAGCGCGTAGGCCACGATCGAGCCGGCCGCCGAGCCGCGCCCCGGCCCGACGGGAATGCCCTGCTCGCGCGCGAAGCGGATGAGGTCCCAGACGATGAGGAAATACGAGACGAAGCCCATCTTGGCGATGACCGCCAGTTCCAGCTCGAAGCGTTCGCGCACGGCCGGCGTCAGCGCGCCGTAACGGCGCAGCAGGCCCTCCTCGCAGAGCCGCCGCATGTAGCTCTCGGGCGGCTCGCCGCTGGCGATCTCGAAACGGGGCAGGTGCATGGCGCCCAGTTCGAGCTGGATGTTGCAGCGCGCCGCAATCTCGGCGGTGCTGCGATAGGCCTCGCTGTCCTCGCCGAAGAGTTGGCCCATCTCGGCGCTCGTGCGGAAGTACAGCTCCTGCGTCTCAATCTTGAAGCGGCGCTCGGGGTCGTGCATGCGCTGCCCGGTGCCGATGCAGATGAGCGCGTCCTGCGCGACCGCATCGCCCTCGCAGCGGTAATGAATGTCGTTGGTGGCCACCTGCCGCAAGCCGGTGCGGCGCGCGACCTCGGCCATGCCCTGCCGAATCGTGTTCTGCGCGGCCAGACCGTTGCTCATGACTTCGAGATAGAAGTTCTCGCGGCCCAGCAGCGCCGCGTACTCCTCGGCTGAGCGGCAGGCCTGGTCGAGCTGGCCCGCCAAGAGATGCTGGCTCACTTCGCCGGACATGCAGCCCGACAGCGCAATGAGTCCGCCGGCGTGTGTGCCCAGCAGCGTTTTGTCGATGCGCGGTTTTCTGTGATAGCCGCGCGTCCAGGAGAGCGTGGAGAGCCGGCACAAGTTGCGCCAGCCGGCAGCGTCGCGGGCCAGGAGCGTGATGTGATGGCGCGGCAACTTCTCGTCCGTGGCCGGGGGCGCGGTGGCGTCGCCGGGCACGAGGTAGGCCTCGCAGCCGAGAATCGGATTGACGCCTGCCTTACGCGCCTTGGTGTAGAACTCGATGGCGCCGAAAAGATTGCCGTGATCGGTCAGCGCCAGCGCGCCCATCTCGTTGCGCGTGGCTTCCTTCACCAGCGCGTCGATGCTGATCGCGCCGTCCAGCAGCGAGTAGTGGCTGTGAACGTGCAGGTGGGTGAAGGGTGTCTGTGCCATGGATGTGGGCGGCCACCGTAGTCCGAAGCTCGCCGGACTTTCAACCGCAAGACGAGGCAACCTCAAGATGAAACAACCGGATGAGACGCAACCGTCAGGCAGGGAGTGGTCGCTGAGACCGGGCTGTGCTAGCGTCGCCGCCATGTCGCAGAACGAAGCTTGGCGCCTCCCGCAGCTTGGACAGGCCTGTGCGCTGTGCCGCGCCGCCTTGGCTCCGGGCGACTTCGTGACCACACGCATTCGGCTCCTGCCGACCGGTCCCGAGCGCGTGGATGTCTGCGCGGGCTGCGAGTCGAGGCGCGGTGGAATCGCGGTGGAGAACGCGGAGACTGCCGCCAGCGACGAGTTTTTCTGGCGGCGCCGGCTGCCTGAACAGGCCGCCCGCAAGCCGGTCGTGGACTACGCCCTGCTACGGGAACTCTTCCTGCGTCTCCTGGGCCGCGGCGACGAGGTCTACCGCAGGCTTTCCTATCTCGTGGCCCTCGTGCTGGTGCGCAAGCGCTTTCTGCGCCTCATTGGCTTTGAGCAGCGCGCCGGGCGGGAAGTCATGGTTGTCACGCGCGGGGCCGGACAGCCGCCGCTTGAGGTCCCAGCGCCCTTCCTCGATGCCCAGCAGTTGCTCGAAGTGCGTGAGCACCTCACGCGCCTGCTGAATGCCGAACTGCCCGAGGATGACCTGCCCGAACTCTCGGCCGAGGGCCTGTCGGACTTGCAGGCCCAGCCCAATCCTTTGGCCGATTCAGGCCGCGGGCAGCCAGTCGAAGACTAAGGCCTGAGGCCCGCGGCCCCTCGGCCGCGACGCGCCCGCCTTCCCCAACACCGAGCGGATCCGGCCCGCCGCTCGCCTCGGGCAACGGCACCGAAAGCCCCGCTGGCGACCCCGAGCAGTTTCGGCGGCGTGGGCGCGGACTGTCCGAAGCTGGGTTGGGGGGGCGGAAGGGGTCTCGTGGGATTGTTGTGGACAGAAAAGGGTGATGGTGGGAGGATGTGGGAGATCGGTTTCCTTGTCGGGTGCCGAGTCCGTGGCCGCGGAATTCCAGGGGTTTCATGCAGTTCTTCACGGGACAGCACACGCATGCGCTCGACGAGAAGAACCGCGTCGCCATCCCGCGCAAGCACCTGGAAGTCCTGCGCGCCCGCAACTCGGGTGAGGCGGTCTTCATCACGCGCGGCCTCGACGGCTGCCTCTTCCTCTACACCGAGCAGGGCTACGAACAGATCGCGGCCCAGGTGAACGCCGGCCCGCTGGGGGCCGAGACGACGCGCGACTTTCAGCGCCTCTTTTACGCCGACACCGAGCACTGCCCGGTGGATCGCAACGGCCGCGTGCTCATCACGCCCGCGCTCAAGGAACTGGCGGGCATCGCAGACAAGGTCGTCTTTGTCGGCGCCGGTCAGCGCATCGAACTCTGGGATCCCGGCGTGTGGGCCAAGCAGCAAAGCCGCACGCGACCCGACTACGCAAAGCAGGCCAAGGATGTCCTCCGGTGAGAGGTGGAGAGGGTGCGCTCATGACTGACGCGCCCGTTCGGCATGTGCCCGTGATGGCGGGGCAAGTGCTGAATCTGCTCGGTGCCTCACCGGGGCAAGTTTTGGCCGACCTGACGGTGGGCGCGGGAGGGCACGCAGGACAGTTCCTGCGCGCCACCGCGCCCACCGGCACGGTCATTGCCTGCGATCGCGATGAAAGCGCCTTGGCCCTTGCGCGAGAGCGGCTCGCCGAGTTCGGCGCCCGCGTGCGCTTCCTGCACGGCACGGCGCCGGAGTGCCTGGCCCTGCTGCAGGCCGAAGTGCGCGGCGGAGCCCGCGCGCCGGACGGCCTCTTGCTCGATCTCGGCGTCTCCTCCATGCAGCTCGACGAACTGGAGCGCGGCTTCTCTCTGCACGGCGACGCGCCACTGGACATGCGCATGGATCCAAGCCGCGGCGAGACTGCGGCGGCGTGGCTGGCGCGTGCCTCGGCCGAGGAACTCGAGCGCGCCCTGCGCGAGGACGGCGGCGAACCGGCGGCCTCCCGTGTGGCGCGCGCGCTCATCGAGCGCCGCGCCCGGCGGCCGATCCGCACGACGGGCGACCTGCGCGAGATCATTGAACAAGCCCTGCATCGGCGCGGCGGCCGTGTGCACCCCGCCACGCGCAGCTTTCAGGCGCTGCGCATGCAGGTGAACCGCGAGCTGCCGCTGCTGCAGGAGGCGCTCACGCTGGCCCTGGCCTTGCTGCCGCCCGGCGGTGTGCTGGCCGTGCTGAGTTTTCACTCGGGCGAGGACCGCCTCGTGAAGCAGGCCTTTCGTGAGGCCGGCCGCCAGGGCTTCGAACTTCTGACCCCGCACGCTTTGGCACCTGAGCGCAGCGAGGTCGTGGCCAATCGCCGCAGCCGTTCCGCACATCTGCGCGCCGTCCGGCGCGCTGGAAAGACCACTCCATGACCGACAGCGTTCTCATGTCCGCCGAGCCCGCCAGCGAAGCGAATCTCGACAGTGCCGCCGAGCCCGCCAGCGAGACGTCGCTCGCCCAGAGCACCAGCTTCCCCTGGCGCCACGCGCTCCTCGGCACCACGCTGCTCTTCCTGGCGCTGCTGACCGTCTCGGCGCGCGGTGACGTCGTGGCTGAGGGCCGCGAAGTCATGCTGCTGCAACTGCGCCGCGCCTCACTCGAGCGCCGGGTCGGCGAACTTCAGATACGGCTCGAAACTCAGTGGCACGCGCTGCAGGCGACGCGCCCGGGAACCAAGTCATGATCACGCGCGCACGCCGGCTCACCCTCATCTTTGCCACCTTTCTGGCCTTCGTGCTGGGCGGATTGCTCGTGCGCGTCGCTTGGCTGCAACTCGCCACGGGTGAAGCCGCTGCGGCACGCCAGGCGCGCCTCTCGCAAGGCAGTCAGCGCCTGCTCGCGCGGCGGGGCGCCTTGCTCGACCGGCACGGCCAAGTTCTGGCGGACTCCGCGCAGGCTCTGCAGGTCACGGCCTACTCGCCGCGCATCACTCACAATGGCAGCCGGCCGCGTCGCGCCACCGATGTGCTCAACAGCATCGAAGGCATCACGACGACACTCGGGCCGATCCTGAACCTGCCGGCCAGCGAGATCGCGCCGGCGCTCGTGGCGCGCCGCGCCGATGGCCGCGGACTCTCCACGCGTATCGGACGTCCGGTCAGCGATTCCGAGTCCATCGACCAGTTGCTCGCCGAGCAGCGGCCGGGCCGGCCGCTGGCGCGTCTGGAGTTCGAGCCGAGCTGGGTGCGCCGCCATCCGGGCGGCACCGTGGCCGGCAACCTGCTCGGCCTGGTGCTGGCCGACGGGCAAGGCGGCTCAGGCCTGGAACTCGGCCTGCAGCAGCACCTCTCGCTGGGCGTGGATGGACGGCTGCCCTTCCGGGCCGGCGTGGCCGGCTTCCGCGTCGCCAATCCCGACGCGCCCGATCTCGATCCGCTCGACGGCGTGGACGTGGAACTCACCATCGACATGGCGCTGCAGCGCATGGTCGAGGAGGAACTCGGCCTGGGCTGCCAAAAGCTCTCCGCGGTCGGTGGCGCAGCGGTGCTGCTCGACGTCCAGACCGGCGACATCCTCGCGATGGCCTCCGCGCCGAGCCTAGATCCCCAGGAGCCGCGCACCTGGAGTGACGCGGCTCAAGTCATCCGGCCGGTGCAGACCGTCTACTCGCCAGGCTCGACCTGGAAGCCGATCATGCTGGCTGCCGCCCTCGATCTGGGGCTCGTGCGGCCCGACGAGAGAGTGAACTGCAGCCCCGAGCGCGGGCGCATCCCCGGCCGCAGCAAGCCGGTGCGCGACACGCATCCGACCACGGGTGAGTTCAGCCTCAAGGAGATCCTCATCGAGTCCAGCAACGTGGGGATGGCCAACATCCTCATCAGGCTGGTGGAGGAGAGCCGTCCCAAGGACACGGCTGCGATGGCGCCGCTCTACCAGATCCTGCGCGGGCTGGGTGTGGGCACGCGGACCGGCGTGCCGATCAAGGCCGAGGCGGCCGGCAGCCTCACCGAGCTGTCGACTTGGACGCGGCCCTACAGCCTGGTGGCCCTTTCCTTCGGCCACGAACTCACCGTCACGCCGCTCCAGATGGCGGCCGCCGCCGCCACGCTGGCCCAAGGGGTACATCGCACGCCGCGCCTCGTGCGCGCCTACCTCGACGATCAGGGCCGGCGCCTGGAGGCTCCCTTCGGTGCGGCCGTCCAGGTGCTCTCGCCGACGGCTTGCGATTGGGTGCGCTACTGGATGCAGGCCGTGGTCGAGGAGGGCCAGGCCGGTTCAGCCAAGGTGCCCGGGGTCTCGGTGGCCGGCAAGACCGGCACGACCGTGCACGAGACCGAGATGAGCGCGCACGACCCGCGCAAAAAGCGGGAGACGCACTCCTTCATCGCCCTGGCTCCGGCCCAGGCGCCGCGGGTGGCGCTGGTGGTGGTCATCGAACAGCCGCGCGGGCATCGCTACGCGGCCCAGACCGTGGCCCCCGTGACAGGCGCGATCCTGCGCCGGGCGCTGCCCTACCTGGGACTCACCGCGCCGTGATTCACGCTCTTGATTCGGCGGTTTTTCGGCGCCTAATGAAGACCAGCGTGAACACCCTGCCGCTCTCCACCCTGGTTTCGGCGCTGCGCGAGGCGCTGCCGGATCTCGAACGTCACGGCCCCGACCCGAGCATCCGCGGTCTGTGCGGCGACAGCCGGCAAGTGCAGCCCGGCGATCTCTTCGTGGCCAGCAGCGGCAGCAAGGACGACGGGCGGCGGCATGTGGGCGCTGCGCTCGCGGCCGGAGCCGTCGCCGTGCTGTGCGACCGCCCTCCCGAGCAGGCCGAGGCCTTGGCTTCGGTCGCGTGGCTCTCGTGCGCGGATGTCGTGCGGGCGCGCGCGCTCGTGGCCGACGAGTTCTACGGCCATCCCAGCCAGCGGCTCGATGTCGTGGGCATCACCGGCACCAATGGCAAGACCACTAGCTCCTTTCTGCTGCGCTCGATGCTGGCCATGGATGGACGCCGCTGCGGGCTCATCGGCACGCTGGGCGCCTGGCGCGGCGAACACCATGTGCCGCTCGCCAACACGACGCCCGACGCGCTGGCTCTGCACAAGCTCTTGGCCGAGATGGTGGACGAGAATCACGCCGCCGCCGTGCTTGAAGTGAGCAGTCACGCGCTCGTGCAGCAGCGCGCGCTGGGCATTGCCTTCGATGTGGGCGTCTTCACCAATCTCACGCCCGACCATCTGGACTATCACGGCACGATGGAGGCCTACGGCGCCGCCAAGGGCAAGCTCTTCGAGTCGCTGTCGCCCCAGGCCACGGCCGTGCTCAATGCGCAGGACCCGGCCTCGCGTCTCTACCGACTCAGCACGGCGGCGCGCGTGCTGCAGTTCGCCGTGCAGGGCGGGCCGCAGCGACGCAGCTCGGTGGACGCCCAGGTGGATGTGCACGCGGAAATCCTGCGGCTGGATGCCGAGGGCACGCGCTTTCGCCTGCGCGCGCCGGAGTTTGCGCTCGATGCCGACGTGGGCTTTCGGCTCGTCGGGCGCCACAACGTCGAGAATGCGCTCGCGGCGACAACCGCTGCGCTGGCTCTGGGCTTGCCGGCGGGGGCCATCACCACTGGCCTCGAAAGTCTGCCGGCGGTGCCTGGCCGCCTCGAGCCGGTCACCTGCGGCCAAGACTTCCGCGTGCTCGTCGATTACGCCCACACACCGGACGCGCTCGAGAAGGTGCTGGAACTCTTGCGGCCGCTTTGCCTGGGACGCTTGCTGGTGGTCTTCGGCTGTGGGGGCGACCGCGACCGCAGCAAGCGCCCGCTCATGGGCCGCGCCGTGGCTGCCGCCGCCGACCGCCTCTATGTCACCTCTGACAATCCGCGCAGCGAAGAGCCGCAGGCCATCCTCGACGAGATCATGGCCGGCATCCCAGCGCAGCGCGGCGCCGACACGCGGCGCCTCGTCGACCGCCGTGAGGCGATCGCGCTGGCCTGTGCCGAAGCGCAGGGCGGCGACATCGTGCTCATCGCCGGCAAGGGACACGAGACCACGCAGACCATCGGCGAACGCGTTCTGCCCTTCGACGACCGCGCCGTGGCCCGGGAGGTGCTGTGGAGTCTCTGAGTCTGGGCCAAGTGGCGGCGGCCGTCTCCGGCCAGCTCTCGCAGCCCAACTCCGCACAAAAGGCCGTCGCGCGTGTGTGCACCGACAGTCGCCAGGTCAGGCCCGGCGATCTCTTCCTCTGCCTGCGCGGGCCGCACCACGATGCACACGAGCATGCCGCGGGCGCGCTGGCTGCCGGCGCGGTGGCGCTCGTCGTGAGCCGGCCGCTCCCTGAGACGGCGCCGCAAATCGTGGTGAGTGACACCGGCGCCGCTCTGGGAGCACTGGGCCGCGCCGTGCGGCGTGGTCTGGGCCGGCCGGCCAGCGCGCCGGCCTTGCACGTCGTGGGCATCACCGGCACCAATGGCAAGACAAGCACCAAGGACCTCACCCGCGCGGCGCTCAGTGCGCGCTATGCCACGGTGGCCAGCCGCTCCTCCTTCAATAACGAAGTGGGCGTGCCGCTCACCCTGCTCGAGATCGGCGCCGGCACGCAAGCCGCCGTCGTGGAGCTGGGCACCAATGCACCCGGCGAGATCGCGGCGCTGGCGGCGCAGGCCGAACCCACCGTGGGCGTCATCACGAATATCCAGCCCGGGCACCTGCAGGGCCTGGGCTCGCTCTCCGGTGTGCTCGCCGAGAAGAGCGCGCTGCTCGCGGCGCTCGTCGGCCCGCGTTGCGCGGTGCTGAACCGTGACGATCCGGCCTTCGCTGAACTCGCGCGGCGCGCGCCCGGTCCCGTACTCAGCTTCGGTTTCGATCCGGCCGCTCACGTCCGCGCCGAAGACTTGCGCTGCAGCCCGGAGGGCACACGCTTTCGTCTGCGCGGACACGAGGTGCGCTTGCAACTGCTCGGCCGCCATGCAGCCAGCAACGCGCTCGCCGCGCTGGCCTGTGCCGAGCTGCTCGAAGTGCCGCTCGGCTCGGCCATCGCCGCGCTCGCCGAGGTGGCACCCGCGCCCGGCCGGCTTGTGCTGCGCCAGTGCGGTGACCTCACGCTCATCGACGACAGTTACACCGCCAACCCCGGCTCGCTGCTCGCCTCCTGCGCAGCCGTGAGCGCGCTGGGACTGCCCGGCCGTTTCGTCGCGGTCGTGGGCGAGATGCTCGAGCTCGGAGCCGACTCGGCCGCGCTCCATCGGCGCGTCGGCGAGCAGCTCGGGGCCCAGCGTCCCGGACTGCTCCTGGTGGTCGGTGAGGCGGCGCAGCCCTTGCTGGCCGGCGCGCTCGCGGCCGGCCTGCCCGCCAGCGCCGCGCTCAGCGCGCCGGATCTGGCCGCCGCCGGGGCGCTGCTCGACAGGGTGCTGGCCCCCGGTGATGTGGTGCTGCTCAAGGCCAGCCGCCGCGCGCAGCTCGACCAGCTCGTCACGCGCCTGGCTGCGCGGGCCGTGGCCGTGCCCGCGTGATCCTCGAACTGCTCGATCAGCTCACAGCGCTCTGGAGCGGCTTTGCCGTCTTGGAGTCGCTCGTCGTGCGTGCGGCACTGGCCGCGGTGCTGGCCTTTGTCACGGCGCTGCTGCTTGGCCCGCGCGTGCTGGCCTGGCTGCGTCGCCGTGCTTTCATCGAAAAGGAAACGGCCACTCCCTCAGCCGAGCTCAACGAACGCAACCGCGGCAAGTCGCCCACGCCCACGATGGGCGGGCTCATGATCCTGGGCGCGATTCTCGTGGCCGGCGTGCTCTGCGGCGATCTGCGCAACGACTACGTGAGCCTGGGCCTGCTGGCCACGGTGGGCTTTGGCTGCATCGGTTTCATCGACGACTGGGTCAAGCTCACTCACCCGGGGCGCACGGGACTCTCGGTGCGCGCCAAGGCCGCGCTGCAGCTCTTCGTGGCTCTGGCCCTGGCCCTGGCGATCACGCACATCTTTCAGAACCGCGCGCATGCCGAGCAGCTCCTGCGTCTGCGCGTGCCCTTCAGCGACGGCGCGGGCCTGGATCTTTCCTGGTGGGGCGGCCTGCCGCATGTCGTGCTCGTGCTGATGGTGGTCATCGGCGCAAGCAATGCCGTGAACCTGACCGATGGCATGGATGGCCTGGCAGCGGGCAGCATGGCCGTGGCCGCCGCCGCGATGGCCGCCGTCTGCGTGGCGGTTGGCCGCGCGGCCAGCCTCGTGCCCGACAAGCCGCAGCTCTACGTGCCCTTCAGCCAGGAGATGACTGTCTTCTGCGCCGCCATGGCCGGCGCCACGCTGGGCTTTCTGTGGTTTAACGCCGCGCCCGCGCTCATTTACATGGGCGACACCGGCAGCCTCCCGCTGGGCGGGCTGCTCGGTTACGTGGCCGTGGTGGTGAAGAGCGAGCTGCTGCTCGTGCTCATCGGCGGCGTCTTCGTCCTGGAGGCGCTCTCGGTGATGCTCCAAGTGAGCTGGTTCCGGGCCACGGGAGGCCGGCGCATCTTGCGCTGCGCTCCACTGCATCATCATTTTCAGTTTGGCGGCATGCCCACCACGCGCATCGTGATCCGTTTCTGGATCGTGTCCGTGCTGCTGGCGGCCGCAGGTCTGGCCAGCCTCGTGGCCGCCTGAGGAGGAAGATCCCCTGCTCACTCTCGACACCACGCCTCCCGAGCAGCTCGAGCGCAGCCGGCGCGCGCTCGTGGTCATTCTGCTCTCGCTCATGGGCCTGGGCCTCGTCATGGTCTGGTCGGCCCTCTCCGTGCGGCAAGTCCGCTTGGAAGGCGGCGGCGCGCTCATGCAGCCGCTGCTCTCGCACTTGCTCAAGGCGCTCATGGCCTTGCTCGGCTTTTTGCTCGCGCAACGTCTCGGCGCGCGCCAGCTCTTTGCCGCGGCCGGCCCGGCCTGGATCGCCGGCATGGTGCTGCTCGTCGCGGTGCTGCTGCTGGGCGTCGAGCGCAACGGCAGCCGGCGCTGGTTCGACCTCGGAGGCATCTCGCTGCAGCCCAGCGAGTTTGCGCGCCTGGCCACGATCGCCCTGCTCGGCGCCTGGATGGCCGTCTCGGGCGAACGGGTGCAGCAGATCAAGCACGGCGTGCTCTTGCCCTTCGCGCTGGCCGTGCTGCCGGCCGTGCTCATCCTGGTCGAGCCCGACTTCGGATCGGCTGTCTATCTGCTGCTCATGGCCGTGCTCGTGCTCTGGGTGGGGGGCGCGCGCAGCCGGCACTTGATGCTGGTCTTTTTGCCCTCGCTGCTGCTGGCGGCCGGCTTTGCCTGGGCCTTCCTCTCGCACTTCCGTACGCGCATCGTGAACTTCCTGGAACCCGGTGCGGACTACCAGGTGCAGCAGGGGCTCTCAGCGCTCGGCAGCGGCGGCCTGCTCGGCGCCGGCCTGGGCAATGGTGTGGGCAAGTGGGGCTTTCTCCCCGAGGCCGAGGACGACTTCCTCTTCGCCGTGATCGGCGAGGAACTCGGCCTGCTCGGCGCCGCGCTGGTCATTCTGCTTTACGCCCTGTTCCTCTGGCACGGCGTGCGCATCCTCTTCAGCCTCAAGTCGCGCTTCAGCTTGGTTGTCGGCACGGGCCTGCTGCTGCAGGTCGTCGTGCAGGCCGTGCTGAACATCGCCGTCGTAACGGCCATGGCGCCCAACAAAGGTCTGCCGCTGCCCTTCCTCAGTGCGGGCGGCAGCTCGCTTCTGGTTCTCTGTCTCTCCACCGGTTTGCTGCTTGGTTTGGCCCGTCGGCCGGAGGAAGATCCAGCCTTGGAAGCGCGCTGGCCCGTCTCCCTGATGGCCAGGGACCGATCTGCGGCTTGAGCGCGCGGCCGTCACTCGTCTTCTGCGGTTGGGAGTCTTGCGATGAGTCAGGTTGAGAAATATGGATTGTTCGCCGTGCTGCTCGTGGGCGGCATGCTGCTCGTCATCGCCGTGCAGGGCGGTTTCAGCAAGGACACGCCTGCACTGCCCGATGTCA
This sequence comes from Planctomycetota bacterium, assembly GCA_052387675.1. Lineage (GTDB taxonomy): Bacteria > Planctomycetota > B15-G4 > B15-G4 > B15-G4 > JBQTIY01. The sequence goes on along the minus strand of JBQTIY010000002.1, from coordinate 355,107 downwards.
TCGATGGCACGCCGCTGCTGAGTTTGCCGGTGTCGGCTGTGCAGAAGGGCGGCGAGCAGCAGCCGAGTGTCGTGCGCGTGCGCCCAATCCTTCCTGAGACGCCCTTTCAGTGGAACGAGCCGCCGGTGCAGTATCCCGGCGAGCGGTCCGTTCCGGAGAGCGCTGCGCTTGACGCCGGTGCGCAACCAACGGCCAGTATGGGGGCCACGCCGACGGCCGGCCTGCTGCCTGCTGCCTCGGTGAGCACGCCCGTCAAGAGCAGTCCTGCCGTGGGGGGGGCCAGCACGCACACGATTGCTGCCAACGAGACTCTGGCCGAGATCGCCAAGCGCTACCTGGGCTCCTCCAGCAAGTGGCCCGAGTTGGTGACCCTCAATCCGGGCCTGGATCCCAAGCGTCTCAAGATCGGCAGCGTGATCAAGCTGAGCGGGTCCGCCGCCGCCAGCGCCGTGCCCCAGAGCACGGTGGCGACGCCCACGGGTGTGGCGGCCAAGCCGAGCGCGGCGCCCGTGAGCAAGTCCAGGACGCACACCGTCAAGAGCGGCGACACGCTCGGCGCGATCGCCAAGACCTACCTAGGTTCAAGCAAGCGCGCCGACGATCTTTACCAAGCCAACCGCGACGTGCTCAAGAACAAGGACGATCTGCGCATCGGTCAGGTGCTCAAGATCCCATGAGCCGAGTCCGGGCAGGCAGCACGCCGTGAAAGTGGCCTACCTCGGCGGGGGCACGGGCGGCCATCTCGCGCCGGGCGTGGCCGTGGCGGAGGAACTGCGCCGCCGCGGGCACGACGCCCTCTTCTGCATCGCCGGACGCGATGTCGAGCGGCAGCTCCTTGAGCCGCGCGGACTCTCCTCCTGCGCGCTCTTCGGCGACGGCGGGCGGCCGGCCTTCACGGATCTGGCCAAGTGGACGCGCGCCGTGCTGCGCTGGCGGCGCGCACTGGCCGACTATGCGCCCGATGCGGTCGTCGTGCTGGGCGGCTGGGTCGCGGCGCCGGCCTTGCTCACCGGCCTGCGCGGCCGGCCGTCGGTGCTCATCGAGCAGAATGCGCGCGCGGGCAAAGTGCAGCGCCTGCTCGGCGGCCGCGTCGACTTTGCCTGTCTGAGCGTCGCCGGCCCCGGCATGCCGCGTGGCCGGCGCGGCACGCGGGTCACTGGCAATCCCTTGCTCACCGACACGTCGCTGCTGGACCGCGCGGAAGCGGCCCGACGCCTGGGGCTCGCCGCCGATCGGCGCACGCTGTTGCTCATGGGTGGCAGTCAGGGCAGCAGCGATGTCAATGCGCTCTTGCCGGTGCTGCTGCCTGTGCTGGAAGAAACCGGTGAGCCCTGGCAGGTGCTGAATCTCACCGGCCGCCAGCCGTGCCCCGTGCTCGAGCGCCACGAGCTGCCCGTGCTGCGCCAGCGCTTCCTGCAAGACATGCCCGCAGCCTATGCGCTGGCCGACGTCGCGGTTTGCCGCGCCGGCGGCGGCACGGTGGCCGAACTCGCCGCGCACGGCATTCCCTCGGTGCTCGTGCCCTATCCGGGGCATCGCGATCGCCATCAAGAAGCGAACGGCGAAATCTTGGTCAAAGTCGGCGGCGCCCTGATGGTGGAGGCGGGCGATGCGCGCGGGCAAAAAAGCGCGCCGGCCCTGCTGCGCCAAGTGCTGGCCCGGCGCGCGGAGATGGCCAAGGCCGCGGCCACCGCCGCGCGGCCCGCCGCGACGCACGACGTGGCGGAGGTCGTGCTCGAGGCCGTGCGGTCGCGCGCGTGAGCAGTCTCGACTTGCCGCGCGTGGTGCACTGTGTGGGCATCGGCGGCGGCGGTCTTTCGGCGCTGGCTGTGCTGCTCGTCGCGCGTGGCCATGTGGTCTCCGGCAGCGATGCAGCGCCCGGCTTCGATGCCGAGGCTCTGCGTCGGCGCGGCATCCGCGTGGCGCGCGGGCATGCGGCCGAGCACGTGGGCGCAGCCGAGCTGCTCATTCGCTCCGCTGCCGTGCCGGAGCACAATCCCGAAGTCGTCGCCGCGCGGGCGGCGGGAGTGCCGGTGCTCAAGTACAGCGAGGCCCTCGGGCGGCTCATGGCGCAGCGGCGCGGCGTGGCCGTGGCCGGGACGCATGGCAAGTCCACAACCACCGCGCTCGTGGCGCACCTGTTGCGTGCGGCGGGGCGCGACCCGGCCTGGGTGGTGGGGGCGCGGCCGCTGTCCCTGCCGGAGGCGGCCGGCTGGGGGGCCGGTCCGGCTCTTGTGGCCGAGGCCTGCGAGTTTGATCACTCCTTCCTCAACCTGCACTACGACGTGGCACTCATCACGGGCACGGCGGCCGACCATCTCGACTGTTTCCAGAATGCCGAGGGCGTGCGCACGGCCTTTCGCCGCTTTGCGGCTCGCGTACCGGCGGGCGGCACCCTCGTGCTGGGCGTGGACGTGCCGGCCGATCTGGATTTTCCTGTGGCCGCAGGCGTGACTGTGCGCCGCGTGCAGCAGGCGCTGGCCTATCACGAGCTCGTGGAGTCGGAGGAGGGCTTCTCCGGACGCGTGGACGCGGGCCCGCTCGGCGGCGGGCGATTCCGCTTGCGCCTGCTGGGCCGGCACAACCTCGACAATCTGGCGGCCGGGCTGCTGGCGGCCCAGGCCGCGGGCGTGCCCCTGCCCGAAGCGCTGGTCCATGTGGAGAGCTTCGGCGGCGTGGCCCGGCGCCTGCAGGATTTGGGCGAGTGGCCGCTCGTGCCCGGCGGCACCGTACGCCTGATCGATGACTTCGCACACCATCCGCAGGCATTGCAGGCCGCTGCTGCGGCACTGCGGGCGCGCTTTGCTGGCCGGCGCCTGGTCGGCCTCTTTCAGCCGCATCAGGTGAGCCGCACCGCAGATTTCCTGGACGATTTTGCGGCCGCGCTCGGCTCTTTCGATCTCGTGGGCCTCTGCGATATCTTCGTGGCTCGCGACGCGCATCCCGAGCGGGCTGAGGACCTGCTCAACGGCCTGTGCGCGCGTGCCGGCGCGCGAGTGCGCCGACTGGGGACCGCTGTGGCGGCGGCTCCTGCCGCGGCGACGCTGTTGCGCCCCCGCGATGTGTGCGTGGTCATGGGAGCGGGCGACATCGATGGACTTGCCGGCAATCTTGCGGGAGCGGCTGCTCGCTCAGCCTGAGGCTCCGCTCGGACCGCGCACCACGCTCGGCGTCGGCGGCAAGGCGCCCTGGGTGCTGGAACCGCGGCGCCGCGAAGAGCTGCAGCTAGCCGTCGCGCAACTCCACGCAGCGGGCCTGCCCTTCCGGCTCCTGGGACACGGCAGCAATTTGCTCATCGGTGACGAGGGCGTACCCGAGGTCGTGCTCCACACGCGGCTCATGACCGGCCTGTGGCACGAAGGCGAGCGCGAGCATTGCCTGCGTGCCGAGGCGGGCGTCTCGCTGGCCCGCCTCGTTTCAACCTGCCAGCGCCAGGGTCTGGGCGGCGCGGAAATGCTCATCGGCATTCCTGGCACCTTGGGCGGTGCGGTGGCCGGCAATGCCGGCAGCCGGCACGGCTGGATCTCCGAGCGGCTGGTGGCCGTGACCGTGGTTCGTCCCGACGGCAGCGCCGAAGAGCGGCCCTGCCGGCCCGAGGACTTCGGCTATCGGCGCTCGCCCTTTCGCGGAGCGGTGATCCTCGATGCGGTGCTGCAGTTCGAACCCCAGGATCCGGCGCAGATCTGGGAGCGCATGGCCGCGATCCTGCACAAAAAGCGCGAGAGCCAGCCGCTCACCGCGCGCAGTGCGGGCTGCATTTTTCGCAATGCGCCCGAGGCGCCCAGCGGGCAACTCATCGAAGCGGCCGGCTGCAAGGGCTGGTCTGTGGGCGGCGCGCGTGTTTCCGCGCAGCACGCCAACTTCATTCTCAATGAAGGCAGTGCCTCGGCGGGAGAAGTCCTGCAGCTCATCCAGCGCATCCGCCACGAAGTCGCCGAGCGCACTGGCCAACATTTGGAACTCGAAGTCGAGGTCTGGGGCGACTCCGCCAAAGGCCTCCAAACGGCGCTTGGAAGCCAGTTCCCGACGAAAGCTGCGGGCGGCCCGACCGCGCCGCTCTTGGGAGCGCAAAGTCCGAAGTGAGCGCGTCTGGTAGGATTTCCACGATTCCACTTGATGCCGCAGGCGAACCACAATATCTAGGGCCCTCGCTGCGAGAATCACCCCACGGCTGGGGTGGCGCGGCGGGCACAATTTAGCAACAGAGCAATGGATGGCCGCGTTGGCGCGCGGCTATCCGGAGAGGGAGGGACGGATGGTCGAAATGAGCGAACGCAGGAAGGACAAGGCCGCAGCGGCGGAGCGCAGCGGAGGTGCGCCCGGACAGGGCGCCGGTCAGAGCACAAGCCGCATCGCGGCGCTGCAGGCCGCAGCCGCGGAGACGGACCCGGTCAACGGGCCCTTCTCCGAGAACGCCTTGCGAGTCCTGCGCAATCGCTACCTCAAGAAGAACGATCAGGGCGTGATCGATGAGACGCCGGTGGAGATGTTCCGGCGCGTGGCGAAGGCCGTGGCGCGGGCCGAGCAAGAGCCCGCCACCTGGGAGCCGCGCTTCTTCGAGATGATGTGGGACCGGCGCTTCATGCCCAACTCGCCCACGCTCATGAACGCGGGCCGTCCGCTCGGCATGCTCTCGGCCTGCTTCGTGCTGCCGCTCGAAGACAGCATCGCCGACATCATGGAGACGGCGCGGCAGATCGCCCTGGTGCAGCGCGCCGGCGGCGGCACGGGCATCGACCTCAGCAAGCTGCGCCCGAGCGGCTCGATCGTGCGCAGCTCCGGCGGCACCACCGAAGGCCCGCTCTCCTTCCTCAAGATGCTCTCGTCGGTCACCGACGCCATTCAGCAGGGCGCCTTCCGGCGCGGCGCCAACATGGGCACGATGAGCATCACCCATCCCGACATCCTGGCCTTCATCCGGCTCAAGGAAGACCTCACCAAGGTCACCAACTACAACCTCTCCTGCACGGTGCCCGATGCCTTCATGGAGAAGGTCAAGCACGACCGGGAGAGCGTGCACGAGGTGCAGTCGCCGCATGACCAGCAGCGCGCCTGGCTGCGCAAGTCGGACAACCGGCCAGACTACGGCGCGCCGACGCGCGCCGGCGTGGACCGCGCCGACTACTGGACCACGGGCGAGATCTTCGACCTCATCGTGCGCAAGGCCTGGGCTTCGGGTGAGCCGGGACTCATCTTTTTGGACCGTGTGAACGAGTACAACCCCACGCCCAACGTGGGGCCGATGACCTCCACGAATCCCTGCGGCGAGCAGCCGCTTTTGCCTTACGAGGCTTGCAACCTGGGCAGCCTGAATCTCGCGGCCTTCCATGTGCCGCCGGCGGCGGGCGAGTCCGGGCGCGGCAGCATCGATCTGCCGCGGCTCGGCGAAACGGTGCGGACCTGCGTGCGCTTCCTCGACGACGTCGTCGAAGCCAACAACTATCCCACTAAGGAAATCGACGCGATGTGCCGGGCCAATCGCAAGATCGGCCTGGGCGTGATGGGCTGGGCCGACCTGCTCTTCCTGCTCGACATTCCTTACGACAGCCCCGAGGCGCTCAAGCTGGCCGATACGGTCGGCGCCTTCATCCGCCAGGAAGCCTGGGACGAGGACACCCGCCTCGCCGAGGAGAAGGGCGTCTTCACGTACTGGAAGGGCAGCCGCTGGGACCTGGTCGAGAAGCGCAAGATGCGCAACGCGCACTGCGTGACGATCGCGCCCACCGGCACCATTTCCATCATCGCCGGCTGCTCGGGCGGCATCGAGCCGATCTTCAGCCTGGCCTTCAAGCGCCAGGTCATGAAGGACAGCAAGGGCCAGGCGCAGATCATGTACGAGATCAATCCGGTCTTCCTGGCGCGGCTGCGCGAAGCGGGCGTGAGTGATGCCGAGATCGAGCGGCTGGTGGATCACGCCTGCGAGAGGGGCACGCTCGAGGGCTGCCCGGTGGAACTGCCGGCGCGCATCGCACGCGTCTTCCGCTCGGCGCGCGACATCACGCCGGCCTGGCACGTCAAGATGCAGGCCGTCTGGCAGCAGCACACCGACGCGGCGGTGTCCAAGACCATCAACTTCTCGCCCGAGGCCACGCCGGCTGACGTCGAGCAGGCGTATTTGCAGGCATTTGAGACGCGCTGCAAGGGCATCACCGTCTACCGCGACGGCAGCCGCGCCGACCAGCCCATGGCGCTGGACAGCAAGAAGCCGGTGGCCGAGAATGCGGCGGCGGTGTCCGCGACGACCGCCGGTCACTCCGCTGCGGCGGGCAAGTCGGAGTCGGCCGAGAAGGATGCCATCGTGAGCATGTTGCTGGAGGGGTGAAGATCGTGGACGGAGTGAAGACGACGACAACGAGTCATGTCATGGGGCCGCTTTCGCTGCCCAGCGACGAGCGGGCCATGACGCCCGAGAGCGTCGAGAGTGATGCCAAGGATCGCGCGGCCGCGGTCGTGATCGGCTGGCGCGGGCTCGATTGGGCCGCAGCCGAACGCGGCGAGGAGCGCGCGGTGCTGGCCCTGCAGCTCGCGGCGGCCACGCATGAATCGGCCCGGCGCTTTCTGCTCGATGAGGCCGGGGCGGTGGGGGCGCGGCTCGTCACCGGGCTCGACAAGTTCTACAGCCAGGACGTCGTGCCGCATCTGCGGCCGTCGCTGCTGGCCCGGTTGGCCACGCTGCCCGCGGCGGAGGCTGCCGGCGGCGAGGACGACTCGACGCTGGCTCCGCGTGCCCGGCCCACGGTCACGCTCGGCCACACCGTGCGCATGAACACCGGCTGCGGCAATCTCTACGTCACGATCAACGAGACCGAGGACGGCCAGCCCTTCGAACTCTTCAATCACATGGGCAAGGCGGGCGGCTGCGCAGCCAGCCAGAACGAGGCCATTGGCCGGCTCATCAGCTACTCGCTGCGCTGCGGCGCCTCGGTGGAGCCGCTCATCAAGCAGCTCAAGGGCATCTCCTGCCACCGGCCGGCCTGGGGCGAGGACGGCAAGATCTCCTCCTGCTCCGACGCGATCGGCAAGGCGCTGGAGAAGTATTGGGCGGCCAAGGCGGCGCGCGAGGGGCGCGCGGCGCTCGGCGGCCATGGCAGCGACGCCTCCTCCGAGGCACGCGGGCCGCGCGTGCAAGTTGACCCGCAGAATCTTGAGCGCCTGAGCGAAACGGGCGCCGAGACCGTGAGCGAGAGCGACCGTCGGCAGCAGCTCGTCGACGCACTGCGCAGCAGCAATGGTGCTCAGCGCAAGTCGGCCGATCACACGGCCGTGCAGGGCGCCTGTCACGACTGCGGCAGCCAGCTCTCCTATGAGGAGGGCTGCGTGAAGTGCCACTCGTGCGGCTTCACGGAGTGCGGCTGAGGCCCTCGGCCTTCTGACCGGCTACCCCAGCGGGGTGCGGCTTCACCATGGAATGGTTTCAGCAGCTCGTCGATCTCTTCCTGCATCTCGATCAGCATCTGGCCGAGCTGACCGCGCAGTACGGCACGACGACTTACGCCATCCTCTTCGGCGTCATCTTCTGCGAGACCGGACTGGTCGTCACGCCCTTCCTGCCGGGTGACTCGCTGCTCTTTGCCGCGGGGGCCATTGCCGCGCTCGAAGGTTCGGCGCTCGATGTGAACTGGCTGTTCGTGCTGCTCTCCGTGGCCGCGATCTTGGGCGACACGGTGAACTACCACATCGGCCAGAAGTTCGGCCGGCGCGCCTTCGAGGGCGGCATCCGCTTTCTCAAGCGCGAGCATCTCGAAAAGACGCAGGCCTTCTACGAGAAGCACGGCGCCAAGACGATCGTGCTGGCCCGCTTCGTGCCCATCGTGCGCACCTTTGCGCCCTTCGTGGCCGGTCTCGGCGTCATGAGCTACAAGCGCTTTCTGGCCTACAACATCTTGGGCGGCGTGCTCTGGTGCGGGCTCTTCCTGTACTGCGGCGCCTGGTTCGGCAATCAGCCGGTGGTCAAGGAGAACTTCTCCCTGGTCATCTTGGCAATCATCGTGCTCTCCGTGCTGCCGATGCTGATCGAGCTCTGGAAGGCGAAGCGCGCCGCCCGAGTGGTGAACCCGCCGCGCTAAGGCGCCGCGGCCTGCAGGCGCAGGTCCACGAGTTCCAGTTCGGGCGTCGCCTTGCCGCGAAAGCGGTTGATCTTGGGCGTGACGAGCACGTCGGCGCGCGCGCCGGGCACGAGCGTGTCCGCCAGATCACCGCGGCCGAAGGCCACCGCCCGCAGCGCCGTCGGGCCTTGGCCGAGCTGCAATTCCAAATGCGTGCCGTCGCCGCCCATGCGCCGACACGAGAGCAGCGTCGCCCCCGAAATGCCGAGCACCGGCCGGGCATTGCCCATGCCAAAGGGCGCGAGGCGTTCGAACTGCTCGATGAGGCGCGGCGTGAGCGCGGCGAGCGGCAGTTCGCCGTCGTAGTCGATGGGCGGCAGCGGGGTCGGCGTGCTGCGGTAGCGCTGCCAGACTTCCAAGAAGGCGCGCCGGAACTCCGGCACGCTCTGGCGCTGAATCGTGAAGCCGGCCGCCATGGCGTGGCCGCCGAAGCCCGCCAGGTGTGCGCTGCAGGCCGAGAGCGCGGCGTGCGCATCGAAGCCCGCGATGGAACGCATGCTGCCCTTGGCCGGATCGCCGTGCGCCGCGGAGATGAGCACGGCCGGCCGGCCGGTCTGCTGCGCGAGGCGCCCAGCCACGAGGCCGAGCAGGCCGGTATTCCAGCGATCGTCGTGCAGCAGGACCGGCTCGCCGGCGGGCACTTCGTGGAGACGGTCGAGCGCCATGGCGTGCATCTGCCGGTCGATGGTGCGCCGCTCCACGTTGAGCTGGTCGAGCTGCCGGGCGAGCGCCATGGCCGTGGCTTCGTCGGGCGCGGTGACGAGGGCCAGCGAGAGATCGCTGCGCCCCAGACGGCCGGCCGCGTTGAGCCGCGGCGCCAACTGAAAGCTGACGTCTTCGGGGCCGAAGCTCGTGCGCCGCACGCCGGCCACGGCGCAGAGCGCGGCCAGGCCCGGCGCCGTGCTCACGGGAATGGCCCGCAGACCGCGCGAGGCCAGGATGCGGTTCTCGCCCACCAGCGGCATCATGTCCGAGAGCGTGCCGAGTGCGACCCAGGCCATGGCCTCGCCGAGAAAACGCGACATCTCCGGCGAGCGCCGCTGGCCCTCACTGAGCCGGTTGGCCACAGCGCAGGCCACTTTGAAGGCCACGCCGACGCCCGCTAGGCCCTTGAAGGGATAGGCGCAGTCACTGCGGCGCGGATTCACGATCGCGTAGGCCGGCGGCAACACCTCCGGCGGCAGATGGTGGTCGGTAATGATCACGTCGACGCCGGCGCGCGCCAGCTCGTCGACCGGCGCCACGCTGGCGATGCCGTTATCCACCGAGATGACCACCTTGGCGCCGCTGGCCAGCACCGAGGCCACGCCGCCCGCTGTGAAGGAGTAGCCCTCCGTGGAACGGTTGGGCACATAGACATGCGGGTTGGCGCCGAGGTAGCGCAGGAACTGCATCATGAGCGCGGTGCTGGTGAGGCCATCCACGTCGTAGTCGCCGTAGACCAGGATCGGCTCGCGCTGGCGCACCGCCCGCACAATGCGCTCGGCAGCGCGCTCCATGTCGGCCAGCGCGAAGGGGTCGTGCAGGTCGTCTACCGACGGGTTCAGAAAGCGCTCGGCCTCGTCGAGGCTGCTGACTCCGCGATTGGCGAGCGTGGCCGCCACCATGGGTTCGAGTGAGAGGGCTTGCCCCAATTGACTGACGAGCAAGCGATCAGGGTTCCGCGCGCGCCAGGGACGCGGGGGCGTGGCGATCAGCTCGGGCACAGGGGGCGGCACTCAGGGAAAACCGTATCCTACGCTCGTGCCGGCCGCTCTCCACCATCCGCCGACGCAGAACTCTTGGCCGACGCAGAACTCAGCGAGCCACCGCGCGCGCTGCGGGTGGCAGCCATGAGCGAGAGCGCCCGCCCGCAGCCGCCGCGCGCGCATCTGGCCGGCCTGCCCTCGGTGGATCGCGTGTTGCGCGAACTGGCGGACAGCGGCGCCTCTGCCCGGCCCGGACTGGCCGAGCTGGTGCGCGCCGAGTTGGCCGCGGTGCGCGCAGCCGGTGCGAGCGGCGCGGCACTCCCCGCAGCAGCCCAGATCGCTCGCCGCGTGCTGGAGAAGGCGGCTGCACTGCCTGTGCCGGAAGCGGCTTATCCGCGCGTCGTCAACGCCACGGGCGTGCTCCTGCACACTGGGCTCGGGCGCGCGCCGCTGGCCGAGTCGGCCGCCGCAGCTCTGGCCAGTTCGGCCGGCGCCTTTCTGCAGCTCGAAGTCGATCGGCTGAGCGGCGAACGCCGCCATCGTGAAGCGCCGCTCCTGCCGGACCTGCTCGCGCTGACCGGCGGAGAGTCCGCCACGGTCGTGAACAACAATGCCGCGGCGCTGCTGCTGGCCCTGGCCGCGCTCGCCGGCGGCCGGCAGGTGCTCGTCTCGCGAGGCGAGCTCATCGAGATCGGCGGCGGCTTCCGCCTGCCCGAGCTCATGGCCCAGTCGGGCTGCCAGCTTGTCGAGGTCGGCACGACGAATCGCACCTACATCGAGGACTATGAGCGCGCCTGTAACGAGCACACTGCTCTGCTGCTGCTCGTGCACACCAGCAACTACCGCGTCGAGGGCTTTGCGCACAGTCCTGCGCGCGAGGAACTCGTGGCCTTGGCGCGCCGGCGCGGCCTGCCGCTGCTCGAGGATCTCGGTTCGGGACTCCTGGCCGAAGCACCGGGGAGTGCCCTCGCCGAGGAACCGGCCGTGCGCGCCTCCTTGAGCGCCGGCGTGGACCTGGTCTGCTTCTCCGGCGACAAGCTCTTGGGCGGACCGCAGGCCGGACTGCTCGTGGGCCGGCAGGATCTCGTGGCAGCCTGCCGCCGGCATCCGCTCTTTCGCGCCTTGCGCCCCGATCGCCTGCAGCTTGTGGCGCTCGCCGCCACACTGGCCGCCGCGCGGCGCGACCCGGGCCTTTTGCCCGTGCATGCCGCGCTCACGGCCTCGCCCGGCTCGCGCCAAGAGCGCGCCCGGCAATTGGCCGACCGACTCGCCGCGGCCTTTCCCCAAGCGCGCTTCGTCGCGCAGGCGGAAGCGGCCCAAGCCGGCAGTGGCAGCCTGCCCACACGCGAGCTGCCCTCCGCGGCCGTGGCGGTGCAGTGGCCCGGACTGCTGCCGGAAGCCTTGGCCCAGGCGCTGCGCCGCGGTCAGCCGCCGGTCTTCGCGCGCCTGCGTCACGAGCGCGTGCAGCTCGATGTCCTGGGGCTTCTGCCCGGTGACGAGGACCGTCTTGTGGCGGCCTTCGCTGCTCTGGCGGCCGCGCCGGCATGACGCTGCACGGCGACGAGAGCGGCCGGCAGGTGCGGCTCACGCGCTACGCCAACTGCGCCGGCTGAGCCGCTAAGGTTCCGGCCCAGGACCTCGTGCAGGTCCTCTCAGCGCTGCCGCGGTTTCCCGATGCGCGCCTGCTCGTCAGCAACGAGCACTTCGACGATGCCGGCGTGGCGGCTGTCGATGACCGCATCGCCCTCGTGCAGACGGTGGACTTCTTTCCGCCGGTTGTTGACGACCCCTGGTGGTTTGGGCGGATCGCCGCAGCCAATGCGCTCTCCGATGTCTACGCCATGGGGGCCACGCCCTTCTCAGCGCTGAACATCGTGGCTTTCCCGACCAGCGAGCTGCCCCTGGCCGTGCTGGGCGAGATCCTGCGCGGCGGCGGCGATGCACTGCAAGAGGCCGGGGCCATGCTGCTCGGCGGGCATTCGATCGTGGACACCGGCGTGAAGTACGGCGTGGCGGTGACCGGCCTCGTGCGCCCGGGCGCGCAGGTGACCAATGCCGGCGCGCGGCCCGGCGACAGGCTCTACCTCACCAAGCCGCTCGGCACCGGCTGCATCACGACGGCGGGCCGCAAGGATCTGGCCACCGCTGAGGAGTTGCAGGCGGCCTGTGCCTCCATGGGAAAGCTCAATCGCGCGGCCTGCGAGGCCATGGTGGCGGTGGGCGTGCATGCGGCCACCGACGTGACGGGCTTCGGGCTGCTGGGGCACGGCCACGAGCTGGCCGCCGCCTCCGGTGTGGAGTTGCGCTTCTCGTCCGCCGCCTTGCCACTCTTGCCCGGAGCGCGCCGCTTGCTCGAACTGGGCCTGCAGAGCGGCAGCGCCGGCCGAACGCTCAAGCACTTGGCGGAGCGGCTGCAGATCGATCCGGATGTCGATGAGCCGCTCCAGCGACTGGCGCTCGACAGTGAGACCTCGGGCGGATTGCTGATCGCGGTGCCGGCCGTGCGGGCCTCCGCTCTGGAAGCGGCCTGCGCCGAGCGTGGCGTGAGCGCGGTGGCGATCGGCGAGGCCGTGGCGCTGGAGAGCGAACTGCGGGCGTCCGGCACGGGCGGCCGCGTGCGCCTGATGCGCTAGGGCGTGTGCGGCTGTTGCGCTGAGCCGTGGCCCGCGGGGTCAGCGGCCAGGGGCAACGAGCTGCACAAACTGGCCGTTGCCCAGATCCGCGAGCTGCTGCAGGAGGAGCAGACAGTTTTCTTCGCTGGTGAGCGAGAGGCAGTGAATGCGCAACTGCAGCACGCGGTTGCGTTCGCCGACCCAGGCCAGAAGCAGCTCGGTGTCCTGCAGTTTGCCGATGCTGGGCGCGCCATCGCTGAGCAGGAAGAGCGTGTCGATGTCGCCTGGCCGGGCCAGCGGCGAGTCGATGGCCGTCTCGGCAGCGTCGAAGGCCAGCGCCAGCGCCTCAAAGAGATTGGTATTCCCGTCGGCGCGATAGTCGCCGACCTCGGCGAGTGCCGCGCGCACGGTGCGCTCCTCGGCGGGCACGGGTGCGGGCTTCCAGGCGCGAGCCACATCGCCGAAACAGATGAGGTTGAAGGACACTTGCGGCGAGAAGCTGCCCAGCAGGCGCTGCAATTCCGTCTGCGCCACGAGGAGCCGGGTCTGCGGCTGCTCGCGCCCGGCCTGCGCCGGCCCGGCCAGTGCAACCGGAGTGCTCATGCTGGCCGAGACATCTGTGATCAGGGCGAAGCGTTCGCTGCTCGTGCCCACGGTGTAGTAGCGCAGCCCCTCGCCCACATAGCGCGGCGGCAACTGGCGCCGCAGGGCCATCGTGTCGCCGTGGCTCAGCAGGTCCGGCGGCGCCTCAAGCAGCAGGGCGCGCCAGCCCGCGATGTCCGTGCCGAGCGAACGGCCGGTCAGCCGTTCGAGCAGGGCCACGAAGTCTTCGCGCAGGCGCCCGCGCTCGAGGACCAGCGCGTCCACCAGGCCTTCCACCGCCGGCGGAGTCTTCATGTCGGCCAGTGCTTGCGCAGCCGCAAGGCGCACGCGCCAGCGCGGATCGGCGACGAGTTTCTGCAGCACGGGCAGCGCGCGCTCTCCCGCCAGGCGCACGAGGGCGCCGGCCACTTCGGCGCGCACGCGCTCGTGTTCGTCGAGGGCCAGCTCCAAGATGCGCTCGAGCTGCCCCAGGCTGTGGGCGCGCCCCAGCGAGCGCACCGCGGCCGCGCGCACCGCGGCGCTGGGATCCGCGAGCGCCTCTTCGGCCAGCGCCTGCCAGTCGAGCGCCGCCGGCCGGCCTTCACCCAAGGCGAGAATCACCTGCTCGCGCACGGCCGGGAGCCGGCTCTTCACGCCCTTGCTGAGCAGGCGCTTGATCGTGGCGGGGTCGGAGTAGCTGCCGAGCAGCGCGCGCACGAGCGGGAAGAGATGCGACTCGCCCGCTTCGAGCGTGGCCAAGAGCTCGTCCACTACGACCGGCTCGTCATGCGCGGCCAGGCCGCGCAGTGCGGCGAGCAACTCGGAGCTGACTTCCGAGCGTTGCGCGCGCCGCAGAGCCTCGATGGCAGCGCGCGCCTCGACCTGCGCGGCGGCGGGAGCGACGGCCGGCAAGGCGCCGGCCCCGAGCAGGATCACAGTGAGCAGCGCGCGGGGACCTACCATGCCGGCGGCAAATAGCCCGGGCGGGCCGCCGCGGTGACGTGTCGCAGGAGAATGGCATTGGTGAGCGGGCCGACGCCGCCGGGCACGGGCGTGAGGAAGCCGGCCACGGCGGCCACGGCGGGATCGACGTCACCGCAAAGCGTCGGGCCGTCGGGGCCGGTGATCGGGTGCGTGCCGACATCGATGACGATCGTGCCGGGGCGGACCATTTCGGGGCGCAACAAGGCCGGCACGCCGGCCGCCACGATGAGGATCTCGGCGCGCAGCGTGTGCGCAGAAAGATCTCTGGTGCGCGTATGACAGAGGGTCACCGTGGCCTGTCCGCCCGGTCCGGGCGAGGCCAGCATGGCGGCCAGCGGCCGCCCGACGACGAGGCTGCGCCCGATGATGACCACGTCCCGGCCGGCGGGATCGAAGCGCGGATCGGAGGCGAGCAGCTCCACCACAGCCGCCGCAGTGCAGGGCGCGCGCTGGCAGCGCTCGCCGGCCAGCACACTGCCCAGTGCAGCCAGGCCGGCGCCATCGACATCCTTCTCGGCCGGCAGCGCGGCCGCGACGCGGCGCGCGTCGAGCCCGCGCGGCAGCGGCTGCTGCAGCAAGATGCCATGCACGCTGCGGTCATCACCGAGCTGCGCCAGGCACTCCAGAATCTCGCGCTCGCCGGCTGAGGCGGACAACTGGACGCGCCGGGTGAGCACGCCGGCCTTGGCGGCGGATCGGTCGATCGCGTCAAGGTAAGCGGCCGAGGCCGGCTCCTCGCCCAGGACCACATTGGCCAGGCAGGGCGGCTCGGCAAAGCGCGCCGCGCTGGCCGCGAGCGCCGCCGCGATCTGGCTGCGCACGGCCGCGGCGACGGGTGCGCCGCGCAAAAGCTCAGCCACGCCGCGCCTGCTTGTCGAGAGCGGCCAGCCGCGACTGCATCTGATTGCGAGGCATGAAGTCACCGCGCTCTTCGGCCAAGGGAATGCCGCGCCGATAGATGTCGGCCGCCTCCGCCGGCGCGCCGACCTCTTCGAGCGTGCGCCCCAGCTCGAGGTAGAGGATGGACATGCGCGGATCCAGCACCAGCGCGTGCTTGAGGTGCGCCAGGGCCTTGGCGGGCATGCCGAGCTTGCGATAGCTGCCAGCGAGCTGCAGGCGGCCGCGCACATCGTCGGGATGCTGCACGACGTTCTCTTCCTGAGCCATGACGGTCTCGGCATCCGGACCGCGCTCCAGACCGCCGGCCGCGCCGGTGGCCTCGCCCTTGCGCTTGATCTCATCCTTCCAGCCCAGGACGCGCGCCTTGGCCTGCCATTCCTCGGCCGTGGTCTTGTCGCCCTTGAGCATGTGGAAGCGCGAGAGATTCGCGTGGGCCATGATCGAGTCGGGGCGCAGAGCCAGCACGCGCTCGGTGAGGCCAATGGCGGCATCCAGGTCGCCGGCCTCGGAGATGAGCATGCCGAGCACTTCGAGAGCGTCGGCGTGGTCGGGCTGCTGGGCGAGCAGCGCCTCGAGCAGCGCGCGCGCCTGCTGTTTGTCGCCGCGGCGATGGGCGGCGAGCGCCTGCAAGAATTGCCGGTCGGGAGGCGCGGAAGGCATCGGGCGCATTCTAGCCAGGGAGCGCCGGCAAGCGTCGTGCGACTCCGGCCTGCTAAGATCGCCCTCGCAGGCGTGCGGCCTTACGGAGCCGGACGTCGGGAGCGGCAAGGCGCTGGTGTGCCTACTGGACTTCAAATCCAGATGGAGGGCCGATCAAGTCCTCGGGTGGGTTCGATTCCCATGCGCTCCCGCCACGCTCTCACCCGCTCTCAGCGGCGCTTGTGCACGTAGCCCAGCTCGATCAGCAGGGCTTCCTGTTCGGGATCATCGATGTGCGCCGGCTGGCTGTCGAAAAGATCAAAGGCCTCGGCGGCCTCCTCGCGCAGCCGGATCAGCCGCTTGAGCACGGGCAGCGCGCTCTTGTCGGTGGCGCGGTTCTTGCGTTCGTAGGGGTCGCTGTCCAGGTGATAGAGCTGCATCGGCATGCCGAAGCTGTCGCCGGTGGCCGTGGGGAAAATCAGCTTCCAACTCGTCTCCACGTCGCGCACGACAGTGCCCTCATTGCAATGCGCGAAGACGGCCGTGCGCGGCCGCGCGGTCTGCGTGCAGACATCCTGCAGCGCCACTCCGTCCAGCGCGGGATCCTCCGGCAGGCCGGCGGCGCGCAGCAGCGTGGGGACGAGGTCCACGTTCTCGACCGGCTGCTCGATGCGGCGGCCGGCGGGGAAGCCGGCGCCGGACAAGAGCAGCGGCGTGTGAATCAGCTCCTGAAAGAGGTGATAGCTGTGGTCGCGGAAGAAGACTTCGCGCAGCGTGCGCTGCTCAGGCGGCACATGCTTGGCGACGACTGCGGCGTGATGGGCGTGATCCCAGAGGCCTTCGCCGTGGTCGGCGGCCACGGCCACGAGACGCTGCCGGCCACCGGCCGCGCCGCTGCCGCGCAGCGCGGCCAGACGGTCCAGGATCTCGGCGAGCACCCTGTCCATGGTGGCGATCTCGCGGTCGTAGGCGTCGATCTGGCCCAGGATGTGCCGGCGATCTTGGTCTACCGTGTCGTAGAGCGGCGAGCCGGGCTTGGCCGCGGTCACGGCTGCCACCCAGGCCGCCAGCGTGTCATCGCGCAGCGTGACCTGGCCGGGCAGGGTCTCTGGTGCGACCGGCGCGTACGGAAAATGCGGATCCATGAAGTGCAGGTAGAGGAAGAGCGGCCGGCCGTCGCGCGGCCGTTTGGCGAGCCAGCCCTCGAGCGCGGCCTGCAGGTCGGGAGCGGTCCAGGTCACGTTGCCGGTTTGCTCACGGCCGATGAAGGTGGCGAAGCCGCGGTCGAAGCCGCGTGCGGCCGACACGGCCGGGTTGCCGATGAAGGCGGCGGTGTCGTAGCCGGCCTCCGCGAGGCGCTCGGCCAGCGCGGGCACTCCATCAGGCAGGCGCTCGGCATTGACGAAGACATGCCGCCCCGTGAAGAGCGAGGTCATCGAAGGCAGCGTCCACGAAGACTGCGCGGTGGCATCCTCGAAGACGACGCCGCGCGCTGCAAGCTGGTCGAGGTTGGGCGAGGTGGGCCGCGCGTGTCCGTAGGTGCTCAGCCGGTCGGCGCGCAAGGTGTCGACCACGACGAGAATGAGGTCGGGTCGCGTATCGACCGCGGGCGCCTGCTCACTGCAGCCGGCGCTGCAGGAGAGGAGCAGCCCCAGGGTGATCTGCGCGGCGCGGGGCCAGCCTCTCATCGCGCGGCGTCCTTTTCGGCCTTGACCGTGAGGAAGGCGTCGGCGCGTTGCCGGAACTCGGCAGCGCGCTCGGGAAACTCGCGGCCCAGCTCGTCGAGCAGGGCCACGGCCTCGTCGAACAGGTCGTTGGCGTAGAGCACGTAGGCGGCGAGTTCGCGCACGATGGGGTGTCTGGGTTCCAGTTCCAGGGCGCGGCGCGCGTGGCGCAGCGCAAGCTCGGGATCATAGACCGGATGGGGTTCGCTGCCGAGGCGCAGCAGGGGAGCGCCACGGTGCGCGGGGTTGATCTCGATGTAGGCCGCGTAGACGTAGAGCAGCGCATTCTGCAGCCCCAGGTCGATGGCGCGGCGGAAGGACTGCAGCGCTTCGACGTCCCGCTGCCAGGTGCGCAGGATGAGCCCGACGGCCAGATGCGCCTGGCCTGCGTCGGGCCGACGTTCGAGTTCTTTCTGGAAGTAGGCGTAGGCCTGGCCCAGCAGGCCTTCTTCGAAGCTGACTGCGCCCAGCCCCAGATAGGCGCCCTCGATCTGCTCAGCGGTCGTGATGGCCTGCTCGAACTCGTGCCGCGCCAGCATGCCGAACTCGATGCGCTCTCCGCGCTTGGTGATGGGCAAGAGCGCGGCGTAACCGCGGCCCACATGGAGATGCCGCTCGGCGGAGTCCGCAGCCCAGCGCAGGGCTTCGTCGAAGTGCACGAAGGCCTCCTGGATGGCGCCGAGCTTGCGGGCCACATTCTCGCGATGCTGCGCGACCAGGCCGCTGGCGCCGTCCGGCTGGTCTTCCAGGAGCACCGTGGCATTCGAGGCGATGCGGTCGCGGAAGCGCATGGCCTTCTCGAAGCTGCCGGCCTTGACGAGCTGCAGCATGAGGCCCGCGTCGCGGTTGGACTCGTTGATCTCGTCGCCGGGCGGGCGGGCTGTGAAAGCCAGCAGTGCGCTGAAGACGAGGCCGGCCAGCGCCAGCGAGATCAGGCGGCGCTGGCGCAGGGAGCGCACCGCCCAATCCAGGGTGAAGGCGGCGAAGACGGCGAAGAGCGGCAGGACGTGCAGGCGGAAGCGGCCGAGGATGTAGAGCGAAATGACCGAAGCCGCCAGGGCGAAGAAGAGCGCATAAAGCACGGCGAACTCGCGCCGCCGCGGCAGGGCTAGCAGCAGGCCGAGCAAGGCCGCCGACGAGAGGAAGCCCATGGAGACGAAGCCCCACTGCAGCGTGGGCAGGTGGGCGCGGTGCAGTTCGTAGTTCACATTGTTGGGCACTTCGTAGTCATTGAAGTAAGCCCAGGTCTTGTGCCAAAGCAGCTCGAGATAGGCGGCCGGCTCGGCGCGGTGTGTGGCCAGAGTGAGCCCGATGGTGGGCAGCATCTCGAAGTTGCTGGCCATGAGAATGTGCCGCAGCGTGCGCGCCGGCGGATCCCAGCCGACGCCATCCTGACCCGCGGCGTTGCCGGTGACGAACACCTCCGGCCCGCGCGTGCTGAGCTTGAAAGTGGGCGCACCCACGATCTCGTTGCGCACGAAGGCCGGCGTCGTGACGAGCGCCCAGCCCAGCAGCAGCGGCGCGGCGGCCGCCAGCAGCGCTGCGGGGCGGCGCCAGCGCTGCACGGCCAGGGCCAGTAGTCCCAGAGCCAGCAGCGGCAGTCCGGTTTCCTTGGCCAGCGTGAAGAGGCCCACGGCTGCGCCGGCGATCAGCCAGTCGCGCGGCCGGTCGCGGCGGTAAGCCGACTCGGCCGTCAAGGCCATGATCACGGTGAGCAGCGCGAGGGGGCCGTCCCGCAAAATCCAGGCGTCATAGAAATAGAAGGCGCCCATGAAGGCCAGCAGCAGGCCGGCCAGAAAGCCGCCCAGCGGCGAGATGAGCCGGCGCGCGAGCACAAAGGTGAGCAGGCAGGTGAGCGCCCCGAGCACGGCCTGCGCGTAGCCGACGATCTCTTGCGTGTAGCCGAAGAGCGCGTAGACCGCCGCGACGAAGTAGGGATAGAGCGGCGCCTGGTGGTAGGTGAGTTCGCCGCCGTACCACTCCAGCCAGCGGCCTTCCGGCGCGACATCGCGCGTCCAGAGGTGATAGGCATGCGGCTGCTGGCGGCAGAGCAAATCGCCGCCCTCGATCTGGCGCGCCCAGGCCGCGAAGACATGGTTGTCCGTCTGCGTGAGCCGGCTGACGTCGAGGCCGAGCTGCGCTTCCGACTCGTGGATGTAGGCCACGCGCAGCGCGAGCGCCACCAGGAAGACGATCAGCGCCAGGAGCCGGTCGCGGGTGGTCCAGGGCGGAGGCGTCATCGCGGTGCCTCTGCGCCGAGGGGCGTGTCGATGACATCGGGCGGAATGACGCTGAGGCGCAGAGCCAAGAGCGCGTCCTGAGGCAGCAGACTCACGGCCCGCTGCAGAGCCTCGCGCGCCAAGGTCGGCCGGCCGGCCAGGAAGGCCGCCGTGGCTTGCCAGCCGCAGACTTCGGCCTCGCGCTCGGGATCATCCTCGAGCAGGCCGCGCGCCGACTCGAAGAGCCCGTGTGCGTCGGCATAGCGGCCGCGCAGCAGATTCAGCAGGGCCAGTTCGCGCCAGGCCTCGGGATCGTTGAGCGTTTGCGGGTCGTCGAGGCGCGCGCGCATGGCCTCGACGCGCCGCTCAAACTGCACGTGCGCCGATTCGACCCGGCCGTAGCGTTCGGCGAGATCGCGCATCGCCCCGGCCAGTTCGAAGTGCCGGCCGCTCGCTTCCAGCGCCTGAAGACGGGCCCAGAGCGCGGGCAGGTGGTACTGATCGTCGAGCAGCCGCAGCTCGGCCTCACGCAGCAGATGGTCCACGCGGCCCAAGCTGGCCGCGAGCCTGAGGCGGAAGAGCGAGGGGCTTTCGCGCGCCGAGAAATACTGGGGCAGCGACCAGGCCTCGCGTTGCTGGCGCTCGGCGTCGTAACCCAGATCCGACCAACTGGCGGTCATGAGGCGGCAGAGGCGCGCCGGCAGCGAGTCGGTCAGGCCCTCGACGAGACTGGCCCATGGGTAGGGCTTGGCCGCGAGCAGCTGCAGGGCCTCCCGGCCGGCGTCCAGCGCCAGGCCGTGCTCGCCGGCCTCGCGGTGCAGCTCGGCGATGCGCAGCAGCAGGCGCGCGCGCTCCAAGAGATCGTCGTGGAAGAGCAGCGTGCGGCGCAGCAGGGCCGCGGCGGCACCCGGCCGCTGCTGACCGAGTTCGGCCTGGGCCTGGGAGAGCAGATTCTCGTGGAAGGCGGTCGGCAGATCGAGGATCTCGCTTCCGCGCGCGAGCGCGGCGCGCGCCGTCTGGAGCGCGTCGGCGGCCGGGACCAGCGTGCGCTGTGCTTCCGCCACGCGCTGCAGGTAGTAGGCATTGTTCGAGAGCGAAGCGGCCCGCTCAAAGAGCTCGACGGCCAGCTTCTCGTCGCCGGCGCTGAGGGCCAGCTCGCCGCGCTCGGCAGCGATGGTCCAGTTCTCGACGAGGCTCTCGGGATGAGCCTCGAGCCAGTCGAGCACGGCGGCCGCGCGATCATCGCGGCCCGCCACGCGGAAGGAGCGGTAGGTGTCCATCCAGAAGGCGCGTCCTACCGGCAGGCCGGCGAGCTGCTCGGTGACGCGGCGGGCGAAGAGGATGTCCAGGGCTTCGATGAGTTCGAGCGGCCGCTCGCGCGTCGAGCCGCTCATCGCAATGCGATAGTGCGGCGCCGCCGGCGGCATCCAACGGATCTCGGCGAGCACTCCGGCGCCTAAATACAGCGCATCGACCAGGGCCTGGAGGGCTTCGTCGCGGCGTCCGAGCTGCGCCAGGCACCAGATGCGGTCGGCGCGGTCGCGGTTCGTCTTGGGGCTGCCCTGCGGATCCGCGAGCGCGCGCTCCAGTTCCGTGAGCGCTTCATTCATCATCCCGTTGCGCAGATAGAGCTGCGCCAGCACGCCGTGCGACTTGCCGTCGCCCGGAGCCAGCGCGATGAGATCCAAGAGCACGTCGCGCGCCGGGCC
Source organism: Planctomycetota bacterium (assembly GCA_052387675.1). Taxonomy (GTDB): domain Bacteria; phylum Planctomycetota; class B15-G4; order B15-G4; family B15-G4; genus JBQTIY01. The sequence continues at coordinate 333,945 of JBQTIY010000002.1, read as the reverse complement.
AAAGCCACCGGGCGTGCTCTCCAGCCAGCGCGCCAGGAGTTCGTGCGCCTCGGGAGTGGCCGGATCCAGCGACAGCGCGCGCTGGGCCGCGGCCCGCGACTTGGCCTGGAGCACGGCGTCGTTGCCGCGCAGGCCGGCTTCGTAGGAGAGCAGGCGGGCCTGCTGGAGTGCACCGAGTGCACGCAAGGGCTGCAGCGCGAAGGGAATGAAGCACACCACGAGTCCGCCGGCCCAGAGCCAGGCGCGCAGCGGTACGCGGCGGCTTTCAGAAGAGGGGCTCGCGCTGCACGTCAGCCCGGCGAACAGGAAGAGCGGAGCCGGCAGCAAAGTGAGCTGCGACATGCCGAGATCGGCCAGTCCGGCCGCGAGCAGGCAGAGGCTGCCGGCCAGCAAAGCAATCGGCAGCACCAGTGATGGCGTGCTACCCGGCGGCGCCGGGCCCAGTCGCGCCGCCAGCAGAGCGCGCCTCCAAAGCGCCAGGAGCATGGCCGTGATCCAACCCAGCGCGAGGACGAGCGCGGGCAGCCCCGCCGACTGCGCCACATAGAGGAAGACATTGTGAGGGTGGGGCGCCTCGGGAGCGTTGAAGTAGCGGCTGCCCGGGCTGAAGCGTTCCAAGGCGAGGAAGGTCTCCGGCCCGACGCCCAGCCAGGGATGCTGGGCGATGACGGAGAGGCTGTTACGCCAGGCATCCGCGCGGAAGTCTTTGCTGGCCGCGAAGCGGCCCATGCGGGCTTCGACGAAGTCTTGCAGCCGGTCGCCGGCCAGCAGCAGTGTGGCGCCACTCAGCAGCACGATGAGCAGCCCGGCCAAGGCAAAGCGGCGACCGAAGGCCAAGTGCCGCGCACGCCGCGCGACGAGCAGCAGCACCAGCAGCGCTGCGAGGGCGCCGAGCATCGAAGCCAGGCCGGTCATCGAGCCCGTCATGCGCGTGCACGCCATAAGCAGCAGAGCGACGAGCAGCCAGAGCGCGCGTCCGAGCCAGCGGCGCGCGGTCAGGCCGAGTCCCACGGCGAGCAGGGCGTGCGAACCGAAGAAGGGCGCCAGGAAGTTGGGGTGCTGGCGGAAAAGGTAGAGGCGCGTGCGCAGCGCGGGCTCGAGAGCGATCTCTTCGGCAAGAAAGGCCGTGACCAGAGCGGCGCAGCCAGCCATGACGGCGGCGGTGGCCACCAGCGTGCCGGTGACTTGCCGCCAGGCGCGCTCGTCCCGCGCCTGCATGGCGAGCGCGAAGGCCAGCACACTGAAGGCCAGTACCCAGAGCAGAGCGGTTCGCGCCGCGAGAGGGCTGTGTCCCAAGAAGCTCGCGGCGCCGACGAGCAGCAAGAAGACGAGCAGCGCCAGCAGGGCCGGGCGGCGCGGCAGCCGCAGGTGCTGCGGATCGAGCTGGAAGGCGAGGGCCGTGAGCGCCAGGCCCACCGCAAAGGGCGCTGGCACAAAAAGCAGCGCCCCCGAGAGCGAAGTGGCCGCGATGGCGATGAGCAGCAACTGCCAGCCCGCGCTGGCCGTGCGCGCTGACAGAGACAGCCAGAGCGGAGTGAGGGCGCAAACCAGCAGGTAGAGCCAGCGCGTGAGAGGAGCCGCCTCGTCGCGCAGGACTCGGATCGACACATGCCCTTCCACGTGGGACAGTGCGGCGATGCACAGGACGGTGACGAGCGCCGCCAAAGCCTGCCGCGTGGCGTCGAGACTTTGCCAACGTTCCCGATCGAGCCGCCGCAAGCCGGCCACAAGGAACTGGCCGACCGCCCAGGCCAGCGCGCAACTCATGACGCCCCAGGGCACCCGGTGGTCGTAAGCCGTCGCCGCCGCACTGCTCATCCAGGCGAAGCGCGCCGAGCCCAGGATGACTGCCCAGAGCAGGGCGTAGCGGAGCAAGCTGAGGATCAGCATCGCGAGGCCTGCCTCTGCGCTCCGAAAAAAGTGATAGGGCCGGCTCCGTCGAACGGAGCCGACCCTATCCTCCTCCCGACAATCCGTAGTGCGGTGCCCAGGCCCGATCCCGAGCGCTCCGCCGGATTGAGCATCCGAAAAATCCTCGGCAGCATTCCCCTTATCAACTGCCGTGCCAATGAATCGGCGGTGGCGTTCCGAGGATGTAACCAGTTGTATTCAATGACATTAGAGCTGTCTGCTGGCATTGAACCTGGAGGGGTCCTGAGGCGGCCAAGGGCCTCGCCATGGCCTTGGCGGGCAGCCAAACATTCAACGAACAGATTTAAAGCATTAAATAGCAATAGGTTACTGAAATGAACCTGAGGGCATGGACCGGGCGGCTGCACGATGCCCTGGAGGACCAAGTCCGGAGCGCGTCGCGGCCCGTGCTTGGAGCGCGCGGCCGACTCCTGCTTCTTGAGGCTGTGCTGTTGGCCGGCGCCCTCGGAGCTTGCTCGGCTCCGCTGCCGCTGCGAACCGAGCCGGACGACTTTTTCACGGAGCGCGTCTGGGCGGCCTTGCAGTGCGGCGATGTCGAAGCGGCTCGTACACAGCACTCGCTGATCAGCCACGCCGACCTGCGCCTGCGAGCTGAGTGGGACATCGCCTCGGCCGAGCAAGGACGCGCTGCGGTGCTCTGGCAGTTGGTCGCGGAGCCGCAATCCCCTGACTGGCTGCAAGCCCGCTTTGATGCATCCGAAGAGGTCGCCGTGGCGCGCTTGCTCGCTGCCGAGGCGGCGTCCACGGAGTCGCCGGCCCACTGGCTCGAGTTGGCCCGCCGCGGACCGGAGAATTCCCGCCGTGCAGCGGGCGCGACGTTGGAGCTGCGACCGGGCCCTGGTGCGCTCGAAGCCCTCGCGCTGGAAATTGAGCGGCTCCTGCAGGTCCAGGAGTTTCAGCGCGCGGAGGAGGAACTCGCCGCCGCTCTCCGCGCGGGACCACAGAGTGTGCGGCTCCGCCTGCTCCAGCGCTGGCTCGTGCGCCTCACCGGACGTCACGAGGCGGCAATCCGTGGGGTCCTGGACGATCTGCACGAGGGCCGGGCGGTTCCTGCGAGTTTGAGGCTGCTCGAGGAGAGCCTGCTGGCTCAGCCCTCCGAGGAACGGGAAGCCGAAGTGGACTTCACGTTGCGATCGGTGCCCATTGTGGGGCCACATATGCTCCGTGCAAGGGATCGCTTGCTGGCGATCCTGGCCGCGCGCGCGGGCCGGCTGCTGGAGGCGCGCACTCTGCTGGCGAGTCTCAGCTCGCCCGGCGCCCTGGAGGAATCCGCGCTGCGCCGCTGGGATGGGCGCCTGGGCCTGAATCCCAGGGCCGAGTCGCTCGAGGAACGCCTGGAGGCAGACCCGGCTCGATTCCGCGGGCCCGACCTGCTCGCGCGGCGGCTTGCCGAGGAATGGAATCTTGCTGCGCGGCAGAGTTACGCCGACCACCTGAAGGGGGACTCCCGCGAGCTCAGTGCGTTTCTGACCTGGCTCGACCAGTCTGCCGCCGGCCTGGTGCGTGACGGTCTGCCGGAGATCCCGCTCTTGTCGAGCTTGCCGCGCCGCAGTTACGGGATCTACGGCGAACTGCTCGAAGTCGCCTCGCTGCAGCAGGACTTTCCCGAAGCGCTGATTCTCGGCGGGCAGGCCCTGGCGCACCCGGCCGAACTCGTCTGGTACGACCGCTTAGAGTGCCGGCAGGTGGACCTGCCGGACGGGCTGGGCTTCTATGAGGAGTGTCTCGTACGCAGGCAGCGCGTACTGGGCTTCGCCGCCAGCCTCGGCGCCGGGATCACGGGCGCCGGCATTGATCGCACGGTCTATCTGGATGTCGAGGGACTGCGCGACGCGCCGGCGGGCGCTGCGGGCGGACAGCCGCCGCGGCTGCCGCGTGGTGCGGCCTTGCCGGCCGATACGCTGGCCGCGCGCCGCGCGCTCAACGAGCCGCTCGATGTGGCCGAGCGCCTGCTGGACCTCGCGCGAGAGCAGGGCGGCGGCGAGCTGTTGCCACTCCTGCGGGATGCCCTCTCCAAACATGAGCGGCAGCACATTGTCGACTTCCAGCGCTTCGTGCGGCAGAGCGCCTTCAGCCAGGTGGGCAGCTTGCTCTCGGCCGGACTCTTGCCCAGCTCCGTGCGCGCGGAGATCGAGCGGCGGGCGCAGGTGCAGGCGCTGCGCGAGGCGCGCGATCCGCGCGTCGTGCTGGCCGAGTCCATCCACTACTTGCCGCCGGCGGCTGGCGACGACGAGCCGCACGCGCGCGCCTACGCGGCGCTGCTGGCCGACTTCTTGCGCCTGCTCGACACGGCAGCCTGGCCGGGCGCACGTCCGCTCGCCGAACTGGGCCTGCGCCGCGATCGCGTGCTCCTGCAGCAACTCGATCTGCTGGAGCCCGAGACGATCCGTGCGATCGCCAAGGCGCTGCCCGACTGAAGGCCGCCGGGCAGCGGGCTAGACCGCGCCCTGCTGCAGAACCACAACCTTGACGGTGCGCAGCAGGATGGCCGCATCGAGCGCCAGGCCGCGCTCGCGGATGTACCAGAGGTCGTACTGCAGCTTGATGAAGGCGTCGTCCACGGAGCTGCCGTAGCTGTGGTTGATCTGGGCCCAGCCGGTGACGCCCGGCTTCACGGCGTGGCGCAGCGCGTAATTGGGGATACGGCGCTGCAGCTCCTCGACGAAAAAGGGACGCTCGGGCCGCGGGCCGACCAGACTCATATCGCCCAGGATCACGCTGGTGAGCTGCGGTATCTCGTCGATCCGCAAGCGGCGCAGCCAGCGTCCGACGCGCGTGATGCGCGCATCGTCGCCTGAAGCCCAGACGGGCCCGCTGGCAGCCTCGGCATCGGCGCGCATCGAGCGAAACTTGGTCAGCATGAAGTTCCGTCCGCCGCGGCCGACGCGCTCCTGCCGGTAAAAGATCGGTCCGCGCGACTCCAGCTTGATGGCGGCAGCCACCAGCAGGCAGAGCGGCAGCGCGAGCAGCAGCCCCAGAGAGGCCACGACGAGATCGAGCACACGCTGCAGCAGTGGGTAGGTGGTGCCCGGCTCGCTCGCGCCGCCCAGTCCGCGGCTCAGCCCGCACAGGTTCTCGACGGAGAGCCGGCCGGTGAGGCGCTCGTAGAAATTCGGCGCGTCCTGCACGGTGACACCGTCCAAACGCACGGCCAAGAGTGCCTCGCTGGGAATTCGCGCGCCCGGATCGACGACCAGGAGTTGCACGCCGTGCTCGGACACGACTCGCGCGACGTCGTCGCAGCGGCCCAGGTGGCGGCGGTGCGGGGGCGGCGGATCGCGATCCTCTAAATGCCCCAGCAGCTGCAGGCCGGGGTCCTTGCGGCGGCGCAACTCCTCCTCGATGACATCCACGGTGGGGCTGCTGCCCGCGATGAGCAGCCGGTCGCCGAGCCGCGCGCGGCGCAGCCAGCGTGGCCAGCGCATGCGCAGGCCGTAGGCCAAAAGGAAGCAGGCGCCGATGGCCGCGAGCAAGAGCATGGGGTGCACTTGGAGCCGGCGCAGCCGCCCGTTCAGCTCGAAGGCCGTATCGGCCACGCCGAAGAGATAGTGCAAGAGCGGCAGCCCGAGCAGGGCCGTGGCCACGCCTTCGACCAAGCGCATGATCGCGAGCTGCGGCCGCGTGATGACGCTCCAGCGGTACAGGTCGCGCAGCGCGAAGCAGGCCTGCAGCGCCAGCACCATGACCAGCGAACGCAGCAGGATGTACTGCCCTTCGTCCGGGGCCGAAGCGGGCAGCAGCGGACTGTCGGCCGTGTAGCGCAGGCGCTCGCTGAAGGAGCGCGCATGCACGATGGGCACGACCAGGGCCAGCAGCAGCAGTCCCTCGACGAGGACGAAGGGCAGGATGTTGCCGCGCAGCTTCATGAGCCGTGCAGCAGCGCCTCAAGTTCGTCGGGATCGCTGGGAATGCCGGTGGAGAGCTTGATGGCGCCGGTCTCGGTCATGAGGTAGTCGTCCTCGATGCGCACGCCGAGGCCTTCCTCTTCGATGTAGATGCCAGGCTCGATGGTGAAGAGCGTGCCCGGAACGATCGGCGCGCCGCCGCCGACGTCATGCACATCCAGCCCGATCCAGTGGCCCAGGCCATGCTTGAAGTAGCGCCGGTCCGGCCCGAAGCCGCCCTCGTTGATGACTTGGCGTGCAATCGTGTCGAGCTGTTTCATGGTGACGCCCGGCTGGGCCGCTTCGAAGGCGGCGGTCTGGGCCTTGAGCACCAGTTCGTAGACCTGCCGCTGGCGCGGCGTGAAGCGGCCGTTGACCGGCACGGTGCGCGTGACGTCCGCGCAGTAGTAGCGGTACTTGGCGCCGACATCCATGACGATGAGTTCGCCGTCCTGCATCTGCCGGCGATTGGCGTTGTAGTGCAGCGTCACCGAGTTGGGGCCCGAGCCGAAAATCGAAGCAAAGCCCGGACGCTCGGCGCCGAAGGAGAGAAAGCCGCCCTCCATGGCGCCCTGCGGCTGGTACTCGAAGGCGCCCGGTCGCACCGCCGGCAGCGCATTGCGCAGCGCGGCGCAGGTGATCTCGATCGCATTGGTGAGGCAGTCGATCTCGTAGGGCGACTTCACCAGGCGCAGCGCCGACAGGGCCCGCCGCAGGGGCGTGCTCTGGGCCGTGAGCGTGTCGGGAATCGGCAGCGTGCTCTCGCCGAGCATGTGGAGCGTGGTGGGCTCCCACTCCGCGAGGATGGTCTTCTGTGCTTCCAAGGGCATGGTGCGCCGAAAACCGGTGACGTCTTCGGCCGCGGGGCCGGGCGAGAGGCGCGCGCCGTTCCACACCTCGAAGTTGGGATCGTGCGCCGGCAGAAAGAGCACCTCGTCGGCCAGGCGGCCACTGGCGTCCACATGCAGGGCCAGCGCGATGTCGGGAATCTCTACGCCGCTCAAGTAGTAGAAATCGTCGTCCTGGAAAAAGCGGTCGAGATCGGCGCCGCTGCGCGCCGAGACCCAGATGACGCCCGGACCAAGCTGCTCGGCGAGTCGCGCGCGACGCTCCTGACATTCTTTCGCCAAGTCTCCGCGCGGCAGCACGAGCCGCGGCTGCGCGAAGGATGGCTGACCGGGGGCTGGCTGCGCGAACGCAAGCGGCGCGGCGAGGGGCGTGACCGTGGCGGTGGCCGTGCGGGCCCCCTGTTGTGCAGCCCCGCAGGCGGGGGCCGTGGCCAGCAGCGTGCCGAGAGCGGTGAGCAGGAGCGAAAGCTTAGGGGTCGCCACGGTGGAACTCCGGAAGGTGGGCGAAGGGGTCTTCGATGATTTCCGTGCTGATCGGCCGGCCCTCGGGAGAGAGCAGCACGGCCACGACGAGGAAACGCCACTCGGCGTGGCCCTGGCCATGCCGCGCCAGCCAGGCGCGTGCACCACGCAAGAGCGCGCGGAACTTGGGCGGCCAGATGGTGGCCGAGGGTTCGACATCACCGTCCTGCCGCGCACGGACTTCGACGAAGGCTAGGCCCTCGTCGTCGCGGCAGATCACATCGAGCTCCGCGCCCCGCACGCGAAAGTTGCTCTCGATGATGGTGAAGCCGGCCGCCGCGAGGGCCGAGCGCGCAGCGGCCTCGGCCGCGCGGCCGCGGACGTGGGGCGCCTCGCTCATGCCGGCGCTCAGCGCTTCTCCGCCGCGCCCGAGGCCTCGTCGGCGTCGAGCACCGTGGCGATGGCCGACTTCAGGACGCGGACGCGCGTGTTGCCGTCGTCGAACTTGACGGTCAGGTCCGACTCACTCACGGCGGCGATCGTCGCGTAGAGGCCCGAGGTCAGCAGAACCTTGTCGTTCTTCTGGAGCGCCTCGATCATGGCCTGCTTGCGCTTCTTCTCCTTGCGCTCCGGGCCGATGAGCACGAACCAGAAGATGAGCCCCAGGCCGCCGAGCATGATCAGAAAGTTCAGGTTCGGGTTCAGGCCTGGTGCTTCGCCCTCCTGGAGAGCCAGGCGCAGCAGCGCGGAGTCGGGCAGCAGGTGAGTGAGCGAAAGCGTTGGCATGGGGGCGTGGCGATCCAAAGGCGGCGAGGGAAGGGCGCATGATAGACGGGCGACTCGGCGAGGCACAACGCGGGCTCGCCACGCCATAATGCCGCCGCATGACGGCAACCCAGCGAACTCTCGTGGCCATGAGCGGCGGTGTGGACAGCTCCGTGGCCGCCGCGCTCCTGGCGGAGGCGGGCGAGTCCGTGGTGGGCGTCTTCATGCGCAACGGCGTTTCGAGCGGCGCGCTCGGTGAGGGCTCGGCGCGCTCCTGCTGTTCACTCGGCGATGCACGCGATGCGCGCGCGGTGGCTGACCGCCTGGGCATTCCTTTCTACGTCCAGGATTTGGCCCGCCCTTTCGCGCGGCTCATCGAGGCCTTCGCGGCCGACTACGCCGCCGGGCTGACGCCCAACCCTTGCATCGTCTGTAATCAGGACCTGAAGTTCGGCGAACTGCTGCGGCTGGCCGACGACCTGGGTTGCGCCGACGTCGTCACCGGCCACTACGCCCGCCGCGAGGGCGAGGCGCTCCTACGGGCCCGTGATCCCGGCAAGGACCAGAGCTATCTGCTGCACGGCCTTCTGCCCGAGCAGCTCCGCCGCGCGCGCTTTCCACTCGGCAGCTGGACCAAGGCCGAGGTGCGTGCTGCGGCGCGTCGGCTGGCTCTGCCGGTGGCCGACAAGCCCGACTCCCAGGAGATCTGCTTCGTGCCGCAGGGCGATTACCGCGCCGTCGTGCGCGAGCGGCGCGGCGACGCCGGTCCGCCGGGTGAGATTCACGATGCGGCCGGCGCCGTGCTGGGCCGGCACGAGGGCATCGCCAACTTTACGGTGGGGCAGAGGCGCGGCCTGGGGCTGGCCCGGGCCGAGCCGAGCTATGTGACCGCCATTGACGCCGAGAGCGGTGCGATCACGGTGGGGAGCCGCGCGGAACTTTTGCAGTCGGTCTGCGAGGTTGGCGCCGTCAACTGGCTGGACGGGGCCGCAGCGCAGGCGCTGCGTTCCACTGGCACGCTCGCCGTGCTCGTGCAGCTTCGGCATCACCATCGCGCCGTGCCGGCGCGGCTGCAACCGGCGGAGGCTGAGCGCGGAGTGCGCGTGCACTTCGAGGCGCCCACCGATGCCGTGACGCCGGGTCAGTACGCGGTCTTCTACGACGAGGCGCGCGTGCTGGGCGGGGGGCGCGTGCTGCGCCGCGCCGCCTCCGCTCAGAGCTGACCCTTGAGCGCCTTGCCGACCTTGAAGGCCACGCGCTGCGTGGCGCGGATGCGCATCGGCTTGCCCGTGCGCGGGTTGCGCAGCGTGCGGCCCTTGCGCCGGCGCACTTCAAAGGTGCCGAAGCCCGAGAGCGAGATGGAGCGGTCGCGGCACAGGCCCTGCGACATAGCCAGCAGCACCGCTTTGACGGCGCGTGCCGCCTGAGCTTTGCTCGTGCCCTGCCCCAGCTGACGAGCCACCGCTTCGACCAGTGCGGTCTTGTTCATGGCCATTCCATACCAAGGTGGCAGGCCGCTTGGCTACGGCAGCGGGTCGCGCACGGCGGCTCGGCCCGCCCCGATCCTGTTACGTGCACCAGCCGGGCGCTATCGTCGTGCGACATGGCGCAGTCTCCAGGGCACGAGCCGTCCGCAGCCGGTGAGCGCGTGCGCTTTTGCCTCGGCTGCGGTGACGTACTGCCTTTCGAACTGCGCCATTGCCCGGCCTGCGGCCGGGATGAGCCGCTGGATCCCGGCGCGCCCTGCCCCTCATGCAGCACCGCGATTCCCGCCGGGCGGCTGTTCTGCCCAGGCTGCGGCCACGAGGCCAGCCCGCCGGCCCTGAACTTGGCCAAGTCCGGCGCCGAGGTCGCGCTGGGGTCTGCTTCGTGGCGCGAAGTGCTGCTCTGCGCGCTCGCCGTGCTGGCTCCCTTGCTCACCTTGCTGGCACTCTGGCAGCGGCTGGCGAAGGGCTGGCTGGGATGAGCAGTTCAGCCCGGAGGCGGCGGCTCGCGGCGCGACAGCCCCAGGATTTGCAGGCGCTCGCGAAAGGCGGCGTAGCCGGGCGCGGCGCGCAGGCGGCGCAGGTCGGGATCACGCTGCAAGTGGTCGAAGTCGCGGTAGCCGTGCTCGACCGCCGCCAGGAGCTGGGCCTGAGCTTCTTCCAGCCGGCCCAGGAGCGCCAGCGAACAGGCCAGGTTGTAGCGGAAGGTGGGCTGCTCGGGCTGCCGTGCGACGAGCAGCGTGTCCAGTTCCAGGCCGCGCCGGTAGCGCCGCAAGCGGGTGCAGGTTTCGGCGAGGGCCGCGAGGACTTCGAGATTCTCCGGCTCGCGCTCGAACTGGGCCTCAAGCATGGCGCTGTCGAAGGCCAAACCCGCGTGAGCCAAGCGGCGGCTGGCCGTGGTCGGGCGCTCCTGCGGGCTGTCGGGCGGTGTCGTCATGATCGGGCCGTGAGCGTGCGCTACAGTGGCGCGATGCGCCGGCGGTGGGCGCCGACGGCCGAGCCGGGTGGCGTGCGCCCGCGCTCGCTTCACAGGATTCTAGGGACGATCGGAGGGACTCCGCAAGCCGGCCAGCCGCGACGTGTGCGGCACAGCGGCCCGTATCTCGGAGGCTGTCGATGAGAATCTACTTCTGCGACGCCTGCAACGAGAGCATCCCCCTGGTGGACATCCAGGCCGGGCAGGTCACCACGATCAAGGGCAAGCTCTTCTGCCGCAACTGCATCCCTCCCGGCGCCGGCTCGGCCGCGCCTGCCGCGCCCACGCGAGCCGCGGGCGGCTCGGCTCAGCTTCTGCTGTGGCTCCTGGTCCTGGCGCTCATCGCCTATGTGGTCTGGCGTGAAGTGCCCCTGGCTGAATGGGGCCTGCGTGCGGGCAACCCGGGCGAGGCCGAGACGCGCCACGAACTCCAAGGCCTGGAAGACTCGGCCCGGCTGACGGGCCTGGACAGTGAACTGCGGGCGCTCGCCGGGGCTCGCGATGAGATCCGCCGCCAATTGGCCTTCGTGAGCGATGACTTGGATGGCCTGCGCTCAGAGCTGGCCGACTTTGCGCGCGGCCTCGAACATGCCGTCGTGCAGATCGAAGGCCTGACGCGCAGCCAAGCTGAAACCGGCGCGCTCATCGAGAAGCTCAACTTTGTCGAGAATCGCGCGCAACTGCTCGAGTCGCGCATCGATGCGCTGGCCGACATGGTGGCGGCTCAGGCCCAGCGCCTGACGCTGGGTCTGGCCGAGCGCGATGAGGTCACCGGCCTGGTGGCCGCAGTGCCCGGTGTGGACCTGACCAAGCAGGCCGAACTCGAGGAGTTGCGCCGGCAGTTGCTCGATGGCGATGCCGGGCGGCGCTTCGGTGCCGTGGACCGCGTAGACAAGGGCCGCCTCAAGGCGCTGGCCCCCGACCTCGTGCCGATGCTGGCCGACGAGGACTCCTTCGTGCGCCTGCTCGTCATGCAAGTGCTGGGTGACTTCGGCTATGCCGAAGCGGTGCCGGCGCTCTTCGATGTGCTGTCCGATCCCAGTGCGAGTATCCGCAAGGCCGCCGCCGAGACGCTCGTGCGGCTCACGGCCTTCGATCCGGGCTTCGATCCGCGCGCCACGCAAGCGGAGCGCGAAAAAGCCGTCAAGCGCTGGCGCGACTGGTACGCGACGCGCTAGGGAGCCGAGCGCCCGGGGAGCCGGGCACTGAGCCTCAGGGCAGCAGCACTTCGGCGCGGTACTGCGTCAGCAACCGAGTGCGCAGGTTGAGGGCTTCTTCACTCGTGACGGCGCCCTGGGCGATGTCGGCGGCGAGCGTGTCGCGTAGCTCGTCGTAGCTCACCGTGCGACGCGAAACGAGACGCACGGCCCAGGTTCCGTCGAAGACATCCACGAGAGCGACTTCGCCCGGAGCGTCGAGGCCCTGGACAGCCTGCTCGACTTCGACTCCCAGCATGTTCGCCTGGTAGTGCTCAATCCGCCCCGCCACGATGGGCAGCTTGCCGGTGGAGTCCGACTCGGGCAGGAGCTGGGCCACTGTCCGGCCGGCCAAGAAGGCGGCGCGGGCCGCCTCGGCGCGCTGACGAGCCGCCAGGCGCAGCGCCGGCAGGTCGGGCTTGCCGGTGAAGAGCGTGACGTCGCGATAGGTGTTGAAGAAGAGCACTTCCACCGAAGCGAGTTCGCTGCGCGCGCCGTAGAGACTCTTGAAGCGCGCCCGGATGGCGTCCTCGCTCACCGGCCGATCGGCTCGCGCCAGAGCCTCCAGCGCCATCTCGGCCGGGAGTTCCTGGCGGCGACGCGCCTGCCACTCCTCCAGTTCGTAGCCGGACCACTTGAGCTTGTCCTTGTACTTGTCGAGCTCGCCGAGATAGATGCGATTCACGATCTGCTCGTGCTCGGCCGCGCAGGCCTCGGCGACTTGCTCGTCCGTGGGCAATAGACCACGCTGACGGGCTTCGTGGATCGCGATGGCCTCGAGAATGAAGTCCTGAGCGAGGTCCACGCCGCGACGCTCAATCAGCCACGCGCCGTAGTCGCTGGCGCGAAGTTCGATTCCTTCGGCGCGAGCGATGACGCGGTCGGCCTGCGCGGCGGGCCCGGCCGGGGCCGTCTGGAGCGGAGAGCAGAGCAGAGCCGTGATCAGCAGACTGAGCATGAGCGGGCCTTTCAGGAGGCGAAGTCGCTCAGTCTAGCAAGCCGTGCGCGAAGAACGGCGGCGCGGACGTGCGGTCCAGCGCCCGGCCGTGAACTGCAGAGTCAGGCGCCCCGCGCGCAGCGGCGGGTCAATGGCCAGGCTTTGTGCTGGCTGGCCCGGCACGGCGAGGCTGAGCTCCACGAGTGCTGCGGCAGCGAGTCCTAGGTGCAGCTCCGCAGCACAAGGCGCGAAGTAGGAAGTTTGCGTGCCGGCCTCGCGCAGGAGCTGCCGGCCGTCGTCGAGTTGCGCCAGCACGCGCGTGCCGGGTGGCAGCCCGGCCAAGAGCACCGCGCCGCCTAGAGTTCCTCCCGGAGGGCCGTCGTTGCGCAGCACGCGCGCCGGCCCGCCGTTCTCGGTAAGCACGAGGTCCAGATCGCCGTCGCCGTCGAGGTCGCCGCAGGCCAGAGCGCGTCCCACCATGAGCTCTGCGGAGAGTGCGCCGGACTGCTGCGTGGCCTCGGTGAAACGGCCGTGTCCATCATTCAAGAAAAACTGGCTGCGCTGCTTCCAGGTCTTGCCGTCGTGATAGAGCTCGATGTTGTCGAGGATGTGGCCGTTGGTGACCGCCAGGTCGAGGTCACCATCGTGGTCAAAGTCGGCCAGCACGGTGCCGAAGCCCACCGGCATGCGGCTCGGTCCTTCGAGGCCGGCGGCGATGGTGACATCGCTGAACAAGCCCTCGCCGTCGTTGCGATAGAGCGTGTTCGACTCGTCGTCGAAGTTCGTCACGAAGAGATCAATGTCCAGATCGCCGTCCACGTCGCCGGTGGCCAGGCCCATGCCCGCCTCGGTGCGCCCTTGCACATCCACGCCCGTACCTGAGAGCAAGGTGATGTCGAGGAAGTTTCCGGCGCCGTCGTTCAGCCAAAGATGGTTCTCGACGCTGTCGTTGGCGGCGTAGAGATCCAAGTCGCCGTCCGGCTCCACATCGAAGGCGATGGTGCCCAGGCCCTTGCCCGGATTGCGCGGATCGGTGGCGAGGCCCGCGCTCTCGGTCTCGTCGCGGAAGCGGCCGCCGCCCAGGTTGCGCCAGAAGCGCGGCGGCAGCCCCGCGTAGGCATCGGGATGACAGTAGTTGCGATAGCCGGGACGCTGCTCGCCGCACCAGAGCGGATGCGTCACGTCGATCTGCACATAGCCGGTCACGAAGAGGTCCTGATCGGCGTCGCCGTCGGCATCGAAGAAGGTGGCGGCCGTGGTCCAGCGGTCGTCGAAGATCCCGGAGGCTGCGGTGCCGTCCACGAAGTGGCCATGACCGTCGTTGAGCAGCAGCACGTCGGGCCCAAAGTTGGTGAGGTAGAAGTCGACGTCGCCGTCGTTGTCGGCATCGCCGGCGGCCACGCCCTGGCCGTAGCGGTTCTGCGCGGCCGCTCCGGACTGCGCGGTGGCGTCGCGGAAGCGGCCGCGCCCATCGTTGAGGAAGAGCCGGTTCGTCGGCCGTGCAGCGGTGGGCGCCGGGCCCACCGGCAGTGGGCCGCTTTGCACGAAGTAGAGATCGAGATCCGCGTCGCCATCCACATCGGCCACGGCCACGCCCGCGCCCATGGTTTCCGGCAGATGCTTCTCGGGTGTGCGCCCAGCATCGTGCACGAAGTCCACGCCCCAGGCGGCCGAGACCTCGCTGAACCAGCCGCCGCTCGGCTCGGTACGAGCTGTGGAGTTGAGCGCGGTCCCCGCCTCCGGCGTTGGTGAGTCAGCGCAGCCGGTGGCCAGGGCGCTGAGGCTCAGGGCGCCGAGTCGTAGGGCCCCAACTCTGAGGACGAAGCCCCAGAGCGTGGCGAGTGCGAGCCGGGCGGCGCGCATGAGCTAGTTCCCTCCGCCGGGCAGCGCCTGCTCAGCCAAGCGCAAGCGGCGCTGAATCTCGGTGTCCTGCGGGCGCAGAGCCGCAGCACGCTGCAGTTTCTGCACCGCCTGCGCGGCCTCTCCGAGCTCGAGCTGCAAGTCGGCGGCGCGCACGAGCAGGCGCGTCGTGCCGTCCGCGTCGAGGGGCTGTAGCAAGGCGGCTTCGAGCAGGGCCACTGCGGCGCCTCGCGCCTGCCGGGATTCCACGAGGAGCCGTGCGTGCCGCAGCGTGATCGGCCCGAGTTCCGCCGGCGTGGCGCGCGCGGCGGCCTGGCGGTAGCGCGCTTCGGCAAGATCGAGGAGACCGAGCTGCCGCTCGATGTCGCCCAAGGCGGCGAGCGTGCCGGCATGGTGCGGCGCCAGCGCCAGGGACTGCAGTGCGAAGTCCCGCTCGTCGAGCAGCGGCACCAGCCGCTGATGCTGCTGCAAGACGGCCAGGCCCTCGTCGCGCTGGCCGCTGCGCACCAGCGCCTGCCCAAGCCCAAAGAGGGCTTGGCGATCGAGGGGGTCGGCCGTCACGGCCGCGCGAAAGAGCGGCACGGCCTCGGCGTGCTGGCCGCTGCTCACCAAGCTGCGACCACGCAGACCGAGCAGGCGTGGATCGTTGGCGCCGAGGCCCTGGCTGGCTTGCTCCAGGCTGGCGGCGGCCTCCTCCAAGCGCCCCAGTGCGAGCAGCGCGTCCACGCGCAGCAGGCCTTCGTCCGGCGAGCCCGGATCCAGCAAGAGCACGGCCTCCTCGAAGCGTCCGAGCAAGTAGAGGGCCGTGGCGCGCAGCGCACGAGCCTCCGCGCCGAGCGGAGCGGCGGTCTCAAGCGCTGCGGCATGGCGGCCCACTTCCATCTGGCGCTGAGCCAAGTTCAGGCGCAACTCGGCGTCGCCCGGATGAGCCGCGAGCGCGGACTCCCAGGCTGCGAGTGCAGCGGCGCGCTCGCCAAGTTCCCAAAGTTCCGGGGCCGACTGAGCCGGAGCTAGGCCGAGCATGCACAAGAGGGAGAAGGCGTGGCACAGCCGAGGGGCGTTCAGGTCAGCGCTCTCCAGAGGGCGCGCTCGCCTGCGGCGGTGTCAGTTGTTCCGCCTGCAGGCGTGTGCCGCCGAAGTCCAGAGTGTAACGATGGTCCGCGGCGAGAGCGCTGTGTTCGGAGCGCTGGCCGTCGGGCCAGCGCACGGCGAGCCGGTCGATCTGCGTGGCTTCTCCCAGGCCCACATGCAACTCCAGATCCGACTGGCTGGCGTAGCTGCCGCCGGCCACGATGTCGCGGACGAGGCGCCGCTCGCCCAGGAAGATCTCCACGCGCGCGCCTTCCGCATCGGCGCGGCCGGCGGGCCCCTTGAGGCGCAGCAGCACGCGGTGCGCCTGCGGCACGTCATTGCGCAAAAGCCACGGCGCAGCGCCGCTGTTGCTGACGACGAGATCCACGTCGCCGTCACGGTCGAGATCTGCCCGTGCCAGCCCGCGGCCGGCGCGCGGCTGGGCGAGCGCATCGCCCCACAGGGCCGGGGCGAGCTGGAAGCGTCCGCGGCCATCATTCAGGTAGAGCTGATCGGGCTGGGCGAAGCTCGTGGAGGCATCCACGGCCTCGGCGTTGTCCAGGATGTGTCCGTTGGCGACATAGAGGTCGAGATCGCCGTCCGATTCGACATCAAGGGCGAGCGTGCCGAAGCCCAGCATTGCGAAACTGGGCATGCCCGCGCCGGAGCGTGAGCCGACATCGGTGAAAAAGAGGCCGCCGTCGTTGCGGTAGAGCGTGTTCTTTTCGTGCTGGAAGTTCACCGTGTAGAGGTCCAGGTCGCCGTCGCCGTCGAGATCGCCCGCATCGACGCCCATGCAGGCCTCGGTGCGGCCCTCCGCGTTGAAGTCCAGGCCAGCGAGGCGCGCGATGTCGGTGAAGCGTCCGCCTCCGTCATTGCGCAGCAGCGCATTGGCCTGACTGTCGTTGGCCACGAAGAGATCCACATCGCCGTCGTCGTCGAAGTCGGCGCCGACCACGCCCAGCCCTTTGCCCAGATTGCCGGGCAGTCCGGCCGCCGCTGAGCCGTCGTGAAAGCGGCCGCTGCCATCGTTGATCCACAGCCGGTCAGCCAGCCCGGGCCAGTAGTCCACGTGACAGTAGGTGCGGCGCTCGCGGTCCGGGCCACAGGCCACATGGCTCGCGACAGGCATGTCCAGATAGCTCACCGCGTAGAGATCGAGGTCGCCATCGCGGTCCGCGTCGAAGAAGGCCGCACTCACGGTCCACGGCGGATCGGCGAGGCCGGAGGCCATGGTCACGTCGCGGAAGCGCAGCCCTCCTTCGTTGAGCATGAGCCGCGAGCGTCCGTAGTTCGTGAAGTACAGGTCTCGGTCGCCGTCACCGTCGACGTCGCCCGCAGCAACGCCCATGCCGTAGCCGGGCGTGTCGAGGCCGCTGCCGGTGGTCACGTCGCGGAAGCGAAAGCCGCCCAAGTTCTGGTAGAGCCGGCTGCTCGCTTGCGCGGCGTGGGTCGCGAAGCTGCGCTCCGCGCTGCTGAACTCCGCGGAGGGCAGAGTGCCGCTCTGCACGAAGAGCAGCTCGGGCAGCTCGTCGCCGTCGAGGTCCATGGCCAAGACACCGGCGCCCATGGTCTCGAAAAGGAACTTGTCGCCGCGTCCGCCGTGCGTGTGCCGAAATTCGACGCCGGCCGCTTCTGCCACATCGACGAGCAGCGCTGAGGGGGCCGCCGTGCCATGGCTCGGCGTGCGGCCAGCGAAGGACTCCGCGCCGCCCTCGTCGCAGCCGCCCAGCAGCCAGAGCAGCGCGAGGCAGGCCGGTGCCGAGCCCGGCCAGCCGGCCTTCATCGGGAGCTCCGCTGAGTGCAGTAATGCTGGCGCAGTTGCGCGGCATCCGGCGCCGGAACGCGGGCCGCATGGACTTCGAGCAGGCGCTCGATCGTGCGACAGGCGGCGGCCTGATCGCCGCCGTCCAGGGCCAGATCGGCCAGCTCGCGGAAGCCACCGATCCACTCCGGGTACTCCTGCACGAGCTGTTCAAGCAGCGCGCGGCGCCGCAGCACGGCGGCATCCGACTTCATGAAGACGTTGTCGTTCAGGTCGGTGAACAGGAGCAGTGCGCGATCACAGCGCGCCGCGGTGGACTCGTCGCCCAGGCGCCGGCTGGCGTCGGCGAGTCCCTTGAGGGCCTCGCGGCTGTCGGGGCGCCCCTCGAGCGCGCGCTGGAAGCTGGCCCGCGCCTCGGCAGGCTGGCCCTCCTCGAGCTGGACGCGGCCAATGAAGGCCAGAAAGCGCCAAGCGTGCTGGGGGTGCAACTGCGCGCCCTGCTGCGCCAATGCCAGGGCCTCGCCGAGCTGACCCTGCTGCTCGCGCAGCAGCACGAGCTGGTGCAGGGCGGGGGCGCGCGTTTCGGCGACACCCTGCAGCGCCACGAGGCGCGCCTCGGCCTGCTCATGATGCCCGCCGCGCACTTCGAGCGTGGCGAGTGTGAGCAGGTTCTTATGGTCAGCGGGGCGCGCCGAGACGGCCCGCTCGAGACAGGCGCGGGCCGGTTCGAGCAGCTTGAGTTCCTGATAGAGCTGACTCAGCGCGAGATTCACCGCACAGTCATCGGGGGCCAGGGCCTGTGCCGACTCAAAAGCCGCCAGGACCTCGGGCGCTGGCGCCCCCGAAGCCTGGAGTGCACGGGCGCGCTGCAAGGCCTGCTCGAAAGCCGCCGGGGTGCCCTGCGGCGCCGAATCGCCGCAACCCAGAACGACCAGAGCCAGGGCCAGCGCGCCGAAACGAATCGGCACATCACCCACAAGCTGAACCTTAGGCCCTTTCGTGCAGGCTGTAAAGCCCAGCGCGACTCCTACAATGCACGGTCCTGTGCCCTCCACTCACCAAGCCGCCGTGAAGCTCGCCCGCTGCGGCGCCAAGTCCATCCTGGGGGCGCGGCCGGCATGAACGACGCCGTCCTGAGCCCGCCGCCGGCCGGCATGGCCGGGGGCCCGCGGGTGCTCTTGGAGGTCTTCGGCTGCCAGATGAACAAGCTGGACGCCGAGCTGATGGTCGGCGCGCTGCGCAAGGCCGGCTACGACTTCACCGACCGCGACGAAGAGGCCGATGCCGTGCTCATGGTGAGCTGCGCCATCCGCGATCAGGCCGAACAGCGCGTGCGCAGCCATCTGGGTGAGTTGGGCGAGCTCAAGCGGCGCCGGCCCGAACTGGCCCTGGGTCTGCTCGGCTGCATGGCGCAGCGCGAGGGGCAGGCCCTGCTGGACCGCTGGCCGGCGCTGGACTTTGTGGCCGGTACGCGCGACTTCCCCGGCGTGGCCGGCCTGCTCAACCGCGTGCGCGCCGAGCACGTGCGCGTGCTGGCTGTCGACGGCAGCGATCAGGTCAGCGAGCAGCGCGATCTCTCCGCGCGCCCGGCGCGCTCACGCGCCTGGGTCAATGTCATGCGCGGCTGCGACAAACCCTGCACCTATTGCGTCGTGCCGCGCACACGCGGGCCGGAGATCAGCCGGCCGCTGGCGGAGATCGTGGAGGAAGTCCGCAGCCTGGTGAGCGACGGCGTTCTCGAAGTCACGCTGCTGGGGCAGACGGTCAATGCCTGGGGACGCCGTGAGGGCCGCTCGCTCGGTGAACTCCTGGTCGTGCTCCAGGAACTGCCCGGCCTGGAGCGCGTGCGCTTCATCACCAGCCATCCCGAAGAAATGGACGAGCGCCTCATCGAGGCCATGGCCGCCTGCCCCAAAACCGGACTCTTCCTGCATCTGCCGCCGCAGTCGGGCAGCAGCGCCGTGCTGCGCCGCATGGCGCGCGGCTACACGGCCGAGCGCTATCGCGAGATCGTGGCGCAGTTGCGTGAGCGCATTCCCGGCGTGCAGATCGGGGCCGACCTCATCACGGGCTTCCCCGGCGAAACCGCAGCCGATCACGCCGCGACCGTGCGCCTCGTGGAGGACTTGCGCTTCAGCCAGGCCTTTGTCTTCCGCTATTCGCCGCGGCCGGGGACGCCGGCCTGGGGCCGGCTCGCCGATGACGTGCCCGACGAGCTCAAGCACGAGCGCTTGCTCGAACTCCAAGTGCTGCAGACTCGGGTGCAAACGGAGCGGCACCGCACGCTCGTTGGCCAGAAGCAGAGCGTGCTTGTGGAGGGCAGTGGCCGGCGCGACGCGACCATGCTCTTCGGCCGCAACCTGGCCTTCGACCGGGTGCTCTTTCCGGGCGAGTTGCCGCTCATCGACCAGCTTGTCGACGTGGAGATCACCCACTCCACGTCACTCACACTGCGCGGCCGGCTCCTGGCAGTGCCTGCCGCCCGGTGAACACGTTGCAGGCCTTGGCGCGGGCCTGCGCCCTGGCGCGCCGCGGCCTCTTCGAAGTGGAGCCCAATCCGCCGGTGGGGGCTGTCGTGCTGGCCGGGCCGGGGCCCGACGAGGGGGCCGTGCTCGGCGAGGGCTGGCATCGCGCCTGGGGCGGAGCGCACGCCGAAGTCCACGCCCTGCGCGAGGCTGGTTCGCGTGCGCGCGGCGCCACACTCTGCGTGACACTCGAACCGTGCTCCACGATGGGCAAGACGCCGCCCTGCACGCGCGCCGTCTTGGAGGCGGGCATTGCCCGCGTCGTGGTGGGCTCGGCCGACCCGCATCCGCTCCACCAGGGCCAGGGGCTGGAGCTGCTTCTGGCGGCCGGCGTGCACATCGACCTCGTTGATTTGCCGGAGGCGCAGGCCTTGCTCGCGCGTTTCCGCGCCGGCTTCACGCGCCGGCGGCCGCATGTCCTCGCCAAGTGGGCCATGTCGCGCGACGGTGGACTGGCGCCGGCCTCCGGCGCGCGGGCCGTGCTCTCCAGCGCCGAGAGTCATGCGCTGCTGCACCAGTGGCGCGCGCATCTCGACGCCATCGTCGTGGGCGTGAACACGGTGAGCGCTGACGATCCCTTGCTGACGGCGCGCGGGCCTGAGTCGCCGGTGCGCCCGCTGCGGCGCGTGGTGCTCGACCCCTCGTTGCGCACACCGCTCACGGCGCGCCTGCTGGCCACGGCAGGGGAGACGCCCACCTGGATCTATGCCATGGACGGGGCCTCGCGCCACCAAGAGGAGCGGCTCGTCGCGGCCGGCGCGCGCGTCGTGCGCATTCCGCGCGAACCGGACTGGCTGCAGGGCGTCTTCGCCGACCTGCACCTGGGCGGCGTGGGCCGTTGCATGGTGGAGGGCGGCGCGCACACCCTCAACCGCTGTCTCGCGGCCGACGTCGTGGACCAAGTCGCGATCTTCATTGCGCCTCGTGAACTGGGACCCGGCGCGCTGCCTGCGCCCTTTCCGGCGCCGCCGGGAGGATCCGCTCCCGGCAGCTTGTCGCCCGACGAAATCGTGCGCGCACTGGGCCTGAGCGAGTGCCGCATCTCACGCAGCGGCGTCGACACGCTCGTGCGCGGCTACCGCGGCTGAGCGCGCAGTCCCACCAGGACCACCGGCAAGTTCGGGGCCTTGAGCCGGCCAAGCTCTCGCGAAGGCCGAACCCAGGCGCGGCTTTCTAGTGCAGGTCCACGACCACGGTGTGGCGCCAGTGCGCCTGCTCATCCGGCAGGATCGGGGTGAGCTTGTAGAGCAGTTCGATGGTGGCGCGCGTGGCGGCCGGCGGCAGCGGCACCAGTAAAGTGGTGCTTTCGCCGGCGGGCAACTGCGTGTTGGGGTCGCCCGAACTGCGGTAGGGATTGCGCAGGCGCAGGCGTTGATAGCCGCTCTCGCAGCCCGGCTCGCGGGCTGTGCCCTCGGGCGCAGGCACGTCGGCGCCGAGCGCATCCTCCAAGCGCACGACGAGGTCGATCGCGCGATTGCGCGTGTCGGTGGGCAGGTTGTGGCCGGCGAAGCGATTTGCCAGCGTGACGACGAGCCGCCGCGGCTCGCCGGCCTCCACGCGCTGCGTCAGCTCCAGGCCGGCCAGCGCGAAGTCGCGGTCGCGGCCGCCCAAAAAGCGATGGCTGCGTCCCGCGCGCGGTGCGCCGGCCTCCGTGTCGCTGCGGCTGGTGCGCGGCATATGGCAAGAGTGGCAGTCTTGGCCCTGAGCTGCCGCCGGTGAAGCCAGCCACTCGTCATGCGTGCCGTGCTGGTTGTGGCAGGCATAGCACTGCTGGTGCGTGCCGAGTTCCTCGCGAAAGCTCGGGCGGCAGGCCGCCGTGAGCCCGGCGCGCGAGGCCGCCACGCCCTCGGGCAGGCCGTGGCAGGACAGACAGTCCACGCCATCGGCGAGGCGCTCGACGCGCGCCATGACGCGGCTGTTCTCGGCGATGCCGAACTCAAAGACCGAGCGCGAGGCGTGACACGGCAGGCAGTCCTGCTTGGCGAAATTGTCGGACTGCTCCGGCGCGCGCACCTGCGGATCGAGGAAGGCTTGCGCATGCATCGAGTCCTGCCACTCGGCCACGACCGCGGCGTGACAGGGCAGGCAGGTCTGCGGGCCGCCGAGCGCCGGCGCGGTGGCGACTGCAGGCAGGTCGAGCGCGGTCGTCGAGCCGGAGCCGGTGCGGGGCGCGGCCCGCGACAAGAGCCAGAGCGCCAGCGCGAGCAGCCCGAGCAGAACCAGTCCGGCGAGGCGCGGCGTGCTCATAGGCCACGCGGCTGGCCGCGAATCTCAAGCCAGACGGTGCTGCCCGGAGCCGGAGCTGCGCCGGCGCCGCTCACAGGGACGCGGCAGCGCAGCAGCCTCTCTTCGGCCAGCACCCAGCCGCCGCCGCGCCCGTCGGGGCCCAGCCACTGACCGCGGCGCGCGCCCGCGCTTTGCAGCACGAGCTGCACCTGATCGGCCTCGAGGAAGGCGGCGACGCGCTGACCGGGCGTTTGGGCCGCGAGCAAAAGGCCCAGGCCGAGCTCGGCGCGGCCGCCGGCATCGGCGCGGCCAAAGAGCAGAGTGCCACTGCCGGAGAGCGCGGCCAGAATCGGCGTGGGCGGACGCAGCACGGCTTCGCTTGTGCTGCCAAGCCACCAGGGACCGCTGCCCGAGAGACAGAGCGCGCGTTCGCCGAAGAGCGTCAGCTCGTCGATCGAGTGACAGACCGTGACGGAGGTGGCGCCGAGTTCGCGCACGAGCTGCGGCAAGGTGACGCGCAGCACCTCGGTCATTTGCGCATCGAGATGCGTGAGGGGCTCATCGAGCAAAAGCCAGCGCGGCCGCGGCGCCAGGGCCCGGGCCAGGGCGAGACGCACACGCTCGCCGCCCGAGAGGGCTTCGGGGCGCCGCGCGCGCAGGGCCACCAGATCAAGGACCTCCAGCAGGCGCTCGATCCAGGCCGGGTCGGCGTGCGGCGCGACGAAGCTCAGATGGGACTGCACATCCATGTGCGCCCAGAGCGCGCCATCTTGGAAGAGCATGCCCGGCGGTCCGCTGGGCCGCTGCACGCTGCCGGCGGCCGGCTCGGCCAGGCCGGCGAGGACGCGCATGAGCGTGGACTTACCGCTGCCGTTGGGACCGAGCAGCACGAGCCGCTCGCCCGCCTCCAGCACCAGGTCCAGGGCACTGAGCAAACGGCGGGGGCCGGCCTGCAGGGAGACGCCCTTCAGGGTCAGCGCCGCCGGAGAGCTGCTCACTCGGTGTGTTCAGCCGCGCTGGAAAGTTCGCGCAGCGCCAGGCGGACCAGTCCCTCGATGGGCAACTCGGCCGGGGCCGCGGCGCAAACGGTGTCGGCCCGAGTGCGCGCAATGGAGCGCGGATAGCCCAGCGCCACGAGGGCCGAGGCCAGCGCCGTGCGGCGGTCGGTCAACGCGCCGGGCACTGTTCCGGGAAGCACGGCGAACTCATCCAGCCGGTCCTTGAGTTCGACGCAGAGCCGCTCGGCTGTGCGGCGGCCCACACCGCGCACCGCCGCCAGCGCAGCCACATCGCCGGAGCGCACGGCCGAGGCCAGCACGGCCGGCTCGATGGCCGACAGCAAAGCCAGCGCGATGGACGGGCCGATGCGGCTGACCGTGAGCAGCTTGAGAAAAAGCGCCCGCTCCGTGCGGCTGGCGAAGCCGTAGAGCAACAGCCGCTCGTCGCGCAGCACATCGTGTGCGAAGAGCGTCACCTCGCCGGTGCCGACGGCCGGCAACTGCGCCGCCGTCGCGGCGGAGATGGCCAAGCGATAGCCGATGCCGCCCACTTCGACCACGGCCTCATCGGCTCCGCGTTCGACCAGCCGGCCGCAGAGGTAGTCGTACATCGTCGGCCTCGGGCCCAGAGGGGGCCTTGACTGGGGGGCTAGGTGGCGAGCTCCAGGCCGTTCTCGCGCAGCTTGGTCTTGATCTCGACCAGGGAGGTTTGGCCGAAGTTCTTGCAGGCGAGCAGGGTCTGCTCGGACGTCTCGGCGAGCTGACCCAGCGTGGCGATGCCCAGCGTGGTGAGCGCCGCGCGGGAGCGCACGGAGAGATCCAGATCGGCGATCTTCTTGTGGCGCACATCGCCATCGTCGGCCACTGGCTCGGCCACGATCTCGAGCAGCTCGTCATCTTCAAAGTCATCTTCGGGCAGCGGCAGGGCGCCGCGCGGCAAGTTGGACATGCCGAGGCGCAGGCCCTTGAGCACGAGGATGTCCTTGACCTCCTGCAGGCTGGTCTCGCCGAAGTTCTTGAAGGAGAGCAGTTCGGCTTCGGTGCGGCAGATGAGGTCGCCCAGCGTGTGAATGTTCATGCGCTGGAGACAGTTGCGGGCCCGCACGGAGAGTTCGAAGTCGGTCACCGGGATGCGCAGCACAGCGCTCTGGATGTCGGCCTTGCGCTCGCGCGTCTCGTCGTAGAACTGCCGGCGGCTGGCCTCGGCGTCGGCGAGGTAGCGGCGCGCACGGGCATTGGTCGGATCAGCCTGCAGCACGGCGCGGAAGCAGCGCGCCGCGGCGTCGTACTCCTCGCGGTCCTCGTAGGCCACGCCCAAGTTCATGAGCATGCCCACGGTCACGAGGCGCCCCTTGTCGAGGCTGTCGCGGTAGAGCGCGATGACTTCGTCCTCGTCGTCATCGAGCGCGGTGCGCATGGCGAGCCGGAAGCGCGCCTCGTCGTGCGCGGGGTCGTGCTGCACGGCCTGGCGCCAATGGGCGCAGGCATTGATGTGATCGCCGGCGGCCTCGGCCACGAGGCCTTCGGCGTAGGCCAGATCCGCGGCCGAGGGCTTGGTCGTCTTCAGAGCGGCAAACTCGGTCGCGGCCGCTTCGCGATCGCGGCGCCGGCACTGTGAAGCCAGTCGCATGAGCCGCGCGCGCTGGCCGACCTTGCTCGAGCCGACCAATTCCTGCCACGTGGCCAGGGCGGCGGTTTCGTCGCCGGCGCCCGACTGAATCTGGCCTGCGAGCAGGCTGCAAAGTTCATCCTTGGCCGCGAGCAGGTGCGGGAGGGCCGCCGTGGGCTCGCCGGCGGCACAGAGCCCCAGGCCGAGCAGACGCGGCTGCGTGCCGCCATCGACATGCGTCGAGAGCCAGTCGCGCAGGCTGTCGCGCTGGACCCGGTGGGCGTTGGCTTCGGCCAGAAAGGCCAGCCAGCCGGCCCAGTCGGTGGGCGGAGACTGCAACCATTGGCGAGCCGGGGCGGACGTGGCAGCGGGAGACGTCATGAGGGCATCCGAATCGAGAGCAAAGACGGCGAGTTCTGAAGGACGGCGAGCGATGCGCCGGAGCGAAACGCGTTGAAAGCGCCGCACATCGGTCCTACGCTCGCCTGCGCTCCGACCCGAACCCGCTGGGCAGAGACCAATCGGCTGATTCTAGAGAGGCCGGGGGGCGAGTCAAGGCAGGGGGCGGACGCGAGAAAGGTGTGCGGCGGTGAGTGAGGCGCTGACATGGATCGGCTGATCGTCAACGGAGGGGCGCGTCTGGCCGGACGGCTCACGGCGGCGGGCAGCAAGAATGCCGTGCTGCCCGTGCTCGCCGCAGCGCTGCTCACCGACGAGACGATCGTTGTGCATCGCGTGCCCGATCTGCGCGACGTGGCCACCATGTCGCTCATCCTGGGACGGCTGGGCGTGCGCACCTCGCGCGACGGCGGCACGCTCACGCTGCACGGCAGCGCCGAGGGCGGCACCGAGGCGGCCTACGACCTCGTCTCGACCATGCGCGCTTCCATCTGCGTGCTCGGGCCGCTGCTCGCGCGGCGCGGCGCGGCGCGCGTCTCCATGCCCGGCGGCTGTGTCTTCGGCGTACGTCCGGTGGACCAGCACGTCAAGGGTCTCAACGCACTGGGCGCCGCCATTGAAGTGCGCGGCGGCTATCTCGTGGCCAATCCCGGGCGCCGGCTGCAGGGCACCGACCTTTTCCTGGGCACGCGTTTCGGCAGCAGCGTGCTGGCCACGGCCAACGTGCTCATGGCGGCTGTGCTGGCCGAAGGGCGGACGCGGCTGGAGAACGCCGCCATGGAGCCGGAGATCGTCGAACTCTGCCGGCTGCTCGTGGCCATGGGCGCGCGCATTGAGGGCGTGGGCGGACATCGCCTGGTCATCGAGGGCGTGCAGCGGCTGCATGGCGCCGAGCACGTCATGGGCGGCGATCGCATCGAAGCCGGCACCTTTCTCATCGGCGCGGCCATGACACGCGGCGACGTCCGCGTGGACGGCGTGGAGTCGAGTCAGCTCACCGTGGTGCTCGAGACACTCGCCGAGATGGGCGCGCAGGTCGAGAGCGGCGAAGACTGGGCGCGCGTCGTGGCGGACGGGCCGCTGCGCGCCGTGGACGTCACCACCATGCCCTTCCCGGGTTTTCCCACGGACCTGCAGGCGCAGATCATGACGGCCATGACCGTGGCGCGCGGGCTCTCGATCGTGACCGAGCGCATCTTCCCCGACCGCTTCATGCATGTGGCCGAGTTGCTGCGGCTGGGCGCCGACATCCGCAAGGAGGGCAGTCAGGCCATCGTGCAGGGCCAGCCGGGCGGGCACGGCCGGCCGGGCTTGTCGGGCGCCACGGTCATGGCCAGCGACCTGCGCGCTTCGGCCGCGCTCGTGCTCGCGGGCTTGGTGGCCGAGGGCCAGACCGAGGTGCGTCGCGTCTATCACATCGATCGCGGCTACGAGCGCATCGACCAGCGTCTGCGCAGCCTAGGGGCCGAGATTCGGCGCGAAGCCCAGCCCAAAGTCGAGAACATGCCCGCCGATTGGTGAGCTGGCGCTGGGAAGGCCGTCGGCGCACGTTGAGTCAGGGGCCTCGACTTCGGTAAACTGCCCCGTTTTCTCGGCGGTCGCCCCCTCGTGTTCGAAACGCTCAGCAAGCCTCTCGCCAAGATCTTTTCCGGCCTCACCCGGCCGGGGAAGCTCACCGCAGCGAACATGGAGGACGGGCTGGCCCAGATTCGGGCCGCCCTGCTTGAGGCCGACGTGCACTTCCGCGTGGCGGGGGACCTCGTCGAGCGGGTGCGCGCCAAGGCGCTCGGCACAGAGATCCTCAAGTCGATCAAGGCCGGCGAGATGCTGGTCAAGCTCTTCCACGACGAACTCGTGGACATGCTCTCGGCCGAGGGCGAGGCCTTCCGCTTCGCCAAGGGGCGCCCCAGCGTCGTGCTCATGGCCGGTCTGCAGGGCTCGGGCAAAACGACCACGGTCGCCAAACTCGGCGTGCACCTGCGCGATGCGCTGCAGCGCAAGCCGCTGCTGGTGGCCGCCGACACGCAGCGCCCCGCGGCGGTGGAGCAGTTGCGCGTGCTCGGCGCCGCGCAGGATCTGCCCGTCTTCCACTACGCCGGCGGCAAGCCGGAGGAACAGGCGCGGCGCGGAGTGGCCGAGGCCGTACGCCTGGGCTGCGACACGGTGCTCATCGACACGGCCGGCCGGCTGCACATTGACGAAGAGCTGATGCAGGAGCTCGTGCGCGTGCGTCAAGCCGCGCCGCCCGACACGACCTTCCTGGTCTGCGATGCCATGACCGGCCAGGACGCCGTGCGCTCGGCCACTGCCTTCGTGGCCAAGCTCCCGCTCGACGGCGTGATCCTGACCAAGCTCGATGGCGACACGCGCGGCGGCGCTGCGCTGTCGGTGCGCCATGTCACGGGCGCGCCGGTGCGCTTCGTGGGCGTGGGCGAGAAGGCCTCCGATCTGCAGGTCTTCCACGCGGATCGCATGGCCGGCCGCGTGCTGGGCATGGGCGACGTGGTGAGCCTGGTCGAGAAGGCGCAGACCGTCATCGACGAGAAGGCCGCGCAAGAGTCCATGGAAGCCATGCTGGGCGACGGCTTCTCGCTGGATGACTTCCTCAAGCAGCTTCAGGCGGTGCGCAAACTCGGCAGTCTCAAGGACGTCATGTCGCACCTGCCGGGCATGCCCGCGGGTATGAATGCCGACGCCATCGATGAGCGCCAGCTCGACCGCACGCAGGCGGTGATGCTCTCGATGACGCCCAAGGAGCGCCGCCGTCCGGAACTCCTCGACATGAACCGCAAGCGGCGCATCGCGCGTGGCAGCGGCACGAATATCGACGCCGTGAACGCCCTGCTCAAGCAGTTCGAGGGCATGCGGCGCATGATGAGCGAGATGAAAAAGGGCAGCCTCATGCAACGGCTGGCCGGGCGCTTTCTGCCCGGCAAGGCGCTGGGCGGCGGGATGCCCGACCTTTCCGCGCTCCAGGAGGCGGCCGGCCGCGGCGACTCTGCGCGCGCAGCCACCGTGGACCGCGACGCGCTGCGCCGTGCGCGCAAGGCCGAGCGCCAGCGCAAGAAGCAGTCGCGGCGGCGCCACTGATGACCCCTCGAGCTTTCCTGAACTCAAGCACACCCCGTTCCTCTGGAGCTAGTCACCCATGGCCGTGAAGATCCGGCTCAAGCGCATCGGGCGGAAGAACCGCCCTCTCTATCGCATCTGCGTTTTCGATTCCCGTACCCGCCGCGACGGCGTGCCGATCGAGGAGATCGGCAGCTACGATCCCCGCGCGCGCTCCTTTGCCGACAAGGTCAAGCTCGATCGCGAGCGGGCCCTGCACTGGGTCAGCAAGGGCGCTCAGCCCAGCGAGACAGTGGCCTCCTTCCTGCGGCGCTCCGGCGTGCGCAAGGGGCAACCGTTGGCCAGCGCACCGGTCGCGGCGCCGGTCTCTGCGTCAGCCACGGCTCCGGCCCGCGGCGGAGCGGCGTGACGAGCATGGCGCCGGCCGGCAAGTCCCGTCCCAAGTCCCCGGCTCGCCGCCCGGCTGCCAAGGCCCCCGCGCCGAAGGCCGCGAGCAAGAAGCGCGGCTCGCCGCGCGCTCTGGCCGGCACTCTGCTCACGCGCCTGGACAAGCACTTCGGCGAGATCCGGCTCTCCGAACTCGCCACCGTGCTGGAGAAGAGCGTCTATCTCATCCTGCGCGAGGGCAGCACGCATCAGGCGACGCTCGCCGCGCTGGACGTGCTGCGCACCGACTTTGTGGACTGGAACGAGGTGCGGGCGAGCCGCCCGAGCGAGCTCTCGCGCATGATCGCCGGGCAGAGCAAGGCCACCGTGCTGCGCAAGCTGCATGACCGCACGCGCCGCGTCCACGATCTCATCGATCAGATCTACAACGACCGCAACGAAGCGTCGATGGAGTTCGTGCTCGAGCTGAAGGCCAAGGAGCGCCTCGACTATCTGTCCGACCTCGACGGTCTGGGTGCGCACAACGCGGCGGCGCTCGCGCAGTGGCTCTCGGGCGAAGACAAGCTCGGGCAGATCAATGCCGCCTTCGCCAAAGCGGCCGAGCTGGTGGGCTTGGTCGACAGCAGTTCGCCCACGCGCGTGCGCAAGGAACTGGCCAGTGTCGTGGAGTCCGAGCGATTGGTGGCCTTTCAGGCGCACCTCTCGGCGCTCGGCGAGTTGGAGGAGCCGTGGCCGTCATCGCTCTCGGATCTGAAGGCCTGAGTCGCACGGGCGCGGTCGCGCTGCCGGCGCGGCTTTTGCCGTTGGTGCTGGCCTCGGCCTCGCCGCGGCGCGCGGAACTTCTGGCCCGCGCCGGGCTGGCTGTCCGCATTGCGCCGGTGAATCTGGATGAGCAGGCGCTGCCGGGCGAAGGGCCCGCGGCGTGCTGTCTGCGCCTCGCGCGTGAAAAAGCCCGCGCCGGCGCTCTGGCGGCCGCCGACTGCACCGTGCTGGGCGGGGACACGCTGGTCGAGCTCGACGGCCGGGCGCTGGGCAAGCCGGCGAATGCAGCCGAGGCCCGAGCGATGCTCAGCGCGCTCGCCGGACGCAGACATCGTGTGCTGAGCGCGGTCGCGCTCGCGCGCCGCGGCGCAGCGCAGGCCGCACCGCAGATGGTGAGCGCCTTGGCCAGCGCCGAAGTGAGCTTCGCGCCGCTGGCCAGCCACTGGCTCGACGGCTATCTGGCAGGGGGCGAGTGGCGCGATAAAGCCGGCGCCTATGCGATTCAAGGTCAGGCGGCAGCCTTCGCGCGGCTCGTCAGCGGAGAGCTCGACACGGTTGTGGGACTGCCCATCGCACTCCTGCCCGATCTCTTCCAACGCCTCGGAGAGTTGCTGCCATGATTGCCGTCCGCCGAGGATTCGCCGGTTTCACTCGCAGCGTGGCGTGGGCCGGCTGCGCCCTGCTGCTGGCGGTGAGTTGCCTGGCCTGCAGCCGTGAGTCACAGCGCATGCAATCCGCCGGACAGCCTCAAGACGCTCTGCTCACCGTGGCAGGCCGTTCCGTTCACGTGGAACTGGCTCTCACGGAGACGCAGCGCAACCACGGGCTCAAGAACCGCACCGAGCTCGCCGAGGACGCCGGCATGCTGTTCATCTTCCCCGACGCCGGCCTGCGCCGCTTTTGGATGCAGGACACGCTCATCCCACTCGACATCATCTTTCTCGACGCGGACGGCACCGTGCAGAACATCGAGCGCGGTGAGCCTTACGTGGAGCAGCCGGGCTACCACAGCCGGCGCGCGGCGCGCATGGTGCTGGAACTCAAGGCGGGCTGGTCCGACCAGGCCGGGCTCAAGCCGGGGGACCGCATTCTTGTGCCGCCGGAACTCCTGGCCCTCGCCCGCTAGGCTCCGCCCGCCGGCACCCGGCTGAGGCGCCGAAGTGGGGCGGCTTGATCGCCGGAGCCGTCTGCCTACAATGCCCGGTTCGGCCCCAACCCTGAGATTCCCGCACCGCGGGGACTCAGCACGGGCCATCCCGAGCCGAGCGAGGCGCGCCATGAAGGACGACATCCACCCCAAGTACGCCGAGTGCACCGTGACCTGCGGTTGCGGCAGCACCTTCACCACGCGCTCGACGCGGCAGCGCATCTCCGTGGAAATCTGCTCGGCCTGCCACCCGTTCTACACGGGTCAGCAGAAGTTCGTGGACACGGCCGGCCGTATCGAGAAGTACATGAAGCGCTTCGGCGCCAAGCGCGCCCCCGTGAAGGCGGGCACCGGCGCGGACGACTGAGCGACGCCTCCGTGAGCCGGCCGCGGCCGGCAGCGGGGCGGCCGGCATGTTCGCGCGCCTGAGGGAGTCCGCCGAACGCTATCAGGCGATCCAGATCGCGCTCGAGGATCCGGCGGTGCACGCGCAGCCCGCGCGGCTCTCCAAGCTCTTGCGTGAAATGGGCGCACTGCGCGCCGACGTCGAGGCCTACCAACGCTGGGAGGCCTTGCAGGCGCGGCAGGCTCAGGCCCAGGCCATGCTCGGCGATCGCGATGAGAACGTTGTGGAGATGGCGCGCGAGGAGCTGGCCGAGGTCACGGCCGCGCAGGCAGAACTTGACGAGGAGCTGCGCCTGCGCCTGGTGGACAACGATCCGCACCGCGGGCAGAACGTCATTCTCGAGATCCGCGCCGGCACGGGCGGCGACGAAGCGGGGCTCTTCGTCGCCGATCTCGCTCGGCTCTACACGCGCTTCGCGGATCAGCAAGGCTGCCGCGTGGAGACGCTGGCGAGCAGTCCCACGGAAGTGGGCGGCTACAAGGACCTGGTGCTCTGTGTGAGCGGGCCGCAGGCTTGGGATCTGTTGCGCTATGAGGCCGGCGGCCACCGCGTGCAGCGCGTGCCCGAAACCGAAACGCAGGGCCGCATCCACACCTCAGCGGCCACCGTGGCCGTGCTGGCAGAGGCCGAGGAGCAGGATGTGGAGATCCGCGACGGCGACCTGCGCATCGACACCTACCGGGCGGGTGGGCCGGGCGGCCAGAACGTGAACAAGACCTCCAGCGCCGTGCGCATCACGCACCTGCCCACCAACACGGTGGTGCAGTGCCAGGACGAGTCCAGCCAGCACAAGAACAAGGCCAAGGCCATGCGCATGCTGCGGACGCGCATTCAGGATCAGCTCGACCGGCAGCGCAAGGCCAGCGAGGACGCCGCCCGGCGCGGCCAGATCGGCTCGGGCGACCGCAGCGAGCGCATCCGGACCTATAACTGTCCTCAGAACCGGGTGACTGACCACCGCATCAAGACCAGTTACAGTCTCGAAAACATCGTCCTAGGCCACCTCGAGACTCTCGTGGAGGACCTGCGGCGACACGACCTCCAGCAGAAGCTGGCGGCCCTGAGTGAAGGAGCGCCCTGAACGTGGACAAGCCCAAGGACGACGACCTGGATCTGGACCTGGATCTCGAGCTCGATGAACTCAGCCTCACGGCCGCTCCGCTGCCGGCCGAGCTGCCGCCGAGTTCCGCCAGCCCGGTTCCAATGAGCACGACGCCGGCGGGCTCGCCGACTGACTCCTCAAGCTTCTCCTCCGGGGGGGGCTCCGCGGTTGCTGAGCCGGCCGGCAGCACGGCCTACCGCCCCGCTGCGGCGTCCCCTTCCGGTGGTGCTGCCGCTGAAGAGGCGGGCGTCGACGGCCAGTGGGTCTGGCAGTTCGCGGCGCCGGCGCCGCTGCCGCCTTTCTCCGGCGCGCTCTTCTCCGGCCGCGCACTCGGTGAGCTCTACCGCTTCCTGGCCTGCGGCCTGCTCGTTTTCGTGGGCTGCCTGTTGCCCTGGGAAGCGTCGCTGGGCTGGCTGGTCGAGCGCGGCGCAGACACACGCGGCTACGAGGCGCCGCGCGTCGGCTACGAGCTGCCGCTCGGCGCGCTCTGCATGATCCTCGCGCTGTGGCTGATGGCCTCGGCCAGTTACGGCATCTACACCGGCCGGCAGAAAGTGCTGCCGGTCTTCCTCATGTTCGTGCCGGCCTATGTGAGTTGGACGCGCACGCTCTCGGCCTGGGAGGTGGTGGGGCTGGTGCCCGATCTCAGCACGCAAGACCGCCTCGCGCGCCTCTTCGAAGTGGCCGGTACAGGCGTGATGCTCACGCTGCTCGGTTCTACGATCGTGGCGGTGCAGTTCGTGCTCGTGCTGGGCAAGGTGCTGCGCAAGTCGCCCAAGGAAGGCGGCCGCGAGCGCAAGAGCAAGGATTCGGGCAAGGACGCCGCCAAAGACTCAGCGAAGGACGCCGCCAAGGAGGCCGCTCCGTCCGGCGCGGCCGCTGAGCCCGCCGCCGCCGAAGCCTCAGCCGGCGCTTCCGGAGCCGCAGCCCCCAAGGAAGGCCTCTCCGGCCGCGGCCGCTCACGCAAGCGCTGAGCCTTCGATCAGCACAGAGAGCGCACTGCCGGCCGCCCTGCGCTCGGCAGCGCGCCAGCTTTTGCCGCGCGCGGGCGATCTAGCCAGCGCCTCTCTCGAAGCGGAACTCCTGCTGGCCGAGGCTCTCGGTCAGCCGCGCGCGCACCTGCTATGGCTTCAGGAACTGCTTCCTGAGGTTGCCCAGCGTTTTGCGGCGCTGGTCAAGGAACGCGTCGCCACCGGCCGCCCCGTGGCCTATCTCCTCGGACGGCGCGACTTCCGCGCGTTGTCCCTGCGCGTCGACGAGCGCGTCTTGGTGCCGCGGCCCGAAACCGAAACGCTCGTCGAGGCTTTCGAGGAGCTCCTCGCGCAGCGCGCTCTGCCGGACGGCTGGGTCGCCGACCGCGGCACCGGCAGCGGCAACATCGCGCTCTCCGTCGCGGGCCCGCGGCGCGTGCTCGCGCTCGATCTCAGCGCGGCCGCACTGGAAGTGGCCGCCGCGAATCTCACGGTCGCCGAGCGCTCTGGTCAGGTGCCGGCCGGCCACGTGTGTCTGCTGCGCGCCGACAGCCTGAGTGCCGTCCGCCGCGCTGGCTTGGCAGCCGTCTTGGCCAATCCGCCCTACATCGAGGCCAGCGACTGGGCCAGCTTGCCGGATGATGTGCGCCTGCACGAACCGCGCCTGGCGCTCGTGCCCTCGGAGGGTTCGGTGCGCAACATGTACACGCGCCTCATCGCGGAGTCATGGGCCGCGCTTGCGCCAGGCGGCTGGCTGCTCAGCGAGGTCGGCGCGGGTCAGGCGAGCTGGGTGGCTGACGTGGCGCGGGCGGCGGGATTCGCTGCGGTGCAGACGCGGCGAGACTTGGCGGGGATTGAGCGCGTGGTGCTGGCGAGGCGCTGAGCGCAGAGTGCGCCCGTGGATGGGCGCTGAGTGCGCCCGCGGCGGGGGCTCGGCGGTGCCGCTCAGACACCTCGCCGACTCGGCCGATGCGGCCGAGAGGTCGGCTCGGAACTCGCGGCACACCGACCCCCGCCGCGTCGCACCACCGACGCAGTTACAGGAAGGCAGTCGGCTGTCGCGGAGTGCTCTGCCAAGGGCCACTGAAGTGATGAGCTGCCGACTGTTGGCGGAGCGGCGACTCCCGGGGGATGCGTAGCCGGGCCTCCACAGCGCATCGCCACCGAGTTTGTGCGAGCGCAGGAGCAGTGCTCGGGCGATCGCGAGGACAGACCGGCGAAGCACCCCCGGGTCGCCGCGGAGCAGCGCCTAGTGCGCTTGGCGCTGGATGAACTCGGCGAGTACGCGGCTGTTGGCCGCGTCCATCTGTGTGAAGAAGACCGCGACGGAGTGCTGGCCGTTCGCAATGGCCTCGCAGCGCACGACAGCGCCGCCGGCCTTGAAGGGCACCGCGCCATTCGGGTGGGGCAGCTTCATCGTGATTTCGAGGACAGTCATTTCCTCGAAGGCCACCGGCGAGGTGCAGGAGAGCCCCGACATGCTGATGTCGCGCAGCACGCCCGGGCCCTGCTTGCCGCCAAGTTCGATCGGGCCCACGACCGCGAAGCGCGGGTGCAGGCGGCGATCTTTGGGACGTTGGGGTTCGCTCATGGTTCCTCGGGCTGCCGGATTCGTGTGTAACCTCGCGGGCCGGCGTCCGACACGGTAGCGGTCGCAGCCAGGAATTCCAGCGTGCGTCCCGGAGAGGACCGGGGCCGGCCCGAGTACCATGGGCGACACAACGGCCTGTGCCGGGGCGCACGGGCGTTGCCAGCGAACGAGAACCACGCGACTCAGGGGTCACACATGGCGAGCTACAACAAGGTCATTCTCCTCGGCAATCTCACGCGCGACCCCGAGGTGCGCTCCACGCCCAGCGGTCAGACCGTGACCGCGCTCGGCCTGGCCGTGAACCGCAACTACACCGTGGGCGGGCCCGGCGGCGAGAAGCGCGAGGAAGTCACGTTCATCGACGTGGACTTCTGGGCGCGCAAGGGCGAGGTCGTGGCGCAGTACTTCAAGAAGGGCGACCCGATCTTCGTGGAGGGTCGCCTCACCTTCCGTCAGTGGGAAGACAAGGAAGGCCACAAGCGCAGCAAGCTCTCGGTCACCGGTGAGAACTTCGAGTTCGTCGGCGGCAAGAAGGGCGCTGGCGGCGGTGGTGGCGGTGGTGAACGCGGCGGCCAGGAACAGGGCGCTGAAGCGGCGAGTGGCGGCGGCGAGCCCGAGGGCGGCTTCGACGAGGTGCCGTTCTAAGCCCACAGACTGGGCGAGGCCCCCATGCGTGTGCTGCTTTTTGCCGGGCTGGCAGAGGCCCTCGGCTGCCGTGAACTCCGCTGGCCGAGCGAGGGCTTCGCCTCGGACTCTGCGTCTGCCCCGGCCGAAGGGATTTCGGCGGCTGAGTTGGAGGCGGCCTTGCGTGCCGCGCATCCCGCGCTGCAGGGGCGGCGCTTTCGACTCGCGGTGAATCAACGCTACGTGGGGCCCGAGCAGTTCGTCGCCGCGACGGACGAGGTCGCGCTCATTCCGCCTGTCTCAGGCGGCTGACGGTGATTGCGCTCCAAGCGGAAGCCATTGATCCGGCGGCCGTGCTCGCGGCGGTGGCGGGACCGGAACAGGGTGGCGTCGTGCTCTTCGTGGGGCGCGTGCGCAATGCTTCGCGCGGGCGCGCGGTGCAGCACTTGGATTACGAGGCCTATCCCGAGATGGCGCTGGCGGAGCTGCAGGCGCTCGCGGAGGAGGCGCAGCGCGAGCACGGGGCCCAGCGCGTGGCGCTGGTGCATCGCACGGGACGGCTCAGCGTCGGTGAGACGGCGGTCGCCATTGCGGTCGCGGCGCCGCACCGGCGCGCGGCCTTTGCGGCCTGTTCGTGGCTCATCGATACGCTGAAAGAACGCGTGCCGATCTGGAAGAAGGAGTGGTACGAAGACGGGCAGCAGTGGATCTCCGACCGCCCATGAAACTTGCCGCTCGACTGTCCAACTTGCCGGCCTACGCCTTCGCCGAGATGGATCGGCTGCGCGACGAGCGCCGCGCCTCGGGCGCGGATGTCATCGACTTCGGCGTGGGCGATCCCACGGACCCCACGCCGCACGTCGTGGTGCAGGCGACGGCCGCGGCGCTCGAGCCGGCGCGGCGCGCGGGCTATCCCTCGGGCCAGGGCAGCGTGGAGTTTCGTGCGGCCGTGGCCGGCTGGTACCGCCGCCGCTACGACCTGGTGCTGGATCCCGAGACTGAGATCACCTCGTCGGTAGGGAGCAAGGAGGCCATCTTCCACTTGCCGGAGGCCTTCGTGGATCCGGGCGATGTGGTGCTCTTGCCCTCACCGGGCTATCCGCCCTACGTGCGCGGCACGCTCTTCGCGGAGGGCCGCCCACGCGCCTACGGAGTGCGCATGGAGGGTCCGGTGCTGCCCGATCTCGACGCCTTGCCGCCGGCCATCGCCGAGCGGCTGTCCGTCGTGTGGATCACGCAGCCCCATGTGCCCACGGGACGCTTTGCCAGCTTGCCGGAACTCGAGCGCCTCGCGGCGCAGTGCCGCGCGCGCCGCGTGTTGCTCTGCTCGGACGAGGCCTACAGCGAGTTGTGGCTGCATGAGCCGGTGCCCACGGCGCTGGCCACCGGCCGAGAACAGGTGCTCGTCTTTCAGTCACTGAGCAAACGCGCGGCGATGACGGGCTGGCGCGTGGGCTTTTTGGCGGGCGATGCGCGGGCCATCGCGGCCTTCAAGCGTTTGAAGGCCAATGTGGACTCCGGCACGCCCAACTTTGTGCAAGCGGGCGCCATCGCGGCGCTGGCGGATGAGGAGGCGCCGGCCGAAGCGCGGCGCGCCTACGCCGAGCGCGCGCGAGCGCTGGTGCCGGCCCTGCGCCGGATCGGCTGCACGGCCGACGTGCCGAGTGCGGGCTTCTATCTCTGGGTGGGCGCACCGCGTGGGCTGTCCGGCGTGGACTTCGCGCGTCAGCTTCTGGCGGGGCCGACGGCCATCGCGGTTTTGCCTGGCGAGTGGCTGGCTGAAGCGGTGGAAGACGGCGGGCCCGAGCCGGGCGCAGGGCGCGTGCGGCTCGCGCTCGTGCCGAGTCTGGCGCGCTGCCAGGAGGCTGCGAGGCGCTTGGTGGAGTCGCCATGAGCCGCGCGCTTTTGGGCGCAGCGCTCGCCCTGGCGCTGGGCTGGGCCACCGCCTGGCCGACTCTGGCGCAAACTCCAGCGGCCGTCGAATCGGCCGAGGACCTCGCCGAACTGGCCGACCTCGCCGACAGTTTTCGGCGCGGCGGAAGCTGGTCGGCCCTGCGCGACCTCACCAGTTATCTCGAAGACTTTCCACAGTCCGACACGGCGCGGCGTCTCGCGGCACGCGTGGACTTCGGGCGCGGACGACTGGCCGAGGCGGAAGCGCATGTGCGCCTCGCTGCTGCTCCCGATGCGGTGTTGCTCGGCCGGATTCTGCTGCGCAGTGGGCGGGCTGAGGAGGCTCTGGCGCTCGCCGAGCAGGGCGCCCTCCAGGAATTGGCCGCCGCGTGGCTGCGCGTCTCGGCGCTGGATGCACTCGGGCGCCGTCAGGAGGCGCTGCGCGCGGCGCGCCTCGCCACGGACAGCGCCGACGACACTCAGCTCGACGGCTACGGCCTGCTTGACCTCGCGCGGCTGCACATCTTCCAGCGGCGCTTCGAGTTGGCCAATCAGGCGCTGGTCTTCGCGGATGCCGAACTCAACGGCAAGCGGGGCCCGGCCTATCGGCTCGTGGAACCGGAAGTGCTGCTGCTGCTGGGCGAGGTCTACACCGAGACGCGCCAGGCTGGTGAAGGCGGGGATCGCACGCTGGCGCTGCTCAATGACGTGCTGAAGCTCGACCCCGGACAGCCGCAGGCACTGGTCACCAAGGCACGTGCCTATGTCTACGGCATGAACGGACGGCTGGCCGAGGAGGCGCTCGACCGCGCTCTCACGCGCGATCCGGAATTGCCGGAGGCGCTGCTGCTGCGCGGGCGCACACGCCTGCTCGATCGGCGGCCCGAGGCGGCGCGCGAAGCGGCCGAGCGCGTTCTGGCAGTCAATCCGGGCCAGCGCGAGGCTCTGGCTTTAGCAGCCGTGGCGCTGGAACTCGGCGGCGGCGGCGAAGCGGCCCGCATCGCCCGGCAGCGTTTCGAGTCGGCGCATCCGGAGAGCGCAGCGCTGGAGGCTCTGCTCGGCGAGGTCTTGCAGTCGC
The DNA here is from genome assembly GCA_052387675.1 of Planctomycetota bacterium. Taxonomy (GTDB): domain Bacteria; phylum Planctomycetota; class B15-G4; order B15-G4; family B15-G4; genus JBQTIY01. Next base: position 295,978 of record JBQTIY010000002.1, on the reverse strand, counting down.
ACTATCGTTTCGATGACTCCGTGGCGCCGCTGCGGCGTGCGCTGGAGCGCGAGCCGCACGATGAGCGGCCGTTGCCCGTGCTGGCTCAGAGCCTGGCGCACCTTGGGCAAGAGACTGAGGCGCGCGTCGTCTTGCTGGAGCACGAACGGCGCAGTCCCTTTCCCTATCCCTGGCGCAGCAATCTGCTGGCGGTGCTCGAGGCGCTCCGGCAGCACGTCGAAGTGCGCGGCGAGGCACCTTCGCCCTTCCGGCTGCTGCTGCCGCCCGGCGAGCAGGACGTGCTCGGTCCGCTGCTGCTCGCGCGGCTCGAGACGGCGCGCGTGGATCTGGCCCAGCGCTGGGGCGTCGACCCGCAGGAAGACGTGCTGGTGGAAGTCTTCGATCGGCACGCCGATTTCTCGGTGCGCACGGTGGGCTTCGCCGGCTTCGGAGCACTGGGCGCCTGCTTCGGACGGCTCTTCACCATGCTCTCGCCGCAATGCGAGTTGCGCGGGGACTTCGCCTGGGCCCAAACGGCCGTGCACGAGTACGCGCACGTCGTCACGCTGGCGCTGAGTCGGCATCGCATCCCGCGCTGGCTCACGGAAGGCGTGAGCGTGTGGGAAGAACAGCGCGCAGACTCCACCTGGGTGCGCCCGCTCGAACGCCCCGTGCTCGATGCCCGCGCCAATGGCCTGCTCTTGCCGGTGACGCGGCTCGACGAGTCCTTTCGCGACGGGCGCACGGTCATTCTGGGTTACTACCAGAGCGCGCTGCTCTGCCAGATCATCGAGCGCGACTTCGGCTTTGGCGCTCTGCGCGGCCTCGTCGCCGCCTACGGCGACGGCCTGGGCACGGCGGCCGCCATTCGCTCGGCACTGGGCGTGGAGCCGGAGGAACTCGACCGGCGGCTGCTGCAGTTTGTGGATGGCGAACTCAGCGCGCGCGCCGTGTTGCGGCCGCGTTATGAGCCGGAGGGCCGGGAACTGCTGCGCCGGCGGGTCGCCGAGGGTGATGTCGACGCGCAGCTCTTGCTCTCGGCGGCCTATCACGACCTGGGGCAGAAGGCCGACGAGGAGACGGCCTTGCAGCGCTACTTGCAAGCGCGCGGCGAGACGCCGGCCGCGCTGCGCCGGCTGGCTGAACGCGATCTGGCGGCCGGCCAGTCGGCGCGCGCGCGCGAACGCCTGCAGACCTGGGCGCGCACGGGCCGCCCCGATGCCGACGGGCTGCAGCTCTTGGCCTCGCTGCACTTGCAGGCGGGCGATCGCGCGGGCGGCCTGGCCGCGTTGCGCGAGGCGCGCGCGCTCTTTCCGGGCGACGTGGCCAGCGGCAGTGCCACCGAGCAACTGCTCGGCTTGCTCGACCCGGCGCGCGACGCTGACGAACGCCGCCAGCTCCTGCAGGCGCTCTGCGAGCGCGACTCCTCGGCGCTCGCAGCGCGCGTCGAATTGGCGCGCGAAGCACGTCGCCGGGGCCACGCCGAGGAAGCCGTGCGACTGCTGCGTCAGACCGTGCTCATCGACCCCTATCTGCCCGCGCTGCGTCTGGAACTCGGCGAACTCCTCTCGGCGGCGGGGGATGTCGCCGGAGCACGCGCCGAATGGCGCGCAGTGCTCGCGATCCGCAGTCAGCACCTGCCCGAAGCAGCCACCGATGAGGCCGCGCTGCTGGACGAGCTGCTCACCGCGCCCACGCCGGAGAGCCTCAAGGCGCGCGACGACGAGGCGAAACTCTCGCTCGAAGAATGTCAAGCACGGGCACGCGAACTCCTCGCGCGCTGATTTCCGCAGCGAGGGCGTCTGGTTTGCGCGGACTCGGCGACCAGTGCTAGGGTGGCCGCCGCGTGATGAACGATCAGGGAGTGGACATTTGGCGGGCCGTCAGCGAGGGCTTTGCGCGCCTGCGCGGCCCCAAGCCGGGTGAGCTCTGGCTGGCCGGCGCGCGGCCCGCGGCCTTTCGGCGCGGACTCTTCCTGCTCGATGTGCCGCACGCCAGCGCCAAGGCTGCGCTCGATGCGCGCTACCTCGGTGATCTGGAGGGACTGTTCTTGCAAGTCACCGGCTCGCCGGTGCGCGTACTCGTGCGCGTGGCGGCCGAGGAGGCTGCTGCCGAGGCCAGCGGCGCAGCGGGGGCCTCAAGTGCAGCGCTGCGCCTCAACGGAGCCGGCGCCGACCACACGGCCGCCCCGTCTCCCGCCCGTGGCGCCGCGGCGGAGCCGCCGGGTGCGCAGCGCAACGACTGGCCCTCCGTGCTGCTGCGGCCGGAGCGCTTTCGTGTCACGGCGGCGAATCGCCTCGCTCTGCGCGCAGCCGAACGCTTCGTGCTCTCGCCAGCGGGCTGGAATCCGCTGTTCATTTACGGGCCGGCGGGCTGCGGCAAGACCGACTTGGCTCGGCACGTGCTCAGCGCCTTGCGCGCGGCGGGCGAGGCCTGCGAGCCGTTGGTCATGTCGGGGCCTGCGCTCACGCGCGATGCCTCGCGTGCGGCGCGCACCGGCGGTCTGGCGGCACTGCGCGAGTCGTGGGGCCGGCGCGATCTGCTCATCCTCGACGAAGTGCATCGCCTGCGCGGCCAGCGCCGCGCGCAACTCGAGGCCTGCGCCCTGCTCGAGGCGCTGCTCGCGCGCGGTGTGCGCGTGCTCCTGCTCTCGCGTCATGCACCGCAGGCTGTGCTCGCCACGGACGCGCGCCTGCTCTCTTGGTTTTTGGGCGGCATGGTCGTGGCCATGGGTGAACCCGCGCTCAGCGATCGGCAAATTGTGCTCGCCGAGGTCGCCGCCGCCCTGCCCGTGCCGGTGGGCGAGGGCGTGGTCTCCGCGCTGGCCAGCCGTTGCCCCGGCAACCTGGCCGACGCAGTGCGCGTGCTGCAGCGCGCCGCGCTCGACGCCGAAGAACAGGGCGGCCCGCTCGATCTGGCGCTCTTCGATCGGCGCTTGGCGCGGGCCTCACCGGCAGAGCTCGGCATGGAATCGATCGTGGCGCTCATCGCGCACGACTCGGGCGTGCCCGCGGCGCGCATTCGCTCGCGCGAGAAGGCGCGCGAGGTCGTGGCCGCACGGCACCTCTGCGCCTACCTGGCCAATCACAGCCTGGGCTTGCCCACGCGCCAAGTGTGCCGCTCATTGGGGCAGGCCTCGGCCTCACTCGTTGGCTATGCGCGCCGCGCCGTCGAGGCCCAGCGCGAAACGGATCCTAGTTTCGATCAACGCGTCCACGCCCTCGTGGCGCGGCTGCAGGGCGCGCAGCGCGACTTCGCGTGGTGAACGCTCCGGGCGCTGCTGCCGCGCGGCCGGCCAGCTCGCGCTCCGGACTGCTGATTGCCTTTGAGGGGCTGGACGGCTGCGGCAAGAGCACACAGCTCGAGCGCTGCGCCCGCTGGCTGGCCGGACGGCTCGCGACGCCGCCCCTGCGTGTCCGTGAACCAGGCGGCACGCCCCTCGGTGAGGCGGTGCGTGCGCTACTGCTCGCCGAGGGCGCGATCACGCCGCAGGCCGAGATGCTGCTCTACATGGCCTGCCGCGCCGAACTTTACGAGCGCGTGGTCCTGCCGGCCCTGGCGCGCGGCGAGACGGTGCTGCTCGACCGCTCGCACTACAGTACGGCCGCCTACCAGGGCGCCGGTCTGGGCCTGGACTTGCCGGGCATCCTTGAGCTGGCGCGGCTGGCGACGGGAGGACGGCCGCCTGACCGTGTGCTGCTCTTCGAACTTCCGGCGGCAGCGGCCGCTGGGCGCCTGGCCGGGCGGGCCGAGCCGCGCCGTGATCGCATCGAAGCGCGCGACGCGGAGTACTTCGAGCGCGTGGCGGCTGGCTATCGCGCCCTGGCCCGGGCCGAGCCCGAGCGCTTCGTCGTGCTGGACGCTCAGCGCAGTCCCGAGGCGATCGAAGAGGCCGTGAGGAAGGCGCTGGCCGATGTCCTCTGAGGCGCTGCGCCTCGTGGGTCACGAGGAGGCGCGCCGGGCTGTGCTCTCCGCCCTTTTGCGGGGACGCCTGGGTCAGGCGCTCTTGCTCGTCGGCGAGGAAGGCATCGGCAAGCGGCGCTTCGCCAACTGGGTCCTGGCGGCGCGCTGGTGCACACACGCCGAGCGGCCCTGCGGCGAGTGCGCGAGCTGCCGGCAGGTGGCCAGCGGCAATCACCCCGACGTGGCGATCGTCTCGCGCGATCCCGACGATGCCGCCGATCCCGAGGGTCTCGGCAGCCGGCACGAGATCACCGTGGATCAAGTGCGGCGTCAGCTTCTGCCCTGGCTCGCGCTTCGTTCCACACTCGGCCAGGGCCGGGCGGTCATCGTGGATGGTGCGGAGGATCTGAACGAAGCCGCACAGAACGCGCTGCTCAAGACACTCGAGGAGCCGCCGCCCGAAGCGGTGCTGTTGCTCGTCGCTGCGCACGAAGAGGCGCTCCTGCCGACGGTGCGCTCCCGCTGCCAGATGCTGCGGCTCAGCGCGCTCGACGAGGCCCAGCTCGCGCAGCTCTACCCCGAGTTGGATGCCACGGCGCTGCGTCTGGCTCGCGGCCGTCCGGGCCGCGTGCCGCTGCTCACGCGCCTCGACCGCAGCGCTCTGATGGCCGCGCTGGATGCGCTGCTCGAGGGGCGCCTCGGCGGCCCGGCTTTTGCGAGCCAGATGGCAGAACTCGTCGCCGCCGGGGAAGCGAGTGACGAGGAGTCTTCCGCGCGGCGCGATGAACAGGCCCGCCACCGGCTGGCGGCCGAATGCTTGCTGGAACGCCTGCTGCAGCGCGCACTGGAACTGGGCGAGGAACTCGAACCGGCGCGCGCGGCGCTCTTGGGCGTGGCTGCCGATCTCAAGCGGCACATCCCCCCGGCGGTGGCCTGGACCTCGGCAGGCCTCGAAATCCACCGTGCAGCGGTCGTGGGCCGCACTGGGCGCGACCCCTAGGGGTAGTGGTTCGTTCAGGAGAGGCCCGGTCGAACCGATGTCCCTCCTCCATGACCGCGACCGCCAGCCCCGCCAGCCTCCAGTCCCGCATCGACGCCCTGGCCCTTCGTGATGGCCGTTATGCCGGCGAGGCCTTCCACTTCGTCTTCGACTCGCTGGACTTCGTGCTCGATCGCCAGGAGCAGCTCATGAAGCGCTCGGGGCGCACTGCGCCCGCCGATCGGCATGTCTCGGTGCCGCAGTTGCTCGAGGGCATTCGCGAGTACGCGCTGGCCGAGTTCGGTCCGCTGGCCCGGCTAGTGCTCGAACGCTGGGGCCTGTTCCGCACAGAGGACTTCGGTGAAATCGTCTTTGCGCTGGTCGAGGGCCGCCTGCTCAACAAGCAGGAGACGGACCGCAAGCTCGACTTCCGCAACGGCTTCAACTTCCGCGAGGCCTTCGACCTCGCGTGGAGACCCACGCCGAAGCTGGGCGCGTGAACTCCTCCTGGCGTCCGCTGGCCTTTCCGGTTCTGGCTCTGGCAGCGGTCCTGCTGCTGGCCTGGACGCTCTCGGAAGTGCTGAACCCGGTGCTCATCGCGGTGCTCATCGCGGTGATCCTCAATCCGGTTGTGAATCTGGCCAGCCGTTTCCGTTTGCCGCGCATCGCCACGGTGGCTGTGCTCTATATCCTGCTGGCGGTGGGCTTGGCCACGTTCGGCTCGGTGATGGTCAAGCAGTTCGGGCAGCTCGGCCAGGCGCTGGCCGGTGAGCCCTTCCTGGGCGACAAGAACGGCAACGGGCTCGTGGACGTGACCAGCGGCGCAGATGACGCCGAGTACGTGGACCTGAACGCCAATGGCGTCTACGACGCCGGCGCGCTCTTGCGCCTGGAAAACTGGCTCGACGGCCGCATGGCGGTCTCGACGGGCGGCGCCTTCGACGACGCTCTGGAGAGCCTGCGTACGCAGGTCATGAGCTTCGTGCGCGAACTGGCCCGCCCGGCGGGGGAACTCATCCGGCAACTGCTGCAGCAGGTGGCGCAGTTCGCTGGCGGCCTCATCGCGGCCATGACGCTGCTCGTGCTGATTCCCTTCTATCTCTTCTTCTTCCTCGTCGAGTATCCCTCGATGACGGCCAAGCTGCGCGCGGTGGTGCCGCCGCGCTATCGCACGCAAGTCGAGCGCATCGCCCGCGACATCGGCCGCGAGCTGGTGGCCTTCCTGCGCGGCCGACTGCTCTGCGGACTGATCAAGGCGGTCATGCTGTGGATCGGCATGTTCTCGCTGGGCATCGAGTTCGCTCTGCCGATCGCACTGGTCACCGGGCTGCTCTCACTCATCCCGGTGGTGGGTTTCATCGTGGGCGTGATTCCGGCCTCGGTCATCGCGCTCACGATGCCTGAGGGCGGCACCGAGCCGATGCTGTGGGTCCTTGGACTTTTCGTCGCGGCCGAAGTCATCGAAGGCGCGGTGCTCTTTCCGCTCGTGCTCGGGCGCGAGACCGGCCTGCATCCGGTGACGCTGGTCATCGTGCTGCTCGCGGGCGGCGCGCTCATGGGCACGCTGGGCGTGCTGGTCGCCATTCCGCTGGCTCTGGTCATCAAAGTGCTGTGGCGCGAACTGGGTCTGCCGCTCTACCGAGCCTGGGCCAATCCTCCAGGGCCTACGCCCCAGACCTGAGGCCCAGCCCCGCGGCCGGACGGCTCGGCGCGGCCGCTCAGCGCGGCGTGGCGGCGGCCTGTTCGCCCGTGAGTTCGGCGGGCCGCACCGCGAAGTCGCGGAAGCTCTCAATGGCCGCCAGATCCACGGCAGCAGTCTCCGCCACCGTGCGAATGGCTTCCTGGAGCTGGGAGTCTTCCTGCCAGTCGCCGAAGAGGAAACCGCCCGGGAAGATCCGGCGGCGCTCGTCGGCGACGCGGTCACGCACGGCGGCGCGCACGAGCCGGCGCACGGTGTCGTCCGGCAGGCGCGCGTCGGCGAAGCTCTGGCGCAGCACCTCGGCATCCGGGTAGCGGTCGAGGTCGCGCCCATCGCTCTCGGCCAGCTCAAAGAAGAGCTCCTTGTGCTGCTCGAAGCGCGCCTCGATGTAGGTGTCGATGGGATCCTTGAACTTGCTGCCCTCAGGGCGGGACTTGTACAGCCGGTCGTAGTGCCGCGCGATCTCGGCGTTCTCCCAGGGGCGCAGCGTGACCAGATCGACGAGGCGATCCGGTGTCACGCCGCCAGGATGGAGCACGCGCCCGTCTTCCAAGTCCAGCTCGGTGTGGATCGAGCGGCCTGACGGCAAGTAGTAGCGCGCATTCGTGAGTTTGACGTTGACCGGATAGGTGTAGACCTTGTCGCCGTTGGCATCGAGGAAGGAGTCATCGGGGTCGTAGACGCCATTCTGGTTGAAGTCCTTGGTGAGCGGGTCGCCGGGCCGTGATTGCAGCGCCATGGCCTGCTGCACGGAGCCCTTGCCGAAGGTCTTCTCGCCGACGATGACCGCACGGCGCGTGTCCTGCAGTGCCCCAGCCACGATCTCGCTGGCGCTGGCCGAGCGCTCGTTGACCAGGACGACCACCGGCCCGTCGTAGCGCAGCGCAAGGCGCGTCGCGAGATAGTCGCGGCGCGCGACGCCGCGGCCCTCGGTGTAGGCCACCAGCTCGCCGGGCGGCAGGAAGACCGAAGCGACTTTCACGGCCTCGTCGAGGTAACCGCCGGTGTTGTTGCGCAGGTCGAGGATCAGGCCCTTGAGACCCTGGGGCTGGAACTCCTCCAGCGCGCGGAGCAATTCCTTGGTGGTGTCCTCGGCGAAGCCCACGAGTTCGACGTAGCCGATGCCGCCGGGCAAGAGCTGGCTGTGCACGCTGTCAATGTGGATGGCCTCGCGCTCCAGGACGAAGTCGCGCAGCTCGGGCCAGCCGTCACGGTGCACCGAGATGGTCACTTCAGTGCCCGGCTCGCCCTTGAGGCGCCGGATGATCTCGTCATTGGTCTGGTTGTGTGTCTCCCAGCCATCGACCTTCAAGACCTTGTCGCCCGAGAGCAGTCCGGCCTTGGCGGCCGGGCCGCTGTAGATGGGGCGCGTGATGGTGAAGATGTCATCGACGGTGTCCACATAGGCGCCAATGCCGGCATAGTTCCGGCGCAGTTCGAGGATCCAGCGCTCGAACTCCTTGCTCGGGAAGTACGTGGAGTGCGGGTCGAGCGAGGCGAGCATGCCGCGCGCCGCCGCCGTGATGAGCCGCTCGCGGCCCTTGGTGCCCTGGAGCTGCTCGCCGAGCAGATGGTGCCGCTGCACTTGCTCGATGAGTTCTTCCAGGACATCGAGCGAGCCCTCGCCGCGGCCGGCAGGCGGGGCGGGCGTTTCGAGCTGGGCGAGGTCGAGTCGCTCGCTCTCACGATAGAGCTGATTGCTGTGCTCCTGGATCTTGTCGTCGATCTCCAGGTAGGCGCGAGCGAGCTGCCCACGCGGCCCCGGGTCGCTCACCAGGGCGCGCAGGGCGGGGCGTGCGTCGGCGTACTGCTTGAGTTCGGCCAGAGCCAGGGCGGCCTGGGCGCGGATCTCGGCGTCCTCGCTGGCCAGCGCGTCGAGGAGCACGCGCCGCGGCACGACCTGGCTGCGCACATCACTGACCTTGTAGAGCGTGCGCGCCACGTCGATGCGGCGTTCGGGCGGCAGCGGCTGGGCGAGCAGGTCGGTGAGCGCCTGGGGCACGGCCTCCACATTCTTGAAGCCGCGCCGGGCGAGCACCGCCAGGGCTTCGTCGGCCAGTTCTCCGCTCAGCAGCGGCAGGAGCAGCGTGGCCGATTCCTCGAAGGCCTTCACATCCGGATCGCCCAGCACGGCGCCGATGATCAGGCGCAGCTCGGCTGAAGCGGTCTGCGACTTGTCGAGCAGATGCGGCACGCTGACCATGGAGTCGTCGCGGGCCAGGTCGCGCAGTTCGGCGGCCAGTTCCCAGCGCTCTGCGCCGCTGCTGCGCATCAGCCGCGCCAAGGTTTCATCCAACTGCGTCTTGAGGTCGCCTCCGAGCAGAAGTCCGGCGCTCACGAGGAGCAGGGCGTAAAGGCTGAGCATGGAGAGGCTCCCTGAGTGCAGCGGGTGCGGGACGATGAGGACTTATCGGGCCGAGAGGCGGCCGGCCTGAGCTGCGTATGATAGCCGTGCTGCTTGGCCAGACCGCTATGATGACGGCGTGGATCGACGCCTCACGCACGTGGGTACGGACGGACAGGCTCGCATGGTAGATGTCGGCAACAAGCCGCTCACCGCGCGCGCAGCCGAGGCCGAGGCGCTCGTGGTGATGAGCCCCGCCACGCGAGCACTGGCGCTCTCTGGCCTGGGGCCCAAGGGGGCTGTGCTGGAGACGGCGCGCCTGGCGGGCATTCAGGGCGCCAAGCGCACCGCCGAACTCATCCCGCTCTGTCATCCATTGCCTCTGGACGCCGTGGAACTGAGCATCGAGCCGGAGGGTGATACTGGCCTGCGCGTGCGCGCTCGGGTCACGACGACCTGGCGGACGGGCGTGGAAATGGAGGCGCTCACGGCTGCGGCCGTGGCCAGCCTCACGCTCATCGACATGCTCAAGGCCGTGGAACGCGGGCTCGTCGTCGAGGGTCTGCGCATGACCAGCAAGTCGGGCGGGCGCAGCGGCACTTGGTCGGCGCCGGCTCTGAAGGGCGCGCTGTGACGGGCGGGCGGCCATGAGCGCCGAGGCTTGCCGCCCCAAGCTGCGGGCCGTGCTGGTGCTGGCCTCCGACCGCGTGTCCCGCGGCGAGCGCGCCGATGCGACAGCCGCGGGGCTGCGAGCGATCTTGAACGGGGCCAACGTAGAACTCGTCTCGGTGCTGGCCGTGCCCGACGATCAGGAGCGCCTCGCCACGGCTCTGCGCGAGGCCTGCGTCGGCGCCGATCTGGTGCTCAGCAGCGGCGGCACCGGCATTGGGCCGCGCGATGTCACGCCCGAGGCCACGCGGCAAGTCGTTGAGCGTGAGATTCCAGGGCTGGGTGAAGCCATGCGGGCCGTCTCGCGCGACAAGACGCCCACCGCGCCGCTGTCGCGGGCCTTGGCCGGCAGCCGTGGCGGCAGCCTCATCGTGAACTTGCCGGGCAGCCCGGCCGGCGCGGCCGAGTGCCTTACGGCGGTGCTGCCGGCGCTGCTGCATGGCTGCCGGCTGCTGCAAGGCGCCGTGCGCGACTGCGCGCAGGAGCTTGCGCCGCGCCCCTGAGCCTCAGGCCAATGTCGGCAGCTCGAGCTTGAGGCAGAAGATGGAGCCGCCCGACTTGTGGAACTCGGAGACATCGACGAACTCGGTGCGATAACCGGCGGCTTGCAAGCGGGCCGCCGTGCGCGGCGTACGCGCCGGCAAGAGCACGACGCCGCCCGGCAAGGCGTGCGCATTGCAGGCCAGTTGCTCCTCGGCCTCCGCGGGGTCCGCTTCGATGAGCCGCGGAAAGAGGCGCCCGAGGCGTTCCAGTGCTTGGGGCAGAAAGGCCGGTGGATGCAGGAGCGCGGTGTCCTCATCGAGCAGGGCCAGGCAGGTGTCGAGGTGATAGAAGGGCTCGCCCAGCAGGGGCAGTTCGACCAGCGGCGCACGCAACAAGCTGGCCAGAAGCTGCAGCGCGCTGGCCTCGGAGCGGCCGCCGTGACCGCCGAGCAAGAGGCGGCGTCCGGGCACCACCAGCACATCACCGTGGCCTTCGAGATGGCCAGCGGAGGCGGGCAGTTCGTGCGGGCGCAAGCCGTGCGAGGCCAGCCAGCGGGCCAGCGCCGGCACTTCAGCCTGGCGGCTCGCGTGGCGCATGCGGGAGAGCACCACGTCGGCGCCGCCGCCGGCGCGCGGTAGGACGACGGCTCCATTGGCGGTGAAGACCATGTCTTCGCGCCCCGGCTCGGCCGGCAAGAGCTCCACGCGAAGGCCGTGGCGGCGATACGTCGCCACGAGTTCATCCCACTGCGCCCGGGCACGGCCGCTGTCGATGCCGCCCACGTGTTCGCGCATGAAGCGGTTCTTCACGTCGATCACCGCAAAGTGCTCCGGCGGGCAGAGCAACAGCGTGGTGGGGCGCGGGATACGCGGCACGTGGGCGCGCCAGCGAGGGTCGAGTTCCAGGGTGCGGTCCAGACAGGCTCCGGCGCGCGGCGGCGCAGCGCGTTGAGGCGCGCATGAGAATGATACGATCCCGCGCGCTTCTCCCCGCGTGCGAGGCGCGTTCGCCGGATGGACAGACACATGCTGGCGCAGGCGGTCGCCATGCTTGTCATCCTGGCCAGCCTGGCGCGCTTCCTGCCGGCGCTGCCGGGCGCCGAAGCGGCCACCGATGTGCTGGGGCGTGGCGACCCGTGGCTCACGCTACGGCTCGACACTCAGAGCTGGGAGGCCTGGCGGCGCGCCGACGCGGCTGACGAATCGGCCCGCGCCGAGACCTTCGCCGAAACCGAAGACGCGCTGCGCGCGCGCTGGCTCGGCCTCGTGCGCGTGCCCGGCACCGAGAAGCGCTATCAGCAGCTCCTGCGCCTGGTGCGCGAGATTCGCGCTGAGGCGGCGCCCTCCGACGCCGTGCAGTTGCGCAACGTCTGGCGCAACGAGTTCTGGATCCTGCGCTACTACCTGCATCCGCTGGAAGTGCTGGGCCGCACGCGCGAAGAGGGCGATGGCCCCGACGCGGCGGTCCTGCCCGAGAGCGACTGGGTGCTGACCTCCGGAGAACTGCGCGAGAAGCTGCGGCTCGAGCGCGTGCCATGAGCGGACTGTGGGCCGTGGCGCTGGTGGTGGGCCTCTGTGCCGGCTTTGGAGCGCTGCTGGATCGCGCGCTCTTCGGCGGCTGCTGGGCCGGGGGCATCGAGCGCGCCGGCCGGGCCTTGCTCTTGGGTCTAGGCGGCGTGGGCTCGGCCTCCCTGGCGCTCGATGCGGCCGGACTGCCCGTGCGCGCGCTCCCGCTCGCCCTTTTGCTGAGCACACTCTCCATCCTGCTTCTGCTCTTGCTCTGGCGCCGCCGTCGCTCGCTGAAATCCGCAGCAGCTGCCGCGGCGCTGCTGCCTGCCGCGGCGCCGCTCATCCCACGGACTCCAGCGCAACTCTCCACACGTTTGCTCGCCGCAGGGCTGCTGCTCTTCGCCTGCTTCTCGCTCGCTCAGGCCGTTTTCTCAGGCCTGGTGCGGCCGACCTTTCAGTTCGACTCGCTGACGCGCTGGATGTTCAAGGCGCGCGTGCTTTGCGAGGAAGGCAGTCTGCGCGGCGCGCTCTCGACCGACCCGCTCTATGCCTTCACGCACCAGCGCTATCCGCCGCTCGTGAGTCATGTGGCGAACTTGCCGGCGCTCGTCAGCGGGAGTTTCGACGACCGCTTCGCGCAAGCGCCCTTCGCCTGGTTCGCCGTGGCATTGGCGGCGATTGTTTACGGCAGCTTGCGCCGCCGGGCCGGAGCGCTCGCCGCGGCCCTGGGTGCGGCCTGGGTCGCGGGTCTGCCGCTGCTCGCCTATGTGCCCTATCCGCCGCCGGGCTCCGGCGCCGCAAGTGCCATGGCCGACGTGCCGCTGGCTCTCTTCGCGACCGGCGCACTGCTGGCGCTGCTCGACGCACTCGAAGGCCGGCGTGATCGCGCGCACCTCGAAGTGGGTCTGCTGCTGGCCTGCGCGGCGCTGACCAAGAACGAAGGACTGCCGCTCGTAGCGGGCTGTGCTGTCACGCTGCTCATCTTTTCGCAGCGCGGGCGCTGGCGCGCGGCGCTGGGCGTCAGCGCCGTGGCGCTGCTGCTCTACTGGCTGCTTTGGGGCCGGCTGGCCGCACAGTTTCCCGCGCTTGATGAGCACTATCCGGGCCGGCTGCACTGGGAGGCTGTGCGCGAAGGCCTGGCGCGCCTGCCCGTCGTGCTCGCCGGTTTCGGTGAAGAAGTCCTGAGCTTTCGCCACTGGAATCTGACCTGGCCCGCGGCGCTGCTGCTCTTCCTGCTGGGACGTCGCGAGCGCGCGCACTGGGCACTCCTGCTGGCCGTGGGGCTCCAGTTAGCGAGCTATGTGCTGGCCTTCGTCATCACGGCCTGGACCTCGCCGGCCGCCGAGGCGCTGCGCCCGGGCGCCGATCCGGTGGAATACCTCATGACGCTCACGCTGGGGCGCCTGCTCCTGCACGTGGCGCCGGTGGTCATTGCCGTGGCTCTGCTCGCGGCCCCGCCGCTGCAGCGCAGCCCCGCGCCCCGCGGTTGAAACCCCGCCGTCCGGGCGTGTCTAATGTTCGGTTCCTCCTCGCCCGGAAAGCGTTGGCGCCACCATGGGAACGATCTCCACCAACCAGTTCAGCAACGGCATCACGCTGCGCATCGGCGGTGAGCTTTTCGACCTCGTCTTCTTCGAGTTCGTGAAGCCTGGCAAGGGCAGCGCCTTCGTGCGCACCAAGCTGCGCAGCCTGCGCACCGGCAGCCAGCGCGAGATGACCTTCGACAGCAAGGACAAGGTCGAGCAGGTCGTCATCGACAAGAAGGAGATGGAGTACCTCTACCGCGAAGGCGAGCACTTCGTCTTCATGGATCCGGTCAGTTTCGATCAGACGCACGTCCGCGAAAGCTTCATGAAGGAGCTGCTGCCGTATCTCAAGGAGAACACGGTCTGCGACTTCAAGATGTGCGACGGCGAGATCATCTCGGTGGCGCTGCCCGACCATATGGTCTTCCAGGTCGTCGAGACGACGCCGTGGGTCAAGGGCAGCACCGCGGCCGGCGGCAACAAGCCGGCCACGATCGATACCGGCACGGTGATCCAGGTGCCCGTTTATCTGAACCAAGGCGAATACGTGCGCGTGGACACGCGCACAGGCAAGTTTGCGGACCGGGCCAAGGGACCTGAGGGCTGAGCCGCTTGCGTTCCGCCGCTTGCGTTCCGGCGGTGCCGGGGCGAGGATTCTCACGCGTCGGCCTTCCGGTCGGCGCCCTGCATCTGCACGGAGGAGTGGCGTGGCGTCTCGTAAGTCGTCCGGTCGTAAACGCAAGGGGCAGGCCCAGGCCAAGCCGGCGGACAAGCCGGCCAAGCGCTCCCGCGCCGCCGCGCGCGCGCCGCGCAGCCGCTTCCCCGAGGTCGAAGACCTCGTTCAGCTCATGGACCGCCACGGCCTGCTGGAAGTCGATGTCGAGACCGACGGCAAGCAGCTGCGCCGCCTGCGCGTGAGCCGCACGGGCCAGGCCACGGGGGCCTTCGCCGCCCCGGCGGGCGGCCAGCCGCCTGCTCCCGCCCCGCTCAGCCAGCCGACGCCGGCTGCCAGTGCTCCGCGTCCCGATGTGCCGATGGTCGACGAGACGCTGCACGCCTTCCGCTCGCCCATGGTCGGCACCTTCTATCGGGCGCCTTCGCCGGAGGCGGCGCCCTTCGTGAGCGTGGGCGACAAGGTCGACCCCTCCACGCTGGTCTGCATTATCGAGGCCATGAAGGTGATGAACGAGATCCAGCCCGACAAGGCCGGACAGGTCGTCTCGATCGAAGTCGAGAACGGCGAAGCGGTGGAGTTCGGTCAAACGCTCTTCCTCATTCGGCCGGCCTGAGGCCGCAGCGACGGTGTTTCGCCGGGTCCTGATCGCCAACCGGGGTGAGATCGCGCTGCGCGTGCTGCGCGCCTGCCGCGCCGTGGGCTGCGAGGCCGTGGTGGTCTATTCCGAGGCCGACCGCGACGCGCGCTACATCCGCCTCGCTGACGAAGCCGTGTGCATCGGCCCGGCGCCAGCCAAGCAGAGCTACCTGGACGTCAACCGCGTCATTGCCGCCGCCGAGATCACGAACTCGGATGCGATCCATCCGGGTTACGGCTTTCTCTCGGAGAACAGCAAGTTCGTGGAGAAGGTGGCCGCCTGCGGTTTCACCTTCATCGGCCCGCCGGCCGAGGTCATCGCGCGGGTCGGTGACAAGAACACGGCCAAGCGCATCGCACAAGAGGCCGGCGTGCCCATCGTGCCCGGCAGCGACGGCCTCGTCGCCGACGAGGCCGCCGCACTCGAGATCGCCGAGCAGATCGGTTACCCGATCATGGTCAAGGCCACGGCGGGCGGCGGCGGACGCGGCATGCGCATGGCGCGCAATGCCGCCGAACTGCCCAACCTCTTTCAGGCGGCGCGCAGCGAGGCCGGAGCCGCCTTCGGCAATCCGGACGTCTATCTCGAGCGCAAGGTCGAGGGACCGCGCCATGTCGAGGTGCAGGTGATCGGCGACACGCACGGCCACCTCGTGCATCTCGGCGAGCGCGAGTGCTCGGTGCAGCGCCGGCACCAGAAGCTGGTCGAGGAGAGCCCGTCCATGGCGCTCACGCCTGAGCTGCGCCAGGAAATGGGCGACGCGGCCGTGCGTCTCTGCAAGCACGCCGGCTACATCAATGCCGGCACGGTGGAGTTCCTGGTCGACGCGCAGCGGCGCTTCTACTTCATGGAGTTGAACGCGCGCGTGCAGGTCGAGCACCCGGTCACCGAGATGGTCACCGGCATCGACATCGTGCGCGAGCAGATCCGCGTGGCCGCCGGACTGCCGCTCAGCTTCCGCCAGGAGGATGTGCGCACGACCGGCGCGGCCATCGAGTGCCGCATCAATGCCGAGGACAGCCGGCACGGCTTCCGCCCCTCCTGCGGCAAGATCAAGCGCCTCGAGGTGCCGGGCGGCATGGGCGTGCGCTTCGACAGCCACATCTATGGCGGCTACACGATCTCGCCTTACTACGACTCCATGCTGGGCAAACTCATCGTGCACGCCCCCGACCGGGCACAAGCCATCAAGGCCATGCGCCGTGCGCTCGATGAGTGCCTGGTGTCCGGCATCGAAACCACCATCCCCTTCCAGCGGCGCATCCTGACCGATCCGCGCTTCCTCTCGGGGGACTACGACACCTCCTTCCTCGAGGGTATGGATCTGCGCGAGGGGGCCACGTGAGCGCTTGCCGAGTGGCGCTGCGCAGCCTGCTCACCGGACTGCTGCTGGCAGCGGCCTGGCCGCTGACCGACAGCGGCGCCCGGGCGCAGGAGACGCCGCGCGCGCCAGCACCGGAGCCCGACGGGGCCGCGCCGGCACCAGCGCCGGCCGAGCCGATTGCGGCTCCTGAAACTGCCCTCGTGCGGCGCCTCTCGGATGTCGTGGCGATTCGCGAGGCGCCCGGTGCGCCCGAACGCACGCTCTACTACTTCCGGCCTACCGCGGAACTCGTGCAAGGTGCGCACGTCGCGCAGGGCAGCGGCGGCCACAGCGAGGTCCATCTCGCCGAGGG
This sequence comes from Planctomycetota bacterium, assembly GCA_052387675.1. Classification (GTDB taxonomy): domain Bacteria; phylum Planctomycetota; class B15-G4; order B15-G4; family B15-G4; genus JBQTIY01. The sequence goes on along the minus strand of JBQTIY010000002.1, from coordinate 279,899 downwards.
CGGTCACGTGGCCATGCACGCCACTGGCCACCTCATCCTTACGCGCCTCGCACCAGCGGGCGATCTGCTGCGCTTCCCTCTGGCCACGCGGCTGGACGTGCGCGCGGGGCTGCGTCCGCTCGAGGTTGTGCTGCCGGGCGGCGCGCGCTGTCACCTGCTCGAAACCGTGCTGGCCGTGGATGTCGAGCCCGGCCGCCTGCGCCTGCGCAACGACGGCAGCCGGCCGATCGAAGTCCTCGCCAATCTGCGCCTCGTCCGGGATGCACCCGAACAAGGCAGCCTGATGCTCGAGCGAGGTCAGGAAGTCGTGCTGCCGCTGGTGGGCACGGTCAGTGCCGATGCGGAACTGCAGACAGTGCCCTGGGGCCAGCTCTTGGTGCGCCATGGCCCAGGCGTCAGTGCCGAGGCACGTGAAGCTGAACTTTGGGTGCGCCGAGCGCAATCAAGCGAGGGCGCGCCGCCGACCGCGGACACCGAGTTCACCGTGGGCGGTGTGCGCACTCGCCTCGGCGTGGGCACGCTCATCGTGGGGGATCCCCGTCACGCACCGGCCAGCCCAGAACCAGCGGCCGAGCCGCCCGCCGAGTCGCCCGCCGAGCCAGAGACGCCGCCCGAGGGCGGCAGAGAGGACGCAGCATGAGAGCCGTGGTCACCGGAGGCGCTGGATTCCTGGGCAGCCATCTCTGCGAGCGTCTGCTCGCCGAGGGCTGGCAGGTCGTCTGCATGGACAACCTGTCCACCGGCGATGTCGCCAACATCGAGCACTTACTCGGGCACGATGGCTTCCGCTTCGTGAAGGTCGACGTCACCGACTACCTGCACGTGCCGGGCGCCGTGGACCGCATCTTTCACTTCGCCTCGCCGGCCAGTCCGATCGACTATCTCGAAATGCCGATCCCTACGCTGAAGGTCGGCAGCCTCGGCACGCACAAGGCGCTGGGCCTGGCGCGCGCCAAGAGCGCCCGCTTCGTCATGGCCAGCACGAGCGAGGTCTACGGCGATCCGCTCGAGCATCCGCAGACCGAGAGTTATTGGGGCAATGTGAATCCGGTCGGGCCGCGCGGCGTCTACGACGAGGCCAAGCGCTTCTCCGAGGCGCTGGTCATGGCCTACCACCGCTACCACGGTCTCGACACGCGCATCGTGCGCATCTTCAACACCTATGGTCCGCGCATGCGCCTCAACGACGGCCGCGCGCTGCCCGCCTTCATGAGCCAGGCCCTGCGCGGCGAGGACATCACGGTCTTCGGCGACGGCAGCCAGACGCGCAGCTTCTGCTACGTGAGCGACCTGATCGAAGGCATCTGGCGGCTCTCGGAGAGCGACGAGGTCTATCCCACGAACATCGGCAACCCGGCCGAGATGACCATCCGCGAATTTGCCGAGACGATCGTCAAGCTCACCGGCAGCCGCAGCAAAATCACCTACCACCCGCTGCCCGAGGACGATCCCAAGCAGCGGCGGCCGGACATCAGCAAGGCCCGCCGCGTGCTCAAGTGGGAGCCCAAGGTGCCGCTCGCGGAAGGCCTCAAGACCACGCTCGAGTCCTTCCGGGCCCGGGTCGTGAGCTGAAGCCGGCATGTGCGGAATCATCGGAGTCACCGGCCGGCCTGAGGTGAGCCGGCTCCTGCTCGAGGGGCTGAAAACGCTCGAGTACCGGGGCTACGACTCGGCCGGCATTGCCGTGCAGAGCGAGGACGAACTCGTCGTCGTGCGGCGCGAGGGCAAGCTCTCCGCCCTGATCGGCGTGCTCGCCGAGCGGCCGCCCTTCGGCCGCACCGGCCTAGGGCACACGCGCTGGGCCACGCACGGGCGTCCCAACGAGCGCAATGCGCATCCGCTGGTGGACAGCACCGGGCGCGTGGCCGTGATTCATAACGGCATTGTCGAAAACCACGAGAGCCTGCGCGCTGAGCTGGTGGCCGAAGGGCTGCGCTTCCGCAGCGACACCGACACCGAGATCATCGCTCAGCTTGTGAGCCGAGAGCTGAAGCAGGGCGCCGGGCTGGCCGAGGCGGTGCGCCGCACGGCGTTGCGCCTGGAAGGCGCCTATGCCTTCGCGGTCATCTCCGCCGATCATCCCGACCTGCTCGTGGCCATGCGCCATCTCTCGCCGCTGGTGCTGGGAGTGGGCGAGGGCGCGAACTTCCTGGCCAGCGACATTCCCGCGCTGCTGGCGCACACGCGCACGATGATGCCGCTTGAAGACGGCGACGTGGCCGTGCTCACGCCGCAGGGCATCACACTCACCGACTTGGCGGGGCAGCCCGTGACGCGGCCCACGCGGCGCATCGACTGGGATCCGATCCGCATTCAGAAGGGCGGCTACCGCCACTTCATGCGCAAAGAGATCGACGAGCAGGCCTCGGCCGTGCCGGCCACGCTGCAGAGCTACCTCACCGCCGACGACGGCCTGGACTTGGCCGCGCTCGATGCGCTGGGCGAGCGGCTCGCGCGCGTGAAGCGGCTGACCTTCGTGGCCTGCGGCACAAGTTGGCATGCCGGGCTGGCGGGCAAGTTCTACATCGAGAACCTCGTGGGCTTGCCGGTGGATGTGGACTACGCCAGCGAGTTCCGCTACCGCAGCACGCAGGCCGGCCCCGAACACCTCATCGTGCCGATCACGCAGTCGGGCGAGACCATGGACACGCTCGGCGCGCTGCGTGAGAGCCGCGCGCACGGCTCGCCTACGGTGGCGGTGTGCAACGTGCCCGAGAGCTCGGCCACGCGCGAAGCCGACGCCTGCATTCTCACGCAGGCCGGCCCCGAGATCGGCGTGGCCTCCACCAAGGCCTTCACCACGCAGCTCACGGCGCTCTACATGCTGGCTCTCGACCTCGGCCAGCGGCGCGGCGTGCTCAAGGCGGATGACATTGCCAAGCGCATCCTCGCGCTGCGCCGCCTGCGTTTCGATCTGGAAGCCGCGCTGCGGCACGCCGAGCACGTGCGCAGTGTGGCGCAGCGCATCGCCGAGGCGCGCGATGTGCTGTTCCTCGGGCGCGGCGTGAACTACCCCATCGCCCTGGAGGGCGCGCTCAAGCTCAAGGAGATCAGCTACATCCACGCCGAGGGCTACCCGGCAGGGGAGATGAAGCACGGGCCCATTGCGCTGATCGACCGCAGCTTGCCGGTGGTCATGATCGCCACGCCGGGCCGGGTCTACGAGAAGGTGCTCAGCAATATGCAGGAGGTCAAGAGCCGCGAAGGGCGCATCCTCGCGGTGGCCGTCGAGGGTGATCAGCGCGTGGCGGCCCTGGCCGACGAGATCCTGCCTGTGCCGGCCGTGGACGAGGATCTTTCGCCGATCGTGAATGTCGTGCCCCTGCAGCTTCTGGCCTACTTCGTGGCCGAGGCGCGCGGCTGCGACATCGACCAGCCGCGCAACTTGGCCAAGTCGGTCACGGTCGAGTGATGAGTGCCACCGTCCTGGTCACCGGCGCGGCAGGCTTCATCGGCAGCCATCTTTCCGAGCGGCTGCTCGCGCGCGGCGACGCCGTCATCGGCCTGGACAACTTCAATACCTTCTACGACCCGGCCATCAAGCGCCGCAACCTGGCCGGGCTGCTGGGCCAGCCGCGCTTTGCGCTCGTGGAAGGAGACATTCGCGACGCGGCGGGTGTGCGCCGGATCTTCAGCGAACGCCGTCCGACCGCGGTCGTGCATCTCGCCGCCATGGCCGGTGTGCGGCCTTCGCTCGCCGACCCGGCTCTCTATCACGACGTCAACGGCACCGGCACCGCGGTCTTGTTGCAGGCCGCGCACGACGCCGGCCTGTCGCGCTTCGTCTTCGGCTCTTCGTCCTCGGTCTACGGCGGCAACACCAAGGTGCCCTTTCACGAAGACGACGACGTGAGCCGTCCCGTCTCGCCCTACGCGGCCACCAAGCGCGCCAACGAACTGACCTGCCACGTCTTTTCGCATCTCTATGGCATGGACATCGCCGCGCTGCGCTTCTTCACGGTCTATGGCCCGCGCCAGCGCCCCGAGATGGCCATTCACAAATTCGTGCGCCACGTGGAGCAGGGCTTGCCCTTGCCCGCCTTCGGCGACGGCAGCAGCGAGCGCGACTACACCTACATCGACGACATCCTCGATGGCGTGCTCAAGGCGCTGGACCGCAGCCGCGGCTTCCGCATCTACAACTTGGGCGAGTCGGCCACGATCAGCTTGCGCGCCCTGGTGACGGAGATCGGCCGCGCCACGGGCAAGGAGCCGGTGGTGGATTGGCAGCCCAGCCAGCCCGGCGACGTGCACCGCACGCACGCCGACATCACGCGCGCCCGCAGCGAACTCGGCTACGCGCCCAGCGTGGGCATCGCCGAGGGCCTGCGCCGCTTCGTGGCTTGGTATCGCAGTCCGCTCGGTCCGCCAGGCGCGGGCAGCGCGAGCGGCCGCCGCCCGTGAAGCGCTACTGCGTCACCGGCGGGGCCGGCTTCATCGGCAGCCACATCGCCGAGGCGCTGCTGGCGCGCGGCGACGAGGTCGTCGTCGTCGACGATCTTTCCTCGGGCAAGCGTGAGAATCTGCCGGCCGGTGCGCGGCTCGTCGTGGGCGATCTGGCCAACGCGGACGTGGCGCGGCAAGCGGTCGAGGGCTGTCACGCCGTGGTGCACTGCGCAGCGCGTCCTTCGGTCACACTGTCAGTCGACGATCCCTATGCCAGCAATCACGCGAATCTGCAGGCCAGCACGCGGCTGCTGATGGCGGCGCGTGCGGCCGGCGTGCAGCGCATCGTGTACAGCAGCAGTTCGGCCGTTTATGGCGGCAAGGTGCACGGCGCGGCGCGCGAAGGGCGGCGCGAGCAGCCGCTCTCGCCTTACGGCATGAACAAGTTGGCCGCCGAGCAGCTCTTCCGCCTGGCGCCGCCGCTCTACGGCGTGGACACCTGGTGCCTGCGCTACTTCAACGTCTACGGGCCGCGCCAGGATCCGGGCTCGCCGTACTCGGGCGTGATCTCGCTCTTCATCACGCGTGCGCTGGCCGGTGAGGCGCCGCTGATCCACGGCGACGGCCTGCAGAGCCGTGACTTCACCTATGTGGGGGACGTCGTGGCGGCGAATTTGGCCGCGCTCGACGGGCGCCGCGGCCGCGGCCGGGTGCTGAACATTGCGCGCGGCGACTCGGTGGACCTGCTGACGCTGTGGGACATCGTGCGGCGTGCCGCCGGACGGCCGCAGCTCGGAGCGCATTTCGGTCCGGCGCGTCCGGGCGACATCCGCCACAGCAAGGCCGCCACGGCCAGGGCTCTTCTGGCTCTGCGCTACCGCGCCCACGTGAGTCTGGCCGAGGGCCTGCCGCTGACCGTGGCGTGGTATCGTGGCCACTTTCCGTCACCGTCCTGAAAATGTGCCCTGAAAACAGGGCCCGCGCGGACGGCTCACTCTCCCCTGCATCGAGACCAGTGCCATGAAGGGCGTCATCCTCGCCGGCGGACTGGGCACGCGGCTGCGGCCGCTGACCAAGATCACGAACAAGCATCTCCTGCCGATCTACGACCGGCCGATGATCTACTACCCAATCGAGACGCTGCGCAACGCCGGCGTCACCGACATCATGATTGTGACCGGCGGGAACAGCGCCGGCGACTTTTTGCGCCTGCTGGAGAACGGCGACGAACTGGGCGTGAGCCTCTCGTATGCCTACCAGCGCGGGGAGGGCGGCATCGCCGACGCCCTGCGTCTGGCCGAGCGCTTCGCGGCCGGCGACTCGATCTGCGTGGTGCTCGGCGACAACCTGGTCGAGCGCAACATCCGCGCGACAGCCGACGCCTTCCGCCAGACCAACCGCGGCGCCTGCATCCTGCTCAAGGAAGTCGATGATCCCGAGCGCTTCGGCGTGGCCGTGCTCGAGGGCGACCGCATTGCGCGCATCATCGAGAAACCCAAGAGCCCGCCCAGCAATCTGGCGGTCATCGGCATCTACCTCTATGACAACGAGGTCTTCCGGATCATCAAGACGCTCAAGCCCAGCGGCCGCGGCGAGCTGGAGATCACCGACGTCAACAACGCCTACATCGCGGCGGGCACGATGAGTTACGGAGTGCTCTCCGGGTGGTGGACCGACGCCGGCACCTTCGACAGCCTGCTGCGCGCCAGTCGCCTGGTCGCTGAGGGCGGCGCCAACAAGGTCGACTGAGATGGGGGCCGGCCAGCGCGTCCTCGTCACCGGCAGCGCCGGCATGCTGGGCTTTGCCCTCGCGGAAAGCCTGCCCTCGGGCTGGACCTTGCTTGAGGCGGATCTGCCGCAGGTCAACATCAGCGACGCGGCGTCCGTGGCGGCAGCCTGTGCGCGGCTGCGCCCCGACGCGATCCTCAACGCCGCGGCCTTCACCGACGTGGATGGCTGCGAGAGCCGCGAGGCCGAGGCTCTGGCGGTGAACGGAGTCGGCGCCGGCCACGTGGCCGCGGCCGCCGCGCGGCTGGGTGTGCCCGTGCTGCACGTCTCCACGGACTACGTCTTCGATGGCCGCATCCCCGCGCCGGGTGAGTACGCCGAAGACGACGCGGTCGGGCCGCTCTCGGCCTATGGGCGCACCAAACTGGCCGGCGAGGTGGCCGTGCGAGCGGCGCAGCCGCAGCATTGGATCGTCCGCACGCAGTGGCTTTACGGCCTGCGCGGCAAGAACTTCGTCGAGACCATGCTGCGCCTGGGCCGCAGCCAGCCCAGCGTCAGTGTGGTGGACGACCAGTTCGGCAGCCCCACGAGCACGCACGATCTCGCGCCAGTGCTGTGGAGCTTTTTGGAGCGGCGGCCGGCCTTCGGTACCTACCACGCCAGCAATGCCGGGCACTGCTCTTGGCACGGCTTTGCCGCCGAGATCTTCCGTCAGGCCGGCCTCAAGCTGGACCTGCAGCACATGGACAGCAGCCGGCTCGGGCGCCCCGCGCCGCGGCCGGCCCGTTCGGTGCTCAACGGCTCCAAGCTGCGCCGCGCCTTGGGCGCGGGACTGCCGCCGTGGGAAGATGCCCTCGCCCGTTATCTGCAGCGCCGCGCCGCGGCCGGAGTCACGCCTTGAAGATCCTCGTCACCGGCGGAGCCGGATTCATCGGCAGCAATTTCGTGCTCATGCTGCGGGCACTGCGGCCGGACGTGAGCCTCGTCAATGTGGACCTGCTCACCTACGCGGGCAATCTCGAGAACCTGGCGTCGCTCGAAGGCGACTCCGGGCACAGCTTTGCCCGGGCGGATATCGCCGACCGGCCGGCCATGGAAGCGCTGCTGACGCGGCACCGCCCCGACGGCCTGATCCATTTCGCGGCCGAGAGCCACGTGGATCGCAGCATCCTCGACGCGACGCCTTTCGTGCGCAACAACGTGCTGGGCACGCAGGTGCTGCTCGACTTGGCGCGCGCGCACGGCGTGCGGCGCTTTCTGCAGGTCTCCACCGATGAGGTCTACGGCAGCCTCGGAGCCACGGGGGCCTTTCGTGAGGACACGCCGCTGGCGCCCAACTCGCCCTATGCCGCCAGCAAGGCCGCCGCCGACCTGCTCGTGCGCGCTGCGGTGCACACGCACGGCCTGGAGGCGGTCATCACGCGCTGTTCCAATAATTATGGGCCCTTCCAGTTTCCCGAGAAACTCATCCCGCTCATGATTGCCAATGCACTCGAGGGCAAGCCGCTCCCGGTTTACGGCGACGGGCTGCAGGTGCGCGACTGGCTCCATGTGGAAGACCACTGCTCGGCGATCTGGACCGTTTTTGAGCGGGCTGCGCCGGGCTCGGTCTACAACATCGGCGGGAACGCCGAGCGCACGAATCTCGATGTCGTGCGCACGATCCTGCGCGAGCTTGGACGCGGCGAGGAACTCATCCGCCACGTCCAGGACCGCCCAGGCCACGATCGGCGCTATGCCATGGACGCCTCGCGCCTGCGGGCCGACCTGGGCTGGGAACCGCGGCGGCGCTTTGAAGAGGCGCTGCCGGCCACCGTGGCCTGGTACCTGGAGAACCGGGAGTGGTGGGAGCGGGTGCGTTCGGGCGCCTATCGCGATTACTACGCAGCGCAATACGGCAGCCGCGTCGGCGGCTGAAGCCCCAGGTCCCGGTTTCGGGACGCCCAGGAAGCCGGAAGGAGTCCATGAATCTGCGTTTGCCGCCGATATCATCGGGCGGAACGAGGAGCCGCTGACCTGATGTCGAATCCTGCCCCGCGCCCGCCCGTCCCGCCCCGCTCGGCGAGCCCGCGCCTCCTGGCCCTGGCCCTGCTGACGGCGGGCCTGCTGCCCCTCGGCGCCTGCCACTCCACCGATGATGCGCGCGTGCTGCAGGTGCTCAACCAGCGCGGCTTCGGCCGGCCGACCCAGGACGCCAACCGTCAGTACTACGTGGGCATCGGCGATGGCCTCACGATCAGCGACAAGCTGCACGCCGAATACAACAACCTCTCCGAAGTTGTGCGCATGGACGGCGTCATCACCCTGCCCGAAGTGGGCGAGCTCTATGTCAATGGCCTCTCGCCGGACGAGGTCACCGAAGTCGTGCGCAAGGCCTACGACCTTTACGTGAACGACACCAGCGGCCTCACGGCGCGCGTCACGTCCTACAACAGCAAGCGCTACTACGTCTCGGGCCTGAACCCGAACAAGCCGCGCTCGGTGACCTTCCGCGGCGACACGCTGCTGATTGACGCCCTCATCACCGCCGGCCTCGATCAGACCATCGTCGACACCGAGGACATCCGCGTGATTCGCGGCGACCCGGAGAACCCGCTGGTCATCCGCTGCAACTACGACGCCATCACGCAGGAAGGCCGCACGCGCGACAACATTCTCATCCGTGAGAACGACATCATCTACCTGACGCCCTCGATCATCGGCTACATCACGTATGGCGTGGCCAAGCTCACGGCGCCGCTGCAGCCCATCCAGCAGCTCATCACGGGCTTCAACAACGTCCTGGCCATCGGCGACAGCTTCGGCCAGAACACGGTGGGCTTCGGCTACGGCAGCAAGTTCAACCAGGGCGGCAACAACAACCAGAACCAGTTCAACTGAGCGGCATGCCCGAGACCCCGGACGTCATCGCACCGCAGCAGGATCCGCGCGAAGCGCTCTCCGAGATCCTCAAGGCCATCCGGCGCAATCGTGCGCGGGTGGTCTTCACCACGCTGGTCACGCTCATGCTGGGCTACGGCCTCTCGCTGGTGTGGCCTAACAAGTACGAGTCCTACACGACCTTCCTGATGCGCGACGACGCCTCCTCGGCGGTCACCAGCCGGCTGGACGAGCTGACGGGCCTGGGCGAAATCAAGCGCACCGAGGCCCTGCAGGCGGAGTTGCGCTCGCGCAAGCGCGTCGAGGCCGTGCTCAACGAACTGCAGTGGCCCGAGTGGCTCGACACGGCCGGCAGCGAGAACGACCGCCGGGAGCTGCTGCTCAAACTCTCGGAGAACCTGAAGGTCAACATGGCGCCGGATGTGACCGGCAAGAAGAACGTGACCATCACCTTTGCTTGGACGTCGGCACTCAAGGCCGCCGACTTCTGCAATGGCCTGCGCAACGCCTGGATCCAGCGCACGATGGAAGACCGCCGGCGCGACCTCGAGGACGAATACGAACGCCAGAAGGCCATCCTGCGTGATCGCGAGGCCGATTACGCCGAGGCCCTCGAAGCGGGCCGCAAGTACGCCGAGGAGAACCAAGTCTCCAAGCTGCTCTCGGTCGACGCCAACATCGAGATGAAGGCTCTCTACCTGCAAGATCAGACGCGGCTCGTGGGGGAGCAGCAGAGCCTGCTGGGCGAGATCGAACGCCTGCGCGCCACAATGGAGGCCACGGTCAAGGAGATCCCCGCGGGCGTGCAGGCCACCAATCCCGAGCAGGCCACGCTGCTGCTGGCGCTGCAGCAAGCCAAGGCCGAACTCGAGAAGCTCACGGACCCGGTCAAGGGCTACAAGGCCGAGCATCCGGCGCGGCGCGCGGCGCAGTCCAAGTTGGATGCCCTCTTGGCCGAACTCGCCAGCAAGGGCTGGAGCACGGAGACGGAGACCGGAGAACCCAAGCTGGTCACGAACCCGGCCTACTACGCCCTCGGCGCCGAACTCCAGCTCAAGCAAGCCGAAGAGGCAGCTGTGCGCGCGCAGCTTCAGTCTGTGGAGCAGTCGATGGCCGAGGCGCAGGCCAATCTCGATCGCCTGCCCACCGTGACGGCCGAGATCGGGCGTCTGCAGGGACTGGCTGAGTCCTACAAGCTCCTGGCCGCCCTCCAGCGCGAGGCCATTCAGCCCATCGCGGAGGAAGTCCAGCGGGCGCGGGCGGGCACCGTCGGCGCCGACAGCCGCGCCTTCGGCAGTGAGGGCGGCGCCTTCGAGATTCTCGACACGGCCGTCCCGGCCGAGCAGCCTGTGCTGCCCATCGCCACAATCATCATGGCCGTTTCGCTCGTGCTCGGCATCCTGCTTGGCGCGCTGGGGCCGGTGCTGCGCGAGATGACACGCAGCTCCTTCGGCACGGTCAAGGAAGTGAGCCGCTCGCTGGGCGTGCCCGTGCTCGGCGCGGTGGATCTCATCCTGACCACCAAGGATCTGCGCGCGCGCGCCGTACAGCGCGCCCTCACCTACGCCACCATGCTCCTCGTGCTGGTGGCGCTGGGCACGGCCCTCTTCATCTATCGCTACCACCAGGACGTGCTGCCCGGAGAACTTCTGCGCGCCCTCCGCGCGCTCAGGATGACCCTGACCTAGGAGCGGCGCTTCGTGGATGTGCTCTTCCTCGCGCACCGGGCGCCCTTTCCTCCCGACAAGGGTGACCGTCTGCGGGCCTTCCATGTGCTGGAGCGCTTGCGCCAGCTCGGGCCGGTGGATCTCGTGGCGCAGACGGACAGCGCGGAGGACGCCGAGCGCGCGCGGCCGGGCCTGCTGCCGCTCTGCCGCGAAGTGCACCTCGTGCCGCGGCGCCGTGCGCGAGCGCTGTGCCGCGTGGGCGGTGCGCTGCTGTCGGGCGGCAGCCTGACGCTGGCCTGGCATCACGATGTGCGCGTGACGCGCCGCTTAGCCCAACTTTGCAGCCAGCACGACTACGGTCTGGTTTGGGGCTTCTCTTCGGGCACGGGCGCCTGGTGGCGCTCGGCGCGCGCCCGCCATCGGGCCTTCGATCTCTGTGATCTCGATGCGCTCAAATGGGAGGCGCTGGGACGCCGCGAGCGCGGTCCGCGCGGCTGGCTCTACCGCGCCGAGTCGCGGCGTCTCTTGCCGCAGGAACTCGCTTTGGCGGCCGAGGCCGATCTCGTGCTGCTGAGCACGGCCGGCGAAGCAGCCGACTTGACGGCGCGTGGCGGACGGCCGCGCCGCCTGGCCGTGCTCTCCAACGGCACACCCTGGCAAGCCAGTCTCAACTTGCCGGCGGCTAGCCGGGCCGAAGCGGTCTTCGGTTTTCTGGGCCAGATGGACTACGAGCCCAATGTGGAAGCGGCCGTGGAACTGGCGCGCGCGGTGCTGCCGCGCGTTGTCGCGGCCGTGCCGGGCGCGCGCTTGCGCATCCTGGGCCGCCGCCCCAGCGCGGAGGTGCGCGCGCTGGCCGTGCCGGGTGCCGTGGAGGTGAGCGGTGAGGTGGCCGACGTGCCCGCCGAACTCGGCCGCTTGGCGGTCTTCGCCGCGCCGCTGCAAACTGGGCGCGGTCTAGCCAACAAGATTGTCGAAGCGCTGGCGGCCGGGCGGCCCACGGTCATTTCGCCCTGGGCGGCACGCGCCCTGACCGGCCAGCCGGGCCGCGACTATTTGGTGGCCGAGGGCGCCGAGGCCACGGCCGCGGCCATTGCGGGGCTGCTGCGCGATCCGCAGCGCCGGGATGCACTCGGGCAGGCTGGCCGCGCCTACGTGCGCGCGGCGCACGACTGGGACACGGTGCTCTCCGGACTCATGGCCGAGCTGCGGCAGGTCGTCCATGCGTGACGTCGTCGTCTTCTTGCTCTTCATCGTCCTGCTGCCGAGCTGCTTCCTGCGGCCCTGGTTCGGGCTGCTGGTCTTCTCTTGGCTGGCCTACAACCGCACGCAGGATCTCACTTGGGGTTTTGCGCGCTCGCTGCCCATCAGCCAGCTCGTGGCCGTGGCCATGGTGGCTGGCTGGCTGCTCTGGGAGTACCGGCCGCTCGTCGTGCGCGACCGGCGCATCCAGGCCATGCTGCTCATGATCCTCTTCATCACCGTCTCGATGTTCACCAACACGCTGCGCTGGGATTACCAATCCTCGCGCTTCAGCGAGCTGCTCAAGATCATTTTCATTGCGATTCTCACGACGACGATGATCAAGGATCGCGTCCGGCTGCGCGCCATGGCCCTGGTGGTGTGCTTCGCCCTGGCCTTTTTCGGCGTGAAGAACGCGCTCTGGTTCCTGATGGGGCAGGGCACCGGCGTCGGGCCTGGGGGCATGCTCAAGGACAACAACGACTTCGCGCTGGCCATGGTCATGAACCTGCCGCTGCTCTGGTATCTCAAGGACGAGGTCAGTGATCTCAAGTACGGTCGGCTGCTGCGGCCCTTCATGAAGGTGGCCTTCGTCTGCACGATGCTCACAGTTATGTCCACCGGTTCACGCGGCGGCTTCCTCTCCATGGCCGTGGTCCTGCTCGCCATGTCGCTCAAGACGCGCTACAAAATCCCGGCCTTGGTGGGGGTGGTCGTGCTGGGCGGCGCCGGACTGCTCTTCGCGCCCGCCGACTACATCGACCGCCTCAAGACGATCACCGAGGCCAGCGACCAATCGATCATGGGACGCTTCCTCTCCTGGAAGGTGGCGCTGCAGATGATCGAGCAGCACCCGCTGCTGGGCATCGGCTTCAAGAACATGGTCTTCGACTACGGGCGCTATGTGGGCGGCCTCGATCTGCCCCCGGGCACGGAGACCGTCACGCACCGTGTGGCGCACAACTCTTACTTGCAAGTGTGGGCTGAGTCCGGCACGCCGGCCTTCTTGCTCTTCATGTTCATGATCGGCTCGACGATCTTCTTCATGCGCCGCATCGCCAAGCAGGTCAAGGGCACGCCCGACGCCTGGGCGGCGCGCTACGCCAACGCGATCGAAGTCACCTTCTACGGTTACCTCACCGGCGCGATGTTCCTGAACCGCGCGCACTTCGACATGCTCTACCAGCTCATCGCCGTGGCCGTGGCCCTGCCCACGGTCATTGCGGCGGAGCGCGTGCTCGTCGCGCGGCGCCGGCGCCGCACAGGCCCGCATCTGGCCGAGCACATTTGGGTGCGTCACGCCGATCCCTTCGTCAAGCTGCCCTCCGGATGAGCGCCACGCGCCTGGCCATGGTCGTGCCGGATCTGCGCGTGGGGGGGCTGCAGGCGATGGCGGTGCGCCTCGCCCAGGCGCTCGACCGCAGTGAGTGGGAGCCGCGCCTGTACACCTTCGACGGCGGCGGGCCGCTGCTGGCCGAACTCGAAAGGGCCGGACTGGAGCACGTGGACCTGCCGCGCGGCGCCGGCCGCGACAGCGGTTACGCGGGGCGATTGGCCGAGCGTCTGCTGGCCGATGGCGTGGGGCTGGTGCACTGCCACAACCTCACGGCCCTCTGGCACGGCGGACGGGCAGCGCGGCAAGCCCGCCGTCTGCCCGTGCTCTACACCGAGCACGACCGAGATTTTCCTGGGTCCTGGCGGCAGCGCCTCCTGCATCGCTGGCTGGCGCGTCGGGCCACACGCACTGTCGCGGTGAGTGAGTGTCTGGTGGGGCAACTCGTACGCTGGGAGGGCTTCTCGCGCAGCACGAGCTGTCTGCACAACGGCGTGGACGATCCGCAGGCGCGCTTTGGCGGCAGCCGCAGCGCCGCGCGGCGTGAGTTGGGCTGGGACGAGGCGCCCTGGCTGCTCGCCGTGGGCAGCCTGACCGAAGTGAAGAATCATGTGGGGCTGCTGCAGGTCTTCGAGCGCGTGCTGGCCGAACTGCCCGATGCGCGCCTGGCTGTCGCCGGCGAGGGCCGGCTGCGCGAATTCCTGCGCGCCTCGTCCGGCCAGTTGCCCACGGGCAGTGTGCAGTGGCTCGGTGAGCGCGACGACGTGCCGCGTCTGCTGGCGGCCTGCGATCTCTTCGTCTTGCCGAGCCGCAGCGAGGGGCTCTCGCTGAGCCTTATCGAGGCGCATGGGGCCGCGCGCGTGAGCTTGGCCTTCGATGTGGGCGGCAATCGCGAAGTGCTCGAGGACGGACGCACTGGACGGCTCTTCGCCTTCGGCGATGAAGCCGGCCTGGCCGGCGCGGCCGTGGAGCTCTTGCGGCAGGGCGCTGGGCGCGAGAGCTGGGAGCAAGCGGCCCGCGCGCGCTACCTAGCGGCCTTCACGCACGAGCGCATGGTCGCGCGCTACGTCGAACTCTATCGGGGCCTGCGCGACCGGAGACGCGGCTGATGTGCGGCCTCTGTGGACTCGCCGTGCGCCCCGGGGAGGCGCCGCCCGACGCCGCGCGGCTGGCGCGCATGAATGCCTCCATTGCGCATCGCGGCCCGGACAGCGACGGCTTTCATCACGCCGGCGAGGTCGCGCTCGCGCACCGCCGGCTCTCGATCATCGATGTCTCCGGCGGCGACAATCCGCTGCGCGACGACTCCGGCCGGGTCGTGCTCATGTTCAACGGCGAGATCTACAATCACCGCGAGCTGCGCGCCCAGCTGGAAGCGGCCGGCGCGCGCCCGCGCACCGGCAGCGATGGCGAAGTCGTCCTGCACGGCTACCGCGTCTGGGGCCTGCTGCCGATGCTGGCGCGCCTGCGCGGCATGTACGCCTTCGCCCTGCACGATCTGGAGGCCGGAGCCCTCCATCTGGCGCGCGACCCCTTCGGAATCAAGCCGATGTACTGGCATGTCGGCCCTGCCGGCCTGGCCTTCGGTTCCGAGCTCAAGGCCGTGCTGGCCGGTCTGGACCGCCGACCGCCGCTCGACCGGCGCGGGCTCTACCAGTCGCTGCGGCTGGGCTTCACGCTGGCGCCGCGCACACTCTGGGAGGGCGTGCAGAGTCTGCCGCCGGGCTGCGCGGCCACCTGGCAGAACGGCCGCCTCCTGGTGCAGCGCCACCACAGCCTGAAGTGGGAGCCGGGCCGCGAGTCAGCCGACCCCGAAGCGCTCTGGTCACATCTGCGCGCCGCCGTCGACAGCCACCTCATGAGCGAAGTGCCCTTGGGCGCCTTTCTTTCAGGTGGCGTGGATTCCTCGGCGGTCGTGGCGGCCATGGCAGAACTGCGCGGACAAGATGTCGACGCGGTCTGTGTGGGCATCCTCGAGCCGGGGCTGGACGAGCGGCCCCACGCGCGAGCCGTCGCGCAGCGCCTGGGCGTGCGCCTGCACGAAGAGACGGCCGCGCCGGCGCTGTTGGAGCTGCTGCCGCGACTGGCGCATCACCTCGACGGGCCCTTCGCGGACAGTTCCAGCGCGCCGACCTGGCTGCTCTGCGAGGCAGCGCGGCGCCATGTCACCGTGGCGCTCTCGGGCGATGGCGGTGACGAGAACTTTGCCGGCTACCGGCGCACGCGCTTCGATGTGCTCGAGGAGCGCTGGCGCGCGCGCCTGCCCGCGCTCTTGCGGCAGGGCCTGCTCGGTCCGCTGGGGCGGGCCTGGCCGCGGGCGCGCTGGCTGCCGCGCCCGCTGCGCGCCGGCACGCTGCTCAGCAATCTCGCCGGCGACTGGCTCGATGGCTACGTGCGCTCCATGGCCCGCATCGACGAGGACGTGGCCCTGTCCATGCTGCGTCCGGAGTTGCACCCGACCGCGCCGCTGCGCGCCGACTTCGAGGAACACGCCGCGCGCACCGCCGGCCTCGATCCGCTGCACCGCATACTGGCCATGGACTTCGCCACCTGGCTGCCGGACGACATCCTCGTCAAGGTCGACCGGCTCTCCATGGCGCACTCGCTCGAGGTGCGCGTGCCGCTGCTCGACACCGACTTTGTCACGTGGGCGGCGGGGCTGCCGGGCGAGGCGCGTCTGGTCGGTCAGCAAGGCAAGGTGCTCTTCCGCCGGGCGCTGCGTGGGCGCGTGCCTGAGTCGGTGCTGAGCCGCAAGAAGCAGGGTTTTCATTTGCCGGTGGGGAGCTGGCTGCGCGGCGGACTGCGCCCGCGCCTGCACGCCGTGCTGGCCGAGCCGCAGGGCCCGGCTTTCGAACTCCTCTCGCCGGCGGTCTGCACGGCCCTGGCCGAGGAGCATCTCGCCGGGCGGCGCGACCACAGCACCGAGCTGTGGTTCCTGCTGATGCTCGATGCTTTCTTGCGCGGACTGCGCTGACAGTGCGCCTGCTTGTCTACACGACGCTTTTTCCCGATGCGGTCCGGCCGCACCATGGGATCTTCGTGCAGGAGCGGCTCTTCGCCTACGCGCGCCGGCACAGCGCGCAACTCGCTGTCGTGGCGCCGCGTCCGCTCGCGCCGCCCTGGGGGCCGGCGCGCTGGCGGGCGTGGGCGGCCGCGCCGCGCCAGGCGCAGCTTGGCGAAGTGCCGGTACGTTATCCGCGTTATCTCAGTCCGCCCGGTTTCGGCGACCGTTTCCGAGCCGGCCTGTTGGCGGCGGGTTCGCGCCGCGCGCTGCGCGCAAGCGCGTTGGCTCTCGACGCGCAGATCCTCGATGCGCATTACGCCTGGCCGGACGGAGTGGCGGCCTTTCGCCTGCGGCCGGAGCTCGAGGCCGCGCTCGGACGGCGCCTGCCGCTGGTCATCACGGCGCGCGGCACTGATCTGAATCTGGCGCCGGGTCTGCCGGGGGTGCGCGCGCAGCTCGCGGCGGCGCTGCGCGGCGCTGACCAGGTCGTCTGCGTGGCCGAGGCGCTGCGACAGGTGGCGCTGGAACTGGGCGTGCCGCCCGAGCGCGTGACGACGCTGCGCAACGGCGTGGATCTGCAGCGCTTTGCGCCAGGCGACCGAGCCGCAGCGCGAGCCGCTTGTGGTCTGCCGGCCGCAGGCACGCTGCTGCTCTGCGTGGGGCATCTCGACCCGCGCAAGGGCCAGCAGCTCTTGCTGCCTGCTCTCGCCGAGGCCGGGCGGGCCGGAATCGGAGAGGCTCTGCCGGCCGCGACGCAGTTGCTGCTCGTGGGCAGCGGTGAGGGCGAGGCCGGGCTGCGCGCGCTGGCCGGGCAGCTTGGGCTCGCCGAGCGCGTGCGCTTCGTCGGCGCTGTGCCCCCTGCTCGCTTGCCGGACTATTACCGCGCGGCCGATCTGCTTGTGCTGCCCTCGCTGCGCGAAGGCTGGCCCAATGTGCTCCTCGAGGCACTGGCCTGCGGCACACCCGTGCTGGCCACGCGCGTGTGGGGTACTCCGGAAGTGCTCGGCACTTGTCCGGCCGGCCTGCTCGTCGAACCCAGCGTGGCGGGCCTCAGCGCCGGGCTGCGCCGCAGCGTCGAGTGGCTCACGGCCGATCCCGCAGCACGCGCTCTGCTGCAGGCTGCCGCGCGCAGCTTTGCGGAACGCCACGGCTGGGACGCTACGCTCGACGGCCTGCAGGCGCTCTACACGCGCCTTCTCCAGGACTCCGCCTCTACCCCGCCGCCGCGATGAAGATCCTCTACCACCAACGCACGAAGTCCCGCGACGGCCAAGCCGTGCACATTCGAGAACTGATCGCGGCGCTGCGTGCGCGCGGCCATCGCGTCGAGGAGTGGGCTGTGTCGCAGGGCGAGAGCGGTGCGATGGGCAGTGAGGGGGGGCTGGCCGGGCGTCTGCTGGCCAAGGCGCCGCGCGCGCTCTACGAGATCGGCGAGCACGCCTATGGCCCGCTGGTGGCCGGGCGTCTCACGCAGGCCGGCCGAGCACTGGGCGCCGAGGTGGTCTACGAACGCTACGCCCTCGGCAACACGGCCGGCCTGCGAGCTGCCCGGCGCCTGGGTGTGCCGCTGCTGCTGGAGGTCAACTCGCCGCTGGCGCGCGAGCGAGCCGAGCATGAGCAGCTCGTCTTCCGCCGCTGGGCGGCTTCCAGCGAGCGCCGGCTGCTGCAGCGCGCCGACCGCGTGCTCTGCGTGACGCGCGTGCTGGCCGATCTGCTCCTCGCCGCGGGCGTGCCGCGCCCGCGTCTGGCCGTCGTGCGCAACGGCGTGGACTTGGCGCGCTATCCGGCGCCGCGCTGGGAGGCGCATCCGGAAGTCGTCATCGGTTTCACCGGCTTCTTCCGGCCTTGGCATCGCATCGAGGATCTCGTCGAGGCGCTGGCGGACGGCCAGTTGCCGCCGCAGGCGCGGCTCCTGCTCGTGGGTGACGGGCCCTCGCGTGCTTCCATCGAGGCGCGCGCCGCGGCGCGCGGCGTCAGCGAGCGCGTGCGCATCACCGGCGCCGTGGCGCACGAAGAGGTGCCGGCCCTGGTCTCCTCGATGGACATCTGCGTGCAGCCGGCCTCCACGCCCTGGGCCTCGCCGCTCAAGCTGCCCGAGTACATGGCGGCCGGGCGCGCCGTCGTGGCTCCCGATCAGCCGAATCTGCGCGAAGTCCTCACGCACGGCAAGGACGGCTGGCTCTTTCCGCCCGACGCGCCGCAGGGCTTGGCGCGAGCCGTGGCCAAACTCGCGGCTGACGCCGCGTTGCGGCAGGCGCTGGGGCAGCAGGCGCGCGCCACGATCGAGCAGCAGCGCCTCACTTGGGATGGAGTGGCCGAGCGCGTCGAGGCCATCGCGCAGAGTGCACTCGCCGAGCGCCGCGGGGCCGTGGCCCGGCGAGAAGGCATCGCGCGCGGGCGGGCGGAGCGCCCCTCGTGAGCGCGGCGCCCGATTCGCCGGCGGCCGGCGTGCGGCATGGCCTCTCCTTCGATGTCGAGGAGGCCTTTCATGCGCTGAATCTTTGGGGCGTGACGCCGCCGGAAAGCTGGCCGACCCAGACTCCGCGGGCCGAGGCCGTGGTGGAGCGCATTCTGGCGCTGCTCGCAGCGCGGCGTGTGCGCGCCACATTCTTCGTGCTGGGCCTCGTGGCCGAGCGCACGCCGGCGGTGCCGCGCGCCATTGCGCGCGCCGGCCACGAAGTCGGCAGTCACGGTTACAGCCACCGCATGGTGGGGGATCTCGGTCGGGAGGGCTTTGCCGAGGATGCGCGGCGCGCGCGTGGGCTGCTGCAAGAACTCACGGGGCAGGCCATCGAAGGCTTTCGGGCCAGCACCTTTTCGATCGGGCGAGGCACGCGCTGGGCGCTGCCGATCCTGGCCGACCTCGGCCACCGCTGGGACAGCAGTGTCTTTCCGGTGCGCCACGATCGTTACGGCGATCCTGCCTTTCCGCATCGGCCCGTGCACCTGGCGCTCGGCCAGGCCCCGGACGGTGCGCCGCGCGTGCTGCGCGAGTACCCCTTGCTCACGCGGCCCTGGCTGGGCCGGCGTTGGCCAGCCGCGGGCGGCGGCTACTTGCGCCTCCTGCCCTTCGGGCTCGTCGATGGCGCACTGAGACGCAGCGCGCGCGAGGCCCAGCCGGGCGTTGTCTATCTCCATCCCTGGGAACTGGATCCGGGCCAGCCGCGGCACACGCTCGGCGGCCTGCGCACACTGCGCCACTACTACGGCCTGGAGCGCGTGCAGGGGCGGCTCGAGCGTCTGCTCGAACGCCACGCCTTCGGGCCCATCGGAGAGATCGCTGTGCCGGCCGAGCAGCGCCTCGATCCAGCCAGCTTGCCCGAGTGAGGAGCGCTTGCGGCGGGGCCGGCTGAGCGGCGCTCAGGGCTGCGCGGCGGCCTGGGCGGGTTCGGTCTGCTTGAGCCGCACGTTGCGCAGATACTCGGTGCGCGCACGCAGCGGGTCCTCAGGCGAGAGCATGGCCAGCGCCAAATCGAAGAGCCGGCGCGCGCCGTCATCGACCTGAGCCGTGTAGGCAATGCGCGCCACGGTGAGGTAGGTCTCGGCCGTGATGAGCGGACTGTTGCCCACGGCCATGAAGAGCGTGATCGCGTCAGCGGGGCGGCCGCGCAGATAGGCCTCGGCCGAGAGAATCTCGATCGCCTCCAGGGGCTTGCTGGCGGGGAAGCTGCGGCGGATGACATCGGCGGCCCGGGTGGGCACGCCGAGCTGGCGGAAGTCCAGGCGCGCGAGCGCCAGGGCGGCTTCCTGATCATTGAGATCCACGAAACTCAAAAGGTCGAGCGCGCGCCGGGCGCGATCGGCCCGGCCGAGAATCAGATCCGTGTAGGACTGTTCGCGGAAGAGCGTGAAATCGCCCGGGACGAGTTCCAGGCCCTGGTCCACGATCCGCTGAGCGAGATCGAGCGCGCCCGCGCCGCGCGCCAGGCGCGCCGCGCGCGCCAGCACGATGGGCAACTGAGTGCGCTGTCCGGCGCTCAGGGGCTCGGTGCGGGCTTGCAGTGCGCTGACCAGGCTTTCCAGCGCAGCGAGCATGGCCGCGGGGTCGGCATCCTTCGAGCGCGCGCGGGCAATCGTCTCGCCGAGTGAATAGAGATCGCGGTGCTGGGCAAAGAGCACTTCGGCCAGCAGCACGGCGCGCTCGGTCGGGCGCGGCAGGATGGCCAGCGCCGCGGCCGCCACTTCGGCGATGGCACGGTCTGCAGGCAGGAGCTGCAGGGCGGTCTCGATGGCCACGACGAGTTCGTCGTGCCGGCCGGCAGCCGAGAGGGCCCGCAGAGCATGCGGCCACACCTCGGGCGCCACCGGCGGCTTGGTGAGCAGAGCGACTTCGAGTTCCACGGCGTCTGCCGCGTGGCCCCACTCCAAGAGCGTCTCGGCGATGAGCGCAAGCACGGCCGGGTCGTCTTGGTGCAGGAAGGCCACCGCCATGCCCCACTCGCCGCGGTCGAGCTCGCGCGCCGCCGAGAGCACCATGCGCAGGTCGGCGATCGAGGGCCGGCTGTGGGCCAGGAGCGGCTCGAGCAGGCGCAGGCACTCGAGCGGCTCGCCTGCCCGCAGCGCTGCGCGAGCGAGAACGCGCAGGGGCAGCTCGAAGCCGGGCTGGCTCAGCAGCGACTGCTGCGCCAGTTCGCGCGCTTCACGTTCCCAGAAGGGGCGCTCGCCGGCGAGCAAGAGATAAAGCAGGCGTTCAGCCTGCACGCGCGCAGCCGCGACGTCCGTGGCCGCCAGTTCGAAGAGGCGCTGCGCGTCGGCTCCGGCCAGCGGCCAAGTCTTGAGCGGATTCTGCACGGCGCCCGCCGGCCGCAGCTCGCTCAGGCGTTGCGCCGCGGGAAAAAAGCGCAGCAGCGCATCGAGCAATTGCAGTTCGGCCGGCTCCCAGCGGGCGCCGGCGCCGAGTTCGGCCAGCTTCTCACCCGGGCGTGCATCGATGAGCACCGGCAAGCCACTGAGTGCATCAGCGATGAGCAGGTGCAAGTGCCGCTCGCTCAGCTGGGGTGCGCTCGGCGTCTCCAGGCGCAAGCGTCGGCCGACATCCGCCACGCGTCCATCGAGCGCCAGCAGGAGGAAGCGATCGAGCTCGGCATCCTCATCGACGGCCCGGGCGAGCAGTCCGTCGGCTTCGTCGATGCGGCCGAGGGCCTTGCTGGCGGTGGCCACAGCGCGCAGCGCCGGGCGCGCGGCCGGCAGTGCGGCAATCTCCGGGCGGAAGATCGCGGCGAGTTCATCAAGGAGTCCGGCCTGCAGCAGGCGCTGGCCGATGGCCTCCATCTGGTCGGGGAAGAGTCCCGGCGCCAGGGGCACCAGCGCTTCCACAGCCGCCTGCACGAGCTGGTCCTGACCCTTCGCTAGGCCGATGTCGAGGCCGAGCAGGGCCACGTCCACCGAGTCACGCGTGGCCGTGGAAAGGGCGCCCAGGATGGCCTCCGCTTCCGCGACTTCGCCGAGCAGGAGCTTGGTGCGGCCGGCCAGCGCGAGGATGTCGGGGCGCTGACCAAAGGACGTCCAGCGCACGAGGCGCTCGATGAGGCGCTGCGCCGCCTGTGGATCAGCGCGGTCCAGGAGCGCCTGCACGGCGCGCACGGCGCCGATGCCGAGCGGCTCTTGCAGCACCATGGCATTGATCAGCCGAGCCGCTTCGCGCTCAGCGCCGCGGGCGGTTTCGGTGCGCACGGCGAGTTCGAGCACTTCGACGTCCTCAGGAACTTCGTCGAGCAGGCGGCGGAACTCGGCGATGGCTGAATCGTAGAGTCCCTCGCGCACCAGCAGGCGGCCGAGCCGGAAGCGAAACTCCTGCACGCCCGGGAAAACGTTGACCAGCTTGCGCAGCTCGTCGCGGGCCCGCTCGATCTGCCCGCGGCGGACTAGGTCTTCGACGATGGCGAAGGAGAGGTCCGGCTCGCGCGGCAGGTGCAACTGATCGGGGATGGTCGGCATGGCGCTGCCCGGCTTGATCAGGCCAAGCAGCTTGTAGGTCGCGAAAGTGGCTTCTTCATTGCCGCGGTGCCAGCGCTCGGCGGCCTCGACCTTGGCCAGCGCGCGCTCAGCGAGTGTCTTGCCGAAGGCTTGCACCGAGCGCCGGTCCGTGGCCGCGAGCCAGCGCTCGAAGTCGGCCGCATCGCGGCGCGTGGGGCTGAGCAGGGCGAAGGCGTCGTTCGCGGCGGATTCGAGACGGTCCTGCGAGAGGGCGAGGTCATAGCGCAGGCGCAGGGCCTCAACATCGTCCGGAATCTGGAGCAGCAGGCCGTCGAGCGCGGAGAGCGCGCGGCTGTCGCCGAGAGTCTTGAAGAGCTGATAGGCCAGCATGGCGATCGCGCGCCGCCGCGCCGGGTGGGCGCGCACGCTGGGCGGTGTGAAGCTCTTGGTGCCGAGCGTCGCCGCCGCGAAGGGCTCGAGGATCTCATCGCGCGCCTGGCTCAGCCGGTCCGTGGCGGCGTAGGCCGCGGCGAGTGCGTAGCGCAGCATGGCGTCGTCGCCGAAGGCCTCGCGGAACGGCCCGGCCTGGGTTTCGATCCACTCCCAGTGTCCGGCCTGCACGCGCAGGTCGTAGAGAGTCCACACGATGCGCGGCGGCACGTTCGTGGAGGCGGCCAGGTGTTCATCCACGATGCGCTGGTGGATGTCGGCAGCCTGGCCGAACTCCTCCACGGCGACGGCGCACTCCGCCTGCACTTCAAGGAAGTCGCGGCGCAGCCCCACGGGCAGGTTCGGCTCGCGCAACGCGATGCCGGCTTCGACATAGGCGTCGTAGAGGCGGCCGGCACGGCGCAGACACTGCGCCCAGGCGCGCGCGGCAATCGCTTCGAAGCGTCCGTAGCGCGGATAGTCCAGCAGCGTGTGATAGGCGTCTAAGAAGCGCTCCCGCGCCTCAGTCGCCTGAGCGCGGATCTGCGCCTCCAGCACCGGATCGCCGAGCGGCAGGAGCGTGCGCACCAGCTCTTCGAGCGAAGGCGTGCTCCAGACGTCGCTGACATAGCTCTCGACGTGGCTCTCCAACTGGAGGTCGTGCAGGCTCTTGTCGCCGGGATTCACGAAGCGATCTACGAGCTTCTGCTGCGCGGACTGACTGCCCTTGTAGGCCAGATGCCCGAGGCGCACGCGCCAGACGAGATCCTCGGGAAAGATGTCCACGACCTGCTGGCCGAGTTCCATGGCCTCGTCGTAGCGGTCGGCGAGCATGAGCATGTCCGAAGCCTTGATGAGCGCCCGCGCCCGGTTGCGGTCGTCTGCGGCGTGCTCCGCCGCGATACGGAGCGTGGCAACGGCCTTGTCCCAGGAGCGCAGTTCGGCCAGCGCGGTGGCGGCCGCGTCGAGGGCGGCATAGTCGAAGGGATGCTCGACCAGGAAAGGCTCGAGCACCGAGAGTGCTGCGAGCGGATCACCGGGACGTCCGGCGGCTGGGTCGCCTTTGCGCAGCGCTTCGGCCACGCCCACGATGTCGCGCTCGCGCAGGGCCTGGCGCAGGCCCCAGCCGATCACGAAGAGCAGGCCCAGAATGCCGGCCCAGCGCAGGACCTGCCGAAGTTTCGAGGGTCGGCGTCTCATGCGGACAAGCCGGCGCGCGGCAGCAGGCCATCCACGAGGAGTTCACCGGCCGGCCGGGCCTCGGCGCGAAGTTCGCCGCCGTGGCGCAGGAAGGCCGAGCGCGCGGCGGTGAGGCTGAGGCCCGCGGGCAGTCCCAAGGCCTGACGGGCCCAGAGCGGCGTGAAGAGCCGCGCGGCGGCGTCGGCCGGCAGGCGCGGCACGCGCGCCCGCGCACGGATACTCAGCAGGCACTCATCCTGGATGCGCGCGTCCACGGCGAGCCGCTCGCCGCCGTGTCCCGCGCGCAGGAGGTACTCCCACAAATCGGCCAGCGCGCCCGCCATGAGGGGCCCGTCCGCCACGAGCGGTGCGTCCTCGCAGTGCAGTTCGAGCCGGCTGGAGAGATCGTGGCCGCGCTCAGCCAGCGAGCCGCGCGCACGTTCGAGGAGTCCGGCCAGCCGCAGCGGTGCGGGCGTGATCGGCGCGCGTTCCGAGGCACCGGCGACATCGGCCACCACGGCTTGGATCCGGCGGCCGGCGGCCTCGAGTTCCTCCAAGCTCTGCCGCAAGGCCGGCGAGGCCGGCTCTTCACGCAGCATCTGCAGTTGGAGCTGCAAGGCCTGCAGGGGGTTGCCGATCTCGTGCGAGAGCCCCGCGGCTAGATCCTCGAGGAGCGCGCGGCCCGGTGGCCGCAGCGCGGCATGGCGGCAGAAGGCGACGACTTCGCGGAGATAGAAGGGGGCGGTCAGGGCCGGACTGCCAGGCCAAGGCGGGCGCTCGCCGGGCCGCAGGAGCGTGAGGCAGGGAGCGCCGGCGACGGCGGCGGAGAGCCGCGCCGCGGCGTGCCGGAAGCTGGAGTCGGCTTCGCGCAGGTCCAGCACGAGCACGGTGCGCGGATCTCCGCGCAGCGCGAGCTGCGCCTGGTCCGGATCGCAAAACTCGTGCACGGGGCCGAGGCCGGCGCGCAGGGCCGAGAGCAGCGCCGCCGCAGAGGGCGCGGCTGCGGGGCGGAGCAGCACAACAGGCATCGGCTCATGTTAGCGACCGGATCGTTACGATGCTCTCCCGAGGACCCTTGTGCAGCCGAAGTGGCTGAGACAGGCAGCGGACCCCGGGCGATGGAGGTGCAGCAGGACCGTGGTCACACTTTCGGTGATCATCCCGGTCTACAACGAGGCGCATTCCGTCGGCCCCCTCGTCGCCGCCGTCGAGGCGGTCTTGGACCGCCTGCCGCATGCCGCCGAAGTTGTGGTCGTAGACGACGGCAGCACGGACGGCACCGCCGCGGAGCTCGAGCGCTTGCGCCAGGGCAGCCGGCGCCTGCGCGTGCTGCGCCTGCGGCGCAACTTCGGGCAGACCTCGGCACTCTCGGCCGGCTTCCACGCCGCGCGCGGCGACATCTTCGTGACCATGGATGGCGACGGCCAAAACGATCCCGCGGATATCCCGGGGCTGCTGGCCGACCTCGCCTCGGGCTACGACCTCGTTTCGGGCTGGCGGCGCGCCCGCCAGGACGGCTTCTGGACCCGCCGGCTACCCAGCCAGACCGCCAATCGCATCCTGGCCGAAATCACCGGCGTCCACGTGCATGACTTCGGCTGCACGCTCAAGGCCTATCGTGCGGCCTTCATCCGGCAGCTCAACCTCTACGCCGACATGCACCGCTTCATTCCGGGCCTGGCCGCGGCGGTGGGAGCCCGGGTGGGTGAGCGGGTCGTCGCGCATCACCCGCGGCGGCACGGCCGCAGCAAATACGGCATCGGCCGCACCTACAAACTCGTCACCGACATGGTCGTGCTGCGCATCCTGGTGCGCTTCGCTGGCCAGCCCCTGCATTATTTCGGCCTGCTCTCGCTCGGCACCTTCGGTTTGGCGCTCGGGCTCACCTTCCTGGCCTTCGTCGACACCACGACCGTGCGGCTGGTGAGCTACAGCACGGTCGTCTTTCCGTCGGTGGCCATTCTCGGCTACTGTCTGTCCTTCTACTTTCTCATGATGGGCCTGCTGTGCGAACTGGCGCTGCGCTGCGCGCCGGCGCACGAGATCGTGCACGCTCCGCTGATCCGCGAGGAGGTCCACTCATGATCGCCGACGCCGAGTCGCCACGCGCCAGCGGGCCGGGCGCGCCCAGCGGCAGCGCCGTGGACGTGAGTGCGGTCCTGGCGCTCACCGACGACTGCCCGGAGATCGAGGAGATCGTGCGCCAGTTCGCGGCGGAGTTCCGCGACCTGGGCCTGAGTTACGAGTTCGTGCTGGTGCTCGACGGCCTGGGCGATGCGCGCACCGCGCGCCTGCGCGAGCGCCTGCCGAGCGGTGAGCCGGTGCGGCTGCTGCACCTCAATCAGCCCTTCGGCGAAGAGCGTTCGCTGGCCTCCGGCTACCGCGAGTCGCACGGCCGGCTAGTGCTCTCGCTGCCCAACTACCTGCAGCTCGATCCGGGCGACATTCATCATGTGCTGGCCGCGCTCGAGCGCGACTATGACTTCGTCGCAGGCTGGCGCGTGCCGCGCGTGGACCCCTGGACCAACCGGCTGCAGTCCTACCTCTACAACCGCGTCATGAGCGCCTTCACCGGCGTGCCGCTGCACGACCTCAACTGCGGACTCGTCGGCATGCGCCGCGTGATCATCGACGAGGTCCTGGTGGAGGGCAATGTCTCGCGCTTCCTGCCGGTCCTGGCGCACCGGCGCGGCTTCCGAGTGGGCGAGGTGCGCGTGCGCCACCTGCGCGAGAAGGGCCGGCAAGGCTTTTTTGGCCTCGGCGTCTACGTGCGGCGCATCCTCGATGTCGTGGCGCTCATCTTCCTCACGCGCTTCATCACCAAGCCGCTGCGCTTCTTCGGCATGGCCGGGCTGCTCTGCGTGCTCGCCGGCACGGCGGTGCTGGCCTATCTCGGCCTCGATTACCTCTACGGCTGGAGCCAGTTCGGCGACCCGCGCAACCGCGCCTCGCTCGTGCTCGGCGTCGCGCTCATGGTGCTCGGCGTGATGGTCTTTTCCATGGGTCTCGTCGCCGAGATCATTATCTTCACCACGGCGCGCAACGTGCGCGAGTACACCGTGGATCGCGAGTTTCCGCCGGGGCGTCCGTGACCGCAGGCGCGGGCAGCCGGGAGAGTGGCCGCGGCGCGGCGCTGGCTGCGCTCGTGATCCTGGCCGTGGCGGCCTGGCTGCGCCTGCACGACTTGGGCCGCTGGCCGCTGGATGGCGACGAGCTCTACAGCCATTACGACGTGGCCGCCCTGTTGAGCGACGAGCCCTGGCCGCCCGGCGTGCGCAGTCATCCGGTGGGCTACTTCTCCATGGCGGCGGGCGTGGCGCTCCTAGGGCCGGGCGAAGCCGCGCTGCGGCTCATCCCAGCACTTTGCGGACTGGCCGCCGTCGCGGCCCTGCTCTGGCTGCGCCGCGACGTCATTCCGCGCAGCACGGCCTTGGCTGCTGGCACTCTGGCCGCGCTCTCGCCGTGGCTGATCTATCACTCGCAGGAGGCGCGCTTCTACGGGCCGCTGCTCTTGTGCGCCACCCTCGCGACGCTTTGGGCGCTGCCCGGCCCGGGGCGCCGCCCCTGGCTGGCGGGGCTGGCGCTGCTGGCCGCTGTGCTCTGCCATCCCAGCGCGGTGCTGCTGGCACCGGCCTTGCTGCTGCCCGCACTGCTCTCTGCCGGGGGCCTGGGGCGGGCGGGCCGCTTGCTCTGGCCGGTGCTCATCGGAGTGGCCGCGTTGCTGCTGCTGGCCGGTCCGGCGCAATGGGAGGTGCTGCGCGCCGCCTTCACGCGCGAGAACTTGGCGCACTATGACGCGCCGCGTTTCTTGCTGGGCCTGGGCTACAACCTCGGGCTGGGCGTCGGCGCTCTCGTTTTGCTGGCGCTGCCCGCGGCGCTGCGCGAACGCGAGCGCAGTCTGCTCTGGTGTGCACTCTTGCCGCCACTGCTGCTGTTGCTGCTGGCGCTGCTCGGTGTCTCGACCCATCAGCGCTACGCCATGGCGGCCGTCCCCGCCGCGCTTCTGCTGGCCGGACGCGGCTGGGCTTCCACGGCGGGGCGGCCGGCGCTGCTCGGGCTGGCTTCGGCTCTGGCCCTGCTCGTGCCCGCCCCGGAACTCCTGGCCTACACCCAGACCGGCGATCGCCACGACTATCGCGAGGCGGCGGCGTATCTCTCCGAGCACGCCGCGCCCCAGGACATTTTGGTGGCTGATGAGCAGTGGCTGCTGCAGCTCTACTTGAGCCAGCGGCCGAGTTTTCAGGCGCCCGCGCTGTTCGAAGCGCCACTGTCGGCCAAGCATCAGCGCGATTTTTTGGGCAATGTCCGCGACTGCTGGGTGCTGCTGAAGAGCAGCCGCCTGGGCGGGGACTATGGTTCTGAGTTCACAGCGTGGGTGCAGGAGCGCTTTCAACTCGTGGCGCGGCTGGGTGTGCCGCCGCCGCCGCTCGTGCGCCACGACAACACGCTGCTCGTCTTCCGCCGCAAAGAGCGCGTCCTGCTGCCGACCCCAGCCGAGGCGCCCGCCGAGGCGCCGCTCTCGCCGGAAGTTGGCGCGGAGCCGCGATGAGCCTGCGCATCGAACTCCTGCAGACACGTCACGCCCGCGAGGCGGACCGTTTCGTCCTGCAGCATCCGCAGGGCTCGCCCTTCCATGAGACGCGCTGGCTGGACCTCGTGCGCACGTGCTTCCGCTTCGAGACCATGACGCTCGTGGCCTGGCGGGAGCGTGAGGTGGCCGGGCTTTTGCCGCTGGCGCTGGTCACGGCGCCGATCACAGGACGCCGTCTGGTCTCGGTGCCCTTCGGCGTGTACGGCGGCCTGCTCGTGAGCGACGAAGAGAGCCTCACGGAACTGGACCGTGCCGCGATGCTGCTGGCGCGCACGAGCAGCGTGCGCTTTTTGGAACTGCGCTACCTGGGCTCGGGCCCGACGCCGCATCAGCATGTTGCGCTGCACGAAACCTACCGGCGCACGCTGCCGGCCACGCCCGAGGAGGTCCTGGGCACGATCCCTCGCAAGGCGCGGGCCGAAGTGCGCAAGGCGATCGAGCGTCACGGCCTGGTGCTGCACGCCGGCGAGTCGCTCTTTGATGACTTCTACCGGCTCTACGTGCAGAACAAGCGCAGCCTCGGCTCGCCGCTTTTCCCACGCCGCTATTTTCGCCGGCTGCTCGACCTCTACGGCCCGCGCGCGATGCTGCACGGCGTGCGGCAAGGCGAGCGCACGCTGGCAGCGGTGCTTTCGCTCGAGGCGCGCGGTGTCTTCTATCCCTACTACAGCGGCGCCGAAGAGGGCACCGAGGGCTTGGGCGCCAACAACGCGCTCTATGCCCTGCTCATGGAGGAGGCTGTGCGGCGGGGCGGCCACACCTTCGACTTTGGCCGGAGCCGCATCGGTTCGGGCGCGGCGTCTTTCAAGCGCCACATGGGCTTCGAAGCCACGCCCCTCGATTACCAGTTCTACTTTCCGCGCGGTGGCCGGCCGCCGACGATCCATCCGGGCAATCCGCGCATGGCCTTGCCACGCCGACTGCTCTCAGGCCTGCCGCTCTGGGCGGCAAGGCTCATCGGTCCGCTCGTCATGCGGCACGTTCCCTAGGCGGTGGCTGCACTCGGGAACGGCTGCGCCAGCCACCAGTCGACCGCCGCGGGGAGATCGGCGGCGATGTGATCCGGCACGGCGTCGCCGGCCTGCGGCGGCGCCAGCGCATGTCCGCTGCGCACAAGGACGCGTGCGCCGAGGCCCGTCACGGTGGGGAAGAGATCGCGCGGGCTGTCGCCGATGCAGACGCTCCGGCGGAGATCGACCTGGTGTTCCGCGCAGGCCAATTCGAGCAAGCCTGGTGCGGGCTTGCGGCAATGGCACGCATGCCGATAGGCCTGCGCGATGCCGTCGGGGTGATGCGGGCAGTAGTAGATGCCGTGCAGCCGAGCGTTCGAAGCGGCGAGACCTTGCGCGAGCACAGTGTGCAGCCGCTCCAGGCCTTCTTCGTCGAGGAGACCGCGCGCCACCGCCGACTGGTTGGTGAGCAGCAGGCAGAGAAAGCCGGCCTCTTCGAGGCGGTGCAGCGCCGGGCCCACGCCCTTGAGCAGCACGATGTCCTGCACGCGCACCGGGTAGCCGCGCTCCTCGATGAGCGTCCCGTCACGATCCAGAAAGACGGCCGGGCGTCCGCTCACGCGCGAGGAAACATGGCCCGCTCCACGAGATCGCAGAGCGTGTGGCCCGCCAGGATGTGCAACTCTTGGATGCGCGGCGTGTGCTGGCTGGGCACGGCGAGCAGCACGTCGGCGAGTTCCTTGCACTGGCCGCCGCCGGCACCAGTGAAGGCGATGCAGGGCAGCTTCAGTTCGCGCGCCCGCCGCAAGGCGCGCACAACATTGGCGGAGTTGCCACTGGTGGAGAAGCCCACCGCGACATCGCCGGGCTGAGCCTGAGCGGCCAGCAGCCGTGCGAAGAGTTCGTCGTAGCCGTAGTCGTTGGCGATGGCGGTCAGGCCGGCCGCACCGCCGCCCAAGGCCACCGCCGGAAGTCCGGGCCGGTCGTAGCCGAAGCGCCCGACGAGTTCGCCCTCCAGGTGGAGCGCGTCCGTCATGCTGCCGCCGTTGCCGAAGAGCAGTGCCTTGCCGCCCTGGCGGTAGGCCGAAATGAGCAGCTCGGCGGCGGCTTCCATGGCCTTCGGCAGGCTGCTGGCGGCCGCCTCGAAGACCTGCCGATGCTCGGCGAAGGCGGCGGCGATGAGGGCGTGCAGGTCGGGGCCGGCGGAATCTGGGCGTGACACGCGCGGCAGTTTACTTGATGCGCAGGACCCGCCCCAATCAAGATGAGGCTGTGCCCGGCCCACACATCACCGACCGCCTTGCGCTGGCCGCCCGCCCGGTGCGGCACGCGGTCTTCCTCTCGGACCTCCATCTGCACGGCGGCGACCGGCCCGCCCTTGAGCGCGTCGGCCACTTCCTGGACGACGCGGAGCGTGCAGGTGCCGAGGCCTTCTTCCTGCTGGGCGATGTCTTTCGCGCCTGGATGGGTCCGCGCTCGCTGCGCGATCCGGGCCTGCAGCCCTTTCTCGCGCGGCTGGGCGCCCTCCGCGCGGCCGGCCGGCGCGTGGTCCTGCTGCACGGCAATCATGACTTCCTCTTGGGCCCGCACCTCGAGCGCGCGCTCGGCGTGGAAGTGGCCGCGCACCGTCTGGACCTGAGTCTCGGCGGTCTGCGCGTGCGGCTGCTGCATGGCGACGCGCTCTGCACCGACGACCTCGGCTACCACCGGCTGCACCGGGTCCTGCGTTCGGCCCCGTTTCGCGCGCTGGTGCAGGCCTTGCCCGAGCGCGGCGCCGCCGGGGTGGCCGGCCTGCTCTTGCGCGCCGCCAGCCGAGGCACGGCCAGCAAAACCGAAGAGGAGATGAACATCGTCGACGCCTCTGCTCAGCAGCAATTGGCCGAGGGCCTCGATGTGCTGCTTTGCGGGCATGTCCATCGGCCGCGGGATGTGCGTCTGCCGGCGGCACAGGCCGGCACTCGCGGGCCCGTGCGCGAGGGGCGGCTGCTCGTGCTGTCTGACTTCGAACGCACCGGCAGCCATGCGCGTTTCGCGGACGGGCAGCTTTTGGCTGTGCCGCGCGATCCGGCTTATGCGCCCGATCCCGGGCCGGTGATTGCCATCGACGGGCCTTCCGGGAGCGGCAAGTCGGCCGTGAGTCGGCTGCTCGCCGCGCGCCTCGGCTTTGGGCATCTCGATTCCGGGGCGGTCTATCGCGCCTTCACTGCGCGAGCACTGGAGGCCGGGCTGGCCGAGCCCGCAGCGCTCTCGGCTCTGGCGCGCACGCTTTGGCTGGACGTGGATCCCCAGCGCGGCAGTGTCCTGCTCGATGGCTGTGCGGTCCCGGCGAGTGTGCTGCGCGGCAAGGCGGTCTCCGCTCAAGTGAGTCCCTTCAGCGCCGTGCCGGCGGTGCGCGAGGCGCTTCTGGAGGTGCAGCGCAGCGCTGCCCGACGCGCGCGCGGACTCGTCGCCGAGGGGCGTGATATGGGCAGCGTGGTCTTTCCGCAGGCTGTGCTGAAGGTCTTCCTGGATGCACGCCCCGAGGTGCGGGCCTCCCGCCGCCTGGCGCAGGAGCCGGGGGAGGGCGTCCAGGCCGCGCAGGTGGCCCGAGCACAGGCCGAGCGGGATGAGCGCGACAGCCGCCGGACGGCGGCCCCGCTGAAGCAGGCCGATGATGCGGTCTTTCTGGACAGCTCCGACCTGAGTCTGGAGGAAACCGTGGGGCGGCTCCTGGCCCTGTCCCGCTCGGCTCTCGCATCGGGCGCCGCCATTTCATAGGATCGCGCCCCCTTTTGCAGGGTCGCTGAAACGCGGCACTGCCCGCAGCGCGGGACGGTCTCCCGCCAGCACGAACCCCACGGGTCTCCCCGGCCGAGCGCACATCGCGCGCGAAGCCGACCAGGAGGTCCCGCGGCAAATACTGGATCCGCCATGAGCAATAAGTTGCTGTTGAAGCGCTTCGCCCTGCCCGAAGCCGTCCTCGACCAAGCCGTCGCGAATGCGATGGGCGAACTCAGCCAGACGCAAGTCGGCGATCTCTACAACGAGTCGGTCAAGGACTTCGCACCGAACGCGCTGATCAACGGCACGATCCTGCGCATCGTCAACGACGATGTCATGGTCGACATCGGCTACAAGAGCGAAGGCGTCATCCCGCTCTTCGAGTTCGAGGACGAGGCGCCGCCGACGGCCGGCACGCGCGTCGAGGTGCTCATGGAGGGCATCGACGAGACCAGCGGGCTGCTCTTGCTCTCCAAGCGCCGCGCCGAGCGCATGCGCGGCTGGGAAAAGATCGTCCACAGCCACGGCGAGGGCGATGTGCTCAAGGGCGTGGCCACGCGCAAGATCAAGGGCGGACTGCTGCTCGATGTCGGCGGCGTGTCGGTGTTCCTGCCGGCCAGCCAGATCGACATTCGCCGCGTGCCCGATGTGGGCCTCTACATCGAGCGCGAACTCGAGTGCAAGATCATCAAGATCGACCGCGAGCGCATGAACATCGTGGTCAGCCGGCGCAAGCTGCTCGAAGAGCGCCGCAATGCGCTGCGCGACGAGCTGCTCAACACCCTGCAAGAGGGCCAAGTCCGCAAGGGCACGGTCAAGAACATCGCCGACTTCGGCGCCTTTCTGGACATCGGCGGCGTGGACGGCCTGCTGCACATCACCGACATGTCCTGGGGCCGCGTCAATCACCCCAGCGAGATCGTGCAGCTCGAGCAGGAGCTGGAGGTCAAGGTGCTGCGCTTCGACAAGGAGCGCAACCGCATCGCGCTGGGCCTCAAGCAGCTTGAGCCTTCGCCTTGGGCCGAGGTCGAGAAGAAGTACCCCATCGGCAGCAAGGTCAAGGGCGAAGTGGTCAACATCATGCCCTACGGTGCTTTCGTGAAGCTGGAAGACGGCATCGAAGGCTTGGTGCACATCTCCGAGATGAGCTGGACGCGGCGCATCAGCCATCCGTCCGATCTGGTGCAGATCGGCGACGCGGTGGATGTGGTTGTGCTCGACATCAACCAGGAGAAGCAGGAAATCTCGCTCGGCATGAAGCAGACCGAGACCAACCCCTGGACCGAGGTCGAAGACCGCTACCCGGTCGGCACGATCATCGAAGGCACGGTGCGCAACCTCACGAGCTACGGCGCCTTTGTCGAGATCGAAGAGGGCATCGACGGCCTGCTGCACGTCTCCGATATGAGCTGGACCAAGAAGGTCGCGCATCCTTCCGAGGCCTACAAGAAGGGCGACCTCGTGCGCGCGGTCGTCCTCTCGGTCGATACCGAGAAGCGCCGTGTGGCGCTGGGCATGAAGCAGCTCGAGCAGGATCCGTGGCAGGAAGAGATTCCGCGCCGCTACGGCCCCGGCGACATCGTGGCCGGCCGCGTGACCAAGGTCACCAACTTCGGCGTCTTCGTCTCGCTCGAGGACGGCCTCGAGGGTCTGCTGCACATCTCCGAGCTGACCGACCGCAAGGTCGAGTCGCCCGAGGAGATCGTGCAGATCGGCCAGCTCGTGGACGTGCGCGTGCTCAAGGTCGACACCGAGGAGCGCAAGATCGGCCTCTCGATGATCGGCGTGGCGCAGCACAGCTACCTCACCGATCCCACGCCGCCGCCGCCCCCGGGCAGCGTCCCGGCGCCGGAGGCCAGCGCTGCCGAGGCCGGCACGGATGAGGCGGACTCAGACGCGGCACCGCCCGAGTCCGACGGCGGTGAGCAGCCTTCCTGAGCGAAGGCCCGCCGGCGGCTCGCTGCTCGGGCTGATCGTGGGTCTCGTCGCAGGCCTCGGCGCCTGCGCTGCGCCCACACCCCCCGGGAGCTTGCCGGCGGCCCGCGCCGGCTCCGACCTGCCGGTGCGAGAGCATCCGCTCCAGGTCGGGTTCGAGCTGCTTCCGGACAGCGGCGTGCTGTCCGAGTCGGTGCTGCTGAACCTGCTCGTGCGCCCCTTGGACGGGCCGCCCGTCGAACTGGTCTCTGCGCGCAGCGATGGGCAGCCCATGCTGATTTCATTGCGGGCGAGATGGCAGGACTACCGCGGTGACGGCCCGGTGAGCAGTGGTCGCACGGCTCAGGTGCTCCTGCCCTGGGAGGGCGGGGGGCGCGCCGATCCGCTGCGGCCGGCGGAGATCCAGATGCGCCTGGAAATCGCACCCGCGGGCAACGCGCTGGCTCGCCGCCTGCGCATCGACGGCAGCCTCATTGGCCTGGAGGTTCTCGGGCCGGAGTCGCGCTCGGGCGGCCAGATGCTGCACATTCCGGTGGCGACGCTCGAGAGCTTCGTGGAGCGGCCACAGCGGGGGCTCGAGGAGTGCCTGCAATCGGGGGAGGCGAGGAGTATCTTTCTCCGAGCGGCAAGTGCTTCGCAGGCGGAGCGGGACCAGGTGCTGGACACGCTCATCGGCTCGCTCTTCGGGCTGCGAGGAACTGCGCGCGATGCAGTGTTTGCGGCGCTGCTCTTCTTGACCGAAGAGCGGCACGGCCGCGACATCCAGGGCTGGAGTGCGTGGTGGACCGAGCAGCAGACCAAAAGCCGATGAGTGCAGCGCTGCTGGCGGGCACGGTGGCCTGCCACACCGCAGAGGACCTGCACGCCAAGCTGCGGCTCGGGCGGCCGCTGCGCATCAAGCTCGGAGTCGACCCCTCCTCGCCGGATCTGCACCTCGGCCATGCGGTGCAGCTCGGCTATCTGCGGCGCTGGCAGGACCTCGGCCATCAGGCCGTGCTCATCGTGGGTGACGCCACGGCCATGATCGGAGACCCCTCGGGCAAGAATCTCACGCGACCGCAGCTCTCCCGGGCCCAGGTCGAGGAGCACGCCCAGACCTATCTCAAGCAGGCCGGCCTGGTGCTCGACTTGGCGCGCGCGGAGGTCCGCCGCAACAGCGAATGGTTTGACAAGCTCGGCTTCATGGACGCTGTGCGCTTGGGCGGCTTCATGACGGTGGCGCGCATGCTCGAGCGCGATACCTTCGCGCAGCGCCTGGCCGCCGAGACACCGATCGGCCTGCACGAACTGCTCTATCCGCTCATGCAGGCGCAGGATTCGGTGGCCATTCAGGCCGATGTCGAAATCGGCGGGACGGATCAGACCTTCAATCTGCTCGTCGGGCGCGACCTCATGCGCGAGGCGGGCCTGCCGCCCCAGGTCTGCGTGACGCTGCCGCTGCTCACAGGCCTCGACGGCGTGCAGAAAATGTCCAAGAGTCTGGGCAATGCCATCGGCCTTACCGATGATCCGCGCAGCATGTTCGGGAAGGCCATGAGCGTGCCCGACGAAGCCATGCCGGTGTGGTTTCGGCTGGCAACGACGCTGCCCGAAGCCGACGTGCAGACTTGGCTGGCCGGCCCGCCGCGCCAGGCCAAGGCGGCCCTCGCGCGCGCCATCGTCGAACGTTTTCATGGCCAGCAGGCCGGCGCCGAGGCGGCTGCGGAGTTCGACCGGATCTTTCGCGACAAGGGACTGCCGGACGAGATTCCCAGCAGCCAGGTTCCCGCCGAACTCGTTGAGGCCGAGGGCGCTTGGGTGCCGCGCGTCTTGCTGCACTTGGGCCTCGCCGAGTCGACCTCGGCGGCACGGCGGCTCATTCGCGAGGGCGGAGTGCGCCTGGATGGCGAACGCCTCTCCGACGAGCAGGCGCGTCTGGCGAGCGGCCGAAACTGCCTGCTGCAAGTCGGCAAGCGCCGCTTCCACCGGGTGAGCGTGCCATGAGGACGGCGCGCTGCGTGGCAGCCACGATGGTTGTGCTGGGGGCTGGCAGCCTCGGCTGGCTGCCAGCGGCCCCGCAAACCGCAGACTCGCCCTGGTATCTCGAGCGCGGCACGGCCACTCGCCCTCTGCCGCAGGATCCGCTGCTGGAGACGGCCACCGCCCTGGCCGGTTTGCTGCGCGACGGTTCCGTGCCGGGTTTCTACGACGGGCAGTTCGCGGCCACGCGGCATCGCTTCCCGGAACTCGCAGCCATCGCCCTGGATCCGGACATGAACCACGTGTTGCGCATGATGGCGATCATGGCCTTGCAGGAGGCGGGCGACGGTGCGCAACTGTCGGCCGTCCTTGAGCAACTGCTGGTGCCTCCGGATGTCGAATTCAAACAGGATTACGCAGCCTGGAGGAATCTCTGGCGAGCGGACGATCCGGAGGCCGTCCGCGAGCAGCAGGTCGTCGCTCGCTCCCAGGCTGCCCGCTTCGCCCTGGCCAAGGATGGTCAGCCGGCGCAGGTGCTGGCCAAGATCGACGTCATGCGGCACTTCGTGCGCTCGCGCTTGGACGATGCCTTGGATCCGTCGTATCCCTCGCGCGACGGGCGCGTGGATTTCTATCGGCACCTCGTCTTCGAGATCGCCTACCACTACCAGCAGTTCGACGACTACGAGCATGCGGCCGAATGGTTCTCGATGCTGACCGACAATCTCCCCGGGCTGGCCGAGACCACCATGGCCCACTACAACCTGGCCTGCATCGCCGCGTTGCAGGCGCAGCCCGACAAGGCCATCCGGCACCTTCAGGCGGCCCATGCGGTGGGCTTCAGCGATGTGAACTGGATGCAGGAGGATGGGGACTTGGTTTCACTTCGGAATCGGCAGGACTTCCGAGACCTGGTGGCCAGCATGCGGAATGAGCCTCCGCCGGGTCAGCCATAACTCATTGATTGTCATTGCCTTGCACTGAGCCATCCGTTCGTTGGCAGCCTGTGGAGAACGTTGCTCAGAGCCGGTGAACTGCTGTGATGTTCCTGGGGGAAGTTTGACAGACTGAGCGCTCCGGGTGACGATAGCGCCCACTACCGCGACGTCCCCCGCGCGTCGCGAGACCGAACAACGAGGATGGACATCACGTCGGTGGACTGTGGGGCTCGAGCCGTTTTTCCCCTCCCCAACCGCCATCTCTAGCCCTATGGGCCACCGACTGGAACGTGTTGGTCCTGCCTGGAAACAGGCAGGACCAACTTTTTTTGGGACCTCGCCGCCTCCCTCCTGCGCTCGCTTTGCGAGGCTGAGTTCGCAGGGCCGTTGAGTATCCTCGCGCACTTTCGCTGCGGCGCAGCGCACAGGACAGGAAACAGCCGATGGAAGACCGATCGAGGGACGGGGGCGAGGTAGGAGTCTTCTCCTATGCGCAGATCCTGCACCTCCTCAAGATCGAATTCGCGCGTGCGCGCCGTTACCAGTACCAGCTTTCTTGCGTGCTGGTCGAGATTGATCGCCTCGGATCGCTGGGCGACCTGCATGGTTCGGCGGTGCGCGATCAGCTCGACCGCTCGGTCACCGACCTGCTGAATCGCTACTCTCGGAGCTGTGACTTTGTCGGCCGGCTGGGGGAGCGCTTCGTCGTCGTGCTGCCGCACACCGAGGCCAAGGGCGCGGAGCTATTGGCCCACCGGCTGCACGACCGCATCGCCGGCCTGGATGTGCGCATCGATGGCCGACTGCTGCGTGTTTCAGCGAGCATTGCGGTCGCCACGCACGATGGCGACGATTCGATCTTCTTCGATGCGGTGCTCAAGCGCGCCGAGACGGCTCTGCAGGCCGCCGTGGCCCGAGGCGGCGACACCGTCGTCGTGGCCGAATAGGCCTGCGCGGCCTTCAGCGCGGAACGAGCACCTCCGGCGTGACGGCTGCCACCGGCTCGGCCTCCGCCTCGCTGAGCGGTGTGAGCAGGATGAGGCAGGCCCACAGCGGCTGCCCGTCAGCGGCAGCGCGCAGCGGCTGCGGCACCGCGAGTCGCAAGCGTCCTGATTCAGGAAAGCGCCCCGAGAGTCCGGGCGAGAGTCGAGCGAGGGCGAGGATGTCGTCATTGGCGAGCGGGATGTTGCGGCTGCCCACGAAGAAACCGTGCTCGGCTCCGCCTGCCCGCGCGAGGACGAGCTGAAACTCCCAGCCGGCTGGGCCGGTGGCTTCCAGTTCACCACCCGCCAGGACCTGCAGCGTTGGTGCCGTGGGACTTGCAGACGGCGTGGTCGGGCCGGTTGGGCCGAGTGCCGCGGTGCGCGCGGCGGGCAGTAATCCGGTCTCACTGAGCGCCCCTTCGAGATCGCGCGCCATGAGCGCGTAGCCGGCGAGATTGAGATGGTGGTCGTTGAACATGAGCGTGCTGTAACCCTCGCGGGCAAAGTGCTCGGCAAAGCCGCGCTCGTGATCGATGAGTGGCACGCCCAGCGCTTGCGCAGTGCTGCGAATGGCGGCATTCACCACGCCGTAATCGCCTTGGAACTCCGGGTAGGTCATGAGCACCGGCCGGGCGCCGTGATCGACTGCGAGCGCCACAATCTGGCGCAGGCCGGACTCGACGCTGGCTGCCAATTCCTCGCCCGAGCGCAGCGCCGAGCTCGCGTTGGTGTTCACCCGTTCGGCGCCTCCGCCTCGATCGACAGTGATCGCACCGGTGGCGTCGGTGCTCACCTGGAAGGGCTGCGCCGTGGTCACGCCCGCGCCGAGCACGCGTGCGAGCCGCACGAGGCGCAGACCCTCCCAGAACCCAGCCAGGCCGCGCTGCTCGCCGGTCGTACTCCACGCGTTGTTGATGCCGGCCAAGACCAGAAGCACGTGGGGGCGCGCCTCGGCCAGATCCTGAGCTAGGTTGGCGGCGACTTGCGCCGTGTTTTGCCCGGGCACGCCGCGATTGCTCACGCTCACGCCGGCTGGGTAGCGGCGGGCGAGGCGCGCCTGCAACTGACCGGGATAGCTGTACGAGGCGGGCACGTGCAGGCCGTAGGTATTGCTGTCGCCGACGCAGAGCAGGCGCAAGGGAGCATCGGCCGAGGGCTGGCGTGCCAGCGCGCGCTGGATCAGCGGAGCGGCCGCTTGCAGCGCCAGTTCAAGCAGCAGCGGCAACAGGAGCAGCAGCCACCAGCGACGCGTGCGCCGGCGGCGGGCGCTCATCGCGACGGCAGGGCGGGCGTCGGCGCGCCCTCGAAGTAGCCCGTGCCCTGCATGAACTCCTGCAAGCTGAGGTCGAGCTGCGAAGCCGCCGGAGTGCCGGCGCGCTGAAAGCGCCGGACGGCCTCGCGCTGGCGGTCCTCCTCTTCGTCGGCGGCCTCCAGGAGTCCCTGAATACGAGGGTCGTTGCTGCCCCAGAGATTGCGCGTTTCGCCCGGATCGGCAAGCAAGTCATAGACCTGGACGACGAGGCTGCTTTCATCCACCGCGCCGCCCAAGTCGCGCTCCGTGGCGGGCGCCCAGGCCACGTTCTCGCGTCGCACGAGTTTTAGCCCATCAAGGATAAAGGCTCGGTGCAACTCGTAGTGGGTCTGAGCGCCCGGAGGAAAGGAACTGAGCGCGGCGGTCACCGGCCGCGGCCGCAACGCCTGGCCGTCGATGAGCGGCCGCAGACTGCGCCCGTACAGCGCCTCCGGCGCGCTCAGGCCCGCATAGTCGAGCAGCGTCGGCAAGACGTCGTAGAGCGCCACATCGTCCGCGATCTCGAGGCCGGCCGGTACGCGTCCGGGAGCCCAGACGATGAGCGGGATGCGCAGCACCTCATCCATGAGGCCGGCGCGATGGCCGAAGCGGCCGCGCTCGAAGAACTCCTCGCCGTGGTCGCCCGTCACGACGATGAGCGTGCGGTCCAGGCGTCCGCTGGCCTTCAGTTCGTCGAGCAGCCGGCCAATCTGCTGATCCACGAAGGCGAGCTCGGCATCGTAGAGCGCCAGCAACTGCCGCCGGTCCAAGTCGCCGAGGGGCTGCCGCGTCACGCTGGTGACGGCCTGGCCCGTCACCGGGCCGGAATACCCCGGCAGGGCGAAGTTGCGGCGCAGATCCTGGGGCGGCCGGTAGTCGTAGTGCGGATCGAAGAAGTGCAGAAAGAGCAGATTGCGTTCGCGGCGCGAAGTCCGCAGCAGCGTGATGGCCCGATCCACCACGCGCTTGCTGGTGACTTCGGTGTGGCTGCGCGCCTCCCGGGTGCCGAGTTCGGCCCGCATGCGGTCGGGCGGAACGTCGAAGATCATCGGATCTTGGGTGGCACGCTCATAGAAGTCCATGCCGCGATCAAAACCGTAGTGGCCGTGCACATAGGGCGCCGAGAAAACTCCGAAGGTCCGGTAGTCGTTGGCCTGGAAGATCTCTCCGAGAGTGGGCCGCGCGCTGTCGAGCACGTGGAAGTCGACCACGACTTCATGCACGGCCGCCGGCAGGCCAGTGAAGAGCGACATGTGCGTCGGCAGCGTCCAGGACGAGACCGAACGGGCATTGCTGAAGACGGCACCCTCTGCCGCGAGGCGAGCCAGATTCGGCGAGGTCGGTCGCGGATAGCCGTAGGCGGAGAGATGGTCGGGCCGCGTCGTGTCGAGCGAGATGACCACGATGGTCAGGTCGTCGCCCCTCGCCGGACCGCAGGCCGCCAAGCGCAGCACCACCGTCCCCAGGACGAGAACCGCGACGACTCCGGCGACGCGACCGGGCCGCGCCTCAGCACTCACGGACGTTGTCAGCCGCGCCGGATCCAGCCCTGAAACTGGATCGAGTGGTTGGGCAATTCAGGGTGCGTCGCCTTGAGCAACAGCGTGCCGCGGATGTAGGTCGTATCGGGAGCCGATTCCAGCACCCGGCCGTCGCAGTTCAGATCCACGGCGTAGGACACGCCGTCCTGAAGCGTGCGGATCGTGGCGGTGAAATGCGCCTTGAGGTCCGCCTTGGTCTGGATCTCGACCGAGTCGAGCCGGTAGGGGATCGAGGGGTCGCGATTCGTGATGGTCAGCGTCTTCGTCACGGACTCACCGGCCTGCATCTGTTCCAGGTTGATCGTCTCGGGCACGACCGTGTTGCCCGTGTCGAAGGCCACGTCGGGCTCGACCGTGCCGTAGATCATCACGTCGAGGTGCTTCACTCGCGCATGCCCGATGAGGATGCGCAGGCGGGCCGTGACCACACCCGTGGGGCGTCCACCCTCGGAGAGCACCTGCACGCGGCGTTCGGCGCCTTCCGTATCCAACACCTTGAACTGCCAGCCCGCGGGCAGCGGCTGGCTCTCGATGGCCGACGTGAAGCCGTCGATGCTCCAATCGCCGATGGCCTGGGCCTGCAGCGTGAGCGTCTGTTCGACACGCTGATTCTTCGTGATCTTGCCGAGGTTGAGCAGTTCGGGGGTGACTTGGATGGCCTTGGAGATGCGCGCCTTGACCGGCACGCGTCCGATGGGATGGGTCGGATCCAAGTGCGCAACTTCGACATGCTTCTCGACCGCTCCGCGGACGTTCGCCGTCGTGACCTCAACATCGATGGTCAGCGCCTCGCCCGGCTTGAGCGTCACCAGGGGCACTCCGGACTGCGTGGCGCGCAGCGGCAGTTCGGCGCCATCGGGCCCGTGCACGGTTGCCAGGGTGCAGCCACAGGTCGTGCGCACACTGGCCACGGGCCAATCGGTGCTCGATGTGTTGCGAAAGAGCACTTGCCCGCGGGCGGGCTCGCCATCGTAGACATCGCCCAGGTCGACGGCGGCCGGCTCGGGAGTGAGGCCGCTCAGTTCGCCGGGGGGCACGACCGGGTGCTGGGCCGAGGCCGAGGCGGAGGCCATGGCCAGAAGGGCTGCCAGCGGCAGCAGGAGGCGGGCGAACATACCTAAGGTCTCCGTCAAGTTTTGTCTTTCCAGCGCTCGATAGCGTTCATCGTACCAACGAGTGGCCAATCCATAGAGTTTGGAAGAGCCCTGCCACCAACGGCACCAACCGCGTAAGATGGCAGTCCCGAACCTGAGCTCGACACGCCTCCCGACTCCCGGCGTGTCCCTGAGGAGAGCAGAATTCCGTGAAAAACCCCACCCTGACCGCTGCCTTCGTGCTCGTCGGCCTCGCCCTGCTGGTGGGCGGCTTTGCCTTTTTCGCTGGCCCTGACGACGCCGACGGCGCAGTCGCCTCGCTGCCTGCAGCAGAGGCTCCGACCGAGCGCGTCAGCTTCGCGGCGATCTCGCCCAAGGACAAGCGCAAGGCAGTCAACCTGGAGTCGGCCAAGCGCGAAATCGAGCGCATCAAGCGGGACGGCGAGCAGGTCAATGAGACGACCTACAAGCTGATCGATGAGAACGGGATCGAAACCTTCTATCACACCGAGCTGATTCCCGGGATCGGGCGCAACGGCGAGCCGCTCTACCTGACGGCTCAAATGATTCGCACGGAAACGATGGCCAACGTGAAGCCGAAGCTCGCACCCAAAGACAAGATGCCCAAGCTGGCCAACAAGATGATCAAGGGCGGTTTCTCGGGCGGCAAGGATGGCAAGGCTGGTGCGCCGCGTGTCACCGATCTGCCCAAGAAGAAGAAGTCCGGCGACGGCGGGGAGTCAGAGTCCGGCGCCGGTGCCTCGGGCGAGGGTTCCTCCTCGGGCGACGGTTCCGGCGGTCAGGCTCCGGCCGGAGATTCTGGCGGCGACAAGGGCAAGAAGCAGGGCGGCAAGCAAGGCTCGGCGGCACCGCAGTCGGGTGGCGGTTAAGCCCTCGGCCGCGGCCCTGTGCCGCGCCACGTGACGCAGTTCACGGCGAACTGAGTGGGGCGAGGCCGGCGGCGCGTCGACGCTGATCGAGCACCTGGGCCAGGGCCTTCACTTCGGGTGCTTCAGGCTGCAGGCGCTGTGCCGCGGCGAGGGCCTGTGCCGCTCGCAGCCAGCCGGTCTCAGCGGCTTCTCGCTGGGCCTGTAGGATCCCAAGAGTTCCGCGCTTGATGTGCAGCATGAGTTGCGCGGGTTGCTCTAACAGGGCCATCTGCAGGACCGACTCCGCCTCGTCGTAGCGGCCGAGCAGCGCGAGGGTCTCGGCCAGCGAGGCCGCGGTCGTGGCCTCATGGGGGCCTGGGCTGATGCGCTCGCGCTCCCGGCGCAGCAATTCGAGCGCCCGCGTGAGCATGGGCAGGGCTGTTTCCGGCGCATGTCTTTGCCGAAGTTCGAAGTCGCCCAGCCGTGCCAGGGACAATCCCTGCAGCAGCGTCTCAGCAGGCGCGGCCTGCACTGCGGCCAGCAAATGGCCATGCTCTTCATCGCGATCGGTCGCCAGGGCGGCGAGACCCACATGCGCAGCGACGCAGCGCGGATCCTTGCTCAGAGCGTCGAGCCACAGGCTGCGGTCGTCACGGAACACGGCCTGACGTTCGGCGGCCAGCGGAATGCACGCCACCGCGACGAGCAGTGCGGCACTGCGCGCCGCAGCGGGCCACTTGGCGAGGCTCAGTCCCAACAGGGCTCCCAGCGGGAGCAGGCAGGGATAGAGAGCGCGGTCGTTGACCAGCCCGCGGAGAGTCACCAAGAGACTGCTGCTCGGCAGATAGGCCAGGAGCACCCAGCCCAGGAGCCAGGCCCAGACCATGCCGGCG
Organism: Planctomycetota bacterium; assembly: GCA_052387675.1. Classification (GTDB taxonomy): domain Bacteria; phylum Planctomycetota; class B15-G4; order B15-G4; family B15-G4; genus JBQTIY01. The sequence continues at coordinate 236,334 of JBQTIY010000002.1, read as the reverse complement.
GGCCGGCGGCGCAGCCAGAAGGGCAGCAAGACCACGCCGAGGGCTAGCCAGGCCTGCGGCTGACGCCAGCCGGAGCCGACTCCAGCCCAGACCTGCTGCGGGTACTCCACCGAGAGAGCACTGGGCCAGAGCAGATGCAGCAGCGACTGTCCGGTTCCGAAGAGCGCCCAGCCCGTTTGCGCAAGCCAGCTCCCGCCATGGAGGGCAGTCTGCATCGGGCTGTGGGCTCCGAGAGCCCAGAGTCGCAGTCCGACACCGCAGGCAAGTCCTAGGCACAGCGCGATGACGCCCGCAGACCACGCCCCCGCCGATGAGTCGGATGGCCGCAGGGAGCGTCGATGCAGCCACGCGGCGCCGGCGATCCAGAGGGCGGACTCTTTGCCCAGCAGTGCCAGGCAAGCCAGCACGGCAGCAGCGAGCAGCCAGACCGCGCGCGCCCAGCGCGGTGAGGCTGCGGGAACTTCACGATCAGCAGCGAGAGCGGCCAAGAGTGCTGCCAATCCGAAGGCCAGAGCGTAGAGATCACCACGGCTGGTGATCCAACCCACGGCCTCCACTCCCAGCGGGTGCACTGCGAGCAGAGTCGCGCCGAGCAGAGCGGCGCCGTCAGCACCTTGTCGAAGGTGTTGACGCAGAACCAGATAGCCGAGCAGCACCGCCATGAGATGCACGAGCAGTGAATGCAGATGAAAGCCGAAGGGCTCGCCGTGCCACAGGCGCCAGTCCCAGGCGTGACCGAGCGCCCGCAGCGGGCGATAGATGTCGCGATCGCTGTCGCGCGTCTGCGTGGCGGGATCGAGCAGGAAGTCGAGCGGAGTGGCCGTCTGCAGGGCCGGGTTCTCGTCCACGAAGCGGTGATCGTCGTAGACAAAGCCGTTGCGCAGTCCCAGGCCGTGGGCCAGCAGCGTTGCCAGCAGCAGGAAGAGTGCCGCGAGGCGACTCAACGGCTGCGGCCAGCATGTAAGAGCAGCGTGGGAAAGGCCTCGCAGGGCGACCAGCAGCGCGGACATTGGCGGCGCTCAACCAAGCCCAGCGCTGCGGCTGCTCCGGGCAGTTCCGGTACTCGCCGCAGCGCGTAGCCCACGTCCGCGAGCCGGCCGAGCGGCCGGTCGAAGATCGTGCAGGGATAGACAGTCAGGTCGGAGGAGAGGTAAAGGCTGGCGCGCAGGGCGCCGCAGTCCTGTCCGGAGTCACCGGTGGCCAAGTGCCGCGCGGCCAGCGACCAATAGCGCCGCTCGATCAAGTTCAGCGCCGACAGCGACCAGCGTTTGCGCTGCAGTGCACGGATCACGGCCAGGGCCGGCTCGGCGGGCGGAGCCACCGGCTGCCGGGTCCGGTAGTAGTGAGTGGACTCGTGCGCGAGGTTGAGATGCACGTCGCGCAGCGCTACGCCGTCCGGCTGCAGCTCCTGCAGCGTGCGCGGCAGATTGAAGCGCGAGAGCGTCAGGCCGGCCACCACGCGCAGGCCGCGGCGCCGGATGCGCTGAAGCCGCCGCAGCGTGGTTCGTGCGGCCGCTGCCGCACCGCGCCGTCCGCGCAGCCGGTCATGCAGCTCGTCCGGTCCGTCGAGGCTCACTGTCACGAAGAGCCGTGGGATGGGCGAGTCGAGCAGCGGCTCCAGTGCAGCCAGCGTGCCCTCCGTGTCTTGCCCGGCCGTGGGGAAGTCCAGCAGCGCCAGATTCGGAAAGCCGCGGGCCACGAGCGCGAGCAGTGCCGGGGCATCGGGGCGCTCGACAAGATCCCCGCCGCTGAGATTGAGCCAGGTGAGCTGGGGGTTGGCGGCCACCACCTGAGCCACGGTGGCGAGGTCCGGGCCAGCGTGCGGCTCGCCGGCCCAAAGCTGACAGGTGCGGCAGTGCAGTGAGCAGCGCTCCGTGACGATCCAGGTGAGCTTGAAGGGATCGAAGGGTGCGCGGCGAGCGCGCCGCACGGCGGCCAGCAAGGCCAGCAGCCGGCGGGTGGATTCAATGGGCGAGCGCATGAACCAGGGGCCGAGGAGCGGTGCTCGGGGGCAGCAGCGCGCGGCAGGCGCGCAGCACCTCGTCGACTTCGAGGGCTTCGAGGCAGCGCGGCTGCGTGCAGGCCGAACGCTTCATCGTGCGATCATCGAGACAGGGACTGCAGGGCAGTTGCGCGAAGAGTGCTCGCGAACCCGGCTGCCGCGGTCCGCAGCGCTGCGGAGCATTGGGCCCGTAGAGCGCCACGCAAGCGGTGCCCAGCGCATCGGCCAGATGCACCGGCCCCGTGTCGTTGGCCACCAGGACGGCGGCTCGCTCCAGCAGCGCGAGAAACTGCGGCAATTCGAGCCGGCCGGCCAGATCGCGCGTGGCCGCACCGGCCTCTGCGGCAATGCGCGCCGTGAGGGCCCGCTCAGCGATCACGCCGGTGAGCACCACGCGGGCCCCCTCGCACTGAAGGCGGGCCGCGAGCGCTGCGAAGCGCGCGGCGGGCCAGCGCCGGCCGGGGAAGTGCTCGCCGCTGCCAGGGTGAAGCACCACGAGCGGACCGCTGCCCGGCGGCAGCTCCGCAGCGATGCGGCGGCGGTCAGCGGCGCTCACGCTGAGCCCGCCCGGCACTCCGCTAGGGGAAGGCAGACGCGCGGCGCGGGCCAGCGCCGCAAAGCCATCGGCCACATGCCGGGCGGGATCGTAGGGCACCGAGGCATCGAGCAAGTGGCCGCGCGCCTGACCCGGCGTGTCCAGGCCCACGATCGGCGCAGCGCAGGCCCAGCGCACAGCCAGCGCGGGCAAGCGCAGAAAGGCTTCGCCGTCGATGACGACGTCGGGCGGCTGCTTGTGCAGAGAGTGCAGCGCACGGACGAGGTCGGAGAGGCCGCGCGGATCGGGTGGTTCGCGCAGCAGCAGCAGCTCAAGCCAGGGAAACTGGTGACGCAGGAACTCCGCGTGGCGCGCCAGGGTGAGCAGACGCACGCGGCGCCCACGCCACGAACAGAAGAGCGGCGCCATGAGCGCCAGATTGCCGAGCCCCCACAGGCGCAGCACGAGGATGTCGCGCGGCGCAGAGTGCAGCGTGCGGCGACGGCGGCTCACGGCGCTGCCCAGCGCGCGGCCCAGAGTCGCGTCAACGCGTTTGCAGCAGTCCAGGAAGTGATGTCTCATGCCGTGTGCTCGCCATCTTTCCGCCCGCAGCCCAGGGGATCAACGCGAGAAGGCAGGCCGTCTGTCGTTAAGATCAAGGCATGCGGCCGCGCCTGCTGGTCCTCGACGTCGTGGGCCTGACCTCCGAAACGCTGGGCCCGCGTCTCAAAGGGCTGGCGGCCGCCGGCTGGAGCCGCTCGCTGCGGCCGATCTTCCCGGCCGTCACGTGCTCGGCGCAGGCCAGCCTGCTCACCGGCGAACTGCCCGAGCGGCACGGCATCGTCGGCAATGGCTGGTACTTCCACGATCTCTCCGAAGTGCTCTTCTGGCGGCAGAGCCATGCCCTCATCCAGGCGCCGGTCGTGTGGGATGCCGTGCGGGCCGAGCGCCCGGGGCTGACCGTGGCCCAGCTCTTCTGGTGGTTCAACATGTACTCGTCGGCGGACGTGGCGGTGACTCCGCGCCCCGAGTATCCCGCCGATGGGCGCAAGGTGCCCGGCATTTACACCCAGCCCGCGGACCTGCGAGCCCGCTTAGAGGAGCGACTGGGGGCCTTTCCACTCTTCCATTTCTGGGGTCCGGCGGCCGACGTGCGCTCCACGCGCTGGATTGCCGACTGCGCGCTGGACGTGCTCGAGCGCGACGATCCCGACCTCGCCCTGGTTTACCTGCCGCACCTGGACTATGTGCTCCAGCGTGAGGGCCCCGGCTCGGCGCTGGCGCGCGCCCACGCGCTGGAGGTTGATGAGCAGGCCGGACGCCTCGTGGATGCGGCCAAGGCCACGGGACGAGAGGTGCTCGTCGTCTCCGAGTACGGCATCGGAGCGGTGCACCAGGTGGTCTATCCCAACCGAGCCCTGCGTGAGGCGGGCTGGCTCACGGCCCTGTGGCAGGCCTCCGTGGGCGAGACGCTCGACGCCGGGGCGAGCCGCGCCTTCGCGGTCTGCGATCATCAAGCGGCGCATGTCTACGTGCAGGATCCGCGCGACGTTGCGCCCGTCGCCGAGCGGCTGGCGGCGCTGCCCGGCGTCGCGCGCGTGCTGGTGGGTGAGTCGCGTCGTGCGGCGGGGCTGGCCCATGCACGCGCCGGGCAGATCGTGCTCGAGGCCCGGCCGGAAGCCTGGTTTGCCTACAACTATTGGCTGGACGATGAGCGGGCGCCGGACTTCGCGCGCACCGTGGACATCCATCGCAAGCCCGGATATGACCCTGCCGAACTTCTCCTCGATCCCGCTCTGGCCTGGCCCAAGCTGCGTATCGCGCGGCGCCTGCTGGCACGGCGGCTCGGCTTCCGGAACCTGCTCGACGTGATTCCGCTCGATCCAACCCCAATTCGCGGCAGCCACGGCCACGTGCCTGCGGACCCGGCGCTCTGGCCCCTGCTCATCGGCAGCGGCGGCGTACCGCAGCCGGCGCCCTCGGCCGACCTGCGGGCGGTGCACGGTCTGATGCGCACCGTGCTGCTGGGTGGGGAGCTTGTGCGATGAGCGCCGCTGGATCTGGGCGGCGCACAGAGGCTGTGCGGCTGCTGCTCGCCGGCGACGAACTCGGCGTGGCGCGCTCGGCGGCCGAGAGCGCAGGCTTCACGCTTGTTGAGGAGCGGCCCGACGTCGTCCTCTGCCACGGCGGAGACGGCACGCTGCTGCGCGCCGAGCAGCTTTTCCCGGGCCTGCCCAAACTCACGGCCCGCATCGGTTCGCGGGCGCGGCTCTGCAGACAGCACAGCGTGCGCGCCGTCCTGGAGGCCTTCGCCGCCGGAACCTTGCAGGCAGAGCGCTTGACCAAGCTCGAACTCCAGCGCGCCGGCCAGCGGCGATTGGCTCTCAATGATGTCGTCATGCGCAACGAGAGCCCGGCCACGGCCGTGCGCTTTTCAGTGTTTGGAGCTGGCTTGGAAACGGGCGAAGTCGTGGGCGATGGCGTGGTCTTTGCCACGCCCTTTGGCAGCACCGGTTACTACCGCAGCATTTCTCGGCAGAGTTTCACGGCGGGCTTCGGCGCGGCTTTCAACAACAGCACAGAGGCTCTGGCGCCGCTGCGCTGGGACGGGCGCGAGCGGCTCACGGTCGAACTGCGCCGCGGTCCTGCGGTGTTGCTCGTGGACAATCGCGATGAAGTCGCTGTGCTCGGTGAAGGCGAGCGCTTTGAAGTCAGCGGCAGCAGCGAACAGGCCGTGGTCTATGGATTGCAGGCGCTGCGTTGCCAGGAGTGCCGCCGCGCCGACGGTGCGGCCTTCAACCCGCACTAGCGCGCAGCGCAGCTACCAGTCGAAGATGTCTTCGATGTCTTCGGGGTGCCGCTCGGGATGTCCGCGGCCCGGTGCTGGCGGCTTGTCGGCGTCACGGCGTTCGCGCGAGGGCGGCGGCGCACCAGGGCGGCGGTCAGGACGATCGGGGCGGTTGGCTCGGCCCGCGCTGCGGTTGGCGTTCTCGCGCGGACCCTCGTTGGGAGGCGCTTCTGGGCGCGGCCCCGGGCTGCGCTGCTCGCGAGGCTGCTGCCCGGCGGGGCCGCGCGCGACGTCAGTCTGGCCGCCGCGCCGGCCACGGCGACGACGTCCGCCGCGACGCCGGCGGCCTCCCTGTCGCTGACCGTCGCCGTGCACTGCAGGCTCGCCGTCCGCTCCGGCGGCAGCCGCAGCGGGCTGACCAGCTGCCGAGTCGCGGCCGTCATGGGGCGCGCCCGCCTCGTCGCGTGACCACTCCTCGCGCGGCGGTGCTCCGTCTTCGGAGGCGTTTGCGCCGGCGCGCCGACCCTGGGGTAGCGGGCCTTGGGGCATCGGACCCTGCGGCATTTCGTCGTGCTGCGGAGCTCCGCGGCGACCACGGCGTCGGCGGCCACCGCGGCGGCGACGCCGCCGGCCCGCATCGCCGGGTCCGAAGTGCTCGCCCTCGGGCGCCTGGCGTTGCGCCCCCTCACGCTGGGGATCGTGCGAGTGCGGAGCGCCGTCGAAGTCTGCCTCGGCCAATTGCTGAGCCCAGTCCGCGTGAACTTCAGGGTCAGCGCAGCCGGCCAGCGAGAACAGATAGAGGAGCTGCACGGCTTCGCGCGTGGCCGGCCGGCGCAGGAAGTCGCCCAGTCGCAAGCGTCGGCCGCGGCGCGGCTGCTCCAGCCGCAGTTCGGTGAGCAGGAGCTGCCGCACAATGGCCTGGTCCCGGCGCGGGATGTTCATGCGCAGGGCCGTGCGATCGAGGAGGTCATTCAGGGCGATGAGCGGATCCTGATCGGGCGTCTCAGCGATGCGTGCGCGCCAGGGCTGGCGGTGCAGCACGGCCAGCAGTTCGGCGTTTGAGAGCCGCCGCCGTCCATGGTCGATCGCGTCGAGCGCGGCGCCGGTGGCCGCGAGTTCCTCGGCGTGCTGGGACCAATAGGGAGCGAGATCGGGGAGGAGCTGCTCCAGCAGCCGAAACTCGAGGAGCAAGGGCAAGGCGCGGGAGGCTCGTCCGCAGCAGAGCAGCTTGTAGATCTCCTCCAGCACGCGCGGCGGGGCGCTGCGCTGAATGAGGTCCGCCGACGAACTGAGCGCGGCCTGCGCCTCCGGGGCGGCGGTCATTTGCAGGCGGCTCATGAATTTGACCGCGCGCAGCATGCGCACGGGATCCTCGGCGAAGCGCACGAAGGGATCGCCGATGGTGCGCAGCACGCGCTGGCGCACGTCCTCGACGCCGCCCACGTAGTCGATGACCTCGCCGGAGCGCACGTCATAGAGCAGCGCATTGATGGTGAAGTCGCGCCGCAGCACGTCCTCTTCTGCCGTGCCGAACTCGTTGTCGCGCGTGATGAGCAGATCCACGTCACGGTCCGGTGCGGCGTCACGCGGTTCGTCGGCAGGAAAGTCGCCGGGACCGTCCTGCTCGTCCAGCGGCAGCTCGGTCTCGTCGGCAGGCTGGCCGTCGCCGCGCGGCGCGTCGCCCACTCCAACCGGCATGCTCCGGAAGGTGGCCACTTCGATGATCTTGCCGCCGTGAAAATGGATGTGCGCCAGCTTGAAGCGGCGGCCGATGATGCGGCTGTTGCGGAACAGCCGGCGAATTTGCCGCGGCCGGGCGGCCGTGGAGATGTCGAAGTCCTTCGGCAGCATGCCCAGCAGCAGGTCGCGCACGCAGCCGCCGACGAAGTAACTCTCCAGCCCGGCTTCGTTGAGGCGGCGCACAATGTTGACCGCGTCAGGATCGAGGCTCATCGGTGTGATGAGCGTGTCGCGGTGGCGGACGGGTTCGTGGCTCATGCGGCGGCGGCCTCCACCAAGGCGCGGGCCCGCGCCCGGTCGATGCGACCGCTCACCGGATCGGCGAGGGCGGTGCCCACGATGGCGCCGGCACAGCAGCGCAGCACGGCGGGCAAGCTCACGGCGGTGGTGCCGCTGGCCGCCAGCACCGGCGTGGGGCGCACGGCCTCGGCGACACTGGCCAACTGGGCCAGGTCCACCGGCTGCCCGGTGGCCGGGCCGGTGACGAGGACGGCATCTGCGCCGCTGCGGCGCACCAGATCGAGCGCGCGCTGCGGCAGTGGCCGCGTGTCGAGCGCCGTGGCGTGCTTGACGTCGACGTCGGCTAGGACAAGGACGTCGGCCGCAAGGGCGGCGCGCCGGCGAGCCAGGCTGTCAGCGCAGCCTTGAATGAGGCCCTGGTCGGTCACGGCCGCGCCGGCCAGCACGTTGACGCGCAGGAAGCTGGCTCCGCTGGCGACGGCGATGCCCAGCGCGGCGAGCGCATCGTTGCGCAAGACATTGACCCCGACGGGCAGCGCCACGCGTCGCACGACGGCGGCCGTGATGACTGCCAGCGCGGCCACGGTCTCGGGGCCCACGGCCTCGCGCAGGAAGGGCGTATCGTGGAAGTTCTCCAGCAGCACCGCGCTGAAACCACACTCCTGCAGGATGAGCGCGTCCTCCTCCGCCTCGCGCGCGAGGTCGGCCACGGGGCGCCGGGCTGCCGGGGCGCCGGGCAGTGCCGGGAGATGCAGGACACCGATCAGCCAGGGTTTGGGGCGGGACGAGAGCGTGGGCAAGGGGCCGGACGATGCGAGGGGTGGGTCGGCAGGGCCAGGAACAAGCCTGGGCCGGATCCCGCCAAACTACAGGAGGAGCGCCCCGGAACCAACTGGCCGCTCTCGCGGGCGGGCTGGGCATCGGCTATGGTCCCCCGCCCGTGCCCGCTGGTTCCGCCTCCTCCGCCGACGTCTTCTCTGAGCAGCTCGCACCGGGCGGCGTGCCGCTGCACCTCTGGCAAACGCAGCGCTTTCGCAGCGTGCTGCTGCTCTGGGTGGTGGAAGCCCCGCTGGATGAAGGCCGGGCGGCCAGGGCCTTGCTGCCCGATCTGCTGACCCGCGGCACACGCCGCTCGCCGGGCATGGCCGAGATGGCGGCTCGCTGCGAGGAGTTGTACGGCGCCGAGCTCTTTGCCCAGTCCGTGGCCGTCGGCGACCGGCAACTGCTGCAACTGGGCTTTCTCACCGTGGCCGACCGCTTGGCCGGTGGCCGCAAGCTCTTTGCGGAGGCGGTGGATTTGCTGGCCGAGGCGCTGCACGATCCGCCGCTCGTCTCTGGCCGCTTTCGAGCGGACCATTTGGAGCAGGAGCGCAGCAATCTGCAGCGCGCCATCGAGGCTCTGGCCGACGACACAGGTTTTTACGCCTATCGCCGCATGCTGGAGACCATGCACGGCGGCACGCCGCGCGCGCTGCACCACTGGGGCCGGCTCGAGGACGTCGCCAAACTGGACGAAGCGCGTGTGCACGCCGCCTGGGACGAGTTGCGCCTGCAGGCGCCGGCCCAGTTGCTCATTGCCGGTGATGTTTCCTTGGCGGATGCCGAACGGGCTGCGGAGCGCCTGGGCGGCGGCGCCGAGCGGCGCCTGAGTCCAGGCCCGGTGCGGCCGCCGCGGCTGGCCGAGCAGGCGCTGCGCACCGGGCATGAGGCGCGGCCGCTGGCGCAGAGCAAACTCGTCATGGGTTTTCGCATCGCGCCCGAACTGCTCGCCGGTTCAGCGGCCCGGCTCTTCGGCGATGTGCTGGGCGGCGAATCGCACTCGCGGCTCTTCAAGCGCATCCGCGAGGCCGAGAGCCTGGCCTATGGCTGCAACTCCACGGTGCAGACCGAGCACGCCACGCTCGTCGTGCAGGCAGGCATCGATGCGGCCTCCGCGCCGCGTGTCCGCGCGCTGGTCGAGGAGGAGGTTGCGCGCCTCGCGCAAACGCCGCCGCCCGCGGCGGAACTCGAGCTTTCGCGGCGCAGCCTGCTGCGCGATCTGGTCAGCTTGCAGGACACGCCGCGCGGAGCTTGCGGTTTTCGACTGGCGGCGCGCATGCTGGGGCGGCCGTCTGTGCCGGCCCAGGCCATGCGCGAGGTCGAAGCCGTGACGCCGGCGCAAATTTCGGCGGTGGCCGCGGCCTGCCGCCTCGACACACTCTTCTTGCTTGAAGGCACGGGCACGCCGGAACCTTCCTCCGGAGCTGCGCCATGAAACTCAGCGAACAGCCCAATGTCCTCGGCGAGCCGGTGCTGGCCGGAGTGGCCAGCAGCGGCTTGCGCGTGCTGGTCAATCCGCGGCCGGGCTGGGCGCGGAGTTTCGCGGCGCTCGGCGTGAACTTTGGCTCGATCGACCGCGTGGCCGGCGCCGATGGGCGCCCTGTGCCGGAAGGCTTGGCGCACTTCCTCGAACACAAGCTCTTCGAGGATGCCGTGGGCGACGTCTCGGACCGCTTCGCCGCGCTGGGCGCGAGCACGAATGCCATGACGAGTTTCGTGGGCACGACCTATGTCGCTTCCACGGTGGACAATGCCGGCGAGTGCCTGGATCTGTTGCTCGACTTTGTGCAGGACCCTTGGTTCACCGAAGCGCTGGTGGCCAAGGAGCAGGGCATCATCGCGCAGGAAATTCGCATGTACGACGACGACCCGGAGTGGCGGGTCTTCTTCGGGCTGCTGGGCTGCCTCTACGCCCGCCATCCGGCCAAGGACAACATCGCCGGGACCGTGGCCTCCATCGCCGCCATCGACGCGCCGGTGCTGCGGCGCTGCTACGACCTCTTCTATCACCCCGCGAATCTCTGCCTGACCGTGGCCGGTTCGCTCTCGCCCGAGGACGTGGCCCGGCGCGTGGAAGCCGATCAAGCGGGCCGGCCGCCGGATGGGCGCGGACCGCATTTGCGCAGCACCGTGGACGAGCCGCCCGACGTGGCCTCCTCGCGCTGCGAACTGCGTTTGGCCGTGGCTCGCCCGCGTCTGCTCTTCGGCATCAAGGAGCGCGAACTCGGGGGCGGTGGGCCGGCCATCGCGCGGCGCGAGATCACGACACGCATCTTGCTCGATCTGCTCTTCGGCCGCTCCTCGGCGGCTTATGAGCGGCTTTACGCGGCCGGCATCATCGACGAGACCTTCTCGGTGTGGCATGGGGCCGAGGAGTCTTTTGCTTTTTCGACCATCGGCGGCGACACCGATGACCCGGCGCTGCTTGAGGCCGCACTGCGCGAGGAGTTTGAGCGAGCGCGCCGCGAAGGTCTCGATGCCGCAGCCTTCCGCCGCGTGCGCAATCGCACGCTGGGCAGCCTGCTGCGCAGCCTGGATTCGCCGGAGTCGGTGGCCTGGTCGCTGCTGAGCGAGAGCTTTCGCGGCGTCGCGCCGCTGCAAGAACTGGCCCTGCTCGATGCGGTCAGTCTGGCGGATGTGCAGCAGCGGCTCGAAGAGCACGTGCGGCCGCAGGCCCTGGCGGTGGCCGTGGTGCGGCCCAACGACGAGCCGTGATCCACCGGGTGCTCGTGGGCGCAACGGCCAGCGGCAAAAAGTCGGTGGCCGTGGAACTGCACGAGCGGCATGGCTGGCCGCTGCTCTCGATGGACAGCATGAAGGTCTACCGGGGCATGGATGTCGGCACCGACAAGCCCAGCGCCGAACAGCAGCGCCGGGCGCCCTTCGCGCTGCTCGATCTCGTAGGGCACGACGAGAGCTTCTCGGCCGGGCGCTGGATCGCGGCTGCCTTACAGGCGGGTGCAGGCAGCGGCGGACCGGAAGTGCTCTTTGCCGGAGGCACACCGCTCTATTTGCGCCTCTTGCTGGCCGGCCTGTGTCCCGCACCACCAGCCGATCCGCAAACGCGCGCTGAACTCGAGGAACTTTGGGAGCGCGAGGGCGAGGCTGTCGTGCGCAGCCAACTCGCAGCCGTGGATGCCGAAAGCGCGGCCCGGCTTTCGCCCGGGGATCGCAAGCGCGTCGTGCGCGCCTTGGAGGTCGCACGGCTCACCGGGCGTTCGCTCTCGAGCTGGCAGCGCGAGCACACCCGGCCTGCTCTGCCAGGTCGCCTGGCCGTGGTCGTGCTGCGGCGCTCGCCGGCGGACCAGCAACAGCGTCAACAAGCGCGCGTGGAGCGCATGTTGGCCACGGGGCTCATCGAAGAAGTTGACCGGCTCGCGGCGGCGGCCCCGTTCGCCAGAGAGTCGGGCCGCGCCATCGGCTATGCCGAAGTGCTGGCCTTGCGCGAGGGCCGGCTGACGCGCGCCGACCTGCCCGCACGCATCGCCCTGCGCACGCGCCAGATGGCGCGCAAGCAGCGCATGCACCTCGAGTCCCTGCCGGGTCTCGTGTGGGTGGATGTGTCTGCGACCGCAACGGTGCAGGCGGTGGCGGACGAAGTCGAGGCCGCCTTCGCGCGCGCCTGAGGCCTCAGCGCAGGCGCTGTAATTCCGCCGCGAGAGCCTGCAGAGCCCCCTGCGCTGCGCCGGGCCGGCTGCGCCATTCCTGCTGGGCCTGCCGCAGGTGCGCCTCCAGTTCAGGCACGGAGGGCTGCCCGGTGGCGCGGTGCACCTCGAAGAGAGCCGCGAGTGCCGAGATGTCGCCGGGCTCCTTCGCAAGCCGCGCCTGCAGCTTGATACGGGCTTCCTCGCCGCGGCCCTCAAGGAGTTCTACGCGGGCCTCCAAGGAGAGGAACTCTGTTTCGAGGCGCTCGGGCAGGGGGCGCAGCAGAGCGGCGCATTGCTGACGCGCGCCCTCGGCATCGCGCCGTTGGATCCGCTCCACGATGCGCGCGAGCCGCAGATCGGGATGACCGGGCTGACGCTCGAGCGCACGTCCGAGCAATTCTTCCCAGTGCTGGCGCGTCGTGAGACTCAGGAAAGCCAGTTGTCCGAGCTTGGTCACACCGGCCGGGCCCCAGGCCAGGCTGTGCTGCAGAGCTAGGTCGGCTCCGGCGGAGTCGCCGGCCGCTTGCCGCGCCAGGGCCACGCGCGCCCAGGCTTCGGCGATGAGCTCCGGAGCCACACCGGCCACGCTCTGCAATTGCACGGCCTCTTCGGCCGCAACTCCCAGGGCGCCTTGCTCAAGCAGCGCATCGACGCGGAACATGTGCAATTCGGCGCGGAAGGCCGTGGGCGGCGTGGATCTCAGTGCGCCTTCCGCCACGCTGAGTTGCTCCGGCCGCCGGCCAAGCTGTCCGAGCAGCGAGAGCTGCAGCCAGAGCAGGTCTGGCGATGCGGGATGGAACTCCCGGCCACGTTCGACGAGTGCAAGCGCCTCCTCCGGAGTGCGCTGCCCGCGCGTGGCCGTGATCCAGGCCTGGAGCAGCATTGGTTCGCCTTCGGCGAGGGCTGCCAGTTCGGCCCCGCTGCGCGCCTGCGCGGCGTCCAAGGAATAAAAGGTGGCGCGCGAAAGACTGCCGCAGCCGAGCAGCAGGCCGCCAAGGCCGAGCAGCAGGCCGCCGCGCGCCGCTTTCAGGGCAGGGCTCCTAGTGATGCCCGTGCATTGGCCCGGAGGCGAAGGACTCGTCGTGCCAATCGTGATAGGGGTCGTCCCAATCGAGGCCGAGGACGTAACGATCCCACTTGCGGTGCGCGTCGGTGGCCTTGCGGCCCCAGGCCTGATGCACGTCGCTGGCGTGGTCGCTGAACGGGGACATGCAGCCCACCGGCAGAAGGACCGACAGGCCGAGCAGAGCCGTCAGCGCGGCTCGACGAAGGAATCCACGACGGGGACTCATGGCACCACTCCTGGCGGAACGAGGGCTCGACACCGTAGCAGTCCCCGCTTAGTCATGTCAAAGCGCTTGGTGACGGCAGGGCGGGTGGCAGGCTAGTTTGGACGCCATGAGCACCCCTCCGCTGGTCGCTGCCGAAACGTCCGGGTTCGCGGCGCCGCGTCGCACGCAGTTCCTCTTGCCCGTGCTGGCGGTCCTCGTCCTGCTGGGGTTGGTCTTCATTCTGCCGCAGCGTGATGCCGACACCATCGCGCCGATGGCCGTGGCTTCGGGCCTGGCGGCCCCCGACCCGCTCACCGTGGATGAACCGCCCGCCTGGTGCCTGCAACGGGGAGTCGACCCGGTCACGCGCGCCCTCGACCGCCTGAACTGGGCCGGTCACGGCTCGCTGCCCTACACGCGCGAATGGCTGGCGCTGCACTGCGGGCGCCTCGCGACGGACCTGCTCTCGCGCCTGCGCACGCTCGGCGAGGAGTCACCGGTGGTCGTGGCGCGGCTCATTGAGGTCCTGGCGCAGGAGGATCCCCAAGCGCCGGGTCTGATCGATGAGCTGCTGCGGCGCGCGCTCTCGACGAACGCGCTCACGAGTCGGGCGGCGATCCGGGCGCTGGCGGCGATCGATCATCCGCGCGCCATCGAGGGCCTGCTCCCACAACTCGCTTCCTCGGATCCGGAGACGGTGGCCTTCGGCATCGCCGGCCTCTGCGAACGCGCGCGGCGCGGGGATGCCGAAGCCCAGTCCGCCCTGCTCGACCTGCTTGAGAGCGAGTCTGAGCAGCCCGAACCGTCGGCGCTCTCCGCCCTCGATGCCTTTCCCGAGAGTGCCCGGCTCACGGCGCTGCTCAAGCAGTTCAGCGCGCATGGCGACCCCACGGTCAGGCTCCTGGCCCTCGCGGCGCGTTTGCGTCGCGATGATCCGGAGGCGGTGGCGCACTTCGAACACTTACTGGCGCATCGGGATCCGATTCCCCGCATCAATGGTCTGAACACGGTGGCCGGGGCGCGCAAGGTGCTCGGCGAAGAGAGCTGGGATGCGCTGGCCAACCTCGGCATGCCCACCGAGCAAGTGCCGCTCTTGGCGATTCTCACCGAGGCCGTCGATCAGGGATCCGCAGCGGCGCCTCATGCGCTGACGCTGATCGAACAGTTCGGCACAACACCGGGGCATCCGGTGCGCATGCAGGCCCTGCAGACACTCTTGCAACGCGAACATCCTTGGGCCGTCGAGACCACGCGCCAGGAGCTGCAGTCCGCTGTTGGATCGGCGCTGGGCGAGGCGGTGGGCCGCGTGCTCGTCACGCGGGCACCCTTGCGCCAGGAACTGGTGCTCTTGGCCAAGGCACGGCTGGCCGAGCCCGAACTGCGCGACGAGGACCGCTGGCAACTCTGCCGTCTGCTCGCGGCTGCTGCGCCGGAACTGGGCGCCGATCCCATCGTGCGCGTGGTGCTAGGCCGCGACGAGGCGCCGCCCTGGCTGGTTGAGTCCATGGCCAGTCTGCTCGGTCAATTGGGGCCGGCGGGTCTGCAGCGTCTGGCGCAGGAACTCGACGATCCGCTCGGGCGCGCGCTCTACGTGCGCATCGCCGGCGGACTGCGCGCGCCCGAAGCGCTCGAGCCACTGCGCAGGATCCTGCTGGATCCGCGCACCGAACGCAGTGTCCTCTTCGAGGGCCTGGATGCACTGGTCAAGCTGCCGCAGGGACCGCGCGAAGAGGTGCTGCGCGAGGTCCTGAAGCAGCGCGACGATCCCGTGCTGAGCGAGCGCGGCCGGTTGCTTTTCTGGAACTACTTGTGAGCGGCGGCCGTGCTGCGCTCGACGGGACGCCAAGCCGAACGCGGATTGGTCAGGTCCGGCTCCGGAAAGGCCGGCGGAAAACCCAGCTTCACGCCACTGCGGCCATGACGATTCTGGGCCTGCCAAAGCAGCCCCTCCTCGGTGATCTGAAACTCGGCATCACCGGTCACGCCGAAACGCTCCGGCCAGGCGCGCAGCACAAAGCCCGGCCGCTCGGCACCTGTCTCGGGGTCGTGCACGGAACGCCGAACGAAGCCGTAAAGGTAGGCATCATCCGTGGCAAAAGTGATGGCGCCGCCGGCCAGTTCGGTGCGCGGCGCGAGGCGAGTTTCCGGAGCGAGCGCAGCGAGCCAGGCCGGATCGAGCCCCGGCGGCTGGTGCCCGAGGGCAGCGGCGGCCTGGTTGGCCTCCTGCAGCGCCCAAAGCGTCGAGCGTGCCCGTGCTTCGCCTTGCAGCAGCCGCACGGCCTGGCCATGTTCGAACCATCGCAGGCCGGCCAGAGCGGCGAGTACCAGCAGGATGAGCAGAGGACCGAGCAGGCGCATCGAGTGGAGCACTTCCGGGCCAGGTCGTGGGGACGCGGGCATCCTAGCAGCCGGAGCCTGTATGTCGCGGCATGAGGCGCGCCAACTGGCAGCGCGCCTGCGCGGCGCCGGCCATCGCGCGGTCTTCGCCGGAGGAGCCGTGCGCGATCGCTTGCTCGGCGTGCGCGGCGGCGATCTGGACATCGCGACCTCCGCCTCGCCCGCTGAAGTCGCCGCACTCTTTCCGCGGCATGTGGCCATCGGCGCGGCCTTTGGTGTGATCAAGGTGCTCGGCCAGGATGCGGACTACGACGTGGCCACGTTTCGCCGCGACCTCGGTGGCAGCGACGGCCGGCATCCGGACGCCATCGCCCGCGCCACGCTGGAAGAGGATGTGGCCCGCCGCGACTTCACCATCAACGGACTCATTGAGGAGCCGGTTGGTGGCGCGCTGCTCGACCACGTGGGCGGCCGGCAGGATCTGGCCGACCGCTGCCTGCGCGCCATCGGCGAGCCGGCCCTGCGCTTTCGCGAGGACGCGCTACGCCTGCTGCGCGGCGTGCGCTTCGCGGCGCGCTTCGATTTTCGAATTGAGCCGGCCACGTGGGCGGCGATGCAAGCGGAAGCCGAAGGGCTGCGGCGCATCTCGCCGGAACGCGTGCGCGAAGAACTCGAGAAGATGCTCTGCCACCGCACGCGTCGCCGGGCGCTGGAACTGCTCGACGAGAGCGGGTTGCTGGCGGTTGTGCTGCCCGAGATCCCGCCCATGCACGGCGTGGAGCAGCCGCCCGACTTTCATCCGGAAGGCGATGTCTGGGTGCACACATGTCTGGCGCTGGAGCGCCTGCCGGCGCGCGTCTCCTTCGAGTTGGCCTTCGGCACGCTGCTGCACGATGTCGGCAAGCCGCCCACCTTTCGTCGCGCGGAGGACCGCATTCGATTCGACGGGCATGTCGAGTTGGGGGCCGAGATGGCGCGCGCGATCTGCGAGCGGCTGCGGCTCTCGCGCGCCTCCACGACGACGATCGTGGCGCTCGTGCGGGATCACTTGTTGTTCAAAGACGTGCCCTCGATGCGCCCGAGCCGGCTGCGCCGTCTGATGGCCGAGCCGCACTGGACGGAACTGCTCCTGCTCTATCGCGCGGATGTCGCCGCTTGCCACGGCTTGCTGAGCGCCCTGCCGGCGATCACGGCCATGAAGCGGCGCTTGGCAGCCGAGGCGCTCGTCCCGCCGCCGCTCTTGCGGGGCGAGGACCTGTTGAGCAGCGGCGTGGCCGCCGGCCCGCTCGTCGGCCAACTTCTGCGCGAAGCAGCCGATCTGCAGCTGGATGGGCGCCTCGCTGATCGGGAAGCGGCGCTGGCCTGGCTGGCGCAGCGTCTCGCGCGCTAGCTCGGTGGCAAGACGCGCAGCAGCAGCCGGCTGAAGCCGAACAGGGCCAGCACGACGAGGCCGCTGATCAACTCCGGCCCGAGTTCACGACCCTCCGGCACGGCAGCCAAGCAAACGCCGGCAGTCACGAGATAGAGGCCGGAGAGCAGCACGCCGGTGAGTTGGGGCGGACTGAGACGGGGCAGCGCGCGGACGAGCCGCACGAGCGCTGCGGCCGGGACGGCGAAGGCCAGCAGGTTCGCGGGGCCCGTCTCGGCCAGCAGCCCGACCACGGCTGGCTGCAACTGCAAGAGCAGAGCGAGCCCGCAGAGGATTAAGCCTGCGCGACTCCAGAAGGCCGAGCCTTGCTCATCGTCGGTGGAGGCATGCAGCGAGGCGCCGGTCATGTAGACGGCGTAGAGCGCGGCCGTCAGCAACAGCGGCGGCAGGATGGCGGCCAAGTCGTCGGGGCGATTGCCGAGCCAGGCCAAGGCCGCGCCGCCACCCAGCAGCAGGTCCAGTCCGCGCGCGCTGCCGAGCGCCAGGCAGCCCGGCACGCGCAGCCGCTTGAGTCCGCCGTGATAGGCCAGGATGAGCAGCGCGATGAGCGCGGCCGCATTGCCGGCCGGGCGCCCGGCTTCGTTGGCGAGACCCATCCCGACGAGCAGCAGCGCGATCCAGGCCAAGCGCACGGACCAGGGGGAGATGGCGCCGCGGGGCAGTGGACGCAGCGGCTTGTTGCGCTGATCGCTCGTTCGATCCACCAAAGCGTTGAGCGCCATGCCGGCGGCGAGCAGGCAGCAGCCCGCGGCGCACGCCAGCCAGAGCGGGCGCGGGAGCCAATCCTCCGGCACAGGATCGCCAGCCGGGCGCGCGGCGGCGGCGGTGGCGCGCACGAGCGTGAAGCCCGCCAGAACATCCGCGAGGGGTGAGAGCAGGAGCGGCGCGCGCAGCAATTCGGCCCAAGCCCAGAAGGCTCCGGGGCGAATGCGCAGCGGCCCGCCGTCTGGGCCGGCCGGGCCGGTCATCCCACGAGTCGCCGAATGTCGTTGAAGGTCACGTAGACGACCAGCGCGAGGATCGCCACGAGCCCGGCCATTTGCATCGAGTTCATGAAGCGATCCGAGAGCCGGCCGCCCTTGATCTTCTCGAAGAGCAAGAACATGAGCTGGCCGCCGTCCAGCACGGGGATCGGCAGCACATTGATGATGCCGAGGTTGACCGAGAGCAACGCCAAGAAGAAGAGCAGGTAGGCCACGCCCGTGTCGGCGAAGTGGTAGGTGAGCACCGAGATCTGCACGATGCCGCCCAGATTGCTCGCGGCCACGTCGCCGGTGAAGAGGCGCACGAGCGTGAGCCACGTCGTGCGCAGGGCATTGAGGGTGGTGTCCCAGCCGGCCTGCAGCACGCCGCCGAGGCGCTCACGATGGACGACCTGCCGCAGTTGCAGGCCGATGCCATAGTCGGGTTCCAGTTCCGGGCGCGTCGTGGCCACGACGGTGTGGACCTGCCCGTCAGCAGCGCTGAGGTAGCGCACGGCGACTTCGCGCACACCGCCCTGGGCGGCCTTCTGCAGTCCGGCGTAGTCCGCGATGGGCTCCGTGCCCAGTGCGAGGATGCGATCGCCGCTGCGCAGCCCGGCGGCGGCGAGCGCGCCGTCGGGAGTGATGCGCACGACCGTGGTGTGCAGCGCCAGATCCAAGGCCACATCGCCCGCGAGCAGCGCGTCACGAAGCGGCGGTGTGAGCGCGACGTCGAGCGCCTGATCGTCGCGGCGCAGGCTGAGAGCGGCGCCGGGTGGCGCCGACTGCAGCGCGGCGCGCACCTCGTCGGCATTGAAGACGGGCTGACCGTTGATGGCCACCAGCGTGTCATTGGGCTGGAGCGGTGCTCCCAAAGCCGCAGCGGAGCCGCGCAGGCCCGCGATGCGCGTGCCGAGAGGCATGACGCCGAGTCGCGAACTGTCGGCCCGCTCCGTGACGAGCGGCAGGATCCGAGCCGCGGCGCTGACGCCCTCGCGCTCGTAAGTCACATCCAGGGGCTGCGCCGACTGGGCCGTCCGCTGGAAGGCCTCGCTGACGCTGCTCCCGCCGTCGCCGAGCGTCTCCCCGCCGAGTGTGAGCAGCCGATCCCCCGTGCGCAGCCCGGCCGCCTCCGCCGGCCCCTTGGCCGTGACGACGATGTGCTCCGACTCGGCGGGACCGAGGCCCGCCTCGAAGCGGCCTTCAGCCTCGTTGCGCTGCGGCCGCAGCGTCACGGTCTCTTCGCGTCCTGCGCGAAGCAGGGTCATGGTGCAGGCGTCGGGATCGCCCAGCGCAACTTCCAGAGCGATGTCGCTGAACTGGTAGAGCCGGTTGCCATTGATCGTGAGGATTTCATCGCCGGGCTGCAGTCCGGCCAGCCAAGCAGCACCACCTGGCGTGACCGAGCCGATGACTGGCGCAGTGAAGGGCACGCCCATGCTGAAGGCGAGGGGGAAGGCCACGAAGGCAAAGGCGAAGTTCACCAAGACTCCGCCCGAAAAGATGATGGCGCGCTGCCAGGCCGGCTTGGCGTTGAGATCGTCCGGCGCCAGCGGGCGCGGCTCGCCCGCCTCGCCGTACTCGCCGGCCATTTTCACGTAGCCGCCCAGGGGCACGAGCGAGAGGCGGTAATCGGTGTCACCGCGCCGCCAGCCCAGCAGGCGTGGCCCGAATCCGAGCGAGAAGACCTCGACGCGCACACCGAAGATGCGCGCGGCGACGAAGTGTCCGATCTCATGGATGAAGATCAGGAAGCTGATGCCCGCGGCTGCGAGCAGGATGGGTGCGATCTGGGAGGGCATGCTGTGGGGTGCCGGGGGCTAAGGCTGGGAACTCGCAGCGCGCGGGCTCTTGGCCGGTGAAGCTACGCGGGTCAGGGCCCAGGTGCGCACGCGTTGGTCGAGCTCGAGCAGTTCCGTGAGGTCGGCCGCCGGGCGATGCTCGAAGCGGGTCAGCGCGGCTTCAACGAGTTCGGCGATGCCCAGGAAGCTCAGGCGCTGCTCGAGGAAGGCGTGCACGGCGATCTCGTTGGCGGCGTTCATGACGCAGCCGGCTGTGCCGCCGAGCCGCGCAACCTCTTCACCGAGTGCCAGGCAGCGAAAGGTCTCGCGGTCCGGTTCCTCAAAGCTCAGGCCCGAGAGCGACAGGAGATCCACCTGACCGTCGCCGCTCTCGATGCGGCCCGGAGCGCCGAGCGCGTAGCGGATCGGCAGACGCATGTCCGGGCGCGACAACTGCGCCAGCAGCGCCCCGTCGATGAACTCCACCATGGAGTGAATGATGCTCTGCGGATGCACGATGACGCTCACTTGCTCGGCAGGCACGTCGAAGAGCTGGCAGGCTTCGACGATTTCGAGCGCCTTGTTCATGAGCGTGGCGCTGTCGATGGTGATGCGCGGGCCCATGACCCAGGACGGATGCCGCAAAGCCTGCTGAGGCGTGACCGTCAGGAGTTCCGCGCGCCGCCGACCACGGAAGGGGCCGCCCGAGGCCGTGAGAATGAGCCGCCGCACGCCGGCAGCGGGGTGGCCGGCGAGGCACTGGGCGATGGCGCTGTGTTCGCTGTCCACGGGCACGATCCGGCTGCCCGAAGCGCGGCAGGCGGCCTTCACCAACGGCCCGGCGAGAACCAAGCTCTCTTTGTTGGCCAGCGCCAGTGTGGCCCCGGAGCGAGCGGCTGCCAAGGTGGAGGGCAGCCCGGCGGCGCCGGTGATGGCGCAGACCACGAGATCGGGCGCCGTGGCCTCGACGAGCTGCACGAGGCCGGCGGCGCCCGTGAGCAGGCGGCACTGCGCGGGCAGCTCCGGAGCGGCAACTTGCTCGGCCTCGGCGAGGCAGACCGCGCTGGGGCGGAACTCGTGCGCCTGCTCGGACAAGAGCGCGCTGGAGCGCGCCGCTGAAAGTCCCACGATCTGGTGCGAGTCGCTGAGGCGCCGCAGCACGTCAAGGCTCTGACGCCCGACGGATCCGGTCGAGCCGAGGATCAGCACGCGCTTGGTCATGAGCGCGCGAGTATAGCGCTGTGCTCCTCTGGTATCATTCGTCCGCATCATGCCAGCGAAGTTCTGCAGCGCGTGCGGGGCCCTTCTCGTCGTGCGTTCTGTGGAGGGTCGTGAGCGCACCTGCTGCGATCCTTGCGCGGTGGTCCACTACGAGAATCCCGTGCCGGCGGCCGCGGTGGCCGTGCTGCGCCAGCGCCAGGTGCTGCTCTGCCGGCGGGCCATCGAGCCCTACTTGGGCCAGTGGGGTCTGCCGGCCGGCTTCCAGGAAGTCGATGAGAACATCGAGACGACGGCCCTGCGCGAGGTGCGCGAGGAAAGTGGCCTCATCGTGCGGCTGACCGGACTGCTCGACGTGCTGTCGACCAGCGACGATCCGCGCAAACCCTCGCTGCTGGTGATCTATTCCGGCGAGGAAGTCGAGGGCGAACTTGAGCCGGGCAGCGATGCTGACGAGGCGGCCTTTCACTCCCTGGACCGCTTGCCGCAGAATCTAAGTTTTCGCAACCACCGCATCATCCTGGAGCGCCTCCGCAAGGGCGCGCCCCGCACCTGGTGAGATCATGGTGAGTCCCACGAAGTCCCCGATCACCTACAAGGACGCTGGCGTCGACATCTCGGCCAAGACGGCCGCTATGCGCGCGGTGGCGGCCTTGGCGCGCAGCACGCACGGGCCCTCGGTGCTCACTGGCATCGGCAGCTTCGGCTCACTCTTCCGGCCCGACTTCAGCGGGCTCAAGGAGCCGGTGCTGGTCTCCAGCACCGACGGTGTCGGCACCAAGCTGCTGGTCGCGCGCCGCCTGGGGCGCTTCGACACCGTGGGCGCCGATCTGGTGAACCACTGCGTCAATGACATCCTCGTCATGGGCGCCGAGCCGCTCTTCTTTCTCGACTACATCGCCGCCGGCCACCTGAGTCCGCCGCTACTGGAGGGCCTGCTCTCCGGCTTTGCCAACGCGTGTCGCGAGCAGGGCGTGGCCCTGGTGGGCGGGGAGACGGCCGAGATGCCGGGGCTGTACCAGCCCGGCGACTTTGACTTGGCCGGATTCATCGTGGGAGTGGTGGATCGGCAGCACATTCTGTCACCAGATCGTGTGCGCCTCGGCGACGTGCTCTTGGGGCTGGAGAGTTCCGGCTTGCACACCAATGGCTACTCGCTCGCGCAGAAGATCTTTTTCGAGCGCGAGCAGCTCACGCCGGACTCGCCCCTGCCCGGCACGCAGCAGACCATCGGCCAAGCGCTGCTGGCCGTGCATCGCTGCTATCTGCAGCCCTTGCGGCCGCTCCTGCGCGACCCGGGCTTTCACGCCATGGCGCACATCACCGGCGGCGGCTTCACCGAAAACGTGCCGCGCGTTCTGCCGCCCTCGGTCGACGCCGTCATCGACCGCAGCCGCTGGACGGTGCCGCCGCTTTTCGCGGAGCTGCAGCGGCGCGGCCCGGTCGAGCGCGAGGAGATGGACCGCACTTTCAACATGGGCATCGGCATGGTGCTCATCGTGGCGGAGAGCGACGCAGCGCGGATGACCGCCGGGCTCGAAGCGCGCGGCGAACGGCCGCGGATCATCGGGCGCATCGAGGCGGGCACCGGCCGCGTGCGCTACGTCGGGTCGGCCGGCTGAGCGTGAGCGGGCTGGGCGCGCGGCCGAGTTTCGGCAACGCGTTGCTGGCGCTGCTGCTGCTGGCAGCGCTGGCGCTGGATGCGGCGGCCCAGGCTGTGCCGGCTCAGGCTGCGCCGGCGCAGGCTGCGCCGGCGCAGGAACCCCAAGAAGCGCAGACAGCCCAAGCGCGCTACGAGTCAGCACGCGAGCGGATCGAGCGCGCTCAGCTGCTGCTGGAGGGACGGCGCTTCGAGCGCAATCAAGCGGCGGGACTGCTCAGTCAGGCCATCGAAGAACTCGCTGAACTTTCCGCTGGAACCGACGCCAGCGCCGCGGAGGCGCGAGAGTGGCGCAACTACGCGCGCTACTTGCTGGGCGACGACCCTGCGCTCGCAGCCGATCTCGAGCGCGAATACTCAGCCCACGGCTCGGCCTATGCCGCGCATTTGCGCGGGCGCTTGGCGAGTGAGGGTGAGCCGGCGGTGGCCTTGCTCTGGTTCGAACGCGCAGCCCGCGCTGCACCGCAGCGGCTGGACTACCAGTTGACCTATGCGGAAAGCCTGGCCGCGAACGCTCAGCGCGAGGCGGCGCTGCTGACGTGGGATGCGGCCCGCGAGCAGGCGCTGCTCGGCGAGCGTGTTGTTGAAGACGGCGCGGCCTTGCTCTCTGCTCTGGCGCGCATCCTGCCCGGTCGCAGCGGCGCTGCCTCCCGCCTGGCACGCATCGAAGCCCTCCTGAACTCATCGGCCGCAGGCAGCCAGCAGGCACTGTGGCAGTGGCATCACGCTTTCGCCTTGGAAGAGCTGGGACGTCTGGCCGAGTCCGAGGCGGCGTTCTCCGCTGCGACCGAAGGACGCAGCGCCGAATACGAGCGCGCGCATGGTCGGCTGCTCGGGCGGCTCGGCCGCCGCGTCGAAGCCGCGGAGCACGCCCTGCGGGCGGCACGCGCCGGCGACGCAGCCGCGCTCGACGAGCTGCTCGGCCTCGCCGGCAGCGCGGGCCGGGCTCGCCGTTGGGAGGAGGCGCTGTTGCTGCTTGAGCAAGGGCTGCAAGTGGAGCCCCGGCACTACGGCCTCTCCGAGGCGCGCGCGCTGACCTTGTCACTGGCCGGCGTGTCGCTCGACGGCTATCGCGAGCTGGCTGAGCGCTGGCCCGAGCGCGGCGAACTCTTAAACGATGCCGGTCTGGCGGCCTGGAGTTGGGGACAGCCGCAGGAAGCTCTGGCGTACTTCGAGCGGGCGCTGCGGCACTCCGAACTCAGCGATGCGCGTGAGAACTGCGCGAGTTGGCTGCTCGAGTTCGCGCCCGAGCAATCCGAACGCGCCGAGCAACTTCTCCGCGAGGTGCTGCGAGGCGAGCCCGGGCGGGACCGGGCCCTGGCGCTCTTGGCTCGGGCGCGCGCCAGAGGGCCGGGAGCCGTCTTGTTGCGTTGATCCCCCGAGGGCCTCCGCTACACTCGCCAGTCCCTCGCCGGCCCAGACTCCCTGAGCTTGGCCGTCTGTCCGCGATCTCCGAGGATTCACCATGCTGGTCGCACGCCTGACACTCCTGCTCGCCCTCATCGGCTTGGCCGATCCCACGCCGGCGGTGGGTGACTTGGCTCGTTCGAGCCTGACCGACAAAGACCTGGTCAAACTGGGCACTGAAGTCAGCAGCTATTTCAGCGCGCTGGATGCGGGCGACTACAAGGCCCAGGCGGAGCACCTCGAAAAGCTGAACAAGGCCATGGTGCCGCTGGCGAAGCGGCTGAAGCTGAAAGATGTCTCAGAACTCTTGCGCTATCCCGGGGACTGGGACCGGGTCTTCGAACTCTCCAAGGTGCCCGAAGAGGAGCGCCTCAAACTCAAGAACCAGGCGGGCAAGGGATTCTTTCGCCACGTCTTCGTGGATCCACTCGACCCCGCCGACAAGAAGGATGACATCCGCGGTGCCTGCCTCCTCTCCCTGCCGGCGGGCTACGGCAAGGCCGAGACGGACTTCCCGGTGCTCTTCGCGCTCAAGCCAACCTACGGGCTGACCGGCGACGAACTGGATGCCAAGACTCTGGCCGACGCGAAGACTCTCTACGAAGACTTGCTGCCGACGACCACGATCCTCATTCCGCTCGGCCTAGAGGGCGGCCCGGAACGCTCGCTGTCCACGCAGGAACTCAGCTCGAGTTGGCTGAGCAACGACGGGCTCTACTTGCTCTTCACCGTGCTGCGCGTGCTGAACCAGCAGGTGCGTTACGACCGCTCGAGGCTCTTCCTGGATGGCTGGGGCGCAGCCGGTCTCGACGTGCAGCGTGTCGCCACGGGCTACCCCTCCTGGTTTGCCGGCATGATCCTGCGCTCGGCTGCTGTGGGCGCGGACGATCTGGTGTACGAGAATCTCGGCGGTGCGCCCGTGCTGTACGTGCGCGGGGCCACGGATGCGGACGTGCCGCCCGCTGCGGACGTCGAAGCGGCCTTCGCAGGCAAGGTCAAGTTGCAACTCGTCAACGACGAAGGCTCGGCGCTGACTCCGAGCGCGGCCACGCGTCAGGCGACGGCCGCCTGGATGGCCGAGTGCCGGCGCGATCTGGCGCCGGCCGAGATTCGCTTCGGCATGGGCAGTCTCAGTTTTCAGAGCGCCGGCTGGGTGCTGGCCGACGAGGTGACGCTCCGCGTAAACGTCAAACCCTCTGATCGCGACTATCCGCGCATTCACGCCCGCATCGACCGGGCCCAAAACACAATCCATGTCGAAACCGTGAACGTGCGCGCTCTCTCTCTGCACCTTTCTGATGCCCTTCTGGACTTGGACAAGGCCGTGGTCGTGCTCGTGAACGGCAAGGAACGGGCGCGCGAATTGCTGCCGCGCAGTCTCAAGCGCTTGCTCGATACGCGCTACTTCAACTCGGATGGCTTTGGCGGCGTGTACCCGGCGCGGATCATGATCAGCGAGATCGACCCGAACGTCCCGCCGGCCAAGTCCCCGTGAGACAAGGCCTGCTGCTCGGAGTCGCTTGCGCGACGGGAGCGGCAGTCATGGTCATCGAGCTGCTGGCGGTGCGGCTCATGGCGCCTTGGTTCGGACAGAGCCAACTCGTCTGGACGAATGTCATTGGCGTGGTGCTCGCCTCACTGGCCCTGGGGCAGTGGCTGGGCGGACGCTGGGCTGAGGCGGGTCATGGCTTTCGCCCGGCGTCGCTGTTGGTTGTGGCGGGTGCCTTCTCCCTCGCGCTGCCCGACGCCGTGCGTCTGGGCGCGCCCAGGCTCCTGCCGGCGGATCTGCTGCTGGAGGAAGCATTCGCTTTCGTGACCTACGGCTCGCTCCTGATGGCGATGCTCGGTTTGCTCGTGCCGATGGTCGCGATGGGGGCCGTGACGCCGTGGCTGGTGCGGCTGTCAGCCGATGCGAGCCAGTCGCCCGGCCGCGTGACCGGGCGGGTGCTGGGTGCGGGCACGTTCGGGAGCCTGCTGGGCACCTTCGGCGCGACGCACTGGCTGCTCGAGGCTGTCGGCTCGGAAGCCGCCGTACGCGGCGCCGGTGCTCTGCTGCTGCTGGCCGGACTGGCCGTCGCCTTGGGCAGTGCGCAGCGCGCACCGCGTGCGTTGCTGAGCGTTGTCTTGCCGCTGGGGCTCGCGCTGCTACCCCGGGCCCCGGCCGATGCGCGCCTGCTGGCCGCTGTCGAAACTCCCTATCAGTTCGCCCGAGTTGTCGTCGACGACGACGGCACACGCTTGCTGCGTCTCAACGAGGGGCTCGACAGTTTCCACTCGGCGCTGCTGCCCGGAAGACTCTGGACGGGCCGCTACTTCGATGCCTTCGTCGCGCCGGCGCTGCTCGCGCCGGCCTCGGCCGATGGGCGCCGCGATGTGCTCATCATCGGCCTCGGCGGCGGCACGATGGCGCGGCAGATTCTGGCCGTGGATGACGCCGCCCGCGTGACCGGAGTTGAGCTCGATGCCGAACTCGTTGCCCTGGGTCGTCAATGGTTTGAGCTCCCCGAGGCCGTCTCCGTGCTGGCCGGCGTCGACGGCCGCGTGGCCTTGCGCCACTTGCCGGGGCCCTATGGCGCCATTCTCTTGGATGCCTACGCGCAGCAGATCTATCTGCCGCCGCACCTCTGCACGCGCGAGTTCTTCGACGAGGTTCGCGCGCGACTGCTCCCCGGGGGAGTCGCAGCTCTGAATCTCAGCGGCCGAGCGCACGACGATCCTGTGGTGAGCGCCGTCGCCGGCACCTTTGCGGCCTCCTTCGCCGATGTCCGCTTGGCACGAGTGCCAGGTACGCGCAACCTGCTGCTGCTTGGCTGGAACGGCGCTGCACCCACGGCAGCCGAATGGCAGGCCCGACTGGATCGCAGCGACGTCGCTCCAGCCGTGGGCTGGATGGTCGATGGGCAGCTCTTCGCCGGACTGGCGGGCGACGGCTGCACGGTGCTGCGCGACGGACATGATGCCGTCGAGGCGCTGGCTCATCGCAGTTGGAGGCGTGCGCCGTGAGTGCGGCTTCCCTGGCTCCCTGGCTGCTGAGCTCCTGCCTCGGACTGGTCAACGCCGTCCCGCAAGACAGCGCGGCGCTCGAAGCCGGCCGCCTCGCCCTGCAGCGCGGTCAACTCGCGCAAGCCGCTCAACACCTCGCACCACTGGCCGGAGGTCCTCCGTCAGTGGAGACGGTGCGCGCTCAACTGCTGCTCGGCAACGTCGCCTACGAGCGCGACCTCCCCGAGGCGGCGCAGCAACACTACCAGCGTGCTCTCGACTTGCTCCGTGAGCTTCAGACGGGCCCGGCCGAGGCGCCGGTGTCGCAAGTCGACCAACTCACGGAAGCGCTCACCGGCAATCTCAAGCTGGCAGGGAACCTGAGCAGTCGGCAGGCCGAACTTACTCAGGCGGCAAGTCGTCTCCGGCTGGCTGTGGGCGCCTTCGCCCTGGTCGTGCTGATCACTGGGCTCTGGCTGCTGCGCCGCAGCGCGGCCGATCAGAGGATGTCCAGCACCTCATCGATGGCCGGCACACCCGCCCGGTAGTTGTTGTCCTGGCTGATGGCCGCGTTCCAGGGCAGGTCCGACTTCTCGCAGACGATGCCAAGGGCCACGCAGGCGAAGGCCCGCGTGAGAATGGGCTTGGTCGTGTCGAAGGCAATCGCCTTGAGCGGCTCGATTGCCTGGACGTCGCCGATGAGGCCGAGCGCCTTGGCCACCGCCGAGGAGACACCCAAGGTCTGAGCATCTTCGAGCGTGCTGACGAGGGTGTCGACCGCCTCGGTGTCTCCCATGAGTCCCAATGCGGTCGCGACCTGCAGGCGATAGTTCGGGGTGATGGTCTTGTTCTTGCAGACCTCGCGCAGCGTGTCTGCCGCCGCCGAATGATTCATGAAACCGAGGGCCACGCTGGCGTAACCCTTGAAGTCGTAGTCGCGGCTCCCCTGGAAGTCCTCGAAGATCTGACCGCCCATGTGTTGCGCATTGAGCAGACCCAGTGCCAGCGCGAAGGCCGCCTTGAAGGACGGGTCCTTCTCCTTCTCATAGGCCGCAGAGATCTCGGCCAGGAAGGTGCCCTCGCTCTCGCGGCCCTTGGCATAGATCGCCGAAGCGAGCGCCGCCCAAGAGCGGTTGGACTTCGCGTCGGGCTTGCTGACTTCCTTGAGCAGCAGCTTCTTGATTCGTTCGTGAACCTCGACGTGCTCCTGCGGACTCGTGTCGCGATCGCCGATCTGCGCCAAGCTGATAAAGCAGAAGTGGCGGGTCTGGATGTCCTTGCCGGCACTGATGTAGTCCAAGAGCGCCTTCATGACCTCTTCGTGGGTGACATGCCCGAGCAGCCCCAGGCCGATCGCTGCCGACTGGCGGACCGAGTCATCGGTGTCGCGGTCGTTGAAGGTTTGCAGCAGGGCCGGCAGCACGCTGGGGTCGGGGTTGTCGAGGCGGCTGTTGAGCTTCGCCAGCGAGGTGGGCACATAGCTCTTGGTGATCGAGTCGAGCTTGGCATCGCCCAGCATCTTGACCAGGAACTTGCTCGCCTCGGCCGACTGCGCGTTGTCCATCAGGCCCAGGCCGACGATGGCGCAGACTTTGATGTCGCGGTCGGAGTCGGGCAGGTTCGCCACGATGTCCATGAGCGCGCTCGTGGAACTGGGATCGTTGATCAGTCCGAGTGAAAGCGCGGCGAAGGCACGCACCAGCCACGGAACATTGCCACCGGTGAGCTTGCGGCCCTCGCCGGTGTCCGCCATGAGGTCACGCAACGGCTTGATGGCCTTGGCGGAGCCCAAGACACCCAGAGAAAGCGTGGCGGACGTCTGGACTGAAAGTTCCTTGTGGCTGATGAGCGGCAGCGCCACCGCCAAGACAGCATCGTGAGACGTGGGGCGGCTCGAGCGCGCCATGGCGAGCACAGCGGAGTCGATGATGTCGCCCTTGTCCGTTGCGCTCATGATTGAAGTCAGCGTCGGAATGACTTCGTTCGCGATGAGTTCGTCACTGGGGCGGCGCGTCGACTTGCCAGCGTCCTTGCGGCCGCGGCCCGACAGCAAGCCCGAGGAACCGGTCTGACTCGAGGTGCTCACGAGCCGGTTCTTGAGGTTCAGGTACTGGTCCTTGTTGTTCTCCCACCAGTACTCCCAGATCTCGAAGTTCTCCTCTAGATCGGTTTGCGACGTCCCTGTCTGCGAAGCGCCCTTGCCGGTATCGCCGCGGGCACCCTTGCCACCCGTGGGCGCTCCCGTACCGGTTGCTGCACCGCCCGTCGTGGCACCCGGAGCCGGCGAACTGGCCCCGGCTGGGTTCGTGGGGGGGCCGGCGTTGCCGCCGCTACCGCTCGATGCGCCCGCAGCGTCGGCCGGGCCCTTGTACTGGCCACCATGAGCCCAAAGCGGGGAACTGACCAGGCCGAGCACGATCAGCACGGAGGCGATGGTTTTCATTTGGGAACCTCGAAGGAGCGGAGAAGAGGTGTTGGCCGGTTGCCGAGTTCGGTGTGTCAGGCTGGATAGCATGCCGCACCAGACATCGGAACGTCACGAGCCCAGAAAACGGACGCCGCCGAATCCTCGGCGGCGGCCGTGTGTGGGACAAATGTCCGACGAACTCTAGACGAGATTGAGCAGGCGGGGGTCGGTCACTTTGCGGACCGCCTGCACGTCGTCCAGCGGGAAATCGAAGCGCGTCTCGGTGACCGCATTCACGATCGTCCCGGTATGCCGGATGGGGTTGCGGATCACGTTGCCCTGCAGCGTGCGACCGTCCCGCAGCACGACCTCGACCCATTCAACTTGCTCGGCCCATTCCACAAACGCAGCCGAAGCGGACTTCTCCTTACGAACCATAGAACCCTCCCAGGGAGTGTGGCGCCCGGAGCCACCGGGCGCAACGGGTGGTAGGACCACCACCTATGCCATGGGGCGGAGTCTAGTGCTTCTACAGGTTGGGTGTCAATCCGGCCGGAGGGGCTACCCGACGCCGAAGGAGCAGGCACCAACGCCCACCAAGCACGTCCTTACCGGACTGGTTCACCAGTGCCATGTCGAAGAACAGCAGGCCCCGGTCGGGTTTAGGGCGGGGATCGTGGCTCTCGACGCGCAGACGGAGGGTCAGTGTGTCGCCGGGGAAAACCGGGCGTTCGAAGCGCACATCCATCGAGCGCACCGCGAGGACAGTCCCTTCAAAGAGGCCTGTTTCGTAGGCCAAGCCGGTGGCCAACGCGAGTGAGAGGGCGCCGTGGGCGACGACGCCGCCGAAGGGTGTGGCGGCCGCATAGCGGTCATCGGAGTGCAGGGCCGTGTGGTCGCCCGAGAGCTTCGTGAAAGCGTCGATGTCGGCCCGCGAGACGGGACGGGCACCGCTGAGAAACTCGTCGCCGACGCGAAAGTCCTCGAAGCTATGAGCTGCGAATTGCACGCCGGGGGATCATCGGGGGCGGAACATCCGCCTGCCAGCTTTTTCGGGGCGCAGGCTTAGAATCCGCCGCCCCTTTCCGCCCGGCTTGCAATCAGGGCCTCTCGTCCGTTGCGGCCGGGTCTCTTCCCTGCGAGGTGTACACGGTGAGCGAACCCGTCGGTGTCTGGATGATCGGTGCCTTGGGTGGCATCGGGACGACTCTCGTGACCGGTGCGCGCGCCATGGCCCGCGGCTTGATCGACGACACCGGCCTGGTCACGAATCGGCCGGAATTCGCGGCCATGAACTTGGTGCCCGTCGCCGACCTGGTCTTTGGCGGGCACGAGGTGCGGCTGTCGAACTTCTGGGAGAGCGCCTGCGAGATCGCCAAGCAAAGCCGCTCGATCGACGAGACACTCATTGCTCAACTCAAGAACGATCTGCTGGACATCTCGGAGGCGCTCAAGCCGGGGACTTGCGTGAACGCCGGTCCGGCCATCGACGGCATCGTCACCAACCCCGTGACCCGACATGATGACGGCCTGCGCTCGATCATCCAGCGCATCCAGGCCGACATCCGGGCCTTCCGTGCGCGCGAAAGTGTCGACCGCGTCATCGTGGTGAACCTGGCCTCCACCGAGCCGGACCTGCCCGAGGCGGCCCGCATCACCGACGTGGCCGCCTTCGAGGCGCTGCTGGACGCCGGCGACTCGACGCGCATCCGGCCCAGCATGCTCTACGCCTACGCGGCCTTCCGCGAGGGCTGCGGCTTCATCAACTTCACGCCCTCCACGGCGGCGCTGTGTCCCGCCGTGGCGGCACTCGGCGAAAGCTGTGGTGTGCCCTTCATGGGCAACGACGGCAAGACCGGCGAGACGCTGGTGAAGAGCGCGTTGGCGCCGATGTTCAAGTACCGCAATCTGCGCGTGCTGAGCTGGGTGGGCTACAACATCTTGGGTGACCGCGATGGGCGCGTCCTGGCTCACGCCGACAACTTGGCCACCAAGGTGCGCAGCAAGGATTCCGTGCTGTCCGGCATTCTCGGTGAGGGCGTGCACACGCATGTCGGGATCGACTACGTCGAATCCCTCAATGACCTGAAGACCGCCTGGGACTTCATCCATTTCCAGGGTTTCCTCGGTCACAAGATGACGATGCAGTTCACCTGGCAAGGTTGCGATTCGATCCTGGCGGCGCCGCTGGTGCTGGACATGGTGCGCCTGACCGACCTCGCCATGCGCCGCGGTGAGAAGGGCCCGATGCGCCAGCTCGCGCCCTTCTTCAAGTCACCGCTGGGCGTGCAGGAGCACGACCTGCACCGTCAGTTTCACGGCATGATGGAGTACTTCGCGGCCGCCGGAGGCCACCCGCCGGCGTGAGCGGTGCGGCGGGCCGTGGGCCCGCGGTCAGCACACTCAGCCCAGTTCGGCGATGAGCTTGGCCAGCGCGCCGAGGTCGCGCTCGGCCACGATCGTGGTGCTGAGATGCTTCGGTGCCCCAGCCGCGATCAGTTGCTTCTCGACGGCCTTCCAGCCGCGGGCCAGCTTGGCCTCGGACTCGGCCAGATAGAGATCCGAGACGATCTCGCCCAGGCGCTGCAGAGCGAGCGTGTCGCGGTGCTCGTAGAAGCGCTTGATGATGCCCTGCTGGTAGGGCGTGTGATCGCGGGGTGTCATGGGTCGCTCCAGGCCTCGGGCAGGCGCGTGCCGGGGGCACGCACGGCGATGACCTCACGGTAAAGCTCCAAAATCTCCGTGCAACGGTCCTCGGCCGGAAATTCCATCGCCCGGGCACGCGTCGCGGCAGAGATTGCCTCGCGATCCTGGCGGTTGAGCCAGAAACTCAGCTCACGCGCCAAGTCGCCGGGGTGGATGGGGGCCGGCACGACGCTGCCGTGCACTCCGGCCGCCAGGATCTCGCCGGCACCGTTCGTGGCCGAGGTGACCACCGGCAATCCGCTGGCCAAGGCTTCGAGTGTGCTGTTGGCGGCCGGGTCATACGAGGCCGGCAGCAGATAGAGGTCGGCCGCGCGATACATGCGCTCGGGATCCGGGCGTGGGCCCAGGAAGGTCACGCGCGGTAGCAGTCCCAGACGACGAGCGCGCTCTTGCCAGTAAGTGGGCCGACGGTCGCGCCCAGCCACGAGCAGTCGCAGCGGAGGGCGCTCCGTCGCGAGCCGCGCCACGGCTTGTAAGGCGGCTTCCAATCCTTTGCGGGCATAGCCGGTGCCTAGAAAGAGCACGACCTCTGCGGCCGTTGGAAGCTGCAACTCCCCGCGCAGCGACTCGCGCTCACCCGGGGCGGGCGGATGGAAGCGCTGCAAGTCCACGCCATTGCGCACGACGCGGATGGAGTGGCGATCGAGGCCATAGCGAAAGACCAGATCATTGCGGGTCATTTCGCTGTTGGTCACGATGCGTCGTGCGGTGTCCGGCGCCAGCGCCGCTTCCTCGAGGCGCGCCTTCGCGATTTGGTAGGGATGCACTCGTAGCAGCGGTCGCAGCCAGCCTGGCCGATCGAGGGCGTGCGATTGCTCGAGGTAGCTGCGGTGACACCCGCCGCCCAGCCGATAGATGTCCTGGCCGACAGTGCGGCCGAAGGCCTGGCGCACGGCAAAGAGGCCCGCGCGGGCCTCTTCGCGGGCGACAGCCCGGCGGGCCCAGGCGGAAAAGCGCAGCAGGCCCAGCGTGCGGCCCAAAGGCAAAGCCGGCATGCGATGGACGCGCAACTCCGCCGGCGGCTCTGCGAGGACACGCGCGCAGAAGAGGTGCACTTCAGCACCGCGACGCAGCAGCTCTCGAACGAGCAGGGTCACCTGGCGTTCCGAGCCGCCCGTCTCCGCATAGCGCTTGTAGACGATCGCCACCCGCATCGCGGCACAACCTTACCAAGCCAGCGCCTGGTGCCTGCCTCAGTCTTGGTGGTGTGGCCGGGAGCGCGCGCCTATCATGCCGGCTTGCGCGATCGACGCGGACTTCGCCGTGGCTGCTGAGCAACGCCTGCGCTGGTGGTGGGCCTGTGCTCCGGATGCAGCGCTCGCGGAGTTAGCCGCCGAGATCGAGCGGCCGCCCGTGCTCGGCGCAGAGAGTCTGCGCGAAGGCGAGCGGCGGCAGGTCTGGACGCTACGCGGTCGCGCGGGCGGCGTGCTGCTCAAGCGCTTTCCCGCCCGCGGCTGGCAGCGCCTGCTGAGCCCGGCGCGGCACGAGTACCTCGCCATGGCGGAGTTTTGTCGCTTGGGGCTGCCCACCGTGCGCCCGCTCGCCTTCGCCGAACGCCGGGCCGGTTCGCTACTGAGAGAGAGCTGGTTCCTGGGGCGCTTGGTGGTGGGAGCCCGTACAGTCGCGGCCGCACAGCGCGAGGCCTTCGAGCGTGGCGATCAGGTCCGCGTCCTGGAACTTGCGCGGGCTGCTCTGGCCGCGACGCAGCAACTCCATGCGGCGCCCTGGCATCATCGCGACCTGCACGCCGACAATCTGCTGCTGACGGAGCGTCAGGAAGTGCTCATCACCGACCTGCACTCGGCCCGGCGAGTGCGCCGCCTGGCGCGAGAGCACCGGCTGGAGAATCTCACGCGGCTGCTCTACTCCATGCGCGCAGTGCTCGATCTCGGGCGCGAGGACGTGGCCGAACTCGTGCGTGAGTACGCACGCGCGCGCGGTGACGAGGAAGTGGGGCTGCTGGAGTCTGTGCGCGAGGGGCTGGCGCGCTTCGAGCGCGATTACCTGCGCGGCCGCACAGCACGTTGCCTGCGCAACTCGTCCGGCTTTGTGGCGGAGACGCGGCACGATGGCCGTGTTTTCCGGCGCCGTGACTACGTGGCCGACGCTCTGCGCCAGGATCTGCTGGAGCATGAGCGTCGGATCCACCGAGCCGCGCCCGGATTGCTCGGTGAGAGTCCACAGAGCCGTGTGACCCTGGTGCCCGGCGGCCGCATCGTGAAGGAATACCGCACGCGGGGACTGTGGCCGGCTCTGCGTCAGGCGGCCGGCTTGAGCCGTGCGCGCAGCGCCTGGCTGGGGGCGCGGCGCTGCGAAGTGCTGGGCCTGCCCACGCCGCGCGCCTTGGCCCTGGTCGAACGCCGCGGCGGCGGGGCGCTGCTGGTGACGAAGGCGCTTTCAGAGCCGCTCTCAGTGCGCACGTACCTCGAACAGTTCGCACCGGGACGCGACGCTGCGCGGCGCCGAGGGCTGGCCGATGCCGTCGGCCGGATCGTGGGATGCCTGGCCCGCGCCGGTCTGCGGCACGATGACCTCTCCACCAAGAACCTGCTGCTCAGCTCAGAGGCCCTGCCGGCCGCGCGTGATCTGCGGGGAGCCTTGCCGGCCGGCGCGCCTGCGGTGCAACTCATCGACCTGGACAATCTGCGACTGGGGCCAAGTTTCGATCGTGCGGCGGTCGTGCGCATGCTCGGTCAACTGGCCGATGTGCCAGCCAGCGTGACTCGTGCCGATCGCCAGCGCTTTTTGCGTGGCTATGCGCGAGGCGCTGGCCAGGAACTGCCGCGCGAGTGGCTCGCGGCCGCCCTGCGCCTCGTGGCTCAGCGGGTGGCTCGCCGCGGCCGCCGCACTGGCCTCGCCCGGGGGCGGGGCGCTAGGCTCGCGCGTTCGCACCCGGAAGCTGCCGAATGATGCTCCTGCCCACTCTGCTCTTGGCCACGCTCGCCTTCCTCGATACGCCCGCTCCCGAGCAGCCGCTCGCGCTGGTGGGCGGCCGCGTGCAACCGCGCGCCGGGGAGCCCGTGCTGGAGGGAGTGACGATCCTGATTCGCGAGGGCCGCATTCAGGCCGTGGGCGTAGGGCTGGCCGTGCCCTGGGATGCGCGGGCTGTCGACGTGACCGGGCTCACGCTGACGCCAGCGCTCGTGGATGCTCTGCAACTCCGCGAACTCGACTTTGCACCAAGCGAAGTGCAGCAAGGCCGGCCCGAGAACGATCTCCGAGATCCTTTGCCGGCCATGCCCGCAGCGCATCGAGCGGGCCTCACGCCGGATCGCTCCGCTTGGAGCCGGTTGCCGCAAGATGCAACGGATGAGCCTGATCAGCGCAAAGCCGGCTTCGGCCTGGCCCTGGTGGCGCCGCGCGGTGAATTGCTCAGCGGCTCCGCGAGTTGGCTGGCCTTATCCGGCCGGCCGCCGCGCGAGGCGGTGCTCCAGGCCGATGTCGCCCAAGTGGGCTCGTTGCTCTGGCGGACCGGTCCAGAGAACTACGAAGGCAACCGCTACCCCGCCACTTTGATGGGCGTCATGGCGCACCTGCGCCAGGCGCTGCTGGATGCGCGCCGCGAAGTGGAACTCGCGCGGCGCCATGCGGGCGAGAATCCTCCCCGGCGCGCGCCGCAGGATGCCGTGTTGCAGGCCCTGCTCCCAATCGTCACTGGCGAGCGCCCGCTCATGCTGGAAGCGCGCGAGGAGGAAGATCTGCGCTTGGCGCTCGGGTTGCTCGAAGAGTTTCCGGGCATGCGCCTCATCGTGTGCGGCGCTACGGAAGCCTATGAACTGACCGACGAGCTGGCGCGGCACGATGTCACGGTCGTACACGACTTGGATTTCGGGCGGGAGCCCAAGGATCCGCTGGCGACGGAGGAGCAGGAAAGCTCATCCGCGGAGACGACACCGCTGAGCGAACAGCCCTGGGATGTCGCGGAGCCTCTGCGGCTGCGTCTGCATGAGCGTGCCGAGTGGCTGGAGCGCGTGGCGGGTGTCGCGCAGCTGCGCCGGGCGGGGCTGCGAGTCTGCTTCGCGAGCCTGGCGCGGAGTCCCGAGAAGCTCCTCGAGGGACTGCAGCTCGCCATGCAGCACGGCGGTCTCGATCGCGAGGAGGCCCTGCGCGCGCTCACCTTGAGCCCCTTCGAGATGCTGCCGGAAGGCAGTGCAGGCGGTGAATTGCGGGCCGGTGCACCGGCGTTGCTGGCGGCTTGGTCGGGCGAGCCCTTGGCCGAGAAGAGCAAGGTGCGACTCATGGTCATCGAGGGGCGGCTCTT
Organism: Planctomycetota bacterium; assembly: GCA_052387675.1. GTDB lineage: Bacteria > Planctomycetota > B15-G4 > B15-G4 > B15-G4 > JBQTIY01. The sequence goes on along the minus strand of JBQTIY010000002.1, from coordinate 200,142 downwards.
CGATCTGCGCTCGGCCGAGGCCGAAGCCGAGGAGTCACCGGAAAAGGACAAAGACAAAGCGCAGGACCCGTCTGCGGCGGAGGCCGGCTCGGCGGCGGCGGCCGGCGCTGCGGAAGCTGCGCCGGCCCGGCCTGCGCCGGGAGCGTGGCCGGTGGAACTGGATGAGGATCGGCTGCCGAGTTTTCAGACCGGCGGCGATGTGCTCCTGCGCGGCGCCACGCTCCTGACCGCGAGCCAAGGTGAGCTGCCAGAGACGGACCTGCTCGTGCGCGGCGGCCGCATCGCGGCCATCGGACGCGGCCTCTCGGCGCCCGAGGGCGTGAAGGTGGTGGAAGCCGCGGGCCGCTTTGTGATGCCCGGAGTGATCGACTGCCACGCGCATGTGGCCATTCGCGGCGGCATCAATGAGTGGACGCGCGTCGTCACGCCGGAAGTCACCATCGAGGACGAAGTCGACCCCGATGATGTCGGGATCTACCGCGCCCTCGCCGGCGGAGTGACGGCCGCTCGGTTGCTCCACGGCAGCTCCAATGCCATTGGCGGCCGGCATGCCGTGATCAAGATGCGCTGGGGCGCCACGGCCCCAGAACTGCTCTTCGCCGGGGCGCCGGCCGGCGTGAAGTTCGCGCTGGGCGAGAATCCCAAGCGCAGCAACCACAACCCCGGCACCCGCTTTCCCAACACGCGTATGGGCGTCGAAGCCGTGCTGCGGCGCAGCTTCGAGGCGGCCGCACACTACGCCGAGGAGTGGCGGCTCTACGAAAGCGAGCGGGGTGCAGGCCGCGATCCTGATCCGCCGCGCCGCGACCTGCGCCTCGAGGCCTTGGCTGGCATCCTGGATGCATCGATCGATGTGCACAGTCACTGCTACCGAGCCGACGAGATCCTGATGCTGCTGCGTGTCGCCGAGGACTACGGCTTCCAGGTGCGCACGCTGCAGCATGTGCTCGAAGGCTACAAGGTCGCGGCCGAGATCGCGGCACACGGCGCGGGCGGTTCCACCTTCGTGGACTGGTGGGGCTACAAGATCGAAGCCCATGACGCCACGCCCTACGCCGCGGCGCTGATGCACGAAGGCGGAGTGCTCATGTCGGTCAACAGCGACAGTGATGAACATCTGCGCCGGCTTTATCTCGAAGCGGCCAAGACCGTGAAGTACGGCGGCGTGCCCGAGGAGGAGGCGCTGCGCATGGTGACTCTGAACCCCGCGCAGCAGCTGGGACTCGATGAGCGCGTTGGTTCGCTGGAGGTCGGCAAGGACGCGGACCTGGCGGTCTACAGCCACCACCCCTTCGATGTGCGCACCCGCTGTCTGATGACCTTCGTCGACGGGGAGTTGCTCTTCGAGCGGCGCGACGAGGTTTGGCAGGAGTGGTCGGCGCTCGTGGCGCAGCGCGTGAGCGCAGGGCGCGGCGAGGCCTCGGACACTTCGGGCGCGGCGACGGATCCACCGGCAGATTCGGCCACGTCCGCCCGGCCTGCCGCGCGAGGAATCCCTCAGGATCTCCCGCGTCCGTTGCCGGCTGGAGCGATCGAGACGCTGGCTTTGCCGGGCGGTGCGACGCGAGCACCGAGTAATCCTCTGCGCCCAGCGGGGCCGCCCGTGGCGCTGGTGGGCGGAACGGTGCACACCATGGAGTTCAGCGAGGGCCGGCCGGTGGTGCACGCGCCGGGCGTCGTCCTCATGGAGAACGGCCTGCTGCGCGGCGTTTACGCCGGACACGCAGCGCCACCGCCGGAGTTTCGCGTCGTCGATGTGACAGGGCTCCAGGTTTGGCCCGGACTCATTGATGCCGGTGGCTCGGTGGGTCTGCAAGAAATCGATTCTGTGCGCGGCACCATGGATGTGAGCGAAATCGGCGGGAACCAGCCGGACCTACGCGCGTCGGCGGCCTGGCATCCCGATGCAGCGGCTGTGGCGGTGACGCGGGCCAACGGCATCACCACGGTGCTGGCGGTGCCGCAAGGCGAGGGCCTGCTGGGCCAGTCCAGTGCGATGGCCCTGGAGGGCTGGACCGCGGGCGAGGCCCTGGTGCAGGACAGCGTGGCGCTGCACATCCGTGCGCCGCGCACGCTGCGCAAGCTGCCTGAAGAGGACGAGGAGGAAGAGGAAGGCGAGGAGGAGGGCGACGCTGCGGAATCAGAGGAGGCTGGCGGCAGTCTGACCGTGCGCGTGGAACGAGCTTGGGCGGATCTGCGCGCGAGCCTGCGGGAGGCGCGCGAGTATGTGCGCCTGAGCGCTGAAGCGGCGGCTCGCTCGGCTCCCGGACCCGCGCCCGACACGCGACTCGCAGCGCTGGCACCCTACGCCCTGGGTGAGGGCCTAGTGATCTTCCATGCGGATCACGCCGACCAGATCATGGATGTGCTGCGCTTCGCCCGCGAGGAGCGGCTCCGCGTGGCGATTGCGGGAGGCCAGCAAGCTTGGCGCGTGGCCGAGCACCTGGCGCTGGCCGATGTGGCCGTGCTGGTTGGGCCGGTGCTGACACTGCCGCTGGAGCGGCACGACCCGCACGACGCGCCGTATCGCAATGCGGCCGTCCTGCACGCGGCGGGCGTGCGCATCGCCTTTCGCAGCAATGAATCGGCCAGCGCGCGCGACCTGCCTTATCACGCCGGCATGGCGGTGGCCTTTGGTCTGCCCGAGGACGAGGCGCTGCGAGCGCTCACGTCCGGTTCGGCGGAGATCCTCGGTCTTGGCGAGCGAGTTGGTTCACTCTCCGCCGGACGCCGCGCGGATGTCCTGGTCACCGATGGCAGTCCGCTGCAGATCCGCACGCAAGTGCGCCAGCTCTACATTGACGGTCGTGCGGTGGATCTCAGCACGCGCCACACGCAGCTCTACGAGCGCTATCGGCAGCGGCTGCTGGATCCAGCGACACCGAGCCGCTGAGTCGCGTGTCACGCCGACTGCCACTGCTGCTCACGGTTCTGCTGGCGGTCGGCCTGGGGGCCTGGTGGCTTTACGGCGGCACGGCCGAGTCTGTGCCGCCGCTCGCCGAAGCCGAGTCAAGTGCGCCGTCGCCGAGATCCGCAACGCCCAGCGAAGCGCCCATCGACGCGGCACGTCTGCGTGAACTCATGGCCGCGCTGCCGGCGCCGCGCTCCCCGGGATCTGTAGGACACGCCGCGGCACGGGAGTTTCTGCTCGCCCGCTTGAACGACCTCGGCTGGGCGGCCGAGAGCCAGCCCTTTGTGTGGGAGGGCGCACCGGACGTCGCGCTCGCCAACGTGGTCGCGCGCCGCCCTGCTTTCACGCCGGATGCGCCGCTGCTGCTGCTGGGCACGCACTACGACACAGTGCCGGGCACGCCCGGTGCCGATGACAATGGCAGTGGCACGGTCGTGCTGCTCGAGCTGGCCCGCCGGCTGCGCACAGCGCAGGTGTCGGCCGAAATCCGCCTGCTGTGGTTCGATGCCGAGGAGACCGGGCTGCTCGGCAGCGGGGCCTATGTCCGCACGCTGCCCCCGGAGGAGGCCCGCCGCGTCATCGGACTGGTCCAACTCGAGATGCTGGGCTTCGTCGACCGCACATCGGGCAGTCAGCGCCTGCCGCCGGGAGTGCAGAGTTTCTTCGATCCGGGCGACCGCGGCGACTTCCTGTTGGTGCTGGGCAATCTGCTCAGTAGCGCGCTCGCCCTCACCGTGAGCGAAGCCCTCGAAGCAGAGCACGGAGAACACTTCCGCTCCGAGGTTTTCGCCTGGATTCCAGGTGAGGGCTGGGTGCTCCCCGACTCGCGCCGTTCCGACCACGCCATGTTCTGGGACGCCGGGCTGCCGGCCGTGCTGATCACGGACACGGCGGACCTGCGCAACCCGCACTACCATCGCGGCAGCGACCGCGCAGACACGCTGGACTTTGAATTCATGGCCGCCGGAGCGCGCGGCCTCGAGCGGGCCGCGCGCCGGCTGGCCGGCGAAGACTGAGGCCGGGCGAGACGGCTCGCGCCGCCGCCTGCTTCAGCCGCAGTACTTGTCGAACGCCTCGGTGAGCCGCTGGGCGATGGCCTGCGGATCACGGCCCTCGATCTCATGCCGCTGCAGCACGAAGACGCACTGGCCGTCCTTCAGCAGCGCGACCGAGGGAGAACTCGGCATGTAGCCCTTGAAGTAGCTGCGGGCGCGTTCGGTGGCCTCGCGGTCGACACCGGCAAAGACCGTGACCAGGGCATCGGGCTTCTTGGCATGACGCACAGCCAGGCTGACGCCCGGGCGGGCATTGGCTGCCGCACAGCCGCACACGGAGTTGACGACGACCATCGCCGTGCCCTGCTTGCGGCCGAGGACGGCATCGACTTCCGCAGCATTCGCGAGGGATTTCACACCGACGCGGGTGAGTTCATCGCGCATCGGCGCGACCATGACGGGATCGTACATAGCAACAGGCTCCTGGAAGGGGCGCGGCCATGATGAGCGCGCGCGACAGCGGGGGAACAGAGCCGCTGATGATACCTTGGCGGCCCTCGATTCAGAGATAGCCCGGCGGAGGCCTTGTGCGCGCACTCGAAGGTGTCGGAGCTCACCCGGTCGACCGGGAACGCAAGCTCATCACCGGGCGTTCCTGGTACGAGCGCGCCGCCCGGCTGATTCCAGAGCCGGCCGCTGCAGGCCGCTGGGTGGACTTCGGCTGCGGACGCGGGGAGTTCCTGGCTGCGGTTGGCGGGGGCCAGGCGCAAGCCACTGGCCTGGACTATTGGGAGCCCAATGCGGCCTCGGTGCTCGGCGAAGGCTACTCCGCAGTCGTTGCTGATCTGAACCGGCCGCTTCCCTTTCGAGACGGCACCTTGGCGGGGGCCACGCTCATCGAAGTCATCGAACACATTCTGCAGGCTGAGACGCTCTGCGCGGAACTTGCTCGAGTCGTGCGGCCCGGCGGCTGGCTCGTGCTGACCACACCCAACGTGGCGCATCTGCGCTATCGCTGGCGGGCACTCACCGGGCATCCGCCCAAGCAGGAGGGCTACCATTACCGCTTCTTCACGAGGCGTACGCTGCGTGAGCTGCTGGAGGAGTGCGGCTTCCAGCTCGATGGCTATGCGTCATACGGCACATCGAGCGTGTTGAGTCGCGTGGGACGCCTGGCCGGCCGTGGGCGACAGTACAAACGGCGCTATCAGGTCCCGACGGGTTTGGAGTCGTTGCTCGCCACGCACTTCGTCTGGCGTTTGCGGCGGGTGGCCGGCTGATGGGCGCGGCGCTGGCACGCGGCTGTCTGCTCGTGGCGAGCCAGCAACTCCAAGATCCCAATTTTGCGCGCTCCGTGGTCCTGGTCATTGCTCACGACGATGAAGGCAGTTTCGGCTTGGTGCTCAACCGGCCCGCGGAGCGCTCGCTCGGGGACGTGCTCGAGGACGTGCCGGCGAAGGGCCGCGCGATTCCGCTCTACCTCGGCGGGCCCGTGCAGCCCGAGGCGCTGCAGTTCGTGGCGCGGGCCTCCGAACTGGGGCGTCCCGTGCTGGAGGAGGTCGCCGTGGGCGCGCCGCTCGACGAACTCTTGGACAGTCAGCTCGGTCCGGCACAGGTGCGCGCCTATCTCGGCTATGCAGGCTGGGGACCGGCGCAGCTGGAGAGCGAGATCGCGGAAGGCAGCTGGATCATCGCCCCGGCCCGCGCCGAGCATGTCTTCGACGTGCCGTCCGGTGAGCTCTGGGTGCGCGTGCTGCGCGAACTGGGGGGCCGCTATTCCTGGATGGCTCTGGGCGGGCGCGATCCCTCCGCCAACTAGGCCGCTCTACGGGGCGCGCGGCCTTTCACGCGGGCTCCAGTCGCCGGTCGGCGCCACGAGGCGCCGATGCCCGTCGGCTGACAGCGGCACATTGGCTTCGCCATCCAGCAAGCGGTCCCAGAGTTGACAGGTGACCTGCTTGTGCTGCTGATCCAGTGCTTCGCAGTAGTTGGTGTAAAGGCAGCGCACGATGGCCTCGCCGCGCCCTGCGCGCAGTTTGCGAAACCAATCCGGATCAGCGAGTGATTGCCGGGCCGCGCCGATGAGATCGGCCTGACCGCTGCGCAGCGCAGCTTCCGCCAGAGTGAAACTGTTGATGCCGCCTGAGGCCACGATGGGAGTCGTGAGTCCGGCGACTCGCAGGCTTGCGCGGATCGCCGCAGCGAGTCCGAGATTGCGACCGAAGGGCGGCTCGCTGTCGAAGACCGAGGGCATGCAGAGGTGTCCGCTCGGCCCCGTGTAGGGATAGACCGCCTCGCCGACGCGCGGCTGCCGTGCGTCTTCGAACTTGCCTCCGCGCGAGATCGAGAGGAAATCCAGGCCGGCGCGCGCCAAGGCCAGCGCATAGAACTGCGCGTCGGAGACGTCGCTGCCGCCGCGCAGACCCTCCTCGCCAAGCATGCGCAGTCCGACGCAGAACTTGGTTCCGACCCGGGCCCGCACGGCCGCCACAACGTCCAGCGGCAGTCGGACCCGGGCCTCCAGTGAGCTGCCGTAGCCGTCGGTGCGGTCATTCAGGCGCGAGAGAAAGGAGGCCAGGGTGTAAGCGTGTGCGGCGTGGATCTCCACGCCGTCGAATCCCGCTTGCCGGGCTCGCTCGGCGGCGTCGGCGAAGAGGCCGGGCAGCACCGCCGGCAGGCCGGCGATGTGCGGCCGGTCGAGATCGGTCACGCGTTCCCGCTCGCCGCGCTGCAGCGCTTCCCACTCGCGGGCCGAGAGCACGCGCTGCAGCTCCTCAGGAGAGCTGCGCAGGAGCGCTGCGCGCAGGCCGCTCTCATCCGCTCCGGCCAGCACTGGATCCACCTCGCTCAGCAGCCGGCGGTGCGCTTCGGTGATCCTGAGAAACTCGCCCAGAAAGCGCTGTGGCTCCGGGCGCCGGCGCACGGCCAGAAAATCGAGAATCTGAATGAAGAGCCGGGTTTGCCCGGCGCTCGCCTCAGCCACCGCTGAGACGATTTTGGCCAGGCCCGGCACGAAACGGTCGTGTCCGATGCGCAGAAGGGGGCCGCTAGGAACATCACGGATCCCGGTGGCTTCCACCACAAGCACGGCCGGCTGACCTCGTGCGAAGCGTCGGTACCAGTCGATGACCTGTGGCGTGACCTGGCCCGATTCTGTGGCACGCCAGGGCACCATGGCCGGGACCCAGGTGCGCGCCTCGAGGCGCAATCCACTCGCCAATTCCAGGGGTGAGAAGAGACGGCTGTGCTCAGCCTCGGCCGCGCTGGGCCAGCGTTCCTCAGGGAGTGCGTGACGGCTCATCTGACGGGTCGGTCCGCTCAGCTTCTCGGGATCTTGGCGTTGGTCTGCGGGTCGGGGCCGGGCTGCAGCCGATACTGTCTGACCATCGGATCGGCAGGTCGATGGTAAACTCCGCGATCCTCCTCACCTTGGGCAGCGGTGCGCAGCATGAAGTCAAAGAAGAAGGTCGTGATGTACCTCCCGCACCGGGGCGACCCGGTGAAGGGTGAACTTATCTCTGCGGACCTTTTGCCGCTGGAGTTGATCCAGATCGCCGGCCCAGCGCTGCAGCGCGGCTGGACGGTGCAACTCATCGACGCGATGGTCGAGGAGCGCCCGCTCGAGGCCGTGTTGGCTGCCTGCGCTGACGCCTCGGTGTTTTGCAGTAGCTGCATCCTGGGCTACCAGATCCTGGACGGCGTGACGGTGAGCAACGCCGTGCGCGAGAAGTATCCGCACCTAGCCATTTGGTGGGGCGGCTGGTTCCCATCCGCGGTGCCCGAGTTGTTCCTCAACGGCGCCTCGGCGGATGCCGTGTGCATCGGGCAGGGCGAGATCACCTTCGGGAACATGCTCGACGCCTTCGAGGCCCACACGCCGCTGGACGGCATCAAGGGTCTGGCGCTGCTGCGCGACGACCATGTGCTCTTCACCGAACGCCAGCCGGTCGTGGGCTTTGAGGAATATCCGCGCGCTCCGTTCGAAGTGATCGACCTGCAGCGCTATTACGCCGAACAGCGGCGCCAGTGCGCGATCGAAAGCAGTCCCAATGGCCGCGGCATCCGGCATCGCTTCCCAGATCCGCCAGGCAAGTCGGCCTATCCCGCGATCAGCTACCACAGTTCCTTTGGCTGCCCGGAGCCGTGCACTTTCTGCAACTCGCCCGGCCTGACCGAGCGCCGCTACAAGATGTATCCGGCGGAGCAGCTTCTGGATCACATTCAGGAGATCATGGCCAAGGACCCTTTCCATGGTCTGCGTTTCCAGGATGCCAACTTCGGCGTCAGCGAGAAGCGCACGCGGGCTTTCTCGGAAGGACTGCTCAAGCGCGGCATCAAGCTGACCTGGCACGCCACGATCGAAATCAAGCAAATGACTCAGTACAGCGACAGCACGCTGGACCTCATGCGTGACTCGGGGCTGTACATCGTGCCCACCGGCGTCGAAGCCGCGAGTTGGGAGATGCAGCAGGCCATCGGCAAGCGCATCAAGCCGGGCGAGACTCTGCGCGCGATCGAGCGTCTGGATTCGCGCGGCATCGTGGCCGGCTGCAGCTACATCATCGGCTATCCCGGCGAGACCGAAGAGTCGATGCGGGCCACACTCGACGAGGCGCGCGCCATCAAGAACACCTTCGAGCATGCCTCGGTGGATGTGTTCCCCTATCGTCCGATTCCCGGCGCGTCGCTCTGGCAGGATGCGCTCGACAAGGGCTATGAGGCGCCCACGACGGCAGCGCAGTGGGGCCAGATGTTCGAGTACAAGGTCGACTCCTGGAAAGGCGCCATCCCTCCGCGCGTGCTGCGCGACTGGTCGGTGTTCAACTTCCTGGCGCCCTGGGTCGACGGCCATGTCCGCGCTACCGGCCTCACCAAAAAGGTCCTCATGCAGGCGGCGCGTTGGCGCATGCGGCACGGTGTCTTTGGCATGCCGGTGGAGTTCAAGGCCTATCACCGCGCCCGCCGGCTGATGGACCGGCTCTGGACCTCCCACGTCTCGACACGCTGACGAGCCACCTTCCATGACCAGCAACACGAACGGTTCCTCCAGCACTCAGCGCTCCGGCGGCCCCAGCCGGCGCGTGGTCCTCTACTACCCAGAACGAGGCGATCCCAAACTGGGTCAGCCTTACAGCGCTGACCTCATGCCGCTGGAGTTTTTGCACATCTGTGCGCCAGCGATGGAGCAGGGCTTCACCTTCGACATCATCGATTCGATGGTCGAGCAGGACCCCATGGGCAAGCTCTGGGAGAAACTGGAGGGCGCTTTCGCCTTCGGCAGCACCTGCATCGTGGGCTACCAGGTGGCCGACGGAGCTGAGGTTTCACGGCTCGTGCGCGAGCGCCACCCCCAGTTGCCGATCATCTGGGGCGGCTGGTTTCCTTCGGTGGCCCCCGAACTTTTCCTGCGCAACAATCTGGCCGACGCGGTCTGTCTCGGTCAGGGCGAGGTGACCTTCACCGAGTGGCTCTGCGCCGTGCGCGACGGCAAGCCGGTGGACACCGTGCAGGGCTTGGCCCTCTGGCGCAACGGTCAGCTGCACAAGACGCCCTCACGCGAAGTCGTCGCCTTGGACGGCTTGCCTGCTCCGCGCTTCGACCTCATCGATGTGGACAAGTATCTGGATGTTCAGGAGCGCCAGGCCAGCACCGCCAAGGTGCGCTACCGCTTCCCGGATCCGCCGGGCTACAGCATGCGCAAGCCCTACCGGGCCGTCTCATACTTCAGCAGCTACGGCTGCCCGGAGCCCTGCTCCTTCTGCTGCTCGCCGATGGTCACCAACCGGCGCTGGAAGGCGCTCAACGCGACGACGCTCGTGGATCGCATTGTCGAGCTGAAGGAGCAGTACGACTTTGATGTCGTGCGCTTTCAAGACGCCAACTTCGGCGTGCACGAGAAGCGCATCCGCGAGTTCTGCCGGCAGCTCGTCGACCGCGAAGTCAACATCCATTGGAACGCGACCATCGAGGTCGAGACGATCGTCAAGTTCAGCGACGAGACGCTCGACCTCATGCGCGACAGCGGCTGCCACATGATGTGGGTGGGGGCCGAAACGGCCACGGCCGAGATGCAGGCCTACATCCGCAAGGGCATTCAGGACGGCAATGTCGACAAGGCCATGCGCCGGATGTGGGAACGCAACATCAAGATCGGGCTTTTCTGGATCATTGGCTACCCGGATGAGACTGAGGAGTCGATGCGCGCGACGCTCACGCTCGCCGCGGAGATGAAGACGCGCTACCCCAACTGCACCAGCGAAGTGCTGCTCTATCGTCCCCTGCCGGGCACCGAGTCTGGCGAACATGCCCGCCGCAACGGCTATGAGATGCCGATGGAGTTCGAGACCTGGGGTTCGATGGTCGAGTACAAGTTCGGCAACAAGACCTTCGAGCTGCTGCCTCCGGCCATCCGGCGCGACTACCACCGCTACACTTACCTCGTGCCTTGGTTCGACGGCCTCGTGCGCGGCCGCACGCCCTATCACCGCTTCTTGCGTGCGATGGCCGGCTGGCGTCTGCGCAATCAGCGCTACGGCTGGACCGTCGAGTTCAAGCTCTACGACATGGGCAAGCGCGTCCTGCAGTCGCTTGGCGTCCGGCGCGGTCCGCAACTCGAGAGCCGCGCGGCCGGTGTCGCCATCGAAGGGACCACTCACAACGTGCGCGACGCCGCCACGATGGGAGTCTGAGGGGCATTCCGCAGTGAAGAGCCCCGCGATTCCTGGCAAGTCGGTGCGCCTCATCGGGGTGCCCATGGACCTCGGCGCGGGCCGCCGCGGTGTGGACATGGGGCCGTCGGCCGTGCGCTACGCCGGCCTCGCCAAGCGGATCCGTGCGCTCGGCTACACCTTTCAGGATGCGGGCGATATCAGCGTGCCGATTCCCGAGGTCCGTCCGCCTGGCAAGGGACCGCGCTATCTCAAAGAGATCCTGCGCGCCTGCGAGCGGCTGGCGCTGCGTGTGGAACGCCTGCTCGACGACGGCGAGATTCCCGTCGTCATCGGCGGGGATCACTCGATGGCCATCGGAACAATCACCGGCGTGTCCTCGCACTTTCGCAAGCGCGGCGGGAAGATCGGCGTCATCTGGGTCGATGCGCACGCTGACATGAACACGCCTGAGACCTCCCCGACGGGCAATATCCACGGCATGCCGCTGGGCTCTGTGACCGGTTATGGCGCCCCCGAACTTGTGAACTTGGGTGGCTATGCCCCCAAAGTGGACCCGCGCAATGTCGCACTGATCGGCATTCGGGAAGTGGACGAGGGCGAGCGCGAGATCGTCCTGCGCAGCGGCATCAGCTACTACGAGATGATGAAGGTGGATTCTCGGGGCATGGCGGCCGTCATGCAGGAGGCCATCGAACGCGCTTCCGATGGCACCGAGGCGCTGCACGTTTCCTTCGACATCGATGCCGTGGATCCGGAAGTGGCGCCCGGCGTGGGCACTCCGGTCGCCGGCGGCCTCAGTCTGCGCGAGTCGCACTTGATCATGGAGATGGTGGCCGATACGGGACGCCTGGTTTCGCTGGAGATCGCGGAGCTGAATCCCATTCATGACAATGCGAACGCGACGGGCCAGCTCGTCTGCGAACTCGTGGCTTCCGCGCTAGGCAAAAAGGTCATGGGCCCGCTGCGCACGTGAGCGCAGGGCCAGCGGGCGGTGTCGCGTCCGACGCGGACACTGCCGCTCGCGCGTCGCGCGCGCGCCGCCGGGGCCTCCTGGCCGGCGTGCTGCTGCTGCTGGCCGGTTTCGCTCTGCTCTATGTGCCGCGTGAGCGAGTTCCGCTCTTCTTCGACATTCAGGGCTATACCGCTCAGGCCCTGAGCCTGCTGGCGGGGCGCGGCAATACGATTCGTGTTGGAGAGTCGGACATTCCCGGGTACTACCCGGCCGGCCTGCCTGTGCTGCTGCTGCCGCCGCTGGCCGTGCTGGGGCCGGACATGCGCCATGGAGCCTGGACTGTGCTCGGCTTTGCGCTGCTGGCGCTGGGTGGGTCGGCGCTCCTGGCGCGCCGCTTCGGCGGCGGGGTGACAGCGGGTCTCTGCGCCGGGCTGCTCTTGCTCACCGCTCCGCTCTTCCGGGACATGAGCGGGCAGATCATGACTCAGGTTCCGACGGGCGCAGTGATCATGATGGTCGCCCTGCTCTACACAGGCGGCGCCGAGCGCACTCAGCCGCGCAGGCTCTTTCTGGCGGGGCTGCTGGCCTCGGTCTCGCTGCTGCTGCGCTACGCAAATCTCACGTTTCCGGCGGCGCTCTTCGCGGCGGAGTTGCTGGGCGCCGCACGAGGCGGCCGTGAGCGGATGCCTCGGTTGCTGCAGCTCAGCGCGGGCCTGGCGGCCGGCGCATTGCTCGTGGCCCTGCACAACACCTGGGTTTACGGCGGGCCGCTGACCACGGGCTACGCCGTGTGGGGGCACGAACTCGGCTTCTCGTGGCGCAATCTCTTCTGGCCCGAGGGTGCGCCGAACCGCCCCGCAGAGCGCTGGGTTTTGACGCGTGCCTTGGCCGGCTTCTCAGACCTGCAGACTTCCTGGATGGCTGCCGCCGCACTCGTCGGGCTCTTCGTCGTTTGGAGCCGGCGCCAAGTGGATCAGCGCGCTGCGCGGCTGGCCCGTTTGGCCGTCCTCACGCTGCTCTTTCAAGGTGTGTTTCTCGGCCTGTACTCCTTTCGCTCCACGAACTACCTGCTGCCGGGCGTGCCGCTCACCGCCGCGTTGGCCGGTGTGGGCCTGACCAGCGTGGCCGGACCGCGTCGCGGCTGGCTGGCGCTCTGTCTGTGTGCAGCGCTGCTGGCGTGGAGCCTGGCCCACGAGCTGCCGCCCACCGAAACCGAACTCAATGCGATCGCACATCACGACGTCTTAGCGGTGGCCTCGCAAGACTTCGAGGAGTCGGCCGTGCTCATCACGACCGCCGACCCTGGTCTGGCCGAAGGCGTCGTGAGAGAGGGACATCCGTTGCGCTCAGTGCTCTACCTGGGACCCCACGTCAGCCCGGTTGTCGAGCAAGCCGCGCGGCGGGAACTCGACGGAGCGGTGTGCAGTCCGCAGCACGTGCTGCAGTACGCCCAGCGGCAGTTGCAAGCGGGCCGGCCGGTCTATCTGGACCAGAATCCGCCGCCGCGCGGGGCGACCAAGCTGCACGCCGAGATTCGCCAGGCTCTGCGGGGCGCGCTCGACTTTCAGAAGACCTCAGCGAACAACATCGCGCGGCTTACGCTGCGCCCCAACTAAAGCGCACGTCGCAACGGACCTCCGCACCGAGGCTCTGGTGCACCGGGCAGTGCTGCGCCGCCTGCTCGAGCAGACGGCGACCCTCAGGGCCCGGGTCGCGCGGCACGGCAATGGCCACCGCGAGCCGGCCGACTCGCCGCACGGGCTGCTGCACCATTTCCTTCTCGACCTGCACGGTGGCCCCCTGCAGGTCGATCGCGTGGCGCTCGGCCACGATGCCCATGATCGTGAGCATGCAGGCGCCCAGGGCCGTGGCCAGGAGGTCGGTGGGGGAGAACGAGGCTCCGCGGCCATGGTTATCCACGGGAGCATCGGTGAGCAGACGGGCGCCTGAAGGACCGTGCACGGCCTCGCAGCGCAACTGTCCTTCGTAGCGGATCTCGATGCGCACCATGTCGGAGGTCTCCGGGAGGGCTCCGTATAGTAGGAGTGTGGGCCTCTTCCCGTCGAGCAATGCATGAGCAAGCGTGCGATCGAAAATCCGCTCTTCGCGGCAGCTGGCCGTCGCGACGCCGAAGCGCGCGCGAGTCTGGCCGAGCGGCTGCGCCCTCGGTCGCTCAGCGAAATCGTCGGTCAGACCGAGTTGCTGCGGCCGGGCGGTCTGCTGCGAACCGAAGTCGCGCGCCAGCGCCTGGGCTCGCTCCTGCTCTGGGGGCCGCCCGGCACCGGCAAGACCAGCCTCGCGCGCGTGCTCGCGCAGGAAGCCGGCTATGAACTCGTCGCGCTGTCTGCAGTCAGTGCGGGTGTCGAGGACGTGCGCCAAGCCATCGCGACGGCCGAAGGCGCCCTCGGTGCCGGACGGCGCGCGACGCTGCTCTTCCTCGATGAGATTCACCGCTTTCACAAGGGGCAGCAGGATGCCCTGTTGCACGCTGTCGAGGATGGGCGTCTCACGCTCATCGGCGCCACGACCGAGAATCCAGCCTTTTCCATCAATGCCGCCTTGCTCAGCCGCTGCCGCGTCCTGCGGCTGGCCGCACTGGACGAGGCTGCCGCGCGCCAACTCATCGCCCGCGCACTGTCCGCTGGCGAGCGCGGGCTAGCCGGGCGCGTCGTGGGCCTCGATCCGGCAGCCGAACAGGCGCTGCTGCAAGCGAGCGGCGGTGACGCGCGACGTTTGCTGGATCAGCTCGAACGCGCCGCCGAACTCGCCGCCCTGACGGCCGAACGCCGCGTACTGCTAAGTCATGTCGAAGCGGCACAAGGCGAGCGCGTGCTGCTGCACGATCGCGGCGGCGACCGTCACTTCGATTTGCTTTCGGCCCTGCATAAGTCGCTGCGGGGCAGCGATCCGGACGCTGCGGCCTATTACGTGCAGCGACTGCTCTGCGCCGGTGAGGACCCCACGGTCGTGGCGCGACGGCTCGTGCGCATGGCCAGCGAAGACATTGGGCTGGCCGACCCGCAGGCCCTCGGCTTTGCGCTCGATGCGCTGGAAGCCGTGCGCTTTCTGGGCCTGCCCGAGGGTGACGCAGCGCTGGTCCAGGCTGCGATCTATCTGGCGCTGGCGCCTAAGTCGGATGCGATCTACCAGGCCTCGCTCGCGGCGCGCGCCGCTGTGGAGCAGCAGGGCGCCCTGCCGGTTCCACTAGACCTCAGTCAGTCGCCCAGCCGCCGCCCCGGCGCCTCCAGCCCGGCGCCGCGCTATCAAAATCCGCATGGGCAACCGCGCCCGGCGACGGCCCGTTCGCATCTCCCCGAAGGCTTGCAGGGCCGGCTCTTCTACGAGCCGCGTGGCGCGGGTCACGAGGCCGAGGTGAAGCAGCGGCTCGCCGCACTCAGGCCGGGCAGGCCGCCCTCGGAGCCGAAGGCAGATGACCGGGCAGACGGCTCAGCAGGGCCGCCAGGCACTGCCGGCTAACGGCCCATGGCAGGCTGGGTTCGCCGCGGCCACGACGCGCGGCCTGCTCAGGCAGCAAGGGCACATGCACAAAACAGGCCGGTAGGCCGGCGTGTTCGGCGAGGAGTTCATAGAGCAGCGCATTGCACAGGTGCCGCCCCGCATCCTGGGAGACCGACACCGGCAGGCCGGAGTTGCTCAATTCGGCCGCCAACTCGGCGAGCGGCAAGCGGCAGTGCACTCTGGCGCACCCCTGCGCGTGCAGCCGCTCCGCACTCGCCGTGAATCCGCCATTGTCGCGCTCACCGCGATAGTCGAGGAGGTTGTGCGCCGTGGCCTCCAGTTCCACCAATCCGCGGCCCGTGGCCTGTCCCACGGAAACGACCAGTTGCGGGCGATGCCGCCGCAGAGCGGCTTGCAGGGCCGGGCGAAAGAGCGTGCGATCCACCGGCAGAATGGCGACGTGCAGGCTCAGGCGAGGATCAGGCGGTGGCCGCCGGGCCAGATCGCGCACAAGCTGTTCGCTGGGGTTGACCGGTTCGCCGCCGAAGGCGCGAAAGCCGGTCAGCAGCAGCCGCAGGCGTGGAGGTGGGGGCCGGCTGCCTGACACGGGCCTAGTCGGCCTCGTCAGCCGTGAACTCGTAGAGGCCGCGCTGTCCGGAAGTTTCTTCGATGGCGCAGGAGAGGCGGCGCACCATGACGTCACGAAAGCGTTGCCCGAGCCGCTGCATGAGTTCGCGCCCGACCCAGGTGGCCAGATTCTCGGCGCTGAGATTGTTCACCGGCATGATGATGACGTCCTCGTCGGGCGCCGCGTAATAGCGCTTGTCGAAGCGCACTTCGGTGATGCCGTCGCCGCGGCGCGCGACTTTGAGCTGCGGGTGTTCGCCGGGCACGAGCCAGTGCTCGTCGAGTTCATCTACGATCTCGCGAATGACCGGCTTGACCTGCTTGAAGTCCAGCACGAGGCCGTGCTTTGAAAGGGCCGCATCGATCCGCACGAAGACGCGGTAGTTATGGCCATGCAGGCGTTCGGCGCTGCCGTCGGGAAAGATCAGGAAATGGGCAGCGGAGAACTTGAGGTACTCCTTCTGGATGTCGATGGACCAGCGTTCCATGAGGCTTTCCGGGGGGGCGCAAGCGTGCAGCAAACGGCCGCTAGCGTACCGGCCCGGGCCTGCTGGGCGCCGCGTCAGCTTCTGAGCGGCCGCTCCTGGAGCCCAAGTTCGCAGCGCAGACTGCCGATGAGGAGGGCTTCTCCGAGGGCGTTGCCGTGTCCCCAGCCGATGACGTGACGAATCCGGTCAGCGCCGCACCCCCGGTTGAGGACCGGCGCAGCCATCAGGACCGCCGCCAGAGCTTTCATCCTGTGGCCGTGTACCCGGTCGGCGGAGTCAAGCTGAGCATCTTGGATCTGCTGAATCGCTTCACTGAGGAACGCTGGCAGCGGAACGGCATCTCGCGCCTGGCCGACCTGCACCTCAAGACGGGCGAAGCGGCCCGCTACCGTCTCGACGGCGACCTCGTGGCCCTGGAAGCGGCCGACCGGCTCACGCACGACATCGTCAAGGGGCTGGTCTATCCGCTGCTGCGCGCCGATCAGATCGAAAAGCTGGAGCGCGAGTATCCGCAGGACGTCGATGCGGCCTTCCATCTGGAAGAGGCAGGCGGCATGAACTTCCGCATCAATGCCTTCCACGACCGCGATGGACTGGCGGCCGTCATCCGCTCTCTGCCGCAGACGATTCCGCCGATCGAGACGCTGGGCTTCCCCGAGCCGGAAGTGCTCAAGCACATGCTGCACCTGCATCAGGGCCTGGTCGTGATCACCGGCATCACCGGCTCAGGCAAGTCCACGACCATCGCCTCACTGCTGGCGGAACTGAACAAACGCGAGCCCCTGCGCATCATCACCTTGGAAGATCCGATCGAATACGTGCTCAAGAACGATCGCTGTCTGATCAGCCAGCGCGAGGTGGGCCTGCATTCACCGAGCTTTCACGCCGGCCTGCGTTCGGCCCTGCGCGAAGACCCTGATGTGGTCGTGGTCGGTGAGATTCGCGACACCGAGACCGCCAGCCTGGCGCTCTCGGCGGCCGAAACCGGTCACTTGGTGTTCAGCACGTTGCACACGCGCGATGCCAAGGGCGTGATCACACGCATCGTGGACCTGTTCCCGGCCGAGCGCAGCAAGGAAATCATGTCGCAGCTCTCCTTCAGCCTGGCCTACGTCATTGCTCAAAAGCTGGTGCCCCGCAAGGACGGCAAGGGACGTATTGCCACGTACGAAGTGCTGAAGAATGTGCCGGCCATCTCGAACCTCATCCGCACCGGCAACTGGCACCAGATCTACTCGACCATTCAGATCCAGGCCAAGGAACACATGATCACGCTGGAGAAGCACTTGATGCATCTCGTGGCGAAGGGACTCATCACCCAGGAACTGGCCAGCCAGTACGCCAACGATCCAAGCCAGCTCATTCCCGCATCGGGCAGTCAGGTGCCCGTCGGCGCCTGAGCGCTTGGCGGGCCGGCGCCATCCCAAGCGGCGCCGCTCAGAGATACTCGTCGACCATCAGTTCCTGGATGTCCCAGTTGTTGGTTCGCCGCGGCAGCGGATTGCCAAAGACGACGAGCGACCCCAGCCCCGCGTAGAAGATGGCCACGGTGACGAGCGTGAGCCAGCCGGGCAGCGGGCCGACGGAGCAGCGCGCGTAGAGTTCGGCTGCCGTGAACGATGGGCTGGGATGCACCGAGAGCTTGATCAGCCAGGCCACCAGCACGACCCCGAAGATCGGCAGGTAGTTGCGCACGAGTCGCTCCCGAATGGATTCGAGCCGGGTCATATGAAAATGGGGCTCGATGAGATCGTCGGCGACCAGCAACATCCAGTCGCGCTCGGGCGAATCCAGGCGCCGCTGCAGGATCGGGGCAAAGAAGTTGGTTTCGATCTTGCGCACGCGCGCGCGCCACACATCAAAGAAACGAAAGCGGCGCGCCTCAAGTCCCAGCAGGATCACCAGCAGCACGTTCGCAAAGAGCAGGCTGAAATGGTTGGCCTGCTCCTGCCCGAAGGCAAAGCTCACCGAAGTCAGAGTGACCAGAATGGCCCAGTGGGTGGTCTGGTCGAGCCGGTTCCGCCAGGTGTTGGCCCGCGAAATCTCGCCGCGATAGAGGTGCACGATCGCCGTGATGTACGAGCTGCGCTCGAGCGACTCCGACTCGTAGTCCACGCGCTGGCTTGGATGATTGCCCGCAGCACTCGCCCCGCCCGGATCGACGACCACTGGCCCTCCACGATGTCCCGCGCTTTTGCTGGCAAGCGTGGCTCGCCAGCTTAGCAAGCCGCGCCCGAATCCCGGCGCGCACTCCCCTCGGTCGCGGCGGGTGCTTATAAATGCTGCCGTGAAGACCTCTCCGCCCCGCTCCGGGCTCGTGGGCTGGCCCACGCTCATCGTCCTGCTGGGCCTCTCGGCCACCTACTTCTCCTGGTACTACGCCTCGCAGGCCGAGCAGGAGGACACGCTGGCCCAACTCGAGGCGCGCTCGGCGGCCCTGCTCGCGCGCTTCGAGGACTACCTGGGCGCGCAGGCCCAGTTGCTGAGACTGCTGCGCGGTCTCTATGTGCAAGGACTGGGCAGCGAAGACGAGAGTGCCGTGCGAGTCCTGGTGGAGGAAGTCATTCGCCGAGAACCGGGGCATGTGGCGCTGCGGCACTTGGGCCGCGTGCGTCGTTTGAGCGGTGCCGAACTCCCCGGCTTTCTGGCGCAGCGGCGCGCGCGGGTGCCGGTCTGGGAAGGTCTGCAAGCACGCGATGCGCAGGGGCAGCCCGTGACGCCGGGTGAGCAGCACGATCTGGCCGATCACATTTGGCCGGCCGACGAAGCGCCTCTCATCCTCGGCTTGGACCTCGCCACGATCCCGGCCTGTCGCGAGGCGTTCGCACAGGCCCTGGCGACCGACGACGTGGCCATGAGCCGGCCCTTCGACATGATTCGACCGGAAGCAGGCGGTCCGCGACCGGGACTCATGCTGGCTGTACCGCTCTACGATCCTGCGCGGGCGCAGCGCAACCCGACCCAGCGCGAGGCCGCCTTGCTCGGCTTTGCGATCTGCGTCTACGACCTCGAGCACTTGCTGCGCGTCGGCTTCTCGCGCGAAGTCGGCGCGGATGAAAAGGAACCACTGGTCATCGAAGTCTCCAACGCCGTGGGCGAGCGCCTGGCCACGGTGGGCCGGCTCATCGCACCCGGCGGAGCCGCGCGCACCGGCCTGCTCTATCTGTTCGGCGGCAACTGGGTGGTCACGATGCGCCAATCACAGCCGCCGCGGATCACCCTGACGGAATTCCTCGAGCGGCCCTCCACGCTGTTGCCGGCGGCCGTCTTCACCGTGATGCTTCTGGCGGCCGCCATCGTGTGGACGCTCATGCGCCAGACCGCGGTGATCACCGAGCAGGTGGCCAGCCAGACTTCCGAATTGCGCGAGAAGAACCTCACCCTCGAACGCAAGGAGACTGAGCTCAACGACGCCAACCGCCGGCTGCTGGAGATGTCCCACACCGATCCGCTCACCGGCATTCTCAACCGGCGGGCCTTCGAGGTGCAGCTCGATAAAGAACGCGAGCGCAGTCTGCGCACGGGGCTGCCCTTTGGGCTGCTGCTCTTCGATGTGGACTTCTTCAAGGGCTACAACGACCGCTACGGGCACGTGGCCGGTGATGAAGTTCTGCGGCGTGTGGCTCAAATCATCCAGGGGGAGGCACGGCGCATCGATGCGGTGGCGCGCTACGGCGGAGAAGAGTTCGTGGTGCTGGCGACGGCGACCGATTCGCACGGCCTGCTCGCTCTGGCGGAGCGGATACGCACTCGCATTCAGGAAGCGGGTGTCGAGAATCTCGCCTCGCCCTTCGGCGTCATCACGATCAGCGGCGGCGGCTCACTCATGTCGCCCCGCACGGAGGGCGGACCGCGGCAAGTGATCGAGCTGAGCGACCGCTGTCTCTACCAGGCCAAATCGACGGGCCGCAATCGAGTGGTGATGGTGAGCTGAGGCGTACAGACGCATCGTTCCGGAGCGCCGTCAACCGGGAGCGCTGAATTGCGCGTGTGTCTGTGTTGCAGCGTGCCGGTGCCTGCGGTGTCTGCGGTGTGCCGGTGTCACGGTGGGACTGTCGTGCTGGCTTGGGCAGCCACTCAGCGCGCGGATCCGGTTAGGGAGGCGGGTCGGTGTCGTCTAGACTGGCCCGCCTTCCGACCGATCGGGCGATTCGGGCGGAAGGTCATGGTGCTGGAGGGGCGTTCTCGATGTTGTTAACGGCCACACTGCGCGAGCGCCTCGAAACGGCGTGGGAGCGCACCGATGGGCTGTTCGCACTGCTGCGGCCGGAAGCTTGGCCGCTGCGTCCGGGTGAGGGCCAGCCCTGCTTTCTGGCAGTGCTCGGCGAACTTCCGGGCTACGCCTGGCAGCAAGTGGGGCGTCTCGTTCTCGCGGCCGAGCCCCTCGATCCAGAGCTGGAAGACCTCTACTGTCGGCCCCTAGCCGGCCTGCTGGACGAGCGGACCTGGCCAGCCGTCGAGCCTGTGCACGCTTGGCGGGATCGCGTGCGCGATTCCGTGCGGCAAGCCTTTGAGAGCCTGCCCGAGCATGCGGTCGGCAGCGGCCTGACCCGTGGCGGGCGCGTTTTTTACGCTGTGCTGGAGCACGAACTGCTCGCTCACGAGCGGCTGCTGGCCATGCTCGCCCAACTCGAGCGCGGACTTTGGCGCCGGCCCGCCGATCTCCCGGCGCCCAGCTTCGCCAGCGGTGCCACGCGCCTGCCGATGCGCGTGCCGGCCGGTTCCGCCGTGCTCGGCGCGCGGCCGGAGACACTCGCCTTTGGCTGGGACGTCGAGTTTCCGAGCTGCCCCGTGGACGTCCCGGCCTTCGAGATCGACAGCACCCCGGTCGTCGTCGGCGAGTTCCTCGACTTCGTGCTCGCCGGCGGTTACCGGGACAGTTCGCTCTGGACCGCCGAAGGCTGGACCTGGATTCAGCGCGAGCAGCGTGAGCATCCGCAAGGTTGGCGTCGTGAAGCCGGTGAGTGGCGACTCGCTTCGGTTCACGGAGACTTGCCGCTGCAGCGCGTCTTCGACTGGCCGGTCTCGGTGAGTTACGCGGAGGCCCAGGCCTTTGCGCGCCGGGAACGTCGGCGTCTGCCGACGGAGGCCGAATTTCATCGCGCGGCTTACGGCTCACCTGAAGGCGGCCTGCGCAGTTGGCCCTGGGGTGAGGCGTTGCCCAGCTTCCGCCACGGCAATTTCGACTGGAAGAACTGGTCACCGACTCCAGTGGGGAGCCATCCGGCCGGCTGCTCGGCTTGGGGCGTGCACGACCTCGTCGGGAATGGCTGGGAGTGGACCTCGAGCGCTTTCTCGAAGCTGCCGCGGCACCTGCCCAGCATGCCGGAGACTCCTGGTCCCTGCGAGGATGCCGCGCAGGAGACGCATCAGGTTTTGCTGGGCGGCTCCTGGGCCACCGATCGCGATGTGCTGCGGCGCAGCTTTCGCAATGCCGCGCGGCGCACCGACCCTCATCGCTTCACGAGCTTTCGCTGCGTGACGGAGCTCTAAGGCTCAGCGCAGGGTTTGGATCCAGGTTTCAACCTGACGGCGCAGCACCGGCAAGGAGACGGCCCCATGGGCGAGCACGACATCGTGGAAGCCGGGCAGTGTGAAGCGTGGACCGAGCGCCGCACGAGCCTGTTCACGGAGCGCCATGATTTCGCGCTGGCCGACTTTGTAAGCCAGAGCTTGGCCGGGCCAAGCGATGTATCGATCGACCTCGTTTTCGACGTTGTTCGAGGCAAGCAGCGTGTTGTTGAGCAAGTAATCGAGCGCGTCGGCGCGGCTCCAACCTAGCGCATGCAGTCCGGTGTCGACGACCAGACGCGCAGCGCGCCAGGCGTCGAAACTCAGAATGCCAAAGCGATCCAAGTCGCCGCTGTAGAGGCCCATCTCGTCGCAAAGGCGCTCGGTATAGAGCGCCCAGCCCTCGACGTAGGCGGTTACCCCACTTTCGCGGCGAAAACGCGGCAGGCCCTCGCGCTCCTGGGCGATCGCGATCTGCAAGTGGTGTCCGGGCACGGCTTCGTGGAAGGCCAGCACTTCGGCCTCGTAGCGCGGCCGTGTCTCGGGCGCATGGGTGTTCACGAAGTAGCGGCCCGGCTGCGAGCCGTCGGAGGCAGGCTGGCGGTAATAGGCGATGGTCGTGTCGCGTTCCTCGTGCTCGGGAATGCGCACCACGAGACACGCTGCGGCGGGGCGCAGACCGAAGCAGCAGCCCACGCTGGACTCTGCGCGGCGCAGCGCCGCTTCCGCCGTGGCCTGCACTTCTTCCCGCGCGGCAAAGTGCAGCGCCGGGTCCTCGCGCAGCCGACGCTGGATCTCGGCGACATTCGCCGTGCCGAAGACGCGCAGGCCCAGCGTGGAGATCTCGGCTCGAATGCGAGCAATCTCGGCGAGGCCGATGGCATGCAATTCCGCGGCGGTCAGCGGGAGGCCCGTGTGCAGCTCGATGAGCCGCCCGTAAAGTCCGGTGCCGCCCGGCAGCGAGGCCAAGCCCGGCTGCCCGTCGGAGCGGGCGCGCGGCAGGAGCTCCTCGCGCAGCAGGCCGCGGAAGCGCTCCAGGGCGGGACGCAGTTCGTTCTGCAGGCCAGCCTGCAGCGCGGAGTGCAGGCGCTGGGCCTCCGCAGCGGGCAGTTGCGCCGGGAGCGCTGGGCGCGCCTGTGTCCACTCGGCCACCGGCTGCTCAAGCAGCCGGTCGAGTTGCTCGATCGTCCGCTCGAGCGAGGTGCGGTTGGCGACGCGTCCCGCGCTGAGGCCTCGGCGCAAGTTGGCGATGGTCTGGTCGATGAAGGCCGGCATCCGCGCCCAGCGCCTGGCGAGCGCCTCGCGCTGGGCCTCGGTGGCCGTGGGCTGATCCTCGACGAGATTCTGCAGGCTGATGTGGGCAGCTCCGCGCGGATCGACGGCCCACTCCCAGAGTCGCGCCTCAAGCAAAATGAGCTGTCGCGCGAGTTCCTCCAGCAGCAGTTCGCGTGTGACACGGTCGTCGCCCGAGAGCAGCTCCGGATCCAGGGCGAGAGCGCGCTGCTGCAAGGCGAGCACGCGCTGGCGGCGAGCTTCGTAAGCCTCCGGGCGTTCATCTGGCAGCCGATCCAGGAAGCGCTCATCTCCCATGGCGCCGGCCCAGATCGGGTCCGCTTCCAGGAGCTCCTGCCAGAGTTCGACCGACAGAGCGGCGAGTTGCGGATGCGCGACTTGGCCGGCGGCATCGGGCCAGGCGGCCAGCGTGTCCTGGCTGGCGAGTTGGGACGGTAACGATGTGTTGCGGTCACGACAGGAGGTCATGAGCGCAGCCAGGAGCAGCAAGGCGAGCCAGCGCAAGGACACACGGGATCTCCGCAGGGCAGTCGGAAGACGGGGCGCCGCGCGGCGGCGGCAATCCATAGAATGCGCTGACGCTGGCGCGCCGTTCCAGCGCGTCTCCGGCGCAGTTCTCCGGGAGTGACCCCTTTGTCCGCTCAGCCCATGGATGTCCGCTCCGCACGAGGGGGCTTCGCTTTGGCGGGACGCGTGGCCGTGGTCACCGGCGCCTCGTCCGGCATTGGAGCGGCGACGGCTCGCCGACTCTCTGCACTGGGGATGTCCCTTGTGCTGGGCGCGCGGCGCCTGCCCCGCTTGCAGGCCCTGGCGCAGGAGCTTGCTGGGCTGCCGGGCGGACGGGCCCTCGCCTGCCCGCTCGATGTCACGAGTGCCGAGAGCGTGGCCGCCTTCGCGGCTCGTGCCCGAGAATTCGCGGGACCCGCCGGCGTGCATCTGCTGGTCAACAATGCCGGCCTGGCGCGCGGCGTCACGCGCCTTGCCGAGGCTCAGGTTGCCGACGAGTCGGACTGGGAGGCGATGTTCGCCGTGAACGTCATGGGCCTGTTGCGCGTAACGCGCGCCTTCGTTCCCGACATGGCTCGGCGCGGCCTGGGCCACGTGGTCAACCTCGGCTCGCTGGCCGGCATCGAGACCTACGAGGGCGGCGCGGTCTATTGCGCGAGCAAGGCCTCCGTGCGGGTGGTGAGCAAGGCACTGCGCCTGGAACTGCTGGGCCGCGGCGTGCGCGTCACGTGCGTGAATCCCGGCCTGGTTTCTGAGAACGAGTTCTCTGAAGTGCGCCTGGGCAGCGCCGAGAAAGCGGCTGCGGTCTACGCTGGCATGACGCCCTTGGTGTCGGCGGACATTGCCGAGGCCATCGCCTGGGTCGCGGCTCTGCCGGCACACGTCAACATTGAGGAGCTGAATCTGCAGCCGCTTGACCAGGCCTCGGCGCAGAAGGTGCAGCGCCGGCCAGCGGCCACTTGATGAGGAGCGCGCTGGCGCTCGCGGTGGTGCGGGGCAGATCGGCCGTGCTCCTGCTGGCCGCCAGCGCCTGCGGCGACAGTGCCGAGCCGGGCTGGCCACCCTCAGAGAGCACCGACGTGGTGCAGACTGGGGCCAATGATCTGCGGCCCCCCACGGCACGCTGGGAACTCGTCGAGGAGTTGCGGGCGAGTCAGGCGCGGCCGCGACACCCCTCTGATGGCGGCGGCCGGCTGTGGCTCGAGCTGACGGAGGGCGACGATGGCTCGGTGCAGGCCAGCGACTCCCGCTCCTGGACGCTGCTCTACGAGGCCGGCCCGCTGGGCCTTGCCGTGGGGGGGGCGCTGGTGTTTCAGGCGCCCGCTTTTTGGGGTTGGAGCCCGCCGCAAGTGGAGGCGGAGTCGGCGCCCGGCTTCACGCGTCTGAGCTGCGAGGCCGAGGGTGTCACGCTGCGCGTACGCCGCATCGACACCTGGCTGGTGGCAGCCTGGATCGAAGGGCGCGCCCTGGCCGCGGGTGAACGCGTCCGTATCGAGTACGGAGCCGGCCTCGCCGGCGCTCGCGCGGATCGCTTCGCTGAGAGTGCCTCGCCCTTCCGCTGTGAAGTGGACGGCGATGGCGACGGCAGCCGGCAGGCTGTGCTCGATTCGCCGACTGTTGCCGTCCGGGCCGGACCTCCCGCCCAACTCGTGCTCTCCTTGCAGAGCGCCGCGCGCCCCGGCGAGGAGTTGCGCCTGACTCTCGCCGTGCTCGATCGCTTCGGAAACGCCGGCTGCCTGGTCGAGGGGACCGTGGAGCTCTCGCTGCCGCCGGAACTCGCCGGCCCGGCGACCCTCACTCTGCGCCGCGACGATGGGGGGCTCGTGCAGCTCACGCTTCGAGCAATGTCCTCCGGTCTGCACCGCATCTCGGCGCTGGGCCCGGGCGGACTGCAGGCCGTGAGCAATCCCTGTCATGTCTCTGAAGACAGCCGCCCACTGTTGTGGGGCGATTTGCATGGGCACTCGGCGCTTTCTGATGGCACCGGCACGCCGGAGGCCTTCTATCGCTACGCGCGTGATGTGGCGGCCCTCGATGTGGCCGCCCTCACCGACCATGACCATTGGGGTCAGCCCTTTCTCGACGAGACGCCGAGTCTCTGGGCGGGCATCGAGGCGGCGACGGCCTCATTCCACGACCCGGGGCGCTTCGTGACACTGCTCGGCTACGAGTGGACGAGCTGGATTCACGGTCACCGCCACGTGCTGTACTTCGAGGACAGCGGCCGCGTGCTGAGCTCGCTCGATGAGCGTTACGAGACGCCGGCCCAGCTTTGGGAAGCGCTGGCCGGACAGCCGGCCCTGACCTTCGCGCACCACGTCGCCGGCGGGCCGATCGCCACCAACTGGAGCTTTGTGCCGGACCCCGTGCTTGAGCCGCTCGTGGAGTTGAGTTCGGTGCACGGCAGCAGTGAAGCGGCGGACAGTCCCGCGCTAATCGAGCAAGCGGTGCCGGGGCACTTTGCACGCGACGCCCTGCTGCGTGGCTATCGGCTGGGTTTTCTGGGCAGCGGCGACAGTCATGACGGACACCCTGGGCTCGCGCACCTCGCCGCCCCGCGCGGACATGGCGGTCTCGCCGCGATCTTGGCAGAGGAAAGCACGCGCGCCGCGGTGCTGGCAGCCCTGCGGGCACGGCGCTGCTACGCGACGAACGGCGCGCGCATCGTGCTGCGTGCGGCCCTGGCGGGCTTGCCGATGGGAAGTGTCGTGCCGCCCGGCGCACAGGAACTGCGCGTCCTGGTGGCCGGCACAGCACCACTGGAGCGGATCGATCTCGTCCGCGGGCGCGAAGTGGTGGAGTCACGGGCCGGCCGAGACCGCCTCGATGCGGCTGAGGATTTCGCGCTCGCCGGCCTGCTGCCCGGCGAGTTCGTCTATGTGCGGGTGGTCCAGGCGGATGGCGGGCTCGCCTGGTCCAGCCCCTTCTTCGTAGAGTCAGCACCGTGAGCGAGAGTCCGCTGAGTCCGACGCGCGCCTCAGACGCCGCAACGCGCAGCACGCGGCGTCTTTTGGTCGGACTCGACGCGGCCGGATCAGCGCTGGAGGCGCTCAGCGTCGCCATCGATCTGGCGCACCGGCTTCAGGCCTCGATCGAAATGGTTCACGCTGTCGTGCCGCATCGTCTCGGAGCTGCGCTCACCGAAGCGGACCTGCTCGCGGCGCGCCGAGCTGTGCAACTGAAACTCGAGGCCTCGCTGCCGGGCTCGCAGCTGCCCTTTCTGGCGGAGTCGCGGAACCTGATCGTCGAGGCGGGGCACCCCGCACCGGTGCTGCTGCAGCACGCCGCTCAGCCGGGCACGGAACTGCTCTTGCTCGGTGGTCACAGGCGCCGCGGCCTGCTGGATCTGCGCGGCACAGCGCACGCTGTTCTGGCGCGCGCCGCCTGCCCGGTCTGGGTTCATGTCGGTGAGGTGCGCCACGTTCGGCACATCCTCGTGCCGGTAGATCTCTCGGCCGAGAGCCTGAAGGCCCTGGCGCTAGCCTGCGTCTGGTCGGAGAACTGGGGGGCACGCATCACGGCGCTGCACTGCTTCGTGCCGCCCGAGCTGTACTACGGGCACGGTTATCCCGTGCCCGGCTCAACGCTGGTGCTCGAGCGTCTGCGCCAAGAAGCGCGGGCCGAGTTTGAGGCCGCCATGTCGGCCTTCGCTTGGGGGCCGGTCCCGCACAGCGTCGTCTTCCAGGAGGCCTTCCCGGCCTCACAGATCTTGGAGCTCCAAGACCGCGTCGATCTGATCATCATGGGCACGCACGGGCGCACAGGCCTGTCGGGTTTGATCCTGGGCAGTGTGGCAAGCACGGTCTTGCGCGAAGCCCGCGTCCCCGTGGTGACCCTGCGCTCGGCGGACCGAGAATGGCTGCTGTAAAGGATGGGCTGGAGGAGGCCGCGCGGACGCGCATCGGCGCCGAGCTCCAGCGGCTGGCTACGGTGTTCAGCGAACAGCGCATCCTGACGATCCAGGTGCGAGCGAGCCGCCGACTCAGTGCCAGCCTGGCCCGAGCCTGTCCGGAGCGCGCCGAGATCGCCATCGCTCAGCGACTCCTGCCGAGCGTGCACTTGGAAGAGATCGTGACTCACGAAGTGGCGCACGTGCTCTGCTACTGGCGGCACGGGCGCAAGCGGCCACACGGACCAGAATGGCGCGCGCTCGTGGAGCAGGCTGGGCAACGGCCCTCCGTTCGATTGCGGCCCAGCGATGTGGTCTTGCCGGCAACGCGCCGACGGCGGCGCCGGCGCGGGGTCCTACAGTCCACGCGAGAGTTTCTGCGCTCCCTGCTGTAGAGTCGCCGAGCCATGACGGAGTTTCTGAGTGTTTACGTCACGACGAGCGACCGGCCGGAGGCGGAGCGAATCGCACGGAGCGTGATTGAGGAGCGCCTGGCAGCCTGCGCCAACCTGCTGGGCCCCATCGATTCGATTTATCACTGGGAGGGGCGGATCGAGCACAGCCCGGAGCAGGCCCTGCTGCTCAAGACGCGGGCTGAACTCTTCACAGCCCTGTCGCAGCGCATTCGCCAGCTCCACAGCTATGAGCAGCCCTGCATCGTGGCCTGGCCGATCGTCGCCGGGGATGCGGGCTACCTGGCTTGGCTGGCGGCGCAAACCAAGGTGGTCGGGGCTTGACCCCGCCCGCCCCACGACGCTAAATCTTGCCTCGTATTCGCGCCATGCCGCAGGCAGGTGATTCAGGGAGCACAGCGCACGCATGACGGCCAGCATCGAGATCCGGGGCTTGACCAAGCGCTTTGGTCCCTTCACGGCCGTTGAGGACGTGAGCTTCTCCGTGCGCGGCGGCGAAGTGCTGGGCTTCCTAGGGCCCAATGGCGCCGGCAAGTCCACGACCATGAAGATGATCACAGGCTTCCTCAATCCCAGTGCGGGTTCGGTGCAGGTCTGCGGGCATGACGTGGCCGTGGATCCGCTGGCCGCCAAGCGCTCAATGGGTTATCTGCCCGAAGGGGCGCCGGCCTACCCCGACATGACGCCGGCCAGCTTCCTGCGCTTCACGGGCGAGGCGCGCGGGCTACGCGGTTCGGCACTCGCGGCGCGGGTCAGCGCTGCCGCCGAGCGTGTGCAACTCCGCGACGTCTTGCATCAGCGTATCGAGACGCTGAGCAAGGGCTTCAAGCGGCGCGTGGGTCTGGCGCAGGCCATCCTGCACGATCCGCCCGTGCTCATCATGGACGAGCCGACCGACGGACTCGACCCCAACCAAAAGCACGAAGTCCGCGCGCTGATCCGGGCCATGTCCAAGGACAAAGTCATCGTGCTCTCGACGCACATCCTGGAGGAGGTCCAGGCCGTGTGCACACGCGCGATCATCATCAGCCGCGGCCGGCTGCTTTTGGACGGCACGCCGGCTGAACTCGAAGCCCGCAGCCAGCACCATCATGCCGTCGAGCTCACGCTGGTGGCTGCGTCGGCGCAGGGCGCGCAACAGGCGGTGGGGGCGTTGCCTGGCGTGAGACGCGTCGAAGTGCTCGCCAGCGATGCGACCCACGTGCGACTCCGCGCCTATCCCCGCGACGGCCGCTCGATCGCCGCCGATGTCGCCCGTCTCGCGCGCGAGCAGGGCTGGCAAGTTGAAGAACTCCATGTCGAGCGAGGCCGGCTCGACGAAGTCTTCCGCGAGGTCACCAAGGCCGGCGCGGAAGGCAGCGCCGCTGGGCCGGGAGCTGGACGATGAGCGGCAACATCTTCGTAGTCTTCCGCCGAGAGCTCGCCGGCTACTTCGCCACACCCGTGGGTTACGTCTTCATCGTCATCTTCCTGCTGCTCTCCGGTGGGCTGACCTTTGAGATCGGCAGCCTGCTCGAGCGCGGCGAGGCCGATCTGGCGCCGTTCTTCGGCTTTCACCCTTGGCTCTACCTCTTCCTGCTGCCGGCCATCTCGATGCGCCTGTGGGCCGAGGAGCGCAAGACCGGCACCATCGAACTGCTGCTCACTTTGCCAATCTCCATGGCGGATGCCGTGCTGGGCAAGTTCCTGGCGGCCTGGGCCTTCACGGGAATTGCGCTGGCGCTCACGCTGCCGCTCTGGCTCACCGTCAACTGGCTGGGTGATCCCGACAATGGCGTCATCCTGGCGAGTTATCTGGGCAGCCTGCTCATGGCGGGGGGCTATCTCGCGATCGGTGCCTGCATCTCGGCCTGCACGCGCAATCAGGTGGTGGCCTTCGTGCTCTCGGTCACGGTCTGCTTTCTGTTCGTGCTCGCGGGTTTCCCCATGGTCGTGGGGCTGTTCCAGGGCTGGGCGCCTGTGGCTCTGGTTGAACTCGTGGCCTCGCTGGGCTTTCTGACGCACTTCGAGAGCATCAGCAAGGGCGTGCTGGATGCGAGCGACCTGGTCTTCTTCGTCTCGCTGATCGCGGTGTGGCTGTTCATCAATGCTGTTGTCATCGATCTACGCAAGGCCGACTGATATGAATCGCACGACCCTGACGAGCGCTGGTGTGGTGCTGGCCGTGATTCTGTTCTTGCTGGTCAACCTGGCCAGCAATGCGTTGCTCTCGGGCAGCCGAATGGATCTCACCGAGCACCAGCTCTACACGCTGTCCGAGGGCAGCCGCCGTCTGGTGGCGGGCCTGGCCGAGCCGGTCACGCTGCGCCTGTACTATTCGGAGCGCGTGGCCAGCGACATCCCGCAGATCCGGGGCTACGCCCAGCGCGTGCGGGGTCTGCTTGAGGAGTACGCAGAGGTCTCAGGTGGCAACGTGCGCTTGGAGATCATCGATCCTGAGCCCTTCTCCGAGGAAGAGGACACCGCCGTGGCGGCCGGCCTGCAGGGCGTCATGATCGAGTCGGGTCCGAGCGACCTGCTCTACTTCGGCTTGGTGGCCAGCGGTCCGACCGACGAGCGCGCCCAGATTCCCTTCTTCGATCCAGCTCAAGAGGCCTCGCTCGAGTACGACCTTGGCCGACTCATCCACAAACTCGGCACGACATCGCGGCCGGTCGTGGGTGTGCTGGCTGGCCTGTCGATCGAGGGCCAGCCGTCTTTGCCCTTCCCGGGTGCGCCGCCAGCCAGTCCGGCGTGGTATCTGCTGGAACAACTGCGCGAGCGCTTCGATGTGCGCATGCTCAGGCCGGATGCGCTGGAGATTCCGCCGGACTGCCGGCTGCTCATGGTCGTGCATCCCAAAGATTTCCCGGAAGCGACCCTCTACGCCCTCGATCAGTTCGTGCTCGCGGGCGGCCGACTGCTGGCCTTCACCGATCCGCATTGCGAGGAGGATCGGCCGCCGGAAGATCCCAGCAATCCCACTGCGGCCTTGATGTCGCCGAAGGCCAGCGAGCTGAATCGCCTCTTCCAGGCTTGGGGGCTGGAGATGCTGCCGGACAAGGTGCTCGGCGATCGCGACCGCGCGATCAAGGTTCGATCTGGCTCGGCCACTCGCCCCGAGCCGATCGATCACGTGCTCTGGCTCAAGCTCATGCAGGAGGATTTGTCACCCGACGACTTCGTCACGGCGGAGTTGCAGACTCTCAACCTGGCGAGTAGCGGCATCCTGCGTCCGCTCAGCGGCGCGACGACCGAGTTTGTGCCGCTGATCTCCTCCAGTCCCGAGTCGATGGCCATTGATCTGAGCGCGGTTCAGTTCTGGCCGGACCTGAAGCGCCTGCTCTTGGAGTTCATGCCCTTGGGGCAGCGGCAGGTCGTGGCTGCCAGAGTGAGCGGGCCGGTCAAGAGCGCCTTCCCGGATGGCCGGCCCGCGCCAGTGAATGAGTTCGAGGAGACCGCTGTCGTGGACGATGGCGCCGCTCACCTAGCGGAATCCGTCGGGCCGATTCAGGTCATCCTCGTCGCCGATGTCGACATGTTGGCCGACGGTGCCTGGGTGCACATGCAGAACTTCCTTGGCCAGGTCATCCCGTTGGTCAGGTCCTCCAACGGCGACTTCGTGCTCACCGCCCTGGACAATCTTTCCAACAACGCCGAGCTCTTCCAGGTGCCGCGCCGCGCCAGCGCCTCGCGTCCCTTCGAGGTGATGGCGGAGATCCGCCGCGACGCTGAGCAACGCTTCCTAGCACGCGAGCAGGAACTCCAGCAGGCTCTCGCCACGACCGAGAGCCGGCTCGCCGAACTGCAGACTCAGCGCGCGGACGGCGGCAGTCTGCTGCTCAGTCAGGAGCAGCGCGACGAAATTGAGCGCTTCCGCGAGGAGCAGGTGGCCACCCGCAAGGCGCTGCGCGACGTGCAACACGATCTGCGTAAGGACATCGAGAGTCTCGAAACCACGGTCAAAGTGCTCAACATCGGGGTCGTGCCGTTGCTAGTCGGCGTTTTGGCGCTGACGCTCGGTGCCCTGCGCTCGCGTCGCCGGAGAGCCGCATGACCCTGCGTTTGGTCCTGGGTCTGGCCGTGGCGGCCATCGTGGTGGCCATCGTCGCCGTGTGGGCCTCGTCGGAGCGCCGCTCGGCGACGCAGCCGCAGACCGCGCAACAGCCGCTGTTCCCGGGGCTGGCAGAGCGGCTTGACGATGTCGAGCGCGTGCGCGTCCTCAGCGGTGGTGAGGCCTTCACCATCGAGCGGCAGGGCGGGGCCTGGTCAGTGCTTGAGAAGGGCGGCTTCCCGGCCAGCTTCGAGGTTGTGAGTCAAACCCTGCTGGGCCTGGCCGCGCTGGAGAAGGTGGAGGCCAAGACGCGCAACGCGGCCCTCTACAGCAAGCTGGGACTGGAAGACCCGTCGGGCGAGGCGTCAAGTTCAGTGCAGTTGACGCTCGAAGCGGCTGCCGATCAGGTGCTGGCGACGGTCATCATCGGCAACATGAGCGCAGGCGGCGCCGGTCGTTACGTGCGGCTGCCCGGAGACCCACAGTCGTGGGAAGTGCACGGCGAACTGCAGCCCGAACGCATGCCGCTGGGCTGGCTCCGGAAGGACCTGCTCAAACTTGAGTCGGCGCGCGTCCGCTCGGTGAACGTCGAACATGCCGATGGCGAAGTCGTCCGCGTGGCCAAGGCTGAGCGCGAGGATCCGGCTTGGCTCGTGCAGGACGTGCCCGCGGGAAGCGAGCCGATCAGCCCGGCCATCGGGCGGGGACTGGCGGCCGCCCTTGAGTCCTTCAGCTTCGACGATGTCCGGCCGCGGTCGGCCGCGCCGACCGAGCGCAGCGAGCCCGTGTCCACCGTTTACGAGACCTTCGATGGGCTGCGCCTGCAAATCGACACCGCCCAGGATGAGACTGGCCAGTTCTGGGCGAGTGTCGCCGTGGCCGCAGCCGATCCCAGTGGCGAAGGCGAAGCGGCTGCGTGGCAACAGCGGCTGGGCGGATGGTTCTTTCAAGTGCCCGAATACCGCGCCAAGGCCCTGCGCAAGCGCATGACTGACCTCGTGCGCGAGCTTCCGCCGGAGGAGCCTGCCGAGGCCGTCGAACTCGCCGTGCCCGTTGAGGACGGCGGCTAGTTCAGCGCGCTGAGGTAAGCCTGACTGCGATGCGTGCTCGGGGTGAGCAGCAGTGGCGCGAGATAACCGGCGAGCGTGACT
Organism: Planctomycetota bacterium; assembly: GCA_052387675.1. GTDB lineage: Bacteria > Planctomycetota > B15-G4 > B15-G4 > B15-G4 > JBQTIY01. The sequence continues at coordinate 167,242 of JBQTIY010000002.1, read as the reverse complement.
TCCACCAGCTCCTCCACGGAGCGATCGCGGCGGAACTCACCGGCCGCCTGTCCTTCGCGGATGATTGGCTCCAGCATCGCCGTGATTTCCTGGACGCCGCAGCGCGTCGCCTCGGCGATGTCGGGATGCTCCTCGCGCAGTTCGATGAGGATGCGCACAGCGAAGCAGCCGCGCTGCAGCACGCAACTCCAGAAGGGGTCGGTGCGCTGAGGATCGCGCAGTGCCAGGAAACGCTCGATGCGCTCGCGCGGCCGGCCGGGCTGCTGCAGGACGAGGCGCAGGCGTTCAAGCGTCTCGCGGATGTAGCGCGTGAGTGCGGCCTGCAGCAGGCCGTACTTGTTTTGGTAGCGGCCGTAGAGGCTGTGCCGGTTGAGTCCCGTGGCACGCACGATGTCGTCGACACTCACAGCCTGATAGCCGCGACTCCAAAACAAGTCGATGGCGCGCTCCAGCGCGACCTCAGGGTCGTAGGAGATCGGTCGTGCCATTATCGGGCCGGGAGGAGAGAGTGCGCTGAATTCTGCGCGGCGAGCAGTCCATCGCCCTGCTTACGTCCGTGCATCGGGGTGAGTCTTCGGGTTCACCTGGTGAGGTCGTCGAGGCGGGCGCGAGGATACTCGAAATCCTCCATTACGTGAAGTTTTGCAGAGCACCCGAAACTGAGCCGGCGAAGCGACCCGCTGCCGCCCCTACAATCCCAAAGAGCCGCCCGGAGAGCCCGTCATGCCCACAGCGACAAGCACGACCCCGAGGCCCCTGGATCCCGGCCAGCTTTCCGGCTGGGTGGGGGCCGCCTGGCGTGACCGCATCTTGCCGGCGCTCACCGAGTACATCCGCATTCCCAATGAATCGCCGGCCTTCGATGCCGACTGGGAGCGGCACGGTCACATGGAGCGGGCGGTGCAGCACGTGGCGACTTGGTGCCGCGCTGAACTTCGTCGTCTGCCGGGAGCGCAACTGCACATCGAGCGGCTTGCCGGACGAACGCCGCTCATCATCATCGATGTTCCGGGTCGCCCCGACGCTGCAGCCGCAGGGGCCCCAACCGTGCTGCTCTACGGTCACTTGGACAAGCAGCCTCCGCTCGGTGGCTGGGCCGAGGGTCTGGGACCCTGGACCCCAGTTCTGCGGGGCGAGCGTCTCTACGGGCGCGGAGGCGCCGACGACGGCTACGCGGCCTTCGCTTCCGTGACCGCCCTGGCGGCGCTGGCCGAAGCTGGGCAGCCGTACGCGCACTGCGTGATCCTCATCGAAGCCTGCGAGGAGAGCGGCAGTGTCGATCTGCCGGCGCACATCGAGGCGCTCGGCCCGCGGCTCGGTGCGCCTGATCTCGTGATCTGCCTCGACTCGGGCTGCGGGAACTACGACCAACTCTGGGGCACGACCTCGCTGCGCGGACTCGTGACCGGCACGCTGACGGTGGAAACCCTGCGCGAGGGTGTGCACAGCGGCGACGCGAGCGGCATCGTGCCGAGCAGTTTCCGTATTGCTTCGCAGTTGCTGAGCCGGCTCGAAGACGGTCCGAGCGGCGTCGTGAGCGTTCCCGAGTTGCAGGCCGAGATTCCGGCGGAGCGGCGACAGCAGGCGGCGGCCGCCGTGGCTGAACTCGGAGTTGCCGTGACCGGCAAGTATCCCTTCCTCCCGGGCGTGCAGCCGGTGGGCGGAGCGGCTGCGGAACTCGTGCTCAATCGCACTTGGCGTCCGGCGCTCGCCGTGACAGGGCAGGCCGGACTGCCGCCCCTGCAGACGGCGGGCAATGTCATGCTGCCGCGCACGCAACTGCAACTGTCCATGCGCCTGCCGCCGACGTGCTCCGGCAGTGAAGCGGCCGCGGCCATGAAGCGTGTGCTCGAGCGCGACCCGCCCTACGGGGCGCGGGTCCGTTTCGAAGCCCATGAACCTTGCACCGGCTGGAATGCTCCGCCGCTGGCGACGTGGCTGGGCCGAGCCGTCGACGAAGCCTCACGGCAGAGTTTCGGCCGTCCAGCCTGCTGGATGGGGGAGGGCGGTTCGATTCCCTTCATGGGCATGCTCGGGCGCCGCTTCCCGCAGGCTCAGTTCCTGATCACGGGAGTCCTTGGCCCCGAATCGAATGCACACGGACCCAATGAGTTCCTGCATCTGCCCACGGCCGAGCGACTCACGACCTGCGTTGCGCAGGTGCTGCTGGCGCATCAGCGGCGCAGCCAGACGTCGTAGCGCACGCTGGCTCCGCGCCAGACAAGATCGGGCGGGGGGCTCGACGAGAGCGGTGGTGCGCGCAGATGGCGCTTGACCACCACACGCCGCAGCGCGAGGCTGCACGCGATGGCCAGGACAGCGCCGGCGTCGTCGTCGTGGCCCACGAGTCTGCCGAGCACTCGCAGGGGCTTGGCGCTGAGCGCACTGCGCTCCGAAGCTGAGTACATGGGATCGAGATACACGACGTCCGGAGCAGGCAAGCGCGAGAGCCAGTCCCTGGCGTCGCCCTCCACAAAAGAAAGTCGTGCGCCCACCATCGGCCCAGCCTCCGGATCCAATAGTGCGCGCCGTCGGGCATCGCGCAGCAACGCGGCCACCACCGGCGAACGTTCCACGGCCACCACCTGGGCGCCGAGCATCGCCAGCAGAAAGGCGTCGCGTCCCAAGCCAGCTGTCGCATCGACAATGAGCCAACCCGAGCCGGCTGTTGAGCCGGGCCAGCCGATGGCGCGAGCCAGAAGTTGTCGTGCGCCGCGTCGTCGCATGAGGCTGGGGTCGGCCGGCCAGTCGATCGTTAGCGGCCGGTCACGTGGAGCGAGCAGGTCGCGAAGTTCGAGGCCGTCGCGCGTCACCGCGAGGCAGAGCGTCGCGGGCGGGACTGCACGACGGCCGGGGCTCGTAGACAGCGGGTCCAGTCGCGCGCGGAGAGCCGCTGCGAAGGGCTCCAGGGCGGGCTCGTCGGCCAGAACCGACACAGCAGGCGCCAGATCTGCTGAATCCCGGTCAGTCATTCGTGTGCGGAATATGGATTATCGGACATTAAAGCTGGATCGAGCAGCGAGAGCCTGGTTGCATGGCAAGTTCGCTACGGCGTGCTTTTCGTGGCCTAGGGCAGCTTGGCCCAGATTCGGAAGCATGCGGCGATGATCGACCTCCCCCGAGTCAAGAGCAAGTCCTGAACACCGCGGCAGTCCCACACACTCAGCAGCGACCATCAGCATGGCTGTGGCCGATCGCGCTGTTGGCCGTGGGACTCGGTGTCGCGCTGCGCCTGCTGTGGGCGCGGCAACTCGGCGACAACGTGGCTGAGTGGGAGTCCGAAGGCTTCCTGCGCGTGCTGGAACAGCCGGATGGTGTTGGGTCCAGCCACGTTCGTGCACTTGGACATGACGCCTGGCTGAGTCTTCTCGGCTCTTGGTTTCCGGGGCTGAGCATCGCCGGGCTGCGTTTGCTGGCTGTGGGCGTCTCGGTGCTGGGACTGCTCGTAGTGCTTGCGGCTGTGGCGGCGCTTTCGTTGGGGACGCGCTCACGTACGCGTTCGATGGCTCGCGCGGCGGTGGGCGTGTCGCTGCTCTGGGCGGTGCATCCCTCGCTGATCGCCTCAAGTGTGAGCTTTGCGCCGGAGGCTACGGCCGCCCTTGGCGCCAGTCTGCTGCTGGCCTGCCTTGCGCTCTGGCATGTCTCGCGCGTCGCCGGCCGCAGCTTGCTCTGGACCGGACTGGCCTGGGCTGCCGTGACTGTTGCACTCGCCGCAAGTTGGCTCCTCGGTGGGATCGTGCTGGCTGCGGCCGTTCTGCTGGGACTTCTCATCTATCTGTTGCCGGTGCCCCCCTGGCGATCGGGCCTGCCCGTGCTGCTGGCCGGTCTCGCTGCTGCGGTCTTGGTCGGGCAGTTTCCGCGTGTGCTCGAAATCCCCACCGGGCGCCTCATGGACTCCGCGCCCGTGCACTCCTGGGCCGCGCTTCTGGAGATCTCCCCCACGCCGACGAATCAGGGTCCGAGCGACGTGCGCCTCGCTGAGCAGCGACAGCTGGCGAGCGTCACGGCGGCGTTGCGTGAAGCGGATCTGGGTTTTCTCGGTCGGCGCTTCGTTGAGCGCGTGGTCATCGACGGACTGGGGCCAGGCCGCTTCGGAGCGCAGGCTGGGCAGTTCTCAGCGTCGGTCGCACTCGCCCTCGGCCTGTTCGACATGTTCTTGCGCGGCGGCTTGTTGCTCTTTGCCATAGCCTCGATGGGCCTGTGGCCGGCGCAGCGCAAGTCATCGTCCTGGCCGCGAGCCGGAGTGGCCATCGCGCTCGTCGCCTGGTTCCTGTTGAGCATGCTCTCCGCGACAAACCCACTGAGCTGCGTGGGCTTCGACTTGCTGCTTCTGACTCTGGCCGGCGTGGGTCTGGCCGCAGCAGACAGACTCGGCTCGGGCCTGCAAGGCGCGAGCTTCGCGCTCGGAGGCCTGTTGCTCGTCGGCGTGGCCGTGCTGGCTCAGGTCAGTGGCCGTCCGCTGTCCAACTTTATCGTCGCTCTAGGGCACGACGAGCGCGCCGGCGCCAAGCTCGTCGCGGACCTCGCGGGCGCTGGCCCGAGCGAGGGGCCGGGCCACAGCGATGCCGCCGTGCGCCTGATCCGTCGAAGCACACCCTTTTTGCGGCTGCCGGAAGCTGCTCGGCGACACGCGGAACTCGGCCTGCGCGATCCCGTGAATGAGGCCGCGGCCCTGGATGTGCTCATGGCGGTCGAGGTCGATGCCCTGCGCTTTGATGAAGCCGAGGCCTTGGCCCGAACACTCCTCGACAGTCAGGGCCAACTCACCAAGAGCGGGAGCCGCTGGCTAGACGCCGTCCGGGAAGCCCGTCATCGGCGCGCGCTCGAGTCCGGCGCTATGTCGCGCTGAGCGCGACAGCGGCAGATCTCGCCGGGAGACACTTGGAATCCTGCTCGACGAGGGGCATCCTGAATCGCGTCCTTCGTCGGGAGGGTTACGGTGTGCACGCGGAGACGCCGCTGAAAGACGGACAACCCGTCGCTTCGGGCGACTGGGATGTGCAGGCGGCGCATCGTGCGCGGCTGCTTCAGGCCGGCCAGATGCTGGCCACGGTCGTGCATGAGATCAACAACCCCCTGGCTGTGATCCAGGGCTACGCGCAACTCATGCAGGAACGCGCGCGCAGCGACGAGGATCGCGCTGATCTCAACACGATTCTCGACGAGACCAAGCGCTTGGCCACACTGATCGAGGACATGCTGGCCTTCACGCGGCGCGAGACGGATCGCGTGGAACGCGTGGACTTAGGCCGCGCCGTTGCGGCTGCCGTCAATCTCACGGCGCACGCCATGCGCCAGGCGCGTGTGGCGGTCGTGGCGATCCTGCCGCGCGAAGAGTTCCTCGTACGTGGCAGTCATGGTGCCATCGTGCAGGTGCTCATGAACCTGCTCGTGAATGCGCGGCAGAGCCTGGAGTCGGGCGGTCCGCCCGAGGGCCGAGGCATTGCCATTTCCGCGCATCGCTCCCCCACTGGCTGCATCGAGCTCTTGGTCTCAAACAATGGGCCGGCCATTCCGGCGGCCGTGGCAGCGCGCATCTTCGAGCCATTTTTCACGACCAAGGCGAAGGGCGAGGGCTCCGGACTCGGCCTCTCACTTTGCCGCGACCTGCTGTCGCGCTTTGAGGCCTCGATCACGCTCGATCCGCCAGATGGTGCCGGCGGTGTGACCTTCCGCTTGGTATTCCAGCCGAGCTGAGGCGCGCCGCAGCGCGCCCCAGGTCAACTCAGCGCGTGCGGGCGCCCGGCAGGTACTCATTCAATTCGGGCGTGTGGGGATAGCGCACGAACAGTTGATTCAGGAGCTTCTGGGCCTGGGCGGGACGGCCCAGCGCCCTCAGGGCATCCACGCGCAGCAAGAGGAAGCGCAAGATGCCGAGTTCGGGCTGTCCCTCCTCCTCCTCGGGCACGAGCACGCCAAGTATGGCCAGCGCCTCGGCCGGGTTACGTGCAGTCGGGTCCCGGCTTTCGATGAGCAGCTTGAGGAGCGAATAGTTGGCTTCGGGATCACCCGTGGCCTTGGCGAGGAAAGTCCTGAGCGTCTGAACCGCAGAGCGGCCCTGCCCGATCTCTTCGAGTTGCTGGGCGATCTCCAGGATGGTGTCGCGGTCCGCCGTCTCGGCGGCGGCGAGCTTCAGGAACTGGGACGAGGCCTCTTCGACCCTGCCTAAAGACATCAAGCCGCGGGCGTACAAGAGAGGCTCCCGCGGATCGTCGGTTTCTCCGCGCGCCGCGCGGGTTTCCATGGATTCGACCGCCTTGCGTCGGACCTCGAGCAGCACCGGGTCGTCGTGGCGCATCGGCGGACAACGCACGCGGTCGAGTGCCGACTTCCGATCGAAGCCAGGCGAACGCCGGTCGGTATGGCAGGCCTCGCAGCTCATTTTCGATTCGTCGTTCTGAGTGAAGCGCGTATCGAAGACCGAGCGGCGGTACACCGTGTGCAGCGCCGTCGTCAGATGGCAGGAGTAGCAAGACACCGGTCCGAGCGGTGCGTCGTAGCGGGGATCGAAGTAGCCGTTGGGGTCATTGAAGGCCGTCGTGTGGCACGTAAGACAGGAGGCATCGCGCCCGCGCTCCGTGACTTGCAGACTGGCATAGGACTGCGCGTGCGGGCTTTGCTCCCAGAATCGAAACTGGTCGACATGGCAGGCGCGACAGTCGCTGGGCAGCGGGATGAGCAGCTCTCCCGAGGGCGGTGGCGGCGGCTTGAGAGCTGCCGAGGCATAGGCCGACTGAATCGCCGCCCCTTGCCGGGCCAGCACGGCCAGGACGGGGTCGTGCTCCCGCCGCGGCGGCAACGTGGCCCGGTGATGATCGATGAAGGACCCCTGATAGTTCTCGGTCTCAGCCAGGAACTCGCGGCCTTCGCGCGCACGCCGCTCTTTGCGCAGAACGAAGTCCTCATCATCAGGTGAGGCGAGGCGAGCGAGTTCGGCGATGTCCGACGTGCCGAAGCGCTGCATCAGCAGGTCCAGGTCGGCCTGCTCGCCGGCGACGATGGCGGGCAGTGTGTGCCGGGCAGAGAGGTCGGCCAAGTTGAGCAAGCCGTTCCGGACGGCGAGGATGGTCTCGGCCACTTCCTGGCCTTCGGGCAAGGCCGAAGTCTGCACACAACTTGCGCCGATGAGCAACTGACCGGCGGGGAAGCCGAGTTCTGTGCTCCCGAGCACGACGTCGATGTCCTCCACCTCGGAGAGGCGCAGATTGCCTTCCTGGTTAAGGGAACTCAACGCGACGACGAGATGCACGCCTTGCTCGGCGCGCAGTTGCTTGGCGAGGCGCTGGGCCGTGTCGACCAGCGGCCGGACGCGGGCGCCGGGGTAGTCCGGTTTGAACGACTGGTTCCGCCCGTCCACGGTCGTTCCGATGCGTGTTGCCAGGAAGCCCAGCAGGCCCAGCCGCAGCGTGCCTGATTCGAGAACCAGCCAGGGCAGCACATCGTCGCGCCCATCAACTTCGATATTGCTGATGAGAACCGGGACGCCAGCAGCCTTGGCTCCGTCGAGCAGCTCCGTAAAATGCCCCTGAAGATCGGCGTGACCGGGCATCCACAGATCGACGCCGGCCGCACCCAGTGCCTCCAGGAGCACCTGCGCGCGGGCGCGCTGCGAGACGATGACCGGCTCGAAGCTCAGCGAAAGGGAGTCTGTGGGCACGAGTGTGTCGCCGATCGCCAGCAGCAGAGCACCCTTGCCGGCAGCGCGCGCCTCGTCCCGCAATTGAGCTGCTGCCGCCAGCGGTGCAGGCTCTTCGGGCGTGCAGGGAATGCCTTCGGCATAGGCTTGAAGGCGGTTTAGCGTAAAGAGGTGGACGATCCCGTCGACGGGCTGCGTGCTGGCGGGCCGCGCGGCGGGCGAGTCACCGCAGCCGCTCAGCGTGGCAATTCCGAGCAGTGCGACCCAGCGCGCGGACCAAGTCAGCGCAGACCGCGTAGGTTTGGCGAGCCAGTGAGCCATTGGCAATTGAGCGTAGCAAACACACTCGTCTGCGGATTCCTGCTTCGCATAATGCCAGGATGTCTGCCGTGACTGCCAAGCGCGTGACACTGGTCTCTGCACAGGGGCTCTGCAAGACCTACACGGGTGCCAAGGGTGTGCGCACAGTTGCGGCTCAGGAAATCAGTTTCTCTTGTAGCGCCGGCGAGGTGTTTGGCCTGTTGGGTCCCAATGGCGCGGGCAAGACCACGACACTGCGCCTGCTCTCCACCGTGCTGTCCCCCACCGCGGGTACGGCCGTGATCGCCGGCCACGATGTCGTGCGAGCACCCGACGCGGTGCGCGCCTCGATTGGCTTTCTGTCCGGCAACACCGGCCTCTACGCGCGTCTCACCCCGCGCGAGATTCTGCTCTACTTCGGACGTCTCTTCGGCCTGAGCGATGCCGTCATCAAGGAGCGCACGGCGGAACTTGCGGCACTGCTGGATATGGAGGAGTTCCTCAACAAGCGCTGCGACGCCCTCTCGTCGGGCATGAAGCAGAAGGTCAATATTGCGCGCACCGTGCTGCACGATCCGCCTGTGCTCATCCTGGATGAACCGACCGTTGGGCTGGATGTCCTGACCTCGCGGACGATCGTGGACTTCGTGCAGAACTGCCGTCGTCAGGGCAAGTGCGTGATCTTCTCCACGCACATCATGGGGGAAGTGTCGCGCCTGTGTGACCGCCTGGCCATCGTGCATAAGGGCCGTGTGCAGTTCGTGGGCACGCTGGCTGAACTGCGCGGGCGCTCAGACGGCGACTTGGAGCAGGCCTTCATCGATGTGCTGGAGGCCGCGACGTGAGCCCGCAGCGCATCATGGTCGTGGCGCGCAAGGAGTTTACGGACATCCTGCGCGACCGGCGCACGCTCATTTGGATGATGCTGCTGCCGATCCTGATCATGCCCGTGATCATGCTGGTCGTGACGACCTTCGCGAAAAGCCAGCTCAAGGCCAAGGAGTCGCGCGAACTGAGCGTCGCGATCAACCCGCTGGGCCAGAACCAGCTCCGGGCTCTGGCGCAGCATTGGTTCAGTGAACAGCGCTTCCGATTGCTGGGCCTCGGTTTGCGTATCGGCCTGGGTGAGGTCAGCAGCCTGGATGACTTGGCCCAGCTCGCCAATCGCGTCGACTCGCTCAAGACCTCAGGCGGCGGCGGTCAAGTCGGTGATGCCGCACTGGTGGCCTGGGCCCGGGCCTTCGCGGAGTTTAGCGAGGCCGATCGGCAGCTGCTCGCCGACGCCGGCGCAGTGGCCAATGTCATGCAGCGCACGCGCTGGATCGACATCGCCACGGTGCAGACCGATGGGCAACTGCCCCCAGGAGTGACTCTGCCCGCAGGGCTGCCTGGCGAACTCGCCGACGAACGCGTGTCGCGGGCGATCACGCACGAGGAAAAGTCGGTGCATGCCGCCCTGCATGTGCCGGTGGAACTCTTCGAGCAGCTGGAGGAGGCGGCCGTCTCCGTGCCGATCACGGTGCTTTACGACTCAAGCCAGAGTCTCTCGGAAGAGGCCTACAACCGGCTCTCGGCCTTTGTCTTGGCCGTGGACCGCGGTGAACTTCGCCTGCGGCTCACTGCCCGGCAGATCAGCCCGGGCTTCGTGGACCCGCTGCAGCTCAACTCAGCCAACCTGGCGACCCCGTCGCGCAAACTGCAGGCCGTGCTCGGTGGACTGCTCCCCTACCTGATCATTCTCTTTTGCTTCTTTGGCGCCTTCTACCCCTCGCTCGATCTAACGGCCGGCGAAAAAGAGCGCTTCACCCTCGAGACTCTGCTGCTCGCGCCGATCTCGAGGCTGGACATTGCGGCCGGCAAGTTCGTAGTGGTCTTCGTGGCCGCGATCGTCGCGGCCGTGCTGACGACGACCTCCATGGCGCTCACTTTCCGCTACGGCATTCTGCCGTCGGGTGCGACGGAAGCCTTTCAACTGGAGTTCCAGCCACTGGCCCTGCTCCTGGCGGCCTCGCTGCTCATTCCCGTCGCGGCCTTCTTCGCGGCCATTCTGCTGGGTGTCGCGCTCTGTGCGCGCTCCTTCAAGGAGGCTCAGAGCTACACCGCTCCGCTGCAGTTCCTGATCATTCTGCCGGCTGCTACGGCCTTGATGCCCGACCTGGAGACAGATCTGCACTGGGCCTGGGTGCCGCTCATGAACGTTTCGCTGCTCATGAAGGAGCTGCTCAAAGGCAACTACCTCTGGGATTTCTACGCCATCACCCTCGGCAGCATGCTCGTGCTGGCCGCCGTCGTGCTTTGGGGTGCCAGCACGCTCTTCCGTCGCGAGTCGGTGCTGCTGCGCAGTTAAGTCGCTGCGCCCCCTGCACTCCGACTGGGAATGCAGGGGGCGCAGGAGCAACTGATCGGTCAGGCGGAGGCGTGGTCCCCTGCCGAGTCAGACTGGCCTGGGGGCTCAGCCGCGGGGAGCGCCGGCCGGCTTGGCCTTGAGCGGCTTCTTGGCCGCCTTCGCCTTGGAGGCCTTCAGCTTGGCGCCGGGACCATCAGCGCGCGGCTTGCCCAACTGGCCGGGCGCGCCGTCCAGACGGGGCTGACCGGCCTTGGCCGGAGCCACCGCAGGCGCGGCACGCTTCTTGAGTTCGGCCTTGAACGCGGCCATGAGCTTGGGCGCCTTGCGAAGCATGGCCAGGTTCTTGGCGGCCGACAGGCTGGCCTCGGCGGACTGGCGCGACTTCTGGTAGGCCTGGAAGCGGGCGCTCTGAATCTTGCGCGCCTCACTGGCCTGAACCGCAGCGGTCAGCTTGGCCTTTGCGTTGGCGTGACGAATCGGGGCACCATTCTGGGCCGAGACGACGGGCGCCAGCATGAGGCCGGAGAGAATGGCAATCGAAAGCGAGGTGAGCAGACGCATGGAATCAGATCTCCTGGAATGGGGACTCAGCCCCCTCTTTCGGCCAGCGCTGCGGTGAACTTCAGCCGATTTGCGGAGCTTGGCAGCCAGCCCAGGTGGCCCTGGGCCTTCATGAGGCTGCTGAGCGTGCTGGGACTGGCCTTCCTGGCGGGCGCCTGCTCTGCGGAGCCCGCTGCCCGGCCTCCGGACATTCTGCTCGTGATCGTGGACACCCTGCGGGCCGACCGCACTTCGGCCTTGGGTGCACCGGAGCTAACGCCCAATCTGCAGGCGCTTGGCCAACGCGGTGCGGTCTATCGCCGTGCGGTGGCGCCGTCGAGTTGGACCCTGCCCTCCATGGCGGCCATCTTCTCGGGGCGCGACGCCTATCGCAATCGGCACGCCGCGCATGACGAGGCGCCCGCCCTCGCAGAACAGTTTCGCGCGGCTGGGTATCGCACGGTCGGCTGGTCGGCCAACCCGTTGCTCACGCAGACCAATGGCTTCGCTCGGGGCTTCGACGAGTATCACGTGGCGCCCGCCAGCAGCACCGCCAGCCTGTTGGCCGATCTGCAGGAGCTGCGTGCTTGGGACGCCGAAGCGCTCGTTGAACGCGCGCTCGCCACGAGCGCCGCCACTCCCTCGGAGCAGCCGCTGTTTCTCTTTCTGCAGCTCATGGACACGCACGTGCCCTACGACCCGGCCCACGAGTCTCTGGCTAATCCCGAGGAGGGCTGGTCAAGCGCAGTGACACTGCCCTGGCTACCGCATCCGACGCCGCCGCAGCAAGCGCTGCTTACGGGCTGGCGGCGCGCTTACGACGGGCAGGTGCGCTTCACGGATCACGCGCTCGGGCGCCTCTTCTCCGAAATGGAACGCGTCCGTCAGCGGCCCCCGCTCATCGCCGTGACCTCAGACCATGGCGAGGGACTCTTCAGCCATCGCCGCGCGCCGGACTCGACGCCTGGCACCGGCCCGCTCGGGGCCGGATACCCGGATCACGGCGAGCAGGCCTACGAGGAGGCTCTGCGCGTGCCTCTGTGGCTGGGCGGTCCGGGTGTACCGGCCGGTCACGAGGAAACGCGCCTGGTGGCTGTCCGGGATTTGGGGCGCACGCTGCTGCAACTCGCCGTTCCGGCCGCCGCGCCCAACAGCCTCAGCCCTCGCTTACCGCTGACGGAGCACGAGGCCGCGCCGCCCTGGATCGCAGGCGCCACGACACGCGATTGGTTCCTGATCACCAACGATCGCAAGTTCACCCAGCCCTTTCCGGAGCGAGCCGCCTTCCCGGAGCAGCTCTGGGAGGTGAGCGCAAGCTCCTACCTTTCCGAAAACGAAAACCTCGTGCCTCGCGAGCCAGAAACTGCGGCCCGCCTGCGCGCTCTCTGTGAGGCTTGGCGTAGGGGTGACGACAGCCGGGGCGAGGAGTCCATCGACCCGGAAACCGCTGCGCGCATGGACCAACTCGGCTACACGCGCTGAGGCTCCTGGACGCATCGCCTGCGGGTCCTGCGGACCTTTGCCAAGCCCGCGTTCGATCCGCATACTCTGCGGCCTGACCGTGGGCGTGTAGCGCAGTTGGTAGCGCACCTGGATCACACCCAGGGGGTCACAGGTTCGAGTCCTGTCACGCCCACCACGGAATTCCGCCCCCACGTCCTTTTGCCCCACGGCTTTCTGCCCCCACGGCTTTCTGCATGGCTCAGCACTGGAAGAGCGTGGCCGGCACGAGCCTGCTGCTCCTGGGCCTGCTGATCCTCGCGGCCGCCGTCCTGCCACTGCTCGGCGGGGCCGTGCTCATCCCGCACGCCGGTCTCTTCGTCTGGGTGGTGGCCCTGCTGGCAGTTTTCCTGGGCGTGCAACTGCTCGTCTTCCGCGCGCTGAATCTGCGCTCACGCGCCGATGAACTCAACGCGGCCCAGGAGGCCGGCGAACTCGACGAAGACAACGACCCAGCGTTGTGACGTGGTGCCAGAGGGGGGACTTGAACCCCCACGCCTCGTGAGAGGCTGCGGATTTTGAATCCGCCGCGTCTGCCATTCCGCCACTCTGGCCCGCCCGCAGGCGCAGCGCTTGGCCGGCGCTGGCGGGCGATGATAGCAGCCGGATCGTCAGTCGAGGAGCGCGTCCAGGCCGACGACCAAGCCGCGTAGCCCGCGCACACGCCGCAGGGCGAGCACGATGCCGGGCCAGTAGGCGCGGCGGTCGCTCACGGCATGCTGTAGTTCGAGTCGCTCGCCGAGCGAGGCGAAGAGGACGTCCTGTTCGGCCACGACGTGCTGCAGACGCTCACTCTGAATCGGCGGCGCCGCGCAGCCGCCGGCCTCGGCCACGCGTCGCGCGGTGGCGAGGGCCGTGCCCGAGGGCTGATCGCGCTTCCCAAGGTGATGGCGTTCGCGAATCGCCGTGCAGGCGAGATAGCGCGAGGCCTGGGCGGCGAAGCGCATCTGCAGCACGGCGCCGAGCGAGAAATTGGGCACCAGCAGCCCCCCTACCTGAGCGCGCTGGCAGGCTTCGGCCAGTTGCCCGACCTCCGCCTCGCCGAGTCCGCTCGTCCCGATGACCGGCGAGATGCCGCGTTCCAGCGCAGCCTTGGCAAGCCCTGGGCTCGCGTCGGCGCGCGTAAAGTCCAAGAGCACAGCGGGGCGTGCCTCGCTTAGCACGGTGCCAACATCGCTGCCGCGCACCAGCCGACCCGCCAGCACGAAATCGGACAGCCCGCGCAGGCCCTCCACGCAGAGTTGGCCCATGCGTCCATCAGCGCCGGCCAGGACGAGGCGCAGAGGCGTCGGCGCCGGCCGGTCGGTCACGAAGGATCGGCCAGCAGGGCGTGCAGCACGTCGAGCCGCGAAAGCCCGGCCGTGAGCGCCGCGCGCGGCACGAGACTGTGCGAGGTGAAACCGGGCAGCGTGTTGACCTCGAGGAAGATCGGCGCGTGGTTCTCGGTGGCCACGATGAAGTCCACGCGCGCCACGCCGCGCAGTTCCAGGGCCGCAAAGAGCGCCGCACTGACGGTCTCGATCTCAAGGCACGTGGCTTCGGGCAGCTTGGCCGGGCACTCAAGCTGCGTGTCGTCGGCGAGGTATTTGGCCTGATAGTCGTAGAAGTGCCCCGAGGCCGGGCGGATGGCCACCAGCGGCAAGGTGCGCACTTGGCCCTGGTAGCGCAGCACAGCACACGTGACCTCGGTGCCCTCGATCCAGGATTCCACCAAGACGCGGCCGGCCGGATCCTCGGCGCGCGCCCGCAAGATGGCCGGCGCAAGTTCCGCCTCCTCGCGCACTCGCGACACACCCACGCTTGAGCCCCCCGCCGCCGGCTTCACGACGCAAGGCAGGCCTACGGTCTTGAGCAGCCGCTGGACGGACGGCTTGCCGGACTCCACGAGTTCGTGACTCGCGCAGCGGGCACCGACCTTGCTGGCGCCGAGCTTCGAGAGCTGCTTGTCCATGCCGATCGCCGAAGCCTGGCTGCCGCTGCCGGTGAAGCGCAGATCCTGCTCCTCGAGCAGGCGCTGGAGCTGCCCGTCCTCGCCGAAACGGCCGTGCAAACCGACGACGACCAGCGCGCGCTCGGAGCGCAGCCGCTGCAGAGCCGCCTCCAGCGAGAGCCGCTCGTGACTCGCCCCGGGGCCGTCAGGCGCCGCGAGTTGGGCGAAGTTCTGGTTCTGATCGCCGAAGCACCAGCGGTTGTCGCGGTCGATGTGGATGGCACGCACCGCATGGCCACCAGCGCGAAGCTGGGACAGCATCTCGCCGGCACTCTGCAACGAGACTTCGTGCTCTGACGAGGGCCCGCCGCCCAACACGACCAGCGAGGACATGAGACCGCCTTTCGCGCTGCGCTTCAGGATCGGTCGAAGACCGGCCCGAAGTGGCTCCGCGTGAGATTAGCCAGGAACTCTTCCTGATCCAGCGCGAAGAGCGGCCCGACTTCGGCCGGGCCCGGCGGCAGGGCCAAACCGGCCGCGGCCATCCAGCGCCGCGCCTGGTCGGAGAGCGCGGCGCGGGCCGACTCGGGGCTGTCTACGCCCTCGGCATTCTTGACCGGAGCAAACTCATCGCGCCGGGCGACTTCCTGCGTGATCGAGTGCGCTGCCAAGGGCAGAGCATCGAAGAGAAACTGCTCCATCTTGATGGCGTTCGGCGCGCTGGGACGGACGAGCTGGCCCTCGGCGTCGAGGCAGGGCACGGCCTTGTCGGCTCGGTGCACGGGCAGTTCAAGTGTGCCGGAGGTGAGCCGGCGCACGAAGTCCAGGCGGAGCAGATGAATCGCGATGTTGCCGGCCCGGTACAGCAACTGCCCATCGGGCTGCCGGGCTGCGGCGAGCGCCGGATCGAGATCGCTGTACTCCACGACGCCCAGCCGGCCGTTGAGGCGCGCCAGCACCCCGACTTTCTCAGCCGCGTCGCGCTTGGCCACGACCTTGGTGGACATCTCAGCCCGCGCCTGCACGTGGTGCCCAATGAAGACCGGATCGAGCACGCGGCACAGCGGATTGTCGACCTGGAAGCTGAAGATCTCACGAATGCCGCGGCGCTCCATGTCCTCCAGCGCGCCGCCGCGGGCCAGTGCGCGCAGAGCGCCGCCGTGGCCGTCCGGCGACAGCGCCAGCGAACCCGCGTGGGCCAGCAGCAGTTTGCCGGCACGATCAATGGCCGGCAGCATGCCCTGCACCAAGAAGTGCACGTCCTGAGGATCGAGCCCAAAGTGCTCGGCTTCCTCAAAGGCGCCCACGGTGCTTTCGTGGTTGCTGGCGCTGGTCAGTACGTAGAGCGGCGCCGCGTGTCCGTAGCGCCGGCTCGTGGCCAGAATGCGCTGGGCGTGGTAGGCGAAGAGCGAGCGCTGGGTGATCGGTCCGACCGGATAGCGCCCCTTGGGCCCGTCGTAGCCCAGGCGCGTGCCCTGCCCTCCCGCCACCAGGAAGGCCGCCACGTGCCCGGCGGCGAGGGCCTCTTCACCGGCTTGCCGGGCCGTCGCGTCGCGGCGCAGTTCTTCGGCCCCCTCGCCCCAGGCGATGAGTTCCGGAGGTTCGATGCGCGCCGTGGCATGCGCCGGCGTCGGCTGCAGCACCTGCTGGATGAGTCGCGTGAGGCGCGGCAGATCCTGAGCCAGGAGCTGCTCCAGAAAGGCCTCTTCCGCTGCGGGCGAAAGCTGGTCGCAGAAGCGCAGGACGTGTTCCTGCCCGTGAGCTGCAAGCAGCGTCCGCGCCGCACGGCGTTGATCGGACAACGAGCCGGCGCTGCGCTCGGGGCGCGTCACTTCAGGCTTCGTGGCGCCCGAAGAGCAGGCAGGCGTTGTGCCCGCCAAAGCCGAGGGAATTGGAGATCGCGTTGCGAATGGTCAGCGTGCGCGCTTCGCCGGGCACGTAGTCGAGATCGCAGCCTTCGCCGGGCGCCTCATGATTGCGCGTGGGGTGCACGATGCCGTCCAAGATCGAGCGGCAGGTGACGGCGGCTTCGATCGCCCCCGAGCCGCCGAGCAGGTGCCCGATCATGGACTTGGTGCTCGAGACGGCCAGGCGGCTAGCGTGCGCGCCAAAGCTCAGGTGGATCGCCTTGGTCTCGACCAGATCGTTGTAGTAGGTGGAGGTGCCGTGCGCGTTCACGTAATCGACGTCCTCGGGGCGCCGCTGGCCGGCCTGGAGGGCCAGATCCATCGCGCGTCGCGGGCCGGCACCGTCTTCCTTGGGCTGCGTGATGTGGAAGGCGTCCGCCGTGCTGCCGTAGCCCAGGAACTCGGCGTAGATGCGGGCGCCGCGGCGCAGCGCATGCTCGCGCTCTTCGAGCAAGAGCAGGCCCGAGCCCTCGCCCATCACGAAGCCGTCGCGATCCTTGTCGAAAGGCCGGCTGGCGCGCTCTGGCGCGTCGTTGCGCGTGGACAGCGCCTTCATGGAGTTGAAGGCCGCCACGGCCAGCGGCGTGACCGCCGCCTCGGATCCACCAGAGAGGACCAAGTCGGCCTCGCCGACCTGAATCGTGCGAAAGGCGGCGGCGAGCGCGTGGCCTCCGGAGGCGCAGGCCGAACTCGTCACATAGTTGGTGCCGCCCAGTCCGTGCTTGATGGAAATGCTGCCCGACATGGCGTTGGGCATCATCTTGGGAATGAAGTGCGGCGAGGCCCGGCGCGGGCCGCGCTCTAGCTGATCCAGATGCTGAGCCTCGGTGGCTTGAATGCCGCCGATGCCCGTGCCGAGGATGCAGCCGAAGCGCTCGAGGTCGCAGCGCGCCAGATCAATGGCCGCATCCTTGAGGCAGTCATCGGCGCCGAGCATGGCGAACTGCGTGAAGAGGTCGAGCTTCTTGGCCTCCAGCGGCTCGAAGTGATCTTCGGGGCGATAGCCGCGCACGATGGCGGCGAAGTTCGTCTTGAAGTCCTTCGTGTCGAAGGCCTCGATGGCCCCCACCCCGTTGCGCCCGGCCTTGAGGCCCGCCCACGTGGCTTCGAAGCTCAGGCCCAGGCTGGTGACACCGCCCAAGCCGGTGACGACTACGCGACGCAGGTTCATGGAGGCGATGCGCTCGTCGTTCCGTGCAGGCCGCTCAGGCGTTGCCGGCGTTGCTCTTGATGAAGTTCACCGCGTCGCCAACGGTCTGGATCTTCTCAGCTTCCTCGTCAGGAATGCTGATGTTGAAGTGGTCCTCGAACTCCATGACCAGCTCGACGGTGTCGAGCGAATCGGCGCCCAGGTCCTGGATGAAGGAGGTGGTCAAATTGACCTTCTCCTTGGTGGCCCCCATCTGCTCGCAGACGATGGCGATGACCTTCTCTTCGATGTCCTGCGTTGATACCACGATAATCTCCTTTAGCGTTTCGCCCGGACGGCAGGCTCCACTTCCGGGGAGGCCGCCACGAAGGGGCATAGTGTGACGAGGTGCCGATTCAAGTCAAGCCGCGCGAGCGCGGGTTCAGAGGGATAGGCCTCCATCCACGACCAGCGTCGCGCCGGTGATGTAGGAGGCCTCGTCGCCGGCCAGGAAGCGGACCGCACGGGCGATGTCCGCTGGATCTCCTAGCCGGCTCAGCGGAATTCGTTCGAGGCTCTTCTGGCGCACGGCCTCAGGCAGCGCGGCGGTCATGTCGGTTTGGATGTAGCCGGGAGCCACGGCATTGACGCGCACGTTCCGGCCGCCGAATTCGGCCGCCAGCGAAAGTGTCAGCCCGAACAGCCCGGCCTTGCTGGCGGCGTAGTTGCTCTGGCCGGCATTGCCGGTGATGCCCACGATTGACGAGACATTGATGATGCTGCCGCTGCGGGCCTTGGTCATCGCTCGCGCCACGGCGCGGCACCAGAAGATGGCCCCCTTGAGATTGACATCGAGCACCGCCGTGATGTCCTCGTCGGACATGCGCACGAGCAGATTGTCGCGGGTGATGCCCGCATTGTTCACGAGGACATCCAAGCGCCCCCAGCGCTGCAGCACGTCGGCCACGATCTCGGCAGGACGGGCGGAGTCCCGCACGTCGGCGCCGTAGGCCTGAGCTTGCGCCCCCGCCGCACGCGCCGCTTCCACAGCGCCGGCAGCGCCGGCCTCGGTGGTGGCCACCACGGCGAGTTCGTAGCCGGAGCGTGCCAACTCTTCCACGATCGCGCGGCCGATGCCGCGGGAGCCGCCCGTGACCAAGGCAACCTTGCGTCCATCGGCACTCATGCGGCCACTCCCGGCCAGCGCGGCAGAGCATCGAGTTCCGCCTTGGAATCGCAGCCGGCCACGTGAACCTCGACGTCCTTGCGGCGGCCGAGGAGATTCGTGAGCTGCCGCCCGGGCGCCGGTTCGAAGTAGTGCCGGCAGCCCTGCGCGAGCAGCCAGTCCAGCGAGGCGCTCCAGAGCACCGGTGACGTCACCTGGCGCTTCAGGGCCGCGCGAATCGCCGCAGGGTCCGTGGCGGGTTGGCCGGTGACGTTCAGTACGACCGGCCAGCGCGGCGCGCGGAAGGGCGCTGCATCCAGCGCCCGTCCCAGGTCGGCGGCGGCCGATTCCATACAGGGCGAATGGAATGCGCCGGCCACGGCCAGCGGAACGGCCTTGCGAATGCCGTGGTCTTTGAGCAGGCCTTGGGCTCGGTCGAGCGCGTCGCGTGTGCCGGCAATGGCCACTTGCCCCGGCGCGAGATGGTTGGCCACCACGAGCACGCCGTCACCCACTGCCTGATTGCACAGAGCCTGAGCCACTTCCGCCGTGGCTCCCACCAAGGAGAGCATGCCGCTGGGCCGCTCCTCGGAGGCGCGCTGCATGGCCTGGCCGCGCAGTTGCACAAGCCGCAGCGCATCCTCGACGGGCAGCGCCCCTGCGAAGGTCAGAGCGGTGTACTCGCCCAAGCTCAGACCGGCTACGGCGGTGATCTGCGTGAGATCCAATCTGTCGTGCGCCTCAAGAGCGGCGAGCGTAGCGAGCGACGTGGCCAAGATGGCTGGCTGGCAGACATCCGTGCGGTTGAGTCGCTCGGCCTCCGTGCCGCGCAGGATCTCGCGCAGCGGCAGGTCCAGCGTCTGCTCGGCCAAATCGAGCACCTTCCGGTAGGCAGGCTCGGCCGCGTCGAGATCCAGACCCATGCCGAGCTTTTGGCTGCCTTGGCCGGGAAAAAGCAGGGCGGCCTTCACCATTTGATGCCCACCGAACCCCAGGTGAGCCCGGCTCCGAAAGCGCAGAGCACGAGGAGTTGCCCGTCGATCTCACGGAAGAAGCCGGTGCGGCGGGCCTCGTCGAGCGCGAGCGGGATGGAGGCCGACGACGTGTTGCCGAAGCGGTCGATGTTGACGTAGATGCGATTCTCGGGCATCTCCAGACGCTCACGGGCGGCCTCGATGATGCGCTGATTCATCTGGTGCGGAATCACGGCGCCCAGCGTGAGGCTGGGGTTGCGCGCCATCTCGTGGCGCACCAGTTCGACCATCTTGTTGGTGGCGAACTTATAGACCTCGCGGCCGCGGATGACGAGCTTGTGCGCGCGCTGCTCCAGGAGTTCGGCTGTGAGCGGTGTCCGTGAACCGCCGGCGGTCTGGTACATGACGTCGTAACCCGAGCCGTCGGCTGCGATGGAACTACTGAGGATCTCGCCGAAGCGGAAGTCCGTCGAAAGGATGATGGCGCCGGCTGCGTCACCGAAAAGGATGCACGAGCTGCGGTCGGTGTAGTCGGTAATGCGCGACAGGCATTCCGCGCCTAGGACCAGCACGTTGCGCGCCGTGCCGGCCCGCAGGAACTGCGCGGCGATGTGCGTGGCGTAGACGAAGCCGGTGCAGCCGGCCTGCACATCGAAGGCCGCGGCGCGCGTGGCGCCCAGGGCGGCCTGCACGCGGCAGGCCGTGGCGGGCACGTGCATGTCCGGCGTGACCGTGCCGAGCACGATGAGGTCCAAGTCGGCGGCCTGCAGACCGGCGTCGTCTAACGCGCGCTGGGCAGCGCGAATGCAAAGGTCGGAGGTGCTCTCCCCGGCAGCGACGATGCGGCGCTCGCGAATGCCGGTGCGCTGGACGATCCACTCGTCGCTGGTGTCCACCATGCCGGCGAGCTCTTCGTTGTTCAGCACGCGGTCCGGCACGGCCGAGCCCGTGCCGCGGATGCCAAAACGGACAGCGCTCACGAGTTGGCTCCCCCGGGAGGCAGGCCCACGGTGGCCGCGCGCGCCGGCTGGGCCAAGCTCTCGAGGATGTGCCGGTTGACCTGGTTTTCGACGACCGACAGAGCAGCGCGCAGCATGTTCATGATGGCGTGCGGCGACGAACGGCCATGGCCGATGAGCACCGGGGCGTTCACTCCGAGCAGCGGGGCTCCTCCGTACTCGGCGTAGTCGAGCTTAAGGAAGGCCTGCTGGACGGCCTGGCCCAGCTCAGCTCCAGGCGGGTGCTTGCTGAAGGCGCCGCGCACGAGTTCGGAGACGAACGTCCCGAGCCCCTCGGCGACTTTGAGGATGACATTGCCGACGAAGCCCTCACAGACCACGACATCGACCCGGCCGCTCATGATGTCCTGGCCTTCGATGAAGCCGGAATAGTTCACGGGCGCCGACTGCAGCAGGACGTGCACCTGCTGGATGAGCGGGTTGCCCTTGCCCTCTTCCTCGCCGATGTTCAGCAGACCGACGCGCGGCGACTCCTTGCGAAAGGCAGCGCGCGCATACTCGGAGGCCATGATGGCGTACTGCAGCATGTGCTCCGGCTTGCAGTAGATGTTGGCTCCGACGTCGATGACGATGCAGGGGCCCGTGCGCGTGGGCACGGGCACCGCGATGCCCGGTCGTGAGACGCCCTCCAGGCGGCCCAGCACCAACGAAGAGGCGGCCACCACCGCGCCGGTGTTGCCGGCTGAAACGAAGGCTTGGGCGTGTCCGGCGGCCACCGACTTCATGGCCAGCACAATGGACGAGGACTTCTTGGTGCGGATGGCCGCAGCCGCGCTCTCGTCCATGCCCACGACTTCGGGGGCATCGAGAATTTCCACACTCTGCAGGCCGTGGGCGCTGCACAGGGGCTCAAGCTGCTCGCGGCGGCCTGCGAGCACGAGCTGCTCGGCCTTCAGCGCACCCCGCTGTAGAGCCAGGGCCACTCCTTCGATGACGCAGCCTGGGGCGTGATCCCCGCCCATCGCGTCGACTGCGATTCTCACCGGCAGTTCGGCCTCCTCGGCGGAAACGTCCGCCCGGCGTAGCGCTTCAGGCGTCCAGGCTCAGCACGTCGCGGCCGCGATAGTAGCCACAATTGTTGCAAACCGTGTGCGGCTGCTTCTCGGTGCCGCACCGCGCGCAAAGGGTTGCGGAGGGCTGCGACAGGGCCAAGTGGGCGCGACGCTTGCGCTTGCGGGCCTTGGATGTGCGGCGCTTCGGAACGGCCATGAAACTCTCCTGGGCAGTCGAAACGGGACACTCTACCGGCCGGCCGGCGGCCGGAAAAGCCCCGACCGACCGCCTAGCCGGGTTGGGTAACGCCGGCGCTGCCGGTCAGTTCCGGACTTGGCTGCTTGCGTCCAGGACGCGCTGCAACACGGCCTCGAGGTCGGCGGGCGGCGGACCACCCTTACCCTGGGCAAAGGCGGCACTGCCCCCGCCCTTGCCGCCCAGTGACTCCGCGAGAGAGGCGACCAGGACGCTGGCGGAGAGGCCCCGTGCCTGCGCCGACTTGCCTGTAGAGACCAGGAAGCTCGTCGTGGCCTCTTCGGGCACCGCGATCATCACGAGGTCGGCGCCGCGATCCAGGAATCGCCCGGAGAGTTCGCGCAGGGTCTTGACGGGCAGGCCTTCGACGGCCGCAACCAGCACACTGAGACCATCCCAAGGCCGCTGAGCCGCCTCCAAGCGCGTCGTCGCCATGCGACTGCGCAAGTCCTCGAGTTCGCGGCGCAGGCCCTTGAGTTCCTCCTGTGACGCCTCGATGCGCTCCTCGAGCCGCTCAGGCGCCGTCTTGAGCAGTGCCGAAGCCGCACGCAGCGTGTGCTCCTGGGCCCGCAGCAGTTCGAGCACGCCCAGGCCCGTGCGGGCCTCGATGCGCCGGATGCCCGCCGCAATCGAGGCTTCGGAGAGCACTCGCAGCAGGCCGATGTCTCCTGAGCGCTGCACATGCGTGCCGCCGCACAGTTCCACGCTGTCGCGTCCCGCTGCGAGGCCGGGTACGCGCACGACGCGCACAACGTCGCCGTACTTTTCGCCGAACAGGGCCATGGCCCCCTGCTGGCGCGCCTCGTCGCGTGACATCTCGGCGTGCTCAACCGCGGCGTTCGTCAAGATCCACTCGTTGACCAAGCGCTCGATAGCGCTCGTTTCCTCAGCTGTGAGAGCGCGCGGAAAGCGAAAGTCGAAACGGAGCCGGTCGGGCGAGACGAGGGAACCCGCCTGTGTGACGTCGCTGCCAAGCACGAAGCGCAGGGCCGCATGCAAAAGGTGCGTGCCCGTGTGATTGCGGGCCGTCGCGCTGCGCAGCCCCGGATCCACCGCGGCGCGCACCGTGCCCTGGGCCGGGTCGCCCGAAATCACGACGCCGCGGTGCAGGAAAATGCCGCGCAGAACGACGGTGTCATCGACCTCGACGAGGAAGTTGTCGTTGCCAATGGTGCCGGCATCGCCGGCTTGGCCGCCGCCCTCGGCATAGAACGGCGTCCTGTCGAGGATGAGAACCACGCGGCGCTCTTGTGCATCCGCCGCGGACTCGCCGGCGTCAGCGCGCGGCTCATCCACGACGGCGAGGAGGCGCGCGCCGGCCACTTCAAGCGCGTCGCGCACAAAGCTGGTGGGCGGAATCTGCGCGCTCACACCCGCCAGCGGGCCCTCATCAAAGATCTTGTCGGAAAGCTTGCTGGCCTCGCGTGAGCGGCGACGCTGCTCCGCCATGGCCGCTCGATAGCCTTCCTCGTCGACATCCAGCCCCTGTTCTTCGAGCAGCAGCCGCTGCAGATCGACCGGAAGCCCAAACGTGTCGTAGAGCAGAAAGGCCGAGGCGCCGTCCAGGCGCTTCTGACCGGTGCGGCGAGTCTCCTCCGCCAGAACGGCGAGACGCTGACTGCCGGCCAGGAAGGCTCCGGCAAACTTTTCCTCTTCCGCCGCGATGGTGGAGGCGACCATGGCGCTCGCCTCCCGGAGTTCGGGCCACGCGCCCCCCATCGACTGGGCCACGAGGCCCGACAGGTTTGCCAGCCAGGGTTCGCGGAGCTCGCTGCCCAGCACATGCCGGTCGAGCATGGCCCGGCGCAGGATCTTGCGCACGACATAGCCCTGGCGCTCATTGCTCGGGCGCACGCCGTCGGCGATGCAGAAACTGGCGGCCCGCACGTGGTCGGCGATGCGGCGCACGCGAGTGCCTTCCGGCGTGCCGAAGGCAGTCACCCGACCGATGTGCCCATGAATTGCCTCGATCAAGGGTTCAAAGAGCGGCGTCTCGAAGTTGCTGGAGACGACTTGGCCGGTGGCCACCGTTTGCAGCACCCGCACGAGGCGTTCGAAGCCCATCCCGGTGTCGATGTTGCGCCGGGGCAGCGGGGTCAGCACGCCGCCGTCCTGCCGCTCGAACTGCGTGAAGACGAGGTTCCATATCTCGAGGAAACGCCGGCCATCGGTGGACGGTCCGCCTTCCGGATAAGGTCCACGCTCGGGATAGAAGTCGAAGTAGATCTCGCTGCAGGGGCCGCAGATTCCGTTGGGCCCCTTGCTGGGCGCCGAGGCGGGCCAGAAGTTGTCCTCTTCTCCACGGCGATAGATGCGTCCGGCCGGCAGACGGATCTCATCACGCCAGATGGCCGCCGCCTCGTCATCCTCGTGGAAGACCGTGACGGAGAGCCGCTCGGGCGGCAAGCCGTAGGGCCCGGTGAGCAGTTCCCAGGCCCAGCCGATGGCCTCACGCTTGAAGTAATCGCCGAAAGAGAAGTTCCCCAGCATCTCGAAGAAGGTGTGGTGCGAGGGTGTACGCCCGACATTGTCGAGGTCGGGCATGCGCAGGCACTTCTGTGTCGTCGTCGCGCGCGTGTAGGGCAACTGCCCCTTGCCCAGGAACATTGCCTTGAACTGATTCATACCGGCGCCCGTGAAAAGCAGCGTCGGGTCGTTCTGGGGCACGAGTCCATCGCTCGCGCAGCGGGTGTGCCCGCGCGCGGCGAAGAAACTCAGATAGGTTTCGCGAATCTGGTCGGGCGTGAGGGACATGGGCGGCGTCTGGTTCCATCAAAGAGACGAAACGCGCGCCGCAGGCCCTCGGGGCTACGGGTTAGCCCTGAGTCTTCCCAGCGGTACGCGGCGGCGGTGCCGCGGGGCGAACCGCAGCGAGAGGCCGCGGAGTGGACGCCGTGGGACTGGCGTTCTCCTCGACCTTCTCAATCTTAGCCACGGCCGGCGCAAAGCTGGCCCGCACCTTGGCCTCGATCTCGCGGAGAATATCCCTGTTCTCCAGCAAGAAGTCTCGCGCCTTTTCGCGGCCCTGACCCAGCCGTGTAGCTCCGAACTGCAGCCATGAGCCGCTCTTGTCCACGATCGAACGCTCCACGGCGAGGTCGAGTACGTCACCTTCGCGGGAGATGCCGTGGTTGAACAGAATGTCGAACTCCGCCTTCCGGAAGGGCGGGGCCATCTTGTTCTTGACCACCGTAACCCGCGTGCGGTTACCGATGGCTTCCTCACCCGACTTGATGGCGCCGATGCGGCGGATATCGAGTCGAACCGACGAGTAGAACTTCAGCGCACGGCCGCCGGTCGTCGTCTCCGGGCTGCCAAAGAAGACGCCGATCTTCTCGCGAATCTGGTTGATGAAGATCACGCAGGTGCCCGTCTTGGCGATGCTGCCGGTGAGTTTGCGCAGTGCCTGCGACATGAGCCGCGCCTGCAGGCCCACATGCGTGTCGCCCATCTCGCCCTCAAGTTCAGCCTTGGGCACGAGGGCCGCCACCGAGTCCACGATGACCACCGCGAAGGTGTTGCTGCGCACGAGCATGTCGCAGATCTCGAGCGCCTGCTCGCCGGTGTCCGGCTGTGAAAGGATGAGGTTGTCGGTGTCGACACCCAGCTTGCGTGCGTAGCTCGGGTCGAGCGCGTGCTCAGCATCGATGAAAGCGCAGGCTCCGCCCGCGCGTTGGGCATTGGCCAGCACGTGGAGCGTGAGGGTGGTCTTGCCGGAGGATTCCGGACCGAAGATCTCGATGACTCGGCCACGCGGCACGCCCGGGCCACCGAGCGCCATGTCGAGCGAGAGTGAGCCGGTGGACACGCCTTCAATGGCCACTTCGGGCCGGTCGCCCAGGCGCATGATCGAACCCTTGCCGAACTGCTTCTCAATCTGCGCCAGCGTGAGGTCGACCTCGGCCGACAGCGTGGACTTGCTGGGCACAGCCGCGCTTCCGGCCGAGCGCGCCGGGCTGGCCGGGGCGGCCGGGACAGAACCCGGGAGTTTGCTCGAGGGACTGTTCAGTGAACTGCCATTGCCCGAGTGGGAATTTCCGGCCTGAACCATGCTTTCAGTCTCCTTGGTGGTCATGCGCTGTGTGCTCCGAGTCGAGGGGCCATCCCGCTCGTCGGATACCTAACACAGGCTTAACATCCGCCGGCGCCTTTCCGAGCGGGAAATTTGAAAAAGGCGCTTTGCACCCCAGTCGGCCCGGCGGTCTCGCCGTTACGGCCCGACTTTTGGAGGCCCGCCCCTAGAAGCGGATGGCCTTCAAGAAGGCGTCGTGTCGGTCATTCAGCAGGGCCTGATTGACCCGGCGGAAGGGTTCCACCGAGAAATCCTCGACAGCGAAGGAGGCCGTGATGGTGCCGTAGGTCAGGCCCCGCCGGATGGCCTCGAGCGAGGTCTTCCCGGTGGAAGCGAGGTAGCCCATCATCCCGCCGGCGAAGGCGTCACCGGCGCCAGTGGGATCTTTGACGACCTCTAGAGGGTAGGCCGGGATGGCGTAGGTGCCCTCGCTCGAGAAGAGCAGTGCGCCATGCTCACCCTTCTTGATCACGGCAAAGCCGGGTCCGCGACGCAAGATTTCGCGTCCCGCGCGCACCAGATTCGACTGCCCGGTCAGCAGGCGCGCCTCGTGCTCGTTCAGCACCAGGCCGTTCACGCGCTGCAGCAAGAGCGCCAACTTCTTGGGCTCCTCGGAGATCCAGAAGTCGCGCGTATCGGCCACCGAGAAGGGCGTGCCGCGCACGGAGGCCAGCACATCGAGCTGCGTCTGCGGGTGGTCGTTGGCGAGGAAGACGTAGGGACTGTCGCGAAAGGACTCCGGCACGGCGGCCTTGTAGTCCCCCAGCACGTTGAGCGAGACACCCAGTGTCTGCGCGGCGTTCATGTCGCCCTCGTACTTGCCTGTCCAGTGGAAGGTGCGTCCCTCCACGGAGACCTGCAGTCCGGAGATGTCCACGTCGCGCTTGACGAACTCGTCCAGAAACTCGCGCGGAAAGTCATTGCCGACGATGCCCACCAAGCGCTGCTTGGTGAAGTAGCTGGCCGCATAGAGAAAGAAGGTGGCCGAGCCGCCCAGCACGCGCTCCGCGCGGCCAAAGGGCGTCTCCACCGTGTCAAAGGCCACCGAACCGACGACGAGCAACGTCATGCAGAGTCTCCAGGGGATTGGGAGGGGTCGCCGTCCTGCGCGGCACCGGCGGCCTGTGCCTTCGCCACGCCCATCTTCTTGCGATCGAGGGCCAGAAAGAGGCCGCCGAGCAGCGAGAGCAAGGTGTTGGACAGCCGGTAGGTCAGCGACAGCGAAGTGGCCGCAAAACCTGAGACACCGGCCGTGGCGAAGAAATGGACGAAGACGACTTCACCCACACCCCAGCCGGCCGGTGCGAGCGGCAGCGACGAGATAATCATGATGATCGGGATCACCGAGCAGTAGACGCTCAGGTTGAGGTGGCCGAGTTGCAGCAGGTCAGCATGGGCCTGCGGGTCGGCGCCGGCAGCCAGCCCATCGCCGAAGCAAGCCATGGCCACGATGAGCAGCAGATGCACCGCCAGCGACATGCCGAGCGCCACCGCCATGATGCCGAGGCGCTGCCGGTAGATCGAAACCGCGCGGTCGATGCGCGCCAGCAGGCTCGTGCCGTCGCTGACGCGCTGAGGAAAGATCCGCGCCGCCAGCTCGCGCAGCTTGGCCTTGATGCGCCGTGAGAAGACCACCACGAAGCCCAGCGCTGCCGCTGCCAGGAAGCCGTAGATCCCGAGGGCGGCTTCGCCATAACGCTGCAGGTCGAAGGGGATGATGACCGCGGCGATGAGCGCCAGCGCGACGATGCCGATGACGCGGTCGACGATCACAGAGATGACCGCGTCGGCGCGCTGCGTCGGATGGTCTCGCGTCACGTAGTAGGCCTTCACGAGATCGCCGCCCGTGAGCCCGGGCACGACGTTGCTCATGAAGACTCCGATCCAACCCAGACGGAAGACCGCCCACGGCGTCGTGTCGAGGCCCACCGAGCGCATGAGCAGGTACCAGCGCAAAATCGAAATGCAGGAGCCGAGAAACAGACAGCTCAGCCCGATGAACCACAGCCGGCGATCGATGCCGCTCAGACTGTCGCGCACCTTCTCCCAGCCGCCGGCGGTGTCGAGAACCCACCAGACCAGCGCGACGGCCAGGCCGATCTTGGCTACGTTGAACAGCGCACTGCGCAGGGCTGAAGGGCGGCTGCTCATGCGACTGGCCGGACCTTTCCGGCCGCGTGCAGCACGGCTGCGACCTCCTCGGCATAGAGCCGGCCCAGCGCCTGCAAAAACTCGCGCGGGTTGATGCGCAGATCCTGTAGACCGGCCGCTCGCACCGGGGCGCCCGCGGTTTCGATATTCACGGCGAAGTGCGTGAGTGTGCCGCGCGGCGACGTCGTGGCGACCGAGACGGAGAGTTTTCCGTCGGCGTAGTACAGGTCGTTGCCACGCACATCAATCGTGCGGCCGGAGCGACCGGCGAGCCAGGCTGCCGCCAGCCGCACCATGAGCCGCTGGCGCCAGACCGCTTCAACGAGCTGCAGTCCGCGGTGCTCCACGAGAGCGTGCACCATGCGCGGGCTGAAAATGCAATCGCCCGCCTCGGCATCCTCGAGGTCTACCAAGGCCTCTGTGGGCACATCCGCGCCGCCCTCGAAGAGCACCAGGGCATCCTGCGCGCCCGGCGCGTGCCGATCGAGGAAGGCCGTGGCCAGCTGGCGTCCGTCGTACAGCAGCGAGTCCTCGAGCACGACGACGCGCATCAGGTCGCTGCCAAGCTAAGGATCTGGGCCACACGCTGGCGCACAGCCACGTCATTGGAACTGGCCAAGGGCGCCAAGAGGCGCGTCACCTCCGCGCCAGGCCAAGCCGCGGCCAATTGCGCGGCTGTCTCCAGCGCCGCCAACAGCACCGCGGAGTCTTCTTCCCGTTCGAGCACCCCTCCCACGAGTTGCAGGGCGAGTTGCGGCTCGATGTGCCGTGCGCCGGCCAGCGCCGCTTCGCGGACCTCGGGATAGGCATCGTAAGCCGCATGCAGAGTGAGGACCGTGAGCGCATGGTGCAGGCTGCCGGCGACATGACGCCGAAAGGCGTCAGCCACTGGACCGCTGTCCCAGAGTGCACGACTGGTGCTGACTTCGGCGATCGAGAGTGCGACGCGCAGCTCCTCATCCCCGGCTGGCTCGACGCGAAAGGCTCCGAGCCAGTGAGCGAGTTCCAGAAGTTCGGTCTCGTTCTCAGCGGCGGCCGGCTCCGCGAACAGCAAAGCCTCCAGCCGCGCCGTGCGCTCGTTGAAACTCTTGCGCTCCAGTGGCTCAGTGCGCCAGGGCTCCCCCGGGAGATCGGCGCCGAGGCGCCAGGCCGTGCGCAGCGCCTGTGCGCGCACATGCGCGGAAGGGTTCAGCAGCACCAACCGCAGCAGATCGGGGATGCTGGCGAGGTGACGCTCGTTGCTCGCAGAGTGCTCGCCGAGCTCAGCAATCGCCTCCAGCATCTCACCGAAAGAATCTTGAGGCATCTCTGCCAGCCGCCAGTCCCGGTCGAGGCTGATGATGCGCGCGCGGAGTTCTTCGGACTGCTGGCAGCCAACCGCGGTGGTCACGAGCAGGCCGAAGAGCAGGGCCAACGGGCGCAAGCGACGCAAGGAGGGCATTCCGGCTGAGGATGGTCTTCGGCGAGGCCCGGGGATTATCAGCCTCGGCCGGCGATCATCAAGGCGCTGGCTGGGTTGCCAGCGCGACTTCGTGATGGTGGAGGCGGCGGGAATCGAACCCGCGTCCCAAAGCGCCCCCGCAAGAGCCTCTACGTGCGTAGTCGATCGACTCTACGAATGTCGCCACACGGGTCTCCGGTCGACAGGATCCACCGCACGGCCAGCCCGATTGATCTCACCTGGCCCCTCCGGACAGAAGGAGCTTCGGCCAGCCCGCTGGTGTCGTTCCTCCGGCCCCGCGGGCGAGGACCGGAGAAACGGGATACCTGTTTTTCAGGCAGCCAGTGCGAAGTTGTTGTTCGCAGTTAAATTTTCCAGGGGTTTTACGAGGCCTCCTGGAACCTCGGCACGCCACTCGAGCAGGACGGCAACCCGGTCGAAACCATGTCGCCCCCACAGCACGAGCGAGCATTCTAGCACGCTGAGCCAGGCGCCCCACGGGCCTGCAGGCCGGCTCAGTGCCGTCGGCGCACGTCCCGGTCGATGTCGCGCAGCGCCTCGCGTTTCTTCAAGACTTGTCGCTTGTCGCCCTTGGACTTGCCGCGCGCCAGCGCCACTTCGACCTTGGCCCAGGGGCCCTTGAAGTAGACCGAGAGCGGCACGAGCGTGAGCCCCTTTTCCTTGCAGCGCGCCTCCAGGCGGCGGGCCTCGGTGGCCTTGGCAAGCAGCGCCCGAGGGCGCCGGGGCACGTGCTGGCCGCTGCGGTCATGGCTGTAAGCCGAGATTTCCAGGTTGATGAGCGTGGGACGCCCGCGCCGAAAGGCCACGTAGGCGTCGGTGAGGTTGCCCTTTCCTTCGCGCAAAGCCTTCACCTCTGCTCCCAGCAGCACGAGGCCGAGCTCCACGCGCTCGACGATCTCATAGTCGAAGCGCGCCTTGCGGTGCACGCAGACGGTGCGCAGCGTCGGTTCCTTGGGCTTTGCCATGCGCGGAGCATTGTCTACAATCCCGCGCCCTTTCCGTGCCGAAGTGGCGGAATGGCAGACGCGCTAGATTCAGGGTCTAGTTAGGGCAACCTAGTGGGGGTTCAAGTCCCCCCTTCGGCACCAAGGTCGCCGCGTTCAGCGCTGAGGCGCTGCACGTGACGCGTCTGCCGCGCGCTGCGCGAAGGCTTCCGCCTCCTTCGTGCGGCCGTGCACTCGCGACCATTCGGCCAGCGCCGTGAGGGCCATTCGGTCGCCGCCGAAGCGCTGCTCCAGATGGTGCGCAGCTGCCTCGGCGTCATCCTGCCGGCCGAGCAGGGCCAGCACGAACATCCGGTTGATCGCCGCGAGCACGAGTCCGGAATCGTAGGCCAAGGCGCGCTCGAAGGATGCGAGTGCCAACTCCCCCATGGCCAGTTCCTGGCTCACGCGAAATTGCTCCAATTGAGCGACGCCGAGGCTGTTGTGCAGATTGGCGGAGCGCGGGCTTTGCGCCAGGCTGGCACGCGCCAGCGCTTCGTCGGAGCGATAGGGCTGGGCGCGAGCCGAAGCGATCGGCGCGAGCGCGGTCGCCAGCACCGCAGTCAGGAGAAACGCCAAGCCGGGCGAGCGCGCGAGGTGGTTTTGCAGCAGCAGGCCCAGCAGGATCCCCGGCGCGGCGGCGGCGAGATAGGTGTAGCGCTCGGCGAGCGGCGCCGACGTCTCGGTGAAGCCGAGCGGGATGCGCACCCAAGGCGCGAGCACAAGCAGTGAGCCCAGCATGAGCAGCGCGGCCAAGCAAGCCGCCGCCCAGCGCCGGCGCCAGCACAGTCCGGCGAGCAGCAGCAGCACGGCGAGGGCCAGCAGCCCAGGCATGACGCCCGCAGCGCCCCACCCTTCGGCAGGCGGGATGGGG
This sequence comes from Planctomycetota bacterium, assembly GCA_052387675.1. Taxonomy (GTDB): domain Bacteria; phylum Planctomycetota; class B15-G4; order B15-G4; family B15-G4; genus JBQTIY01. The sequence goes on along the minus strand of JBQTIY010000002.1, from coordinate 136,005 downwards.
CGCACCGGCACGGTCGGCCCGGGCCAGAGACACAGGCGCAGAAACTCGGGCACGGTCGAGAGCCACGTCCACCACCGAACCGCCAGCGAATCGGGGCCCAGCCAGGCCGTCGGATCGAGCCCGCGTTCGAAGAGCAGCACGCGCAGGCCGCCGTAGAGGGCCAGCACTCCCACAGGCAGTGCCAGCGCGCGGGTCCAGCTCGAGCCCACCAGCCGTGGCAACAGTGCTGCCAGCAACACGAGGAGCAGGGCGGATTCCTTGAAGAAGAGCGCTCCCAGCAGGGAGCACCCGGCCAGGCAGAGGAGTCCTGTTCGCCGGGGCTGTTGAGCGAGTGCGGCCGAAGGGCCGCAGCTGCGCAGCGTCCAGACGATGCCCCAGAGCCCCAGGGCCGCCGAACCCAGGTCGCTGCGGGCTGAGATCCAGGCGACGGGCTCGGCGTGCACCGGATGGACACCGAAGAGCGTCGCCGCGAGCAGTGCCACCGGTGCACTGCAGCCCAGCTTCTGCACTAGGTGCCAGAGGCCCAGGGTGGCGAGGGCGTGCAACAGCAGATTCATGACATGCCCGAGCCAGGCCCGAGCGCGCGGCGAGCCGTCTGTGATCCAGAACTCCGCACGTGCCTGCAGCACGAGCGCAGGCCGCCAGAATCCCGAGAGACCGGTGAGTTGTTGCCGGTCGCCGAAGAGGTCGGCCCGGACGAGTTCGGCGAAGCCGAGGCTTTGGTCGGCGGCGAGGCTGCCCGGTCCGCGCAGGATCACATCGTCGTGGATTTCCGGCCAGTGACGGCTGGCCAGGAAGGGCGCCAGCGCAGCGCACAGCAGCAACGCGATGCTCCAGCCCTTCACGAGCCACTCCGCTGGGGTGTGTTGCCCACTGACAGGCGGGAGTCTAACGTGGCGAGCCCATGGACTTTCGCGCGACTTGTCTGCTGAGTGTGCTGGCCCTGTGGCCCCAGGAGGCGCCGCTGCTAGGTTCGCCGGCCACCGCCGCGCTGACGGCGACTGAACTCCTGGAGCGCGCCGCGCGCCAGCAGCGCCCCACGAAGTCCGCGCTGGCGCCCAGCACACTGCACGCGCGCTTCGTGGTGGGCTTGCGCGGCGAGGACGGCTCGCTGGTGCGCACGAAGGTCGAGCGCTGGTACACGCGCCAGCCCGAGCGGCTGCTCACGCGCATTCAGGAGGAAGTCACCGGCGCCCTTGTCAGCAAGGGCTGGGATGGAAAGGTGGCCTGGTATCGACACGAAGGCACTGGTGCGGTCGTGCGCTACAGCGACGACCCGGCCACCTACGACACGGACCTTCAGGACCATGAGGAGCAACTGCGCCTGTCGCGCCTGTTGCTCGAGAGTTGTGTGCTTGATGCGCTCATCCCGCGGCTGACCGAAGTGCAACTGGCGGGTGAGGCCGAGCATGTGGATGCCGATGGCATCTCGCACCGAGTGGCGCGTATCACGGCACGGGCGCCGGCCGACTGGCAGCCGCAGCGCCAGGCGACGAGCGAGAGCGCTGCGGCGCATCCGCCGCCCCTGGCGGCAGACGCAGCGAGTGAGCCGGCTTCACCCGAATTCACGCCGGCAGCCCCCACTGAGCCGGCGACCCCCACCGGACTGCTCATCACACTGCTGATCGACGTCAAGACCGGCACTCTGTGGGGTCTCGACGTGCCGGCTCCGGACAACGAAACCTGGCGACTGCGCTTCGACTTCCATGCCCTCAGCACCAGCGGGCTGCGCGTGCCCGGAAACATCAAGCTCTATCAAGGAGTTCCGCTGAGCGCGCCGGGCGCTCCGCCCACGGCGTCAAAGGGTCTTGAGGCGATGAATCTCGGGCTCGAGGAAACCGAAGCAGGACTGCTGCTCTTCGAGATCGACACGGCCTGGCCTGAGGCGCTGTTCGCCGCGCCTTAGAAGCCTGAGCGCTTGAACAAGCGCTCGAGTTCTACGCGGCTGATGTGCAGTCGCGTCGGCCGTCCGTGTGGGCAGGTGGCATCGTGTTCGAGTTCAGCGCCCTGTCGCAGCAGAGCCTCGATCTCCTGCTCCTGAAGGCGGTCGCCCGACTTGACCGCGGCGTGGCAGGCCATGGTGAAGAGCCGGCGGTCGAGCCCGTGTGGAATGCCGCCGTGCAATTCCGGAGGGTCGATGAGCGCCCGCAGCAATTCGTCCAGGCTCTCGCGGCGCAGCACGGTCGGCACGGCCTGCACGGCCACGGTGTCAGGACCAAAGGGCACGACCTGCAGGCCCAAGCGCTGCAGTTCGGCGGCCAACTCCAGGGCACGCGCATGAAGAGTCGGTGTGAGCCGCACGGGCACGGGCAGGAGCAGGGCCTGCGACTCGAGCTTGCCCTCAGCTAGATCGCGCTGCAAGCGCGAGTAGAGGATGCGCTCGTGCAGAGCGTGCTGATCGATGAGCACGAGCCCGTCCGGGTCATCATGCAGCAGATAGGTCTCCAGCACTTGGAGATAGCGTGCCGCCGGGCGCAGGCCAGAGAGCGCCAGGGGCGCAGTCTGGCCTTCGGCGATGCTCTCCGCCGGCACGAGGCCGCCTGAGAATGCGCCGCGAGGAGCCGTCGACGGGAGTGTCGTCGCGAAGGGCGCTGCGCTGCTGGACGCAAGCGGTGCCGTCTGGCTCGTGGCGTAGGGCAGGTGCTCGGCACGGATCGTCGGCCGCAGATCGGCGTCGAGCAGCGCCTGCCGACAGGCGCTGCGCAGCACGCGGAAGACGGCGTCTGGATCACGAAAGCGGACTTCGGCCTTGGTCGGGTGCACGTTCACGTCGACGCGCGCAGGATCGATGGTGAGCGCGAGCACCCAGGAGGGTTGCAAGGATCCCGGCAGGAAGTCCTGGCATCCGGAGCGCACCGCCGCGGCCACGGCGCGATCGCGCACGAGACGCCGATTCACGAAAAGCTGCTGGACGCGCGGGCGCGCCCGCGCTGCGGATGGCAGGGAAACGAAGCCTTCCAGGCCCAGCCCCGGCACCGCGCCCTGGACCGGCACGAGTTCGCGCACGAAGTCTTCGCCGTGGATCGCCGTGAGGCGGTCGGCCAGGCTGCTGCCGGCTGCCACCACGAGCCGCTCGCTCCCGTCGCTGGCAAAGCGCAGACGCAGCTCGGGGTGGATCAAGCAGAGCGCAGCACAGACCTCGCGGCAGCGGGCGGCTTCGGCGCCGGCCGAGGAGAGAAACTGGCGGCGTGCCGGCGTATTGAAGAACAAGTCACGCACCTCGATGACCGTGCCCGGAGTGCAGGCCGCCGGCCGCGGTGTCTCGAGCTGACCGGCCACGGCACTCAGTTCGCAGCCCGCGGCGGTGTCCGGCGTGCGCGAGAGAATCCGCAGCCGAGAAACGGCGGCGATGCTCGAGAGCGCCTCGCCCCGGAAGCCGAAGCTGGCGATGTGCTGCAGGTCATCGACATCGCTCAGTTTGCTCGTGGCGTGCGCTGCCAAGGCGAGCGGCAGCTCCTCCGCTGCGATGCCGCTGCCGTTGTCAGCGACGCGCAGCAAGACGAGCCCGCCCCCTTCCACGCTCACGTGGATCTCTGTGGCTCCGGCGTCGAGGGCGTTCTCGAGCAGTTCCTTGATCACCGAGGCAGGCCGCTCAACGACTTCGCCCGCGGCAATGCGTTCCACGACGTCGCGTGGCAGCTGGCGGATGAGTGCAGCGCTCACGAGCGCTGCGCCGGAGCACCGACCCGCAGCAGGCGGGCACAGAGTGCGTGCAATGAAAGGCCGCGGCCGTCGCGCAGGGCGCGCAGCCCTGCGAGGGCCAGGCGGAAGCGTTCGGCGGCCACCGGTTCGGGCAGCGCCCGCAGGTCGCGCTCTAGGAAAACGCGCCGGCCGCCGGCGCCCAGGGCTGCACTGAGGGCGGCATTCTCCGGTTCGCTGCGCTCCCAGGGTTTGCGGTCCAGTGCCGAGCGCAGGCCTTCATCGAGAGCGCCGTGCGCCTGGAGCAGCCGTGCCAGATTGCCCACCAAGCCGCGCAAGACCGTGTCGGCCGCCTCGACCCCCAGCACGAGCCGGCCCGACGTGTCATAGACGCCCTCGGCGAGCATGCGATCCAGCAGGGTGAGCGCCTTGGCGCGCTCGTGCTGGCGCAGGGCATCCTCGAAGAGATGCAGCAGCCGCGCGCTCGTGAAGCGCACATGCCGCTCGATGTCGCGCACCGTGATGGCACGGTCGGTACCGACGAGCACTCCGAGCTGTTCCACTTTGCGGCTCAGCGCCGCGGGCTCATTGCCGACGCGGCGCGTGAGCGCGTCGGCCGCGCGCAGGTCGAGACGCAGTCCCAGGTGCTCGGCCTCGTCGCAGACCCAACGGTTGAGATCGGATTCGAGGAACTCACCACCGCGATGCCAGGGCGGCGGTCCGTCGCGCAACGGCGGCAACGACACGAGTCCGCCCTCCGCCTGCAGCCGCTTAGCGAACTTCGTGCGGCCGTCGAGGCTTTCCAGGCAGAGCAGCAGGTGGTGCGGCGACTCGCCCAGCTCCAGCGGGCCTTCCAGGCGGGTCAGCCGGCCGCGTGCCACGAGCCCGTCGGCGCCGCGCACAATGATGAGCAGCGCGGACTGGAAGAGTGTGCGGGTCTGCCAAAGGCCGATGAGGCGCGTCAGGCCGGCGCTTTCAGATTCGCCCGCCTGCAGGGCGAAGGTCTCAAGCTCCCCTCGGGCGCGCTCGCTGGCCGCCGTGATGAGGCGCTCCTTGACCCAAGGGTCGTCACCGGCCAGCACGAGGCAGGCAGGCAGGGGCTGCTCGCGCAGGCGCTGCAGCGCCGCCGCACGGATCTCGAAGAAGCCGGCGGCTTTGGCGCGGCTCACCGCCACAGCAGGTCCGTGCCGACGAAGAGTGCAAAGACGAGGCTGACGACGCCGTTGGCCGTGAAGAAGGCGGCATTCACACGCGAGAGGTCGTGCGCTGAGACGAGCCTGTGCTCGATGACGAGCAGCAGCGCCACGAGACCGACGCCGGCCCAGCTCAGCGGCCCGAGCTCGGCCGCCCAAAGGGCCAGCGCCAGCGCGGCGATCATGAGCACGTGCAGTGTGCGCGCCACGAGCAGAGCCGCTCCGATGCCGAGCTGCGCGGGCACCGAGTGCAGACCCTCGCGCTGGTCGTGGGCCACGTCCTGGCAGGAATAGAGAATGTCGAAGCCTGCCACCCAGCAGAGCACGGCGGCCGCCAGCCAGAGCACCGCCGGCAGGTCCGCGTCGAGCGCGCCACGCGCGGCCAGCCAAGCCGCCAGCGGCGCTAACGCCAGCGACAGGCCCAGGAAACCATGGGCCAGCGCGGTGTAGCGCTTGCTCAACGAGTAGAGCGCAAAGAGCAAGAGCACGAGCGGCGAGAGCCAGAAGCAAAGCGGGTTGATCAAGTAGGCCAGGGCCATGAAGCCGGCACCACAGAGCGCCGTGAAGCCCAGCATGGCAGAGGCCGAGACGCGTCCGGCGGGCAGCGCCCGTCCCGCGGTGCGCGGATTGCTGGCATCGAGGCGACGGTCGGCATACCGATTGAAGCCCATGGCGGCCGAGCGCGCCAAGACCATGGCGGCCAGGACCAGCAGCAGCAGACGCGGCTCCGGCCAGGTGCCACGCGTGCCAAGCAATAGGCCCAGCAGCGCGAAGGGCAGCGCGAAGACCGTGTGGGCGAGCTTGATGTCGCCGGCAATCTCGAGGACGGCTGGGCGCTGGGTCACGGCGCATCCCGGCCGTCGACACCGCGCCAAGGATGACGCAGCGGCAGTGGCAGGCCGGCCGCCTGCAGGGCGCGGTCCACCACGAACTCGACGAGTTCCAGGCAGGTCTTGGGCTGGAAGTAAAAGGCCGGCATGGCGGGCACGATGCGGGCCCCCAGTTCCGAAAGGGCCAGCAGATTGCGGAGATGCAGCGTGGAGAGCGGTGTCTCGCGCGGCACCAGCACGAGCGGGCGTCGCTCCTTGAGCATGACGTCGGCCGTTCGCTCGATGAGTGAACTTGAGACGCCGGCCAGGATGCGCCCGGCCGTCCCCATCGAACAGGGCGCGATGATCATGGCATCGGGCGCACTGCTGCCGCTGGCGGGCAGCGCGGCCAGGTCGGTGTTCTCGAAGCAGCGCACGCTCGAGTCGGGAAACCAGGCGACGGGCGCGGCCGTGAGGCCCTCTTCAACGGCCAGGACTCGCCGGGCCGCCTCGGACACAATGAGCCAGGTCGGGACCTGCTGACTCTGCAGCCGGCGAATGAGTTCCAAGCCGTAGACGGCACCCGAAGCGCCAGTCACCGCGACGAGCACGCGTGCCACCGGGTCTAAGCCAGTGTCCGCAGGTCGCAGAGCAGGTCGTAGAACACGTGCATGTAGACCACGACCGCCAGACCTCGCGCGGCAAAGAGGAGGCCAAGGATTGTACCGGCGGCAGCACGGAACACGAATCGGCCGGGAGCGAGAGGTTCGCCGGCGCTGCCAACATGGTGATACAGCGCAAACAGCAAGGCCGAGACGAGCACTGCGAAGAGCAGCGCCGTGCGGCGCGGCACACGAAAGACTTGGACGAGCAGGAGCAGGAGCCCTCCCATGAGCGCCAGCCGGAAGACGAGCTCCTCCCAGAGTCCGGCTCCGACACTCAGCAGAAAGGGCAGCCAGACGGGCGCTTGGCTGGGCAGCGGCTCGCCTGGCGCGGAGAGCCCCAGGCTGCCGAGCAGCGTGCCCAGGAGCGGTCCCAGCAGCAGAGCTCCGAGCAGCGCCTCGCCCAAGATCCAATGCGCCCGGGCCACGCGTGGCGGCCGCTTGGTCAGCAGCACGAGCGCCAGGATCATCAGCAGCAGCACCACGCCGTGGCGCAGCGCCGTGAGCAAATCGGGACTGAGCTGACGCAGAAAGTTCGCCACGATCTGCTCGGCGCCATTGCGCACCGGCGGCTGGAGCACGGCCGTCGTGACCTCGTAGGCCAAGAGCAGGGGCAAGACCAGCAGCAGCGACAGGCCCATGTCGCGGCTTTCGCTGCCGTAGGTCCTGAGCTGCTCCCCGAAGGGCCGCCAACTCTCCGGCAGCCAGCGCGCCGAGTCCGACTTCAGGCGGCGGGACGCTCGGCCACGTGCAGGATCACGGCCCCGCAGAGCAGCGGCTTCTGCTCGAGGACGCGCAGTCCGGCGGCGCGCAAGGCCGCTGCGAGTTGCTCGGGACCGGCGAAGGCCCACACGGACTCGGGCAGATAGCGGTAAGCGTCGCCGGGGCTTGATGAGAGCAGCCTTCCCAAGCGCGGGAGAATCTGGAAAAAGTAAAAACGGTACAGCGCAGCGAAGGCACGCTGGCGGGGCCGGGCAAACTCAAGAATCAGCAGCCGGCCTTCCGGCTGCAACACCCGAGCCAGTTCGTGCAGAGCACGCTCAGGATCCTGCACGTTGCGCAGACCGAATGCCACCGTGAGCGCCCGGAATTGGCCGCTGGCATAAGGGAGCGCCAAGGCATCCGCGACGAGATAGCGCGGGGCTTGGCTGCCGGCCGGGCTCTTAGCGGGCGCCTTGTTGACCATCGCCTCGCAGAAATCGCTGCCGTGCACGCTGGCCAGTTCCCCGTGGCGGCGTTGCAGCGCGAGCGCCACATCGCCCGTGCCGGTGCAAACATCCAAGAGTCGGTCGCCGTTGCGGATCGTCGGCAGGCGGGACACCATTACCCGCCGCCAGCGCTGGTCCTGGCCCAGGGAGAGCAGTCGGTTGAGCAGGTCGTAGCGCGGAGCGATGGCCGCAAACATGCCGCACACCTGACGCCCGCGTGCCTGAGCCTCCGCGCTCTGCGCCCGTCCGCTGTCCGCAGCAGCAGGCATGCCTGCCTCGGCAGCCTTACTGGCTGAAGTACGTGGTGAGGACACTCACGTCCTTGGGGGTCGTGATCGTCTTGAGATGCGCGCCGTTGAGGTCGAAGACCTCGATGATCTTGCCGCTGACCGACAAGTAAAGACGGTCGGGCTCCCAGCGCGGATGGTTGAAGACGCCGGGGGCCAGCGGCACGTCGGCCAGGGGGAACTTGCTGTTGCGCACGTTGGCCGTGATGGGCGTGGACTTGGTGGTGCCGCCCGCGTTGTAGAGGTTGTTGAACTGAGCGAAGTCATTGTTCTCGAAGCGCGTGCGGTTGTAGTCGGGCAGGGCCACGTCGTAGGCCTCGCCGAGGAAAGTCGACACGTACTGCGACACGACCTCAAACTCCTTACCGCCAAAGACCGAGAGGATCGAACCGACCGGGTTCTGGCCGGGGAAGAGGTCCTTGTAGTAGCTGATACGCGAGACCGCCGCGCGGCCGGTCGCCGTCTTGTGCGCCACGAAGGCTCCCAGCGACAGCGCGCCGTCGCTGGCCTTGGCCTGTGGATCGTAGGTGATGCCGCGTGCCGCCAAGATCTTCTGCAGGTTCGGGATCTCCGAGGTGGAGGTAATCACTCCGCCAATGATGCTGTCGAAGCCCAGACCGCCCTGGCCGGTCGGGCCCGACTCGAAGACCACGACCGAAGGCGACGAGAGCGTGTCCTGACCGCCGTTGTTCGAGATGAATCCGTGGTATGTGCCACTTTGGAAAGCCACCTGCGCTGCCACCTCGCGCATGCCGCAAGCCATGTCGTAGGGGCGGTTGAGTCCGCTCTGCTGGAGCGTTTTGCGCACTGTGCCCGTGACCTGCTCGATGATCGAGACGGTGTTGTCGGCGTAGTTGAGCACGAAGACATCTTCGCCGTCCGGGCCGCAGGTGACAGCGCGCGGCCCCCCACCGACCTTGGTGCGCTTGATCTCTGTCATGAAGAAGGGGCTGGTCGGATTGGAATCGACGATCGAGACCGAGTTGTCGCCCTCGTTGCTGACGAAGAGCTTGCGCAAGTCGGCGGTGAGTCCCAGGCCGTAGGGATCGGGCAGCGAGAGTGAGTGCAGCACGTCCATCGTGTTCGAGTTGATCGCCAGGAGCTTGCGATTCACGCCATCGGCCGCGAAGAGGTAGTTGCCGATCTGCTGGCGAGACTGATAGACGGGCGGCTTGAGTCCGCCGCTGGATGCCGTGCCGGGGGCGCCGTTGTTCAGCGTGGTGAGGATGACCGTGCCGGACGTGGCCGTCTCAGGCATCGGGCCGGTCTGCACGAACTTGGGCTGGCCCGCCGAGCCGCTCAAAAATCCAAAGTTGAAGTTGAAGCCGGCCTTGGGCAGATGCGGGATGTCGAAGCTGCCGCCATTGCTCAGGTTTGAGGCCGGGTTGAGCTGAATGAGCCCATTGATAGCTGCCGAACCGAGCGCACCATTTCCCGAGCCGTCGTCCAGATTCATGAAGCCGTCGGCGGGGAAGACTTCATTGCCCTCGATCGGCCGCGGAGCCTTAGCCAGATTCGCCTGGTCGAAGAGCAGGTAGGTGTGCGGCAGGCCCACCGGGAAGCGCAGCGGCGGCGGGTTCGGGATCGGCGGATCGGAGATCAAGTTGGTCACCGTGCCGCCGCCCGTGGGCGTGTTGTAGCTGCGGTGGAAGGTGAACGAGGCGAAGCTGTTGTCCTTGTCGAAGAAGACGGTGTCGAGGAAGTCGCCAACCTCCATGTCGCGCAGGATGGGCGAGAGGAAGACGCTCGTGGCCGTGGCCGGGTTGCCACCGGTGATGCCCGAGAAGACCAGCGTCTCGTAGCCCGAGGAACCTTCGTTGATGCCGGGCTGGCTGGTGCCCTGGATTCCGCCGATGGAGCCCGTGCCGATGGCGGCACCGATGCCGTTCTCCGATTCAATGTTGCCGGCCAGCGGGCCGGTGCCCGAGGTGTAGCGGCCAAGGAGGCCGAAGGCCTCGAAGTGTCCGCCGTTTGCCACCGCGCCGCTCGTCGTGTAGTTGAAGGCAGCGAGAGCGCCGGTGTGCGTGAGCGCCGGCAGAAAGCGCGAGACCTGGGTGTAGCGTTCCTTGTTTGTGTTCAGGAGACTGCCGCCCGGCACGTTCGTGTTGTAGCCGGTGCCGTTGAGATCGAGCACGCCGAGGCCACCGGTGGAGAATCCAAGATAGAGCGCCTGCGGCGAGACCGGCGCGTTGATGTAGCGCTTGACGTTGTCAGCACCCGTCCGGAAGGTGCGGGCCACATTGAATCCGCCGATGGTTAGGTCGTCGGCCGGATTGCCGTTCACGAGGCGATCGATCGCGACGGCCGTGCCGCCGAAGAACAGATTGCCCTGCAGGTCCATCGGACCGGCATTCACCTTGATGAGCGTTTCATTGGCGATGGCGAACTGCTTTTGGCTGGGATCCTCACCCACGGCCACGGCATTCAGCCCCTGGAAGGTCGTGTAAACCGTACCCGAGCGCGTGAAGTTGCCCACGCCCGTGCGGCCCAACTTGGTGGTACCCAGGCCAGCCGTGGACACGCCCAGCGTGAGAACCACATTGGGCGGAAGCTCAACGAGAGGTTCGATGATGTAGGACTGCAGGTTGTTCTGGTTGAGCGGATAAATGTCGCAAGGCACGACTCCGCGCACGATCTGCGCGAGCGAGTTGTGCACGGTCGGGTTCAGACCGTTCATGACCTGCTGAGCGAGCGAGAACGCGGTGCCGTCGTCAAAGTTGCCCCCATTCACTTTGGCGAAGGGTGAGTTGGTCTTTTGCACCAGGTTGAACAAGGGGCTGGCCGGATTGCGGTTGATCCCGGCCGGCTGGGTCACCGCCAAAAAGATGCTTGGACCGATGGGGCTCGTCACGCTGCCGACGAACTGGCCGGAGGGGCTGTTATTGGGGCGCGTGTTGCCGTTGAAGGGGAACACGGTGCCCTGCGCAGCAACGGAGTGAATTGTGTGCCGCCGAGAGAAGCCCACCGAGTTCGGCACGACTTCGCGGTCGAAGTCCACGCGGAAACGTGCGCGAGTGGACACCTTGTGCATGGCGGCATCGGCATCGCTCAGCGGCGCAGCGTTGTAAACCCCGATGACATCAGCTGTCGGGTCAAGGACATCGATGCGGGGAATCTGTGTCGCCGCATTGATCGCAATGGCAGGCCCGCGGTTAAAGCTGCCGTTGACGGCGCGCGTGTCCGCACCGACCTGGGCCTGATCCACAGGAAAGGTGTGGAAGTAGGGATTGTTGATCGTGGTGCCATTGCTGCGCAGGCGCTTGATCTCGATCGAGACGAAGCCGATGCCCGCGGCGGTCTGGTCCCCATTGCTGAGGAAGTCGTTGACGGAACTCGGCACGCCAGGAGCCGGCGGGCCTCCGAAGACGCGTCCGCCCAAACCGGCCGTCGGGTTGGGCAGGATGAGATTGCCGCTGATGAAGTCGATGTGCCCGATGACGCCGATCGGCGCGGGTCCCGGGGAAGCGGGAATCGCGGCCGGACTCTCATGCGCTATGTAAGTGAAGACGTTGGGCAGGCCGATGAGGGCGCGAGCGCCTGTGGGCACATGGCCGAAGGTCGGACTGAGGGGATTGGCGTCGATGGTCGCCAGGATCGGCGCTGCGGGGCAGCCGGCGATCGGCACGGCGGTCACGCCGCCGATCACGGCGACTCCCGAGACGTGCGAGTTGACCAACCCGAAAACGTTGACGGCATCCGGCGGCAGACGGCGCACGCCATTGGCCTGGATGATGACATTGTCGGCGAGGAGGCTGTCACCCAGGAAGGAGGTGACGCCCTGTCCGCAGTTGAACAGGCTGCTGGCGTCGAGCGGATAAGGGAACACGATCTGAATGAACTGATGTTCATCGGTCGGCGAGGGACCACGGCCGGAAGCCGGAGCAGCGGCCCCCATCGTGTTGGGCAATGTCGCGGCCTTGGGCGGCACCGCGCGACCGGGCAGCAGCGCCGCGATGTTCGAGAAGAGTCCGGAGCCTCCGTCGTTCAGCCCGTCGCTGCTGATGTCGCCGCCGGTGAAGCCGTTGAAGACAAAGGCGGGCGGAGGCGTGAGGATGAGCGACAGCCGCGCCAGACCCGTGCTCGTCTGAAACATGTCGTAGAGGTTGTTGGCGGCCAAGATGAAACCGGCGAAGGAACCCGGTGCGAGCCCGGTGATGTAGGTGTCGAAGCCGGTGGTCGGCAGCGCGGGTGAGGCGCCGGCCCAGTTGTTGTTCAGGTCGGTGCCGGACAGCGTCTGCAGCGCTGCGAGGAGCGCCGCCTGGAGGGGGTTCACCAGCGGGCCGGTGCCGGGACTGCCGGCCGAGACCGGAACTAGGTCCACCTGCGACCAGCCGCCATCGCGGCCCGTTGTCGCGAACGTCTGGACCTGCTGATCAGCCTGGGACGGCGCCACAGCTCCCACGGTGCCGGTGCTGCCCGCGTCGCCTGCAGCGACGCCGCCGCCACCGCCGCCGCCGCTCCCGCCACCACCACCGCCGCAGGACACGATCAAGCCCGTGAGGGCTACGAGCAGGAGCGAAGCGCCATGGCGCATATCAGTTTCCTTCGGATTCGGGACGCGGGACAAGGGTTCGGGATGCCTGGTACCGCGGTCGGCCACCTGGGCCCTTGGTTCGCGGATCATCGGGTCGATCCGGGGACCTTCGGGAATCTGGTCCATTCTTGATGCAGCCCCTCAGGGAGTCAAGGCAGCCGACCGGTAAGTTGTCGCAATGTAGCGATCCACGCCGGCTCGGTATCATGTGCCGATGGATGAGCCAGGCGCGGCGGGGATCTTTCGGGCGCTGAGCCAGCAGGCCGAGGAGCCCGAAGGACCGCTGCGGCCGCGAGAATTCGATGAGTTTGTAGGCCAGGTGCGGGTCGTGGCCAATCTGCGCACCTGGATCGACGCCGCCCGTCGCCGAGGCCGCGCGTTGGACCATGTGCTGCTCTCGGGACCGCCGGGGCTCGGCAAGACCACGCTGGCCCACCTCATCGCGGGCACGCTCGGGCGCACCTTGCGCCAGACCTCCGGCCCGGCTCTGGAGCGCGCGGGAGATTTGGTCGGTCTGCTCACCGGGCTTGAGTCGGGCGACGTCCTCTTCGTGGACGAGATCCACCGCATGCCGCGCGTGGTCGAGGAGTATCTCTACGCGGCGATGGAGGATCTGGCCGTCGATGTCGTGATCGACCAAGGCCCTGCGGCTCGTTCGGTGCGCCTCACCGTGGCACCGTTCACGCTCATTGGCGCGACCACGCGCGAGGGTCTTTTGAGCCACGCCTTCCGCTCGCGCTTCGGCATCATCGAGAAGCTGCAGCACTATCCGGCCGAGGACATCGAGCGCATCCTGAGACGCTCCTCCGAGCGCCTGAACTGCCCGCTCGACGAAGAGGCCGCGCCGCGCTTGGCCCAGCGCAGTCGTGGCGTGCCGCGCATCGCCAACCGCCTGCTGCGCCGCCTGCGCGACCTGGCCGAACTGCAACAGTCGCCGCGCATCACGGCGGAGATTGTCAATTCGGGTCTCACCATGCTGGGCATCGACGAACTGGGCCTCGAAGACATGGACCGCCGTCTGCTCGCGGCGCTGGCGCGTTTGGGCGGCGGGCCGGCGGGCCTGCGCACACTCGCCGTCGCCGTGGGTGAAGAGGAAGACACGCTGGAACTTGTTTACGAGCCGCACCTCATTCGCTTGGGCTTCCTCAAGCGCACGCCTCGCGGCCGGCAGCTCACCGATGCAGCGCGCCGTCATCTCGGCACCGAGACGTCCACTCCGGGACTGTTCCCCGCGTGAGACGGGCTGTGGGCAGCGTGCTGAGCGCCCTGCTGCTGCTGGGCCTCGCCTGTGCCGGCCAGGGCGGCAGCCGGCGCGCTGTCGCAACGCCACCGGCACCGGCCGCTCCGCGGCCCACGCACGCCGTCGCGATCCGGCTCAGCCTGCCGACGCCGCCCAGCCTGGGCTGGACCGGTGACTGGTCGGCTCGGGACGAGCGCGGGGCCGAGCGGGGCCGAGGCTCGAGTCTGCCCGCCGCGACGCCCTTGAAGGTGACCCTGGCCGGCGTGCTGCTCGGTGAACACAACCTGGGCCCGCCGCCGGTGCGCCTGCAGGCGCAGGGCAGCGGACAATTGCTCGTGGGCGGCCGGCGCTATCGCGGTGCTCTGCGCATCGAGTACGACCTGAAATCCGGGCGAGCGCAGCTCGTGAACGAACTGCCGCTCGAGGACTACTTGCTCGGCGTCGTGCCGTCGGAAATGCCCGACCGCTTCGGGCTCGAGGCCCTCAAGGCCCAGGCGGTGGCCGCGCGCAGCTACGCCTTGGCTGAGTTCGCGGAGCGCGGCTACCTCTGGGGCGACACGCGCAGTCAAGCCTACGGCGGGGTAACCGCCGAGACGCCGCTCGGCACGCGCGCGGTGCGCGAGACGGCCGGGCAGACCCTTGAGCACCAGGGCTCGACAGTGAACGCCTATTACCACTCCACGTGCGGCGGGCGCACGGCGCCGGCGCGCGCACTCTTTGCGGCGGCGGCTGCCGGCGTTATGGACGAGGCCGTCGAATGCCCCGACTGCCGTGACTCACCGTACTACCGCTGGACGCGGCGCTTTGAGGTCGCTCGGGTCTGCGTCGCGGCGGGGCTGACCGCCGCCCCACTCAGTGCGCTCACCGTGCCACCCGATCAGCTCCCGGGCCGGCCCAGCCTCGTCACCGTGCTGGCCGGCGAGCAGCTCGCCACTCTGCGCGCCGAGGAACTGCGCTCGCGCCTCTCGCAGGGCCGCCCGCTGGCCGAACAGATGCTCTCGACGAGCTGGCGCTCCGCGCCGCAGCTCGAAGGTGGACTGCTCGTTGTGGAGGGCGGCGGCTTCGGCCACGGCGTCGGACTCTGTCAGTACGGCGCTGCCGGATTCGCCGCGCGCGGTGCCGGCTACGAGGCGATCCTGGCCCGCTATTACCCGGGCGCTCAACTCGCTGGCCGGCCGTGAGCGGCCCCGCTTCGCCCGCCCCTTCCGCGCCCAACTCGTCCGCACTGGAGTTCTCCGTCTCAGCGCAGTGCGCTGCGGCGCGGGCCGGTGAGCTGCACTCGCGGGGACGCACGCTGCTCACTCCCGCCTTTCTGCCGGTGGGCACCTACGGCTCGGTGAAGGGACTCTTCCCCGATCAGTTGCGCGCACTCGGTGCGGGCTTGCTGCTGGCCAACACCTGCCACCTCGAAGACCGGCCCGGCTCGGACGTCGTGGCGGAACTTGGCGGCCTACATCGTGTCATGAACTGGGACGGACTCCTCCTCACCGACAGCGGCGGCTTCCAAGTCTTCTCGCTGATGCACACGGCACGCATCGATGAGGAGGGCGTGACCTTTCGTTCGCCCATCGATGGGCGTGCGCTGCGCCTCGGGCCGCGCGAGGCGGTGGCGATCCAGAGCCGACTGAACAGCGACATCGCCATGACCTTTGACGATTGCCCCCCGCTGCCGAGCTCAGCGGAGCGGCTGGCGGCTGCAGTGGAGCGCACCTTGCGCTGGGCCGCGTCGGCCCGGGAGGCGCATCGCGCGTCGGCGGCACCCGGACAGGCTCAGTTCGCCATCGTGCAAGGGGGACTCGACGACCGCCTGCGTGAGCGCTGTGCCGAGGGTCTGCGCGCGCTGGACTTCGACGGCTATGCCGTGGGCGGGCTGAGTGTGGGCGAGTCCTCAGCCGATCTGCAGGCCGCCTTGGCTCGTTACGCCGGGCTTTTGCCAACGGATCAGCCGCGCTACGCGATGGGTATCGGTCGCCCCGCCGACGTCCTGGCCGCCATCGCCGCAGGCTTCGACATGTTCGACAGCGTGCTGCCGACGCGCAACGGGCGCCACGGCGCCGTCTTCACCGCGCAGGGCACGCTGCAACTGCGCAACCACGCGCATCGCCTGGATCGCGAGCCCATCGAGGCCGATTGCGATTGCCCGGCTTGCTGCGGCTGGTCGCGCGGCGCCCTGCGGCACTTGCTGATGAGCGACGAGCCGCTCGGCCGCTCGCTTTGCTCAGCTCACAATTTGCGGCATCTCCACCGGCTGGTGGAGCGCGCCCGGCAGGACATCCTGGCCGGACGTTTCAGCGCGAGTACGACACGACCTTGTCGATGACCAGCACCGGGCCGATGACGTTCAGAAGCTGCAGTCGGCGGCCTTCGATGGACACGTGACGCCCCACGAGGGCTTCGAGCGTGGCGATGTCAGCCGAGGCCGTGAGCTTGAGGATTTCGCCGTCTGCTCCGTGCAGTGTGTAGATGGGCGCGTCGCCGAGCCCCTCGCGGTGCACTGAGCCTTGCCGAGCCGTGGCCTGGCCGCGACCGGAAAAGCGCAACCCGAGGCCGAGCATGCGCGCTTCGCGTCGCAGACCCGCGTCATCCTGCGCTTGCCGCTGCTGCACTTGATCGAGCGCACGGCTGGCCTGCGCCCGCAGTGTCTCTACCTGGCCGACGTCTTCGCGGAGTTTGCCCGCCAACTCCAGCGTCTGACTCCAGGTGGCCCCCCGCGTGATCTCCTCGAGTTGCGCCCGCCGCTGCGCAAGGCCCGGCGCGTCGAGCGAGGTTACGTCGATCTCGGCCAGTCGTTCCGTGCGCGAGAGCAATTCCATTTCCTTTTGCCAGTTCGGGTCGCGAGCGCGCCAGGACTCCAGCGCCGCCTCGCGGCGCGTCTCGCGATCCAAGACGCTGCGATCCCAGCGACTGCGCGCATCGGGCAGGTCGCTGCCCGTTACCGAGGTCACCGGGGCGTAGAGCGGAATGGCGCTCGGCGCCAGGAGCCGCGCCCAGCCGCCGCCGGTGCGTTCGAGCAGCACGAGCGGACCAGAGCCGCGCGCGAGCTGACCGAGCGGTGCGAGCCCCTCGGTGGAAGGCAGCAAGCGCAGATTCACGCGATCGCCGGTGACCGTGGCCGTGGCCTCGCTCGGTTTGATGGCGAGGTAATCCTCGTGCATGAAGACGGGGAAACCCTGCGGCACGAAGACTTGGCGGAAGCTGCCGCGCAACTCGCCGAGCCGCACAACCGTGGCGCCGTCGAGCGTCAAGACGCCGGCATGTTCGGCACTCGGGCCGGCGCGCAGCACCGTGCCTGGCTCGGGCAGCGACCACTCCGTGCCGGGCAGCGGCGCCACAACCATTTCGGTGGCGGCCGGTGCGCTCGCGGGCGCAGTCTGGGGGGCCAGCGCGAGGGCCGGCAGGGCGAAGGAACACAGGCAAAGCAGCAGGCGGGGATTCATGTCCAAGATCTTAGCAACGCCGCTCGGTCATCGTTTCCATTCCTGCGCGCTGAGGCGTAGAACTCTCAGGCTGGTCCCCGGGAGCAGGCTGACGTGAGGTTTTTGTCGCCGATGTTGCGGACGGTGCGCTGCGTGGCCTTGCTGGGCGCACTGGCTGGGAGCGCGGAGGCCTTGCAGGGTGGTCAATATCAGCCACCCGAGCCGGAGCCCGGGATGCCTGCGGTGCTGGAGGGCGTGGTCAGCCAGCCGGGGCTGGGCCCCGAGCTGGTCTTCACCGCCACCGCCTGGGAGTGGTGGTTCGACTTCCATCAGGAGTGGCTGCTCGAACTGCGCGAGCGGCTGTCGCTGCGCGCCGCCGGCGCTGGCGCAACCTGGAGCCCCGTGACGGATCTCGACCGCTCCAGCCTCGTTGTGCCGGCTCTGGTGGCGGCCGCGCGCCCCAAGCAGCCCAGTTCTCCCGGCATCCAGCGGGACTTCAATCCGCGCGATGTGCGAGCCGCAGCCGTTCTCGCGCTGGGCCGGCTGCGCAGTTCGAGTGCGGTGCCGTACATCGAATCCATCCTAGAGCAGGACCGGGATCTCTTCGTGCGCGGCCAGGCCATCTTGGCTCTCGGTTTCTCGGAGAGCAGTTCCGCCGTGGAGACTCTGCGGCGGCTCTACCAAGATTCCGGCGAGAGTGACGAGATTCGGACCTATGCCGCCGCCGGCCTGGGTCTCATCGCGAACAGCGAGGCGCTCGACACGCTCGCGCAGGCGCTTACCGAGAAGAGCCTGCTGGCGCAGTCCAATCAACTGCGCGCCGGCACGCTCTACGCGGCCGGCCTGACGGGGCAGCCCTCGCTGGCCGTGCCCCTGCGCAGCCTGGCCGATACCTTTCTCTATGAGCGCGAGCCGTCGGTCCGGGCGCTCGTGAGCGCTGCCCTCGGGCGTGTCGCGGATCCGGCCTCGGCGGCCTTTCTCCTCGACCGTCTGAGCGATCCGGACAATCAGGCGCGACGCTCAGCCGCCGCAGCGCTCACGGCACTCTCCGCAGCACTCGACGAGCCCAGCGTGCGCCGCTTGCTGCTCCACTATGAGGGCGAGTCGGACCTGCCCACGCGCCTCAATCTGCTGCGCGCTCTGGGCAGCGCTCGGCACTCGGTCTCACGCGCCTGGCTGCAGTCCGCGCTCCCCGAGGCCACTTACGCTTTTCGTCCGCACGTGGCCTTCGGGCTCGTGCTGGATGGCGACCGCAGCAACATCCCAGCGCTCCAGCAGGCCTTGAGTGAGACGAGTGAGCCCTCGCACCGCGCGGCGTATGCGCTGACCCTGGCACTGCTGGAAGGCACCGAGGCCGTCGGCACGCTCACCGAAATGCTCGCCGAGGAACGCTCCCCCTACCTGCGCGGCTACCTTGCTTTGTCGCTCGGGCTCCTGGCGCCGGGGCAGTCGGAACTCGCTCAGCAGTTTGAGACCTGGGCGCGCGAGGCACCGAATCTCGAACTCGTGCGTTCGAGCATCCTGGCCCTGGGCCTGATGGGCGAGCGTGCCCGCATCAACAGGCTGGCGCAGGACGTGGGCAGCCTGCCGGGAACCCTGCGCCGCGCGGCTGTCCTGCATGGGCTGGGCCTCGTCGGAGACCGCACGATCCTCTTGCCGCTGCTCGCGATTCTGCGCGACGAAGCGCAACGCAGTTACGTGCGCACCTACGCGCTGCAGGCGCTGGGCGAACTGTGCGATCCGCGGGCGATGCCACCCACTGGCCGCCTCTCATTGCACGTGGAGATGAGCCATGAGGTCGGCTTCATCTTCCAGCTCTATCAGGTGCTCTGAGCGGCGCCTGCGGCGCCGGCAGCCGGAGTGCGGCGATAGGCTTCATCAGCCGGACGCAGCGGCCGGTTGAACCACAACGGCCGGCGCAGGCCGGGCGGTCCGGCGTCGGGCCGCGCGAGCGCCTTCCAGCGCTCGTACACGGCCTGCGAGCGAGCCATGTCCACCGCGATGTCGCCATAGCGGTCCTCAGGGCCCGCCTTGCGCACGGTGACCTTCTGATGCCAGCAGTGCATTCCGGAGACGGGATCGGGATGCACGGCATGCGTGATGTTCTGGTGCACACCGCCCTCACGCCACCAGATGCGGCGCGTGTCGGGATCGTTCGTTTCTTCGGCCTGCGGGCCGGCGACCGTGCTCATGCGCCAGACCGTGCCGTTCTTCTCGAGGCGCACCGTGTTCACCGCCCAGCGGTTGCCCTTGGGGTCCTGACTGCGCCGCCAGCGGCCGAGGTGATGACTGCAGCAGACGACTCCCGGACGCACCGCCTGTGTCACCCAGGCGCGGTCTACGAAATGCCCGATCTCGGTTTCGACGCGCACGAGGTCGTCGGTGGCTACGCCCAGCGCGTCGGCATCCGTGGCGTTCAGCCAGACCGGATTGAGATGGCTGATCTCACTCAGCCACTTGGAGTTTCCGGAGCGCGTGTGGATCAGGTTGGGCAAGCGGAAGGTGGGCAGCAGGCAGAACTCGCCCTTGCTGCGATCGAGCTGGGCCGGGTGCACATGGCTGCGCACGTAGCTGGGCCGGGCGTACTCGGGCCAGCCCCACTCGGCCATGGTCGCCGAGAAAAGCTCGAGGCGGCCAGAGGGCGTGGGAAAGCCACGGCGCGGCGCGCCGGCCTGCGCCACACCCAGCAGCGCGCCCTCGGGGCTGAGCCAGCGCCCTTGAGCGTCGGGCTTTCCGCGGGCCGCCGCGTCCGCGCTGAGCCGCTCGTCGTGCTGGCCCAGGCAGGTGCTCTTGACCTCGAAGGCGCCAAAGCGGCGCATGTACTCCAGCGGCGAGAGTCCGTGCGGCGCGGCGGCTTCGGGCAAGCCGGGCACGCGCGCAAAGATGTGCCCGTAATACTCGTCCACGCTGAGCGGCTGGCCGGGCCGGCCGGGGCTCTCGAAGTGGCGGCGCACGCCCAGAGACCCGTCGCGGTCGAT
Organism: Planctomycetota bacterium; assembly: GCA_052387675.1. Taxonomy (GTDB): domain Bacteria; phylum Planctomycetota; class B15-G4; order B15-G4; family B15-G4; genus JBQTIY01. The sequence continues at coordinate 116,039 of JBQTIY010000002.1, read as the reverse complement.
CTGCCAGGAGAGATCGATCCAGAACTCGTCCTCCTCCCACACTTCGCCGGGGTTGGCCTGCCAGGTGCGCTCGACGGTGCGGCCCTGCCTGCGCAGAGCCTCGCGCTGCACCGGCTGACGAAAGGCGATCCAGACCGCGTCATGGGTCTCGTAGCTGTTGAGGTCGTGGCGCTCGCTGCTGTGGCCCATCGGCAGCACGTAGTCGGCGTAGAAGGCGGTTTCATTCCAGGTGGGCGTCAGCGCGACGTGACAGCCGATCTTGGCTTCGTCGCTGAGCATCTCGATCCAGGAGAAGCCGTCGGGATAGGTCCAGACCGGATTGAAGACGCGTGTGAAGTAGGTGTCGATGCGGCCGCGTCCCTCGCGCAGGAAGTGCGGCAGCAGGAAACTCATCTCGTAGTGCGAGAGCGGCCACTCGCGCGGGAAGTGCAGTTCGTTCCACAGGCGCTGCGCGGGCGGATTGAGCGGCAGGTCGGGCACGAACTTGTTCCAGCCGCTGGGCGAAGTGCCGCCCTTGGTGCCGAGGCTGCCGGTGAGGATCGTGAGGAAATGCAGCGCGCGGGCCACGGCCCAGCCGCCCAGATTGCCGCTGCCGGCCGCGCGCCACGTGTGGCAGGCGAAGCGCGAGCCGGCGGCCCCGATGAGCCGGGCCACGTTCACGATCTGCTGCGCCGGCACGCCCGACTCGGCCGCCGCAAACTCCGGTGTGAACTCGGCGTAGTCGCGCTTCAGCCTGTCCAGGAAGTCCTGGAAGCTGCCGCCGGCCAGCCCACCCTGCGTGAGACAGTCGCGCCAGTTGACCCAGGCTTCCAGGAAGTTCCGATCGATGAGTTCCTCATCGAGCAGGATCTTGGCCATGGCCAGCAGCACGGCCGCCTCGCTGCCCGGGATCGTGGGCAGCCAGTGCTGCGCGCGGCTGGCCGTGTTCGAGAGCCGCGGGTCCATGACGGCCAGTTGGGCGCCGGCCATCATGCCCTCGACGATGCGCTGCGCATGCGGATTGAAATAGTGGCCTGACTCAAGATGCGCCGAGATGAGCAGGATGAAACGAGCGTTGCTGTAATCCGGTGAGGGCCGGTCGTACTTCTGCCAGAGCGCGTAGCCGAAGCGGGCCGCGCCGGAGCAAACATTCGTGTGGCTGTTGTGTCCGTCGATGCCCCAGGCGCGCAGCACGCGGTCCATGTAGGCCTCGTGCCCCGGACGGCCCACGTGATAGACAACTTCGTTGCCGCGGCCCTCGCGCAGCGCGTTGCCGATGCGGCCGCCAATGTCGGAGAGGGCCTGCGCCCAGGTGATGCGCTCCCAGCGACCCGAGCCGCGCGGACCCACGCGCTTCTGCGGATAGAGAATGCGATCAGGGTCATGGATCTGATTGATCGTCGCCGGCCCCTTGGCGCAGGTGCGCCCGCGGCTCGCCGGATGCTTCGGATTTCCTTCGAAGCGCTGCACCTCCAGCGTTTCCTTGTCCACGTAAGCCAGCAGGCCGCAGGCCGACTCGCAGTTGAAGCAGGTGGTCGGCACGAGCATGCGCCGGCGCAGCTTGCGTTCGGGCCAGGCGCCGACGTCGTATTCAGACCAGTCGTCCCAGGCCGAGTCCGGCGGAAAGGCCAGCAGTTCACCGCCGGGAGCGAGCTGTGGCAGCGGCTGGTCGCCGGCTGGCAGCGGCTGGATGAGATGAAGCGCCACGGCGGCGCGCTCGAGCCAACCCGGCTGGCGATCGCGGCGGCTCATCCGACAGCGCTCATGAGTTCGGCACGAGCTGCGCGGCGCGCAACCACAAATCGTCGCGCCAGAAGATGAGCGGCAGGGCGAGCAGCGCGGCCGCCAACCCGAATCCGAACAGACCGGCCAGCGCCGCCGCCACGAGTGAGCCCCCCACGACGCCGATCCAGAGCTGCGCTGCGAGAGGGCCGCGCGTGAGGAGCGCGAGCGCCGCGGTCGTGCCGGAACTGCGATGAGGCGCAGCGCACTCGACGACGATCAGCAGCACATCGAGGATCAGCGCCCAGCAGAGGACCTGTGCCGCGAGCGGGGACATTCCTGCGCTGCTGCTGAGCAGGGCTTCCACCACGAGGACTCCCGCGGCACCGGCCGCGACCATGTGCGCCAGCATGTGCACCGGCTGCAGCGGGCTTTGCCACAGATCACGGCCCTTGGCCTGGCGCAGCAGGAAGGATGTGTACACGGCAGCCAGCGGGGCGAGGAGCAGCGTGCCCCAGCCCAGCCCAGCAGCCCAGAGTCTCGAAGCGTCTGCTGCCGACTCACTCACGAGCCAGCCGCTGGCAAAGGCCATGCTCAAGAGCCAGGCCGTGGAGACGAGCCCAAAGGCGCTCAGGATCCAGGCGCCGCGCACGAGCCAACTGCGCGGATTGCCGCGGAAGAGCACGTGCAGAAAGCGATCTGGGCGCCGCAGGTCCGCGACGAGCAGCGCTGCCGTGGACGCTTGCATGAGCAGCGACAGCAGGCCGCAGGCGAGCAGCGTGTCCGTCGTCACGGTCCACGACGTGCCCAGCAGGCCGCCCATGAGCGAAAGCAGCAGCGGCAGGAAGAGCACGCCTGAAGCCACGGCCTTGGTCAGCATGTAACCGGAGACTTCGCGCCCCCACAGCACGCCGGTCTGCGGCGCTTCCACAGCGGGCGTGCGGCCTGCGCCCGACGCCGCCTGCGGATCGAGGGCCGCCGGCCGCCCTTCGATGTAGAAGAGCGAAGGCTGCGTGCCCTTCTCGGGCTTGCGCACCAGCACGGGCTGAGTGGCCACGAGTTGGCTGATAAAGCTCAGCGGGTCGGCCAAATCGCCCGAGACGATGGCCTGTTCAGGGCAGGCCACCACGCAGGCCGGCTGCAGACCGCGGTCGACGCGATGCGTGCAGTAGTTGCACTTGGCCGCGGTGTGCTCCTCCGGATGAATGTAGAGCGCGTCGTAGGGACAGGCCTGCATGCACGCCTTGCACCCGATGCAGCGGCCGTCGTCGAAGTCCACGATGCCGTCGGGGCGCGTGTAGAGCGCGGTGACTGGACAGATCTCGACGCAGGGCGCCTCAGCGCAGTGGTTGCAGCGCAGCACATGGAAGGAGCGCTCGGAAGCCGGGAAGACCCCGCTCTCCATCTGCTTGACCCAGGTGCGGTTCACGCCAATGGGCACGTCGTGCTCGGACTTGCAGGCCACCGTGCAGGCGTGGCATCCGATGCACTTGCGGTTGTCGATCAGGAAGCCGAGCTGGATGGCCGCTCCTCTGCAGGCTGGCTCGTCGCCGTCAACGGCCGCTCGCGGCCGGTGCAGCCCGGGCGGTCTTCAAGAAGCTTGCGCAGCGGCGCAGCGCCTCCTGCAGGGACTCGAGCGAGTTGGCATAGCTGAAGCGCAGGAAACCCTCACCATGCCGGCCGAAGGCCGTGCCCGAGAGGCAGGCCACGCCCGCCTCGGCGAGCAGCCGGGCTTCAAGATCGCGGCTCGTGAAGCCAGTGCCGCGGATGTCGGGGAAGACATAGAAGGCGCCCTCGGGCTCCAAGCAGCGCACGCCGGGCAGCGCGTTGAGGCCCGACACGATGGCATCGCGCCGCTCGCGGAACTTGCGCACCATGTCATCCACCGAAGCCTGGGGTCCGCGCAGAGCCTCGACGCCCGCCTTCTGGGTGAAGGACGCCGTGCAGCTCGTGGCATTGGTCTGCAGCCGCGCCATGTGCGGCACGAGTTCGGTGGGCATGATGCCGTAGCCCAGGCGCCAGCCGGTCATGGCGTAGGTCTTGCTGAAGCCATCCAGCACGACGATGCGTTGCCGGTCGCCATGCAACAGCGGTGACTCGTGCGCGGCGCCGTACGTGATGCGCGAGTAGATCTCGTCGGAGAGCAGCCAGATGCCGCGCTCCGCCGCGAACGCGGCCACGGCGCGCACTTCCTCGGGCCGCAGCATCGCGCCGGTCGGGTTGTGCGGTGAGTTCATCACGATGATGCGCGTGCGCGGCGTGACGAGCGACTTGAGTTCCGCCACGTCCATGCGGAAGCCGTTCTCGACGCGCAGCGGCACCGCCACGGCCTTGGCGCCGCAGGCATTGATCATGGACTCGTAGATCGGAAAGCCCGGATTGGGATAGATGGCCTCGTCGCCCTCTTCGAGCAGGGCCAAGAACATGAAGAACATGACGGGCTTGCCGCCGGGATAGACCACGACCTGCTCAGCCTGGATGGGCAGGCCGCGGCGCGCGCTGGCGTCGGCGGCGATGGCTTCGCGAAGTTCGGGCAGGCCGGCGGAGGGACCGTAGTGCGTGCAGCCCGAGGCCAGAGCGTCCTGCGCGGCCTTCACGATGTTGGGCGGCGTGTCGAAATCGGGTTCGCCAATCTCGAGATGCACGATGTTGCGACCTTGAGCTTCCAGCGCGCGCGCACGGGCGAGCACTTCGAAGGCGGTCTCCGTGCCGAGCCGTGACATGCGGCCAGCCAGTTTCAGCGTGTTCATGGATCTCCTTGTGACCAGCAGAGGATAGGCGCACTCTCCTCGCCGGGTCAACGACGGCCGTGCGTCATGATGCGGCCCCACACTGCGGAACTCCATGCCGACGCTCGCAGCCTTTCGCTGGTACTGCGCACTCACCTTCGCCTTTGCGTGGGTGCCGGTCATGTACACGGCCTTCACCGTCGAGCGCGGCTTCCGGCCCTCGCAGTACCTGCAGCTCTGGGGGCTGTACTACGGCGCCATGATGCTCTCGGAACTGCCCTGGGGCTGGCTGGCCGATCGCTGGAGCCGCCGGGCCCTGCTGCGGCTCGGGCCGCTCTGTCTGGGGATTTGCTTCGCACTGCTCGGCGAAGCGCGCGACTTCGTCGCTTGCTGCTGGCTCATGGCCGCCATCGGCTCGGCGCATGCCATGATTTCCGGCGCCGACTCGGCCTATCTGTACGAACTCCTGGCGGGCCAAGGACGTTCGGCCGAAGCCTTGCGCGAGGAGACACGCGCGCACCGCTGGAGGCTCTTTGGCGTCTCCATTCTGGACGTGCTGGGCGGGCTGGTGGCCTTCTCCTGGGGCACCACTTGGTGTTTCCACGCCAGTGCCCTGATCATGTTCGCTGCGGCGGCCGTCGCCTTTTGCCTCCCAGCTCCGCCCGCCCAGCCGTCGTCCTGGCCAAGGGAGCGTGTACCCCTGCGGACCACACTGCTGAGTCTGCTGCGTCCCGGAGTGCCTTGGGTGCTGCTCTGGTACGTGGCCGTCTTCGTGCTCCTGCGCGTGGGCTTTCAGCTCTACCAGCCCACACTCTTGGCGGTCGGAGCCGACGATCTGCGGCTCCACGGCCTTTTGCTGGGCCTGTTGAACCTCGCGGCCGGCCTGGCCGCCTTCTTCGTGCTGCGCGTTCACGCCCGACTGGGAGAAGCCGCCACGGGTGCGCTGGTGCTGCTGCTGATCGCCTGCTCCTTCGCCGGACTGGCCGGGTTGAGCGGCTGGGCGCTCTTTCCGCTTTTCTGCCTCCAGCAGATCGGCTTCGCCTTCCTGCAGCCGGTTGGGCGCACGGCTTTGAACCACCGCATTCCGGAGCAGGGCCGTGCGGCACTGCTCTCGGCCCAGAGTCTCCTGGCCCGGCTGGTCTTTGCGCTGCTGCTCCTGCTCGGCGACTGGGACGGTTCGCTCGACGAGAGTCTCGGCCTTACCTACGCGGGGCTGGCACTGGTGGCCCTGCTGCTCGCGGCTGTCTGCCTGCGCTGGCGCCCCACCGCGCACGCCAAGCTTGAAACCGGGCATGGCGACTGAAAGGATCGCATCCCATGTCGCGCCCCGTCGTCGCCTCGCTGCTCACCGCGGTCACGCAGGCGAGTTTTCTGGTGCTCGCGCTCGGTCTGGGAGCGTGCTCGACGCCCCGCTCGACACCGCTCACCACCGGGGCCCGTCACGGCTCAAGCCTGCCGAGTGCGGGCGAGGCGCTCCTGCAAGACTTGGAAGCGCTCGCCGCGGCTAACAAACCTGCTGAGGTCGTCGCGGCCGCTGATCGCGAACTCTCGCGGACGGCTGATCCCGAGCTGCGCGCGCGGCTGCTCCTCGTGCAGGCTCAGTCGCTGCTCCAGCTCAAGCGCACGCATTCGGCGCTCCTGGCTCTGCAGCGTGCTGAAGTGGATTGGCCCCAGATGCCGACGGAGGTCGCCGTCGAGCTGCTGATCTTGCGCGGCGATGCCGAGCTGCGCCGCGAGCGTCCCAAGGAAGCGGCCCGGCTCTATGCGCAGGCTAGCGCCCTGACGAAGCGCCCCTCGGAGGCGCTGCGCTATCGCTCCTATCTTGCGCAGCTCGAAGCCAAGGATCCGGCGGCCGAGAGCACCCGTAAGCGAATCATTCCCTACCGCGCCGAGGAACTGGCACGCTGGGAACTCGCACTGCTCGATCGCAAGCCCGCGCCGCCGCCGCCGCCGGTCGTCAAGCCCGCGGTCAAGCCCTCGGGCCTGCCGGACTCTCTCGACGAGCTGCTGCCCGGCATCAAGCGTCGCAAGGACTGGGGCGCCGCGCCGATTCGCGGCCGCTTTGACCCCATGCAGCCCGTCGTGCGCTTGACGGTTCATCACTCCACGATGCCGAACTGGAGCCCGAGCGAAATGCCTGGTGAACTGCGCCAGCTTCAAGCGAGCCACCAGAACAAGTGGGCCGATCTGGGCTACCACTTCCTCATCGATTCCGATGGCGGCATCTGGGAGGGGCGCGAGCTGCGCTGGCAGGGTGCCCATGAGGGCGTGGGCAAGAACCGCGGTTCGATCGGCATCTGCCTGACCGGCAACTTCAACATCACCTCACCCACCAAGGCGCAACTCGCCTCGCTCACGGCGCTGCTGGGCAGTTGCCGCGAGCGCTTCGACCTGCCGGCGAGCGCAGTGAAGACGCACCAGGAAGTTCGCGCGGACCCCACCGAGTGTCCGGGCACGCGGCTGCAGCCTTGGGTGGAGGCCTACCGGCGCTCGCCGCCGCCGGCTTCGATGGCGCGCCAGTAGGCCAGCACGTCCCGCAGGGTGTCGCGCAGGCCGCGCGTGAAACGGAAGCCGGTTTCGGCTTCGAGCTTCGCCCCTGAGCCCTGGATGAAGGGCACGTCGAGCGGGCGCATGCGCGCCGGATCCGGTTCCACGCGCACGGGCACAGGGCAGAGCGTGACCAGCGTGTCGACGAGTTCCTGCATGGCCACGGCGCGTCCCGAAGTCACGTTGTAGACCTCACCGGTGCGGCCGCGCTCAGCCAGCAGCCGGTAGGCGCGCACCGTGTCGCGCACATCCGCCACGTCGCGCACGGCTTGCAGGTTGCCCACGCGCAGCACCGGCTCGCTGCGCCCCAGTTCGATACGCGCCAGTTGGCGGGCAAAGTTCGCCGTGATGAAACTCTCGGACTGGCCCGGGCCGATGTGATTGAAGGGGCGCAGGATGAGCACGTCCAGACCGCGAGCCGCTGCGTGATGCGCCGCCATCTCCGCGGCGGCCTTGCTGACCGCGTAAATCGTGGCGGGTGACAGGGGCAAATCTTCGGTCACCGGCAAGCGCTCCTGCGGCACGCGTCCGTAGACCTCGGCGCTGCTGGCGACGAGGACGCGCGCTTGCGGCGCTGCGGCAAGCGCCGCCTCGAGCAGACTCCGGCTGCCTCCGAAGTTCACCGCCAAGCAGCGTTCCGGTTCTCGCTCGGCCTGCCCGACGTGGGCATAGCCCGCCAGATGGAAGATCCACTCCGGGCGCTCGGCCGCGAGCAGGGCCTGGCAGGCCGCCGTGTCGGTCACATCGAGTTCTGCCCAGCGCGCGGCGCCGGCCTGCGGCGGCTCCCCGAGACCGGTGAGCAAGACCGAGTGTCCGCCCGCCAGAAGTTCCGCCGCCAGATGCTGACCGGCGAAACCTCCGCCGCCGGTCACGAAGGCGCGCATCTCAGTTGCGTCCCGGCCCGGCGTTCACGGCTGGACGGCCCGCATGTCGGCATCGACCATCAGCCGGACGAGGCCGGCGAAATCGACCTGCGGCTGCCAGCCGAGCTGAGCGCGGGCCTTGGAGGCGTCGCCCAGGAGTAAGTCCACTTCTGCCGGCCGCAGAAAGCGCGGATCGGTGACGACATGTTTGCGCCAGTCGAGATCGACATGCGCAAAGGCAATCTCACAGAACTCGCGCACGCTGTGGGTCTCGCCGGTGGCGATCACGTAGTCGCCGGGGACCTCCTGCTGCAGCATGCGCCACATGGCGTCCACGTAGTCGCCGGCGAAGCCCCAGTCGCGCCGCGCGTCGAGGTTGCCCAGGGCCAGTTGCTCTTGCAGCCCGTGCCGGATGCGCGCCACCGCGTGCGTGATCTTGCGCGTGACGAACTGTAGTCCCCGGCGTGGCGACTCGTGATTGAAGAGGATGCCCGAGCTGGCGTGCATGCCATAGGCTTCGCGGTAGTTCACCGTGATCCAGTGGCCATAGACCTTGGCCACGCCGTAGGGGCTGCGCGGGTGAAAGCGCGTCTGCTCGGTCTGCGGCGTCTCGGTGACCTGGCCGAACATCTCGCTGCTGCTGGCCTGATAGATGCGGGCGCCGGGTCGCACTTGGCGCACGGCCTCGAGCAGGCGCGCCACGCCCACTGCCGTGAACTCGGCTGTGAGCACCGGCTGGCGAAACGAGGTTGGCACGTAGGACTGCGCCGCGAGGTTGTACACCTCGTCGGCCTGCGACTGTTCCAGCGCGGCCACGAGCGAGGACTGATCGAGCAGGTCGGCGTCCACGATCGTGACGCGATCAATGAGGTGATCGATGCGCTCGTAGTGGTCGGTGGAGACCCGTCGGACCACGCCCGTGACCTCGTAGCCCTTGGCCAGCAGCAACTCGGCCAGATAGCTGCCGTCCTGCCCGGTGATGCCGGTGATAAGTGCCTTGCGCGCCATGTCGGGGGGAAGCCTCGCTGCGGAGCAGTGATCAGGTCGGCCGCTCGGCGCGGCTCAGCCGACGAGGATAACGACTAGCCCCAGCAGCAGACAGTAGAGGCCAAAGCCGCGCAGCGAGCGCGCGTCGGAATGGCCGACGAGAAAGCGCAGCGCGAGCAGGCCCACCACGAGCGAGGCCAAGAGGCCGGCACTGAGGCCGGGCTCAGCGAGCACGGCCTCCCCGCCCGGTCCCAGCAGCTTGAGCAGGATGGCGCCGCCCACGGCCGGAATGGACACGAGGAAGGCCACTCGGATGGCCTCGGCGCGCGTGTAGCCCAGCCACAGAGCGCAGACGATCGTGCAGGCCGAACGACTCACGCTCGGCACCAGCGCCAGCGACTGCATGAGACCCAGCAGCAGGCCATCGCGCCAGCCGGCAGAACTCAGCGCACGCAACTGGCCTTCGTCGTTGCGCGGCGCCAGCACGATGAGCAGCAGGGCATTGAAGCCCAAGCCTGCCGCCACCCAGCCCGTGCTTGCGAGCCGGGCCTCGATGAACTCCTCGCTGGGCAGCGCGACGGCGGCAGTCACCAGCGTGCAGGCGATGACCAGCTTCCACAAACCCGGCGAGGTCCGGCCCGCCAGGGAGGCTATTTCCCGGCGGCAGAAGATGAAAACGGCCACGAGCGTGCCGAGGTGCAGCGCGACTTCGCGGCCCAGTGCGCCCTCGCGACTCAAGTCCAGCCATTGGCCGACGAGGACAAGATGACCGTGGCTGCTCACCGGGAGGAACTCGGTGGCCCCCTGCAAGGCTCCCAGCAGCACGAAGATCCCGACACCGACCGTGGCAGCACTCATTCAGGAGTGACTGTAGCGGTCCATCGCAGGGGCTTCACGCGCCGAGTCCCGAGTCTCACGGCGGCCAAACGAGGCAGCTTCGGCAGGGTGCGCGCCCGCTGGCGAAGGCCGCGGCCAGGTCGCTGCTCACATCTCCCGCCCCCACGCCCTTGCGCAGCCACTGGCAGCCGGGCCGGTGAATCCGTTGGTCCGTCAAGACCAGCAGTCCGGGCCGTGCCTGCGGAATCCTCGCGTGGACACCGCGCTTGGCCGCGACCGCCTCGCGCTGCGCCGCGAGCAAACTCGGCTCCTGCGAGGCGCTCACCCAGGCCAGTCCTTGGACCAGGAGTTCTCGCGAAAGACTGCGGCCCGCGACGCGCACGTCGGCCAACTGACGCCCATAGTCATCGCGCCCCGGCCGTTCGGGATGCAGTGTGAACGCCTGGCCATCGAGGAGTTGCGCCAGAAAGTCGCGGGCTTCCTGCGCCAGCGGGCGGCCCAACTCAGGAGCATCGATCGCGGGCAAACGCAGCCGCTGGCCGTCAGGCCATTGCAGCGTGTCCCCATCGAGCACGGCCACGCGGCCCAACAAAGTCGAAACGCTGAGGCTGCTCTCGGAGGGCTGCGTCCAGCGCCCAGCCAGCAGGATGAGCCCGACGCAGGCGGCGAGGCAGGCCCGCCGCCGCTCGAAGAGCCGCCGACGGATCAGCCCAAGGCGGTCTGCAAGGCCACGAGCGGCCGGCCGAAGGCCTGCGCCACGCCCTGGTGTGTGATCGCGCCCTCGATGACGTTGGCGCCCTGAGCCAGAGCGAGATCGTCGCGCAGCGCCTGGCGCAGCCCCTGGCGCGCCAGGGTGCGCGCGTAGGGCAGCGTGACATTGGTCAGCGCGAAGGTGGAAGTGCGCGGCACTGCACCCGGCATGTTGGCCACGCCGTAGTGCACGATGCCGTCGACCTCGTAGACCGGAGCCAAGTGCGTCGTGGCCTTGATCGTCTCCACGCAGCCGCCCTGATCGATGGCCACGTCCACGATGACCGCGCCCTTGGGCAGCAGCTTGAGATCCTCGCGCGTCACGAGCTTGGGCGCCTTGGCGCCAGTGATGAGCACCGCGCCGATGACCAGGTCTGCTGATGTCAGCTCCTCCTGGATGGCCAGACGGTTGCTGTAGCGCGTCGTGACGTTGGCAGGCATCACGTCATCGAGATAGCGCAGACGATCCATGTCCACGTCCATGATCGTGACACGCGCGCCGAGGCCCGCGGCCATCTTGGCGGCATTGATGCCCACCACGCCGCCGCCCAGGATCAACACGCGGCCTGAGTGCACTCCCGGGACGCCGCCCAGCAGCACGCCGCGTCCGCCCATCGGCTTCTCCAGGTACTTCGCGCCCTCCTGCACGGCCATGCGGCCCGCGACCTCGGACATGGGCGTGAGCAGCGGCAAGGTGCCGCCCTTGACCACGGTCTCGTAGGCGATGCAGTGTGCGCCCGAACGAAGCATGGCGTCGGTGAGGGGCTCACTGGCAGCGAAGTGGAAATACGTGAAGAGGATCTGACCCTTGCGGATGCGCTGGTACTCGACCTCGATGGGTTCCTTGACCTTGACGATCATCTCGGCCTCACCGAAGACCGCATCGGCATCGGGCAGGATCTGGGCACCGGCGCGCGTGTACTCCGCATCGGGGATGGCGCTGCCGAGACCGGCCCCCTGCTGCACAAAGACGCGGTGACCGTCTCGGACGAGGGCGTCCACGCCCGCCGGAACCATGGCAACTCGGTTCTCGCTGGACTTGATCTCGCTGGGCACGCCGATCTTCATGGCTCGATCCTTGCAGTGAATGAGGGCCCCGGAGTCTAGAGGCTGGGCCCCGGGCCCCACAAGCGCCGCTGTCCCTGGATGGACAGGCCCCCAGGAGGACGCTGCGTTGATCGCGCGTGCAGGAATGCGGAAGATCCCCAACCCGCCACGCCGGGATGTGGGCGCATAGCTCAGTTGGTTAGAGCACCAGCTCGACAAGCTGGGGGTCGCAGGTTCGAATCCTGCTGCGCCCACCATCACTGGGCCCACCATCACTGGGCCCACCATGGCCGGGCCCACCATGGCTGGACGAGTGCCGCACCGGCCCGCTCCAACGAGGCTATGCACGCCGGAGTATGGAAGCCGCTGCTGTGCCTGTTCCTGCTGGAGTCACGACATGCGCTTGAGTCCCGCTCGCCGAGGCCCCGCCGTCTTCTCTGCGCTGACTGCTCTGGCACTCTTGATGCCGGCTACCACGCCGGCTCAAGCGCTGGCCCAGTCCGATGACGACGGCCTGACGCCCGCCCAGCGCGAGCGCCTGACTCCGGTCGTGCGCGTGGTGCGCGACGTGGGCCCGGCCGTGGTGAGCGTCTATCAGGATGTGCTCGAGGAAATCCCGGCGCCCTGGAACCAGCTCATGGGCAGCCACAAGCGCCGCTCGAGCCTGGGATCCGGAGTCATCATCGATGAAGAGGGCTACATCCTGACCAATGCCCACGTCATCGCCCTGGGCAACGAGGGCATCCGCGTGCGCCTCTCGGACCGCTCCGAGCAGAGTTACCCGGCCACGCTCATCCGCACTGATATCGAGAATGACATCGCGCTGCTGCAGATCCGGCCCGACCCGGAGCGGCCGCTGGTGAAGGCGCGTCTTGGCACCTCGTCCGACATCATGGTTGGAGAGACAGTCATCGCCATCGGCAACCCGCTGAGCCAGGAGAACAGCGTGGCGACGGGCGTGGTGAGTTCGCTCTTTCGCGAAGTTCAGGTGCCGACCCCGGGCCTCAACAGCCAACTCACCCCCTCTTTCAAGGACTTCATCCAGATCGATGTGCCCATCAACCGGGGCAACAGCGGCGGGCCGCTCTTCAATGTGCGCGGCGAGGTGATCGGCTTGAACTGGGCCATTCGCGGCGATGCCCAAGGCATCGGCTTCGCCATCCCCATCGACCGCGTCCGGCAGTCATTGATCCAGAATTTGCTGAACCCGCGTCTGCAGCGCGAGGTCGTGACCGGCTTTGAGACGACGACGACCTATCCCGAAGGCGAGGTCACGCTCGCCAGCGTGGAGCCGGAAGGGCCGGCGGCTCAGGCCGGCTTGCGCTCGGGCGACACACTCGTCGAACTGCTCGGCCTGCCGGTGTCCTGGGAGTTCGATGTGAACAAGGCGCTCTTGCGCGCGCGCCCCGGAGACTCCGTGCCGGTCACCGTGCGGCGCGGAACACGCACGCTGCGCGTCGACCTCACTCTCGCCAAAGACGAGTCGCCCATGCTCACGATCTGGCGCAGCATGGGCGTGCAGGTCGTGGACCATCCGCAGTTCAAGGGCGTGCGCCTCGAACGTGTCGACCCGGGCGGCCCAGGCGCCCTGCTGGGTCTGCGCATCGGCGACATCATCGACGGCATCGGGAGCCGCACGGTGGACAGCACCGAGGAACTCTTTGCCCTCATCCGCGACGTGCCCAAGGGCACGCGTGTTGCTGTCCATGTCTGGCGCGGCAACGGCGCCTCCGTAGGACTGCTCACGCTGCGCTGAGCCGGTGTTGCACTGGGCTGGTGCTTCGCTGACGTGGCGCGGCGGTTATGATCGCGCCCTGCTCTCGCCCTCCGTCCGGTCCCCCTGGATCACCCTGCCATGAGCTCCTTTGGTCGCTTCCTTGCAGAGAACAAGCTCTGGTGGATTCTGCCACTCGTCATCGTGCTGGCCTTGGTGGGCTGGATGCTCTTCACCGAGCCCACACCGGGTGAGGCCGCCGGCGAGACGCATTTCCAGTACCCGGCCTACTGAGCCTCTGAGCGCCCGCGCTGCTGCGATGAGCTGCCAGCGCCGCCTGCGCCGAGCGACGCGATGAGGTCCGGCGTGGGCTGGCTGGGCGGTAGCTTTGATCCGCCCCACGAGGGCCATCTCCATGTCGCAAGGGGAGTTGTCGAGGCCTTGAACCTGGAACGGCTGCTGCTGATTCCTGCAGCGCGGCCGCCACACAAGCTGGACCGCGTGCTGGCCAGCAGCGCCGACCGCCTGGCACTGCTGCACTTGGCCTGCGCCGGTCAGCCGCGTCTGGTCGTGGATGATCGCGAACTCCAGCGCCACGGGCCGTCGTACAGCGTGGACACTGCCAGGGAACTCGTCGCGGCCTGGCCGGCAGGCACGGAACTCTTCCTCGTGCTCGGCACCGATTTGCTGCCCGACCTGGCGAGTTGGCATCGCATCGGTGAACTGCTGTCCCTCGTCACGCTCTGTCCGGTGGCCCGGCCGGGGCAGGCCGTCGATTGGGATCCGCTCTTGAGCAGACTGCCGGCTGCCGAGCGCAGCCGGCTGAAGCACCGCGCCGTGCGGCTGCCGCTGCATCCGGCCTCATCCACCGAGATTCGGCAAGCCTTGCAGGCGGGCCGCGAGCCGCCTTTTCTGGCTCCGGCGGTGCGGCACGAGATCACGCGCCGAGGCCTGTACAGGCCGACGTGAGCATCTCCGCGACGCTTCAGGGCGCTTCGCTGAGAGACAACTCCGGCAGCAGCCGCTCGCTGCCATGGACCGAGAGCAGCACGCCCTGAGCCGCCAGCAGGTTGGAACGCGCGACCTCGAGATCCAGGCGCGCGCGCGTCTCGTTGTCGATCGCGGTGAAGAGATCGCGCTGGGTCTGACGCACCTGGAAGGGCGTCGAGAGATCGTTCTCGAGTCGGCGTGTCTCTCCCTCATACACCTCGCGCTGGAGGCGCGTGGCCTCAGCCGTCGCCACCACGCGCTCGCTCTGAAGCTGTACCTCACGCACCGCGGCCCGCACTTCGGACACCGTGAGCAGTTCGGCCTCGCGCAGGCTGACACCGCTGCGTTCGCGCAGCACTTGCGCGCGGCGCAGCGCGAACTCCGCTGCGCGATTGCCGAGCGGCAGCTCGAAGGCGAAACGGACGTGGGCTTCCTTGAAGCCGATGTCGTCGAGGTGCTTGGCGGCGTGACCATAGCTCGACTCGTTCGAGTTCAGGCCGTAGCCGCCCGTCACATCCAGGCGCGGCTCGGACTGGCTCTCCGCCCGCCGCACTTCAACATCGGAGCGTTCGACCCCTCGCCGCGCCGCCTCGAGGTCGGCGCGTGATCGCCGCGCCACAGCGAGCGCCGTGTCCAGATCAGGCGTGACGACGACCACGCCGCCGGGCTCGGTGGTCGGTTCAATCGGCCGGTTCCAGTCCTCGTCCCGTTCGGGCGCGAGCACCAGCCGGCGCAGTTCGTCCTCGGCGGCTTGCCGCCCCGTCACGGCCGTGAGCAGTTCCTGCCGGCGCGTGGCGAGCTCCGCCTCGACCTCGGTGACATTGATGCGGTTCTGCAGACCCTGCTCGAACTTGCGGCGCGTGATCTCGAGCAGTTCCGTGGCCAGAGTGACTGAGGCTTCGCGCGTGATGACATCGCGCAGCGCAAAGACGAGGTTCCAGTAGGCGCGCGTGACGTCCATGAGCGTCTGATTGGCGGTCTGTTCGGCCTGCAGCGCCGAGATGCTCGCGTCGTGCCGCGCGAGCAGCAAGGCATCGCGCGCATAGTCGCCGCTGCCGCGCAGCAGCGGCTGGGTCAGGTCCAGATTCCAGTTGCCGCGGTAGACCTCGCGGATAAAACCGCCGCCGACGTCGGTCTCGACGCCCGAGAGGTTCACATCGAAGACCCAGGTCGTGCCGGTCAGGAACTGGCCGCTGAAGCCCGAGGTGAGGCTGACCACATCGGCTTTTACCTTCGGGCCAGCGCCAACGAAGGTGCCGCCCACGAAGTTCGCCCCGCTGGGCGCCGTCGTGCCGCGGCTCGCTGATCCGTTCGCAAAGAAGATCGTGTCGAAGGGACCCCACGCCGCCTGGAAGGAGGCCACCGCCGCGGCGGCATCGAGTGCCGCAGTCCGCAGGGCCAGGTTGTGAGAGCGCGCCTGGGCGATGGCCTCATCGAGAGAGAGCTGCCAGGGGGCTTCCGAGGGGGAGGGCGCAGTCTGAGCGGGCAGACTGACCAGCAGGCACAGCAGGAGTGCGGAGATCATGGCGCCGATTGTTCACGGCCAGCGCGCGGGCGCAATCGCTGCGCCGACTGGTCACGCGCGGGTGTCACGCTTTCGACACCGGAGCGTGCGGCCCCTCGGCGCGGCGCACGAGCGCCCGCCGGGAGTTGGGGCCGCTCTGGCCGGGCAGCAGTTCGACCCAGAGCGCCTCAGCCGGCAGCATGGAGCGCACGCGATCGGCCCACTCCACGACGACGACCCAGCCCTCGGCCCGCAGTTCCGCGAGGCCGGCGCGTTCCAAGGCGTCCGCCTCGCCGGCGAAATAGGCATCAAAGTGCGCCAGGGGCAGGCGACCGCCCCGATAGAGGTTCAACAGCAGGTACGAGGGTGAGCACACCGCACCTTCGTCGGGCAAGGCCAGGCCGCGCCCCAGTCCCCGCGCGAACTCCGTCTTGCCGGCGCCGAGTTCGCCGACCAAGGCCACCACATCCCCGGGGCGCAGCGCCTCTGCGATCTCCGCCGCCAGCAGGGCCGTCGCCTCCAGGTCGGGCAAGTCGTGCACGAGCTCAGAAGACATGCTCAAAGCCTCCCGCAGGCCAGGGCTCAGAATGCCCCCCACGGATCAGTTCGATGTGGCGCTCGGCGGTGACCTCCCCGATGACTTGCAAGCCCAGCGGCAGACTCTGACCCGGCGCCAGCGACAGGAGCAGTTCGTAATCCTCGCCATCGCCCAGCGCGGCCTCCAGTCGCGCCGTCCCGGCCGGAACGTCGGCGTGAATCGGCACATCCTCCGCGCGAACGCGTGCACCGCAGCCCGAGGCTTCGCAAAGCTGGCGCAGATTTCGTCCCAAGCCATCCGAGAGATCAATGCAGGCGTGAACTGCGGTGCCGCCCGCGACGAGGGCCGCAACGACATCGCGCCGGGGCAGAAAACTCAGATGCCGTCCGGCGAGAGAGCCGCCCAGCGCGCCGCTCACAGCGAGGAGGTCGCGCGCTTGCGCCCCACGGCGGGTCCAAGGGCGTGCCGCCGCGCAGCGTCCCAGTGCTGTGACGGCAAAGGCGAGAGCACCGCGCGGAGCGCGCTTGGTGTCTCCGCCCGCGATCGCAACGCCCAAGCGCTGCGCCGCAGCGCCCAGTCCCGCGGCCAGCGCACGCCCATCGCAGTCGGGGGGCAAGAGCGCCGCGATGAACACACTTTCGCCCTGCGCTCCCATCGCGCAGAGATCGGACAAGGGGCGCGCGAGCGCTTTGTGCGTGATGAGAGCTGGCCCGGCCTCCGCGAGAAAGTGCACGCCCTCGACGACGGCGTCAACGGCGACGACGAGTCCGTCGGGAAACACGGCGGCGTCGTCACCGGGCCCCACCGCCAGACGCGCCGGCCGGCCCGCCGCGGCGTAGACCCAGGAAATGAACTCGGTCTCGCGAAAGCTCATGCCAAGCGCGCCGGTTGGGGCCAGCGCTGCTCGAGGGCGGCGCGCAACTCGGCCGCGGCTCGGCGCGGATCGGCAGCCTCGGCGAGGGCGCGCAGCACGGCCACGCCCGCGAGCCGTTCGTGAAGTGCCGGCACAGCGCTGGCGGTCAAACCTCCCAGGGCCAGCACCGGCGGACAGCCCGGCCGCGCGAGCACGGCTTCGACCTGCTCGGCTTTGAGCAGCGGACGCGGCCAACTGCGCGGCGTCTCGCCGAAGGGAGACAGCAGCAGCAGATCAGCGCCCAGATCGTCGGGCTCCAGCGGCCAGTGCGCCGAGCGGCTCACCTTGAGCGCAGGCGCTTGCTCTCGGAGGCTGGCCACGCTCGGGCCGCGCGTTCCCGTGTGGACACCGTCGGCGTCCACGCGCAGCGCCAACAGCACCTCGCGCTGCACGAAGAGCCGCGCGCCGTGCTCACGCGTGATCTGGCGCAACTGCTCGGCGAGCAGCGCCCGCTCGGCTGGCGCCAGCTGCGGCTCGCGCAGCAGCAGGGCGTCCACTCCTCCCGCCAGCACGGCCGCGCAGAGCTCCAACGTGCGGGCCGGAGCGCGGTCACCGGGGCTCACCAAGAGCAGCCGCGGCGCCTGCCACGGCTGCTCAGCCATCGAGAAAGACGCCCAGCGGCCCGAGCAACTCGGCTAGCCGCTCGCGACTGAGGTCCGAGGACATGAGCAGGGTGGTCGGCGAGAGGCGTTCGAGCACGTGCGGGCGCAGGGCGCGGTCGTGCAGGATGCGGTCCACAACCTCCTTGTTGCGTCCGCGCACGAGGGAGACGACGGAGTGCGAGACGAACTTGACCTTCTCGGCCCACTGACCGATGGAGTAGATCACGTTCTGAGGCACTTCGACGCGACTGTGCTCGCTGAGCGTCTTCAGGATGCGCGACGGTTCCAAGCCTTCGGCGACAGCCCTTTCGATGGAGGCCTCGCTGAGCTTGTAGCGGTAAACCGAATCGCTGCTGGTGCGCTCGGCGAAGCGATCCAGCTCGGTGACCAGGTTGTGCGTTTCGCCGTCGGGGAAGAGCATGATTTCGAAATCGGGGTTAATGATCAGCGGCGCGCTGCGTGTCTGCACACCCTCGGGAATTTGCACGCCCAGCGCCTTGGCGCCCAGTGTCGTGAGCCGCAGCAGGCCGGGCTGGCCTTCAACATCGGCCAGGTCCACCAGCCCAAAGAGATGCAGCCGCTCGCGCGCCCAGCCGCTCAGCGCGAGGGCCAGCTGGTGCGGGTCGCGCATGCCGGACTGCTGCGCGAACTGATAGCGGCTCTGGTAGCGGTCGCGCACACCGAAGCGATCCAGGCTGGCGAGGTAGTAGTTGCGGGCGGCGAAGGCCGGCGCATTCACATCAACCCACTCGCCGATCTTGAGCCGTCCGAGTTGCTCAAGGTACAGCTCCAGCAGCCGCTCACCATGGAAGCTCTCCACGACCGAGACCCAGTTTCCGCAGGCGAACTTGAGCAGCCGCGAGAGCTTCTTCTCCAGCGGAGTCCGGTCCCAGCTCCGGCCCTTGACGGTCAGCACAACCGCGCGCTCCCCGCCGCGCTCGATCATGGACTGGCTTTGGCAGAAGTCGAACAGGTACTGGAACAGCCAAGCTCCGTCGAGACCGGCGTTGCGCGAGAGGATGAAGGACTCCTCCAGCTTGCGCACCGCCGTGCGGTAGACCTTGCCTGAGAGTGTGAGCCGGATCGGGTTGTGCTCGACGAAGGACAGGAAGGCCGAGATGTCCGAGATGAGGTCGACGCCGAGGCTGCGCACGGCGCTGAGCCGCGGCGGCTCGGGCAGCAGGCAGGCCCGCAGCGACTCCACAAGTTCGGCGAAGACCACCACGACCTCGTCGAACTGATGGATGCCGTACTCGCCCAGCGAGAGGTGGCGGACCGTGCCGAGCATCTGGGACTCGAGCACCTCTTGCAGCGCCTTGCGGTTCCAGCGTCCGAGGCCCTTGTGGTTGCGCTCGAGCATGGTGCGGCTGGCCGTCCCGCCGTAGGAGGTGACCACCAAGCGCAGGATCTCGAGCACACGCGGGTTGTCGATGGCGGCCAGACGCCGGCTCACGGCCTCCTGCTCTGCCAACAGTTCTGCCGCGCGGGCGTGATCCAGGTCGGCCGGAGCGCTGCCGGTCTGTGCGGCCAGCAGGGCGCCGAGGTCGCGGCGCTCCACGAGTCGCGCCAGTTGTCCGCGCAGCGTGAAGGTCTCCTCCACGGTCCGGTCGTCATCCCAGATGAAAGCCTGCAGCAGGTCGCCGAGCTCGCAGGGCACGAGGTAGCTCTCGTGGATCTCCGTGGTGGCGCCCTGGGCCTGGACCTGTCCATGCCCATTGGTTCCGCCTCCATTGGCCACGAAGAGGAAGCCACGTTTGATCAGAGCGTTGACTGCGGCTTTGAGCTCGAAGGGCGAGAGGTAGCTGAAGGAGCGGCTGCCGTTCACGTGGGCCAGATCGGCCCGGTAGCCCTCGCCGCGCAGGAAGAATTTGAGCAGGTCGACGAGCTTCTTGGACAGGAACTTGGTGCGCTTGCGCACCGACTTCTCATTGGACATGCGCCGCTGGAGTTCACCGACCAGACGGTCGTAGGTGTCGGGCGGCGGGCCATGCCCATCCCAGAAGGAGAGCAATTCTCGGAGGTCTTGCTCCGTGCGGCCCTGGAGGACCGCCTGCAGGGCAACGCCCCGCACACTGCTCGTCACGGTGGTGATCTCCCGGTCAGTCACGCCGGATCCTTGGTACGGAATCGGTGGATCGTACCGGACCCGGCCCGCACGGGGAACAGCGAATCGCGCGAGTTTTTAGCCCCTCCGCCGCGCGGATCAGAGCCGCGAGACGTCTCGGATCTCGTAGGTGTAGCCCTGCTCGGTCAGGAAGAGCTGGCGATTGTTGGCGAAGTGCTCCTCGCGGCTGTCTCGCGTGACGATCGAGTAAAAAACCGCCGGGCGGCGATCGGACTTGGGACGCAGGATGCGCCCGAGACGCTGGGCCTCTTCCTGCCGGCTGCCGAAAGTGCCCGAGACCTGGATGGCCACGTTGGCGTCCGGCAGGTCCACAGCGAAGTTTCCCACCTTGGAGACGGCCAGCACTTTGAGGTCGCCTTCGCGGAAGCGCTGGTAAAGCGTTTCGCGTTCCGAGGTGGGCGTGCGGCCGCTAATGAGCGGACAGGCCAAGTCGCGTGCCAGCTCATCGAGCTGGTCGAGGTACTGGCCGATGATGAGCACGCGGTCGTCGCGATGGCGCTGCACCAACGCCTGCACCACAGCCAGCTTGTCGGAGTTCTCGCTGGCAATGCGGAACTTGTCGCGGCTGCCGGCCTGTCCGTAACCAATGGCCAGTTCCGGCTGCAGCGGCAGGCGCACCTCCACGCAATGCGCCGTCGCAATCCAGCCCTGGCGCTCCAGAATCTTCCAGGGCACGTCGTACTTCTTGGGGCCGATCAGCGAGAAGACTTCCTCTTCGCGGCCATCTTCGCGCACGAGCGTGGCCGTGAGTCCGAGGCGTCGACGCGCCTGGATTTCGGCCGTGACGCGGAAGACCGGTGCCGGCAGCAGGTGGACTTCGTCGTAGACCACCAGGCCCCAGTCGCGCGCCGAAAAGAGCGCGAAGTGCGAGAACTCCCCGCTGTGGCGGCGGCGATAGGTGAGCATCTGATAGGTCGAAATCGTCACCGGCAGGATGGCCTTGCTGTCGCCGGTGTATTCGCCGACCTCGCCTTCGGTCAGGGTCGTCTTGTCGAGCAGTTCCGAGCGCCACTGCCGCACGGCGATCGTGTTCGTCGTGAGAATCAGCGCCTGGGTCTGCAGCCGATGCATGCAGGCGATGCCAATCACAGTCTTGCCCGCGCCGCAGGGCAGCACGACCACGCCGCTGCCGCCCTTGGCCGTGCCGGCCGCATAGAAGGTCTCCGCCGCCTCGACCTGGTAGGGACGCAGCGCAAAGGGCGCTCCGGCGCGCGTCAGCGGCAGCAGTCCAAAGCTCAGGGCCGCACCGGCCGTGTAGCCGGCCAAGTCCTCCACCGGATAACCGATGCGAATGAGGGCCTGCTTCACTTCGCCGCGCAGGGCGTCGGGCACGATGAGGCCATCGCTTTCCGGGCCGTTGCGCAGGAAGAAGCGCTTGAGTCCCGCATCGCGCGCGATGAGCGTGAGCAGCTTGCCGTCGGTGGAGGTGAGCAGCAGCTTCTCGCCGCGCCGCTCCAGCCGCAGCAGCCCGAAGCGGCGGATGTTCTCCTCGATGTCGCGCTCGACATTGGGCGGCACGGGGTAGCGCGACGTTTCGTTGAGGAAGCGGATGATCCGCTCGGCGCTCAGCCCGGCGGCGGCCGCATTCCAGATGGACAGCGGCGTCAGCCGGTAGGTATGCACGTGCTCGGGGCTCTTCTCCAGTTCCGCAAAGAGCGCCAGCATGTCGCGCGCCTCGGCGAAGCCCTCGGCGTGCACTTCGGCCAGAATCGTGCGATCCCCCTGGACCGTCAGCGGCCGGTCTAGGGGATTCATGCGCAGCGCTCCAGGGCGCTCTTGAGGAAGCGGCCCGTGTGGCTGGTGGGATGCGCCGCGACCTGAGCGGGCGTCCCGGCCACCACGAGCCGGCCCCCGCCGTCTCCGCCTTCCGGACCAAGGTCCACGATCCAGTCCGCGCTGGCCATGACCTCTGGGTTGTGTTCGATAATGACCACCGTATTGCCTTGCTCCACCATGCGCTGCAGCACGGCCAACAGTCGTGCCACGTCCTCGAAGTGCAGGCCCGTGGTGGGCTCGTCGAGGACAATCAGGGCGCGCCCGGTGCCCGGACGGCCGAGTTCCGTCGCGAGCTTCACGCGCTGGGCTTCGCCCCCCGACAGCGTCGTCGCTGGCTGGCCCAGCTTCAAGTACCCCAGTCCCACGTCGCGCAAGAGTTCGAAGCGCCGCCGAATCCGGTCATGCGTCGAGAACAGCGCGAGCGCCTGCTCCACATCCAGTTCGAGCACTTCCGCGATGCTGTGTCCCTTCCAGCGCACTTCGAGCGTGGTCCGTTGGTAGCGCTTGCCGCCGCAGGCTTCGCAGGGCAGTTCGATGTCAGAGAGGAAGTGCATCTCCACGACCTCGACGCCCCGTCCCTGACAGGCTTCGCAGCGCCCGCCCGCGACGTGCAGCGAAAAGCGCCCGGCGGCAAACCCGCGCATGCGCGCCTCGGGCGTGTCCGCGAAGATCGCCCGGATGTCATCGAAGGCGCCGCTGTAGGTGGCGGCGTTACTGCCCCCCGAGCGCCCCAGTGGCGCCTGATCGATGACCAGGAGCCGATCGAGTTCTTGTCCGCCCTCCAGACTCTTGAGGCCTGCTGGGAACGCGCCACTCTCAAGGCGCGCACGGAGGGCCGGCACGAGCAGGTCCGCCACCAGAGTGGATTTGCCCGAGCCCGACACACCCGTGACGACAGTGAGCAATCCCAGCGGCAGCTCGACATCGAGCGAGCGCAGATTGTGGTGCTCCGCGCCCCGCATCTGCAGGAACCCGCGGGGCGTGCGCAGCGGCCCTCGGGCGGGCAAGCGGCGTCGCCCAGAGAGCCACTGCCCCGTGAGCGAGTCGAGATGGCGGGTCAGTTCCCGCGGTGTGCCGGCAGCCACCACCGAGCCGCCGTGCACTCCGGCTCCGGGCCCCATGTCGATGACCTGATCGGCCGCCTCGATGGTTTCGCGGTCGTGTTCCACCACAAGGATCGTGTTGCCCAGATCGCGCAGTTCGCAGAGCGTGCCGATCAGTCGCTGCTGATCGCGCGGATGCAAGCCGATCGAGGGCTCGTCGAGCACGTAGAGCACGCCCACGAGTCGGTTGCCCAGTTGGCTGGCCAGCCGAATGCGCTGCGCTTCGCCGCCCGAGAGCGACGAGGCGGCGCGGTCCAGCGTCAGATACCCCACGCCCACGTTGGCGAGGAAGCCGAGCCGGTGCACGATCTCGCGCAACAGATCCTTGGCGATGACCGACCGTGGAGGATCGAGTTGCAGTTCTGAAAACAGCGCGTGCGCCGCCGAGACGGTGAGTCCGAGCACGGCCTGCAGCCTGTGGCCGGCCACTGTGGTGGCCAGCGCGGCCGGCTTGAGCCGTCCGCCGTGGCAGGCCGGGCACTCGCCGACGGCCAGCAGTCCGTCGAGTGCTTCCTGCCACCAGCCCTCATTGCCGGCCTTGCGCCACCAGCCCTCCACGACGGGCAGCAGGCCTTCCCAGCGCACCTGGAGTTCCGTGCGGCGCACGCGGCCGGCTGAAGACCTCTCGCGCTCGACGGCGATGGGCGTGGAGACGCCCTCGCCGCGCAGGACGAGCGCGCGGAAGCGCGCCGGCAGCCGCGCCCAGGGCTGGCGCAGGTCCACGTCGGCCTGCTGCGCGAGCCGGCGCACGATCTCCGCGTGCGTGCCGGTGTCACGCACCAAGAAGCGACCCACGCGTGACGTCAGCGCGCCGGAGAGCAGCGGCCGGTCGGGCCGGTCGATGAGCCGTTCCTCGCTGGCGCGCCGCAACTGGCCCAGGCCCTCGCAGGTGTCGCAGGCGCCAACGTGGCTGTTGAAGGAGAACATGCGCGGACTGAGTTCGCCGGGGAGTTCGTGTCCGCACGCGACGCAGCCGGCTCGCACCGGATAGTCCAGGTGCGTGCCGTCGGCCAGCCGCACGCGCGCCAGGCCCAGGCCGCGGGCCTGAGCCTGCGCGATGGCCTCGGTCAGGCGCGCGCGGCGCCCGGGCTCAAGGAGCACGCGGTCCACGACCAGTTCCAGCGAGGTCCGGGCGGGCTCGGGCGGCAGGGCGTCTAGGCGCTGCTCGGCACCGTCGATCAGCACGCGCACAAAGCCATCGCGTCGCAATTCCTCGCTCAGGTCGCCGAGTTCCTCCGGACGGCTCAGCGCGCTGTGCGGCGTACCGCTGACGTGCCAAAGCGGCGCCGTCAGGACGGCCTTCTGGCCGGAAGCGCGCTGCAGGAGGTCCTTGATCGCCGCCGTGGGGCTGTAGGCCACGAGCGCGCGGCCGCAGGTCCAGCAGTGCGGCTGGCCGACGCGTGCCCAGAGCATGCGCAGGTGGTCGTGAATCTCCGTGGTCGTGGCCACGGTCGAGCGCGGATTGCGGCTGGCCGTGCGCTGATCGATGGCGATGGCCGGCGCCAGTCCGCTGATGGACTCGAGCGGCGGGCGATCGAGGCGGTCGAGGAAGCGCCGCGCGTACGTGGACAGGCTCTCCACGTAACGCCGCTGTCCCTCGGCAAAGATCGTGTCGAAAGCCAGCGAGGTCTTGCCGGAGCCGCTCGGTCCGGTGATGACGGTGAGCTGACCGTGCGGCACGCGGACAGCCACGGACTTCAAGTTGTGCAGGGTCGCGCCGCGCACTTCGAGATCGCGGCTCGTGGCCCGCTGGGGCGGCTTTCCTTTCGCGCGGGCTGGCTTGCGCGCAGCCGCACGGTGCGGTGCGGCCAGCGCACGGGCCAGGGCCTGGCCGGTGTGTGAAGCCGTCACGCCGGCGACCTGTTCGGGCGTGCCTTCAGCGACCAGCCGGCCACCGCCGCGCCCACCCTCCGGCCCCAGGTCCACGACCCAGTCGGCGGACTTGATCACATCGAGGTTGTGCTCGACGACGATGAGCGAGTTCCCCGCTTCGACGAGGCGCTGCAGGGCGGCCAGCAGCACGCGCACATCCTCGAAGTGCAGGCCGGTCGTGGGCTCGTCGAGCAGGTAGAGCGTGCGGCCGGTGGACGGGCGGCACAGTTCACTGGCCAGCTTCATGCGCTGGGCCTCGCCGCCTGAGAGTGTCGTCGAGGTCTGACCCAGGCGCATGTAGCCCAGGCCAACATCCTGCAGCGTGGTCAGGATGCGCGCGATGCGTCGATGGTGCTCGAAAAAGGCGGCCGCTTCGTGCACGGTCAGTTCGAGCACTTGGTCGATCGAGCGGCCGCGCGTCAGGATGTCGCGCGTCTCGGTGTTGTAGCGCCGCCCTTCGCAGACTTCGCAGGGCACCTCGACGTCCGCCAGGAACTGCATCTCGATGCGGTTCACGCCCGCACCCTCGCAGCCCTCGCAGCGCCCGCCCTTCACGTTGAAGGAGAAGCGGCCAGGACCGTAACCGCGCACGCGCGCCTCCGGAGTGGAGGCGAAGACTTCGCGGATCAGATCCATCAGCCCGGTGTAGGTGGCGGGATTGCTGCGCGGCGTGCGGCCGATGGGCGACTGATCAATCTCAATCACCTTGTCGATGTGCTCGATGCCCTGGATCTCCTCGTGCGCACCGGGTTCGTCCTCGGCCCGGTGCAGCCGCCGCGCCAGCGCACGCTTGAGCACGTGATCCACCAGCGTGGACTTGCCTGAGCCGGACACTCCGGTCACCGCCACGAAGCAGCCCAACGGAAAGCGCACGGTGAGCTGGTGCAAGTTGAACTGCCGCGCCGCCACGACGGTGAGAGCCTGGCCATTGCCAGGCCGGCGCGAGGCGGGGCATTCGATCCGGCGCCGCCCCGAGAGGTAATCCGTGGTCGGCGTGGACGGGCCCGCCAGCAATTCCTCGAGCGGACCGCAGCCCAAGATGCGGCCGCCCTCCGGTCCGGCGCCCGGCCCGATGTCCACCACCGTGTCGCTGGCCCGGATGGTCTCCTCGTCGTGCTCGACGACCAAGACCGTGTTGCCGCGATCCCGCAGCGCGTGGAGAGTGTCGATGAGCCGCTGGTTATCGCGCGCGTGGAGTCCGATCGAGGGCTCGTCCAGCACGTACAGCACGCCCTGCAGACCTGAGCCCACCTGACTGGCCAGGCGCACGCGCTGACTCTCGCCGCCGGAGAGAGTGCTCGCCGACCGCTCCAGGCTCAGATAGCCCACGCCGACCGACTCCAGAAAGCCGAGGCGCTGCGCGACCTCCTTGAGAATCGGGCGCCCGATGAGCGCTTCGCGGCCCTCGAGCGGAAGTTGCGCGCACCACTCGGCCGCGTCACGGATGGTCAGCTTCGTCACGCCGGGCAGATTGCGCTCATGCACGGTCACTGAGCGCGCCACGGCTCCCAAGCGCGCCCCATCGCAGTCTGGACAGGTACTGATACTCAGGAAGCGCTCAGCCCCACGCCGGCCCGGGCCCTGCGCCGCGCGCGCAATCGCCGGCAACAGGCCCTCGAAGGGGCGCGTATCGCGGCCATGCACCACGGTGCCGGTCTCAGGCGAACGCCAAGTCCAGTCGAGCGTGACGTCGCGTGTGCCTGAGCCGCGCAGCAGCAATTGGCGCGCGCGCTCTGGCAGGGATTTCCAAGGTTTGTCCAGATCGATGGAGAAGCGCTGCGCGAGCGCCTGCAGACTCTGCGGCCCCAGCCGCACGTAGCCGAGGTAGCCGCTGCGGTCCATGACGCGCAGCGCGCCGCCGCGAATGGAGAGCCGCTCATCCTCGATGAGCTTGGCCGGGTCGGGCACTTCGCTCAGCCCCAGGCCCTGGCAGGTGCCACAGGCGCCTTGCGGAGAGTTGAAGGAGAAGAGCCGCGGCTCGAGATCGGGCAGGTCGCCGTGACCTTCCGGGCAACTGTTGCGCGTAGAGAACGCGACGATCTCACCATCCTCAGTGCGCACCCGCACCTGGCCGTTGGCCAAGCGCGCAGCCGCCTCGACGCCCTCGGCCAGGCGCGCGCGGCGCTCTTCGCCCGCGCGCAGCCGGTCCACGACGAGCTCGATCGTGTGGCGCACGTTGCGGGCCAGCTCGATGTCCACGTCGAGGCGATGCTCGACACCGTCGATCCAGGCCCGCGAATAGCCCTTGAGCCGCCAGCCGCGCAGGTCCTTGCGGTACTCACCCTTGCGATCGCGCACCACCGGGGCCAGCAAGGAGAGACGCCGGCCGTTCCAGCGGCTGATCAGCGTGTTGGCGATCTCATCGACGCCCTGGCCGCGCACGGGCACGCCGCACTCGGGGCACTTAGGGATGCCAATGCGCGCGAAGAGCAGCCGCAAGTGGTCGTAGATCTCAGTGATCGTCCCCACGGTCGAGCGCGGATTGCGATTGACTGTCTTCTGGTCGATGAGCAGCGTTGGCGAGAGGCCATCAATGCGTTCAACCTTGGGCTTCTCCATGCGCCCAAGGAATTGGCGGGCATAGGCCGAGAGGCTCTCGACATAGCGCCGCTGTCCCTCTTGGTAGATCGTGTCGAAGGCCAGCGAACTCTTGCCTGAGCCAGAGACGCCCGTGATGGTCGTCAGAGCCAGCCGCGGAATGGTGACGTTGACGCCGCGCAGATTGTGCTCGTGCGCGCCTTGCACGACGATGTCCTGCAAGCTCATGCGGGCGTGCGGGCCGGCGGCGTGCCGCGGCCCTCCTGCAACGCGGCGAGTAAGAGCGGATGCAGTGCCGCGCCCGCGGCCACGAGGCTGCCGCCGCGCAGCCAGTCCGCCCCGCCCTCCATGTCGGTGACCACGCCCCCGGCGGCCAGCACGAGCGCCGCGCCCGCGGCCACATCCCAGGGCTGCAGGTGCGGCTCCCAGTGTCCGTCCAGCCGCCCTGCCGCCACGTAGGCCAGATCGAGAGCCGCCGAACCGCCTCGGCGAATATCACGGCAGCGCATGACCAAGCGCGAGAAGTGCCCCACATTGTTCTCGGCGAGTTCATTGCGGCGGTAGGCGAAGCCCGTGGCGAGCAGCGCATCGAGCAGCCGCTTAGCTCCCGATACCGCGAGAGGTTGTCCATTCAGCGTGGCGCTGCAGCCGGCTGCCATGGCAAAGGTCTCACCCAGCCGGGGCGCGTGCACGACCCCCGCCACGGGCCGCGCTCCGTCGTAGAGCGCCAGCGAGACTGCGAAAAAAGGGTGTCCGTGGCTGAAGTTCACCGTGCCGTCGAGCGGGTCGACGAACCAGGTCGGCTGACCAGCCGAGACCTCACGCGTTTCCTCTTCGGCAAAGATGGCCGTGCCCGGCGCCTCGGCGCGCAAACGGCGCACGATGAGCCGCTCAGAGGCCAGATCGGCTTCCGTGACGGGGTCGCGCTCGCCCTTCATGCGCACGGCGCGCGGACTGTGGGCCAGGATGACGGCGCCAGCCTCTTGCGCAATGGCCGTGGCCAGAGCGCGCATCGTCTCGGGGTCGAGCGTCACGCGCCGGTCACCGCCAGTCGACGAGGGCGCGGCAGATGTCGTCCTGGATAGCCTTCATCGAGGTGTTCGACTGCTGCGGCGAATATCCGTTGATGAGGATCGAGAAGGCCACGCTGCGGCCGGATGGGTTATGCGCGTAGCCGGAGAGCGACGAACTCCGGCTGATATAGCCGGTCTTAGCGCGCACGGCACCCGCATAGGGCGCTTCGCGCAGCCGATCGCGGAGCGAGCCGTCGCGTCCGGAGACCGGGAGCGTGCGCAAGAAGCGGTCCCGCACGGGCGCCGGCGAACGCGCCATGGCGGCCAGGGTGTCGACCAGGACGCGCGCCGTCACCCGATTCTTGTTCGAGAGGCCCGAGCCGTCGCGCAGGACGACGTCGGCCGCTGCCGGCCCCGTGGTGGCATCGAGAAACGTGGCGACGGCGCGAGCCCCGCCCGCGAAGCTGCCGTCCTCCACGACGAGCGCGCCGAGGCGCTTGAAGAGATGATCGGAAATCGAATTATCGCTGTCCTTGTTGGCGAGCGTCAGCGCATTCTCAAGCGGCGTGCGCAGCGCTGCGATGAGTTGCAACTGCCCCGCTTCACGTGCCGCTCCCGGCTGGTTGAGCAGGCCTGCGCTGGGCAGCATCTCGCGGCGCTGCAGGGCTGCGGCAAGGCAGCGTCCGAAGAACTCCGTGGGCTGCACGACTGGCACGAGGAGTTCGCGCTGACCGACCGAGCGTCCCACTTCGCCGCGCACGAGAACGGAGCCGGAGGCCTCTGGGCGCAGCAGCCCGACCCGAAAGGCATTGGACTCGTCGGCGAGACGCAGCTCGGTGCGCAGGGTGTAGCCGAGCGTCGGAGTGGCCAGCCGCGCAGAGAGCCCGTCGATCGCAACGCTGAGACAGTTGCCGTGCATCGAGAGCGCACCGACCGGGGAGGCAAACTCGTTGTCGAGATCGGCCGGCTTCCAGTCCGTGTGCACCCACTGCTGGTCGAAGAAGGAGTCATCGAGAATCAAGCGCCCGCCCAGGCTCTTCACGCCGGAACTCAGCAGCAGATCCACGAGGAGTTCGGCAGGATCGCGCACGCCTTCCGGCGCGAGCAGGTCGCTGCGCAGGCACGGGTCTCCGCCGCCCACCACGAGCAAGTCGCCGGCCAGCCGGCCGCTCGAGTCGGGGCGGGTGGTTGAGAGGAACTTGGTTTCGAAGACCGCCTCCGGACCGAGCATGGTCAGCGCGGCGGCCGTCGTGATCAGCTTCAGGTTGCTCGCCGGAATCAGCAGTTCGTCGACGTTTCGGGCAAAAAGGAGCTCGCCGCTGTCAAGATCGCGCACGGCGACAGCCACGCGCGCGCCAGCCAGTTCCTGGCGAGCGAGTGCGCGCTCGATGGCGGAGCTCTGCGCCCCCCCGGCCGAACTGAAAGCGACGAGCAGGCCGCTCAGCATGAAGAGACGCGTTGCGAGGGCCATGCGGGACTCCGAAGGACGCGCACTCCAGGAATCCGACTCAGCGCGCCAGGGTCAGAACCGAGCCATCTTCCGCGAGGGTGACCCGCCCTTCAAATGCTTCCTGGGCCTCCGCCTGAATCGGGACGGCCAGGGTCTCGGGATAGAAGTGCGTCAGCAGCAGGTGTCGGGCCTGCGCCTGAGCGGCGATTCGACCGGCTCGCCGCGGAGTGAGGTGACCAGGAATGGGCCGCTGATCCGTGCCAGCAGCTTCCAGCACAAAGAGATCCGCACGCTGTCCGAGTTCCACGAGCGCCTCGCCCTCGCGAGCATCGCCGGAAAAGGCCAGGACGAAGCCATCGGGGAGGGTGAATCGGTAGCCGAGCGAGGTGGCGTGATGCGCCACGCGAAAAGCCTCCACCGTGACTCCGGGCGGAAAGCGGCCGCTCACAGGCCCCGGACTGAGCGCCGAGAAGCGCAAGAGCTTCTCGCTGAGTCCCAGCCAGCCCGGCCAGGCATTGCGCAGTCTCGCCACGAGCAGGGCCACCTCGGCATGGCCAAAGAGCTGGAAGGCCTCTGGCCGCAGCGGCAAGCTGGGACTGCGCAGTGCGAATTGCAGCGACACGAGATCCGCGCTGTGGTCGGGATGAATGTGCGTCAGAAACGCACCGCTGAGCGAACCCAACGGGTAGCCAGCTTGCGCAGCCCGATGCAGGGCGCCCGGTCCGAGATCCACGCACAGCGCTCGGCCGTCGCCTGCATCCACCAGGTAGCAACTCGTGGCCCGACCCGCGAGCGGGACCGCCGTACCCGAACCCAGGACGATCAGCCGAGCAGGCTGTGCCATGCATCCCGCACGATGAGGTCCAGAGAATTGCGCCGGGGCTGCCAACCGAGTTCTGAATGGGCGCGTTCAGCGCGCGCCCAGAGCTCAGGCGGATCACCCGGGCGCCGCGGCCCGATGCGACAGCGCACCGGCCGGCCGGTGACACGCTGCACGGACTCAACGACCTGCAGCACGGACCAGCCGCCGCCGTAGGCCAGATTGCAGGTGATCGAGGTTCCGCCGGCGCTTAGGCGCTGCACCGCCAGCACGTGCGCGTCGGCGAGGTCCTCGACATGCACGTAATCGCGCAGACAGGTGCCGTCCGGCGTTGGGTAGTCCCCGCCGTGGATCACGAGTTCCGTGCCGTCACGGGCGGCGCGAAGTGCCAGCGGAATGAGATGCGTTTCCGGCTCGTGATGCTCGCCCAGCACGCCATCCGCCGAGGCTCCCGCCGCATTGAAATAGCGAAAGATGACGTGGCGCAGGCCGGGCGCGGCCCGGATCTCGGCCTCCATGGCCGACTTTGTCGCTCCGTAGACGCTGATCGGGCGGTGCGGCAGGTCCTCCTCCAGAGGCAGTCGCTCCGGGATGCCGAAAACCGCGCACGTTGATGAAAAGATCAGCGCATTCACCGACGCCTGCTGCATGGCCTGCAGGAGCGAGCGCGTGCCGTCCCGGTTGATCCGCCAGTAGCGCTCTGGCTGCTCCATCGATTCGCCGACGTAGCAGCGCGCCGCAAAGTGCAGGACGAGGTCCACGCGCTGCGCACGCAGAGCGGCCGTGAGCCGGGCTGTGTCGAGGATGTCGCCCTCCACCAGGGTCGCGTCCAGCACCGCCTCGGGGCGGCCCTCGCTGAGGTCATCGTAGACCACAACCTCGTGCCCGTCGGCGCGCAGCGCCCGCACGACATGGGAACCGATGTAGCCAGCGCCGCCGGTCGCCAGGAGCATGCGGAGGGATCCGAGGCCCGTGCACGCACGTCTCGCGCGCGCCAAGAGTTCCTGGGAGGATAGCAATCGGCCCACTCCGCCCCGGCAGCTCTTCTCGGAACTGCGGCCGCTCGTCTGTTCGGGAGGCAGCATCGGTTACGATGCCCTTGGTCGGGCGTTTCATAAAGAAAGCACTCAGGAGGATCGCATGGGCACACAGGCCACGGAGAGCAAGGACTCAGTGCTTGAAGGGCATCTCGAGGGCTTACACCGGCTCCATCGCGGCAAGGTGCGCGACATCTTCGCGGTGGATGACCATCGCATGCTCATTGTGGCCACCGATCGCGTCTCGGCCTTCGATGTGGTCCTGCCCCAGCGCATTCCCGACAAGGGCAAGGTGCTGAACAGCCTGAGCGCCTTCTGGTTCCGCGAGATCGGCCGGCATGTGCGTAATCACATGATCGAAACCGACGTGCACAAGATGCCCCCGGCGATTGCCAAGCACGCCGAACTGCTGGCCGGTCGCTCGATGCTCGTGCACCGAGCCGTGCCGCTGAAGGCAGAGTTCGTCGTGCGTGGCTATCTGGTTGGATCCGGCTGGAGTGAGTATCAGCGCACCGGCCAAGTCTGCGGGCATGTGCTGCCTCCGGGCCTCAAGGAGGCCGACCGGCTGCCAGAGCCGCTGCTCACGCCAACCACCAAGGCGCCGGCTGGTCAGCACGACGAAAGCATCACCATCAAGCAACTGGCGCATCTCGTCGGCGTGGAGGAGGCCAGCAAGGCAGGTGCACTCGCGCTGGCCCTGTATCACCATGCGGCGGCCTTCGCTGCTGAGCGTGGCATCCTGCTCGCTGACACCAAGCTTGAGTTCGGCATTTTCGAAGGCGAGATCATCCTCATCGACGAAGTCTTCACGCCGGACTCTTCGCGCTACTGGTCCTTGGCGCAGTGGCAGCCGGGACGTTCCCAGGAATCTTGGGACAAACAGATCGTCCGCGACGCGCTGCTGGCCACTTCGTGGGATCGGCGCCCGCCGGCGCCGCAACTGCCGCAGTCAGTGCTCGATCGCGCGCGGCAGCGTTACTTTGAAATCCATCGCAAGCTGACGGATAAGGATCCGGCATGACCTCTGCACTCGTCGTCTGGGTTCTGGGCAGCGACAGCGACCTGCCGCATATTCAGGATGGGCTCGCCGCGCTGCGCGAACTGGAGATCTCGACGCAGGTGCGCATTCTCTCAGCGCATCGCACCCCCGATGCCGTGGATGAGCTGGCGCGCGAAGCCCGGGCCAACGGCATCAAGGTGTTCATCGGCGTCGCCGGCGGCGCCGCCCACCTGCCAGGCGTACTCGCCGCACGTACGACCCTGCCGGTGATCGGCGTGCCGGTCCCCACGGACCTCGCCGGCGGACTCGATTCGCTGCTTTCCATCGTGCAGATGCCCTCGGGCATCCCGGTGGCGACCGTCTCGGCCAACAAGGCCGGCGGGCGCAATGCCGCGCTGCTGGCCGCAAGCATCCTGGGAGTTGCGGATGCCCGGGTGGCTGCGGCCCTCGAAGCCTTGCGCCGCAGCATGGCCGACAAGGTTCTGCGCCGCGACCGGGATCAGAGCGGAATCGCTGCACGATGAGTGCAGAGGGTTTCGGGCGCGCCGCGACGCCGCCCGCCGGCACGCGGACGGCCCCACCGCCGACGATCCAGTGGCTCGGCGGCCTCGATGGCATCTGCCGCCTCATCGATCAGACCTTGCTGCCCGGGGAACTGCGCGAGGTCGAATGCCCCACGCAGGAGGCCATGTGGGCCGCTATCAAGCGCTTGGCCGTGCGCGGTGCGCCGGCCATCGGCGTGGCGGCGGCCTTTGGCGTCGTGCTCGGAGTGCGAGCGTCGCGCGCCACCACGGCTGCCGCCTTTCGCGCCGATTTCGAGGCGACCCATGCCTATCTGGCCAGCTCACGGCCCACGGCCGTCAATTTGTTCTGGGGCCTGGATCGCATGCGCGCCGCACTGCTGCGGGCCGGCGAACGCCCTGTCAATGAACTCAAGCAGCGCCTGCTCGAGGAAGCCCTGACCGTCTGGGAGGAGGATCGCCGGACGTGCCGTGCCCTCGGCCAGCACGGACAGCTGCTGCTGAAGGATGGAGAGTCGGCGCTCACGCACTGCAATGCCGGCGGCCTGGCCACCGCGGACTACGGGACCGCGCTGGCCGTGTTTTTCGCGGCCCAGGAGGCTGGAAAAAGCTTCCACGTCTTCGCCGATGAAACCCGGCCCCTCAACCAGGGCAGCCGTCTGACCGCCTGGGAACTGCAGCAGCGCGGCATCGACGTGACCGTGCTCTGCGACAGCATGGCGGGGCAGGTCATGCGGGAGGGCCGCATTCAGAAGATCTTCGTCGGCGCGGACCGCATCGCCGCCAATGGCGATACGGCCAACAAAATCGGCACCTACTCAGTGGCGGTGCTCGCCAAGTTTCACCAGATTCCCTTCTACGTGGTGGCCCCAGCGTCCACTTTCGACCTCAAGACGGCCGATGGACGAGGCATCCCCATCGAGCAGCGCGACCCCGCCGAGATCAATCGCGGCTGGGCCTCAGCCAACTTGCCGGCCGGCGTTCGCGCCTACAACCCCGCCTTCGATGTGACCCCACATGAGCTCATCACGGGGATCGTGACGGAATTCGGGCTTCTTGACCGTCCGGATGCCGCTCGCGTCCGGGAACATTTCATCCGGAACGGGTTGCTGGCCGATAAGGCCTGAACTGCTTGTCCCGGTTGAGGAGTTCCCGATGGCCCCGTCCCTGAAGAAGGATCGCTCCGAGACTCCTCGCGAGGAGCCCGACACCGGCACCCGGACCGCTGCGCGTTCGGCGAAGCGTCGCAGTCCCAAGGAGCCTGAGCCCGATCCGGCCCTGCTCGAGCTTGAACGGCTTGAGTTCCTGCGCGCCATGGATCGTTACAAGCGCAAGACCGGCAAGACCTTCCCCACCTGGACCGAGGTCCTTGAAGTCCTGCGCTCGATCGGCTGGACTTCGCCAGCTCGGCTGGACAGCAAGCCGCAGCAGCCCCAGGGGAGCTAGCGCACCCGTTGCCGCGGGCGCTGCGCGGCCTCAGCCGCGTCGGCTCTCGAACAGCGGCAGCAGCGTGTCCTTCAGAGCGCCATAGAGCCCGGCCGTGGCGACCACATCGCGCACGCAGTAACTGACGATCTCCTCAAGCCGGCCGGCCTCGTAGTACGGCTGCACTTGCGAGCCATCCAAGCCCTCCTCCTTGGGCGAGGTGATGCCGAAGCGCCGACACCAGTAGTCAAGCCCGTAGTTGACGCGCACGGCCCCGAAGAAGTTGAGCACCTCGGCCAAGTCGCAGTGCCGCTCGACACTGAAGCGGTAGCCGGCCAAGTTGAGACTCGGCGGCACGCCCAGCATGGCCGAGCGCAGCATCAGGAAGGGACCGTCAAAGACGCGTCCATTGAAAGTGACGATCGTGCGCGCCTGGGCGACGCGCTTCCAAAACTCGGTGAGGATCTCGCGCTCATCGCCTTCGAAGCGCTTGAAGCCCATCGGTCCGCCGTCTTCCCAGCCGCGTGAGCGGCCCTCGACGAGCACGCCGCCGGTTCCGCCGCTGGTCAGGTTCTGCATTCCGATGACGATGACGCGTCCGGTGCCCGGCGAGAGGCTCAGGCGGTGCGGAACAGCTTCCCGCTCGGCTTCCGAGTGCTCGCGGGACAGCAAGTACTCGCGCGTGCGTTCATCCAGCGACTTCCAGGGCACCCCGACCGTCTCGATATCGACGACGTAGACCGGGGCCGGGCTCTTCATCCAGTCACGCGTGACAGGGGAAAGGCAGCGGCCAATTCAGCGACCTGGCGCTGGACGCGCTGCAGCACCGCCGCATCGGCGGGTGCGGCGAGGAGGTCGGCAATGAGGTCGCCGACCTGGTTGAGTTCGGCAGGCCCAAAACCGCGCGTGCAAAGCGCGGGGGTTCCGAGGCGCACACCGGAGGCCTCCATCGGCGGCCGCGTATCGAAGGGAATCATGTTCTTGTTGACCGTGATCTGAGCGCGGCCCAGGACTTCCTCGGCCTGCTTGCCGGACAGACCGCACTGCCCCACATCGAGCAAGAGCAGATGGTTGTCGGTGCCGCCGGAGACCAGCCGCAGACCGCGCTGCACGAGTCGCGCACCAAGCGCGGCGGCGGACTGCACAACCCGCTGCTGATACTCCCGGAAGCTGGGCAAAGCGGCCTCTTGCAGGGCCACGGCTTTGCCGGCGATGACGTGCATGAGCGGGCCGCCCTGGATGCCTGGGAAGACCCGGCTGTTGATGGCCTTCATCTGCGCTTGACGGGCCAGGATCAATCCACCCCGCGGGCCGCGCAGACTCTTGTGCGTCGTCAGCGTCACGACATCGGCATGCGGCACGGGCGAAGGATGCGCGCCAGCGGCCACGAGTCCGGCCACGTGCGCCATATCCACCATGAAGAGGGCCCCGACCTCCTGTGCGATGGCGGCAAAGCGCGGAAAATCCAAATGACGCGGATAGGCGCTAGCCCCCGCGAGGATGAGCTTCGGTCGGTGCTCGCGTGCGAGCCGCGCCACAGCCTCCATGTCGATGCGCTCACTCTCCCGATCAACGCCATAGGGGATCGGCCGGAAGAACTGCCCGGAGAAGGTGAGCGGGTGCCCATGCGTGAGGTGACCGCCGTGGGCCAGATCCATGGCTAGGTAGGTGTCCCCCGGCTTGAGCAGCGCCATGAACACGGCCATGTTCGCTTGGCTGCCGCTGTGCGGCTGCACATTGGCGCCCTCAGCTCCGAAAATCGCCATGGCCCGTTCGCGTGCCAGCCGCTCCACCGTGTCGACATGCTCGCAACCGCCGTAGTAGCGGCGGCCGGGGTAGCCCTCGGCATATTTGTTGGTAAGCACCGAGCCCACCGCTTCGCGCACGGCCCGCGAGCAGTAGTTCTCCGAGGCAATGAGTTCCAGGTCGCGCTCTTGCCGGCCTTCCTCGGCCGTGATGGCGGCCGCAACCTCCGGATCGACTCGCGCGAGTGCGGTCGCCGCACCAGTCTCGCTTCCGCGGACCGGGGAACTCGAAGGGGATGCAGTCGGTGAACTCATGGGGCTTCTCCGGAACTCGCACACTCCGAACATTCGCAGGCTGAGGCCAAGACCTCGAAGGTCAGGATCCCCGTATTGTGCCCATCACTCCAGTCGATCTGCAGGCCGTACAGCCCGACCGGCTCAATCGTCACGGGGTGGACGTCGGCGGGCACGCTTGACTCGCTGAGCCGCGCCGCACCCGTCCACTCGTCCACGCACTGGGCGCAGCGGCAGGCGAGGCGCAACGACCGCACCCCATGACGGCCGTGATGGCCATTGCTCCAAGCCACCGTGAGCGTGCCGGGTCCATCCTGGCCCAGGCGCAGCGGCCGAACGTCTCGGGGCAGCTTCACCGACCCTAGGCCTTCCACGCCATGCGCAGTTCTCCGGCCTCCGGCGCCGGAGGCGCATTCATGCTGCGCACAGCCAGTTGCCGGGCGACTTCACGCGCTACGGACACAAAGGCCTTGGCGGCGGCGCTCTCGGGAGCGCGCGCCACGATCGGCAGACCCTCATCGCCAGAGATCGGCACGGCCGTCTCCAGGGGCACTTCTCCTAGGAAGGGCACACCCAGTTCCAAAGCCGTGCGTCGTCCGCCGCCACGGCGGAAAATCTCGTGTTCCTTCGAACAGCCATCACAGATGAAGTAGGCCATGTTCTCGAGGATGCCCAGGAGCGGGACCTTGACCTGCTCGAACATCTTCAGCCCCTTGCGGGCATCGATGAGCGAGACCTGTTGCGGCGTGGTCACGATAATGGCTCCGGACAGCGGTGCGCGTTGCGTGAGCGTGAGCTGCGCGTCACCCGTGCCCGGCGGCATGTCGACGATGACGTAATCCAGCGCACCCCACTCGCATTGCTCCAAGAACTGCGTCAGCGCGCCGTGCACCATCGGGCCGCGCCAAACCATGGGCTGGTCCGGATCAACGACGAAGCCAATGGACATGAGCTTGAGGCCATGCGCAAAGACCGGGTGGAAGCGGTTGCCGCCGGCCGGCAGCGGCCGCGCACTCGTCCCAAACATGGTTGGCATCGAGGGACCGTAGATGTCCGCGTCCAGCAGGCCCACGGCGGCACCTTCTCGCGCGAGTGCCAGGGCAATGTTGGCCGCCGCGGTGGATTTGCCGACGCCTCCTTTGCCGCTCGCCACAGCAATGACGTGCTTGACGTTGGGCATGACCGATCCAGCCGGCCGCTGATTGCGCACCTGCGCGGCCAATTCGACCTGCACCGAGGTAACGCCCGGCAGAGCCCGCACGATCCGCTCGCACTGCGCCTTGAGCTCATCCTTGACCGGGCAGGCGGGGGTGGTGAGTTCGAGCTTGAAGCTCACCTGCCCTGCATCGCAGCGCAATTCCTTGACGAAGCCCAGCGACACAATGTCGCGCCCCAGATCGGGATCGAGGACGGCTCGAAGGGCATTCAGGACCTGCTCAGAATTGGGCACCGTGGCAAATCCTCGAGAACGTGTGGCGCGACCACCAGGCCGCAGCGCTGTGACATAGGCCACCGGGCCCCGCCAAGCAAGCCTGCTCTCGCAGCGACCTGCTCGCGGGGCCCGGCAGCACTGGCCGGATAGCGCGGTGAAGGGCTTAGTACCGGTAGTGTTCCGGCTTGTACGGGCCTTCCGGGGCGACGCCCAGGTAGCTCGACTGGCGCTTGGACAGACTCGTGAGCTTCACACCCAGTTTGTCCAGGTGTGTACGAGCCACCTCCTCATCCAGCTTCTTGGGCAGGGTCGTCACCCCGACCTTGTACTTCTTGTAGTTCTGGAAGAGCTCGATCTGCGCCAGGACCTGGTTGCTGAACGAGTTGCTCATCACGAACGACGGGTGACCGGTGGCACAGCCCAGATTCACCAGCCGGCCTTCGGCCAGCAGGATGACGCTGTGACCATCCTTGAAGGTGTACCGGTCCACCTGGGGCTTGATCTCCAGCTTGCGGATGCCGGTCTCGCGGTTGAGGGCAGCCACATCGATCTCCACATCGAAGTGGCCGATGTTGCAGACGATCGCCTCGTCCTTCATGCGGCGCATGTGCTCGATGGTGATGATGTCACAGCAGCCCGTGGCGGTGACGTAGACGTCTGCCTCAGGAATCGCATCTTCCATGGTCGTGACTTCGAAGCCTTCCATTGCAGCCTGGAGCGCGCAGATCGGATCGATCTCCGTGACGAGGACGCGGGCGCCGAAGCCGCGCATAGAACGCGCGCAACCCTTACCCACGTCGCCATAGCCCGCCACCACGATGACCTTGCCCGCGATCATGACGTCGGTCGCGCGCTTGATGCCATCCGCCAGGCTTTCCCGGCAGCCGTAGAGGTTGTCGAACTTGCTCTTGGTCACCGAGTCATTCACGTTGATGGCCGGGACCTTGAGCTTGCCCGCCTCGAGCATGCGCACCAGTGCGTGCACGCCCGTGGTCGTCTCCTCCGAGATGCCGCGCACGTCGCGCAGCAGGTGCGCATAACGCTCCTGGTGCAGCATCGCGGTCAGGTCGCCGCCGTCATCGAGGATCATGTTGGGGCCCTTGCCGCCCGGCCACTCGATCGTGCGCTCGACGCACCAGTTGTATTCCGCCTCGGACTCGCCCTTCCAGGCGAAGACCGGGATGCCCGCCGCAGCGATGGCCGCCGCCGCGTGATCCTGCGTCGAAAAGATGTTGCATGAGCTCCAGCGCACGTCGGCGCCGAGCTTCATGAGCGTCTCGATGAGCACGGCCGTCTGAATGGTCATGTGCAGGCAGCCGGCGATGCGCGCGCCCTTCAGCGGCTGCTGCTTGCCGTATTTGCGGCGCAGGGCCATGAGGCCTG
Organism: Planctomycetota bacterium; assembly: GCA_052387675.1. GTDB lineage: Bacteria > Planctomycetota > B15-G4 > B15-G4 > B15-G4 > JBQTIY01. Next base: position 76,783 of record JBQTIY010000002.1, on the reverse strand, counting down.
GCATTTCCTTCTCGGCCAACATGATTTCCTTGCGGCCCCAGTCGGCCAAGGACATGTCCTTGACCTTGTAATCGGTGAACTGGGCAACGGGCTTCTTGGTCTTGGTGGCAACAGGTGACACGGCGGGATTCTCCAGAGGGGTTTGCGAAAAAGGGATTGCGAAAGTTGGGATCAGGAAGGCAGGTGTGCGGTTGAAGCGGCAGCGGCGCGGCGCCCGCGAATGAGAAAGAGCGGCAGTTCAATGCGTCGACCGGAGGGATGCTCAACGACGTAGCTGTCGCCGAGGATTTCGCGATGCACATCGATCAGGCCGATGGAACGCAGTTCCGCCTCGAGTTGCACCGGGTCGAGGCCGAGGCGCGCGTCGGCCATGGCCTCTCGCATCCAGTCCTCGCGGTGCGGCAGCAGTTCCACGGCCACCACGAGCCCGCCTGGGCGCGTCACGCGGGCCATTTCTGCCAGACCCGCCCGCGTGTCAGAAAGGTGATGCAGCACCATATGCGCACAGGCCGCATCGACCTCTGCGGTTTGCAGCGGCAATGCCTCGACGGCGCCGGTGCGAAACTCGAACTCAGCGTCGAGATCCGCGAGGTTGTCGCGCGCCTTCTCAAGCATGGCGCTGGAGGTGTCCACGCAAATCACGCGTCGCACGCGACGACCCAGTGCCCGGGCCAGATACCCGGTTCCGCAGCCGACGTCCGCCACGACCAGATCAGGCGTCACCAGGCAGCCCAGCACCTCGAGCCGGCCGGTTCCCAGGGCAAAGTCGCTGCCGATGAGATCCCAGTCACCGGCTATCCGATCGAAGAAGGCACGGCTGTCTGCGCGATCCGCCAAAACGCTGGCTAGCCGGCGTCGGTCGGCTTGCCGGTCCGGCAAAGTCTCCAGAGCGGGCTTGAGGGCACCCACCACCTGGGCCGCCGAACCTTCCAAGGTGCTCATGCGGCAGTACGTGAAGGAGCCCTCGTGGCGCTCCACAATGAGCTGCGACTCCCGCAGGACCTTCAGATGGTTGCTCACCCGGCTTTGCCCCATCGCCAGCGCCCGAGCCAGTTCACCGACGGACAACTCCGTCTCGGCGAGCAGCCCAAGCACCCGCAGGCGGGTTTCATCGGCCAGAACTCGGAGAAAGCCCACGGGCGAGGCAGTTTCAGCACGCATCACGGCATCATATCAGGCTGATATGGCCTGTCAATGCGGCTGAGAGGCTCGGTTTTGCCCTACTCAGCCCCCCGGTAGCGCTTCAGCCAGGCAGCGCTCCAGGCTGTGAAGCGCCCCCGCTCGATCTCATGGCGGCTCTCGGTCATGAGGTCCCCGTAGAAACGCAGATTGTGAAGGCTTGCCAGCGTTTCGAAGATCGGCTCATGGGAGTAGTGCAGATGCCGCAAGGTCATGCGCGTGTAGTGGGCGCAGGCGTAGCAGCCGCACTTACTGTCGATCGGTTCGTTCTCGTGCCGGTGGACCTTGTCACCGATGCGGATCACGCCCTTGCGCGTGAAGAGGGTGCCGCCGCGTGCGTAGCGGGTCGGGATGACGCAGTCGAACATGTCCATGCCGAGGGCGATCGCCGCGAGCAGGTCTTCTGGAAGCCCCACGCCCATGAGGTAGCGCGGTCGATCCTCGGGCAGCAGCGGCGCGGTCCAACGGACTACCGCCACCATGCGCTCGTGTCCCTCCCCGACACTCACGCCGCCGATCGCGTAGCCGGCGAAGTCCAGTGCGCGCAACTGCGTCGCGCTGCGCGTGCGCAGATCCTCGTGCAGCCCACCCTGCACAATCCCGAAGAGATGCTGATGTTGGTCCAGAGGCACGTCACGACAGCGCTGTGCCCAGCGTGCGGTGCGTTCCACACTCCGCTCGACGTAGTCGCGCGGCGCGTCATGAGCGCAGCATTCATCGAAGGCCATGACGATGTCGGCCCCCAGCCGTCGCTGGATGTCCATTGATCCCTCGGGATCGAGCAGCAGGCGCGGCGCGCCCTTGGCGCCAGGGAAGGAGACGCCATCCTCGGTGACTTCTTTGCCGGGGAGGCTGAAGACCTGAAAACCTCCGGAGTCAGTCAGGATCGTGCGATCCCACGCCATGAAGCGATGCAGGCCTCCGGCGCGCTCCACGAGCTCAGTGCGATCCTCAAGACTCAGGTGGTACGTGTTGGCCAGCACGACTTCGGCGCCCGTATCGCGCACATCGCGCGGGAGCAGCGCCTTGACGGCACCCTGCGTGCCGACTGGCATGAAGGCTGGGGTTTCCACCGGTCCGTGAACCGTGTGAAAGCGCGCCCGGCGCGCCCCCCCTGGATCCGACTTCAGCAGCCGGAAACCGAGCTCTAGGCGTGTCCGGTCAGCGCCCACGGGCCGCCAGTGCGAGGAGCACCCAGCCTCCGAGAAACATGAGTCCGCCGAGCGGGGTGAGAAATCCCACGAAGCTCGGCGCCCCGAGAGCCAAGGCGTAAAGCGATCCGCTGAAGAGCAGAACGCCGGAGGCAAAGAGCCAGGCCGGCGTGCCGAGATCCTGAACACCCTGCCGCGCCAAGAGTCCGACCAAGACCAACGCCAGAGCGTGGATCAAGTGGTAGCGCACACCCGTGTCAAAGATCTGCAGCTTGTCGGGCGTGAGCTGCGACTTGAGACCGTGTGCGCCGAAGGCGCCGGCCAGGACTCCCAGCGCGGCCAGCAGGGCTCCTACGAGCACGGCATTCATGGACGCCCCTCCCGGCTGCTCACGCTGGGCTCGAGGGCGCATCGTCCCGGCACGGCGACCAGAGCACCTCCGGGCCGACAACCGCGGCTCGGGCCATGACGAACAGCAGGTCGGACAAGCGATTCAGGTAGATGCCGCACTGAACGTTGACCGGCTCCGACTCCGAGAGCGCCTGCACGCGCCGTTCGGCCCGGCGACAGACGGTGCGAGCCAAATGCAGCATCGTGTTGGCCGGCCCACCGCCGGGCAGCACGAAGCTCTGCAGCGGCGCTAACGCGGCGTTGGTCTCATCGATCCAGCGCTCTAGCCGGAGGACGCGCTGCGGTCCGATGCGCAAGGGCGCCTGCCCCCCGGGCCGCGCTCCCTCGGGGACACACAGGTCTGCGCCCAAGTCGAAGAGATCATTTTGAATCTGGCGCACGGCCGCTTGGCGGACCGGGGCCGCGAGGTGCTCGTGGCAAAGGCCCAGCAGTGCATTGAGTTCGTCCACGGTGCCATAGGCTTCGATGCGCGCTGAGGTCTTGGGCACCCGCGAGCCATCGCCCAGTCCCGTCGTGCCGTCGTCGCCGGTGCGCGTGTAGATGCGCGTGAGCCTGACCATGGATCCGACTCCGAAAGCAGCGCTCCGAATCCGGGGCGACGAGAAGAAATGGCTCCCCGAGGTGGACTCGAACCACCGACCCTCTGATTAACAGTCAGATGCTCTAACCAACTGAGCTATCGGGGAAGCGCAAAGGAAGTCGCGGAGTCTAGGCAGCGCCCCTCGGCGGCGCAAGCCGGGACGCCACCGCAGCGCAGGCCAGCCAAGCGCTGCGCCCCGGAATCAGCTCGCCGTCGCGAAGCGGGGCGCGTAGGCCAAAAGCCGCGCGAGCGTCGCTCGCAACTCCTGCCGCGGGACGATGAGATCGACTTGTCCTTTCTCAAGCAGGAACTCCGCGGTCTGAAAGCCGGGCGGCAGCTTCTTCTTGATTGTGCCCTCGATGACGCGTGGCCCGGCAAAGCCGATGAGCGCCCCCGGTTCGGCCAGGATGACATCGGCCGCCATGGCCCACGACGCGGTAACTCCACCGGTGGTCGGGTGTGTGCACAGCGAAACATAGAAGCCGCCCGCTTCACGGTAAGCCGCCAGCGCGGAGCAGGTCTTGGCCATTTGCATGAGCGACAGGATGCCCTCGTGCATGCGGGCACCGCCGGAGGCGGCCACCAGGATGAGGGGCAGTCTGCGCGCAAGGGCTAGTTCCGCAGCGCGCGCCACTTTCTCCCCCACCACGACGCCCATGCTGCCGCCGAGGAAGCGGAACTCGAGCGTGCCGAAGACCAGTTCACGCGACTCGATTTGGCCAAGGCCATAGCGCATCGCTTCCTTCACCCCAGTCGAAGCGGCCGTCTCCGTGAGCTTTTGCGGATAGGGCTTCTTGTCCACGAAGCCCAGCGCATCGATGGTCTCCATCGCCGCGTCGAACTCCTGCCAACTGCCCGCGTCGAGCGTGCAAGCGATGCGCAAGTGCGACGAGATCGGAAAGTGAAAGCGGCACTTCGGGCAGACCTTGAGCTGATCGTCGAGGTCCTTGCCGAAGATCGTTTCGTCGCAACTCGGACAGCGCACCCAGAGATCGCCGGGGATGTCCTTCTTGCGGTGTCGCAGCCAGGGAAGTGAAGCCATGGTTCTCCTCTGCGTCGCGCCGCTTAGGCACGGACCCCGAGCCGGCGTTCGGCCGTCGCGCGCAACTCGGCGATGGTGGCGGCCCAGTCGGGCGAACCAAAGACCGCAGAGCCGGCCACGAAGACGTTGGCGCCCGCGGCCGCCGCGTCGCCAATGGTGGCCGGTGCGATGCCTCCATCAATCTCCAGATCCCCGGCCCAGCCCCAGCGCCGTAACTGCTCGACCTTGCGCAGCACCTCCGGCATGAAGCGCTGGCCGCCGAAGCCAGGCCGCACGCTCATGACCAGGATCAAGTCCACCTCACCAAACAAGTCGCGCACCGGCGCAATGTCCGTCTCGGGATTCACGGCCAGCCCCGCGCGGGCACCCGCGGCGCGAATGACCGCCAGCGCCTCCGGCTTTGTCTCCAGATGGCAGCTCAGCACGGCGGCGCCCGCCTGCACATAGCGCTCGGCGTAGGCCACCGGATCACTGATCATGATGTGCACGTCGAGCGGCACGGTGGCGACAGACTTGATGGCCTTCACAACCGGCGGCCCGATCGTGAGGTTGGGCACGAAATGCCCGTCCATGACATCCACGTGGAGCCAATCGGCGCCGGCGGCCTCGACACGTTCAATGTCGCGCGCGAGACGCACGAAGTCTGCCGACAGCAGAGAGGGTGCGATGCGGACAACTGGCGGGCTCATGGGCTGCATGTTCGCACCGTCGCCGGGCGAACGCCAACCTGGCTCGCTTCGGCGGCGGCTCTAAGCCGGCTGCAGTGCCGCAATGCCGGGCAGCAGCTTGCCTTCCAGGAGTTCCAGCGAGGCTCCGCCGCCGGTGGAAATGTGGTCGATGCTGTCCTCGAGCCCAAAGGCCGCGACGGCAGCGGCGCTGTCGCCGCCGCCCACCACCGTGTAGCCCGGGCAGTGCGCGACCGCCTCGGCGATCGCACGAGTGCCGCGGCTATACGCCTCCCGCTCGAAGACGCCCATAGGGCCGTTCCAAACGATCGTGCCGGCCTTGGCGATGCGCTCCGAGTAACTGCGAATCGTCGCCGGTCCGATGTCTAAGCCCATCCAGCCGTCCGGAATGGCCAGCGGCTGCAGTACGGCCTCGTCGGAGTCGAACTGCCGGGCGCAAAGGTGATCGGAGGGCAGCAGGACATCCACGCCGCGCAATCGGGCAGCCTTCAACACGTCGGCGCACTCGCCCACGAAGGACTCCTCGACCCGCGAGCTGCCGACGGCATGCCCCTGGCTCTTCAGAAACGTGTAAGCCATGGCGCCGCCCACGAGCACCGCGTTCACACGCGGAAGCAGATGGCGCACGACCGCGAGTTTGTCCGAAATCTTGGCGCCGCCGAGGATCGCTACGAGCGGGCGAGTGGGATTGTCCAGCACGCGCGCGAAGGCGCTGAGTTCCTGGCCCATGAGAAAGCCCGCAGCACGACGTCCCGGACCCAGGCGCTGGGCGATGCCCACGACCGAAGCATCCGGACGATGCGCAGTTCCAAAGGCGTCATTCACAAACAGATCGCCCAGTGCCGCGAGCCGCGCGGCGAACTCCGGGTCGCTCTTCTGCTCGCCCTTTTCGAAGCGGACGTTCTCCAGCACGGCCACCGCACCCGGCTGCAAGGCCTTGACGGCTGCCTCCACGGCCGGCCCCACCACGCCAGGCAACATCGTGACCGGCTGCCCGAGCAGCTCGGCCAGGTGAGCCGCGATGGGCGCCAGGCGCAGACTCTCGTCAACGCCCTTGGGACGGCCCAGGTGGCTGATGCAGATCGCAATGCCGCCGCGCTCGATGATCGAGCGCACCGTCGGCAAGGCCGCCCGGATACGCAGGTCGTCGGTGATACGACCGTCCTCAAGCGGCACGTTGAGGTCGAGTCGCACCAGGACGCGCCGTCCCTGGACGGCGAGCTGGTCGACGGTCGCCACGCTCATCGGAGCTGATGCGCCTTCGCGACGAGGTCGGCCACGCGCGAGCTGTAGCCCCACTCGTTGTCGTACCAGGCCAGCACTTTGACGAGGCGCTCGCCGATGACCATCGTCGATCCCGCGTCGAAGATCGAGCTGGCGGGATTGCCGATGACGTCGCTGCTGACGATCGGATCCTCGGTGTACTCCAGGACACCCTTGAGACGCCCTTCGGCCGCCGACTTCATGGCCGCGTTGACCGAGGCCACAGTGACATCCTTGTCCAACTCCGCGACCAGATCCACGATCGAACCGTTCACAACCGGCACGCGCAGCGCCGTTCCGTCGAGCCGGCCCTTGAGCTCGGGAATGATCTTGCCGACGGCTTTGGCCGCGCCCGTGGAGGTGGGAATGATGTTCTGCGCTGCGGCTCTCGCCCGCCGCAGATCCTTGTGGATCATGTCGGCGATGCGCTGGTCGTTGGTGTAGGCATGCACGGTCGTCATCAAACCGCGCTTGAGACCAAAGCTATCGAGCAGGACTCGGGCCACCGGCGCCAGGCAGTTCGTCGTGCACGAGGCGTTCGAGAGGATCCGATCGCTGGGCTTCAGCAAATCGCAGTTCACGCCCATGACGACCATCGCGTCGATCTCATCCTTGGGCGGCACGGTGAGAACCACCTTCTTCGCTCCGGCTTCGAGATGAGCGGCGATCTCCGCGCGCTTGCGAAAGATGCCCGTGGACTCGATCACGAAGTCCACCTGCAGTTCCTGCCAAGGCAGCTTGCGCGGATCCTTTTCGGCCGTGACCTTGATGAGCCGGCCATCCACGAGCAAGCTGCCGTCCTGCACGGCCACTTTCGCCGCAAAGCGCCCCATGACCGTGTCGTACTTCAGCAGGTGCGCCAGGCCGGCTGGATCGGACAGGTCATTGATCGCGACGACCTCGAACTCCTTCCTCCGCTCGTGCATGATGCGGAAAACCGTGCGGCCGATGCGTCCGAAACCGTTGATCGCGATCCTGATGGCCATGGCCTGCGTGAGTCCTGGAATGGAGAGATGGGAAAAAGGGCGCGCAGTCTAACGGAAGCCCACCCGCCAGGGGGAGAGTCTCCAGCCAAACGGGGCTGCCGACAAGCTTCAGGATGCTGAGAGACCGAGCCAGTTCTCGACAGGCGCATCAGATCGAGCACGAGCTGCAGCGAGCACTGCAAGCCGTGCTGCCCCAAGGGGCCCCGCTGCTCCTTGGCGTTTCTGGCGGGAGCGACTCCATGGCGCTGCTCGCCGCCGTGCTGGCTTCCGCCAGCCACCCCGTGCAGGTGGCCTATGTTCACCACGGCTTGCGGCAAGCTGCTGATGCAGAGGCCGCCTTCGTGTCGGAGTTCTGCGCGCAGCGCCGCGTACCTTGCCGGGTGCTGGCGGCTCCGCCCCGCGCTCCCGCGGACAGTCCCAGCGAAACCTCGAGCCGTCGGCGGCGAATGGCCGCATTGCATAGCGCAGCGCAGGCGGTCGGCGCCGCCTGGATCTTGCTGGCGCATCATCGCGATGACGACGACGAAACGGTCCTGCTGCGGCAAGCGCGCGGGCACCACGGAGCGCGGGCACTCGCCGGCATCCCGGCCGTGCGTCCGCTTGATGAGCAGGTCACGCTCTTCCGGCCCTTGCTCTGCGGCCCCAGTTCGCCGGGACGCAGTGCCTTGCGGGAGTACCGCCTCAGCCTGGGCTGGCCGTGCGTCGAGGATGAGAGCAACGCCGATCTCACCGTGCCCCGCAATCGCGTGCGCGCCGCGCTGGCCCCGCTGCTGCCCTCAGATGGGCAATTGCTGTTCCGCGTGCGCCGTGCGGCCCGCCAGCAACTGAGCGCCCAGTTGCTGCGTGCGGCGGCCTGTCTCGAGCAGGGCCTGCACGCAGAGGGGCGTGGCAGTCGGCTCCTCTGGAGCGCCTGCGACCTCCTGGCGGAAGCAGATCATCCGGAACTTTTGCGGCTGCTCGGAGCCTGTCTCGCCCGGCGACGGCGGCTGGATCCGCGGCGCACTGTCGTGGACCAGCTGCTGGCGCTGCAGGCAAATCCCGGCGCCCGCCTGAGCCTGCCGGCCAGCCCGAGGCCCCTAGAGTCCTGCAGCTCGCGGGTAGGCCTGCATTTTCCGGCCGAACCCTTGAGCAGCGGGCCTGCGTCCGCGCGTCTCGCCGCGGCGCTCATGTCCTTGCCGCAGTACCTCTAGCTCGGTGTGTGCTCAGGTCGATGAGGTCCCGATGAAACCCGCGCCAGGAACGCGCCTCGTCCCGGAGGCCCTGCCGTTGCGGGGGTATCCTGGGAGCCTTATGGAGACGACCCGTTGCGACGTGGCTGCGAACCTCGCCCGGGTTCAGAGTCGGATGGCTGCGGCAGCACGTCGGGCCGGGCGTGACCCAGCCGGCGTGACCCTTGTCGCAGTGACCAAGTCGGCTCCCGCGAGCAGCCTGTGGGCGTTGCACGCCGCGGGCGTGCGGGACATCGGCGAGAGCCGGGTTCAGCAGGCCGTCGCTCGTCAGGCGGAGGCTCCGCCGCAACTCACGTGGCATCTTGTGGGTCATCTGCAATCGAACAAGGTGCGGCGCGCCGTGGCGACCTGCGCGGTTCTGCACGCCGTTGACTCGCTGTCGCTCTTGGAGCAGATCGAAGCCGAAGCAGTGCAGCTTGGCCGTCGCCCGCTGGTCTTTCTGCAAGTCAACGTGAGCGGTGAATCCACCAAGCACGGCCTGCAGGCCGACACTCTGCCCCAGGTACTGACAGCGGCCGCCGCTCTCTCGGCGACCCGGCTGCTGGGTCTCATGACCATGGCGCCGAACACAACCGATTCAGAGCAGTGCCGTTCCGTCTTCCGCGAACTGGCTGACTCGGCGCGCCTGCACGCCAGCCGACTCGGCTTGGCCAAGCTGGCCCTCTCCATGGGCATGAGCAACGACTACGAGATTGCCATCGAGGAGGGTGCGACGCATGTCCGCGTCGGCCGGGCGCTCTTTTCCACCGACGGCGGGGCCTCTTCATGAGCGCGCGGCGGTGGGTCAATGCAGTCGTGGCACTCTCACTGCTGGCGACAGGGGCTCGGGCGCAGGACGATCTCGTTCCTGCGAAGATCGAGGCCCTGGTCTCGGCCCCCGAGGACTCCTTCTTCTTCGGCATCGCCTTCGGTGCCGGCGCCAAGCTGACGGCGAACACCGCGCCCGGCGGCAATGTCCGCTGCCTGATCGAGGTTGGCGACGCCAGCGGTGATGGTGTGGCCGATCTGGCTCTCGGGCTCGGCCCCGGCTCCGAAGGGCACGCGTTGCAGGTTCGTGATGGCCAAGCTGGCACGCTGCTCTGGACGGCGCGCCCCGGAGACGGCAGCTTCCGGAGTTTCCGCGCCCTGGCAGCGCACGAAGGGCGCTTAGCGGCTGGCTTCAGTTCCGCACGGGGCCGCGTGGAGTGTCGGGCCATTCTCGACGGTTCGCTGCTGTGGAGCCGCGATCTAGCCCCCCGCAGCCGGCGCGATCCAGCCAACATTCAGTGCGTGGACTGGTTCGAGGACATTGATCGCGACGGCACGACGGACCTGCTCGTCGCGGCCGGCCGCGGCCTGGATGGCCTATGGCTGCTCTCCGGCGCCGACGGTTCCGACCTTTGGCACGTCGCGGCCGGCGACGTCGTCTACGCCGTCACGCAGCTCACCGACCTCGACGACGACGGAGTCCCCGACGTGGTTGCGGTCGGCGGAGATCAGACTCCCTTGGCTGAGGCGCGCAGCGGGCAGGACGGTGAGTTGATCTGGAGCCGCGCCCTAGCCGGCCCCGGCAGCGCCGTCGCACTCCTTCACGATGTGAACGGCAATGGCACGCCCGATGTCGCCGTAGGGCTTTTTGCCGAACCACAGGTTTGTTTCGTAGCGCTCGACGGCGCCACAGGCGCCCTGCTGTGGGAAACCAATGATGTCAGGCGCAATGTCACGACGATCGCCTTTTTGAGCGACCTCGACTTTGATGGCCACGCCGATCTCACCGTGGGATCCTTCGACGAAGCCGTCCCGTCCATTCTCAGCAGCACTGGCGGAGTGAGCTGGCGCACCACCTTATCCACGAACAACACAGGCGCCCCGCTGAGCGTGACGACTGTCGGCGATCTCGACGGCAATGGCTTTGTCGAAGTGCTGACGGCCAGCCTGGACCACCGCAGCTACCTCATCGACGGGCGCCAGGGCTTCATGATGATGGTTGAGGATTTGCGGGCGCGCGGTTTCGCGGTGACATCGCTCGCGGACGCCGACGGAGACGGCCGCAGGGAGCTCGTGGCGGCCGGCGAAAACGTGCTGCGCGTCATGCGCAGCAGCAGCGGTACGGCCGATGGCCCTGTCCTTAGCTTCGAGTTCAACGAGCAGGGACAGCCCACGCTTCTCGAAGTCTTCGCCTATCCGTCGGAGATGCTGCTTGTCCTGGGGGCGCTGGACACCGACAGCGTGCACTTGCCGGGCTTCAGCGGCCTGCTGGGCCTCGATCTGAGTGCCTTCGGCGTGCTCTACTTCGGCCCCACTCCCGGAGCGCAGCCGATGAACTTTGAGTTTCCGCCGCTGCCGCGCGCACTGGCCGGCGCCACGATTTACTTTCAGGCCGTCACGGTAGTCGACCCGGGCCAGGGCCTGTTCTCGTCAGTGCTCCCCTTCCACGTGCCGGACGGGCCGTGACCTCACCGGCTCGGCCGTTGCGTCTCGTCGTGCTCATCTCCGGCGGCGGCCGCACGCTGCTCAACCTGCAGCACGAGATTCTCGCGGGTCGACTGCCAGCCGAGATCGCGCTCGTCATCGCCACGCGTCCCGATTTGCCGGGCGTGAGCCGGGCCCGCGCAGCGGGTCTGCCGGTGGCCATCTTCAGACCGGCGGAGTTTCCTTCCGCACCAGCCTTCGAGGCCGCCCTGCAGAGGCGGCTGCTCGGCGAGCAACCCGATCTCGTGATCCTGGCCGGCTACCTTCGCAAGCTGGCGATCCCCGCGGCGCTCGTGGGACGCGTGCTCAATATCCACCCCTCCCTGCTGCCCAAGCATGGCGGCCGCGGCCTCTACGGCGAGCACGTCCACGCCGCGGTGCTGGCCGCTGGGGACCGCGAGAGCGGCTGCACCGTGCATGTTGTCGACGAGGAGTACGACCACGGGCCCGTTGTGGCGCAGACACGCGTGCCGGTTCTGGCTGACGACACGGTGGCGACTCTCGCCGCCCGCGTCTTTGCGGCCGAGTGCACGACCTATCCGCGCGCGATCGCCGATTACGGCCAGCGGCTGCGCCAGAGCCAGCCGGTCTAGAGCCGGCCCGTCCGCGGCCGGCTCAGGGCTGGCGCTGGAGCGGCTGCTCGAGTGCGACGAGACGATCCACGAGTTCCCGCGCGACGACGAGTTCGACTCCCGGCCGGCCGGCCACGAGCACCCGCGCCGAGAGCACGCCCAGGACCTCTTGTTCCTCATCAGCGAGGGGCAAGCGCACCGACAGTCCCGCCAGCACGGTTCCGCCGGCATCGCGCAGGACGATGCTCCACGGGTAGGTCACGGACTCGCGAGCGCGCTGCCAGCGGCTACCGCGAAAGCCGCGCAACAGATCGCGCGCCAGGGCGTACCGCCGATTCCAAGGATCGTCACCGCGCCACTCGCCGGACGTCCCCTCGCGCTCAAGCTCCCACACGGAGCCATCAGCAGCTCGGATCTCCAGGCGCGTCCAGAGGGCTTCGTCGACCTCCAGTGGTGCCGTGCTGCGCAGGGAGTCCGCCTGAAAGGGATCAAGCAGCGCCAGAACCTCCGGCCCCAGCAGGAGTCCCTCGCCCGGACGATCACTGCTCATCGACGGCACGCCCAGAGCGCCCGGCTGGAAGAGCTGAATCCGATCCAGTCGGCGCTGTCCTCCCAAGGTCCAGCCCACGCTGATCACCGCCCGGGCCTCGCCCGCTGGTGGAGCCTCGAAGGCGATGGCTTCCAGGCTATCCACGCGATCCAGCAGATCGCCCAGGGGCGAGCGGCCCAGGAAGCGCGTCGTGTCCACGGCTTCACCGGCCAGGGACTCAGGCTGAGCGAAGGTCCAGCGGCCGGCCTCTTGTTCACGAATGTCGAGAAGGACCAGGCCCTCGCTCTCGATGCGCAGCGAGTGCGCGCGCTCGCGCACCGGCGGCAGCAGCCGGCGCTCACGAAAGAAGTCCACTCCGTGGGTCAGCAGATTGAGCGCCGCACGTGGCACGGAGACGACCTTGGCAAAGTCGCTGCGCAGGACCGAAACCAGATCCTGCTGCTGCTCCCAGCCCCGCTGAAACCAGAGACTCACGGGCGGCTCCCCAGGCGCGCTCAACTCGACCTGCAGTGCCTCTGCCCGTTCGCCGGCGCGGCGCTGCTCCTCGCTCGGCAAGCCCAGGCTGGCCAGTTGGGCCGCGCTGGGCGCCGACACCACGACGCCCTCCTGCTGCACGAACTGCAGTGAACGCAGCAGGATTCCGAGCCGTGCGGAGTCGGCCGGCGCCGCCAGCGGTTGCTCAAGCGTCCAGACCGAACCAGAGCGCCGCGCCGCCCAACGCGTGCCGGCGGCATCGCTCATTCGGATCCAGTCGGGGGTGCCGGCCACGCCACGCAGCAGCGAGCGATCGACGAAGTCGCCGCCGTGAGACTGCAGATGCGTGATGAGGCTGCGCGTGGCTAGAAAGATCTCCGGACTGCCGGCGCGACGGGCATACACCATGCGGCCCAGCGGCTCGACCTCTCCGAGCAAGAGTGTCTGGGAGTACGCCCCGTCGCCGAAACGGATCGTATGCAGCGGTGGTTCCAGGCCCACCTGTTCCGCCCGCAGCGTGCTGCCCTGCGACTCCAGCGGCTCCACTTCAGCGGTTGCCAGGGTCTCCAGAACGACGTCAACCAGATCTTGCCGGGCGACTTCGGGCCCGGGCTCGACGATGCGCCACAGTCCGCCAGACGGCCGTTCGAGCGTGAGGTACTGGCCGGCACGCAGTTCGAGATGCAGTTGCGTGATGCCATCCACGCCCAGGCCTGGATAAAGCCGGCCTGACTGCACGCGCGGCGCCGCCTTGCGGTCCTCGGAGCGCGCGAGCAACGCCAGGCCCACCCCCAGGCCAATCATGACCAGGAGCGTCAGCAGCCGCGATTTCAGTTCGCTGCCTTTCAGTTCAGTGCCTCCGCGCAAACCAGACCAGTACGCCCAGCAGCACGGCAGCCAGCGGCATCAGGCCCAGGACGTAGAGCATGACCACGCGGCGCTCATCCTCCAGCAGATCGACCTGTGACTCGAAGACCTGCTTGGGACGCTCGGCGATCGCGTCTTCGCGGGACACCAGCCAGTTGGCCGAGTGCAAACCGAGATCGAGATTGGCCCGCCCGCCCTCGGCGCTCGTCAGAAAGGGATTCGTGAGGAGACTGCTTCCGCCGAAGACAACCGCGCGCGCGCCGTTTGGCGACTCCACCGCATAGGCCACCACGCGGGGACCGCGCAACTCGTCCTCATCGGCCACGAAGTCCTGACGGGCCTCCCCGCGCGAGGCACGGTCTCCGAAGACCTTCTCGCTGGTGAGGACGAGCGCGCTAGCGCTCGCGAGCGGCACACTCTTGAGGCGCTCCAGGCCGCCGAGCCCGGCGGCCGTCGCGAAATAGCCCTGCCGTCCGATCGGCGCCGAGATCGCGTGCGTCGGGTCGAAACGGTTGAGGGCCAGCAGACTGCGCCGCTCACCCTCCCAAGAACCCTCGTCGAGACAGAGCACTGCGCGCTCGCGCTGCAAGCCGAGCGCGCCGAGCAAGCCATCTAAGGCAGGATCCTCCAAGACGGGATCGATGCCCAGCAGCAATGAGCCGCCGGCGCGGTGGAAGGCCAGCAGCGCCGCTGCGGCATGCGGGCTCAGCGGAATGGCCGGCCCCCACAGCACGGCGACCCTCAGCCCCTCCGGCACCTGGTCGGCTTCGGTGACGAGCGTGAAGAGTTCTGGCTCGAGGCCCTGTCCGCGGAGCGCCTCAGCCAAAATGCCCAGCCCAAAGCCGCGCGTGTCGTCGAAAGCGGGCGCCCCCACGGCGCCCAAGAAACCGATGCGTGGATCGTCCGCGGCCGTGGCCGAGAGGAGCGCCGACGTGAGAGCCGCCTCGCCGCGCAGGTCCACGAGTTGCGCGGCTTCCACGCGGCCCGGCTCGGCCAGACCCCGATCGATCGTGGCCATCTCTTCCAAGAACACCTGCCGCAATCGCGCACCTTGCACCACAACCACGTTGTAGCGCGTGAGATGCAGGTCACGCGCGAGACGCTCAGCCTCCAGCCGATCCTCGAAGGGGTCCAGGCGGCGCACGCGCACTTGGCCGCCCGAGGCGATGGCGTACTCGCGCACGAGGTTGTCCACGTAATCGATGGCCCGCTGCTGCACTTCGTACAGACCATTCGGAATGAGCTGCGACTCAGGCCGCAAGAGTTGCACGATCTCCACCGGTTGTTTGAGACCTGCCAGCACGGAGCGCGTCTGTGCGCTGAGCGTGAAGTGGGCTCCCTCGGTGAGGTCGAGGCGCACGCGCAGCGCCGGACGCGTTGCGGCATAGACGATGGCCGCCACGAGTCCGAGCACCACGACGATGCTCACGGCTCCTTCGGCTAAGCCAAGGATGCGACCGCTGCGCGAGAAGCCGCCGCTCAGCGCCATCGGCGCGCCTCCAGACTGCGTGTGGCCATGATGAGCGTGCCCACCGTGCCGGCGACGTAGAAAGCCAGCACGCCGCTGTCCAGCAGGCCGCGGCTGAAACTGCTGCGGAAGTGTTCGGCCATCGAGACGGCCGAAAGCGCGCGACCCAGGCTGGCGAAGCGGTCGCCCTGCGCCAGCAGCGGCAGGGCGAGGAGCAGCAAGTTGACCGTGAGCGAGGCCACGGCCGCCACGATCTGGTTGGCCGTCCGGGTCGAGAAGGCCAGTCCGATGGCCGTCAGCAGGGACGTGACCGCCAGAATCCCGACATAGCTGGTGACGACCTGGCCTGTGTCGGGCAGAGCGCCGAAGCCGCGCAAGATGCGCAGGTCGAGCAGCGTGGGCGCCCAGAGGAAGCCCTGGAAAATCAACGCGCCGAGG
Organism: Planctomycetota bacterium; assembly: GCA_052387675.1. GTDB lineage: Bacteria > Planctomycetota > B15-G4 > B15-G4 > B15-G4 > JBQTIY01. The sequence goes on along the minus strand of JBQTIY010000002.1, from coordinate 61,436 downwards.
AACTTGGCCACGATGACTTCGCCGTCGCGGACCGGCGCCGTGAGCAGCACTTCCAGCGTGCCGGCGCGGCGCTCCTCGGCCACGAGCCGCATCGTCACCAGCGGCGGCACCGCCAACAGGCAGACCCAGAAGAGCGCCCCGTCACCGAGGAAGATCGCGATCGTGTCCGTGACCACGCCGCGCGACTGCGTCAGCGCAATGATGAACGAAAAACCCGAGAGCACCAGAAACACCGTGAGCACGATGTAGGCCAAGGGCGAGAAGAACAGGCTCTCAAGTTCTCGCCAAAGCAGCGTGCGCACACGAGACCACATCAGCGGCGCTCCCCAGTGAGATCCAGGAAGAGGTCGTGCAGCGAACGTGTCAGCGGACGAAAGGAGGAAACCGGCACCCCCTCAGCAATGAGTGCAGCGAGCAGGGGCGGACCCTCCTCCTCGCGCTCGAGCCGGACAACACAGGTCGCGCTGGCAGGCTCGCTGCGCGGCGACAGGCCGCGCGCCATGAGCGCGGCCGTCAGACGCGGGCCGGCCCCCCGTGCCACGATCTCGACTTCGCCGCGCCGGCCCAGGCTGGCTTCGAGTTCCTCACGGGTCCCCTGCGCGACAAGCCGGCCGCGCTGAATGATGGCGACGCGCGAGCAGACGTGCTCGACCTCGGCCAGGACGTGGCTGCTGAGCAGCACGGTCCGCTCGCCCCGCAGTCCGGCCACGAGTTCCAGCACTTCCTGGCGCTGGCCGGGGTCCAGGCCACCGGTGGGTTCATCAAGGATCAGTACCGGCGGCTCGGCCAACAGAGCGTCGGCCAGCCCCACGCGCTGCCGGTAGCCGCGCGAGAGCTGCCCGATGATGCGACGCCGCATCGGCACCAGGCCGCAGGACGTCAGGGCTCGTTCCCGCACGGCCTGCCGCTGGGCGGACCCCACCCCTTTCAGCCGCGCCCGGAACTCCAGGTACTCGTCCACGCGCGCATCGGGCGGCAGCGGAACGTTCTCCGGGAGGTAGCCGATGCGGCGGCGCACGGCAAGGCTCTCGCTGGCCACATCGAGGCCGTCGACTTCGGCGCGGCCGGATGTAGCCGGGAGAAAGCCCGTGAGGATGCGAATCGTGGTGGACTTGCCGGCGCCATTGGGGCCGAGGAAACCCAGGATTTCTCCACGCGCCACATCGAGACTGACGTCATCGACAGCGAGCAGCTCGTGAAAGCGGCGCGTGAGGTGCTCGATGTGGATCAAGCGCGAGCGGCTCCGCGCTCGACGTCAGCTCTTGACCTCGAAATCGGCATCAATGATGTCTTCCTTGTCCACACCGGCCCGGCCGCCGGCTGAGTCGGCGCGGGGGCCGCCCCGCGCGCCTGCCGACGGGTCGGACCCCGCCGAGCCCTGCGGACCGGCAGCGTCGGCGCCGCCGGCCTGGCCGGCCTGAGCGTACAGAATCTCCGCCAGCTTTTGAGCCGAGGTCGTGTAGTGCTCGAGTGCGCTGCGGATACGCGCCGCGTCCTCGCCCTTGGCCGCCTCCTCCAGAGCCACGCGCGCCGTCTCGATGGTCTTGCGTGTCTCCTCGTCGAGCTTCTCCTGATGCTCATCGAGGGCCTTCTGCGTCTGCCGGATGGTCTGCTCGGCCTGGTTGCGCAGATCAACGAGTTCACGCTCCTGCCGGTCGGCCTCGGCATTGGCCTCGGCGTCCTTGCGCATGCGCTCGATCTCTGCGTCGGTCAGGCCCGAGCTGGCCTCGATCGTGATCTTGGTCTGCTTACCGGTGCCCAGGTCCTTGGCGCTCACGTTCAGGATGCCATTGGCGTCGATGTCAAAGGTCACTTCGACCTGCGGCACGCCGCGGGGCGCCGGAGGAATGCCTTCGAGCTTGAAGCGCCCCAGTGTCCGGTTGTGCCGGGCCATCTCACGCTCGCCCTGGACTACGTGGATCTCCACTCCGGGCTGGTTGTCGCTGGCCGTCGAGAAGACTTCCTTGCGGCTCGTGGGAATGGTCGTGTTGCGCTCGATGAGCTTGGTCATGACTCCGCCCAGAGTCTCGATGCCCAGCGACAGCGGCGTGACGTCGAGCAGGACCACGTCCTGCACAGCGCCGGTGAGCACTCCGCCCTGGACCGCGGCGCCGAGCGCCACAACCTCGTCGGGGTTCACGTTGCGGCTGGGCTCCTTGCCGAAGATCTCCTTGACCAGCGCCTGCACGGCGGGAATGCGCGTGCTGCCGCCGACCAAGATGACTTCGTCCACGCCCGAGGCGGTGAGCACCTTCTCGTGGCGCTCATCCCAGGTGGCGGGCTTGAGTCCGGCGTCGGCGAGGGCGCTGAGGCAGGGCTTGCGGCAGCTCTCCAGCAGCGGCTCAATAAGTTCTTCGAACTTGGCCCGCGTCAGCCCCACGTTGAGGTGCTTGGGGCCGCTCGCGTCGGCGGAGACGAAGGGCAGGTTGATATTTGTCTGGGGCGTGCCCGAGAGCTCGCACTTGGCCTTCTCGCAGGCCTCCTTGAGGCGCTGCAAGGCCATCGGATCCTTGCGCAGATCGATACCGGTGTCCTTCTTGAACTGGTCAGCCACCCAGTCGATGAGCACGTTGTCGACGTTGTCGCCGCCGAGGTGCGTGTCGCCATTGATGGCATTGACCTCGTAGACACCGTCACCGATGTCGAGGATCGAGATGTCAAAGGTGCCGCCGCCCAGGTCGAAGACGGCGATCTTGCCTTCGCGCTTCTTCTCGAGGCCATAGGCCAAGCAAGCCGCAGTGGGCTCGTTGACGATGCGCTCGACCTTGAGGCCGGCGATCTCGCCGGCATCCTTGGTGGCCTGGCGCTGGGCATCGTTGAAGTACGCCGGCACAGTGATGACGGCGCGCGTGACCTTCTTGCCCAGGTAAGCCTCTGCCGTCTCCTTCAGGTTCTGCAGGATCATCGCGGAGATCTCCTGCGGCGTGTAGCGCTTGCTCCACTTCTTGCTGTCCTTCTCGTAATGGATCTCGACGGCCACCGGTTCGTTGGAGGCGCCCACGACCTTGTAGGGCACGAGCTTCTCCTCCTGCCCCACCTCCTCGTGACGGCGACCCATGAAGCGCTTGATCGAAGAGATCGTGCGCTGCGGATTGGTGATGGCCTGGCGCCGGGCGGCATGCCCAACCAGCCGGTCCTCGCCATCCACCGTGAAGGCCACCACCGACGGTGTCGTGCGATGCCCCTCGGCATTTGGCAGCACCTTGGGCTGCCCAGCCTCCAGGATGCACACCACCGAGTTCGTGGTACCGAGGTCGATGCCGATGATCGGGTCGTTCATGCCAGCTCCAGTTTTCTGCGTGCCGAGAGTCCAAGGCGGCCGCGGGGCAGGGCCCGCTCGGTCGCTCTGGCTAGCACAGGCAACAAAGAGCGTGCCAATCCGGCGTGCCGGCCCTCACCAGCGGTTCCACCCCAAGATCGCTGGCAAAACGGCACCGTCGGAGGCGGCGGCTGCCATCGTGGCAGCGCCTTAGCTCAAGCCGAACTCTTTGATCTTGCGGTAGAGGGTCCGCTCCCCGATCTGCATGACCCGGGCAGCCTTGGCTCGGTTGCCGCCCACGAGTTCAAGCGTGGCCTGGATGTGTTCGCGCTCGACGTCGGCGGCGGTGCGCCCGGCCAGCGAGGCGGGGCTGCCGACCACCGGCTGCGCGGCGGGAAGCTGCGCCAGGCCCGGGGGCAGATCCTCGAGCTGCAAGATCTCGTGGCCGCCGGTCACGATCATGGTTTCGACCACGTTACGCAATTCGCGCACGTTGCCCGGCCAGCTCTGGGTCTGCAGCACGCGCATGACCTCCGGCGACACCCCCCGCACCGCGCGCCCGTGCCGGGCGGCCAGCTCGCGCACGAAGGCATCCACCATCAGCGGAATGTCCGAGGCGCGCTCGCGCAGGGGCGGCAGCTCGATCGACACGACCTTGAGCCGGAAATAGAGATCCTCCCGGAAGCGGCGCTGGGAGACGGCCTCGAGCAGATTCTGGTTGGTGGCCGCAATGACGCGGATGTCCACCGGAATTGTGGCGCTGCTGCCCACGCGCACGAGCTCACGCTGCTCCAGCACGCGCAGGATCTTCACCTGCGTGGTGAGCGGCATGTCGCCGACTTCATCCAGAAAGAGTGTGCCGCCCGTGGCGTTCTCGATGTGCCCGATCTTGCGCGCGCTGGCCCCGGTGAAGGCCCCGCGCTCGTGGCCGAAGAGCTCGCTCTCCAGGAGACTCTCGGGCAGGGCGGCGCAGTTGAGCGCCACGAAGGGCGCATTGCGCCGGCGGCTGTTCTGGTGCAGCGCTCGCGCCACGAGTTCCTTGCCCGTGCCCGACTCGCCGGTGACCAGCACGGTGACATCGGTGGGCGCCACTTGCCGCAGCGTGCGGAACATGGCCAGCATGCCGGGGCTGCGGCCGATGATCGCATCGAAGCCGTAGCGGTCGTCGAGCTGCACCTCGAGTTCCTGATTGCGGCGGCGCAGGCGCTGCTTTTCGACAATGCGCGAGAGCACTTCGCGCAGTTCGTGGATGTTCACCGGCTTGGTGATGTAGTGCGCCGCGCCAGCGCGCATGGCCTCCACGGCGCTCTCCACCGAACCATGCCCCGTAACGACCACGACATCGACGTCGCCCTTGCGCCGAGCCCCAGCCAGCACCTCCATGCCATCCACGTCGTTCATGCGCAGGTCGGTCAACACCAAGTCGAAAGGCTGCGCGGCCAGCGCGGCGAGGCCCTCACGACCCGAATGCACGACGTGCGGTGCGTAGCCGGCGGCCTGCAGGGCCTCGCCGATCGTGTCGGCATGCGCGGCATCGTCGTCGATGACCAGCACGGCCACGGGCAGAGCCGGATTCATGCCTGCTCGCCCTGGGTGAGCTGCCGAGGCGCGCGCGGCACCACAGCCGTGAAGCGCGTGCCCCGCCCCGGCTCGGACTGCATACGGAGTTCGCCGCCGAGCTCCTCCAGGATGCGCCGGGCCGTCGGCAACCCTAGGCCGGTGCCGCCGGTCTTGGTCGAGTACCAGGGCCGAAAGACTTTCTCCTGAATCTCCGGCGCGATGCCCGGGCCGGTGTCCGTGATCTGCACTTCGACGAAGGGCTCGCGTGCCACCGTCTCGATGAGCAGTTCGCCGCCGCTCAGCCCGGCCATGGCTTGCTGCGCATTGACGATAAGGTTCATCAGGCCCATGCGCAGATAGGTGGGATCGGCCAGCACCTGGCGCGCGCCCGGGTCCGGCCGAAAGCGCACCGCGATGCCCTGGCTGCGCGCTTCCGGCTCCACGAAGCGGATCATGTCGGTGATCAGCAGTTCCAGGTCCACCGTGACCGGATGCAGCTCATAGCCGCGCACCAGGGAGAGAAAGTCGCCCACGATGCGGTCGAGCCGCTTGACCTCGGTGAGCAGGAGCCGCGCCCGCTTGAGGGTGCGCTGCTCGACCGGCGTCCGTGCCTCGGCGTAGTCCTCTGCCAGAAGCTGGAGATTGACTGACATCGTGCTGAGGGGGTTCCGGATCTCATGCGCCAGGGCGGCTGCCATGGTGCCCATGGATTCCAGGCGCTGGGAGCGCTTGTTCACGACCGTCATCCTGAGCCAAGTCCTCGGCGCGAGCGGCAGGCCGCGCAGTATGCACGCCGCCCCCCGCCGGGGGAAACGGCCTCGCCCGGAGTCCGCGCCAGGAGCAGCGCCCTTCGGCGCGCGGGAGTCCGCATAATGGGCGCGTGCCTAGGCCGCAACGCTTCGATCTCGCGACGACGCCGCCCGAGGCCGCGTTGCAGGCGGCGACGCTGGCGCTCCAGGCCGGGGAACTCGTCGTCCTGCCAACCGAGACGGTCTACGGTCTCGCCGCGCTGGAGAGGCATGCAGCCGCTCTGGCCCGCGTGAAGGCGGCCCGTCAGGCCCCGTACGCCTTGGCCGTGCCTGCGCTGGAGATGATCCAGGAGCGCTTGGCCCCGCTGACGCGCACCGCCCGCCGCTGTGCCGCACGCTGGTGGCCGGGACCGCTCACGCTCGTGCTGCCCGACCGCCACGGAGGGTCCGTGGGCGTGCGCGTGCCGGGCCACGCCTTCACGCGCGAACTCCTCGCCGCGCTCGGCGAACCGCTGCTGCTCACGAGCGCCAATCCGACGGGCGTCGCGCCGCCCACGACCGCCGCTGCGGTGCCGCAGGCCGTGCTGCAGCACGTCGCCGTCGTCGTCGATGGCGGCCAGGCCGCGCTGGGCGAAGCCTCCACCGTGCTCGAAGCGCGGCCTTACGCGCTGCGCCTTCTGCGGGAAGGCGTGGTCTCGCGCCAAGATGTCCAGCGCGTGGCCCAGGCCACCGTGCTCATCGTCTGCTCCGGCAATACCTGCCGCTCGCCCATGGCCGCCGGTCTGCTCACTGCAGCCTTGAGCGAGTTCGCGCGGCCGCAGCAGCTCATTCCGCCACGCGTGCTTTCCGCGGGACTGCACACGCAGCCCGGACACCCCGCGAGTGCCCACGCGATCGCCGCTCTGGCCGAACTTGGGCTGAGCCTCGACGCCCACCGCACAAGCAGCGTGGCACCCGAGCTGCTCGGTGAGGCGGACCTCGTACTCTGCATGACCCGCGCCCATGCTGCCGAACTCGCCGCGCGTCTCGGCCCTGGCGCCGGCCCGCCGATCGAGCTGTTCGACCCGCGCGGCCGGGACGTGGAAGATCCCTTCGGCCAGTCCCTGACCACCTATCGCGCCGTGGCCGCCTCGCTCGCCGAGCTGGCCCGCGAGCGCGCCGCCCGCATCCTCAACGCTGGAGCCCCGCACCGATGAAGCTCGTCCTTGGATCCGATCACGCCGGTCTCGAAACCAAGCTGCGGCTGCAGACCCTGCTGCGCGGCGATGGCCACGAAGTGGAGGACCTCGGCACCCACACGGCCGACTCCGTGGACTACCCGGACTATGCGCACAAGGTGGCGCAGGCTGTACGCCGCGGCAGCGCACAGGCCGGGATCCTGGTCTGTGGCACCGGCATCGGCATGTCCATCGCCGCCAACCGCACACCCGGCGTGCGCGCCGCCAAGTGCAATGACCCCTACGAAGCCCGCATGAGCCGCGCCCACAACGACGCCAACGTGCTCTGCCTGGGAGCGCGTGTGGTCGATGCCACCGTCGTGGACGAGATCGTGCGGCTCTTCCTCGCTACGCCCTTTGAGGGCGGAAGGCACGCGCGCCGCGTCGCCAAGTTCGACGCGCCCGCCCCAGCGAAGAGCTGAGGCGCGCGCGCTCCGTCGCCGCCGCAGCGGCGAGCGGCCGGCTCAGTGTGCGCCGACTCGCGCGCCTTCCGGACGACGAACGCCGCTGCTGCGGGTCTCGCCAAGCATGCCGCCGCCTTCACGGTCGTTGCCCGGGCCATCGCCCGCGCCCGGCCGTGCGCCCTTCTTGAACTTGCGCCGCCGGTTCTTGAGCTTCGCCGCGCCGGTCTCCTTGGAACGACTGGCAATGCGGATGGCCTTCAGCCGCTCACGCGCCTCGCGGCGCCGGCGTTCGCTGGGCTTCTCGAAGTAGGCCTTGCTCTTCGTGGTCCGGGTGAGACCTTCGTTGTTGCACAGCTTGCGCAGGCGGCGCAGGGCCTTATCGACGGGTTCATTGTCGCGCGTCTGGACTCGAATGACCAAGCGGGATTCCTCGGGTTTCTCTAGGGGCTCAGGAAAGGGTTGAAGGGTTCAGGAACGGTTTCGTGGATCCGCCGACGGCTTCAGGTAACGACGGCTTCGGCGGAACGGATGGTGTCGAGCACCTGCAGCGCGTCGTCGCTCTGCACGAGCGCCGCACGCAACTCGCTGCTGCTGAGCAGCCGGGCGATCTCGGCCAGCGTGCGGATGTGGTCCTTGGTGCGGTTGGCGGGATTCACCAGCAGAATGACCAAGTGCGTGGAGCGGCCGTCGATGGCCTGGAAGTCCAGTCCTTCGCGGGCAATGCCCAGCGCGACGGCTGGCTTCCCGATCACATCCACCGAGGCGTGCGGAATCGCGATGCCCTGCTCCATGCCCGTGGACATGGAGCGCTCACGCGCGACGAGCGCTGACAGCACGCGCTCGCGGTGCTCGGCCTGAAAGCCCCCGGTGCTCGCCAGGCGGTCCGTGAGCTGCTCGATGGCCTGCCACTTGTCGCAGCCGTCCATGTTCAGGACGATCGCGGACTCGGTGAGCAGGTCGGACAGCTTCAAGGGACAGGGCGAGTCCTTCGGAAGAGAAATGGGGCGGGGAATCGGGTAGCCGGCAGCTTCCCAAGCTCATGCTCCAGGGGAAGCCCGGCGGAATCCGACGATGGTAAGTGCCGCCCCCAGGTCTTGCAAGACCACCACACCCGACTTCCGCCAGGGAATAGACGGTTGAACCCTTCTGTCCAAGCCTTGATGATCCCGGTGCGTGCGGGATTCCGCCCGCTCCCCACCCCCTCGCGGTCGCGAGGGAGTCCTACTGCTCGGATCCCCGGCTCCATGCGCATGCGCGTCCTTGCCCTGGCCTGTTGCCTGCTGATTCCCGCAGCCCCGGCCCTCGCCCAGGACATCACCGTCCAGGACGACCACTTCATCCTGCAGTTCGATGAGACCGAGGGCGAGAAGCTCAGCGACTTCATCGACCTCGCGCAGAAGATCCTGCAGCGCCCCATCCGCCACTCGCCTGCCGAGACCGGCGACGTGAACATGAAGATCTACATCCTCGGGCCGCAGACCGTGCGCCAGGATCAGTTCTTCCAGTACTTCCAGTCCATCCTCAAGGCCTTCGACTTCATCGTCGTTGAGTACGGACCCGAGGGCAGCAACTTCCTGTCGATCATCAAGGTGGGCGCGGCCGGTCCGGGCCGCGCTCCGGGCGCCGGATCCAGCAGCGCGCTGATCAAGTCGCAGGCGCCGGTCGTCGACTACCGTGATCTTGACCGTTATCAGCACGACCCCGCCACGCTCATCACCACCTCGCTGCCGCTCAAGTATTTCAACAGCCGCGACGCGCTGCAGACCTTTCAGACTTACTTCGAGTCCTCGATCGAGCAGCTTCGCGCAGTGGACAGCACGAACGCGCTGGTCGTCACCGGCTTCGGCTCGCATGTCTGGGGCGTCTGGAAACTCGTGCAGTTACTCGATGTGCCCCCCTATCGCCCCACGCCGGTGATCCACAAGCGCCAGCTCGACAATGCCTCCGTCGACGAGATCGCCGAAGTGCTCACCGAGCTGCTGGCCGCCTCGCGCGGGCAGCGTGCCGGGCAGGGCGCCGCCCAGCAGCAAGGCGCCGGCGCCACGACCATCTTTGAGATCGAGCCGCGCATCATCCCAGAGCCGCGCGGCAACTCGCTGCTCATCACCGGCGACGCCGAGATGGTGGCGCGCATCGAAGAGTGGATCGACGTGCTCGACGTGGAAGTGGAGCCCCGCGGCAACACGCACGTCTATCGCCTCAAGAACACGGACGCGACCGAGGTGGGCGAGGTGCTCACCAAGGTGCTGGAGCAAGAGCGCATCGGCACGCAGCAAGCCGCTGCGGGCGGTCAGGCGCTGGGCGGCCGCAGCCTGGACATTGCACCGAGCGCCGTGCCAGACCGCTCGAGCAACTCGGTCATCATTACGGCCAGCAACCGCAAGTACTCGGAATTGGTGCGCATCATCCGCGAGATGGACGTGCGCCGCCCCCAGGTGCTCATCGAGTGCGCCATTGTCGAAACGAGCAAGACGCTCAGCGAGGCCCTGGCCGTGGGCTTGGCCGCCATCGGCAGCGACGTCGCCGTAACCTCCAACTTCGGCACAGCCACCGGCATCCTCTCGGCCACCGCAGCCGACACCAACGCGGCCATCGCGAGCACGGGCGGCAACTTCGCCTTCGTGAGCGGCGGCAACGTGCCCATTCCCTTCATCATCAATGCGCTCCAGAAGGACACGCGCAATCGCGTGCTCTCGCGGCCGTACCTGATGACCAATGACAACCAGGAGGCCACGCTCTCCTCGCAGCGTCAGACCTCCTATCCGACCACGACCACCACCCAGACCTCCACGGCCACGTCCTTCCAGCAGGTCGAGGCCGGCATCACGCTGACCATCTCGCCCACCATCTCCGCGGGCAACTACCTGCGCCTGCGGGTCAAGATCGAGGTCAGCAACTTCGGCGCCACGCCGCCGCCCGCAGCGGACGGCAGCGTCCCGCCGCCGGACAAGACCACGCGCGAAGTCGAAACGCCGGTGACGCTGCCCGATGGCCACACGGCCATCCTGGGCGGATTGGTCCAAGACAACGCCAGCAACACGCAGTCCAAGGTGCCCTGGTTCGGCGACCTGCCGCTCATCGGCTGGCTCTTCCGCGGCGCCTCCGGCGGCAGCGACGAGACCTACCTCTACATCTTCATCACGCCGCACATCATCGACACCGACTTCGCGCTGCTCGACGAACTTTCCGCCAACCGTCAGCGCGACGTCGAACGCCTGGGCGGCGACATCCGCACGCTCACCGCCGATCCCCAGCGCCTCGGCGACTCGGCCAACTTGCGCGCCCTGGGCGACGACCTGCTGCGCGTCTTCGACATGCCCAGCCTCGCCACGCCGCCTACGGGCGAACTCGGCGTGCGAACTGCGCCGCCGGCCGTGCCCCCCGAGGAACCCGCACCCGACGTCGAAGAGGTCTTCGGTTTCGGCGACGGCTGACGCGATGGACAAGGGACTGATCGAACTGTTGGTGCAGGAGGGCGGTGTCGACGCCACCGACGCGGCCGACTGCGCCGCCCTGGCCAGCGATGGCGGGCAGACCCTCGACCGCCTGCTGCTCAGCAAGGGCCTGCTCACCGAGCCCCAGATGCTCAAACTCATGGGGCGCCATCTGGGCTACCCCTTCCGCGCCGATCTGCGCGATGTCGACGTGCCCAAGCTCTTTGTCGACAAGGTGCCCGTGCACTTTGCCCGCAGCTACAACCTGGTGGGCGTGGAGGAGCTCAACGGCACCGTGCATGTGGCGAGTTGCGCGCCCTTCGAGCTGCACGCCATCGATGACCTCGCCACCTGGCTGGGCAAAGAAGTTGAAGTGGTCCTCGCGCCCAAGGCCGAGATCACCTCGCTCATCAATCGCGCCTACAAGACCAAGGCCGACGTCGTCGACCAGGCGCTGACCAACCTCGATGAGGATGCCGACCAGGACCTCATCAAGCTCGACGCCGACTTCGAGCAGGGCGAGGATCTGCTCGACACCTCCAGCAAGGCCCCGCTGGTCCGGCTGGTGAACATGATCCTCTTCCAGGCGCTCAAGATGCGCGCCTCGGACGTCCACGTGCAGCCCTATGCCGACCGCCTGCAGGTGCGCTACCGCATCGACGGCGTGCTCTACGACATGGAGGCGCCGCCCAAGAAGTACCAGGACGCGATCATCAGCCGCATCAAGGTCATGGGCAAAATGGACATCGCCGAGCGGCGTCTGCCGCAGGACGGCCGCGCCACACTGCGCCTCGGCGAAAACGACGTGGACGTGCGTATCTCCACGGTGCCCAGCACCTACGGCGAACGCGTCGTCATGCGACTGCTCGACAAGGGCGCGCGTGTTTACCGGCTCTCCGAGATCGGCCTGGACAAGCACAACGAAGACATTCTGCGGAAGTACGTGACCTACACGCACGGAGTCATCTTCGTCACCGGCCCCACGGGCAGCGGCAAGACCACCACGCTCTACGCGGCCCTCACTGAGCAGAACACTCAGGAAAAGAACATCCTGACCATCGAGGATCCGGTGGAATACAACCTCACCGGCATCAGCCAGGTGCAGGTCAACGTCAAGAAGGGCCTCACCTTTGCGGCCGGGCTGCGCGCCTTTCTGCGCCAGGACCCCGACATCATGATGATCGGTGAGGTGCGCGATGCCGAGACGGCCGACATCGCCATCCGCGCCGCGCTCACCGGCCACTTGGTCTTCTCCACGCTGCACACCAACGACGCCTCCAGCGCCGTGACGCGCATGCTCGACATCGGCGTCGAACCTTACCTGGTGGCCTCCTCCGTGCTGCTCTGCGTGGCGCAGCGCCTCGTGCGCGTGAACTGCCCCAAGTGCCGCACGCCGGTCGAGCCAGACCGCGAACTCATCGCGCGTATCGAATCGGTAGGCCTCTCGGTGGATCAGTTCCCCGACCGGCGCGTGATCCTCGGCAAGGGCTGCGATTACTGCTTTGGTTCAGGCTACGTGGACCGCACCGCGCTCTACGAGATGCTGCCGGTGGACGAGCCCGTGCGCGTGCGCGTCATGGAACGCGCCGGCTCCAGCGTGATCAAGCGCGAGGCCATCGAGCGCGGCTCGCTGCGCACCCTGCGCATGGACGGACTGAACAAGGTGCTGGCCGGCACGACGACGATCGACGAGGTCCTGCGCGTCACGCAAAAGGACGAGGGCTGAAGGCGCGGTGCCGGTCTACACCTATAAGGCCTTCACGCCGGCCGGACAGCTCAAGACGGGGATTGCCGACGCCGACTCGCCGCGCGAGGCGCGCATCAAGCTGCGCCGCGACGGCCTCATGGTCACCGACATTGAGGAAGTCGAGGCCCTCGCCAACCGCAAGACCTCGCGCTGGGCGCAGAAGCGCATGCGCCGCCGCACGTCGCGCGAACTGCCCCAGATCACGCGCCAGCTCGCCACGCTGCTGCGCTCGGGCATCCCGCTCAACGACGCTCTCAAGGCCCTGGTCGAGCAGATCGAGACCCGCGCGCTGGAGGCCGTCTTCCGCGATGTGCGCGAGAAGATTACGCGCGGCAGTTCCTTTGCCGAGGCCATCGAACAGCACCCGGGTGTCTTTCCGCCGCTCTACGTGAGCATGGTGCGCGCCGGCGAGGCGGCCGGTAACTCCGACGTCGTGCTCGAGCGCCTGGCGACGTTCATGCTCAAGCAGGCCAAGATGAAGAACAAGGTCCTCGGGGCGCTCATGTACCCGATGATCATGCTCGGTGTGGGCGTCGTGGTCGTCTCGGTGCTGATGACCAAGGTCGTCCCCAAGCTCATCACGCTCGTCGAAAGCCGCGGTCGTGAGCTGCCCCTGCCCACCCAGATGCTCAAGAGCGGCAGCGAGTTTCTGGCCAGCTACTGGTACCTGATCTTGCTCGTCGTGATCCTGGCCAACATGGCCCTGGGCGCGATACGGCGCAGCCCCGGCGGACGCTTTGCCACGGACAACCTGCTGCTCAAGCTGCCCATCTTCGGCGACCTCTTCAAGAAGCAGGCCATTTCGCGCTTCGCCATCACGCTCTCCACGCTGCTCAAGACCGGCGTGCCCGTGCTCGACGCCCTGCGCATCGTGCGCGAGATCGTGGCCAATTCCGTGCTGCAGAAGGTCCTCGATGACCTGCATAGCGCCATCCTGCAGGGCGCCGACATCTCGACGCCCCTCAAGCGCAGCGGCATCTTCCCGCCCGCGGTGGGCTATATGATCGCCGTCGGCGAACAGACCGGCGAGCTCGATTCCGTGCTCGACCGGCTCGCGGAGGCCTACGAACTGGAAGTCGAGATCGCCACCGACCGTCTCACGGCCGTCATCGAGCCGGTGCTGATCCTGCTCATGGCCGTGGTCGTCGCCTTCATCGTTTTGTCCATCGTGCTGCCGATGCTCGAACTCGGCACGACTTGAATTCCTCACTCGGCCCCAAGGAGGTGCCCGTCATGTCCACTTTGTCCGCCCAGCGCAGCCGCCAGCGCGGTTTCACACTCATCGAAATCATGGTGGTCATCGCCATCATCGGCCTGCTGGCCACCTTCGTGGCTCCCTATGCCATTCAGAAGTGGCGCGAATCGAATGTCACGGCCACCAAGGCCAAGATGACCATGCTCAGGACCCCCATCGAGAGCTATCGCATGCACCACAGCCGCGTGCCGGAGAGCCTCGACGAGCTGCTGCAGCCCAACGAGAAGAACATGGATGAGCCCTACATTGAGCGGGCCGATCAGGTCATGGATGCCTGGGGCAATGAGTTCCGCTACGAGAAGCTGAGCAGCAAGAAGTACGACATCATCTCGCTGGGCGCCGATGGCGTCGAAGGCGGAGAGAACGATGACAAGGACATCCATAGCGCCGAAGACCAGATGCCGGGCGGCTGAGCGCGGGTCCGCGCAGGCCTTCGTGCGCGGCGACCGGGCCCCGCGGCGGGCGCTGCAGGGTTTCTCGCTCATCGAACTGATGGTCGTGCTGGCCATCGTCGGACTGGTGGTTTCCAGCATGGTCGCCGGCAGCAGCACCTGGCTGCCGCAGACGCGGCTGCGCGGTGCGGCCCAGGATCTGGCCAGCACGATCGATCGCTCGCGCGGCGCGGCCGTGCTGCTCAACGAGACCGTCGTGCTGCATTACGACCTCACCAGCGGCTTCTACGAGTCCTTCGTGCCCTACGAAAAGGACGAGCGCAACCGTGTGGTCGGGCCAGGCAAGGATCCGGTCATCGACATCACGCGCCTGCCGCAGGATGTGCTCTTTCGGGCCGTGCGCCTGCCCGGCAGCCTGCCGCGCGAAGCCGGCACGGTGGAACTGACCATCACGCCGCTCGGGCGCCTGCCCCCGCACGAGATCGTGCTCTACAATCCCGAGGCCCCGGACACAGAAGTCATCACCGTGCGGGTCAATGGTCTGGCCAACCGGACGGACGTGATCCCTGGCAACTCGACCCTGGAGGCGCTCAATGATGTCGACTTCCGCTGAGCGCCGCCCGGCGCCGCGCGCGCGGCCGGCACGGAGCACGGAGAGCGGTTTCACGCTGCTCGAGGTGCTCGCCTCGCTGGCCATCGTGGCGCTGGCTGTGGTGCCGATGCTCGTTACCCGCGACCAGGCCTGGAACATTGCCTATCGTTCCGGCCACCTGCTGCGCGCCGCCAACTACGCCCAGGAACTCCTGGCCGAGCGCCTCGACGACCCCGAGCGGCTCAAGGACCACCTCGGCTTCTTCGACGACGACCCCAGCTTTCGCTATGAAATCAGCCTGGAGGACTACGACCTTTCCACCGGCCGGGTCATCGAGGAAGACGATCCCAATGGCTTCTCGCAGGAGACCAAGTTCTCCACGACGTCGGCCTTCATGCCGGCCGATGCCAAGACCGTGACCGCCGCCGAGGAGGACAGCCCCCATCGCGTGCGCCGCGTCAAGATCAAGATCTGGTACGAAGGCCTCGAAGACGGCGAGCCCAGCAGCTACGTGCTTGAGGGTTTCGTCCCGCGGGCCACCGAGATTCCACCCGGGACACAGCAGCCATGAAACACTCGCCCGCCCGCAGCTCCGGTTTCACGATCGTCGAGATCTTGGTGGCCGTGGGAATCATGTCTCTGGTCATGACCGTGCTGGTCTATGCGCTGCACACCTCGCTGCAAGCTCGCGAGCAGCTCGAGAACGGCGCGCGCGTCGCGCGCCTGGGCCCCGACTTGCTCGACATCATCGAAGGCGACCTGCGCCGCGCCTGGATCTCGGGCCTCGACGAGGACCGCGTCTTCAAGGGCGAGGCGCGCAGCATGGATGGCGAGTCGGCCGACTCGCTCAGCTTCCTCACCGCCGTGGACAGCACGGTCTTCCGGCGCATCGAGGAGCGTGAAGTCTCCTCGGATGTGTGCGAAACGGGCTACCGCCTGCGGCGCAATCCGCTGCTGCCGGATGTCTTCGAACTCTGGCGGCGGCAGAGCTTCCACGTCGATGACAAGCCGCTCGACGAGGGCGTCTACGAGCGCCTGCACGACCGCGTGATCTCCTTCCAAGTGCGCTATCTCGAAGCGCTCGACCGCTACGCGGAGCGGCGCAGCGAGTGGGATGTGGCCGAACTGCACCGCCTGCCTGCCGCTGTGGAGATCGTGCTGAGCCTGGAGGCTGTGGCGCGCACCACCGAGGACCTCGACCGGCGCGCCGACAACCGCCGCATCCTGACCTACTCGCGCATTATCCCCCTGCGCCGCGATTCCGACCTGGCCATGCGCGTCCTCGCATTGCCGCCCAGCTTTGTGGGAGTCGGAGCGGGCGGGCCGGGCGGTTCGAGCAAGGCTAAAGACGAAGACGGCGATGGCGAGCCCGACGAAGGCTCTGAAGGGACGGAGGGGGATTCGGCTTCACAGAACAACAATCCCACGCCCGGCGGCCCCACAGAGGGCGAAGGCCCGGGCGCTCCGCCATCAACTCCCGGCGCGCCACCGAGCGACGACGGGCAGATCAACTTGGCCGAAGAACTCGCGAAGATCTTCGGCGGCCTGGGCGGCGGCTGATCCGGGCCGCGGCGCTCAGGGGCGCTCAAGCTGCGCTCAGCTCGACGGTGTGTTCAGCTCGCCGGCGCGGTGATGCGTTCGAGGCCGCCCATCCAGGGGCGCAGCACGGGCGGGATGCGCACGCTGCCGTCCTCCTGCTGATTCATTTCCAGGAGCGGAATGAGGATGCGCGGACTCGCGATGACCGTGTTGTTCATCGTGTGGCAGAAGCGGATCGTGCCGGAGGCATCGCGGTAGCGCAGCTCGAGCCGGCGCGCCTGAAAGTCATGGAAGCGCGAGGCGCTGTGCGTTTCGCCGTAGGCGCCGCGGCTTGGCATCCAGGTCTCGATGTCGAACTTCTGCACCTGTCCCTGGCCCAGGTCGCCGCCGCAAACATTGACCACGCGGTAGGGCAGTTCCAGGGCCTGCAGGACTTCCTCGGCATTGCCCAGGATGGCCAGGTGCTCACGGCGCGAGGCCTCTTCGTCAGCGGCCAGAATGACCACCTGCTCCACCTTCTGGAACTGATGGATGCGGTACAGGCCGCGCGTGTCCTTGCCGGCGGCGCCGGCTTCGCGCCGGAAGCAGGCTGACTGCGCCACCAGGCGCAGGGGCAGCTCGGCTTCGGCCAAGATCTCGCCGGCGCGGAAGGAGGTCAGCGGCACTTCAGCCGTGCCCACCAGATTGAGCCCGTCCCGCTCGAGACGGTAAGCCTGCTCCTCCCCGCCTGGGAAGTAGGCCGTGCCGATCATGGCCGCGTCGCGCACGAGCAGCGGCACCTCGAAGGGCTCGAAGCCCTTGCGCACCATGTGCTCGAGCGCGAAGGAGAGCACGGCGCGGTGCAAGAGCGCCCCGGCGCCCCGCAGCACATAGAAGCGCGAGCCGGAGATGCGCACGCCGCGTTCGATGTCGAGCAAGCGCAGCCGCGCACCCAGCTCCACGTGGTCGAGCAGCGGGAAGCTGAACTGCGGCACCGTGCCCACGCGGCGGATTTCCACGTTCTCGGCGTCGTCGCGGCCGAGCGGCACTTCGGGAGCCGGCACATTGGGCACGCGCAGCATGAGCGCGTCCCACTGCGTCGTGATCTCGGTGAGCTGAGCTTCCTCGGTGAGCAGGCGCGCCTTCAGCTCGGCCAAGCTCGCCAGCTCGGCGGCCTTCTCGGCCGGCGCCACAGAGCCCAGCGCCTTGCCGCGGCGCTTCTGCTCGGCCTTGCCATCCTCGACCGAGCGCATGAGCGCTCGGCGGCGCTCGTCGAGGCGCAGCAGGGCGTCGACATCGAAGTCGAGCCGCTTGACGCTGGCCGCACGGCGCACCGCCTCCGCGTTCTCGCGGATCCAGCGCATGTCGAGCATCTTAGAGGCTCCCTTCGCCCTGAAAGGGACCGCCCAGCAGCGGATGGCTCTTCTGGCTCAGCAGGACTTTCACTTTCGGCTCCTTGAGCTCAAGGCGCAGATCCATGGGGAACCACATGGTCTCCACGGGACCCTCCTGCCAAGCGGCGATGTCCACCTCGGGCATGCGCTGCGGCTTGCTCAGCTTGCGATCGTCGGCGCTGCGGAGCTCCACGTCGGGCTGCAGAGCCTCGTCGAAGAACATGGCGTACTCCTCGCCGCCGCGCCCGTAGACGCGCAGCGAGCGGCCCTCCACGATGAGTTCCTTGGCCTCCGTGCGCAAACCGGCCTGCAGGTTGAAGGGCGCCCCGAGCGCCAGCGTGAACGTCGCGCCCTGCGCCACTTCGAAGGGCTGGCTGCGGCCTCGATAGATGCGCACCTGCTTCAGGCTGGACTTGCTGCCGGTCTGAATACGGCCGCAGAGCAGGTGGTACTTGCCGGCCGGCACGGTCACGCTGCCGCCCTTCTTGGCAGGCACCACGTTGAAGTAGGCGCCGGTCAGCGCACCGACTTCCTGCAAGATGACGTAAGCCGGCTGCACGGCGGTGGCCATGTCCAGCTTGATCGAGCCGGTCTGCAGATTGAGTTTCTGCAGCACGAGTTCCTGGCCGTTCGGGTCGATGCTGGCGAGCTGGAAGCCGTCGCCCACGGGCAGCACAGTCGACCAAGGCAGCGCTGCCTTGGCCTTGCCGATGAGCACGGCGTCGAGATCGGCAAAGAAAACCGGGTCGGCCGTGTCGCCGCGGGCCAGTGCGGCCTGCCTCGTGATGAGGTCGTTGCCCAGTTCCACCGTGTCGCCGTAGACCCCAGACACATTGGCGTCGTAGACCGACCAAGTCTCGCCCAGCACTTTGCCGACCATGGCCCCGCCCAGGTGGTAGCGCAGACGCGTGCTGTCGGTGGTTGGAGCGTAGTTGACCTCCAGTCCGAAGACCGCTTCGCGGTCGCTCGGCACGCAGACCATCAGCGGATAAAAGCTCTTGCCGTCTGCGGCCGGCAGATCGACGCGCTGCGGATTGCTGCTGGGCTGGAAGCTCACCTCCGCCTTGCCATCGCCATTCGTGTCGAAGCCGTGCTCGCTGTCGCCGCGCAGCAGGCTCACGCCTTGTCCGAAGAGTCGAAAAGGCCGGTCTGA
The DNA here is from genome assembly GCA_052387675.1 of Planctomycetota bacterium. GTDB lineage: Bacteria > Planctomycetota > B15-G4 > B15-G4 > B15-G4 > JBQTIY01. Next base: position 42,762 of record JBQTIY010000002.1, on the reverse strand, counting down.
GAAGACGCCCAGAGGCTCGTTGCCCGTTGTCCCCACCCAGCTCACTGGCCAAAGCAAGAACTGCTCGGGCGGCGCGAAGCCCGGCAGCATGACCGGGCCCAGACCCTTCTTGGAGGCCTCCATTTCTAAGGGAAAGCGCTGCTCGGTGGCGCCGGCAGCGAAGCTGGTGAGGCCCCGGCCGGCGGAATCGGACGGCGCGGCGCCCGTGCTGCCTGGCGTCGGCGCGGGCAGATTGCCCGGCTTGTCCTTGGTCGGGTCGATGCCCTGCTTGAGAAGCCGTTCGAGCTCCTTGGTGGCGTACTCGATCAGCGGATCCTTGAAGGGCAGCTTGGTCGACAGATCGCGCGCCGCAGCGATCAGCACGGCAAACTCCCACAGCCGCCCGCGGCCCTTCTCGACTTCCGCGGCCTCCTGCAGGCAAAGCACCTGCGACTCCACGTCGCCGATCTGTTCGAAGGACTTGCGCGCCACGTCGAAGGCCGCCAGCACCGCGGCCCAGGCCGTCTCGGAACGCTCGAGCTGCGCTGCGGTGAGCGCCTGGTAGCCCGCCCACAACTGATCCAGGGCGACCGTGCGCGCGCGGCGCTGCGGCACCGTCAGATCGCGCACGAAGCGCACGCGCTCAATGAAGCGCGTGCCGGAGTCGATGCGATCCAGGCTGCGCGCCAGGGCGCGCAGCTCATCATTCAGCTCGGGCGTCTCGCGCCGGCCGGTCTCGTCCAGGAGCAGATCCATCAGCCGCAGAGCGGGGTCGCGCTGCGTGCGGATGAGCTTGTCCATGCCGGACTCGTCGTCCATCTTGCTCAGTTCGCTGTACTTGCTCCAGAAGGGCAGCAAATCCTCTGGGAGGCGATAGGGATTGGCATCCTGACTCGGCGCGGCAGGCGCCGGCGGCGCCACCTGCGGCAGCGGCCAGAGCGGGCGCGGCCCGGCCAGGCTCGGCAGAGCCAAAGCGGCGCAGACCACGGCCAGTTGTGTCTTCATGAGAGCGGACCCGACATGCCTTGGTTGTACCTTCCGCGCGGCGGGCGAGTCACCGCCTGACGACAGCTCAGCGGCCGCCGTCCCGCAGTTCGCGGCTGCGCCGCTCAAGGAAGGAGCGTTCGCGCGGCTCCAGCGAGCCCAGCCCGGTGGCCTGGATCTTGGCCAGAATCCGGTCCATCTCACGCCGGTCCTGCGCCTCTTCCTGGAACTCGGCCATCGCTTTGCGGCGGCGGCGCTCCTTGAGCCGGCGCGAAAGCACATCGCCCCCCTTGAACCAGATCAGCCCGAAGGCCGCGCCGCCCAGGTGCACCAGCACCGCCGTGCTGCCGGCGCGATTGTTCACGAAGGCCTCCAAGTCGAAGGCCACGCGCAGCACAGCGATGAGCCAGACCGGCACCGGCAAGATCATGAAGAGCAGCACGACGCGGTGCGGCCAGTTCAGCGCGAAGAGCACCATGACCGTGTAGACCGCGCCCGAGGCGCCGATGACCTGTCCGGGGTTGCCGGTGGCCAGCCAGTAAGCCCATTGCACGAGCCCGCCAAAGACCGCGCCGCCGATGTAGAGCCGCAGAAATCCGCCGCGGCCGAGTTGGGCTTCGAGCTCAGGCCCGAAGAAGTACAGGAAGAGCATGTTCCAGAGCAGGTGCCAGGTGTCGGCGTGCAGCAGGCCGTAGCTCAGGAGCTGGAGCGGGAAGAAGTAGTTGAACTCGCCGCCGCCCACGCTGGGCCACAGGGCGCGCAGCGCGCCCCATGACTCGAGCAGCCCCCCGCGCGGGGCCGCCGCCGTCATGAGCAACTGCAGGAGGAAGACGCCGCCGGTGAGGGTCAGGATCCAACGGAAGGCGGACCACTCCGAGGGTCGGCCGAAGCCCCCCCGCGCACTCGGCTCACGGTCGTACCAGTTCGGTCGGAAGGCCAACCGATCCCCCCAAGTCTCAGTTGATGTAGCGGTGCTGGCTGCTGGCCACGCTGTCAGGCAAATAGCCGAACAGCAGGAAAGTGATGAAGATCACGATGCCGCCCAGCGCCAGGAACCAGCAGGCCCTGCGATTGCGCCAGCCCCCCACGAAGCGCAGGTGCAAGTAGCCCAGGAAACAGAGCCACGTGATGAGGGCCCACGTCTCTTTGCTGTCAAAGCCCCAGTAGGTGCCCCACGACTCGTTGGCCCACAGAGCGCCCAGCACGAGGCCGGCCGTGAGCAGCGGGAAACCCACCATGACTGAGCGGTAGCAGAAAGCATCGATGCTCTGCAGGCCGCGGTCGGTCTCGACCTGCAGCTCGCTGCGGCCCCGGCTCATGAACAAGAAGACGATGCCCATGATCGCGGCGGTGATGCCGGCGCCGTAGCCCAGGATCATGACCGAGACGTGCGGAATGAAGTAGGGCGAGTCGAGCACGGGCGGCACGGTCTCGCCGGTGCTGGAGCGCGTATGCGCCTGGAAGTAGAGCAAGTTCGCCACGGCGCACATGACCAGACCGAAGAGATCCACTGTGGCGCCGCTGCGGCCGCGCACGCGGTGGAAACCATTCACGACGTAGATCACGCCGAAGGCCACCTCCGTGCAGAGCGCGGCCATGATGAGCGCTTCCCAGAACGTCTGCGTCGGTACGTGCCCGACATCAATCCAGCGCCGCATATAGGTGGCGATACCCAGGCCGATCGTGCCCACGAGCCCGCCCACGGCGAGGCCGTGGAGCAGCCGCGAAGCGAGCGGCTGGATGAAGCTGCGCACGGCAGAGAAGAGGAAGAGCAGGCCTGTGCCGGCGGCGGCGGCTTGCGACCAGTAACTGAGGGCGACGGCGTCCATCATGCTGCGCGCTCCAAGGGCTTGGCTCCGCGCTTCGCCCGGCGGGCGGCGATGAGCGGATTCACGTAAAACAAAAGGATAACGCCCAGGACCAAAATCGACATGCCCGTGTAGACGATGCGCACCGACGGGTCGCGCACCACGCCGAAGCCGCTCCAATCAGGCCGGTTCTTGTCGAAGTCGGCTTGGCTGAACTGATAGCCGGCCAGATAAAGCGGCTGATTCGGTTCGACCAGATCGCGCTTGAGCGGCTTGCCGTCGCGGCTGAGCGTCAAATCGCTCGTGAAGCGCAGCGGCGCGCCGCGCGTGTTGGTGAAGTAATTCAACGCGAAGGGCAGATCCAGGCCGGCCTGCGCCAGGATCATGGAGGGGAAGGTCTGCAGCAGCGGCTCGTCCGAGAGCAGCCGCAGACGCACACTGCCGTCGGGCAGAAGCGCCAACGAGCCCAGGCCCGCTTCGAACTCCGCCGGGCGCACCACGCCGCTGCTGGCCGGCGCATCGCGCTCGCGCAGCCGCGCACCCAGCTCACGCACCAGTTCGGAATCGGAGACGGCCGGCCCGCGCAGCGTGAGTTCGAGGAGCGTGGGCAGTGAAGCGTAGTAGACATCCTCCGGCGTCAGGCCCGTCGTGTCGGCCGGCGCAAGGCGCTGCACGGCTTCGAGGCGCTGGAACTCGCGGCGCAGTTCGAGGCGGTCGCCGCCCGTGCCCAGCGCCACAGAGTCACCGGCCGCCAGCGCGCGCTCCTCGACCAGCGCGCCGTCGCGGAAGGCCAGCAGGCTCAGACGATCGTTGCCGAGTCCCACCAGCCGGTAATGCCACGCAGCCGGGCCGCTCCAGGCATCGAACTCGAAGAGCAGTTCCTCAGGCAGTTCCAGGCCCTCGTCCACTTGATTGTGATCTTGCAGCACCCACACGTCACCTTCGCGCAGGCCTTCGCGGAAGACCGCGAAGCGCGCCGCGGGGTCGCGCGGCGCGGCCTGCTGGGCGTCGGGCTCCGCGCGCCGGCCAAAGTCCGGCACGACCTCGAGCAGTTGCAGCACGCGCCCCTCGTAGGCAATGTCTTGCCCCGGACGCACCTCGGTAGACCAGCCATCGCGTGCGTCATAGAGATAGCCGCGCACTCCGCTGCCCGTCGGCGGCGTGCGCAGCAGTTCGGCCTCGGCGCTGTCGGCGACCTGCGCATATTGCACCCGGTACTCACCGCTGGGCGGAAAGAGCGTCGTCGAGCGATCATAGAGCGGCAGCGGGACCGGCTGCCTTTGGTCCAGCCACTCGGCGAAGAGGTCGGTGAGCAGCGCGGGCTGCATTTCCCCCTGGGTGCCCTCGCGGTAATCCCAGCGCAGTTCGGCATTCTCAATCAAGCGGTCGACCGTGACCTCGAGCTGATCACCGAGGAAGGGATGCTGCCAGCCCTCCGACACGAGGTAGGTCCGGCTCGCGCCCTGCGGCGAGGCCTGGCTGGGCGGAAAGCTCACCACGAGATGCTTGGGGTATTCGGTCTTGAAGCGGTGCAGCGTCACGTCGAAGTCGAGCGGCACCGGCTTGTATGCATTGCCGTCGGAGCTCACGCGCACGCCGGCCTCGCCGGCGGCCGCGCGTTCCGGGGCCACCTTCAGGAAGAAAAAGTCCCGCGTCTCGCCGGCAGTCATCGAGAGATTGCCGTCGATCTTCGAGGTGGCCCGTACGGAAGCCCCGATCACGAAGATGACCATGCCGAAGTGGGCCATGACCCAGCCCACCTGCCGCCATTCGCCGCGCCAGCGTTGCATGACCACGATGACCAGCGCGACGCAGAGCAGCGCCAGCAGCGCCTTGAACCAGACCGAGATCTGGAAGGCCTCCGGCAGCCGCAGCGCCGAAACCACCACCAGGATGTCACTCAGCAGCTCATCGTGCGCCACGGTGAAACGCTCGATCTCGAGCTTGCGCAGTCGGCCGCGCTCGGCCAGATGCCACTCCTTGCGCAGCTCGCCGCCCTGCTGTTTGCCGTAGAGCCGCTCCTGCTCAACCAGCCAGGCCTCCACGTCGGGCGCCGGCCGCACCTCGACGCCGCCGTAGGCGTGCACAAAGTGATAGAAGAAATCGCCCGTCGCCACTTTGAAGGTCTTGGCGTAGCCCTCGTCGGTCTGGTTGGGAAAGCGCTGCACGACGAGCGTGCCAAGCATCGAGGTCACACCCCAGACCGTGATCAAGGCCAAGGCAAAGCGCAAATTGCCCACCGTGACCCAGAGCCAGCGCGCATTCAGCACCAGCAGCGCCAGCGTGGCCGCGCCGCCCACTCCCAAGAGCAAGATCGTGCGCGCTGTCAGAGCCTCGCCGGCGAACTGCGGGCGCAAGATCTCCGCCACGACCTCGGCCCCCACGGCTACCAGCAGCACAAGCAAGATGGAGACGGAGTACGAAGCCGGCTTGACGCCCGCATGCACCGCCGGGCGGCTGCCGGTGGGACTGGCCGTCGGGCTGACCTCAGGCGCGCTCATCGCGCTCTAGTAGCCGCGCGCCAAGACGAAGCTGCAGATGCCGAGCAGGCTGTCCTTCTCTGGACCGTCCTTGAACGGTGCCAGCGCGGCCTGACAGCGCGTGATGTACGTGTTGGCCTCTTGCTGGCACTCGGCCACGACGGCGTCGAAGTCGAAGGCGGCGCGCAGCCGCTCGCGGCGACTGCCGGCGCCCGGCTCGCCTGCGCCGGTGAGCAGCGCCTTGAAGCGCGCGCGATCCTCGGCCGCCAGGCGCCGCGACAAGCGCAGTGCGGGCAGCGTCACCTTGCCGGTTTCCAGATCCGTGCCCAGGGACTTGCCCACCAGGCCCTCGTCGCCGATCACGTCGAGACAGTCGTCGATGATTTGAAAGGCCATGCCCAGATCGAAGCCGAATTGGCGCAGTTGGCGCACTTCGGCTTCGGTGCCGCCGGCATAGCGTGCGCCCAGGCTGCAGGCCGTGCCGTAGAGCGTGGCGGTCTTGTCGCGAATCACCGCGAAATACGGGTCTTCTCCGGCGTCGAGGTCGAAACGCAGAAAGCCCTGGTCGATCTCGCCGCGGCAAATGGCTTCTGAGGCGTGCGCCAATTCGCGGGAGGCGTGCGGCGTGGAGAGGCCCAGCGTGACCGTGAAGGCGCGTGAGTAGAGCAGATCGCCCAGCAAGATGGGGATCTCGTTGCCGTGCAGAGCGTTGAGCGTGGGCACCCGCCGGCGCGTATCGGCCTCGTCCAGCACATCGTCGTGCAACAGCGAGGAGAGATGCAGCGCCTCAATGACGGCGCCGATGGCGGCATGTTCCTCTGTGGTGCGCCCCACCAGCCCGCCGCACAAGTGCACGAGGGCGGGCCGCAGGCGCTTGCCCGAATAGGTGCCCACGTGATCACAGAGCGCCGTGACGGCCGCTGACTCGCTCGACAGCAGTTCCTTGAGCACGCGTTCGGTGCCGGCCATGCCCGAGGCGACGGGCGCGTAGAGCGTTGCGACTTTGACGCTGCTCACGACGGCACAACTTTGCGCCGACGGGCTCCGGGGCGGACGGCGCTGCTCGCGGCGCGGCGCGCCTTGGCCAGCTCGGCGGGCGTGTTCACATTCGTCAAAGTGTGCGGCGTGAGCTGCAGGCCGGCGAGTTCGCGGCGCGTGATGCGCAGGCGCAAAAGGCCGCGCAGCAGGCCCTGCAGCGAGCGCTCGCCGGCTTGGGCGCGGGCCACGATGCGCGGCAGGGCTGCGGCATTGAAGAGCGCCGGAAAGGGCGCCAGCAGGGGACGTTCGATGCGCGGCCGCGGCGCGACCGGGGGCCCTTCCGCGCCGACACCGGGCGCGCCCTCAAGTTCGAGCGCGATGACGTGCGCGCGTGTCTCCAAGGCTCGGCAGGCCATCCAGTGCACGATGCGCGGATCAACAAAGGGCATGTCGCAGGCCAGGAGCAGTGTCCATTCATGGCGCGCCGCCGAAAGGCCGGCCACCAGCCCCGCCACAGGCCCTACCAGATCCGGCGCGTCAGGCAGGATGCGCAGCGGAGGCCGTTCGGCCACGTCGCCGGGCGCCCGTGGAGGCAGGCGCCGCTCGCCGGCCAGCAGCAGAACGTCATCCGACAGCGAGTGCGAGAGTTCCAAGACGCACTCGATGAGCGGCCGTCCGCCCACGAGGCGATCGAGCTTGTGACCGCCGAGACGGCTGGCCTCGCCTCCGGCCAGGATGACGACGGAGAGGCGTGCGCCGCGCTGGTCGACCGTCCGGCTCACGTGGGCTTGTCGCCCTTCCCGTTGGCCTTGTCGCCGGCCTTGTCCTCGGGGCGCTTCTCGCCCTCGCGCAAGCCAGCCTTGAACTCGTTCACGCCGGCGCCGAGAGAACGGGCCACGCCCGGGATCTTGTTGCCGAACAGGATCAAGACGATGACCAGGATCACCAGCAGTTCGGTGCCGCCGGGCATGCTGAGTAGGAGGGACGATGCGATCATGAAGAGAAGACCTCCGGATTCAGCCGGCCAGTCTACACCTCGGCCCTCGGCCACCCAAACTGAGCCACGCCGCACTCAGTTTGGCAGCGTCAGCGCCGGGCGCCGGCGAGCAGTCCGCCCTTGCGCAGCGCCTCTTCCATGGCAGCGCCGATTCCCGCCGGCGTGCTGGCCATCGTGACGCCGGCGCGTTGCAAAGCCGCAATCTTGTCGGCGGCCGTGCCGGAGCCGCCGGAGATGATGGCGCCGGCATGGCCCATGCGCCGGCCGGGCGGGGCGGTCGTGCCGGCGATGAAGGCCGCCACGGGCTTGGTGACGCGCTCGCGAATGAAGTCCGCGGCCTCCTCCTCGGCCGTGCCGCCGATCTCGCCGATCATCACGATGGCCTCGGTGCCGGCGTCGGCCTGGAAGGCCGCCAGCACATCGACAAAGTTGGTGCCGTTCACCGGATCGCCGCCGATGCCAATGCAGGTGCTCTGACCGAGGCCGCGCGTGGTGAGCTGCCAAACGGCCTCGTAGGTCAGGGTGCCGCTGCGCGACAGCACGCCAATGCGGCCCGGCTTGTGGATGTAGCCGGGCATGATGCCGATCTTGCACTCGCCCGGCGTGATAATGCCGGGGCAGTTCGGCCCGATCAGGCGCGTGCGGCTGCCGGCGAGTGCGCGCCGAACGCGCAACATGTCCACCACGGGGATGCCCTCCGTGATGCAGACCACCAGCGGCAGTTCGGCGCCGGCGGCCTCCAAGATGGCGTCGGCCGCAAAGGGCGGCGGCACATAGATGACCGAGGCATTCGCGCCTGTCTCCGCCACGGCCTGCGCCACGGTGTCGAAAATCGGTACGCCCAGTTCGCTGGTGCCGCCCTTGCCCGGCGTCACCCCCGCCACCATGCGCGAGCCGTACTCCAGCGCCTGGCGTGTGTGAAAGAGGCCCGTCGCGCCGGTGAGGCCCTGCGTCAGCACGCGCGTGTTGCGATCAACGAAGATGCTCATGCGCGTGCCTCCGCCGCTGCAACCGCTTTCTCGGCAGCATCCGCCAAGTCCGTGGCCGTGATGATGGCGATACCCGACTCTTCGAGCAGTTCTCGGCCGCGTTGCACGTTGGTCCCTTCCAGCCGCACGACGAGCGGCACTTTCATGGGCGTCTCGCGCAGCGCGGCCAGAATGCCCTGCGCGATGACATCGCACTTCATAATGCCGCCGAAGATGTTCACCAAAATGGCGCGCACGGCCTGGTCGCTCTGGATAATGCGGAAGGCGCGCGCCACCTGCTCCTGCGTCGCCCCGCCGCCCACGTCCAGAAAGTTGGCCGGCTTGCCGCCGGCGAGCTGAATGGTGTCCATGGTGCCCATGGCCAGTCCGGCGCCATTCACCATGCAGCCGATGTTGCCGTCCAGCGCGATGTAGGCCAGTCCCGCTGCGCTGGCTTCGATCTCGCGCGGATCCTCTTCGTCCAAGTCGCGCAGAGCAACGATGTCCGGATGCCGGTAGAGCGCATTGCTGTCGAAGGCGATTTTGCCGTCGAGAGCGAGCAGCCGACCGTCCTTGGTGGTGACGAGCGGATTCACCTCGACGAGCGAAGCGTCCTTGTCCAGGAAGAAGCGCGCCAGGCGCGTGAAAAGCGTCGCCGCCGCCGAGCGGTGCGCCGCGGGCAAGCCCAGCGCGAAGGCCAGCCGCCGCGCCTGCCAGGCGCGCAGGCCCGCTTCGGGGTCGAAGACTTCCTTGAGAATCTTTTCCGGCGTGGCCGCGGCCACGGCCTCAATATCCATACCGCCTTCCGTGCTCACCATGAGCACTGGCGCGCCCCGCGAACGGTCGATGGTGATGCCCACGTAGTACTCGTGTTCCAGCAGCGAGCCGGCTTCGACCAGCACGGTCTTGACCACGCGGCCCTCGGGCCCGGTCTGAGGCGTGATGAGCGGCTTGCCGAGCAGGCCGGCTGCGGCCGCGCGTGCTTCCGCCGCCGAGCGCACGAGCTTGATGCCGCCGGCCTTGCCGCGTCCGCCCGCGTGGATCTGCGCCTTGACTACGGCGAGCAGCGGGGCGAGCTGCGAGCCCTGGCCAGCGGGCGCGGTGCTCTGAAGCTGATGATAGGCCGCAGCGGCCTCGTCGGCGGTCCGTGCGGTGGCCCCCTGCGGAACGGGCAGGCCCGCTTCACGAAAGAGCTGCTTGGCTTGGTACTCGTGGATCTTCATCCGGGGATCTTGTCTCGCCGCCGACCAGCCGGTCAAGGCGGCGCAGCGGACGATCGGTAGACTGAGCACGTGCTCGCTCCGGGGATCCTGACCCACCGCCAGATCCAAGACCTCGTGCGCGCGGGCGTGCTGACGGCGCGCCGCGAATGGTCAGCGGTGCAGTTCCAGCCCACCACGCTCGACCTGCGCCTCGGTGAAGAGGCGCTCGCCATCCGCGCGGGCTTTCTCCCGGCCGGCGGATTGGTGGCCAGCGCCGTGGCCCCGCTCGTGCAGGCCCGGCTCGACCTCACGGCGCCGGGCGGTGCGGTGCTGCGCCGCGGGCAGGTCTATCTCGTGCGCCTGCTTGAGGAACTGGCCTTGCCGGCCGGTCTGGCAGCGCGCGCCAACCCGCGCAGTTCCACCGGCCGCATCGACGTCTTCACGCGCACGGTCGTGGATCGTCACGACCGCTTCGACGACATTCCCGCCGGCTATCACGGCCCGCTTTGGCTGGAGATCGTGCCGCGCTCCTTTGACATCCGCGTGGCGCTGGGCCAACGCTTGAACCAGGTGCGTTTCCTTTCGGGCCGCTCACTGCTGCCCGACGACGAACTCCGCGAGCGCGTCGTGCGCCAGGCGCTGCTGCCCGACGGCGCGCCGCACGAAGTGCAGGATGCCTCGCTGCTGCTCGGGCTCTCCTTGCTGCCCGAGCGCGCCGGCGGTCCGGTGGGTTTTCGCGCGCGCGCCGGCGCGCCGACACTCGACCTGGCGCGTCTGGACCACGACGCGGCGGCCTACTTCGAGCCTGTGCACCCGGAAGCAGATGGCGCGCTCACGCTCACGCCGGAGGACTTCTTCATCCTGGCCTCGCGGGAGCGGCTGCGCATCCCGCCTGACCTCGCGGCCGAGATGCTGCCCTACGACGTGGGCATGGGCGAGTTACGCACCAACTACGCCGGCTTCTTCGATCCCGGCTTCGGCTGGGGCCCGGACAGTCCCCATGGAGCGCGCGCCGTGCTCGAAGTGCGCGCCCACGATGTGCCCTTCCGCGTGGAGCACGGCCAGCCGATCTTCCGGCTGCAGTTCAGCGCCACGGTGGCGCCCTGTGAACAGCTCTACGGTGGCGGCGGCTCGGCCTACCAGAATCAGGGCCTGGCGCTGTCGCGCTACTTCCGCGCCTGAGCGCGCTGGGCCGCACCGAGAGTGTGGATCTTGACTGTGTTTGTGCTGCCGCTGGCGATGCCCTCGCCGCAGACCACGACGACCTGATCGCCCCGCCGCACCAGCCCCTTGCGCAGCAGCAGTTCCTCGGCCACGGCCACCGCAGCCTCCGTGGAGCGCAAGCGCCCGATGAGCACGGGCGTGATGCCCCAGAAGAACTTCATGCGCCGCCAGGTGTCCAAGCGCGAGGTGAAGCCGAAGATCGGCCGGCGCGGACGCTGGCTGCTGACGAGGCGGGCGGTGCGTCCTGTATCGGTGAAGGCCAGCACCGCGGCCGCCCGCACGGCCCGCGCCGCCATGCGCGCGGCCCGCGCCACGGCCAAGGTCGGGTCCTCGATCTCGAGCGGCAGCGCATCCTCCGGCGCGAGCGTGCCCTCCTGCTCGACGCGCTGTGCGATGCGCCCCAAAACTGCGACAGCCGCCACGGCATGGCTGCCGATGGCCGTTTCTGCCGAAAGCATGAGGGCATCGGCGCCTTCCAGCACCGCATTGGCCACATCGGAGACCTCGGCGCGCGTCGGCTGCGGCTGCTCGATCATGCTTTCGAGCATCTGTGTGGCGGTGATCACGGGCTTACGCGCCCGCCGGCAGGCGGCCACAATGCGCTTTTGCGCGAGGGGCACATTCTCGACGCCGAGTTCCACGCCCAGGTCGCCGCGCGCCACCATGACGCCGCTGGTGACCTCAAGAATCGCTTCCAGATTCGCCAGTGCCTCGGCGCGTTCGATCTTGGCCACCACGAAAGGCCGCGCACCGTGGCGGTCGAGGAAGCGCCGCAACTGCAAGATGTCCTGCGGGCCGCGCACGAAGGAGAGCGCCACGCCATCGACGCCCAGCGACAGACCAAAGGCCAGGTCACGGCGATCACGGGCCGTGAGTACGGCGACGCCCGGCAGTGCGCCGGGCACATGAAAGCCCTGGCGGCTGCGTACCGTGCCGCCCGTTACGACTTGGCAGAGCACGCCCTCGCGGCGGCGCGCCTTCACGCGCAGCGCGATGAGGCCATCGGCCAGCCGGATCTCCTGGCCGGGCACTAGCCGGCGAACCACGCCGGCGGCCTGCACCGTGAGGCATTCGGCTGTTCCGATCTCGGAGCCTTCTACGACCATGAGCGTGGCGCCCTGGCGCAGGCGCACCGCGTCGTCCTGCAGCAGGCCGACGCGCATTTTCGGCCCAGCCAGGTCTTGGAGGATGGCCACCGGCAAACCCAGCTTTTTGGCGACCCGGCGCACGCGGCGCAGCATGAGCCCGTGTTCAGCGTGGGTTCCGTGCGAAAAGTTGAGGCGGACGATGTCCACCCCCGCCAGCAGCAGCCGGCGCAACTGGGCCTCGGAACTGCTGGCCGGCCCCAGCGTGGCGATGATGCGGGTGCGGCGCCCGAGCGGTTTGCCCACGGGCGGCGGGCTCACTCCGCCAGGTGGCGAATGATCGCCTGCCCCATCTCGCGCGTGCCCACGGCACCCTCGGTGCTCTTGTTGGGGCGCAGGTCGTAGGTCACTTCACGACCCTCGGCCAGCACGCGCGCCACGGCACGTTCCAGGCGATCGGCCGCCGGCCGCTCTCCCAGATGGCGCAGCATGAGCACGCCCGAGAGGATCATGGCCGTTGGGTTCACGCGATTGAGGCCAGTGTACTTGGGCGCGCTGCCGTGCACCGCCTCGAAGAGCGCCCCGCTCGTGCCGATGTTCGCGCCCGGCGCCACGCCCAGACCGCCCACCAGCGCCGCGCACAGATCCGAGACGATGTCGCCGTAGAGATTCGGCAGCACGAGCACGTCGTAGTCATGCGGCGTCTGCACGAGCTGCATGCACATGTTGTCGACGATGCGATCGTTGAACTCGACCTCCGGATACTCGCGCGCCACGTCGCGCGCGACCTCCAGAAAGAGCCCGTCGGTGAACTTCATGATGTTGGCCTTGTGCACGGCCGTGACCTTCTTGCGGCCGTTGGCGCGCGCGTAGTCGAAGGCGTACTTCACGATGCGCCGGCTGCGCTCGACACTGATGGGCTTGATGGAGAGGCCCACCTGCTTGCCGAAGACCGCTCCCGGCCGGTACTCCTTGATCGTCTCCAGCAGCCGGGCCGTGTCTTCGCGATCGCGCTCGAACTCGATGCCTGCGTACAGGTCCTCGGTGTTCTCGCGCACGATCACCAAGTTGATGTTCTTATGGTGTGTGCGCACGCCCTCGTAGGTCTTGCACGGCCGCACGCAGGCGTAGAGATCCAGTTCCTTGCGCAGGGCCACGTTGACCGAGCGGAAGCCCGTGCCGATCGGCGTCGTGATCGGGGCCTTGATGCCCACCTTGTTGCGGCGCAGTGAGTCGAGCACGCTTTCCGGCAGGGGCGTGCCGGCCACCTTCATCTGGTTCTCGCCGGCATCGACGACTTCCCAGGCCAGCGAAACGCCCGTCGCGTCGAGCACTTCGCGCGTCACCGCGGCCAGTTCCGGACCGGTTCCGTCGCCGCGAATCAAAGTCACAGGATGCGTAGTCATGCAGTTCAACAGATTAGGCGAAACGCCCCGGCGCTGCAACGGCACATCCCAGCCGGCGCGCCGCCGTTCTGTGACTGCCTCGGCTGCGTCTGCCTAGCGGGCTGCGGCGACGCTGCGCTGCAGCGCCACGAGTCCGGAATCTCCTGGATAGCGCCGCAGGCCGGAGCGCAAAGCCGACTCGGCGCCGTCAACATCGCCGAGTTCTAGGTGCAGCACCACGAGCTGTATCCAGAGCGTCGCGCTGTCCTCGCCGCCTTCGCGGCGCAGTTGCAGGCCGGCGATGGCTTCGTTGACGCGATAGACCTCGGCGCGCTGCGCCATGACCGCTTCCGCTTCAGCCGTCAGGCCCAGCGCACTCAGCACCTGCCCGAGCCGATAGAGGGCCTCATCATGCGCCGGCCAGGCCTGCAGCACCGCCTCGAGTTCACTGCGCGCCTCAGCGAGCCGGCCCTCCTCATGCAGTAGCCGCCCGTAGGCGAAACGCGCCTTGAGGTAGTCGGGCTTGAGTTGCAGTGCGCGCTCCAGTGCACTGCGGGCGGGCGCCAGTTGCCCCTCGGTCAAAGCGACCAGACCGAGTCCGTAATGCGCCTTATAGGCATCCGTCCGCACGGCCACGATCGCGGCGAAGGTCTCCCTGGCTCCAGCGAAGTCGCCCAGTTTGTACTGGGCAAAACCCAATCCGGAGGAGAACGGCAGCAGTTCCGGCTGACGCTGCGCAGCATCGCTCAGACGCGTGACGGCCTGCTGGTAGTCGCGCAGTTCGTAGGCCGCTGAACCCACGATGAATTGGGCCGCCGTGGGCGGCGGCTGGCGGCTGAGCAGCGGCGCCAACACGGTCGCCACGTCGTCAAAGCGTTCTTCGGACATGGCGAGACGCGCCTCGGCGAGCCGTTGCTCGTCCCCGGCCGTGAGTGGCGCGGGGCCCGCCTCGGAGCAGGACAGGAACACGAGCGCCAGACCGAGCACGGCTCTCCGCGAGAACACTCTCAGGACACGGCGCGTGAGGTCTGCGCTCGGCTCCGTGCGCGTCATGAATCCTCCTGCTTGAGCGAGACTCGCATGGCGACCGTGCTGCTGACCTCCTGCACGCGCCCGTTGGGCCAGCGCACCTCCAGCGTGAAGGGCCCGCGGAAGGCGAAGATCGCACGCGGATCTTGAGCGCTCTGGAAACCTCCGCAACTGCGCACGCGCCAGAAGCGCGTGCCCAGCGCATCGCGCAGCAGCAAGGTGGCGCCCAGGGCGTCGGGATTGCCCGGCGGCCCTTGCAGGCGCACCTGCACGCTGCGCCCCGAGCCAGCCGTGCCACGCCAGACCGCCGGCGGGCGCGACAGCCGCGTGATGACGAGATCGGCCACGCCGTCGTCGTCGATGTCACCAACGGCCAGCGCGCGGCTCGGCGCGGGCTCTTCGCCGGGCCAGGACGCCGGTAGCCAGCGGCGGTCGGGAGCTTGCAAATACAGGACATCGGGCTGTGCCCAGCTCGTACCCGAGTTGGAGGCGTCGGCTTCCGGATAAACATGCCCATTCGCCGTGATGAGATCCAAGTCGCCGTCCAGGTCCGCATCGAGAAAGGCAGCGCCCCAGCCCAGCAGAGCGCGCGAAGGGCCGCCCAGCCCCACGGTGTCAGCCTCGTCACGAAACATGCCGGCCCCCTGGTTCACATAGAAGGCGTTGGACTCCATGGAGAAGTTGGTCACGAGCAAGTCTTCGTCGCCATCGCCGTCCGTGTCGCCCGCGGCGATGCCCATGCCCGCCTGCTCGCGGCCGCGCGCGCTGAGGGCCGCGCCATGCAGCACGCCGCGTTCACTAAGCCGGCCCTTTCCATCGCTGAGGAAGAGGAAGTTGGGCATCGAGTCGTTGCTCACATAGATGTCGGGCCAGCCATCGAGGTTCCAGTCCCCCTCGATGACTCCCAGACCGAAGGACGGCGCGGCGGCCAAGCCGAACGCGTCGGTGGCCTCGACGAAGCGCCCGCCCTCGTTGCGGTAGAAGCGATCGGCCTGCGGAGCAAAGCCTTGCGGGCCGCACATGACGGGCAGTCCAAGCCACTTGCACGACCAGCCCCCCACGCCGTCGCGCGGTGGCCGCAGCGGGTCGAAGGCCAGATAGTTCACGACGTAAAGATCGAGATCGCCATCCCGGTCGATGTCGACGAAGGTAGCCGACGTGCTCCAGTCTTCAGCGGCGCCCGCCGCGCCGGCCGCATCCGGCACTTCCTCGAAAACCATGCCGCCGCGATTGAGCAGGAGCACGTTCGTGCCCAGGCGCGTGATGTACAGGTCGCGCCGGCCATCGGCATCGACATCACCCACGGCGACGCCGTTGCACCAACCCGGCACGTCCACGCCGCTGCCGGCCGTGACATCCACGAAGCGGCCGCCGTCGTTGCGATAGAGCCGATTCGCCCGCCCTGGGGCCTCGCCCTGCACGGGGTACACCCCCGGAGCAACCAGCAGGAGATCTTGGTCCTCGTCTCCGTCAGCGTCGAAGAGCGCGACTCCGCCGCCGTTGACTTCCAGGATTGTCTCGGCGGGCTCGCGGCCGCAGGGCATGTCGGCCAAGGGCTGCGACAGGCGTTCGAAAAGCGCTCCGTTGCTGCCGTCACAGCCGGCCAGCAGCAGCAGCAGCAGCCCCGCAGCAGGCCGGCAACGAAGTCCCGTCTCAAGGCTCATGGCGCCGCCCGCAGCGTGGCGAAGTACGGAATCTCCGGGAGTCGCCGCGCGAGCCCCGAGGCCTCTCTCATGGTCGCGAGCCGGTCGTAACGTTCAAGAGCGGAGCGGGCCTCGCCCAAGCGACCCTGCTCGCCGAGACTCCAGCTCAGCAGGCCCCAGCCATCGTCGGCCTCGGCATCGTGCTCGGTGAGCCAGCGCGCATCCTCTTCAGCCGCCGCGGCCTGTCCGAGCTGCAAGGTGCAAAGCGCCCGGTACTGACGCGCCTCCCGGTCTCGTGGCAGGGCCTGCAGTGCCTGTCCGAAGGCCTGTGCCGCCTCGGCGAGTCGGTCGAGGTCGTAGAGCAAAAGGCCGCGCTGCCGATGGACCACGGCCGAGTGCCTGTCGATCGAGAGCGCCAGTTCCAGTTGTTCCGCAGCGCCGGTCAGCAGCGCTTGGCGCTGCGCCGGATCGGTTTCGAGCTGAGCCTTGAGGCGATCGAGGGCCGCCAGTTCGGCGTGCAGACGCACGGAGCGAATCCGCGCGGCGTGCCCGCGGACCACCGCCGCCTCCAGATCCTGCCGCGCAGCGCGCCACGCCGACTCCGCTCCGCTCACATCGCCACGCAGCGCTGCGGCCGAGAAACGCTCGCGCGCGATCTGGGCGCGATTCATGAGGCACACGACCCAGTCCGTGGCGCGCTCGCGCTCGGTGATCGGCCCGAGCGGACTCTCCGAAACGAAGGACAGCGCCAGGCCGCCGAGCAGAGCACCGCCGGCCTGCCAGCGTTCGCGCGGCCGCGTTGCAGCACTGAGCAGCGTGCCCAGGCGCGCGAGCAGATAGCCCGCCGCGACGATGACCAGGGGCACGAGCGGCAGGCGATAGCGCGCGCTCACGACGAAGAGCAGCAGCGTGCCGCCGTAGCCGCAGAGCCCGAGCAGCAGCGCGAGACGGCCGCCGGCTTCCGCTTCGTCGCGGCGGCGGCGCCAGCCCAGCCACAGGCCGGCCACGGCCAGCGGCAGAACGAGTCCGTACGTGACGGGCGACCAGCCCAGCACCGGCGCAGCCGAGGCTGCGAACTCCGGCATGCTGTTGTCCATCGGCTCGTAGCGCGAGAAGAGCAGGGCCAACTTGCGCAGCTCGGCGAGCAGCCACGTGCCCGGCCGCTCGGCCATGGCAGCCAGTGTTTCGCGATACCAGTAGTTCGAAACTTCCGCCGGCGTCAGCCGGCGCCCGAGCCGTTCCTCAGCCAGCGCGGTGAAGTCTTGCAACTCGTGCTGCGGCACTTGGCGCACCAGACTGCTGTGCTTCATCAGACCGGTGGGATTGTCGGGATGGTTGCACTGGTAGAAAGCCGTCCCGCCCGCGGCCGTCGAGAGCACGAGCTGCCCCGCCACCGAGCTGTTGCGCGTGACCACCGGCAGCACGGCCAGCGCCACACCGAGCAGCAGCGCTGCGGAAGCCAGCAAGGCGTGCCGCAGCCTCCGCTGCCTCAGGCCCCAGACCAGCAGGCTCAGCACGGCGAGCAGGGCCAGCGGCTGAAGGTTGGCGCGCACGAGGCCGCCCAGCCCCAGCGCCAGGCCACACCAGAGAAAGCTGCGGGCTGAGCCCAGCCGCCAGGCGCGCGCCGCCGCCAACACTGCCAGGGGCAGAAAGAGCAACGAGAGACTGCCCTTGAGCAGCAGGCCCTCGAAGGCGACGAAGGGTGCGTAGAGCGCGGCCAGCAGGCCGGCGGCCAGTCCCGCACCCGCGCCCGCGAGCACGTGCCCGACGCGGGCGATCAGCGCGACGGCCAACAGGCCGAGCACCAGATTGAGTCCGCGGCCAACGCGCAGCGCCGCTGACCTGATCTCACTCGGCACGTCGGCCGCCGACTGCGCCCCGACAAAGCCGGGCACGCCGCAGAGCCGCAGCGTGCTGCCGAGCAGCCAGGGGTACAACGGCGCCTGAAAGTAGACGCCCTCCTCGGCATCGACGCCGCCCGCGACGCGCAGGGCCTGCAGCAAATAGGCCTCGCTGTCAACGATCGGCGCGAAGGTGTCTGCGGCGCGGGCCATCTGCGGATGCGCCACCAGCCGGAAGACGAGCGCCACCGTCAGCACGAGCGCCACCCTCGGCCAGAAGGAAGGCGTAGATGGCGGCGCGGCGCTCAACGCGTGGCGAGATTGCGGAGCAGAAACCAAGCTTCGCGCGCTTGCGACCAAAACTCAGCGCGCGAGCGCAGGTGTCGCAGGCGGCGCCAGAGATAGCGGGGACGCAAATAGAAGCCGGCCACGGCACGCCGCCGCCAGACCTGGAGTTCTGCGGCAGTCAGGCCGGCCGTGTCCAGCGTCGGTTCGAAGCCCGACTGATCCATGACGATACGGTCTTGCTCCATCAGCCCGGCGCCGACAGCGATCTCGCGCAGGCGCGTGCCGGCGCGCGGCACCGCGACGTTGAAGGAGGCATAGTCGGCCGGCAGCGAGCGGGCGAAGTGGATCGTGCGCTGAATCGACTCGGGCGTCTCTTCCGGCAGACCCAGGATGAAGGTGGCCGCCGTGCGCAGGCCCTCCTCTTCGCAAAGCGCAAAGGTCTCGCGGATGCGCTGCAGTCCGTAGCCCTTGCGGTGATTGCGCAGGATCTCATCGGAAGCCGACTCGACGCCCAGAATCACCGTATGGCAGCCGGCGGCGCGCATGCGCCGCGCGAGGGCCCGGTCCAAGACATCCACGCGCGTGAAGGTCCACCAGCCCAGGTCGAGCCGCTCCTCGATCATGGCGTCGAGCAGCGCCTCCCAGGGAGCCCGCGGCGCACAGCCAAAGCACTGGTCTTGGAAGAACAGCTCGCGCACGCCCAGATCGGACAGCGCGCGCAGCTCCTCAAGCACGTTCTCCGTCGGGCGCATCGAGACGCCGAGTTCCCCGGTGATGCAAAAGGAGCAGGTGTAAGGACAGCCGTAAGACACGCAGAGGCCTGCCATGGGATAGCGGCGCGCAAAAGGGTAGCGGTAGGGCAGCGGCACGAAGAGATCGTGCGCTGGGAGCGGGAAGCTGCGCGCGCCGCGCGTGCGGCGGCGCGCTGCGCCCGTGTCACCGGGCAGGACCAGCGCCTGGCGCGCGGACTGCGGCAGCGGCTCACCGCTCAGGTGGCGCGCGAGTTCAGCGCTGCCAAAGTCGGTGAGCACACCCGCCAGAAAAGGCAGCCGCCCCAGCAGCGCGGCAGTGTCTTCCATGAAGAGGTCGCCGGAAGCGAAGACCGGCACACCCGTGGCGGCCGACACCTCGCGCAGGAAGGCCTCGTCCCCGGGCCAGGAGACGGCCCCCGCCAGGGCGAAGATGGCCTGCGGCTCGGCGCGGCGCACAGCTTGCAGCGCCGCTGCGGGCGTGAGCTGCTCCACGGTCGCATCCACGAGCAGCACTTCGAGGCCCTTGGCCCGGAAGTGACCGCCCTGCACCACGAGATCGATGGGCGGATGGAGATAGCGGGCCTGACTGCGCTTGCTGCAGTAGTAATCGCGGATCACCACGCCCTCGGCCGGCGGCACGAGCAGCAGCACGCGCTGCACCGGAAGGGCGGCCGAGCTCATCGGCGCAGTTCCCGGCCGCCGCGGCGCGGTGGCGCCAGGCCCACGCGCTCGCGCGCAAACACTGCCGTGCGCTGCACGACCTCATCGAGCGTGATGCGCCGCATGCACTCGTTCTCACCGTGGCACATAGCAATCTTGGCGTTGTAGACCGACAGGCAGGGCGAGCACCAGTGGCCCGAGTAGAAGACGAGGTGGTTGTCGCCCACCGGACCGTAGAGTGCCGGCGTCTCGGGCCCGAAGAGGCTCACCGTGGGCACGCCGAGGGCGGCGGCGAGATGCAGCGGTCCGCTGTCATTGGTGACCAGCAGCGCACTGTGCTGCAACAGCACAGTCAGATCCGCCAAGCTGGTCTTGCCCGAGAGATCGAGACAGAGCGCCCGAACGCCCGGACTGACCTGCTCGATGACGCTGCGCACGATCTCCGTCTCGGCGGACGCCCCAATGAAAGCAAAGGCGTCGACGGCGGCAATCTCGCCGGCAAAGCGCTCGACGAGACGGGCGTAGCGCTCGGCTGGCCAGCGACGTTCGTAGCACAGATCCGAGGCATTCACGTTGACGGTCACGACGGTTCCCGTGACAGGCAGGCCCAGGGCCTGCAAGCGCAGCAAGGCCCCTTCGGCCTCGGTCGCTGAGACCGTGGGAGCGAGCAGTTCCTGTTCACCGTCCACGGGCAGTCCCAGCGGCTTGAGCAGGGCCAGCACGGCACGCCCATAGGGCAGCGTGGGATTGAAGTACACCGGGTCCGTCAGCAGCGAACCGCGCCAGCGCGCGCGGACGAAGAAGCCGATGCGGCGGCGCGCTCCGCTGGCCCAGGTGATCAGGTTGGAGACGCGCGAGTAGAACTCCAGATCGAGGGCCACGTCATAGCGTGCCGCGCGCAGCCGCAGCAGCAGCGCGGGTGCCGCTGCCAGCAGACTGAGCAGCCGCGCACGCGGCACGATCACGACCTCATCCACGCAGGACAGGCGGCGCACCAGCTCGGCGTTGCTGTCAAAGGCCATGAAGGTGATACGCGCTGCGGGGTAGGCCGCGCGCAGCCGCCGCAGCAGCGGCGTCGCCAGGAGCACCGAGCCCATGCCCAGCAACTTCACGACCAAAATGCGCCGCACCGGCGCCTCGCGCCGCCGCAGCGAGGGCAGAGCGCGCACCGGCAGCGTGAACAGGAAGGCCAGCATGCAGAGCGGCAGCCCCACGAGCAGGTCGAAGCGGATCAGGCTGCGAGTCCTCATCGCGACCGCCGTTCGTCACCCACTGCGCCCACTGGCCGTACCTCCCGGTCAGGACTTGCAGCCCGCCGTTCCCGTGCCGACGTAGAGCAGTTTGCCCAGGCCGAAGCTGCCGCGCAGCAGGGCCAGCGCCTTGCGCGGCACCACGATGTGCGGCAGGAAGGAGAGCAGCACTTTGGGCTTCAGATAGAAGTTGGCCATGATCCGCCGGTACGTGCGCTCGAGATCCTCGCGCGTCAAGCCCGTGGGCAGATAGGCAATGTTGTAGAAGTTGAGCTGCGTCCAATCGGCGACCAGTTCGCCGTGTCCGGCCAAATCGTCGGTGATGTCGGTGTTCGGGAAGGGCGTGAAGAAGGTCAGCCGCAGCGTGTCGATTGGCACCCGCTTAAGAAAGGCCTCCGTCTCAGCCAGCGTGGCGTGAGTTTCGCCGGGGAAGCCGATGATGATGTAGGCGTTGCTCTTGATACCCGCCTCCTGGGTCTGCCAGAGCGCACGTTCGTGCATGCGCGGTGTGGCGCCCTTCTTGATGCGCTTAAGGATTTCCCAGCTCCCGCTCTCAATGCCGTAGCTCACCTGCCAGCAGCCGGCCCGCCGCATAAGCGCCAGGATCTCGGGATTCACTTCGCTCGTGCGGACGTTGATGCTCCACTCAATGTCGTACTTGCGCTCGATGAGGCGCTCGCACAGTTCGGTGAACGTGTCCTTGAGCGTCATCAGCGAGTCGTCGGTGAAGAAGAGCGAGCGGATGCCGTAGTCCTTCACGAGGCGATCGACGTTCTCCAGGATCGCCTCAAGGGGCAGCGCGCGGATGGAACGACCGAAGGTGTTGTTGTCGCAGAAAGTGCAGCGATAGCGGCAGCCACGCGACACGATGAGATCGGTGAAGGGCGTACGGTTCAGGTACGTGGCCGCGGCGTGGTAACGGGCCGGGAAGTCCTGCAGCAGATCCCAGCCCAGCGCGGGCAGCCCGGCGAGGTCGACTTCGTCGCAGGAAGCCGGCCGAGCAACGACCTCGCCACTGTCCTCATGCACGATGAGCCCGGGCACCTGGCGCGGGTCGGTGCCCTGCTCGAGATGGCCCAGCACGGCACGGAGCACGTCTTCGCCTTCACCGGCACAGCCCAAGTCGAAGACCGGCAGCCGGCGCAGCGTGTCCTCCGGCAGGGCCGTCACGTGAGGACCGCCCACCATGAGCACGAGGTCGGGCTGGCGTGCGCGCAGGTCCTGAGCGACCGTCGCCGCCTTGGCAATGCTCATGGTCGTGGCTGTGAAACCCACGACGGTTGGATCGCGCCGCAACACGGCGTCGGCACACTGACCGAGTGAGATGCCCTCGGCAGGGCCATCGACGATCGAGACCTCCCAGCCGAGCTTCCGCGCCACAGCCCCGAGGTAGAGGAAGGCATGCGGCGGGAGCGAGTTGCCGGCCGAGGCCATCGGACCGTAGCGATCCTCCGCCGTCACCGGAGGAACGACGAGGCACAGGCGCCTGCGCTCGTGGACGACGGGAGGACGTGGAAAACTCATGGAGCGGCCGCCTGAATATGCCTCGCCATTATGCACGACAAGGCCCCCGGACCCGCGTTCGGATCCGGGGGCCTTGTTTTCAGCCCGGCGGGAATGCACCCGCAGAGCCTAACGACCGCCCCTGGTCAGGGATTGTCGCCGCGCACGGCGTTGCTGAGCGCGACACTCAAGACCGCACCAGCATCCTGGATGGCGTACTGGATGTAGAGATCCAGCCCAGAGAGGCCGGCCGGCCAGGCGCCCCAAGCCAAAGGAATGTCACCCGCTCCGCTCGTGAAGATCGGAAGCGTGCTGACGATCGGCACCGGAACCAGCGTGCCCCCCTTGAAGGGCACTGGCGTGCTGCTCAGCGACACAAACATAAATGTGAGTGCTGAAGGCGCCGCATTGCTCAGAGTGAGCGTGCCAGCCGAGCCGGGCACCAGGGTGCCGGTGCCGGCCAGGAGCGGATTGCCACTCGTACCTGCCAGCGCGAAGCCCAGATCAGTCCAGGCGTTACCGCTGGTGCCAACCGTGACCGGGCCATTCACCGACACGTTGCCGGCGTGATCCGTGGCCGTCCAGTTCACCGTCGCGCTCGTCGTGCCGCCATTGGTCGGAACGGCCGCCCGGAACTGGCCGCCGCCCTGATGCATGGCCGTGCCAGACCCGCTGCCCGCGCCGACACCGGTCGTGGACCAGGTGTAGGTCATGGTCGCGGGGACGTGGCCGTCTTCGCTCACCGCATCCTGGATGCGTGCCCGGAAGACGGTCGCAGAGCCGCCGATCGCCGCGGGCGTCTCGACGAGTTTGAACACGGGCGCCAAGGTGTCGATCGCCCCAGCGTTCAGGTAGACCTTGTTGGTGAAGTTCCCCGACTCGCCCTGACCCGTCACGATGTCGATGCGGCCGTCACCGTTGAGATCGGCAAAGCCCAAGTCGAGAGTGGCGTCGGACTGGAGCTGAATGGCTCCCGGCACATGCGTGAAGACGCCGGTGCCGTTGTTGGAGTAGATGCGCTCCGCCGAACCCAGTGAGCCGACCACGACATCGAGGTCGCCGTCGCTGTCATAGTCGAAGCAGGCCATCTCGTTGTCGTCCTGGGCCGGACCGGTGAAGGTCGTCTTGGTCCAGGCCGAGGCCGTGCCCACGTTCCGTGCCCAGCCCTCATTGGTTCCGGAAATCGACTGCACGGCGGCATCGAAGTCGCCGTCGCCATCGAGATCGCCGAAGTCGGCTTCGTAGGTGTTGCCGGAGCAGACCGCGTCGAGCGCGGTGCTGATGCTGAACACGCCGGAGCCGTTGTTCACGTAGAGCCGGCTGCGCTTGCCGGAGACACCCTTGCCAGTCAGCAGGATGTCGATGTCGAAGTCGTTGTCGGCATCCAAGAGCACAACGTCCTGAGCGTTGTAGAGGTCGACCGGCAGGTTCGTCGCCGTCACGTCGCTGAAGAAGCCTGCGCCGTTGTTCAGGGCCAGACGGGCCTGGGTCGCAACGCCGGAGAAGGTTCCGCCGTCGGTGATGCAGACGTCGAGGTCGCCGTCATTGTCGACGTCGCCCAGCGCAATGCCGAAGCCGGTCTGATTCCAGCCCAGAGGCATGCGCGAGCCGGTCTCATCGGCGAAGACACCGGAGCCGTTGTTCATGAGGACCTTCGGACGCGCTCCCGGAGTCGGCCAGCCGCTGTCACGCGCGTAGAGCAGGTCGAGGTCGCCGTCGTTGTCGATGTCCTCGGCCACCACCATCCCCGACGCGAAGTTCGCGGTATTGAGCTGGGCATGAGCTGCTGTGAAGACGCCCGAGCCGTTGTTCAAAAAGAGGTGCTGGACCGCTGCCGTGCCAGCGCCGTAGGCGCCGACGCCCGTACCGCCGCGGTTGGCGAAGAGGATGTCGATGTCGCCGTCGCCGTCGACGTCCGCCAGCTCCACGCCGTCGGTGAAGAGCGTCTGGGCCGGCAAGGAGGCTGCGTTGTAGTTGAACTGCGCCGCCGCCGTCGTGGCGGACGCGAGCAGTGCAATCGGAAGCAGGACAGAGAAGGGCTTCATCGGGTGAGGCTCCGGGGGAAGAGAGGGAGAGTCGGGAAGATCAACTGAGGACTCCCTCTCATGTGAAACGCCACTATCGAGTCTTGGGCGCTACGGGCTGGAGGGAGGCCTTCGGGCGGGGTGGCCAGTATTTCACACTTCCAAAGGGCGACAAGGGACTAGATCCGAGAAGTCGTGAACTCTCCGGGTCGGGGAGGGCGCCGGCCCGCTCAGTCCACGCGCAGCACCTGCAGCGGCTCCCAGGGGCAGTTTGGGCCAACCGGCAGGCCGGAACGCTCCAAGCTGGGATCGGCCTTCAGCAGGTCTTCGCCTTCGATTTCGATGTCGTACGACCTTACCGAGCCATTGGCGTGCAGATAGTTGGTGATGCTCCGGTGGTTGCCCCCGAACTCATTGTCATCGGCTGCAATGATGACTTCGGCCAGGTCACTGCCCCGCACGGGGTGATTGGCCTGGTCACGGCCGGCGTAGGAGATCGTGGCCGAATCGATGGTCTCCCAATCGTCGTAGGAGGAGCCATCCTCGCCACTCGCTCCGAGGTCGTTGCGGTCACCGGTCCCGGGGCAAAGGAAGATTTCCGAGTTCTTGCCCTTCAGCTCACCGTGCTTGTGGAGCACGAGCAGGAAACGCATGCCGCTCTCCGTGGGCCAGCGCCCCTTGTTGCGCTGGTTCACATAGATGCTGAGCGACTGCCCGATGCCGCGCAAGTTGGTCATGCACTTGGTGACCTTGCCCGCATCGAGCGCGTTCTGCACCGGGCCGAAGGCCAGCGTCATGAGCAGCCCGATGATCGTGATGACCACCAGGATCTCAATCAGCGAGAAGCCTCGCTGACCTCGGCCGCGGCGCACGCTCATTCAGACCTTGACCGGAACCTTGGAGCGGGCGGCCGGCTTCTTCGCCTTGCCCAGGCCCGCCGCCGCCGCCAAGGCGCTGGCCTTGTCGGTGCGCTCCCAGGTGAAGGCTGCGCCCGTGCGCCCAAAATGGCCGTGGCGCGCGGTCTCGAAGTAGCGCGGCTTGCGCAGGTCGAGCATGCGGATGATGCCCGCCGGGCGCAGGTCGAAGGTCTTGTTCACCAGCGCGGCCAGTTGGTCATCGGAGACCTTGCCGGTGCCGAAGCTGTTCACGTTGATGGAAACCGGATCCGCGACCCCGATGGCGTAGGCCAGTTGCACTTCGACACGGTCGGCGAGGCCGGCCGCGACGATGTTCTTGGCCACGTAACGCGCCGCGTAAGCCGCGCTGCGGTCCACCTTGCTGGGATCCTTGCCCGAGAAGGCGCCGCCACCGTGGCGGCCCATGCCGCCGTAGGTGTCGACGATGATCTTGCGCCCCGTCAGGCCGCAGTCACCGTGCGGGCCGCCGACCACGAAGCGGCCGGTGGGGTTCACGTGGAACTTGGTCTTGTCGTCCAGGAACTTGGCCGGCACGACCGACTTGATCATCTTGATCATGTCACGCTTGATGGTCTCGTACTCGACGTCCGGGTCATGCTGGGTCGAGATGACCACCGTGTCCACGCGCACGGGCACATCGTCGTGGTACTCAACCGTGACCTGACTCTTCGCATCGGGGCGCAGGTACTTCAGCTTCTTCTGCTGACGCAGTTCGGCCAAGCGCTCGACGAGCCGGTGGGCCATGTCGATCGGCAGGGGCATGAGCTCCGGCGTCTCGCGGCAGGCGTAGCCGAACATCATGCCCTGGTCGCCGGCCCCCATTTCCTTGTGCAGGCCTTCGCCTTCGGTAACGCCCTGCGAAATATCGGGCGACTGGCGGTCGAGCGTGACCATCACGGCGCAGGTGTCGCCGCTGATGCCGTACTCGTCGTCGGTGTAGCCAATGCGCTTGATCGTCTCGCGCGCAACCTTGGCGTAGTCCACGCTGGACCGTGTAGTGATCTCGCCCGCCACGACGCAGAGGCCGGTGGTGACGAGCGTTTCGCAAGCCACGCGCGAGCTGGGATCACCAGCGAGGCAGGCATCGAGAACCGCGTCGCTGATTTGGTCGGCAAGCTTGTCGGGGTGTCCCATGGACACCGACTCCGAAGTGAAGAGGACCTTCCTGGTCATGACGACAAAGCTCCGTGGCGTGGGCGAGTGAAGTGGATCGATTGGTCAGGCAAAGGGCGGCCAGTCTAGCCGATCAAGCTCGGCCCGCCAACGCAGGCTCAGCGAGCAGGCCGCGCTCAGCGATCAGTTGTACGTCGGCCGCTGCGGCTCCACGCAGGGTCCGCGCCGCAAGCCCGGCAGCGCGGCCCATGGCACGCCGGCGCGGTTCATCGGCCAGCAGCTCGCGCAGAGTCTGCGTCAGGGCTGCGGCATCCTGCGTTACCAACAGGCCGCCCGCCTCGCGCAGCAATTCGGCTTCGGCGCGGCAACTCTCCAAGTGCGGGCCCACCAGGATTGGGCAGCCGGCGGCGGCCGGTTCCAGCACGTTGTGCCCGCCCACCGGAACCAGCGAGCCGCCCAAAAACGTGATCGCGGCCAGCGCGAAGAAGCCCTCGAGCTCACCCATCGAGTCCACGAGCAGCACGGCCTCGCTGCCGGCCAGCCCGGTTCCAGCCGAGCGCAGGCGCCAAGTCAGGCGGCGCCGCTCGATGAGCCGCTGGATGTCGGGGAGCCGACGCAAATGCCGCGGAACCAGCACGAGTTGGCAGACCGCTGCACCTCCAGCGGCCTCCCAGGCCGCGAGCACGGCCTCGTCCTCCCCGTCGTGCGTGCTGCCGGCCACGAAAATCGGCCGGTTGGTCGTCAGCCCGACCGTCCGCGCCAGCTCCGCGCTGCGCTCGGGCGAGACGGGCTCGAGAATCTCGTGCTTCAGGTTGCCCGTCACATGCACGCGCTCAGCCGGCACACCCAGGCCGATGATGCGCTGCGCATTCGCCGCGTCTTGTGCCGCGACGAGCGCGAGGCGGTCAAACTCGGGCAGCCACCAGTTCCAGCGCCGATAGCGCCGTGCGCTCTGCTGCGTGACGCGGCCGTTCACGATGGCCTGTGCGACGCCGGCCTCGTCGGCCGCGCGCAGCAGCGCCGGCCACACTTCCAGTTCCATCAAGATCAGCAGCCGCGGCGACACTCGCCGCAGGACGTGGCGCACGATCCAGGACAAGTCCAACGGAGCGTGGAAGACATAGAGGTCCGGAAAGCTGAGCCGAGCGGTCTCGTAGCCGGCCGGCGTACTGCTCGAAAGCACCAGCGGAATCTGCGGTGTCCGGGCCTGCAGTTCCCTCACCAACGGACGCGCCGCTTTGACTTCACCCACGGAGACCGCATGAATCCAGACGGGCCGGCCGGCGGGCGCCCCCTCCGGCAGCCCGCCGAGCCGCTCGCGCGCCGTTTTCCATAGCCGCCGGTCGCGCAGCGCGCGCAACAGAAAGGGCAACGCGGCCAGCAGCAGGGCGAGCAGGAAGAGCAGGTCGTAAACCGCATGCGCAGCCGCGACACGCGGCCAGGAGCGGGCTGTCGTCACGCCTCGTACTTTGGGTAGCAGCACTGCTTGTACTTCTTGCCGCTGCCGCACGGGCACGGCTCGTTGCGCCCCACCCGCTGTGTCTTGCGCACGATGGGCGCCGTGGGGCCCGACGGCCGGGCCGGGTTCTGCGCGGCGCGTTCGCGCCCGCGCTGCATGGCGGCCAAGGCGCCCGCCGAGGGCGGCAGCGCCGCTGGGGGCGCGGCGGATGCCGTGCCGCCACTCTCGGCCAGCGGCTTCCAGCGCTGTTCTAGGCGCTGCTGGTCCTCGCTGCGCACTTCCAGCCGGAAGAGCAGCGCCGTGACCTCCTCGGCGATGGTCGAGAGCAGCATCTGGAACTTGTCGTAGCCCTCACGCTTGTACTCGACCTTGGGATCCACTTGCGCGTAGCTGCGCAGCCCGATGCCGGACTTGAGCAAGTCCATGGCGCGCAAGTGATCCTTCCAGCGCGAGTCGATCGTGTTCAGTACGAGGAAGCGTTCCACGAGCCGCATGCGATCCTCGCCGAGCTGTGCCTCGCGCTGACTGTAGTGGCTCTCGATGCGCTCCATGACCCGCTCGGCGAAGTCGTCGGCCTCCTCGGCGCCCGCAAAGGACTCGGCCGGAAAGGCCAGCGCGAAGCGGCTTTGCAGATCGGCGCTCAGGCCCTCGCGGTCCGGCTCGCCCTTGTCGGGCACACGCGAAACCACCAGCCCGCCCACGATCTCGCGGCACATCTCCAGGATAAGCGGCTTGAGCGGATGCCCCTCGAGGACCTCCTGGCGCTTTCCGTAGATGGTCTTGCGCTGAGTGTCCATGACCTCGTCGTACTCGAGGAGGTTCTTGCGGATCTCAAAGTTGCGGGCCTCGACGCGCTTCTGGGCGCGCTCGATGCCGCGCGAGACCATGCCGCTCTGAATCTCCTGGCCTTCGGTCATGCCCAGCTTCTCCAGGAGCGTGGAGACCCACTCCTTGGCGAAGATGCGCATGAGGTCGTCTTGCAGCGACAGGTAGAAGCGCGTGCGGCCCGGATCGCCCTGGCGGCCGCTGCGGCCGCGCAACTGGTTGTCGATGCGGCGCGCTTCGTGCCGCTCGGTGCCCAGCACATACAGGCCGCCGGCCGCGAGGACCGCCGCCTTCTCGGACTCCACCTGCGTCCGCAGCGCCGCGCGCAGCGCCTCGGCGTCGGCCTCCGGCTCGAGCTTCAGGCGCTGAGCCAACTGAGCCTCGACATTGCCGCCGAGCTGGATGTCCGTGCCGCGGCCGGCCATGTTCGTGGCGACGGTGACGGCGCCCTGGCGGCCGGCCTGCACGATGATCTCGGCCTCGCGCGCGTGATGCTTGGCGTTCAGCACTTGGTGCTTGATGCCGCGCCGCGAGAGGATGCCCGAGAGGTGCTCGCTGTTCTCGATCGAGGTCGTGCCCACCAGCATCGGCTGGCCGTTGGCATGCACGCCCTCGATCTCGTCGGCGATGGCCTTCCACTTCTCCTTGGTCGTGCGGTAGATCAAGTCTTCGTCGTCGATGCGCACGATCGGCCGGTTGGTGGGCACGGTCAGCACGTCGAGCCCATAGATCTTGCTGAACTCGGCCGCCTCCGTGAGCGCCGTGCCGGTCATCCCGGCCAGCTTGCCGAAGAGCCGGAAGTAGTTCTGGTAGGTGATCGTGGCGAGCGTTTGCAGCTCCTCGCGGATGCGCAGCTTCTCCTTGGCCTCGACCGCCTGATGCAGTCCGTCGGACCAGCGCCGGCCGGGCATCAAGCGCCCGGTGAACTCGTCGACGATGACGATCTCCGGCCCCTGCTCGCCGGGATGGACCACATATTCCTTGTCGAGCCGGTAGATGTGGTGCGCGCGCAGCGCCTGCTCCAAGTGGTGCGGCCAGTCCATGTTGGCGCCGTCGTAGAAGCTCTCGACACCCGCCAGCTTCTGAGCGCGCTCGATGCCCTCTTCGCTGAGCACGCAGACGTGCTCCTTCTCTTTGATCTCGAAGTCCCGCCCGGGCTGCAGCTCGCGCGCCACGCGGTCGGCCTCGTAGTAGCGCTGCGTGCTGGCCTCCGGCATGCCGGAGATGATCAGCGGCGTGCGCGCCTCGTCGATGAGGATGCTGTCGACCTCGTCGATAATCGCGTAGTGCAGGTGCTTCTGCACCTGGTCCTCGCGCCGTGACTTCATGTTGTCGCGCAGATAGTCGAAGCCGAACTCGCTGTTCGTGCCAAAGATCACATCGCAGGCGTACTGCGGCTGGCGCTGCGCCGGCTGCATGTTGGCTTGGATCGCGCCGGCAGTCATGCCCAGCGCCGCGTAGACCGGGGCCATCCAGTCGCGGTCGCGCTGGGCCAGATAGTCGTTCACGGTGACGATGAAGACGCCCTTGCCCTGCAGCGCGTTGAGATAGGCCGGCGCGACGGCGGTCAGCGTCTTGCCTTCGCCCGTGGCCATCTCGGCGATGTTGCCGCGGTGCAGCACGATGCCGCCGAGCATCTGCACATCGAAGGGACGCTGGCCGAGCGTGCGCCGCGCCGCCTCGCGCACCGCGGCGAAGGCCTCGGGCAGCAGGGCCTCGAGATCTTCGCCTTGCGCCAGCCGCTGCCGGAACTGGGCCGTGCAGGCCTGCAGGCCGGCCGCATCGAGCGCCTGAAAACGCGGTTCAAGGGCGGTGATGCCCGGAACCAGGGGGCGGAGTGTCTTCAGCACCCGCTCATTGCGGTCGCCGAACACGGCCTTGAGGACCTTAGCGAGTGCCATCGGGCTCATCAGCAGAGGTGAACGGGGAAGTGTCTCACAGCCGGTTCTGCCTTCCCAGCATGTGATCCAGAAGCGAGAAGAGCAGTTCCATGCGGTAGGGCTTGACCATAAAGCCGTCGGCCGCATCGAGCTGCTGCAGTGTCAGAGCTCCGGCCGTGGCGATCAGCACGGGGATGCGCGCCGTGGCCGGGCGCGACTTCAGCACTCGGCAGGCCTCGAAGCCGTTGAGGTGCTCCATTTCGTTGTCCATCAGGATGAGATCGTGCTTGGCCGGGTCGGCCTGCTCCACCGCCTCGCGTCCGTCATTCAGGATGCTCACGCTGTAGCCGCGCGCTTCAAGGAGCAAGGCCAGCGTGCCGGCAATGTTCTCGTCGTTGTCCACCAGCAGCAGTCGCCAGCCATTGGGCGGCGCGCGCCGTGTGGGCCAGCCCTCGACGAGGCCCTTAATCGCCTTGGCCGTAGGCAGCCCCTCGCGGGACCAAGCCGCCTCGACGGCCTCGCGCACACCCAGATTGTAGTGCTTGAGCCGCTTGAGCTCCTCCTCGGGCGTGTGGGCATCGGCGCTGAACATCTGATCGTGTGTGTCCACGGAAAGAAAGAACTCGTCCTCGACGAGATGCTCCTGGAGCACGAGCTTCATGAAGGGATAGCGCGGATTGCCGAGGCGCAGCGTGTAGCGGCGCGTGGCCTGGTCGCCGGAGCGCAGGGACTCGTCGGTGAGCCGGGTCAGCACAGCGCCCACGGGCGCCTTGTCGTCCTCCGGCAGTTCGAAGGCCTTCATGCCCGTCGCGCCGTTCCAGGCCACTTCGGCGTAGATCGCCACGGCTCGGCGCAGCACGCCCACCGTCATGGCGTCCAGCCGCACGACTCAGCCCTTCCGCAGCGTGCCGATGACCGAGCGCACGTCGCGCCGCCCGGTTTCGGCCAGACGTTCACGCAGCTGCGTGAGCAGGCGCGGAATGACGTCCGGCGTGCGGTAGTGGCTCGTCCCGACCTGCACGGCCGAGGCGCCCGCGCACAGGAACTCCAGCGCGTCGTCCACCGTGCGCACTCCGCCGATGCCGATGATCGGAATCTGCACCGAGCGCGCCACATCGAAAACCATGCGCAGCGCGATGGGCTTGATCGCCGGCCCCGAGAGCCCGCCGATCACCGTACCGAGGCCGGGCCGGCCGGTGCGCCAATCCACAGACAAGCCGAGCAGCGTGTTGATCAGCGAGACCGCGTCGGTGCCGCCCTCTTTGGCGGCTCGCGCGATCTCCGCGATGTCGGTCACGTTCGGTGAGAGCTTGGTGATGATCGGCAGGCGCGTGGCCGAGCGCACATCCGCCACCAGGCGGCGCACAACCTCGGGATCGCGGGCAAAGGGCAGGTCGCCGCCCTCCACATTCGGGCAGGAGATGTTCAGCTCCAGTGCATCGACGCCGGGCAGGCCGTCGAGCTGTGCGGCCATCTCGCCGAACTCGCCGGTGCACGTGCCGGCAATGTTGATGACCAAGCAGTCAGCCTTGCCGGCCAGCTTCGGCAGGACCTTGGCGATGAAGTGATCCAGCCCCTTGTTTGGCAGGCCGATCGAGTTGAGCAGTCCCGAAGGCGTCTCGCAGAGACGCGGCATGGGATTGCCGCGGCGCGGCTTGCGCGTGAGCGTCTTGACCACGATGGCCCCCGCGGTGCGCAGGTCCCAGAAGGGCTCCATCTCCAGGCCCAGGCCGGCCGTGCCCGAGGCGGTCATGAGCGGGTTGCTGAGCCGCAGCGGACCGACGGTCACACTGAGGTCCACGTCTTGCGGACTCACCGGGGCGCTGGTGGCGGGACTGGAGAGGGTTGTGCGCGGCAGCATCGGGGACGCCATGATAGCGAGCGGCCCCCCTGCTCCGGTTCACCGCCAGCGGCGGAAATCGCCGCGCTGCAGCGGACCGCTTACGAAGGCGAGGACGGCGGCGGCGACGGGGCTGGATCGGCGGGACGGTCGAGCAGGAGTCCCAGCGCCAGCAGGCCCACGCCGACGCAGATCGCGCTGTCGGCCACGTTGAAGATCGGGAAGGGATGGAAGGGCGCAAAACCTAAATCCACCAGGACGAAGTCGCGCACTTGCCCCACCGCGAAACCGTCCCAGATGTTGCCGATGGCGCCGCCCAGCACGAGCCCCAGGGCCAGTTGCGTGCGACGCGCCGCCGCCGGTGTCGTCGCGATCATGACCAGCACCACGATCGCGGCCACCGAGCGCACCCAGGGCAGATAGGGCTGTAGGTTCCCGAACTGCCCCCACATCACGCCTGGGTTGAGGACCGGCTTGAAGGCCAGCCACTCACCGGCCAGCAGATACTCCTCATGCATGCGGAGCGCATCAAAGACCGCAGCCTTTGACCACAGATCGAAGGCGGCAATGAGCACGGCCGCCACCAAGGCCAGCGACTTGCCGCGCCAGGAACTCAGCGCTGGCGCTCCAGCGTCTCCTTGCACGGCACGCAGGTCTGCGCGAAGGGCAGCGCCTCCAGCCGCACCAGCGGGATTGGCTGCCCACACTCCTGGCAGAGTCCGTAGCGGCCCGTATCCATCATGTCGAGCGCCTCGTCGATCTGGCGCATCATGCGGGCCTCGTTCTCCATGAGCTCCAGCGTCATCGTGCGCTCGAAGGCGTCACTGCCGTGATCGGCAACGTTCTCGGCGTCGACTTCCGGCTCGTCAGCGCGCAACGCCTCCTTGCCCATGAGGTCCATGTCGCCAGCCAGTCGCTTGCGCATGACGTAGAGCGCCGTGCGCAACGGCGCCAGAGCTTTGCGGTTGTAGGGGCTCTTCTTGGGCGGCGGCTTGGGCGGCGGCAAGGCCGTGCGCGCGGCAATGGCTCCGCGTGCGGCGTTGATGGCGGCTCGCGAAGCCGCCTTGTCGGCCGCCGAAGTCTTGGAGGAGGCCACGAGCTTCGGCGCGCCGGCTCCCGCCTTGGCGCTCTTGCCAACCTTGGCCAGCTTGGCGGCGACGGCCTTGCTGCCGGCCGTCGCACCCGATACGGGGACGGCGCCTGCGGCGGCAGGCTTGACTGCCCCCACCTTGGCCGCGCCCGGCTTGAGCGCACCCGGCTTGACCGTACCTAGCTTCACGGGGCTCCCTTTCGCCGGTGCGGCCGCACTCTTGCCAGCGGGCGCAGGGTTTTTGGCAGCGGGCACAGGCTTGCCCGCGTTCGCAGGCTTGGCCACGACGGCAACTTTGCCCGCAACGGCGCTCTTGGCCGCACGGGCCGGCTTGTCAACGGCGGGACGCGTGCGCGTCGCGATCTTGTCCTTCTTCGCCATGAGTGTCGCCTCGATTTCTCTTAGGATGGCGCCGTTAGCCACGGAAAGAGGGCCGGAACATAGCGCCCACGACTCGACAGTCAACAGGAAAGCGACGCCCGCCCCCCTCACCGGGCGTCCGCAGCTACCTCGCGCACTTGCGCAGCGAAGCGGCCCTGGCGGAGCCCACGCTCATCGCCTATGCCCGCGACCTCGCCGCCTTTGCCGTGCACTGTCAGGAGCACGGGCTCGAACCAGAAACCGCCCGCACCGCAGATCTCGTGGATTGGCTCGAGGCCCTGCGTGCCCGGAAGGCCGCGCCGGCCACCCTCGCCCGGCGCCTCGCCGTGCTGCGCGGCTTCTTCCACTTCCTGCAGGCGAACGGCGCGCTGACCCTCGATCCGGCGGCCGCGCTGCCCACGCCGCGGGCTCCGCGCCGGCTGCCGCGCCTGATCGACGCCGGCCAAGTGGCGCGGCTGCTCAAGGCGCCTGATCTCACTCAGCCGCTGGGCGTGCGCGACCTCGCCATTCTCGAACTGCTCTACGCCACGGGCGCTCGCGTCTCCGAGGTCGCTGACTTACGGCGCGACAGTGTGTTCGACGAGTTTCAGCTCGTGCGCTGCATCGGCAAGCGCGGCAAGCACCGCCTGGTGCCGCTGGGACGGCGGGCGCAGGCGGCGCTGCGTCAGTACCTCGCTCAGGTGCGTCCCGCTCTCGAAGCGCGCGCGCCGGGGGCGCCGTGGCTCTTCCTCTCGCGCAACGGGCGGCGGCTCACACGTGTGCGCCTGTTGCGCATCGTCCAGGACCACGCTCTTTCCGTGGGACTGCCGCCGATCACCCCGCACGGCCTACGGCACGCCTTCGCCACGCACCTCATCGAGAACGGCGCTGATCTGCGCTCAGTCCAGGAACTGCTCGGCCATGCCGACATCTCCACCACGGAGATTTACACGCACGTGGACCGGCGCCGGCTGCGCGCCTCGCATCAGGAGTTCCACCCGCGCGGCTGATCGTCGGCGCCGAGCTGGTCGACGATGGCCTGCGCCAGCACGGGTCCGACGCCCTTGACCGCAGCGAGTTCCACGGCGCTGGCGCGCACGAGGCCGCG
Source organism: Planctomycetota bacterium (assembly GCA_052387675.1). Lineage (GTDB taxonomy): Bacteria > Planctomycetota > B15-G4 > B15-G4 > B15-G4 > JBQTIY01. The sequence continues at coordinate 8,090 of JBQTIY010000002.1, read as the reverse complement.
CGCCCCGCCGAAGGTGAGCAGGAGGCGCTGCCGCAGCACGGGCCCCACGCCCGGCACTTCGTCGAGCAGCGAGGAGAGGCTCTCGCGATCGCGGCGTTTGCGGTGGTGGCTGATCGCAAAGCGATGCGCCTCGTCGCGGATGCGCTGCAGCAGATACTCCTCCGGCGTGTTGCGCTCCAGGACGAAGGCCTCGGGGCGCCCGGCCAGAAAGAGGCGCTCACGCTCGCCCTCGCCCAAGGTGACGCCGCGCCCGCGGCGAGCGCCCTTGGCCAGCGCAGCCAGCACGGGCAGCGCGGCAGGCGCACTGCCCGACTCGGCCGCGGCGCGCCGTGCGCTCCAGTTTTCCAGCGCGCGTTCCGCGACCGCAAGCTGTCCGCGCCCGCCGTCCACAATGAGCAGATCCGGCAGCGGATCCTCGGCGGCGCGCTGCAAGCGCCGTTCGAGGACTTCTCCCAGAGCGGCGTAGTCATCGGGACCCGTCAGAGTCTTGAGCGTGTAATGACGGTAGGCCGCGCGATCCGGCTCGCCCTGCTGAAAGACCACCCGCGAAGCGACGATGCCACTCTTGCCGGTGTGGCTGACGTCGTAGCACTCGATGCGTTCGGGCGGCGCCTGCAGCCCGAGCCGCTCGGCCAAACTCGCGAGCAGCCCGCGCTGCGAACCGCGCTGATCCACGGCACGTGTCAGGGCGTGCTCGGCGTTGCGCTGGGCCAGATCCAGCACTTCGCGCCGGTCGCCGCGCTGCGGCGTGCTCAGCAGCACCGCCCCGCCGCGTGCGGTGGCGAGCTGTTCGGCCAGCCCTTCGGGTTCCAGCAGGCTGCAGGGCAAGAGGATCTCGCGCGGCGCCGGCCGTCCCGCGCCGTAGTGCTCGGCCAAGAAGCCGGCCAGCAGTTCTTCGTCGGGCAGCTCACTGTCCAGAGTGTGCTGCGCCGTTGAAACGAGCGATCCCCCGCGAAAGAAGAGCACCACGATCACGGCCAGCGTCCCGGCCCGCGCCAGGCCCAGCACGTCGCCTTCGGCCAGCGTGATGTTCTCCACCTGCTGCGGCTCGGTGAGCAGGCGCAGCGTGCGCACCTGGTCGCGCAGACGCGCGGCCTGCTCGAAACGCTCTTCGCGCGAGGCAAGCTGCATGCGGCGCTCAAGCTCGGCGGCAACGGAGCCGCCGCGGCCTTGCAGCACGGCCAGGGCGTCATCCAGCAGAGCCGCGTAGGCCGGTGCTTCGATCAGGCCCACGCAGGGAGCGCTGCAGCGGCCCATGTCGTGTTTGAGGCAGGGCCGTGTGCGCCCCGCAAACTCGCGGTCGCTGCAGTCGCGCAGCGGCAAGATGCCCCCAAGCATGCGCAGCGTGGCGCGCAGGCGCGTCGCACTGGAGAAGGGCCCGTGATGACTCACGCCGCGCGTCGCACTGCGCGGGCGCCGCGCCAGGGCCAGGGCCGGGAAGGGGTGGCGCTGATCGATGCGCAGGTAGAGGAAGTCCTTGTCGTCGCGCAGCTTGACGTTGTAGGCCGGCTTGTGCCGCTTGACCAGCCGGTTCTCGAGCAGGAAGGCCTCTGGCTCGCTCGCAGTGCTGACCGATTCGATCGTGTGCACATAGCGGTCGACGAAGAGCACGGCGCGGCGGGTGTCTCCGCGGCCCGGCAGGAAGTAGCTGCGCACGCGCGCGCGCAGATTGCGCGCCTTGCCGATGTAGGCCACGCCTCCGGCCGCATTGCGAAACAGGTAAACGCCGGGCCCCTCGGGCAGCACGGCCACGCTGGCCAGCAGTCGCTCGCGCCGCGCGGCGGCTGACTCCTCCTCGGGCGGCGTTGGCTCAGTGCTCACGGTTTAGAGGTAGCGCAGTTCAAGTCGCTCGAGATAGCGAATGCGATCACGCAGGCTCGCCGCGCGTTCGTACTCCAGAGCTTGCGCCGCAGCCGCCATCTCGCGGCGCAGCGCGACGAGCGCCTTCTTGAGCTGCGCGGGATCGGGCGGCGCCTCCTCGTCGAAGCCGGTGGTCTGAGCCTGCTTGGCGCGGCGCTCGTCCGGCGCGCCCTCCGCCACGCTCTCGGCCTGCAGCGAGCGGTCCACGGCGCGGTGCGTGGAGGTGGGCACGATGCCATGCTCAGCGTTGTAAGCCTGTTGCACGCTGCGCCGCCGCTCCGACTCATCGATGGCCGCCCGCATGGCCGGCGTGATGTCCTCGGCATAGAGCAGCACGCGACCACGCAGATTGCGTGAGGCGCGCCCCATGGTCTGAATCAGGCTCGTCGCGCTGCGCAGAAAGCCCGTCTTATCGGCATCCAGCACGGCCACCAGCGCCACCTCCGGGAGGTCGAGGCCTTCGCGCAGCAAGTTGATGCCGACCAGGACGTCGAAATCCCCCAGGCGCAGCCCGCGAATGACCTCCACTCGCTCCAGGCTGTCGATGTCGCTGTGCATGTAGCGCACGCGGACGCCCAGCGCCGCGAAGTGATCGGTGAGTTCTTCGGCCATGCGCTTGGTGAGCGTGGTCACCAGCACGCGCTCGCCGCGCTCGGCCACGCTGCGGATCTCCGAGAGCAAGTCATCGACCTGGCCGCGCGCCGGGCGCACCTCCACGGGCGGGTCGAGCAGGCCCGTGGGCCGGTTGATCATCTCGACGACCCGTCCCTGCGCGCGCTGGATCTCATGGGGCGTGGGCGTGGCCGAAACGTAGAGCACCTTGTCGAGCAACGCGTCGAACTCGGCCGCCTCCAGCGGCCGGTTGTCCAGCGCGGAGGGCAGGCGAAAGCCGTGCTCAACCAGCGTGGACTTGCGCGAGAAATCGCCGCGCCGCATGGCGGCGACTTGCGGCAGCGACTGGTGGCACTCGTCCACGATGATCAGAAAGTCATCCGGGAAGTAGGCCAGCAGTGTGGCCGGCGGCAGTCCGGGGGCCCGGCCATCCAGATGCCGGCTGTAGTTCTCGATGCCCGGGCAGAAGGCGGACTCTTCGAGGACTTCCAGGTCGAAGCGCGTGCGCTGCTCCAGGCGCTGTGCCTCGAGCAGCTTGCCCAGGCCGCGCAACTGCACGAGCCGCTCCTCGAGCTCGGCCCGGATGTCGAGTACGGCCTGGCCCAGGCGTTCCCGCGGCGTGATGTAGTGGCTGGCGGGGTAGATCGAAAGGGAGGGCAGTTCCTCGAGCACTTCGCCGCGCAACGGGTCCACCATGGCCAGACTCTCGATCTCGTCGTCGAAGAACTCCACCCGCACAACTCGGCTCTCTTCGTACACCGGGAAGATCTCCACGACATCCCCGCGCACCCGGAAGGTGCCATTCTTGAAATCCAGCGCGGCACGCTGGTACTGGATGCCCGCCAGGGCACGCAGCAGATCGTCGCGATCGCGGTGCTCCCCGCGCGTCAGCGAGACGCGCAGGCCCTCGTAGTATTCGGGGCTGCCCAGGCCGTAGATGCACGAGACGGAGGCCACGATGAGCACGTCGCGGCGCTCCAGCAGCGAACGCGTGGCGCTGTTGCGCAGGCGTTCGATCTGTTCGTTGATGAAGGCCTCCTTCTCGATGAAGGTGTCGGTGCGCGGCAGATAGGCCTCGGGCTGGTAGTAGTCGTAGTAGGAGACGAAGTACTCGACTGCGTTCTCCGGGAAGAGGTTGCGGAACTCGTCGTAAAGCTGCGCAGCGAGTGTCTTGTTGTGCGCCAGCACCAGCGTGGGCCGGCCCAGCCGCTGGACAAGGTGCGCCATGGTGAAGGTCTTGCCCGAGCCCGTGACTCCGCGCAGGACCTGGCGCGGCTGCCCGGCGAGAAAACCCGCCGTCAGCTCTGCGATGGCACGCGGTTGGTCGCCGGCCGGCGTGAATTCAGTGTGGAGGCGGAAGGGGCTGTCGGACATCGCGGGAAGATTCCAGAGGACTGGCCATCTTAAGGACGGCGGCAGAAGCCTGGCGGCGCCGCTCGGGATCTCGCTGTCACGACAGCAGTGCGCGCGGTATAGAACGACGCGCCGCGCCGGCCGGCAGGGCCAGCGAGTGCACGGCCGGCGGTTCTCCAATTTTCACGACTTTCGGAAGTCTGCATGACCGGCAGAGAGCATCCCCCGACACGCGGCGCCAGGCAGGCGGGCCTGTGGCGATTCGCCGGCCCGGCCGCGCTCGCGGTCCTCACGCTGCTGTCGCTCTTCGCCCTGAGCCGCGGGGCCTTGGCTCAGAGCTCAGCTCCAGCGCTCACTGAAGCCGACCGGGCCCTCGTCCGGCAGGCCATCGACGGCCTCACGGCCGCTGACGTCAATTTGCTGGGAACCCTGCTGGACTTCCCCACCCGACAAGCCGAGCACGTCGCCCGCGGCCTGGCGGAGCAGCCCTGGGAGGAACTCTCGGCCGCCCAACAGTCGCTGCTGCGGCGAAACGTGCCGCGCGAGTGGTTCCGCCTCGCCGACTCCTTTCTCTCGGGTGCCTCACTGCTCTCGATCCTCGCCCTGCCGGATCCCGATGCCGGGCTTGGGCCGGTGCCTCAGCGCCGAATCTTCCAGGCGGGGCTGGTCGAGCGCGCCGGCAACGACCACCTGCAGTTGCTGCTCGTCTTCTCACCGGCCGACAGACTCCTCGATGTGCAGGCCGGCACGCGCGGACCGCCCACGGACAAGCCCGTGCGCCTGCGGCCGCAAGGCCTCCTCTCCGAGCGTCCAGAACCCGTTGTGCTGTGGTCGGCTGAGCTGCCCGAGGAGGAACGCGCCGGTCTGCGCGAGGCCGTTGCGGAGTTGCTGGAATTGCCGCCCGGCACTCAGCGCGCCATGCTCATCGAACAGTTGCATGTGGCCGGGCGCGACGGTGTCGCGGCGCTGGTCGAGGCGCTGCTGCCTCGTGCCGACGCGCCGCTGCCGGAACCCGAACTCGTGGCGCTGCTCGATGTCGTCTTGGCTCACATCACCGGCCGTGCACCCAGCGCGCGGGTGACCGATGCAGAGAGTGGCGGCCCTTGCGCGGAGGGCTGGCTGCGCTGGCAGCATCTGCGCGGCCAGAGTTTCACGCCCACGCCGCTCGATCACGAGCCAGATCCCGCCCTCGGTGTCCTGGATGGTTTTGGCGCCGAGATCCGGCTGCTGCGTTGGGAAAGGAAGTTGCTCGAGCAACAAGCGGAGGCCGAGCGGCGGGCCGCAGACGATTTGGCAGCGGGCTCGCAACCTCCGCCTCCGCGTCCAGCGCCCCCTCCGCCTCCACCACCGCTGCCGCTGCCGCCAGAACCTGAACCCGAACCGGAGCCTGACTCGGACGCACCGCCCGCGCCGGCGCCCTCAGATCCCGCACCGCCAACTCCCGGGCCGGCTTCGCCGCCGGGGCGCGAAGCGCGGCCCGCAGCAGAGCCCGAGAGTCAGGTGCTCAGCGCGGCTGCCGCGGATCTGGAACTTCGGCACAAGGGGCGCAAGCTGAAGGCGCGCGATGTGGAGGGCGATCTCTCGCCAGCCTTGCGCGTGGCACTCAACGGCTGGGCTGAGCTGATCACAGCACTGGAACTGACCATCGTGGTCGGCTCGAGTCCCGAGGTGCTCGTGCTGGGCGGCGCCTCAACCAAGACGCTCGAAGAGGCCTCCGAGATCTTGGATGACACCTGGCGGCTGCTCGATCCGCTCATTCCCTTCCTGCCGAACCGCCAGGGCGCACGACAGCGCGCCATCGTGGCCGTGCTGCTGGACGACAAGGCTCTGCGTTCAGCCGCGTGGCCGACCTTGCTCGACTCTCTGGTGAGCCGCAAGCTGATGCTCCCGGCAGGAGTGGAAGCTTTGAAGCAGGATCCGACCGGTGTCTTCCTGCGGCACGGCGCCACCTTTCTTCAGCCCACGATGGACCTCGCGGGCAATGCAGCGGCCGGCGACGACGAGTTCCGGCTGGGCAATGAACTCGCCCACAAGTACGCGCAGTGCCTGCTCACCTCGCGCGTCGGCGAAGTGCCCATTGCCATGCGCTGGGCGGTCGGCGAGATGGCGGAGATCAGCAAGTTCGGCACGGTCTACCAGTTCGAAGCCACGGGCTTCGTCTCGACAGACGATCACTTCGACTGGGCGCGCAAGGCGCGGCAGCACCTCGAGAAAGCGGACAGCAAGCGCGACTTCGCCTTGTCTACGCTCGCGCTCGATGACACCTCCGCGGGCCAAGCGGTGGCTGCGCAGATCATCACCTGGAGTGCACTGGCCTTCCTCGCCGAGCGCGAGCCGCTCAGCTTCGCGGCCTTGTTCACCGATCTGGCTGAAGTGCAGTCTGCCGCCGATCCCTATGGTCTGACCCAATCCTGGCGCGGCGATCCAACGAGCACTCGGACGGTGCTGCGGGGCCGCCTGGACACGATCTCGATCGACGAACTGCGCGACTGGCTCAAATCCAAGACCTGAGCTTCGGGTGCGCAGCGCCCGACCTCGCCCTGGCCTGCCACCTGATGTCTCGCTGCGCATGACAGCTTGACCACACTGGGCCGGAGGCATACGGTGCCGATTTCCCGCCCACTCCCCGAACGGATGGCTCGCATGGCGCGCGTCGGAACATGTCAGGCCTGCAGTGCGCGTTTCAAGGTGCCGGACTCGAGCACGGCGACCCGGGCCAAGTGCTCGAAGTGCGGCGGAGTCGTGGAGATCGGACCGGCCGAAGCCCCCGCGGCGCCTGCCGCACCAACGGCGCCCGCGGTCGTCGCGGCCAAAGCTACGCCCGCAACACCCACAGCGCCGGTAGCGAAGGCCGCCGCGCCGAGCGGCGCTGCGCCAGTGAGCCGCGCACCCGCCGTCGGTCGCAAGGCAGCCGCAGCGCCGAGCGCGCCGCGCAAGGGCACGGCCCCAGCCAAGTCTGGCGCCACCGCCGAGGCCGGCACCACGAAACGCGGCGCGGCAGGACGCCGCAAGCCGGGCCATGAGGCCGCTGCGAAGTCAGACAAGAAATCTTCGCCGCTGCTGCTCATCGGCGTGATCGGCGGCGCGCTGCTCCTCGGCGGCGCCGTGTGGTTCTTCGGCTTCCGCGAGGCGGGTCCCGCGGCTCCGAGCGCAGGAGACGCGAACTCCGCCAGCCCCGACTCCGCCAGCGCTGCGGGCGAGGGCGAAACCGGATCCGGCTCGGGCGGCGCAGTCCCCTCGCTCGTCGGCACGACGGAGGCTGGCGCGGCCGAGCAGCCTTCCGGAAGCGAGCCCGGCGCGCTGGCAGATCAGGCAGCCGAGGTTCAGGCGCCGGAGGCTCAAGCTCCGGCGGCACCCAAGAAGACCGCCGCCGTCGCGCCCGATGACTACAACCCCATACTGAGTTTTGAGCTTGTCCCGCCGGTGCCCGGAACGTCTGCCGAAGACTTCGCACTCTGGAGCCAACTTGTTCGGGAGTGCTACATCGAGAGCCCGACGCCTCGCCGCCGCAAAGAACTCAAGGCGCAGCTCGCAGCCATTGATGTCGTTGACCTGATCCCGGCCTATATCAATGCACTGCACGGCCTGGACATGTCGGACAACATCCAGGCGCGCGATGCCTTCGACCTCGTGGAGAACGCTCACGTGCGCTTGGCCCGCACGCCCACCTTCTACTTTCCCGACGGCGGCAGGATGTCTCGCAATGATCAGTGGAACCGCAGCGCCAACTTGGATCTCTGGATCGACTGGTACTTGAAAAAGATCCAAGATCCCAAGGCACTCGAAGAGTTCCGGCTGCTCATCGCCGAGCGACAGGCCAAGGGCGAGACCGGCGACCCCTAAGCCGGCCGGGCCGGCTGACACGCGCTTCGGATCCGCCTCAGTTCGGCCGGGCCGGCGGAAAGCCGCTGGCAGGCATCCCACCCGGAAGCGGCTCGACACGCACACCGCGCGTGCGAAGATAGTCGAGCGCCTTCTCGATCTCCGGGTCCGGCCCTTCGAGCTCCAAGTACATCAGCCCAATGTCATCGCTGATCGTGGCGCCGCGAATGTTCGGCACGACCTTGAAGCTGCGCCCCAGGTTGTAGAGCAGCGGCTCGCGGATCATTTCTTTGGGAAAGGTGCAGTAGACGATTCTGGTCGCGGACATGTGCAGGGATCCTAGCAGCCCGTGGAGGCGCCGACCTCCGCCACCCCGGCCGGCCGCGCGGAAGAGGGGGGGCGGGGCGACCTCACGGGCGAGGACGGGGTGCGGGTCGCCCAGC
>JBQTIY010000001.1:0-314181 GCA_052387675.1 Planctomycetota bacterium | reverse complement strand
GACCTCGGGGGCATCGCCTTTGGGAGCATTCGCTTCACGGCGGTGCTTGGCGACGACTGAGGTCGGAAAAGCGGGCCGGAGCGTCGGGCACACTCGCCGGCTGGGGGTCGCGCGGCGCTTCAGCCCTCGCGCTGGAGCGCGGCGCGCACCGTGTCGCTGAAGGCGCGCTGCGGCACGCCGGCCAAGCCGCGGTGCCCGACGCCGTCCTTCAGCACTTCGACGAGCGCCGCGGTCTTCGGCTCGAGCAACTTGGGCTCGGCGAGCACATCGCCGCGCCAGAGCAGCACGTCGGCGCGCTGGCCTGGCCGCAGTGTGCCGGCATCGCTCTGGCCGATCTCGGCGGCGGCGAGGCCCGTCATGCCGTGCCAGGCGGCGAGCGCGGGCAGGCCGTCGCTCACCAGCGCCGCAATCTCGCGGTAGTTGGTGCCGTGCATGCCGGGCAGCACGGGGTCGGTGCCGGCCAGGATCTTGAGCCCGCCCTGCGCCGCGAACTGCACCGCGCGCGCGTGGACTTCACCAGCTTTCTTCACCTTCTCCATGACGAAGGGCGAGAGTCCCTTGGCGCCGGGCAGGGCCTGCATGACCCAGCTCGTGGGCGTCACGGTGCAGCCCTTCCTGTGCGCTTGCTCCACGAGGCGCTCGTCCATGAAGGAGATGTGCTGAATGTCGGAGACGCCGTGCTCGATGGCCAGTGCGATGCCGCTCTGGCTGTGCGCGTGCGCCGCCACGCGCAGGCCGCGGCCGGCCGCCTCGTCGCAGATGGCGGCGATCTCTTCGCCGGTGAAGTCGCGATGCTCCAGCGCATCGCCCGGCGAGGCAATGCCCGGCGAAGTGCAGAGCTTGATGAGGTCGGCGCCGCAGGCCGCGATTTCACGCACGCGCTTGCGAGCCTCCCAAGGCCCATCGACGATGCTACTGGGCCGGCCGGGCGCTTCGGGCCACAGGCGCGACAACTCGCCGTGGCAGCGGTCGGGCCCGCGGAAATCAGCGTGTCCGCCGGTCGTGGAGAGCATGCAGATCGCGATCTTGAGGCGCGGGCCGAGCAGCGTGCCCTCTTCGACGAGCCGCTTGATGAGCGCCGTCGCGCCGCCCACGTCGCGCATCGTGGTCACGCCGCCGTCCACGAGCGTGGCGTGCAGGATCTTCTCCACGTAGAGCAGCCAGGCGCCGCCGAGCATGGTGTCCATGGCCGGCGTGTCGAGACCGAGAATGGTTACGTGACCGTGGCAGTCGACGAGGCCCGGCGTGGCGACGAGGCCGCTGCAGTCGATGACAACGCGGCTGGCTGCGCTGCTGGCGGCCGCGCTTGCGGTGGCGGCGGAACGCTGACCCGTGCCAGCGTCCGCCCCAAGCGCGGTCGGCTTCAGCGCCGGGTCATGCGGGACGAGCCCCGCGATGCGGCCCTTGTCGATGTGCAGGTCCACGCGCTCGTGCAGCGCGTCTTTGCGGGAACTCGTGCCGTCGTACAGCTTGGCGAGATTGCTCAGGATCAGCATGGGGGTGGGCCCGGAGAGCGTGGTGGTCGAGTGGCAAGGCTCGGCATGGCCAGGGGCAGGGCGAAACCTTACCGCAGGGCGACCCGGATCCGCGCGGCGTGCTGGCGGCCTGTGTTTCAATGTCGGGCCATGCTGCTCGATCCCGCGCACTCTTGGCAGCGCTACTTGGCCGCCCTGCTCCTGTCGAGCAGCGCGTGGGGCTTTCAAGAGGCGGCGATGCAGGATGTATCGACGGCGTCCTACCGGATCGAGCTGGTCGCGACCGCGCCGCCACGGTTTGCCGTGCGCGCGACGCTGCCCAGCTCCGGCTCCCAGCTCAGCATGGCGACGTCGTGGTCGATGGACGTGCCCGAAGTCGCCGAGGCCGGCTGGCCCGGCCTCGTGCGAAGTCTCTCTGTCGCCGATGCGGAGGGGCGCGCCGTGACGGTGACAGAGACCGGCTCCGATGGCTGGAATCTCGTGCGCGAAGTGGACGGTCTCCTCACGCTGGACTACGAAGTCGACTACGCACCTCTCGCGCAGCGCGGCTGGCCTGCGCCGCGCGAGACGGCCTACGTGGATGACGATCGCTTCGTCGTCATCGGGCGTTCGCTCTTCATCACGACTCCAGCACAGCAGGCCAGCGAACTGCGTTTCACTCTCCCGCACGGCTGGCAGGCTGTTCTGCCCTGGTCTGCCCCGTCCGGCCCGTCTGGTCGGGACGCACATGTCGCCGCTGTCGCGGAGGTCGCCTCCGCGGCGGATCTGACCGAAAACGTGCTGGCCTTCGTGCAGGGAGTGCCGGACGTGCTGACCGTTCAGGGCTTCGATCTGAAGGTCGTCGCCTTCGGTCCTTGGCAGCCGGCGGGCGCCGAAGTGCAGCGCGTGCTCAGCGCCTGCTTGCAGCGTCTCGTCGCCCTGATCGGCTTTGAGGGCCGCGGCGACTACGTCGTGATCCTGCTCCCACAGTTGGAGGACGGGGGCGAGTCCTTTCGGGCGAGCTTTGCGCTCAACACGGACGAAGTCCCGTCGCGCGCCAACTTGGGCCGCTGGGGCAACACCATCACCCACGAGCTCTTTCACTACTGGAATGGCTGGCAGTTGCGCGGCGCCGAGTACGCCGGCTCGCAGTGGTTCCAGGAAGGCTTCACCGAGTACGCGGCCAACCTGGCGCTGGTTTCCTCGGGGATGATTGAGCCCGAGGAGTTCTACGCCAAGCTCGCCCAGCATGTCGTCAACTCCCGTCGACTGACCACGCCTCTGGATGCTCCGGGCACGTCCAAGGGCTCGCCGCTTTACAGCGGCGGCGCGCTCGTCGCGTTTTGTTGGGACGCGACGATCCGTGAGGTGAGCGATGGCGAGCGCGGCCTCGGCGACATGCTGCGTGCGCTCATGAAGCGCACTGACAACGGAGCGCGGCGCTACGAGTGGGCGGACATCCAGGCCGCTTTGGAGGCGACGTGTGGGCCCGAGACTGCGGCGTCGCAGGATTGGGCCGAGTTTCACCGCCGGTTCATTCACGGCACGGAGCCGTTGCCGCTCGCAGCGACTCTCAAAGCGCTCGGACTCGCCCTGTCGGAGCGGGAAGATGGCACCGTGCGCATCGAGGCCCACCCGGCCGCGACGGAGGCAGAGCAGCGTCGACAACGCGCCGTCCTGGGGCTGGCTCGTGGGGGTTGAGCCCTAGCCCGAGCCGAGAACCTCGCCGTCGTGAAGGCGTCGCGCGAACTCGGCGAGGGGCAGCACTTCGATGGATCCGTCGCGAAGGATCTCCTTGCCAAGGTACACGCCGAACCCGCGCCGTATCGTCTTGGCCTGGACCAAGTCACGCAGCGACCGGCTGTACTCGCTGCGCCAGCTCGTGCCTGCCTTGACTTCGATTCCGACGGCGAGCTTGGCCCGGGACCAAATGAAGTCGACCTCGCTGCCTGAGGGCGTTCTCCAGTAAGAGAGCTTGCCGCCGAGATTGGCGATGGCGACATGGGCGCGCAGTTCATGGAGCACGAGCGTCTCAAGCAGCGGGCCGCGCTCGGCGCTCTCGAGGGGGTCGCGGAGGCGTTGGCCGAGGCTGCGCACCACACCGGTGTCAAAGAAGTAGAACTTCGGGTGGGCGGCCTCCTTGACCTTGGCGCGTGGGCGCCAGGCAGGCAGCAGGACTCCGATCAGTGTGTCCACCAGCGTGTCGAAATAGCGCTGCACCGTGGGACGGGCGACGCCGCAGTCACGAGCGATGCCGGCGACGTTTACGACCTGGCCATTCATGATCGCGGCGACTTCTAGGAAGCGCGAGAAGGACTCAAGATTCTTGACGAGGGCCTCTTGCTGAATCTCTTCTTTGAGGTAGTTCGCGGCGTAAGCCTCGAGGAGGTCGATCACGTGTCGCGGCTCAGAGCGGACCTTTGGCAGGCAGCCGAAGGCGAGCAAGTCGTCGACCGAGAACTTGCCGCCTAGCTCGGCTGTTGTCAGCGGGAAGAAGCTCCGGTTGATGAGGCGGCCAGCCAAGAGATTTGCGTCCAGCCGCTTGAGCTTGCGTGCGCTCGAACCGCTGAGGGCGAAGTGGTAGCGGTTACCGCGCTCAGCGATGAGCGCATGGATGTCATTGAGCAGCGAGGGGAGCCGCTGCACTTCGTCGACCACGACCCAAGAGCCCTTCGGCAGCGCGTCGACCACCTGCCGGAACCGTTCAGGGTTCCGCATGAGTGCGAGAAGCTCCGCGTTGTGTATGAGGTCGAACCACTTGGCAGCGGGCAGCCGGTCGCGAAGCCAGGTTGTCTTGCCCGTGCCGCGCGGACCAAAGAGGAAAAAGGAGTGAGCTGGAAGCGGCAGTGAGCGTGGATACATGGCGAGCATTATGACGGTAAAAATGCTCGCCGTCTAAGCATTCTTTCCTCCGCAGGGCCGTCAGCGTTCCAGCCGCGCGAGCCGCTCCTCGGCCTCGCGCACGGTGCGAGCGTCGAAGCCGCGATGCGTGCGCGCGAGTTGCAGACCGCGGAGCAGGTGCTGCCGAGCGTCGTCGGGCTGACCGGCTAGCTCGTAGAGTCCGCCGAGCGCGAGGCGCAGGCGGCCTTCAGTCTCCGGCTCATCGTCGAAAGAGTTCATGCGCGCCGCCAGGTCGTCGAGCGCAGCCTGCAGTGAGGGACTGAGCCCAGCTTGCGGCTCGTGCGAGAGCCGCACGAGTTCCTCGAGCACGGAGGCGACCTGCACGGCCTGAGCGTGCGCCTTCCAGCCGAGGCTGGCCTCGGCGCGGGCAGCTCTCCAAGAGAGGTACAGGCCAGCCGCTGCGAGCAACGTGCCCAACAACAGCGCCGCAGTGCCCGCCGCCGCCCAGCGATGACGCGCGAGGAAGCGCCGCGCGCGGTAACCCGCTCCGTCGGCGTGCGCGCGCAGCGGCAAACCATCCCGCGCGCGCTGAATGTCCTCTGCGAACTGCTCCACGGAGGTGTAGCGACGTGCGGGGTCCGCATGGCTCGCCGTGGCTGCGATGAGCTTGAGATCTTCAGCCAGGCGGCCGCCCTCGGCGGTGTCATCGCCGGGTGCGCAGAGCGCCGCGAGCAGTAGGCCGAGCGCGTGGACATCGCTCAGCGTCGTGGCCGGCTCGCCGGCAAGCTGCTCGGGGCTGGCCCACGCCGGCGTGAAGGGCGCTGGGGCTCCGGGATCGGTCAGCTCGTCGGCGCCATCTTCTTCCGCTGCGAGCAGGCGCGCGACGCCGAAGTCCAAGAGCTTCGGCTGGCCCTGCGCCGTCACGAGGATGTTGCCGGGCTTGAGGTCGCGGTGCAGCACGAGGTGCCGGTGCGCATGCGCCACCGCGCGGAGCACTTGCAGAAAGAGTGCGGCGCGTGCGGGCAGGTCGAGCGCGTGTGCAGTGCACCAGCGGTCGATGGGCTCACCGTCGACAAGTTCCATGGCGAGCCAGGGGCGGCCGTCGGGCAAGGCGCCCGCATCGGCGAGCGCCACGATGTTCGGGTGGCGCAGCCGCGCGAGCGTGCGCTGCTCGAGCTGGAAGCGACGCAGCAGCGCGGCCGTGTCGAGGCCGCGCCGCAGGACCTTCAGCGCAATCGGCAGGCGCAGCTCGGCGTGTTGCCGGACGGCGCGGTAGACATCGGCCATACCTCCCGACGCGATGTGTGCCTCGATGCGGTAGCCGCCAATCTCCGTGCCCAGAAGCTCAGGTTCGCCGGCAAGTGGCCCGCTCCTTGCACGCTGGGCTGCGCTGTCGGGCGTGCCGTCCAACAGGCCCGGCGCCGTGTCCTCGGCGGTGAAGAGCGCTGCAACCTCGCCCGCGAGCGAAGGATCGTTTGCACACGCGGCGTTGAGATAACTCGTGCGCGCGCCGGCGGGGATGGCGGCGGCCGCATCGAAGAGCGATTCGATCCGGCGCAGGCGCGCCGTGTCGGTGTGGCCGCTGCTCATGGGCGTTCTCCAGTGCGTGAGCGGATGGCGTGGGCGAGCCAGGCGCGCGCGAAGCGCCAGCGCCGCTTCACTGTGCGCGGCGACGTGCCGAGCAGCGCGGCCGTCTCCTCCACGCCATGCCCGCCAAAAACGCGCAACTCCACGAGGCGTGCGAGTTCGGCATCGGCCTCGGCCAGCTCACTCAGTGCCTCGTCGAGGGCCAGCAGTTCGGCGTCGTGCAGCGCACTGCTCGTGTCATCGCTTGCGGCGGCGTTCGCAGCGATGGGTTCCGGCACCTCGTCGAGTCCGACGCGCCGGCCGGCGTCACGGCGCGCAGCCTGCCGGCGGCGCGCGCTGTCGATGAGAATGCGGCGCATCGAGGTGGCGGCCAGCGCGAGAAATCTTTCGTGGGGCAGGTCGCGCGCATCGGCGCGGCCGGCGAGCCGCAGCCAGGCTTCGTGCACCAGAGCTGTGGCTTGCAGAGTGTGGTGGCGGCGCTCGCCTTGGAGCAGCCGGGCGGCCAACAAACGCAGTTCTTCATGCACCGCCGGCGCCCAGGTTGCGGCCGGGACGGACGACGCGTTCGCGGCAGGCAGCGTCGGAAAGGGAGGGGTTTCGTGCATCGTTGGCCCCGCTGGTCGGCGGAATGCGCCTCATGTCTCAGCAGGGCCCAATCATGGCCCCTCTTCTCCCGCGGAGCTAGCCACAATGCACGAACGAAAACACGCAGCGGAGCCAGCGAGGGCAGCACAAGTCGCCGGCCTCGATCGGCGCACGCTGCTCCGCTCTGCCGCGCTCACTGCCGGCTTCGCGGCACTCACCTCGCGCGCCGCGCTGGGTGCCGCGCCCGCAGCAGCTCACGCCGCACTCTTCGGGGCGCCGAGAGGCGCGCTGCTCCCGCCCGACGAGGCTGGCGAAGCACTCAGTCTCGAGGAGTTCTTCGCTCGCGCCGTGCCCTCGGCGCGCGAGCACTTGGAGTACAAAACGCGTTTCGGCGAGGACCGCTATCTGCTCCTGCTGGCAGCGCTGGCCGTGCGTCTCGAGGCGGTGCCGCTGCCGGAGTTTCGGCGCGTGAGCAAGGGCGACGGTCCCGGCCACTTTCTCGGCCACAACGAGGCGCCGGAAGACAGCCCCTTCAGCGTGCTGCACTGGAAGCTCGAGCCCGGCGCTGTGATCCGGCATCACCCGCACACTTACGGCAGTGTCGTCACCGTGGGGCTCGAGGGCGAGGCGCGCATCACCAACTACGAGACCGTCGAGACAGCGGACTACGAGGCGACGGGCACCTTTGTGGTGCGCCGCACGCAGGACCAGATCCTGCGCCCGCACGACATCAATCTGGTGCCGCTGTCGCACGGCTTCATCCATGGCTTCGTCGCCGGGCCCGAGGGCGCGCGCGGCCTCGACGTCACCACGCGCGTCCACAGCCGCCAGCCGAACTTCGGCGTGGAGTTAGGCGAGACGGTCGATGCGGCGCGGGCGCTCTTCGAAGCGCGCTGGATCCCCGGGACCTGACGGCAGGGGGCCAGCCGGACACGCGGACGAGCAGACGGCGCGATCCATTGGCGAATCTGCGCCTTGCCGAGGAGTAGGATCCTTCGCTAGTCCCTAGGAGGAACTGGTGATGGCGACCGAGCCGGGTGGCAAGACTCTTTGCTCGGCGGCCGCCTCCCAGCGCGATGTGCTCGCGCTCTGTCTCAAGGTGCTGGTGCTCTACTTCGTCGTCAGCATGGGCACGCTGCCCTTCGTGAATGCGATCTGGTGGGGTGAGTTGCCGGCGCTCGCCATTCCGCAGCTTCCCAAGTTGTTCGTGGCCTCGTGGCTGCGGACGGACGTCGTCATGCCGGCCATCGCTGCGCTCGGCTACTCGCGCGGCTCCTTTTCTCCCGACTTCGTTCTGGCGCGGCCCTATGCTCTGGCCCTTGCGTATCTCTTCCTCTGCGCTGGATTGCTCACCGCGGTTTGGCTGCGCACGCGGGTGACCCGCAGTTACCGCCTCTGGACGTGCCTGTTGATCGCTGCAGCCGCAGCGGATTATTTCCTCACGCTGAAGTTTGCTACCCAGCCCGCCTTGACGCTCTATTGATCCCTCCATTGCCGACGCTTGCACCTCCGGGAGGCTGCTCTTGCCTGCACTCTTCAGCGCGCTGATTCTCGGTCTCTGCTTGGCGCAGACTGCGCCGCCCACACCGCCGACACCTGCGGCGCCGTCGGCATTGCCGGCCCCGACCACGGCCGCCGGCCGCGCGCGGGCACAGGCCGGCGATCACGAGGGCGCCGTTGCGATCCTGCAGCAGGTCGTGGCGGGCAATGCCGCCGACGGGCCGGCCTGGTATCAACTCGGCTACAGCCTGCACGCGCTGGGTCGCCACGCCGAGGCGCTGCCCGCGCATGAGCGCGCCGCCACGTTCCCGGCCTTCGCTGCGGGGGGCGGCTACAACGCCGCCTGCGCCTTGGCACTGCTCGGCCGCCGCGAGGAAGCGCTCGCGCGGCTGGCCGCCGCCGTGCGCGCCGGCTTCGGCGACCGCAACCTGCTGGCGAGCGACACCGATCTCGACAGCCTGCGCGCGGATCCGCGCTTCGCCACGCTGCTCCCGGCTCGTCTGGATGGCGCGGCGGCTTTTGCCGAACCCGTCCGGGTGCTCTACACCCTCGTCGGCAAGGCGGGCAACGAGGAGTTCGGCTGGGTGACGCGAGCCGTCGGCGATCTCGACGGCGACGGCGCCACGGACTTCGCCTCCACGGCGCCGGGACATGGTGGCGGTCTCGGCCGTGTGGACGTGCACTCGGGCCGGACCGGTGCGCTGCTCTTTTCGCGCGCGGGCCAGCCGGGCTGGCGCTTGGGCAACTCGGTGGCCGGCGGCGCCGACGTGAACGGCGACGGCACGCCGGACGTCGTGGCCGGCGCGCCCAACGCGAATCGCGCGCTGGTTTGGTCGGGGCGCGACGGCGCGGTGCTGCACGAGTTGTCCCAGGGCACGCCCGGGGAGCAGTTCGGCCTCAAGGTCGCGCTCCTGGAAGACCTGGACGACGATGGCCGCGCCGAGATCGCTGTCACGGCCTGGAGGGCGGACGGCGGCCGGGGCGCGGTCACGGTCTTCGCCGGCGCGACCGGCGCGGTGCTCTTTCGACTGACCGGCAGCGGACCGGCCGACAACTTCGGCAGCGCCCTGGATGCCACGCGCGCCGGCGGGCACCACTTGCTCGCGGTGGGCGTGAGCGGCGCGCTCCGCTGCGATGTCTTCCGCTGCACGCCAACCGGCGCCGAAAAGATCTTCGACATGCGTGCCGGGCCCAATGGCTCCAATCTCGGGCAGTACTTCGTGAGCTTTCTCGGCGACACGAATGGCGACGGCGTGCCGGATGTCTACGCCTCCGACTGGCAGGACAGCGGCGGCACGGGCCGCGTGTACGTACATTCCGGCGCGAGCGGCGAGCGCCTGCTCGACCTGCCCGGCGCGGCGCCGGGTGAGCAGTTCGGCACGTCGGCGGCGGTGTGCGGCGATGCCGACGGCGATGGCCACGCCGACTTGATCGTGGGCGCCTGGCAGTCGGCGGCGGGTGCCGCGTCGGGCGGCCGCTGCGCGCTGCACTCCGGCCAGGACGGCCGACTGCTCGCCACCTGGACGGACCTGCAGAGCGGCGACACGCTGGGCTTCGACGCCGTCGGCCTGGGCGACGTGGACGCCGACGGCCAACCGGAGTTTCTGCTCAGTGCGGCCTGGAGTCTCGTGGACTTCGCCAAGCAGGGGCGCGTCTTCGTCGTGTCGATGCCGCGCGCAAGCGCGAGATAACCCGCGAGATCACCATGGCCAAGATGAAAGCCTTCCCCAACTTTGCTGCGTACCTCGCGGCGCAGAGCCCCAAGAACCGCGTGATCATCGGCGCGCTGCGGCGCTTCGTGAAGCGCGTCCAGCCCAAGCTCGTCGAGGACGTCAAGTGGGGCAATGGCTGCTGGTGCAACGAGGACGGGCCGGTGGCCTACGTGTACTCAGACCGCGAGTGGGTGCAGTTCGGTTTCATCCAGGGCTCCAAGCTCAAGGATCCGCAGCACTTGCTCGAGGGTTCGGGGCAATACGTGCGGCACGTCAAAGTGCGCACGCGCGCGGCGATTGATGAGCGCGCCTTTGCCGCGCTGCTAGGGCAAGCCGTGCTCCTGCCGGGTGTGCATGGTAAGAAGGCGAAGGCAAAGAAAGGTGCGGCGCCGAAGACGCGCAAAGCCGCGCGCCGCTGAGCGGCTGCTAGGTACCTAGGCGCAGCACGAGCGGCATGGGCAGCTCGTCCGCGGCGAGTGGGATCTCCTGGCTAAAGCGCAGCGTGGTGCCGTCGAAGCTCCACGAGCCACCGCTGCACGCTGACGAGGCATCCGGCGCCTGCCCCGCGCGCAGCGGCAGCCCCGCGCGCACGCGCAGGGCCTGAGCCGTGGCCTCGCGCTCGGCGCGATAGCGGAAGGCGCGGCGCCACACGGAGCCGAGGTCGGGGCCCAGCTCGTTCATGCGCATCTGCACGTCACAGGTGTCGAGGCCGATCAGCTCCTCGGCGATGGTGCGGTCGTGGGCGACGGCCTTGGCGAGCCACTTCGTGAGGAAAAAGTTCGTGCCGCCCTCCCAGTAGGAGGCCGTCTGATACTGGAAGGCCTCGATGAGCCGGCGCACCGGGTCGTGCGCGTGGAGTTCGTCGAGCCAGGCCGGCGCGGGCAGAGGCAGCTTCCAGGCCACGGCGTTGATCATGCGCGCCATCGTCAGCGCCGCGGTCTGCGTCATCATCTGCGGGTGGCTGTCCTGACTGCGCGCGAGGATCCACACGGCGTGGAGATCATCCCAGGCGGCCGGGTCGCCGGCGCGGCCGCGCAGCAGGGCGCTGGCGACGAGCGCCCGCGCCGCAATCATGTGCAGCACGCGGCGCGCCCCGACCTGCGGGTCGTCGCATGGCACGAAGCGCTCCCACGTGATGGGCGTGTGCAGCAGGAGTTCTCGCAGCTCGCTGAGCTCGCCTGGCTCAGGGGTGTTGGCGTCGGCGGCACCGTCGGCGCCGTTGGCGAGCTGTGGCGGCTCGCCGATGCTCAGTGAGTCACGGCCCATTTCGCAGCGCACGAAGGCGGTGACGGCGTCGTCGTTCCGCAGTGCGGCGGCCAGCTTCAGAAAGCGGCGCGCGGCTTCGTTTTCCGAGAGCGGCGGGAATCGTTCGATGACCGACTCGAGCGTCCCGAGATCTTCGGGCCACGGTTCCCGGGCTCGGTTCACTGTCGCCGCGTCGGCCTTCAACCAGGAGACGGCCCAGGCGGCGAGGACGATGACCACAAAGACGACCGTGAGCGTGCGAGTCATCGGTCGCCAGGCGAGGCTGGAGCGAGATGTGGGGTTGAAGAGCGGGGAGTCTTGCTCACGTCGTTCAGGCCACCTCCGGCCTAGGCCGTCGGCGGCTTGGGGTGGGGCGCCATCACCACCAGCACTTTGAGCGGCGCCTGCGAGTCGTTGTGGACGGCGTGCTCTTGCCCCGCGGGGGCCACGGCCACGCCGCCGGCGCGCAGGCGCTCGCTGCGCGTACCCACCTGGAAGCGGCCCTCGCCCTCCAGCACGCAGTAGATCTTGTCGCTGCCGGCGTGCGCGTGCGGCGCCTGGCTCTGCCCGGGCAGCAGGCCGTACACGTCGCAGAACATGCGCGCCGACTCGTGGAGGCTGCGCTTAGTCAGTTTCTCAGAGGTGAAGGCCGCGCTGGCCAGGGCGTCGTGGAAGGGTGAGGAGGCGGGTGTCGGGGCCGGCTGCTGCTTGGGGTTCGTCATGCCGTCCACGCTAAGGTAGAGGCCGCCATGGCGACAAGTGAGCCCGTCCATCATCCCGTCGGCGAAGTCGCGAGCGCGCCGGCGGTGCTCGTCTTCGATGACGAATGCGGCCTCTGCACGCGCTCGATGCGCTGGCTACAGCGCCACGCGCGGCGGGGGGCGCGGCTGGAGCTTGTTGGGCGGAGCACTCCCGGAGCGGCGCGCTGGATGGCAGAAGACGGCGTGAGCCCTGCCCTGGTCTCGGCGCGAGTCGACTCCGTGGTTCTGCTCACCGGCGGGCGCGTCTTCCTGCGCTCCTCGGCTGTGCTGCGCTTGCTCCCGCATCTGCGCTGGCCGTGGCGAGTGTTCGGGATGCTGTGGCTTGTTCCGCGTCCCCTACGCGACAGCGCCTACGACTTCGTGGCTCGCCGTCGCCACAGTTGGTTCGGGCGTGGTGGTGGGGGCGGCGCGAGCTGCCCGCTCGGTGACTCTGCGCGTGGTGACCGCGGCTCGGACAATCGCGCCGGCTCACCGACGGTTGTCGCGCCTAAGACGACAGCCGGTCCCGGCGCCGCTTAGGCAGACCTGTCTATCGCGGCGCGGCCATCCTGCTAGACTCCGCGCAAGCTTCGCGGGAACGGAGACTTCCAGCGAACTCGGGAGTGCGCACATGACCGGATTAGGCAGACCGCCTCACGTGCTTCGCCGTGAAACACAGACCAGCCTAATTGTGGTTAGGCTGCCCTACGAAATCGTTGCACGCCGCAGCCATGCTACGACTCCCCGCGTTTCTCCCGCCACACCAATACGACCAACCAACCGACATACTACCGGTTCCTAGAGGAGAGAAAGCATGCTTGCCACCGCACCGCACGGGTCCGCTGTTGATGCCGTCTTGGAACTCCTTAGGTCACTTGACCTCTCCATGGTCAAGCAGAAACTCATGGACGAGGAAGAAGGACAAGGCTGGACCCGACAGATGACGGACATCGCTGAGCAGCGCTACCATCGGTATCTGTGCATGCTCTACATGGATCCGAATGGGTCCATTGTGCCCACCTCGGACATCGATCTGTTCTGGCATCAGCACATTCTAGATACTCGGGCATACGCACGAGACTGTGAGCGCGTGTTCGGGTACTTCGTTCATCACTTTCCGTACTTCGGAATGCGTAGCGAGGAGGACGCCAAGGACTTGGCAGCAAGTTTCGAAAAGACGAAAGTGTTCTATAGGCACCTATTTGGTGAGGACTACTGCGGGAGTGGTGGAAGCGAGTCTTCAAGTAGCTGCCACAAGGGGCCTGGCAATTGCCATAAATGCTACAGTGGGCCCGGCCCGATGAGCTGCAAGACATGCAAGAGCCAGTAGCGAATCGACAGCGGGATCGTGCGAGGCGGCCTAGTCAGCTGCCTCAGCAGTGGCCCGGCTTGGACGCAAACTCGCGTCGGCTCTACGGCCGGCCGCTGAGCAGCACGTCGTTGGGTGGCATGACAGACTACGGACTGGAGAACGCTCATGGCTGAACAGCTACCTTACGTTCCGAGTTACGGCCTGATTGCCAAGGCCTTCGGCAAGATCAAGAGCGCCGCGACGCCATCGCGATTCACGCAAGACTTCCTTGCGACCAAACTCGCGATGACCGGCGGATCTGCGCGATCTCTGGTCCCCTTCCTGAAGAGAATCGGGTTTCTCGGAACGGACGGGTCCCCGTCCGATCTCTACAAGCGATTTCGCAATCCGACCGAGGCCGGGCCAGCGGCCTTTCAATCTATGAAAACCGGTTACCGCGCTCTCTATGAAATCAACGAGTCTGCCCACGAACTCTCGGACAAGGACCTCAAAGGCCTAGTCGTTCAAGTAACTGGGCTGGAGCCCGAGTCCGGGACGGTGAAGGCAATCCTTGGATCGTTCAAGGCGGTCAAGGCCGCCGCCACCTTTGATGAGGTCGCTAAGGAGGAACCAGATGAAGACGAAGAGGAACCCACACCAAGGGTAGACGGCGAGACAATGCCACCTGCGGCGCCTGCGTCTAAACTCGGTCTCTCCTACACCATCAACCTTAATCTGCCTGCGACGTCGGACATCGCGGTCTTTGATGCGATCTTCAGGAGCCTGAAAGAAAACCTGCTGAGGTGAGATGTGACTACGCTCGAGAACCGGCTGAAGCTATTCGCCTTGAGTAACCAACTCTTGGAGAACGACCTCGATAGGGTCGAACGCGATTTCTCGCTCGACCTGCAGCGCGGGCACCAACGTACCGTCGAACGCGATGAGACCTACTATCCCCAGATTGATCGCGCCATTCGGCACGAGGCGGCCCGGATGGCGCGACACTACGAGGTGTTCTATTCGCTGGAGAAATCGATCCGCACCCTGGTGTCGGAGACGATTGAGGCCGTTGATGGCAAGTCGTGGTGGTCAGGGACGCGCGTACCCGCCAAGGTAAAACAAGAGACGGAGCTTCGGATACAGCGGGAGATCGATTCCGGTGTGACCGTCCGTTCGTCGGATCCTCTCGACTACACAACGTTTGGAGAACTCGGCGACATCATGAAGGCTAACTGGGACGTGTTCGGCTCGATCTTCAGTAGTCCAAAGGCGCTTGAGAAGGTGATGGCAAGCCTAAATACGCTGCGAGGCCCCGTCGCTCACTGCAGCCCCTTGGCGGAAGACGAAATAGTGCGACTCCGACTGAGCGTACGAGATTGGTTCAGGTTGATGGAGTGACGCTGCCCAATTGAGAATCGCGAAGGCAATGCAAATGCTGGATGTTCGATAAGTGACTGCACGACCCGAGCGGCTCGTCCGCCTGAAATGGCATGGTCCCTACTTGCTACAGGCGAGCGGCCAACTGTGCGAGCATCCGCTTGAGCGCCAGCAGCTGCCTGCGGACCGGGGCGGCCTATATGTGATCCATGGCATGAACCCGTTGCTTGCAACGAGCTCGCTCATCTACATCGGTGAGACGAGCCGGCTTGCCACCGAGCGCCTCATGGCACACAAGTGGCTGGAGCAGGAGTGGCGCGTAGAGGTGTACGTCGCGCCACTACCGGATCGGCGGCTTCGCAAGCAACTCGAGGCGTTGCTGGTCTACGCTCACCAGCCTCCGAGCAACTCCAAGCTTGTCGCCAACCCGCCTCGGCTCAGGCAGCCGCTTCGACTGTGGAATGAAGGGCGGTTCTGGGGCCTGTATCCCGAAGTGTCCTCCGGCCACCCATGGAACCAGTAGCGCGCTTGTCATGTAACAGCCTAACTCGCCGCTGCAGCAGACCGGCCGCCGCTCGGCGCGCTTCAACTCGTCGCGCAACTGTCGGCGGCCGGCTGCTGAGCGCCTGCCTCGTTAGGCAGCCAGGAGGCGGCGTTCCATTCAATGCGTGAAATACGGACGCCAGCCGATATCGACGCGTACTTCCACGAAACCTGGAGTGGCGATCATGGCGGCCCCGTCGTTACGCTCGGTGCGCTCCTCACCCGTGGAGGCTACTTCGAAGCTCCACACTTGGTCCTTGTATACAGCGACTTCCTCGCCGGATTGGCGAGCGGTCGCGGCCGTGAGTCAGAGCCCACCGCGTTGTGCAAGTTCATTCGGCAGTACTTCCCATCTCCGTATCGGTCGGTGGCTCCTTGGCTCGTGCTTCAATATCGTCATGGGCTTGTTCACGAGTACGCCCCGAAGTCAATCGATCTTGAGAACGGACGATTGGTCGGTTGGAGAATCTCTTTGGGTGATGACGAACGAGGGACGCACCTTCAGTTCATTGCCGGTCAGCGGGCTGGCCAGTGGCACTTTCACTTGAATGCTGACCAGTTGCTCGACGACTTCAGATTGGCTGTACGGCTATTCAGACACGATGCTGTGCATGAGGTCCAGGCCTCAGAGCAGTTCTTGTTGGGCATGGCCTCGTACCGGGCGCCGCACAAGCTCAGCGCGCTCGATCGGTACAAGGCATTCATTGGTGAGCCAGAGAAGCAATGGCTACTCGCACAGACTCAGTAGTGGTCACTCCACGAGCGTCCGAGAGCTCAAGTGACCGCCACATCTGCAGGGGTACGCCGGTCAGAGGCAAGGTGCAGTGGTGCAAGGTCGCTGATTGTGCGGCAACACAGCGTCAGAGAAAGTGAAGTGTCTAGGTGAGCATCAACTTTACATGCACGAAGTGTGGTTCGACGGTCAAGCCGCCGGAACAGTCCGGCGCGCCAATGGTGTGCGGTGACTGCGGCGGGACTGAGGTAGCGACCACGAAGTCAGCATCTAGCTTCCGGCCGTGGATGGCGGGAGTGGCCTTCGCGTGGGGATTGCTCGGAGCAATTGTCACGCAGAGCCCCATCGATTTTCTTACGAATGCTGGTATCGCGCTTCTCGTGCTCTGGGGTGGAGCGACGCTTATCCAGATAGCAGCCGGGAATCGAAGTGTCTAACCATGCGAGCTAGCCAGCCTCGTCAGTCGCTGCCCAACCCGCGCTTGCAGCGGACGGCGCTGCGCGCCGCCGCTGAACCGCAATGCGTTGGGCGGAGATGCCGTGGATGCGCTGAAGATCATCGGACTGAGTGTCGTGGCGGCCATCGTGTTCGGCATTGTCCACGACCAAGTGACCGTGCGAGTCTGCATCGAGTACTTCACGATCGGTCATCCTCCAGTCTTCGCGACCGATTCTCCGACGCTGCTTGGGCTCGGCTGGGGAATCATCGCGACTTGGTGGGTTGGCCTGCTTCTTGGCGCGCCGCTCGCCTTCGCTGCGATACGCGGTCCCCGACCGCGCCGCTCTGCGCGCTCACTCATTTGGCCGATTGCGATGCTCTTGGCCTGCATGGGGGTGGTGTCTCTCATCGCCGGTGTGATCGGGTTCGTTGTCGCGAGCTCGGGATGGGTTGTGTTGGTCGAGCCCCTGGCCTCTCGTGTTCCGAGCGGACAACACGTTCCCTTCATCGCAGACCTGTGGGCCCATTCGGCGAGCTACCTAGCTGGCTTCGTGGGAGGCATCATTCTCATCAACCGGGTCTGGCGCTCCCGTCGTGCTCCTCCGTACGATCCCGCCCAACAGGGCCATGCCGCCGGCCGGCCCCAAGCGTCCGGCGGCTAGTGGCCAAAAACGTTGGGCAGACCGATGAAGCACGGCACCGGTCTTCGTAACACCCTGCGCACCACCGTCACAAGCTGCGCCTTGGTCCCTTTTGCCTTGACGCTGCTCGTCATCGCCAGCGCGTGCATCAAGCCACCCGGCGGCACGTCGGCCGCGATCAAGGACGGCGCAAACCAACCGGATGCCGATGCGCCCGCGCCGCCGCCCGACGACCCGATCAGCCAGTTCGTGCGCCGCATCCACGAGGACCGTCGCGGTCACATGTGGATCGGTACCAACGGCGACGGCGTTGCGCGTTGGAATGGTGAGGCCCTCGAGTACTTTTCGCTCCCTCAGGGCTTCAGTGGGGTTGCGGTGCGCGGAATCGTTGAGGGTGCCGACGGCAGCCTCTGGTTTGGCACTGAAGGCGGTTTGACGAAGTTCGACGGCGCGTCATTTACGAACTACACCGTGCGCGACGGACTGGTCAGCGACGACGTCTGGTGCCTCGCCTTCGACCGTCGTGGCGAGCTGTGGGTGGGTACGCTGCAGGGAGTGTGCCGGTTCGACGGTGCCCGATTCACGCCGTTCGAGCTGCCGGAGGCCGAGCCGGATCCAATGGTTGGCGTGACGAGCGCGCGCATGGTTCGCAGCATCACCGAGGATCGGGCCGGCCGCCTGTGGTTCGGCACCAACGGCGGGGCCTACGTCTACGACGGCAAGTTGCTGCGCAACTACAACGAGGCGGACGGCCTGTCGAACGACAACGTCAACAGCATCCTCGAGGATCGGAACGGCCGCTTCTGGTTTGCAACGCAACACAACGGCGTCTGCTACCTGGACGGAGAGACGTTCACCTCCGTCACCGACGCCGACGGCGTCGAGGGCACAGAAGTGTGGGACCTCTTCATGGACCGGTCCGGTGCGATTTGGTTTCCCGTCGAGAACTCCGGCCTTTACCGTTTCAACGGCAAGACGTTCCAGCGCTACCGTGAGGCCGAGGGGCTGACGAGCAACGCGATCCAATGCACGCACCAGGGCCGCGATGGGCGGCTGTGGTTCGGCGGCCATCGCGGCCTGTTCCGTCTCGAAGGCGAGGCCATCGTTGCCGTCACGCGCGTCGGGCCGTGGCGTTAGTCGGTTCCATGAACTCGGCATGTCCGCAGGTGAACCAAGCGAGCGTATGAGGTCGGCGCTGATTCTCGGCGTTAAACATCATGCCAATGCTGCGGACCGGCCTTCGGCCGGCCGCTGATCGGCAGCGCGTTGGGCGCACCAGCAACCCCTTGTGCCGGTCGTTGACTCGGAAGCTTGATGCGCTCAGGTGCTTCCGACTCTGCTTCCGGGCATCATGGACTTGGTCGGGATTCTCAAACGCCCCGAGGGCAAGACGCTGGAGTTCAAGCGTGACCCTTCGCTTATCACAACCCGAACAGGAACTCCCCAATGCACCGACGCACCCGGCCAGCGAGAGCGCTCGCACCGCTCGCGCTTCTCGGACCACGAACACCCCTGGCACTCCTCGCCGTGCTCGGCGCGGCCTTGGCGACCGTGGCCTGGAGCGCGCCGGCGACGCAATCCGCTGGGCTGGCCACTGGGCCGTCCGTTGGAGAGTCCGATGGACAGTCCGATGGACAGTCCGATGGGCTCGCCGCGCTGGACGGCGAGTGGATCTACGTCGAGGACCGCACCGCGGGCCGCGCCCTCGAGCAGCTTGGCCCCCCGATGAACTCGACCTTCTTGCTGGGCGTCGGAGAGGGCGTGGTCATCCTGAACGGCCACGGCTCCGGGCACCGCGACGTGCGCGTCGCGCTGGACGGCTCGGTCACCGAAGTCATCGAGCCGAAGTCGACCGCGCGCTACCGCGGCTCGTGGAAGGACGGCACCTTCGAGTACCAAGTCGACTTCGAGCGCACCTCGGGCACCGCCTCCGAGGGATCAATCCACATGATCCGCAGAAGCTTCCGCATGACGCCCGACGGACTGCTCGTGACCGTGGTGGCAGATCCGCCGATCATCCCCGAATCGGTCGCGATCTACCGCCAGGCGGAAGACATCGCGATGCCCGAGCCGGCCAAGGCCACGATCAACGACCTGGCCTGGCTGGCCGGCGAGTGGGTGGGCACGCGGAGCTCGGGCTCCTCGATCGAGGAGCGCTGGAGTCCGCCGCTCGGCGGCGCAATGCTCGCCATCTCGCGCTCGGTCAACACGAGCGGCAAGATGTCCGCCTTCGAGTACCTGCGCATCACCGAGCGCGACGGCGGGCTGGTGTACACCGCGCAGCCCAGCGGCAAGACCGCGACCGAGTTCGTGCTCTCCGAGCTGAGCGCCAACCGCGCCGTCTTCGACAACCCGCGCCACGACTACCCCAAGCGCATCGTGTACGAGCTCTCGGCCGACGGCGCCCTCTCCGCCACGACCGGCTTCCTCAAGGGCGGCACCCCGCGGCGCTTCGACTTCAGACGCGAAGGCGGCTAGTCAAGCGCAGCTCGTCACGGCTCGCTCGTGAGTCAGTCAGTCAGCTGGTCGGACGGTCCTTTCTCGTTCACAGGACGGTTGCATGAAGTTCAGAAGGTTGCCCCTGCTGCTGTCCGCGGCGTTGGCGCTGTTCACGCTGTCCACGTCGTGCAGCGCTCCTGCGTGGCAGCGTGAGTCGCTGCAGCAGAGCGAGTCGCTGCCGACAATCATCTGCCACGTCCACGGAGCGGGACTCGAAACCGTGCTGGTGCCGGTCGAGCACGGCTGCCTAGGGCCGACACTCTCCGGCTACGACGCGGCGCGCGCCGCGCGCTTTCCGCACGCCGTCGTGCCGCAGCGGGCCGGCGGGGTCCACGAGATCACGCTCGAGCGGCACTGCCGCAAGTGCACCTATGCCGAACTCGACTGGCTCTTCGAGGCCTACCAGGGAGAAATCGTCACCGACGGCGACGCGAAGATGCCTACCTTCTACGAGCTGCCGGAGGGTGACACTTTGGGTCAGGGCTGAACTCGGTCAATGAGTTTGCCGCCTTCGGTAAGCTGCACCCCGTGAGTTCACGTTGGCCGGCGCTTAGCGCCAGACATCGCTCGAGACCTCCTCTGGAGCCCCGCGTTACCAATGATTTCTAAACTGCCGCGCTGGGTCTGGACCGGTGCGTGGGCGCTGGCCTTCGTGGCCGGTATCGTTAATGTCATCGGGCTGCTGGGTTTCGAGCGCCAAGCGGTCACTCACCTGACAGGCACGACGTCGCTGCTCGCGGCGGCCTTGGCGGCCCTCGACGGGCAGGCGGCTCTCCACTGCGCGGCCATCATCGGCTCCTTCGTCGCGGGCACCGTGCTGAGCGGCCTGCTCATTCAGGACAGCACGCTCCAACTCGGTCGCCGCTACGGCGTGGCCCTGCTGCTGGAGTCCCTGCTGCTGTGCATCGCCGTCCCGCTCTTCAAGCGCAACAGTATGTTCGGCATTTACTCCGCGTCCTGCGCCTGCGGGCTGCAAAACGCGATGGTGAGCACGTACAGCGGCGCCGTCGTGCGCACGACGCACGTGTCGGGCATGTTCACCGACCTCGGTATCTTCCTCGGCCACTTCCTGAGCGGCCTGCCCGTGGATCTGCGGCGCCTGCGCCTGTGCTTCATCGTCATCACCGGCTTTCTCGTCGGCGGTGTTGCGGGCGCGCTGGCCTTCCAGCGCCTCAGCTACTCCGCGCTCTTCATTCCGGCCGCGCTCACGGCCATCACCGCGCTCAGTTATGGCGTCTACCATCTCCGCGCTCGCCGCCACGCGTGACCATGCGTCTGCCGCTGCACTTGTCGCTGCTCCTGGGTTGCGCCCTCGGATGCGGGGTGAGCACGCCTAATCCGCCGGAGGCCGCGCTCACCACACACCTCGCGCCCATCGCGCCCGGCGCGATGTCCGCGCCCCTCGCGCCGGGTGTTCGCTGGCCGATCCCGGCCGGCTGGCTGCACGAGAGCTTCGCGCTGCCGCCCGACTTCGCCCCCGACTTCCCCTACCGTGGCAGCGAAGACCTCCGCTTCATGCCGGGCTTCAGCTCCCCGAGCGCGCCCGACTACTGGTCCTACGTCTTCGTCTGGTGGCTGGAGCAGCCGCCGGCCTTTGATGCCACAAGCATGGCCGCCGCGCTCACAACCTACTTTCAGGGTCTCAGCACCGCGGTCGGCGGCGCCAAGTTCCAACTGGACCCGGCGCGTTATCGCACTGACTTAGCTTCGGTTCCGTCCAGCAGGCCTCCGCGCCTGGCCGGCCAGGTCCAGACCTACGATCCCTTCGTGACCGGGCTGCCGCTCACCCTGAATGTCGAGGCCGAGCTGCGTTCATGCCCTAGCACCGGGCAGTTCGCCATCGTGGTGCTCTTGTCGCCGCAGGACACCACGCACGGCGTGTGGCAGGCGCTGCGCGCCGCAGCAGACAGCTTGGTCTGCGACTAAGTCGTCTGCGACGGAGAGGCCTCCGTCGAAGCGGCCAGCGACGAAGGTTCGGCGATTGACCGTCGGCGCTGGGCCGAGTTTCGAATGGCATGCGGTAGGATCGTTCGCATGATCACGACGCGCACCCTGCTTCTGAACGCTGTCACGTCAGTCTGCTGGCTCGCCTTCGCTCCGGCCGCGCTGGCCCATGAAGGTCACGGCGAAGAGGAGTTCTCAGGCACGATGCTCCACCAGTTGCTCGAGCCAGCGCACGCCTGGCCCTTCTGGCTCCTCGCGATGGGAGTGCTCGGCGTCGCGCTGGCCGTGAAGAAAGTCCGCGCGCGGCGGTAGATCACCTCGCGTTTAGCTCCTCTTATCCTGAAAGAGTCACAGTCGACCGCCAACGACCTGTCATCGAAGGATCCGGCTGGGGCCCTGCACATACCGCGCGGAGACAGTCGCTCGGTGTGCAGGGGCGTCTTCACGTTCATCAACGAATACTTCGGCGCGCGACTCGATCTCTGACCGACTGCCGCCCGGCCCCAGCCCGGCCCCAGCCCGGCTCCACCCCGGCCCGGATCGGATCGGCTCGGCTTCGATGCCGTCGGCCTCGGCGACGTGAACGGCGACGGCCAGCCGGAGTCCTTGCTCACGGCCGCGTGGAGCCTGCTCGACTTCCCCAAGCAGGGCCGCGTCTTCGTCGTCTCGCTGCCGGGGGCGGTCGGAGGCTAGGTAGGTGGAGACGCTCATCGCAGGGCCTGAGCGGCCGAGGGTGCCTCTCAAGGGGGCGAAGGCGACCGCAAGGCCCTGAGTGATTGGCGCCAGTGTGCTGTCCGCCCCGCCCGCCCGCTAAGCCGCCCGCCCGCGGAACTCACGGCAACTGCGCGCGCACCTCAAAGCCGGGCCCCCGAGTTCCTGCAACAACACCTGTCCAGTCAGACAGCAACGTTGTCTTCGCCCGTTTTTGCCACCGAAATGGGCCTTCTCATCGGTTCGGTACTCACGGCTGTGGCCAGGCCCGGAGCGTCATCCTCGCCGATGGGGGTTGCGCTGCTGCTTAGGCCATCGAACCGGTGATTCGGCACAGCTTGGACAACGTTGTTGGCACAGTGGACGGGAAGCGCGGACGACGCGCGGGCCGGGTCAGGACGGCGGGGGCGGCAACCCCGACCGGAGCGCGACCGGGGGTGGGAGCCGAGGTGAGGGTGGGGCTGGGTCACAACCCCGACGGGATTCGGCTCTCTAGGAAAGCGCGGTTCTTGGTGAGCCGCAGAGTCCGTAGAAGCCCGTGCTGGAGATCTCGCGATGAACGCCCCCTCGCTGCCGGTTGTTTCCGCCCCGTCTCACGTCCGGCCCTTCGTGACCTGGCTGGCGTCCTGGGCCCTGCTCGCGGGGTTGGGCGCCGTCGCGACCGCCCAAAGCACCGAACGCGTGAGCGTCTCGAGCAGCGGCGCGCAAATGGTCAGCGGCAACGCCGAAGGAACTTCGATCTCGGCGGATGGCCGCTTCGTGGCCTTCTTCACGGACGCCCCCGGTCTGGTGCCCGGCGACACGAACACCTACGAGGACGTCTTCGTGCATGACCGCTACCTGGGCACCACGCGCTGGGTCAGTGTCACGTCAGGCGGCGTGGGGGCGAACGGGCCATCGGATTTTCCCTCGATCTCGGCGGACGGCCGTTACGTGGCCTTCCGCAGCGGCGCCACGAACCTCGACAGCTTCGACGTGAACAACTACCAAGACGTCTACCTGCACGACCTGCACCTCGGCACGACGCGCCTGCTGAGCAAGCAGCCCGATGACTTCAGCGACGACGTCGGCCACTCCTCCTATATGGAGATCTCGGCGGATGCCGACGCTGTGGCCTTCGAGACGGCTGCCTTGCTTGACCCGCTCGACAACGGCGCCTTTACCGACATCTACGTTTACGACAAGAGCCTGGATCTCTGCGAGCGCATCAGCGTGAATGCCAACCCGCCGGCCAGCAACTCGGCCAACGGCCACTCCTTCATGGCCACGGTCTCCGGCGACGGCCGCTTCGTGGCCTACGCGAGCGATGCCAAGAACCTCATCCCGACCGATACCAACAACCGGCGCGACATCTTCCTGCGCGACCGACTACTTGATGTCACGACACGAGTGAGCGTGGCCACCGGCGGCGCGCAGGTGAACCACAACAGCGACCACCCGGCCATCTCGGCCGACGGCAACTTCATCGCCTTCGACAGCATCGCCACCAACCTCGTGGTCGGCGACACGAACGGCCAGCGCGACGTCTTCGTGCACAACCGCCTCACCGGCGAGACGACGCGCGTGAGCGTCTCGAGCGCCGGCGATCAGGGCAACTCGGTTTCGCAGGAGCCCGACCTGTCCGCCGACGGCCGCTACGTGACCTTCCACAGCGACGCCACGAACCTCGTGGCGGGGGACACCAACACGTCCACCGACGTTTATCGCCACGACCGCCTCACCGGCACGACCACGCGCATCAGCCTCACGACGAGCGGCGCGCAGTCCAACAATGGCTGCCTCTTCCCGGCCATGTCAGCGGACGGCCGAGTGATCGCGTTCGACTCCAGCAGCACCAACCTGGTGCCCGGCGACACCAATGACCGCCGCGACATCTTTGCGCGCGATACGACCGGCTGCGCGGCGGGCGGCGCCTGGCTCGCCTACGGCGCGGGTCTGGCGGGCGCCGACGGCTTTGTGCCGGGCCTCTTCGGCAGCAACTGCCCGTTGCCTGGCGCCACCATCAATCTGCACCTCGACGACCTCGTCGGCGGCGCGAGCGGCATCCTCTTCATCGGGGTCGGCAGCGCCTCGGCGCCCTTCAAGGGCGGCAGCTTCTTGGTGGGCGGCATCGTGCTGCAAGTGCCCCTCGGCATCGGCGGCACGCCCGGGCAAGGCGGAGCCGGCGCGCTCGACCTCTCGGCGCCGCTGCCGAACGACCCCTTCCTGTCGGGGTTCAGCATCTTCCTGCAAGGGGCCTTCCTCGATGCCGGCGCAGTGCAGGGCGTCTCGCTGACCCAGGGCCTGGAGATGGAAATCGGCTGAGGCTGGCCAGGCAACGGGCGGCGGCGCGGGCGTGAGCGAAACGCGCCGGTCCGGAATCCGGATGTAGGGCCAGTCACCCCTTCTCCTCGATTCCTGGACCACACCGCCATGCAACTCCCGCTTCGCCTGACCGACGTCGCACTCAAGGCCGCCCTGGGCCTGAGCTTGTTGGCCGCGCCTGCCGCCGCGCAGGGCGGCGGCTTCACGGCCGGCGACATGTACCTCTACAGCGCCTCAGTCGATGCGCCCGCCGGCCCATCCGGCCCGGCCGTCTCCGGCCTCATCCACGTGAACCTGGCCCTGGGCACGGCCGACATGATCGTGCCGACGAGCTTTCAGCATCAGAGTTCCGGCAGCGTGGTCTTCGACCCGTATCGCCAGCGCATCATCTTTGACGGAACGATCGGTGATCCGCCGGTGGGCCCCACGCGCTTGTGGGCCATGGACGCAGCCGGCCAGCTCCAGGATCTCTTTGGCGCCTACACGACCAATGCGAACCTGTCCTGCTTCGCGCCCACCGGCGACGGGCGCATTTACTTTCGCGCCACCGGCGGCACCACGCCCTTCCGCTACCTCGACGCCTCGAACACCGTGCAGGTGCTGCTCGATGACACCGGCACCGTGCCTTTCGCCGTGGACGGCAATACGAACTTCGAATTCCAAGGCATGATCTACGACGCGCTGACGAACTCGCTCATCATCGCGCCGATCAGCTCGAACTTCTGCCTCGGCGGCGTCGCCAGCCGCGTCAACGTGCGCAAGCTGCCGCTCTCTGCTGACGGCACGCGCGTCGTCGGGCCCATCACCTGCGCGCAGTTTGAAGTGAGCACTTCGGGCGAGGGCATGGCCGGCTTCAGCTACGGCCCGGCCGGTCAGATCGTGCTCGTCGTGGACACCAACACGAACAACGAGGAATCGCGCATGCTGCTCGTGGATCCGGTGACGCTGGGCATCACGCCCTACGGGAGCAATGGCCCGTACGGTGGTGCGGCTTCGGGCAACGCCGGCACTTGGTGCTCGGCGCTGGGCCAGGTGGTAATCCTCAACACCCTGACTGACGATCTGCACGCCTTCGGCCCGGGCTCGGGCGGCGACGGCACCATCCTGAGCATCACGGGATCGGTGTCGTCGAGCGGAGGGTCGGCTGAGGCTTGCACTCTGGCCGAGGTGCGGCCTTCTGCATGCAGCGGCGGCTGGATGGCCTACGGCGAGGGACTCGCTGGCGCCGGCGCCTTCGTGCCGCGGCTCGTCGGCGGAGGCTGCCCGGAAGTCGGCGGCACGTTTAGTTTGAGCATCGATCGCGCAGTCGGCGGCTCCACCGCGCTGCTCTTCGTGGGCTTGGCCTCGGCGGCTGTGCCCTTCAAGGGCGGCACCTTCCACGTCAGTGCGGTGGTGCTCACCACGGCGGTGCCGATGGGCGGCTCGCTCGGTGTCCCCGGCGAGGGCGCGCTCACGTTGCCGGCCAGTCTGCCCGGCGATCCGCTGCTCGAAGGCGTCGATGTCTTCATGCAGACGGCCTTCGCCGACCCGGCCGCCATCGTGGGCGTCTCGCTGAGCAAGGGCCTGCGCATGACGATCGGCGGCTGATCGACGCCTCGACGGGCCGGACGGCGCTGCAACGCGCGGGACGGTGCCGCAACGGGCCGGACCGGATCCGGATGTAAGAGCCAGTCACTCCTTTTCCCTCGATTCCTGGACCTCAACGCCATGCAACTCTCGCTTCGCCTGACCGACCTCTCTCTCAACGCCACTCGCGCCGTGGCGCGCACGGCGGGCCTGACCGTCGCCGCGCTGAGCCTCAGCGCGCTGCTCGGGCTCGATTCCGCTTCTGCCAGCGCGCAGGGCGGCGGCTTCACCGCCGGCGACATGTACCTCTACAGCGCCTCGCTCGACGCGCCGAGCGGTCCGGCCGGCCCCTCGGTGTCCGGACTTGTGCACGTCAATCTCGCTCTGGGCACGGCCGACTACATCGTGCCGACGGGCTCTCAGTTTCCGAGTTCCGGCAGCGTGGTCTTCGACCCGTATCGCCAGCGCATCATCTTTGACGGCACGATCGGCGATCCGCCTGCGACTCCCGTGCGCTTGTGGGCCATGGACGCAGCCGGGCAACTCGAGGATCTCTTCGGGGCCTACACCACGAACGCGGGTCTGTCCTGCTTTGCGCCCACGGGCGACGGGCGCATTTACTTTCGCGCCACGAGCACCAACGAGCCCCTGCGCTACCTCGACGCCTCCAACACAGTGCAGGTCGTGCTCGATGACACGGGCACCGTGCCCTTCCTCTTGGATGGCAGCGTGAACTTCGATTACCGCGGCATGATCTACGACGCCGGCACGAACTCGCTCATCATCGCGCCGATCGTGAGCAACTTCTGCCCAGGCGGTGTCAACAGCCGCATCAATGTGCGCAAGCTGCCGCTCTCCGCTGACGGTACGCGCGTCGTGGGGCCCATCACCTGCGCGCAGTTTGAAGTCAGCAGTTCGGCCGAGTCGATGGCCGGCTTCAGCTACGGACCCGCCGGGCAGATCATGCTGGTCGTGGACACCAACACGAACAACGAGGAGCCGCGCATGCTGCTCGTGGATCCCGTGACGCTGGCGATCAGCCCCTTCGGAAGCAACGGGCCCTATGGAGGCGCAGCCGCAGGGAATGCCGGCACTTGGTGCTCGGCGCTCGGCCAGGTCGTGATCCTCGACACAGGCACCAACGTCCTGCGTGCCTTCGGCGCGGGCTCGGGCGGCCCCGGCACGATCCTGACTCTCACCGGGTCGGTTTCGTCCACCGGTGGTTCGGCCGAGCAAGTTTCCTTGGCTGAGGTGCTCCCGTCTGCGTGCAGCGGCGGCTGGATGGCCTACGGCGAAGGTCTCGCGGGCGCCGGCGCCTTCGTGCCGCGGCTTGTCGGCGGCGGCTGCCCGGAAGTCGGCGGCACGTTCAGCTTGAGCATCGATCGCGCAGTCGGCGGCTCCACCGCTCTGCTCTTCGTGGGCTTGGCCTCGGCGGCTGTGCCTTTCAAGGGCGGCACCTTTCACGTCGGCGCGGTGGTGCTCACCACGGCGGTGCCGATGGGCGGCTCGGTGGGTGTCCCCGGCGACGGTGCGTTGCTGCTGCCGGCCAGTCTGCCCAGCGATCCGCTGCTCGAAGGCGTCGAGGTCTTCATGCAGACGGCCTTCGCCGACCCGGCCGCCATCGTGGGCGTCTCGCTGAGCAAGGGCCTGCGCATGACCATCGGCGGCTAGCGCCGGTCCGAGCCGGCGAGGTATGACAAGCGGGCGTGGAGCCCACCGAGTACGAGCGCATCTACCGCCATGAAGCCAGTCACTACTGGTATCGCGGCCTCCATGCGCTCGTACTCGCTTCGCTGCGGCGACATCTGCGCCCGGCCGGCCGTCCGGAAATCTTGGACGCGGGCTGCGGCGCGGGGGGGCTGAGCGCGCGGCTCTCGGCTCTGGGTCGCGTGACGGCGCTGGACCTCAGCCCGCTCGCGCTGGAGTTTGCCGCGCGCCGGATCGCAGCGGGCGAGCTGCGCCAGGCGCGCCTACTGCGCGGCAGCATTGAGCGCCTGCCGCTGCAGAGCGGCAGTTTCGATGCCGTGGTCTGCGCCGACGTCCTCTACCACCGCGCGGTGAGCGACGACGCTGCGGCGCTCGCGGAACTCGCGCGGGTCTGCCGGCCCGGCGGCTTGGTGCTGCTGAATCTCGCCGCGCACGACTGGCTGCGCGGCGCGCATGACGCGCAAGTGCACACCGCGCGGCGCCATGGCCGTGGCGATGTCCGGCGGATGGCGAGCGCGGCCGGCCTGGAGATCGTGCGCGTGTCCTGGTTCAACTGCGCGCTGCTGCCCGCGGCGATGCTGGTGCGCAAGTTTTCGCGCGCGCGCGCCGGCGGCGGGGGGCCTGCGGGCGGCGCGGCGCACGGCCCGGCGCCGGCCTCCGACCTGCGCCCGCTGCCGGCGCTACTCAACGCGCCGCTCAGCGCCTGGATGCACCTGGAAGCCGCGGCGTCCGTGCGCGGCCTTTTGCCATGGGGGCTCTCGCTCAACGTCGTGCTGCGCCGGCCGCACGGCGGGCGCACCTGAGCATCAGCGGCCCAGAGCATCAGCGGCTCCTGGCGACGGCGGCCCAGAGCTTTCGCTGCGCCGACTGCTAGAATCCGCCGCCTATGCCCGCCTCGCGCAGCACGGAAGGGATCTCGGTCTTCTTCCCGGCTTACAACGATGCCGGCACCATTCCCAGCCTCGTGCTGCAAGCGGCCACGACGCTCGCCGAGCTGACCGACGACTGGGAGATCATCGTGGTCAACGATGCCAGCCCGGACAACGTGGGTGAACTGCTGGCCGAGCTGCAGCGCAGCCAGCCGCGCTTGCGCGTCGTGACGCATCCTCAGAATCGCGGCTATGGCGGGGCACTGCGCAGCGGCTTCGCTGCGGCCACCAAGACCTGGGTCTTCTACACCGACGGCGACGCGCAGTACGACGTGCGCGAGCTGCCCCTGCTCTGGGCCGAGCGCGAGGGCGCCGACATGGTCAACGGCTGGAAGATCGAGCGCCACGACCCGCTGCACCGCATCATCGTGGGGCGCATCTACCACTGGTGCGTGAAGCTGGCCTTCGGGCTGCGCATTCGCGACGTGGACTGCGATTTCCGGCTCATCCGGCGCGCGGTCTTCGAGCGCATCGAGCTCACGCGCGACACCGGCCTCATCTGCGTGGAGCTGGTGACCAAGATCGAGAAGAACGGCTTCCGCGTGCGCCAGGTGCCGGTACACCACTTCCACCGGCTCTTCGGCAAGAGCCAGTTCTTCAACCTGCCGCGCCTGGCCCAAGTGGCCTTCGGCATGTTCGGCCTGTGGTGGCAGCTCATCGTGCGGCGGCGCGTAACCCGCAAGCCGGCCGCCGCGCCGGCCGGAGCCGGCGCACGGTGAACACGGCCCCGCGCGGCTCCGCTACCGCACACGTGGGCGCACCCGCCGCCACGCCGAGCGCCGCGGAACTGAGCAACGTCTACCGCGGACGCCGCGCGCTCGTCACCGGCGGCCTGGGCTTCATCGGCAGCCACGTCTCGCGGCGGCTCGTCATGCTCGGCGCCAAGGTCACGATCATGGACAGCATGATCCCCGACTACGGCGGCAACCGCTTCAACATCCACGACTTCGCCGACGTCGTCACGGTGAACATCTCCGATGTGCGCGACCGCTCGGCCATGAACCACCTCGTGCAGGGCCAGGATTTCCTGTTCAACCTGGCCGGCCAGGTGAGCCACATCGACTCGATGCGCGACCCCTTCACTGATCTCGACATCAACTGCCGCAGCCAGCTCTCGATTCTGGAAGCCTGCCGCGAGAACAATCGCGGCGTGCGCATCGTCTTCGCGGCCTCGCGCCAGGAGTACGGCCGGCCGCAGTACCTGCCGGTGGATGAGCAGCATCCGGTGCGCCCGGTGGACGTGAACGGCATCAACAAAGTGGCCGGCGAGTGGTACCACCTGCTCTACAACGATGTGCACGACCTGCATGCCGTCTCGCTGCGTCTCACCAATACTTACGGCGCGGGCCAGCTCGTGCGCCACAACCGCCAGGGCTTCATCGGCTGGTTCATTCGCACGGTGGTGGAGGGCGGCACGATCGAGCTCTACGGCGACGGCAGCCAGCTCCGCGATCTGAACCATGTGCAGGACGTGGCCGAGGCCTTTGTCATTGCCGGCGCCAGCGACGCGGCGCGCGGGCGCATTTACAACCTGGCGGCCGAGCCGCCGGTGAGCCTGCGGCAGATCGCCGAGACGCTGGTGAGCGTGGCCGGCAAGGGCGCGGTGCGCTTCGTGGAGTGGCCGCCCGAAAAGCGCGCCATCGACATCGGCAGCTACTACGGCACGCACGCGCTCATCACGCGCGAGCTGGGCTGGCGCCCCGAGATCACGCTCGACGCGGGCCTGCGCCGCACCGTGGCCTACTACGACAAGTACCTGAAGCACTATGTCTGAGCGGCCGCCGCAGCCCTTTCATGAGCTGCGCGCGGGCTACTTCGCGCAGGAGCAGCAGATCCTCGCCGCCGTGCGGCGCGTGCTCGAGAGTGGGCACTACATCCTGGGCGCGGAGGTCGAAGCCTTCGAGCGCGAGTTCGCGCAGTGGCTGGGCGTGCCGCACGTCGTGGGCGTGGCCAATGCCACCGACGCACTACAGCTCATGCTGCTCGCGCTCGACGTCAAGCCGGGTGATGAAGTCGTCATCCCGGCGCTGACCGCTGTGCCCACCGGCATGGCCGTGCTGGCGGTGGGGGCCACGCCGGTGTTGGTGGATGTGGATCCGGCCACGCTCACCATGGATCCGGCCGCGCTGCGCGGCGCGCTCTCGCCGAAGACGCGCGTGGTCCTGCCAGTGCACCTCTACGGCCAGTGCGCCGACATGGATGCGCTAGCGCAGACGCTGCAGCAGTACAGCCGATCCACGCCGCGCCCGCCGGCTGCGGCCGCCTCCGCCGGCGCACCCGCGGCTCCCGTGCTCCTCGAGGACGCCGCGCAGGCGCACGGCGCGCTGGATCGTGGCCGCATGGCCGGCGGCATCGGCCTCATGGGCGCCTTCAGTTTCTATCCCACCAAGAACTTGGGCACCTTCGGTGACGGTGGCGCGATCTCCACGCGCGACGCGGCGCTCGCCGAGCGCCTGCGGCGCCTGCGCATGTACGGCTTGGTGGCGGGTTACGAAGCCAACGAGGCCGGGATCAACTCGCGCCTCGATGAACTCCACGCGGCCATCCTGCGCGTGCGACTCACGACGCTCGAGGCCGGCAACGCGGCGCGCCGCGAGCACGCCGCCCGCTACGACGCGGCGCTGGATGCGGCGCTGGATGCGGCGCCCGCCGCGCTGCCGGATGGGGCGCGCGCCGCGCGCAAGATCACGCGGCCGGTCGAGCGGCAGGGCGCGCGGCACGTCTACCACCAGTACGTCGTGCGCAGTCCGCGGCGCGACGCGCTGCGCGAGCACCTCGCCGCGCGCGGACTGCAGACGCTCATCCATTATCCGCGCGCCCTGAGCGGCATGACCGTTTTCCGCCAGCGCGGCCGCATTCCGGCGCCCTGCACCCAGGCCGAGCGTGCAGCCGCCGAAGTCCTCTCCCTGCCCATCCAGCCGGAACTCGCACGCCGCCACCAGGACGAGGTCATTGAAGCTCTGCTGAGTTTCAAAGGCTGATTCGCGCCTTGCGGCGCTTCCAGGCACCTCGCGGCACAGCGCGGCGTCTCTGGCCGATGCCTCCTGCAATGTCGGCATGCGCCACCGCCGCGTCACGCGACCCCGCTGACGCCGCCAGCCGAGAAACGTAGGATGCGCCCCTCATCTCTCCGGCGTCCGAGGGGACGCCTCAGCCCCGCGGAGCCGCGTATGTCCCGTCCGTCCAGCGTTTCGACTTCGGTTCTTTTCGCCGCTCTCCTTTCTATGGCCACGCTGGGCAGTCTGAGCTGCGGCTCACCCGAGCGCGGCGCGCCGCCCGTGCCCAGTGCCACGCCGAGTGCGCCCGCGGCAGCCGCCGCGCCCAAGGCTCCGGCCGCGCCGGCAGCTCCCGCGGCGCCCAGCGCTCCCGCCGCGCCGGCCGCCGGCGATGCCATGGCCGCCGATGGCAAGACGGATGCGAAGGCTGCTCCGAAGGCCGAGGCGAAGCCGGCCGCCGACGAGAAGCCCGCAGCTCCGGCCAAGCCGCGCGTCGTCGTGCTGGAGATCAACGGCAACCTCTCCGAGGATCCCGCGCCGCCCAATCCGCTCGGTCCCTCGCGGAAAAACTTCCGCGATCAGTTGCTCATGCTCAGGAAGCTCGCCGCCGATCCCACCGTGGCCGGCGTGCAGCTCGAGATTGACAGCACGCCTGACTTCGCGCGTTCGCTCGACCTGCTCGAAGAGCTGCGCCAGGTGCGCGCCGCGGGCAAGCGCATCGTGTGCTGGGAGGAGATGCTCGACCAGCGCACGCTGATCTACGCCTCGCTGGCCGACCACCTCGCCATGCCGCCGGGCGCGCTCATTGGCCTGGAGGGTCTTGCCGCCGAAGCCATGTACTTCAAGGACCTGCTCACCAAACTCGAGCTGCGCATGGAGGTCGTGCACGTCGGCGACTTCAAGACCGGCTACGAGGAACTGGGCCGCTCGACCATGAGCGATGAGCAGCGCCAGACCATCGGCGCGCTGCTCGATGAGTTCTACGGGCAGATGCTCGACACGATCGCGCAGAACCGGCGCATGGCGCGGCCGGCCCTGGAGGAACTCTTCAAGCAGGTTGTCGTGCTGCCCGATGCGGCCCGTACGGCCGGCCTCATCGACGCGGTGTCCTACAAGGCCGAGTTCGACGCGCAGGTCCGCGACCTCTTCGGCGGCGAAGTGGAACTCGTCAAGAACTACGGCGAGGGCAAGGGCGAGGACCTCGAGGCCATGCTCGCCAGCCCCTTCGCCATCTTCTCGCTCCTGCCCAAGCTGCTCAATCCGCCGAAGCTCGAGGCGCCCAAGGAGCCCTACGTCGCGGTGGTCTACGCCTCGGGCACGATCATGAGCGGCAAGAGTCAAGCCGGCTGGGACGGCCGCGTAACGACCATGGGCAGCGACACGATCGTCGCCGCGCTCGAAACCGTAGAGAAGGACGACAACTGCAAAGCGGTCGTGCTGCGCGTGAATAGCCCCGGCGGCAGCGCGCTGGCCAGCGACGCGATCTGGGGCGCCATCGAGCGCGTGAAGGCCAAGAAGAAGCCGGTCGTTTCCTCGATGGGCTATGTCGCGGGCTCAGGCGGCTACTGGATCTCCATGGGCTGCACCGCGATCGTCGCCCAGCCCAGCACAATCACCGGCTCCATCGGCGTGCTCTCGCTCTTGCCCGACCTCAGCAAGGCGCTCACGGCTATCGGCGTGAACGTTGAAGTCGTGGCGCGCGGTCCGCACGGCGATCAGCTCAGTCTGCTCAAGCACGGCCCCACGCCGCTCTTGCGCCAGACCGTCCAGCGCATCATGCAGCGCACCTACGACGAGTTCCTGGATAAGGTCGCCGCCGGCCGCAAGCTGCCGCGCGAGAAGGTCGCGCAGCTCGCGCGCGGGCGCGTCTACACCGGCCGCCAGGCCGAAGCCCTCGGCCTGGTCGACGAACTCGGCGGCCTGCAAGACGCCATCGACATGGCCGCCGTGCTCGGTGGCCTCACCGCCGCCGCGCCGCTGCACGAACTCCCCGAGCCGCCGAACATGATGGAAGCCATCCAGGAGGCCATGGGCGATTTCGCCCACGTGCGCAGCCCGCTCAGCGGCCAGCTCACCGGCGCGGCCCTCGCCGCACTGCCGGCCCTGCTCGCCCTGCCCGGCGTGCCGGAGTTCCTGCAGCTCGTCGAGTCCCAGCTCGGCGAACTCCAGCCCCTGCACCCCGACCGCGTGCAGTGCCTGATGCCCTTCTCGCTCTCGATTCGCTAAGCCACTCCGCGGCTGCCACGGGGCCTGCTCCGGCCGGCTGTCCTCGCGCTCGCCCCGGCACTACTCCTGCAGTGGTTCGTTCACACTGGCGAAGCGCTGTGGAGGCCGGCCTCTGCAGCCCCGGGCGCGCCGCTCCGCGGACAATCGGCAGCCCAGCACTTCCGCCGCCGTTGGCAGAGCACTCTGCGTCCGCCAACTGCCTTGCCACAATTGCAGCGGGGTGCGACGCGGCGGGTGTCGGTGTGCCGCGAGTTCCGAGCCGACCTCTCGGCCGCATCGGCCGAGTCGGCGAGGTGTCTGAGCGGCACCGCCGAGCCCCCGCCGCGGGCGCACTAAGCGCTCACCGCGAGCCTACTCGTGCCGCAACGCCCGAATCGGCTCCATCGCCGCGGCCTTCCTCGCCGGGTACAGCCCAAAGGCCACGCCCGTGAGACACGAGACACCCAAGGACAGCGCGATGGCCTCCGGCGTGATGACCGCGTCCCATTCGGTGAGCTTGCGCAGCAGCGCGACGCCGAGTCCGCCCAAGGCCACGCCGAGCAGTCCGCCCAAGCTGGAGAGCGTCACCGTCTCCACCAGGAACTGCCAGGTGATGTCGCGTCCGCTGGCGCCCAGCGCGCGGCGGATGCCGATCTCGCGGGTGCGCTCGGTGATGCTGGCCAGCATGATGTTGAGGATGCCGATGCCGCCGACGAGCAGGGAGACGCCGGCCACGATGGGCAGCACGATGTCGAAGACGCGCTGCGTGCGGCGACGCGATTCGAGCAGTTCGAGCGGGACCGTGACTTCGTAGTCCTTCTTGTCGTGGAAGCGGCTGAGGATGGCCTGTACGGCGCGGGCGGCCTGGGGCACGGCTTCTTCGCTGTCGACAACGCAAACGATCTGGTGCAGCTCGACGAGCGTGCGCTCGAAGCTTCCTTCGCGGCGCACGACGCTCTCCAGTCCGAAGCGATCGAGCACGGTTTCGTAAGGCACGTAGACCTCAAGCGCGCGGTCGTCGATGCCCAGGGCCATGCGATTGGGGCTATGGAACTCCACATCCTCCAGCACGCCGACCACGCGGAAGTATTCCAGGCCGATCTTGAGGTCGAGCTGCAAGGGGTCGCCGAGGTAGCGCGCCTCGCGCAGGAGCTGGCCGCGGATGACGCAGACGCGCGCACGCTCGGCCTCGTCGCTGGGCAGGATGGCGCGGCCGAGCGAGGGATTGAGGCGCAGATGCTCGAAGTAGGCCGGCGTCACGCCGCGCACCTTGGCTTCGATGCGGCGGCTGCGGAACCAGATCCACTTTTCCACGTCATGCACCGGCAGGACCTCGGCCACCATGGGCAGGGTCTCCGCGATCTGCCGCGCGTCGCGGAAGGTGAGGCCGTAGCGCGCGGTGCGGCTCGTGCCGCTGGTCTCGGCGCGCTGGTCGGCCGGCGGCTTGCGCGCATTGACGATGATGTTGCGGATGCCTAGCTCGTTGATCTGGGCTAGGATCGCGCGGCGCGCGCCCTCGCCGGTGGAGATCATCGAGAGGACCGAGGCGACGCCGAAGATGATGCCCAGCGCGGTGAGGAAGGAGCGCAGCTTGTGGCGGCCGAGGTTGCGCAGCGCCTCGCGGATGAGCTCGGTGAAGTAGTTCACGAGGCCTTCGCCGGCCGGCCGGTGTCGCTCTCCACGCGGCCGTCGCGCAGACTGATCCGCCGCGGCGCGGCGGCGGCGATGCTCGGGTCGTGGGTGATGAGCACGATGGTGGAGCCGGCGGCGTGCAGCTCGTCGATGAGCTTGAGGATCTCGCCGGAGGTGACGGAGTCGAGGTTGCCGGTGGGTTCGTCGGCGAGCAGCAGCGCCGGATCGTTGGCCAGGGCCCGCGCGATGGCCGCGCGCTGACGCTCGCCGCCCGAGAGTTCGGCGGGGCGATGGCTCTCTCGGTGCGAGAGGCCCACTTGCGCCAGCAGCGCGCGGGCGCGCACGCGGCGGGGGGCGCGGGCCTGGCGCCCGTAGAAGAGGGGCAACTCGACGTTTTCCAGCACGGTGAGGTGGCTCACGAGCTGGAAAGACTGAAAGACGAAGCCGATGCGCGCGTTGCGCACGCGCGAGAGGCGCAGGTCGTCGAAGCCGGCCACGTCCTCGCCCTCGATCAGGTATTGGCCGCGCGTCGGCACGTCGAGGCAGCCCAGGATGTTGAGCAAGGTGGACTTGCCCGAGCCGGACGGCCCGATGACGGCGACGTACTCACCCTCCTGGATGGAGACGTTCACGTCCTGCAGCACGCGCAGCGGATTCTTGAGCGTGCCGTACTCCTTCTCCACGCCGCGTAGCTCGATGATCGGACCGGCGCGGCGTCCGGTCACCGGTTCAACGCCAGCCAAAGTTTGGGGGGCGGACACGCAGCGGGTCAGGTGGACGAGGTGCTGGCGGCGGGAGTTGCCGCGCCGGCCTCGCCTGCGCCGCCGCCGCCGCCATCGGTGCCGCCGGCCTTCGGAGCGGAATCGCCGTCGCCCTTCTTGCCGCCGGACTTCTCGCCCTTGCCGTCCTTCGACTGCTCGGCGTCCTCGCCCTCCTCGCCCTCGCTGCTGCCCGCCGCGCCCTGCAAGCGCGGGTTGTAGAGCAGCACGCGGCGCCCGGCTTCCAAGCCCGAGGCGATCTCGACATAGCTGTCATTGCTCAGGCCGGTCTTCACTTCGGCGCGTTCGGCCACGCCGTTGGCATCGAGCACCCAGACCCAGCTCTTGCCCTCCTCCAGGAAGACGCACTGCAGCGGCACGTGGACCACGTCCGGCCGCGTGTCCACGTAGATCTCGGCCTTGGACGAGACGCCCGGCTTGAGCTTGAGCTCCTCGTTGCGCTCAAGCGTGATCTCGATGTCGAACTTCTTCACTTCGGAGTCGCGGCTCCAGCGGTCGGCGCCGGAGGCGATGGAGGCGATCTTGGTCACCTCGCCCTTGAGCACCACGCCGGGGTAAGTGTCCATCGTCACCGTGGCCGACTGCCCTTCCTTGAGCTTGTTGATGTCGGCCTCGTGGATCTTGAGCTTGACCTGCATCACGCGCAGGTCGGGCAGGGTGAAGAGCACCATGCCGCCCCACACATCGCCGCCCAGCCGGATGTTCTCGCGGTACCAGGGCTCGTTCGGGTCGCCGTAGAGCACGATGCCGGGACTGGGCGCGGTGACGGTCATCTTGGCCACTTCCGAGCGCATCTTCTCCAGGCGCTCGGTCTGCATCTTCAGGCGTTGCTCGTTCTCGCGCACGGCGACTTCGCGGTTGCGCACGGTGGACTCGGCGCGCAGCTCGGCGTTGTCGCGCTCGCGCTCGGCGTCGCGCACCGAGACTTCGCGCTCGCGCAT
The DNA here is from genome assembly GCA_052387675.1 of Planctomycetota bacterium. GTDB lineage: Bacteria > Planctomycetota > B15-G4 > B15-G4 > B15-G4 > JBQTIY01. The sequence continues at coordinate 277,281 of JBQTIY010000001.1, read as the reverse complement.
GGTCATCGGCAGCGTGTACTTCTCGAACATCTCCAGGTCGATGCGCGCGCCCTCGAGCTGCACCGTCGCGCGCTCGAACTCGATGTCGTCCTGTTCGAGCTGGCTGCGGCTGATGTAGGTCTTGTCGAAGAGCAGCCGGCTGTCCTCAGCCTTCTTCTTGAGGCGGCTGTAGTTGGTTTCAGCCTCCTTGATGGCCACTTCGAGCTTGCGGCGCTCGGAGGGCGCGTCGCCGTCGCGGTAGCGGTCCAGCTCCTGCTGGGCCTTGGCCAGCGCGATGCCCGTCTTCTCGCGGTTGGCGGCGTTGTCGGTCTGCTGGATCTCCAGTTCCGTGCGGGCCGAGGCCAGGTCGGCCTGCGTGCGCGACATCTCCAGCTCCATCTCCTGCACATTGGTTTCCAGGTCGGTGGTGTCGAGGCGGGCCAGTACTTCGCCCTGGCCCACCGCCCTGCCCTCCTCGATGAGGAAGGTGATCTTGCCGGAGCTGTCGGTGCCGGTGGAGAGCTTCTGCGCCTCCTTGGCCACGAGCTCGCCGTTCTCCACGAGCGTCACGATGAGGTCGCCGCGCGTGGCCGTGAAGGAGGCCTCGGTGGCGGCGCCGGCGGCCGCGCCCGTGTCGGGCGAGAAGGAGCGCAGAGCCAGCGCCGCGGCGCCTCCGACGCCGACCAGCACGAGCACGACCATGGGGAATTTCACTGGCGCCACATCCCTTCTGCGCTGACGAAGAGCAGGCCGAGGTCGCGCAGCAGCCTCAGCCGTGAGGTGTAGTGGCTGGCCTTGAGGTCGATCAGCGCGTTCTGCGCATCGACGAGCGACTGGCGCGCATCGAGCAGGTCGCGGCTCTCGGCGTCGCCGGCCTCGTAGCGAATCTCGGTCACGGCCACGGCGCGCTGCTCCTGCGCGATCTGCTCGATCTGCAGTTCGATCTGCTGCTCAATGCGGCGGAGCTGGCGCAACTGGTCGCGAATGTCACGGTCCACGCCGTCGAGCAAGAGCTCGTAGTCGCGCCGCGAACGGTCCAGCGCAATCTGCGTGGAACGGTAGGCATTGCGTTCGGCCTGCCGGTTGAGCGGCAGCGAGAGCGTGAGCCCGGCGCTGGCCGACCAATCGTCGGGCTTGGCCGGGCCAATGGCATTGCCGGCACCGGCCTGACCGTAGTCAACCGAGAGACCGAGGTCGGGGCGCAGCCCGTCGGCGGCGATGCGCAGGGCGCGCTCGTCATCTTGCAGGCGTTCGGCGGCCGTGCGCAGGTCGAGCCGGTTGGCCAGGGCCACACTCACCGCCGAGTCGGCATCGAGCCGCACCGGCTCGTAGGGCGGACTGTCGTCGGCGATCTCCACGGGCGTATCGGTAGAGAGCCCCAGCCGGATCTTGAAGCTGTCGACGGCGCGGCGGTAGTCGGCGCGCGCAGCGAGCACGTCGCTCTCGGCATTGATCAAACGGCGCCGGGCCAAGAAGACGTCCTCGTCGCGATTTCTGTCCACCTGGCGCAGCGCGTCGGACTTGTCGCGGTCGAAGAGCGCGTCGCGGTAGTTCTGCTCCAAGTTGCTCAGGCGCTGGCGCTGACTCACCAGATCGAAGTGGTCGCGCGCGATATCGATGCTGTGGTCCTGGCGGAAGAGTTCGAAATCCCGCACGGAGTAGATCAGGTTGCGTTCGGCCTGAGTGAGCGCCTCGTGACTGACCTCGTGGCCGTAACCGCGCAGCAGCGGCTGATCGAAACTGAAGTTCACCGCCGAGCTCCAGGCCGGGTCGTTCACGCCGGGGCCCAGATTGCCGCCGGTGGCCAGGCGCGAGAGCGAGGTCGTGAGACCGAAACTGCCGCCCTCGTGGAGGCGCTGCGAGAGCCCGAAGCTGCCGCCGAGCGTGCTCGTTCCGGCGGCGTTTTCGGAGTCGGCCCAGAGCAGCGCGATGGTGGCATCGAGCTGCGGGCCGAAGCTGTGCCGGGTGAGCGTGAGACCGAGGCCCGTCTGGTAGAGCGACTCCTTCTGGTTCAGGTAGTCGCGGCCCGTCCGGAAGGCTTGGGCGAGCGAGGCCTGCAAGTCCAGCAGCAGCGGCGCGGGGGCCGTTGAGCCGTCCGCGCTGGTGCCAGAGGTCTCATCCTCCGACTCGACCTCAGCCGGCAAGGCGTCCTCGTCCAGCGACTCGGGCTGCTCGACCTCGGGCAGCGGCCGTTCGAGCTGGCTCTCGCGGCTCGCGAGCGTGGACTGCTCGGCCTCGGCGAGCAGGGGCAGCACCTCGGCATCGGCCTCGAGCACGGCCCGCTCGGGACTCAGGATGCAGCCGGCCGAGCACACGGCGAGCACGGCCAAGGCGGCGAATCGGACGGGTTGGGGCAACGCTCTCCCTCGGCCTCGGCTGCGCACAGGTGCGTCTATGCGCACTGGGAGGGCGAATGTAACCGATGCCCTTCCCGCGGCGCGCGCACTCCGCCCGCGCAGCCGCGGCGCCGAGTCACAAACGCCCCTCGGCGAGTGTTGGAAAAAAGACCGCGCCCGCGAGAAAGGGCTGACCATCCTCGCGGGCGCAGGGTCCGACAGAAGTGTTACGGCTCTAGCGCAGGGCCACTGGGCCCATGGCCACGGTGTGCACCTCGGGCTGGACACCGAAGGTCGAGGCGACCTTGTCCATCTCGCCGCTGGCCATTGCCATGCCAGCCGGCGCGACGGGGTTCGTCCCGCCCCAGAACTCGACCGAGTTGAAGATGAGGGAGTCGCCCAGCACCGTCAACGGATACGGCAGGATGCAGCAGAGGAGGAACACGCCCTCTTCGGCCCAGCCGTCGTAACCGTCGAAGCTGCGGTTCCAGTTATGGAGCCGCTTTGTCGCATTGAAAGGTCCAGTGCACGCCGACAGGGTCATGCACAGGGCCAGGACCAGCAGAACAGACTTCACTTTCCAGGAACTCTTGAGCAAAGGTTGGTCTCCTTGTGCGCCCGCGCACGACTCGGACGCGGGCTCGATGCTAGCAAGCCCGGCAGTGCGGAAACACCTGCGGCTGCTCGCGTGCGCCAGCTCTCGGCCTGCTCGGGGCGGCTCGTGAGCAGCAAGATCTGCCGGCCTTCGCCCTGACCGACTTCCGCCAGACGCTGCAGGCCGCGCTCGGTGCGCTCGGGATCCCAATGCGAGAAGACTTCGTCCAGTAGCAGTGGCAACGGCTCTTCGCCATCGAGCGCCTGCGCTGCGGCCAGACGCAGTGCCAGGCCGCATTGTTCGCGCAGGCCCAGACTCGAAAGCTGCGCGACGGCGACGGCCGGTGCGCTGCCGCGCGGGTGCGCCCACAGGCGCCGGCCGCCCTCGTCGTGTTCGACCGAAAGCCGCGTCCAGGCGCCGTCGGTGAAGGCGGCGAGATGTTCAGCGGCCCGTCCCAGGACGGCCGGTTCGTAACGCTCGCGGCGCCGGCACTCGGCCTCGCCGAGTACGGCGGCAGCGAGGGCCAGACGGTCATGCGCACGGGCCACTTCCTGGCGTTCCTCGCGCAGTGCCTCGATGGCGCCGTCCACGTCCGCGAGGTCGCGCTGCTCGGCCAGCGTGTCACGTTCCGCTCCCAGCGCCTGCAGTTCGGCGCGCAAGGCTTGCAGTGCGGCTTCAAGCTGTTCGAGCTGTCGCTGCAAGGCCACCTGATCGGCACTGCTGAGCTCAAGGACTTCGCCCGCCGCGACGGCCGCGCGCGCCTCCTCGCCGCGCTCGCGCCAGTCCGGGAAACGCTCGTGCAGCGCCTGCTCAAGGGCGCTGGCCTGCGCCCGCCAGGCGCGGGCCTGCTCGAGCCAAGCCAAGCCGGCGGCGGGCGTGGGCTGCGCCGGATCCAAGGCCGCGAGCCGGGACTCGAGCGCCTGGAGCTCGCGGCTCGCCAGCGCCAGCCGGGCCGCGCACTCGTCGCGCGTGGCGCCGAGCGCCGGCAGGCGGCCCTGCGCATCCTGAGCCTGTCGCCGCGCGGTGAGCGCACGCTGCAGGCGCTCGTTCCAGAGCGGGGCCGCGTCCATGTTCGACGGCAGAGCGAGCTGTTCGGTGAGCCGCACGCTGCGCGCCTGGCGCTCGCGCACGCGACGCGCCACGGCTTCGCGTTCGCCGGAGAGACGCGTCTGCTCGCGCTGCAGCGTGCGCAGCTCTTCGAGGTCATGCAGCAGTTCCGTGCCTGGGGAGGCAAGCCGGGCCGCCACGATGGGCAGTCCGGCCAGAAACTCCGCGACCCGCCGGGCCGCAGCTTCGCACTGCTGCTCGGCCTGTGTGAAGTGCTCCTGCTGCTTTTCGAGCTGCTGGCGCGCGGTGACGAGCCGGCGCTCGAGTTCCGGCCTCGCCGCGACGACGGCCAGACCCTGGCGCGCCTTCTCGAGCTGTGCGGTGACCTGTTCGTGATCGGCCAGTTCCAGGCCGGTGCGCAGCCGTGCGCATTCGCGGGCTTGGGCGTCGGCGCGCACTTCATCGGGGTGCTGGGAGTTTTGGCCCCGCAATCCGCGCAGAGCCAGCACGCCGCCGATCAGCAGAGCCCCCGCAACGCTGCCCAGCAGCACATAGGCCGTCGAGCCGCCGGTGAGCAGGGTGAGGCCGACGGCGAGCGCCGCCGTGATGAGGCCCACGCCGCGCAGCAGCGGAGCATTGCCGCGCGCCGCCTTGAGTTTGGCGCTGGCGCGCGTGGCCTGCGCCTTGGCCATGTCGATGTCGCGGCGCAGCGCCTTGAGCAGATCTTCCTTGGCCTGCAGACCGCGCAGGCCCTCCTCGCGGGAGCGCAGTTTGCGCTCGGCGTCCACCGTGCCGAGCACATCCAGGTCCGTCTCGGCGGCCTTCACGAACTGCTGGGCGTGAGCCACGTCCTGAGCGGCGAGTTCGGGCCGGCGGCGGGCGTCCTCCCAGGCCTTGCAATGCGCGGCCAGTTCGGTGGGGCGCAGGCGCAAGAGCGTGTCTCGCTCGGCCGCTTCGAGCCCGCGCGTGAAGACTTGCGTGGCCCGCTCGTCGAAGAGCGCGCGCTGGGCATCGCCCTCGCGGTCGAGATCGTTGACGTGGACCACATCCTGATGGTGCACCGCGGCTTCGGCGATGAGTTCGCGCAGCTCGTCTTCGACGGCCAACACCGCTGATTCGGCGGCCGGCAGAGCGGCGGCGCGGGTCTGCTCGGCGAGGCTCTGCTCGGCGGTCTGCGCAGCCGCCTGCGCCTGAGCGGCCGATTCGCGCCGCGCGGCGAGGAGTTCGCGCGCCTCTTCGGGCAAGTCATCGCGCTGCAGCCGCTCCGAGGAGCTGCGGCGCAGCCCCTCGATCTCATCGAGCGCGCGCAGCACTGGGAGCAGGCGCTCCACGCGCCGCAAGCGCGCCTGGATCTCCAGGAGTTGCTCCTGCGTGGCCTGGATGTGCCAGCAGCGGCCCGCGATGAGTTCGCGCAGTTCGAGCAGGCGTCGGCCGCGCGTGGCGGCAGCGCTGCGCTCGCGTTCCAGGCGGCGCAGCGTGAGCGCGAGACGGCGTTCGCGCGTGTCGCCGCGGCCGTGGTCCTGCCAGAGCAGGCGGCGGCGCTGCGCCAGCGCAGCTTGCGCGGCCCGCGCCGTGACGAGGTCGCGCGGGGGACGTCCGCCCAGCAGGCGTTCCTCGATGATCTGCCACCAGGACTCGTCCGGTTCGCCGAGGTCGGCGGCGCCCAGCGAGTGCGTGCCCCGATAGAGTTCACGCGGCACGGCGCCCAGCCCGGGCAGCGGCAGATTGCCGTGCTCGCGGCCTTCGGCGCCGGCCTCGGCGAACTGCGCTTGCGGCGCGTGGCGCAGGCGTCGTGTGATGTCCAGCGCGGCGCCGTCGGCGCGCACCAAGCGCGCCGAGCCCTGCGGAGCGCTGCCATCGCGCGGCGCGAAGTCGTGGATGGCGCGCTCGGCGGGTGCAAAGCCGTAGAGCATGGAGGTCAGGAACTCGCGCAGCGTGCTCTTGCCGGACTCGTTGCCGCCCAGAAAAACGAAGAGCGCGCGCTCGTCGAGGTGCTCGGCGTGCAGGTCCTTGAGTCCGCCGAAGGCTTGCAGATTGAAGGTGGAAAACTTCAAGCGTCGTTCCTCCGCAGAAGCGCTTCGGCAGTGACTGGCGGCAGACCTGGCAGCAGGCCCGCGAGCCATTCGGCGCGGCCCGACGTGGGACTCAACGCGCCGCCGAGAGTGGCGGGCGCCAGGCGCTGCAGTAGCTCCGGGTCGCTGGCCAACTCTTCGACGACCTCGAGCGAGAGGCCCAAGAGATCGGGCGCGCCGCGGTGCGCCTCGGCGCCGTCGACTGGCCGGTGCAAGCCCTCGTCGCGGAACTCGGCCAGCAGCACGCCTTCCGTTTGGGCACGGGCCTGCAATTCATGGCCCAGTTCGGCGAGCAGGGCCGGGTCGGCCAGCTCCGCCGCGGAGGGGCAGGGCCCCGCGAGGCGCACGCGCAGCATCCACTGCGTGGCGGGGACGCCGGCCGCGCCTGCGGTGCTCTCGGTCCGCCGGGCTTCGAAGGCGGCGAGCGCGGCCTGCAGCAGCTCCGCGCGGCCCGTCAGCGCGCTGAGCGCGCCGCTGAGGTCGAGCGTGGCCCAGGTCACGCGTGCCACGGCGCGAAACTCGACCTGAGGCGGCGCACCGGCGCGCAGCGTGAGCAGGCGCGCGCCGGCCGGGCCGCTCTCGCCGTGGTGCCGGCCGAAGAGCGGCGGCAACTCGTCGTTGCGGGGCAGGCCTGGTAGACCCGGCACGGCTGCGGGTGCCGCCTCGGAAAGCGTGAGCTGTGCGCGCGGCCAACGAATTGAGGCGCCGCGCGCGCTTTGCACGGTCTCGGCCGGCAGCACGCTGCGCACGCCCGCTTCAGCCAGGCGCCCGAGCTGCTGCGCCAAGAGATCTTCACCGGAGAGCGTCAGCCGCTCGATGTCGAAAAGCTCGCCTTCGAGCACCAGCGCCTGCGCCTCTTCGGCCAGGCAGAGGTCCACGAGGTCTACGAGCGCCTGACGGGCGGCGCGGGCCAGTTGAGCGCGCACGGCGTCATCGCCGCAGCGCAGGGGGGCATCGAGACGGAGGTGGGCAGCCTGGACACAGCGCAGCGGTGAACTCATGAGTCTCTCGGAGGGCGGACAGGGCAGGGGGCCGAGTGATGTCGGCACCAGCGCGGAGTGAGTTGCGCGCCGAATCAGAATTTCGTGCAGCCAACTTTTCTCTAAACTCATCCGCCATGACGGCACCGAGTCGCGCAGGCCTGGGGTGGGTGGCAGTGGTCCTGGCGCTGGTGCCCGCGCTGCTGCCGTGGCTGCTCGGCCGGCAGTTCCTCTCCGACGATGCGCTGCTCTACGGCTACGACTCGGCCCAGCTCCAGTACCCGCGCTTCGCGATCTTGGGTTCCTCACTGCAAGAGCACGGGCAGCTCCCGCTCTGGCAGCCGCTGCTCAACGGGGGCGGGCCCTTCCACGCCAACCCCGAAACGCCCACGCTCTATGCGCCGGTCCTGATTCTCTCCGCCTTCCTCGCGCCGCTGCTCGTGATCAACCTCACGGTGCTGCTGCATCTCTCGCTGGCCGGGCTGGGCATGTTCCTCTTCGTGCGGCGGCTGGGTCGGCGCGCCGGCCCGGGCGCAGGCCCGGGCGCAGGCCCCAGCTCGGGTGCGGACGAGACGCAAGTCCTCGTCGGCGCGCTGCTGGCGGGCGTGATCTTCAGTTCCACTCACTACCTGCGCATGGAGTCCTGGAATCTGGTCATGTACGGCGCGGCGCACGCGCTGATTCCCTGGATCCTGCTCGCTACCGAGGCGCTCTTGCATGGGCAGAGGCCGCGCCGCGCGGCCGGCGCGCTGGCCCTGCTCGTTGCGGCGCAGATCTTCACCGGCGGGCTCTACGTCTACGCCTACACCGCGCTGCTCCTGCTGCTGTGGATCGTGGTCGAGGCTCTGCGCGGCGGCGCGGCGGTGCGGCGCCGGGCGTTCTCCTGGGGCAGCCTCGCTCTGCTCGTGGCGCTCTTGCTCGCCGCGGCCAAGCTGGCGGGCTTCGCGGAGTGGGCTGCCGGCAGCAGTCGCGGCGGTGATCTTTCCAGCGAAGTACTGGAAGGTCTCACGCTGGGCGGGTCCGACGGAGGGGGAGGCGGATTCACCTTGAGTCTGGCGTGGGAGCGGCTGCTCCTGCGCACGGGCGGCCTGCCGCTGCTGCTGCTTTTGCCCGCGCTCTGGCTGCTGCGCCGGCCGGGCGTCGCTGCGGCCAGCCTCGCGCTCCTGCTCGGGCTGGCCGTTGCCTTCGGCGGGCCTGCGCACGCCGCGCTGAGCTGGCTGCCGCCCTTTGATCGCATTCGCAATGCCGACCGCGCCTGGGTGCTCGTGAGCGCCACGCTTCCGATCCTGGCCGGGCTGGGCGGAGCCGCGCTCATCGCGCGACTCTGCCGTGGTCAACGCCTCGCCAGCTTGGCGGCGGGACTGCTCCTCGCGCTGGGTTCCCTGCCGCTGCTGCTGCAGTCCGGCGAACACACGCGCATCCTGGCTGAGCCGGCCTCGCTGACGGAGGTTTTGCGCTGGCGCTATCCCAACTGGCGCGACGTCGCCAAGCTGCGCCGCGACGAGCGCGCCATGCAGGTGGACCTCGCCTCGCCGGCCGCGCGCAATGAGCAGTTTGTGGCGGCCGCCTTCGGACTCGAGATTGTGGGCGGCCTGCTCGGTCATGTGTGGCCGCTCGCACTGGAGCGCCACGCCTACGGCAGCGAGGGCGCGCCGCTCTGGGACGAAACGCGCTGGCGGCGCCTCGGTGTGCTCTCCACGCGCTGGCTCGTCACCGGACACCAGCGCGGCTTGCCGGATCAGGTCTGGGATCCCTTCGGCTCGCAGGCCTTTCCGCCGGGCATCGACGGCACCGAGGTGCTGGACAACCCCTGGGCGCGGCCACGTGCACTGGAGCCGAGCAGCGTCATCGCCGTGCTCGACGACCGCGACTCCGCCGTGACCTATGCACTCTTTGATGCGCCGGCCTTTCCCATGCTCGCGGCCACGGTCGTCGGCTTTCCGCGGGGTGAGTTGCCACTGCCCGAAGAGCTGCTCGCCCTCGATGAGATCGTGTTCGTAGAGGAAGCGGCGGGCGCGGCTGTGAGCGCGGGCACGAGCGCCAACACGAGCACAAGCACGCTGGCCACCGCGGCGCGCATCACGCGCGTGCAATGGCCGTTGCGGCCGGAGGATCGCCAGGCACTGCAGCAGGTCGTGGCGCGCACGGTTGCGCTCTGTGCTGAACGCGGCGCGCCACGCATGCTGCCCGTGCAGCGCGCGCACGCCGAGTCACTGAGCGTGACGCGGTTGGCCGATCCGCGGCGCGGCCCGCCGTCCGGCGGCTGGGTGCTGCTCGCCGAAACCTTCGCGCTGCATGGCGGCTGGACGGCAGTGGGCGTCGCGCCGCAGCCCGAAGTCGTCCTCGATGCCGTGGCTGGCGTGCGCAGCAGCCGGGTGCCGGATCGGCCCGTGACGCTGCGCCTCGCCGACGGCGTGGCCACAGCGGTTTACTTGCCGGCGGAGCGCAGCGCGCTGCAGCTCGACTACGCGCCGCGCAGCGTGCGCCTCGGCTGGTGGCTCGGCGGCTTGGGCCTGCTGCTGGCGGCGGTGCTCGTGACGTGGCCCGCTCCTGCGCGGCCTGGATCCTGAGCATGAGCGCAGCGCAGTTCTTGCTGGCCCTCGACCAAGGCACCACGAGCACGCGGGCGCTGCTCTTCGACGCGGAGGGGGTGCTGCACGGCGTGGCGCAGCGCGAACTGCCGCAGAGTTATCCGCAGCCGGGCTGGGTGGAGCACGACGCGGAGCGCATTGCCGAGGACGCGCTCACGGTCTGCCGCGAAGTCCTCGCGCACGCAGGGCTGCGAGCCGAACAGGTCGCAGCGATGGGCCTGAGCAATCAGCGCGAAACCGTCTTGCTCTGGGAGCGCGCGACGGGCCGGCCGATCCATCCGGCGATCGTCTGGCAGGATCGTCGCACTGCCGCAGCCTGCGACGCCCTCCGCGCGGCCGGTCACGAGCCGCTGGTGCAGCAGCGCACCGGCCTGCTGCTCGATCCCTACTTCACGGCCAGCAAGATCGCCTGGCTGCTCGAGCATGTGCCCGGCGCGCGCGCGCGCGCCGCGGCTGGCGAGCTGGCCTGCGGCACGATCGACAGCTTCCTCATCGACCGGCTCACCCGGCGCCCGACGGGAGCTGGAGCGGCGGCCTCGCGCGCAGGTACGGTCGGGCGCCAGAGTGCTGGCGCGCCTCACGGAGCGCTCCACCTCACCGATGCCACAAATGCGTCGCGCACGGCGCTCTTCGACATCGTGCGCCAAGACTGGGACGAGGAACTCCTTGCGCTCTTCGGCGTGCCGCGCGCGCTCTTGCCGCAAGTGCGCGACACGGCCGGCGACTTCGGCACCACAGACTCGGCGCACTTCGGCGCGCCGATCCGCATCGCTGCCGCGGTGGGTGATCAGCAGGCCGCAGCCATCGGACAAGCCTGTTGGGAGCCGGGCGGGCTCAAGTGCACCTACGGCACCGGCGCCTTCGCACTGCTCAACGTCGGCAGCCGGCCGCCGCGCTCACAGCACCGGCTGCTGAGCACGGTGGCTTATCGCATCGACGGCCAGACGCGCTACGCACTCGAAGGCAGCATTTTCTCCGCCGGCGCCACGGTGCAGTGGCTGCGCGACGGCCTGCAGCTCTTTCGCGACGCGGCCGAGTCGGAGGCGCTGGCCCGTCGCGCCGACTCACGCCGTCGCGTCCACCTCGTGCCGGCCTTCGTGGGCCTCGGCGCGCCGCACTGGGATGCCGAGGCGCGCGGTGCCGTGCTGGGGCTCACGCGCGACGCAACCGCCGCCGACATCACCGCGGCCGCGCTGCAGGCCGTGGGCTTTCAGACGCGCGAACTCTTGCAGGCCATGGCCGCTGACGGCGCGCCCGCTCCCGCCGCGCTGCGCGTGGACGGCGGCCTCGCGCACAACGGCTACGCCATGCAGTTCCTGGCCGACATCCTGAACTTGCCCGTCGAGCGGCCGGCGCTGGTGGAGACCACGGCGCTGGGCGCTGCCCTGCTCGCGGGGCAGCAGGTCGGACTCGTGCCCAGGCCCGCGGAACTCGCGCGGCGCTGGCAGTGCGAGCGCCGTTTCGAACCCACCATGACCGCAGCCGAGCGCGAGGAACGTTGGGGCGGCTGGCAGGCCGCCGTGAGCCGCGTGCTCAGCCGGCAGGGCGGATGAAGGCAACCGGGCCGCCCGCCGACGGCGTCTACGATCTGCTCATCATTGGAGGCGGCATCCACGGCGCCTGCCTCGCGCGCGACGCCGCCGGCCGCGGACACTCGGTGCTGCTCTGCGAGCGCGACGATCTGGCCAGCGGCACGTCCTCGGCGAGCAGCAAGCTCATTCACGGCGGGCTGCGCTACTTGGAGCACGGCGCCTTCCGGCTCGTGCGCGAATCTCTGGCCGAGCGCGAAGTGCTGCTGTCCACGGCGCCGCATCTCGTGCAGCCGCTGCGCTTCGTCATGCCGCACGTCTCAGGATTGCGTCCGGTCTGGATGATCCGGTTGGGCCTGTGGCTCTACGACCGCCTCGGCGGCCGTCGCACGCTGCCGGTCAGCGAGGCGCTCACGCTCAGCGGCACGCCCTTCGGCGAGCCACTGCGACCCGAGTGGCGCCGCGGCTACCTCTATTCCGACTGCCGCACCGACGACGCGCGCCTCGTGCTGGCCAACGCCCGCGCCGCGGCGGATTTGGGCGCGCGCATCGCCACGCGCACGGAGTTCCTCTCGGCGCGCCGCGAGGGCGGGCTCTGGCGTGCCGAGTTGCGGCGCACGGCCACCGGCTCGCCTCGCACCGTGAGCGGCACGGCGAGCACGACGGCTGCGACCGCCGCAGCGACCGCTGCCCTGGAGGTAGTCCTCGCGCGCGCAGTGATCAACGCCGCCGGCCCTTGGGCGCTGGACGTGCAGGCCACCGCCGCCGCACGGCCGCCGCGCGCCGGCCTGCGCTTCGTGCAGGGCAGCCACATCGTTGTGCCGCGGCTCTACCAAGGCGAGCACGCGTACATGCTGCAGCAGCCCGACCGCCGCATCGTCTTCGTGATGCCCTTCGAAGAGGAGTTCACCTGCATCGGCACGACCGAGGTCGTGCGCACGGCGCCGAGCCTGGCTGAAGTGACGCCCGCCGAAGTGCAGGCGCTCTGCGAGGCCAGCAATCGCTTCTTGCGGCGCTCGATCGCGCCCAGCGACGTGCTCTGGAGTTTCTGCGGCATGCGCGCTCTGGTCGCCGCTGACGCCCAGGGCGGTGCGACAGGGCGCGCGGCGGACAATCCCTCGCAGGTCTCGCGCGAGTACCGCATCGAATGGGACGGCCGGCGCCGCGCGGACGCCGGCCCCCCCTTGCTCACGATTCTGGGTGGCAAACTCACCACCGCGCGGCGGCTGGCCGAGCGCGCACTCGACGAACTTTACGGCCAGCAGGGCAGCGGCTGGACGGCCACTGCTCCGCTGCCCGGCGGCGACCTGCCGGCCGGCGCCAATGCTCCGGCGCGTCTCGCCGCGCTGCTCACCAATCTCACCGCGGCCTGGCCGCACGTGCCGCCCGCCGTGTTGGCCGGTCTTGCGCGTCGTCATGGCACGCAAGCCGCCGATCTACTCGCCCAAGCCGGCGGGCAGCTCGGCACCGACTTCGGCGGCGGGCTCTACGAGGCGGAGTTGCGCTGGATGCGCGCTCACGAATGGGCCAGCCACGTTGACGACATCATCGCGCGTCGCAGCAAGGCCGTCCTGCGTCTCAGCCTTTCAGAGCGCCGAGCCCTGGAGCAGTGGCTGCAGCACTGAGCGCTCCGCGGCTGCCACGGGCTCCGCTCTGCGGCGACCCGGGGGTGCTTCGCCGGTCTGTCCTCGCTCTCGCCCGATCAGCCGAGGCCGCCGCAGTGCGCCCACCGACAGCCAACTGCCTTCCCATAACTGCATCGCGGTGCGACGCGGCGGGGGTCGGTGTGCCGCGAGTTCCGAGCCGACCTCTCGGCCGCATCGGCCGAGTCGGCGAGGTGTCTGAGCGGCACCGCCGAGCCCCCGCCGCGGGCGCACTAGGCGCTCAACGCCGGCGGATCATCCGTGACGAGCGAGTCCACGCCCCAGGCGCGCAGTTGCGCAGCCTGCGCGGCGTCATTCACGGTGTAGACCAGCAGCGGATAGCCGGCCTGCTTCACGGCGCGCACTTGCTCGGCAGTCAGCTCACGCGCGCCGCAGTGCACGGCGATGCAGCCCAGGCGCTCGGCGCGCGCTTGCCAGTCGAGAGGCAGTGCGCCCACGAGCAGTCCGCGCGCAAGCTGTGGCGCCGCGGCACGTGCAGCTTCCAGTGCGGCCTCAGAGAAACTCGAGAGCACCGGCGCTGGCAGACGTGCCGGCCAGAGGCGCGCCAGTTCGGTGGCGACGAGGCGGCCGGTTTCCACTTCGCGGCCGGGACAGGGCTTGATCTCGACGTTGGCGCCGAGGCCCAGCTCGTCGAGCAACTCCACCGTTTGGGCAAGAGTGGGCACGCGTTCACCGACAAAGCGAGGGCCGAACCGCGCTCCGGCGTCCAGCGCCGCGATCGTGCTCCAAGCGGTGTCGGCCACGCGGCCGCGGCCATTGGTCGTGCGCTCCAGTGTCTCGTCGTGCATCAGCAGGGCCACGCCGTCGCGGCTGAGCTTCACGTCAAACTCCACCCAGCTCACACCGAAGTCAGCCGCGCAACGCAGCCCGGCCAGCGTGTTCTCGGGCGCGTGCTTGCGCGCGCCGCGGTGGCCGATCAGGGGCGGGTAAGGATTGGGCCGGCCGGCGCTCATCGCGCGCCGGCAGAGTCCTGAACGCCGGCCGGATCCTGCGCTGCGGCGTCGCGGCTGGCTTTGCGTCCGCCGCGCTCGAAATGTCCGGGCGGCTGCAGGTGGCGCGCGGTGTCGAGCGCCCGAGCGACGAGTTCCCGCGCGCCAGCGCGCAGGTCTTCGCTGGCCTGCACCGCACGCACGTTGCGCTCCATGTCCTCGGACGACCAGCCGCGGCTGTGCGCAATGAAGGGGAACTGGGGGAAGGAGAAGCCCAGCTCGCTGAAGAAGGTGAGCATCTGGCCGGCCACGGCTTGGATGTTGTCCTGGCCGCCCATGATGATGAAGGCCGCGACCTTGCGCTCGATGAGCACCTTGTTCGCGATGGTGACCTGGTTCTGGATGGTGTTCATGCGCTCGATCATCTTGGTGTAGAGCGAGGAAGGCGCGCCCCAGCGGATCGGCGTGGCCACCAGCACGACGTCGGCCCAGTGCACCAAGCCTTCGTAGACCGGCGTGAGCCCATCCTGCGGGTCGCGCTCAGTGATCGCGCAAGGCCACGTGCAGGCGCGCGCAGCCTTGCTGTAGTTGCCCTCGCACTCGCGGAAGGACAGCTCGCGCAGGCGCAGGAGCCGCGTCTCCGCGTTCAGCTCTTTGGTTGCGTGATCGAGGGCGTGCTCAAGCAGATGGTCGCTGGTGGAGAAGCGCGGATTGTCGGCCGCCATCGCGGTGGTGGAGAGGCCGAGCACGCGCGGCCGCTCGTGCGGCTCGTGGACGACCGGGCGCGCCAGCGGGTGGACGGCGTGCGTGGTCACGACGCGCGGCGAAGCCGGCGCGAGATTCACCCATACTTCGCTGCCGCGGACCTCGCAGGCGTGGCTGGCCACGGCCTCGACATCGTAGGGCGGCCGGCCGACGCCGGTCTTCACGTTGTATTCCCAGGCGTGCCAGGGGCAGACCACGTAGTCGCCGCGCATCTGGCCGCCGGCGAGTGGCGCCCCCTTGTGATTGCAGGCGTTGGCGATGGCGCGGGGCGCGCCGTCGTGCCAGAAGAGTGCGAGGCGCACGCGCTCCAGCGTCACGGCCAGCGAGCCGCGCTGCTGCAGGTCGGCGAGTTGGCAGGCGGAGACCCAGCGCGCAGGTGAGGCGGGTGGCGTGATCATGGCGCCCATCCTAACGCGCGTGGCGAAGGCCCTGCGGCGCGGCTACCGTGGGCCGCATGTCCAGCCCGCCGGCACGAAACCAAGACCTGAAGCCGCACGCCGCCACGACCAACTGGCGCGGCGAGGCCCTGGCGCAGGCGCGCCTCGCGCTGCCCGTGGTCTTCGTGCAGGTCGGCATGATGACCATGAACGTGGTCGATGGCCTCATGGTCGGCCGCCTGCCCGGCGACACGGCCGGCCCGATCGCCGCCGTGGCCATCGGCGGCCTCTTCACCTGGATGCTCATCGGATTCTCGATGGGGGTGATCTTGGCCGTGGATCCGCTGGTGAACCAAGCTCTTGGCGCAGGCGACCGCGTCGGCGAGGCGCGCGCCGTGCAGCGCGGCCTGTTGCTCGCCGGGCTGCTGTCGGTGCCCGTCGGTTTGATCATCTTGCTCGCTGAACCGGTGCTGCGCTGGGCCGGCCAGCCCGAGTCGATCGTGCCCGTGGCCGCGGACTACGCGCTCTGGATGATCCCCAGCATTCCGGCCTTCCTGGCCTTCGTCGTGCTGCGCCCGACCTTGCAGGCGCAGCACCGCATGCGGCCGATCGTGCTCGTCATCCTGCTCGCCAACCTGCTCAACGCGGCGCTCGACTGGGGCTTTGTGCACGGGCGGATGGGGCTGCCCGCACTCGGCGTGGTCGGCGTGGCGATGGCCACGTCGATTTGCCGCTGGGCCATGCTGGCCGGGCTCCTGGCTTTGGCCTGGCCCGCGCTCGCGCCGCGCCTGCGCCCCTTGCAGCCCAACCTGCTGCAACTCCGTCCGCTCGTGGGCATGCTGCGACTCGGCCTGCCGATCGGCACCCAGATGTTGCTGGAAATGGGAGCCTTTGCGCTCGTGGGCCTGAGCATGGGCCGCCTCGGCGAGGCCGAACTCGCCGGGCATTACATCGCGCTGAACCTGGCCTCGCTTTCCTTCATGGTGCCGCTCGGCATCTCGATCGCTGCCTCGGTGCGCGTCGGTCAAGCGGTGGGGCGCGGTGATCACGAGGGGCTGCGGCGCGCCGTGCGCGCGGCGCTCGTGCTGGGGGCCGGCGTCATGCTGCTCTTCTCCGTGGTCTTCGGGCTCCTGCCCGAAGCGCTGGCGCGCTTCTACACGCCCGATGTGCGCGTCGTGGGCATGGCGGCCTCGCTGCTGCCGCTGGCCGCGGCCTTCCAGGTCTTTGACGGCCTGCAAGTTGTCTGCTCGGGCATTCTGCGCGGCACGGCCGACACCAAGGTGGCCATGCTGCTGCACCTGCTCGGTTTTTGGGTGCTCGGCATTCCCTTGAGTTTCGTGCTGGCTTTCACGCTGGGCTATGGCCCGCAAGGCCTGTGGGCCGGACTCGCTGTGGCGCTTGCGGCGGTGGCGGGCGTGCTCCTGCTGCGCGTGCGCTGGCGCATCGCCACGCTGCCGGTGCGAGTGCAGCTCGATGAGGCGCCCTTCGTCCGCTCGCCGCGCCGCGCACAGCCCGAGCCGGCCGCGACGCCCGATCCGTAGAATCGGCGCGATGCTCCAGCTTCGCCGAATCCTGTGCGTTGCCGCGCTGCTGATTGCTGCGCTGCTCGTGGGCGCGGGCTGTGAGCCAGGCGCGGCGCCGCTGCCGGCCGGATCGACGAGTGCGGCGGGGGCAGCGCCTGCTGCCGAGGCGGCCCCGCTCGGCGCGGAGTTCACGCCACTGCACGCGGTGCAGGGCGCGGCCCACCTCTCGCCGCTGGCCGGGCGGCGCGTGCAAGTGCAGGGCGTGGTCACGGCCGTCGCGAAGTTCGGCTTCTGGCTGCAGGCGCAGGACGGCAGCGAAGACGGGCGTGACGAGACCTCTGAAGCGGTCTTCGTGCGCACGGGATCCGCGGCGGTCTACGACATCGCTCAGCCAAGTGGCGCCGGTGAGCGCGTGCAGTTTGGAGATCTGCTGAGCCTCAGCGGTGTGGTGACCGAGCACACGCAGCCGGAGCGCGACGACGAACTCTCCGTGACCGAACTGCACGAGGTGCAAGCCCTCCGCCGGCTCGGGACCTCTCAGGCCGTGCCTCAAGCCGTGCGCCTGGGCCTGAAGGGTCGTCTGCCGCCGGACCGCGTCATCGCCGATGACGGTGACGTGCGCGAGGGCGCGCTCTTCGACCCGGCCCAGGACGGCCTCGATTTCCTGGAGAGCCTCGAGGGCATGCTGGTGGAGATCCCGGAGGCGGTGGCCATCGCGCCCACCAATGGCTTCGGTGAGCTCTGGGTGCTGGGCAACCGTGGAACGCTGGCCAGCGGGCGCAGTGCGCGCGGCGGCCTGACCCTGCGCAGCCACGACCAGAATCCCGAACGGCTGCTGCTCGACGATTTGCTGGCCAAGACGCCGCGCGTGGATGTCGGCTCGCTGCTGGAGGATCCGGCCGTCGGCCCGCTCGACTACGCCTTTGGCGCCTATCGGGTGCAGATTCGGAGCAGCGTGCGCGCGCTGGGCGGCGTCGTGCGTGAGCGCGCCCGGCCCGCGCGCGACGAGGAACTCTCGCTGGCCACCTTCAACGTGAAGAATCTCGCGGCGGATGTTGAGGCGCGGCGGCTGCGCGAGCTGGCCCTCATCATCGTGGAAGCGCTGGGCATGCCGGACCTGGTTGCGCTGCAGGAGATCCAGGACGACAGCGGCGCGGTGGATGACGGCACCGTCAGCAGCGAGCGCACGGCTCAGCGCCTGCTCGGCGCGCTGGCCGCGGCGGGAGCCGCGGGCTACCACTATGTGGACGTGCCGCCCCAAGATCAGGCCGACGGCGGCCAGCCCGGCGGCAACATCCGCGTGGGCCTGCTCTGGCGCGAAGAGCGCGGCCTGCAACTCCTCGCGACGCCGCAGCGCCTCCTGCCCGAGCATCCGGCCTTCGCCGGCGCGCGCAAACCGCTCGTGGCCGAGCTGAGCTGGCGTGGGCAGCCGCTCACCGTCATCGTGAACCACTGGAGCAGCAAGATCGGCGACGAGCCGGCCTTCGGGCTGCGGCAGCCGCCGTCCCGGCCAACCGAAGCGGGCCGGGTGGCTCAGGCGCGCGTCGTGCGCGCCGAGGTCGAGCGGCGGCTCGCAGCCGACCGCGGGGCGCGGCTCGTCGTGCTCGGCGACCTCAATGACACGGGCTTCTCCGCACCGGTAGCCGAACTCCTGGCGGCCGGCCTCGTGGATGCGGCGCTCACTCTGCCGCCGGAAGAGCGTTACAGCTACATCTTCCAGGGCCAGTCGGAGCAACTCGACCACATCCTGCTCAGTCCGGCGCTGGCCGGCCCGGAGGGCGCTCCGCACTTCGAGTTTCGCTTCGTGCATCTCAATGCGGAGTTTGTGAACCAGGCCAGCGACCACGATCCGGCGCTCGTGCGGCTGGTGCTGCGCTGAAGGCGCGCGCATGAGCGCCTCGCACTCGCGCACGCTCAGCGACGCACGGCGGCAGCGGCTGCGCGCGCTGCTGGCCGGGCGCGGCCACGCGCTCTTGCAGGCACCCAAGAATCCCTATGTGGACTTCGAAGTGCGCACCGAGGGTCGCTCGATCTTCACGGCCTACACCTCGGGCAAGTTCGTGAGCACGGTGCGCGCGGGCGACGCCGAGGGCGCGCTCGTGGAAGCCGCCATCGCTGAGCTGTGCGGCGAGACGGGCGGCGACGCGGGCGGCGCGCAGCCCAGGGGGCCCCAGGGCGCGGAGCCCGCCGAGCCGGGCCTCGCGCCGGCGGCGCACAGGCAGAGTCCCAGCGGCCAGCTCATGCACGGGACCAGCCCGGGGCTGGTGCAGCTCATCGGCCTGGATGAAACCGGCACCGGCGAGCTGCTCGGCAGCGCCGTCGTGGGGGGGGCGCTCTTGCCTTTGGCGCT
This sequence comes from Planctomycetota bacterium, assembly GCA_052387675.1. Lineage (GTDB taxonomy): Bacteria > Planctomycetota > B15-G4 > B15-G4 > B15-G4 > JBQTIY01. The sequence continues at coordinate 258,544 of JBQTIY010000001.1, read as the reverse complement.
GGTGCCCGCGCTGGAGCGCTGCATTGGGCACGTGGACACCAAGTCGAGCCGCGCCGCTTCCGGCTGGGAAGATCTCGGCGAGCAGCTCGCCGGCCTGCGCGCCCAGGGCCTGCGCGGCGCCACGCTCGCCATTCCCAACCGTCTCTTCGATGCCTGGTCCAAGAACGGCCTGCTCGACCTGGCCTACGTCCGCCTCGTCGGCGATCTGCTGGCCGAGCACGGTCCCGGCTCGCTGACCGGCCTGGAGATCGTCATCGACGACTACGGCATCGGCCCGCTGCTGAGCCGCGCGGTGGCGGTCTGGCGCGGGCGCGGCGCGAGCGTGCTGGTGCAGACCAAGGCCGACGACCGGCACTTGGCGCCGCGCGCAGCCTCGGTGCTGGCGCGCAGCCAGCGCAGCCGCGAAATGCAGGGTCTGATCGCCGAGGTCGACGACGGCCCGCTGGGCTCGGGCAATGCCGGCCATCGCGACACGCTGGCCTGGATGCGGCGCCGCGCGCGGACGTCGCCGGAATGGCCGAGTTTCGTGAAGGCCTCCTTCCGCACGGCGCGCCTGATGCGCGGTCTGCCCGAGACCGGCGAGAAGGCGCGCCTGCCGGCGCTGCATCAGCTCCTCGATGACGAGGCGGCGCAGGCTCTGCTCTCCGGCACGCTCGACCTTCGCCAGGCCTCTCTGCGCGATGCCGCGGGCAAGCCCTTTCGCGCGCTGCGCCTCAGCGCGGAGGGCCGCCTGCTCGAGCCCGCGCCGCCCTGCCCGGCCTTTGAGCTTTTGCCCATGCTCTGCGGCGGCATCGTGCTGGACAGCACGCCGCGTCGCCGCGCGCGCTTCAGTGAACTGCTCGCCACGGCCCTCGTGCGCGAAGGAGGCCTGCTCTCCGGCTGGCGCGTGCTCGTCGGCCCGGAGGAGGACGTCGACGATCCGCTGCTCGTGGCCCTCGCTCGCGCGCATCGCGCCGGCATCGTCTGCGTGGTGCCCACAGCGGAGTCAGCGCCGGCAAAGCGGGCAGTTCGTCACGCCGGGGTGCTGCTGGCACCGGCGCGCAGCGGTCTCACGCTCACGCTGCCGGACTAAGTAGCTGTAGCTACCAGGCCTCGGCGAGGCGCTGCGCGAGGATCTCGGGCAGCGCGCGCGTGGCACGAATGTCATCCGCGGCGGCCTGCCAGTCGTAGGCGATGCGCCGGAAGCGCACGCGCTCGCCGTCGAAGAGCGCATAGCTCGCGCGGCGGTCGCCGTCGCGCGGCTGGCCCACCGAACCCACATTGATGAGGCAAGGGCGGCGAGCCGTGTCGTAGACGCCTTGCTGCGCGGTCGGCTCGACCCAGCGCAGATCGGCGCCGATCACGCCGGGCACGTGCGTGTGCCCCACGAAGCAGGGCCGGTCGATGAGCCGGAAGGAGCGGGCCAGTTTGGGCGAGTAGTCGCGGCTGCGCGGCAGATGGTCGAGCGCATCCTCGGGGAAAAGGTATTCGTCGAGGGGCTGGGCAGGTGAGCCGTGCACGAGCACGGCGGTGGCCGTGTCGATGCGCTCGGGCAGCGCGCGCAGGGCGGCCAGCGCGGCGGCATCGAGCTGGGCCGCCGTCCAGTCGATGGCCGCGGCGGCCACCGGATTGAAGCCGTAAGGTCCCGACAGCACGGCCTGCTCGTGATTGCCGCGGATGAGCAGCGCCGACTCCTCGTGCAGCCGCGCCAAGCACTCGCCCGGCCGCGCGCCGTAGCCCACGACGTCGCCGAGGCACCAGACGGCCGTGGCGCCCTGCTCGTGCGCATCACTCAGGCAGGCCGCGAGCGCCTGGCGATTGCCGTGAATGTCACTGACGATCGCGACGAGCTGCTCCGAGGCCGGCTGCATGGGACGCAGCATGACCGCGCCCGCGCGGGGGCGTCAACGGGTGTGCGGCGCGCCCCCCTCGGCGGCGAGCTGCGCCGCGCGCCGTTGCAGCGACTCGGCGAGGAGACTCGCTATGTCCAGGCCCGTGGCGCGTTGCAGGCCAGCGAGGCCCGGACAGGCGTTGACCTCCAGGATGAGGCTCTGCCCGGCGTCGACGAGTAGGTCGACAGCGGCGATGTCGAGTGCGAGAGCGCGCGCCGCCGCCAAGGCCAGGGCCTGCTGGTCGGCCTGCGGCGTGAAGGCCACCGGCTGGGCGCCGTAGCGCAGATTGCCGCGGCCGTCGTGCCCAGCCGGAACGCGTTCCATGGCGGCCACCACGGCGCCATCAACGACGAGCAGGCGGCGATCGAGACCGCCGCCGAGCAGGGGCTGCACCAGCACCGGGCCGCTGGCATCGGCGAAGGCCTGGGCCGCGCGCGCGGCCGTGGCGCGATCGAGGCCGATGAGCACGCCGCGGCCGGAGGAGCCCGCGGCCGGCTTGACCACGAAGCGGTCGCCGGGCAGCGCGTCGAGCGAGGCCGGCGCATCGCGCTCCACGCAGACGGTCGCTGGCACGGGCAGGCCGGCCGCGGCGAGGCGCTGCAGCGCGAGCGGCTTGGCATGCGCCACCAGCAGACTCGAGGGCCGGTTCACGAAGACGCGGCCCTCGGCTTCGAGCGCCTGCAGCGGCCACAGACTTTCGGGCGGCGTACCCGACGGCAGCCGCGTGATGAGCAACGTGGAGGGGCCGGCGGCGCGCGCCGCGGCGGGCCGGTCGAGGCGCACGGGCAGTCCGCGCCGAGCGCAGGCCTGGGCCAGGCTGGCGGTGGCGGGCGACGCGGGGAGCCGGCAGAGGATCAGGCCATCCATATCTAAGATCCTGCAATCGCCGCGAAGTCGGCGCCACCGGCTGCTATCGTGGCCCCGTTGCCGACGCTTCCGTGAGCCAGCCGTGATTCGAGCCGCGATCTTCGTCGTCCTCGCCTGCAGCCTGCTGCCCGCCTGCATCAGCGCTCCCGAGCGCGGCTACTACGCGCCGGCGGGCGCGGCGCCGGCCGAGGCCATCGTGGGCTATCGCGAGGAGACCGAAGAGGCCCTGCTCGATGTGCGCTGTCAGGGCGTGTACCTCAACGAAGCCGACGGCCGAGAAGTGCTCACCGTGCACGTCCAGCTTGAGATCGCGCGGCCGCGTACCGGCAATCTGGTCTTCCCTTGGGAAGGCTTCGCCGTGGATGTCTCGGGCGAATCAGGCAACTTGCGCGTGCCGCTGAGCGCTTGCTGGTCGGGCCGCGAGCGGCTGACCTCGGCCCTGGTGGTGCCTTCCTGGTCGCGGCGCCCCTTTGATCTCTTTTTCGACTTTGCCGCACCCGGTGAAGCTGAGCGTGCGATCCCCGAGCGAGTGCTGCTGCGCTGGCAGGGGCGCGTGGCGGGGCGGCTCGTCGAAGGGCAGTGCCAGTTTCGGCGTCTGCCCGCCGAGGTGAGCGCGGGGCTGGATGATCAGCCGGCCGAAGACCTCGCCTTCGGCCGTGTCCACAACGGCTACTACTTGCCCGGACGGCTGCGGCTCGGGCCGCGCGAGTTGTTGCCCACCCAGGAAGAGCGCCTGCACTACGTCTTTCACCAGCCGCTGAGCTGGTGGGAGGGCTGGCTGTGACGAACGTGCTGCGCATTTTGGCGCTGGTGCTCGTCTCGGGCTGCCTCGTGCTGGCCGGCGGCTGGTTCGTGGCCGACCGCTACGCCACCGACCTGCTGCGCTCCGAGCTGAGCGACTACGGCCTGACCGGGATCATCACCGCGCGCAGCGCCAACCTGCCGCGCCCCGACCGCCTGCGTCTGCGCGATGTGCAGCTCATCGATCCCACGACGGGCGAGGCCGTGGCGCAGTGCGACGAAGTCGACGTGCACTTCGCCTGGCCGGTGCTCGACGGCGACAGCAGCGCGCCGCTGCTGCGGATTGAAGCCCGCGGTGGGCGCGTGATGATCACCAGCGATGGCGAAACGCTGGGCATCACGCGCGCCATCGAGGCGCTCATCGAGCACGTGCAGGCTGTGCTGGGACCCAGCGACGAGGACTCGGGCCCGCCCACGCTGCCGCTCGTGGACGTGCGCGGTGTGCGCGTGATCCTGCAGCAGCCGGGGCTGGAACTGGAAACCATCGAGAACTGCTCGGTGGAACTGCACCCCTGGCAGAACGGGGCCTTGGTGCAGGTGGAACTGGGCGAGCGCGGGCGCGTGGATCTGCGTTTCGACGACAGCGGCCTGCGCGGCCTCTCGGTGGCCGGCGCCACCGTGAGCCCGGCCTGCGCACTCTTCCTGCCCGGGCGCGCGGCCGACTTCGTGGCCGATCTGCGGCCGCGCGGGCGCATCGATCTGGAGCTGACCCGCGATGAGCAGGGTCTGGTGCGGGCCGAGGGCACGCTCCACGAGGCGATCCTTTCGCCGGCGCATCTGCCTTTTGAGCTGGAGCGCGTGACCCTGCCCTTCCGCCTGGATGACGGCCACTTCTCACTCAGCGACGCGCGCATCGGTTTCCCGGGCGGCGAGCTGAGCACCAGCCTTGAACACTCGGCGGCCGGGCTCTCCTTGCAGCTCGACGTGGTCGACGCAGAGTTTCGCGCTGCCGACCTGCTGCTCATTCCGCAGCAGCAGCTCCTGACATGGCTGCAGGCCGAAGATGGCGGCAACCTGGAACTGCATCTCGTCATCGAGAGCGGTGCCGAGGGCGAGCGCCCCGTGGTGCGCGGCTGGGGCGGCGTGCTGCTCAACCGGGTGGAACTGGGGCCCACGCGCCTGCCCGTCGAAGATCTGGTGGGCAGCTTCGATCTGCGCGAGGACCGCATCGTCTTCCGTGAAATCTCCGGCGTCTGCGCCTCCGGTGTGGCGCGCGCGAGCGGCACCCTGGACCTGCGCAGCGGCGACTACGAGCTCTCTGCCTCGGTCTTCGACATGGATCTGGGGCTGCTGCGACGCCAGCTCGCTGCGGCGGGCGCCGAAGAGGCCGGCGTCACCGGCTGGCTGCAGGGCAGCGTGCAATGCGATGGGCGCCTTGGTCAGCCCGAGCTGAGCTACGCCGAAGGGCAGCTCTCGGTGCGGGCCGGAAATCTCTGGAAGGTGCCCGTGCTGGACGCCGTGATCAGGGCGCTGGGGCTCGGCGGCTCCGAGCAGACCGAACGCCACCGGCTCGAACTGCGCTTCCGCGAGCAGGCCGGCTCATGGAACTTGGATGAGCTGCGTTTGGAATCGGCGCTGCTCTCACTCGTGGGCGGCGGCCGCGTGCGCGCCGACCGGCAGCTCGACATCGACCTGATCCCCTTCGCCTCGCCGGACGGCAATGTGGGCCGCCTGATGGACTATGTGCAGCGGCAATTCGTCAAGATCGAGGTGCGCGGCACGCTGGCCGAGCCGCAAGTGCGCGTGCTGCCCATCAAGATTGTGTCGGGCCCCATCCTGAGTGCGCTGGACTGGATCGGGGAGCTGTTCAGTTCCGACGAGCCGCCGTCACCAGATTCGCCATGAGCGCTTCGTAGCGCTGCGCGGAGGCGCTCCACGAGACGTCGACGGCCATGGCGCGCCGCATCAGCGATTCGGCGCCGCCTTCGTGGATGACCTTGAGCGCGCGGAAGAGCGCGCCGAAGAGCGCTGCCGGCGTGGCGCGCTCGAAGACGAAGCCGTAGCCGGAGTCCGGATGCTCGTCGGCGTCGATGACCGTGTCGGCCAGCCCGCCCGTCCGCCGCACCACCGGCAGCGTGCCGTAGCGCATGCTGATCATTTGGTTGAGGCCGCAGGGCTCGAAGCGCGAGGGCATGAGAAAGAGATCGGCGCCGGCCTCGATGCGGTGCGCGAGCGCTTCGTCGAAGCCGATGCGCACGCCCACGTGCCGGCCGGCGGCGTGCCGGAAAGCCGCTTCAAGGCGCGGGTCGCCGGTGCCGAGGACCACTAGGTCGGCCACGGCCGCGATCTCGGGCAGCACCGGACGCAGCAGATCGAAGCCCTTCTGGTCGGTGAGTCGGCTCACGATGCCGATGAGCGGCCGGCGTTCGTCGGGCTGCAGGCCCAGTTCCTTGGCCAGCGCGCTGCGGCACACGCGCTTGCCGGCGAGGTCTTCGCGCGAGTAGTGCGCCGGCAAGTGCGGGTCGGTGGCGGGATCCCAGACCTTGGTGTCGATGCCGTTGAGAATGCCGCTCAGGGCCGGGCCGCGCGCCAGGAAGAAGCTCTGCAGTCCGCAGCCCAGGTCGGTGTCGCGCAGCTCGCGCGCGTAGGTGGGCGAGACCGCGTTCACGGCGCTGGCGCCGATGATCGCGGCTTTGATGGCGTTCGCGCGGCCGTACCAGTCGAGCAAACCGTGGGCCTGGTCCGGCAACCCGGCCACGCTCACATGCTCCCAGGCGTGGATACCCTGGTAGGCCACGTTGTGAATGGTGAGCAAGGTGGGCGGGCCGGCGCGGCCGAGCAGCAGCGGCACCACGAGCGAAGCATGGTGATCGTGCAGGTGCAGCAGGTCCACGCGCGCGGCGAGCCAGTCGCTGGCGACGCGTCCCAGGAGCGCGTAGCGGAAGGCCTCGTCGCGCGCATCGGCGTAGTCGTAGGGGCCGCGCCCGCCCACGAGCGGATCGTCGATCAGCGCCACGCGCACGCGCCCCAGGCGCCCGAGGCGGATCGGCACCGCGCGTTCCACGCCGTCGAAAGAGACTTTGGCCACTTCGCGGGCCGGGTCGGAGAGATGCTGGAGCTTCAGCCCGCCATAGGCCGGCATGAGCACGGTGACTTCGTGCCCGCGGCCGGCGAGTTCGGCGGAGAGGGCGCCGACGACATCCCCGAGGCCGCCGACCTTGGCCAGCGGCGACATCTCGGCGGCGACGAAGCCGAGCTTCAGGGCTGGTAGATCTCGAGCGAGGCCAGGCCGGCCTGCGTCGTGCCCGTGCCCACGCCGCCGCCGCTCACCAGCACGGTGCCGTCCGGCAGGCGCACGCTCTGATGCCCAGCGCGATCCTGCAGCAAACTCGCCGCGACCGTGGAGAGCTCCGTGATGGGGCTCCACACTTCGCAGCTCGCCACCGACTCCGGCGTGGTGAAGCCGCCGCGCGCTCCGCCGGCGATGAGCACGCGCCCATCGGTCAGCAAGTCCACCGTGGGCAGGATGCGTCCGTCGTTCAACGGGTTGGTGCCCATGAAGCCGGTGGACTCGGTCCAACGCTCCCAGGTCTGCTCGGGGGCCGGGTCGAGCGGATCGGCGCCCGAGGCTCCGCCCACCACCAGCACGCTGCCGTCGGGCAGGGCCACGGCTGCATGCCCGAAGCGGCCGTTCGGCGCGCCCATCGTGCCGGTGCTGCTGAAGGAGCCCGGGTTGCCCGCTGAGAAGTTGTAGGTTTCGTAGTTCGAGGTGATGAGCGGAATGAAGCCGAGCACCTTGGTGAAGCCGCCCGTGATGAGCACGTTGCCGTCGGGCAGGGCCGTGGCGGTTTCGCCGAGTCGGTGGATGGTCATGTTGGGGCCGGCGCTGAAGGTGTTGGTGACCGGGTTGAAGATCTCGGTGGTCTTCTGTGCGCCCAGGATGATGTCGGTGGGGCTAATGAAGTTGTCCGTGCCGCCGGTGATGAGCACGCGGCCGTCTTGCAGCAGCGTGGCGCGATGCAGCGCGCGCGGGCCGTTGACCAGATTGCCTACGGCGGTCCACACGCCGGTGACCGGATCGCGGATCTCGGCCGTGTTCGTGGGTTCGCCCAGGACTTCGTCCGCGCCGCCGACCACCAGCACGCGGCCGTCGTTCAGCAGCGTGGCCGAGTGTCCGGTGCGCGGCTGCAGCAGGGAGGGCTGCGCCGTGAGCCCCTCATCGCGCGTGTCGTAGAGCTCAACGGAGCTGCTGCCGTAGGAGGTAGTAATGCCGCCGGCGCCGCCGCCCACGATGAGCACCCGGCGATCCGGCAGCAGGGTCATGGTGTGGGTGCTGCGTTCCACGGCCATCTCGAAGCCCAAATGCGGTGGCTTCCAGGAGTTCTTGGCCTGCAGGGTCCACTTCTGCACCGTGGACTTGTCGTCCAGCTTGTTGGTGCCTTCGGCGGTCATGAAGTTCTGAAAGTAGAGCGGAAAGATGTCCAGCTCCGGCATGTGCGTCACGAAGAGCGCCGCGTCGTGCGTGCCGCCGCCATTGAACAGGCCCACGAAGTTCGGCAGCACGAAACAGATGTTGAGGAACTCGATGCCGATGTCCGTGTTGATGTTCGGCAGGAAGGCCATGTTCGGCACGTTGAACACCGACAGCAGCAAGAAGTGCTTGCGGCCGGGCGGACCTTCCATGTGGATGGTGGTCACTTCGCTGAAGGCGCCGCCCTGCAGGCTGACGTCCAGGGCGCCCGACTGGGCTTCGGCTTTGGGCGACAGCAGGCCCAGCAGCAGCGCGCCGGCGAGCAGGGGGGAAGCCAGGGCGTAGGACAGGACGCGTGTACTCATGCGTGAACTCCCGGTTGGACCCGGGGCAGATCGAAGCACACAGCCGCCGAAGCGTCAATCCGGCGTCAGCGCAGGGCGCGGATTTGGCGGGGCCGCCGCGTTCTAGAGCGAGCCGCTGCGCAGGAGCTGCAGCGCATCGCGGAGAATGGTCGCGTTGCGCGGATCGATGAGTTCATCGAGCAGATCGCCGCTCAGCGGCTCGCGTTCGTGCGGCCAGGCGGCCAGGGCCACGGCCGCCATGTTGCCGGTGCGCACCGGATGGGCCACCAGCATGATTCGGCGGCCGGCGCGTTCGAAGATCGAGAACAGGCGCTGCCCGTTGCTCAACTGGATGCCGGCCGAGATGGGGAAGCCCAGGGGGGCCAGCGGGTCAGCTTGTCCGCGGAGAATCGTGGCGTCCGGCATGGTGAGGGTTCCGTAGGGCCAGGGCTCGTGGCCCACGATGCCGCGGGCGGCGCGCTGAGACGGGAGCCTGCAATTCACTCTGACAGTGCCGCAGAAGGCGTGTCGCGCCGACGCTGGCAAGCACCAGCCGATTCGCATACAATCCGCCTTTCGTGCATGGCGCGCGAAGCGGGCGTCGTTCGCTCGCAACCGCGTGTCCAACCGGCAGGAGTTCCTCATGGCCAAGTCGCGTAATTTCCTGTTCGTCTGCAAGGGAAACGACGCTCGCAGCCAGATGGCGATGGGCTTCGCCAAGAAGCTCGCGAATGGCAGCGCCAACGTCTACAGCGCCGGAGTGGCGCCCAAGGGGCTGAACCGGCACGCGATCGATGTCATGGCCGAGATCGGCATCGACATCTCCGCGCAGCAGCCGCATGACTTCAAGGCCGTTCCGATCGCCAAGATCGACACGGTCATCACGCTCAGCTCCGACTGCGATCCCTTGCCCAAGCTGGCCAGCCGCAAGATCACGCAGATCCACTGGCCGCTCAACGACCCGACCACGGCCACGGGCAGCGACGCTGAGATCAAGAAGGCCTATCGCGCCGTGCGGGACGAGATCCGCAACCGCGTGCAGGTCCTGCTCATCGGCTGAATCCGGCGCGGCGGCGCAGTTCCGCCTCGGCCGCTTGCGCATCCGCCGGCAGATCGATGTCGCGGCGTAGCCAGGGATTCTCCCGCGGCACTTCCACGACGCGCTCGGGTGTGCGGCGCAGAACCTGATGCGCCGGTTCGCCGGGCCCCAGCGCCAGGAACTCCGCCGCCATGGCCGGTGTGAAGAGCACTGGGTGACCGCGGCCTCCGGCCACCGTGGGCAGTGTGAAGACGGTCCCCGCGGGCCGTTTCCGGAAAGCGGCCAGCAGCGCGGCGACGTCCTCGGAGGCGAGCAGGGGCAGGTCGACCAAGTGCAGCAGATAGCCCTCGTCGGGAACCGGGCCGTGGCGCAGGGCGTCTTGAATCGAGGCGCTCTGGCCGCGCGCGGGATCCTGGGCGGTCACGACCTCGGCGCAGGCGGCCTGCGCTTCTGCGGCTGAAGCCGCGTCCTCGGCCCGCAGCACGACGCGCACCGCGTCCAGGCCGCCGTCGTGCAGCGCCTGCAAGCACCAATGCAGCGCCGTGCGCCCGTCCAGCAGGAGCCGGGCCTTGGGTCCGCCCAGGCGGCGGCCGGCTCCGGCAGCGAGAAGCAGGCCTTGGATCATGGCGCCGCCCAGTGTGGCAGACTCGGCCGCGCCATGCAGCGCCCTCGCAGCCTGTCGCAGCGCGTCGGCGCGAGCGCCGCGGTCCAGATCGCCGGGCGCCTGTACAGCTCGGCGCTGACCTTCGTCATCACCGCGCTGCTGCTCACACGCGTGCTCGGCGAGGCTGAGTACGGCGTCTTCGCCTTCCACCTGACGCTGTACCAGTTGCTGAACACCATGCTCGACTTTGGTGCCGGCACCGTGGTCATCCGCGAGGCGAGCCGCGATCGCGCCGGCGCCGGGCCGCTCATCGGGCTGCTCATCCAGCTCAAGCTGCGCTTCGCTTGGGCCGGTGTCGTGCTGCTCGTGGCAGCGGCCTGGATCTTCGAGCCGGCGCCGCTGCGCTTGGCGCTGCTGGCGATCGCGGCGCTGCACGTTCTGGCGCACGCGCCGGCAGGCGCCATGGTCATCTTCGCGGTGGACATGGTCTTCGGGCTCACGACGCGCGCCGTGATCGTCGGGCAAACGACCTGGCTGGCGCTGACGCTCGGCCTGCTGGCCTTCGACGTGACCGAACCGGCGGCGCATCTGCTGGCCTTTGGCGTGGGCACCGTGGCGCATGCCGCCGTCGGCTACTCCTGGGCACGGCGGCGCGTGGAGATCCAGCACACGGCCGATCCCGCGGCGCGCAGCGCCCTGTGGCGCGAAGCCTGGCCGGCAGGCATCTCCATGACCATGGCCGCGGTCTACTTCTACATCGACGCGATCATGATCCGGCCCATCCTGGGTGAAGTGGCGGTGGCCCACTACAGCGCGGCCTACCGGCTGATGACCTTCGTGCTCATGGTGCCGGTGCTGGCCAGCCAGGTGCTCTTCCCGATCTTTTCGCGGCTGTGGAGCCGCGGCCCCGCGGCGCTGCAGCCGGTTTACCGCCGCTGCACCCAGGTGCTCTTCGCGCTCGGCAGCCTCTTCCCGGCCACGCTGCTGCTCCTGGACGCCGACCTGATGGCCTTGGTCTACCCGGCCGACTACGGCGCCGGCGCGCGCAGCCTGGGCGTGCTCTCGCTCGCGGTGGTCTTTGTCTTCGTGGCCTATCCCCAGGTGCTCGCGCTGCTGGCAGCCGGCCAGCAGCGCCTCATGATGAAGCTCTCCATCGCGGGCGCGGTGCTGAACATCGCGCTGAATGCTTGGTGGCTGCCGCGCTACGGCATCGAGGGCGCGGCCTGGGCCACGGTCGCGACCGAGGCCTTCATCGCTGTCTCCTCGGCGCTCGCGGTGCACGCACGAACCGGACTGCGCCTGGGGCTGCGGCTCTGGCTGCGGCCGCTGGCCTGCGCAGCGCTTGGCGCGGCGGCCCTGGCTTGGCTCTTGCCTGCGCTGCAAGGAGAGCCGGCCGCTGTGCGCGTGGCCGCCGGCATCGGCATCGGCGTGCTGGGCACCGTGCTGGCGGGTGTGTGGCCGCTGCGCCTCGGCGAAGAAGGCGGCCCCGCATGAGAGTGGGGCTCGATGCGCGGCCGGCGCTGCATGGCCGCACCGGCGTGGCGCGCGCGGGCCGCGAACTCATCGCCGCTCTGCGCCGGCGCGGACGCGTGGACGTGCTGGCCTACGGCGCGGCTTGGCGGCGGCCCGGCCCCGAGGCACTTGCCGCCGTCCCGAGCGCCGTCCATCCGCGCGTGCCCGGCCGGCTTCAGGCGCTGCTTGCGCCCTTGGGATTCTCGGTCGAAACGCTGCTCGGGCCGCTCGCGGTCTATCAGCACCTCGACCTGGTCTTCGCGCCCGTGCGTCGTGCGCAGCAAGTGCTCACGGTGCACGACCTGCTCTTCCTGGAGGGGCGCGGCTGGCACGGCGCCGACTTCGTGCGCGACACCGAGCCGCGCCTGCGCCGTGTCGCCGCGCGCGCGGCGCGCATCGTCGTGCCCAGCGCCGCCGTGGCCCGGGCCGTCGTGCGACACGGGCTGGTCTCCACCGAGACTCTACGCGTGATTCCCTGGGGCGGCGATCACGTCTCAGCGCAGGCGCTGCCCGACGATGATCAGCGCCTCGCGCAACAGCTCGCGCGCTGCGGACTTCCCACCCAGCCGGGCCGTCCTCTCGTCTTGGCGCTCGGCGCGCGCGAGCCACGCAAGAACCACGCGGCGCTGCTGGAGGCCTTTCTCGCTTTGCCGAGCGAGGCCGCGCGCCTGCTCTTCGTGGGGCCGCGCGGCTGGGGCTGCCCGGAACTCGAAGCGCGCCTCCGCTCGCCCGCCTTGCGCGGGCGCGTGGGCGTGGCCGACGAACTCGGCGAGGCCGATCTCTCCGCGCTCCTGCGCCGCGCCGACGTCGTGGCCTATCCCAGCCTGGACGAGGGCTTCGGCTTCCCTGCGCTCGAGGCCCTGCGCTGCGGCCGCGCCCTGCTCACCTCGCGCGACACACCCATGGCCGAGCTGGCGGGTGAGGCGGCCTTGCTCGTCGATCCGGCCAGTGGGCAGCAACTGCGCGCCGGCTTGGCGGCGCTGATCGGTGACGCGGCGCTGCGTGCGCGACTGGGGGCCGAGGGCGAGCGGCGCGCGCGGCCCTACACCTGGGACGCTTGTGCCGCCGCGCACGAGGCTCTCTATGAGGAGCTGGCTCGCACGGGCGGCGCGGCTCCGTAGAGTTCCCCTCATTCCGTAGACTTCGCGAGTGCCGACAACGACTCCTGTGCCGACCATGCCCATCGCTCGCCTGCGGATGCGCCACCTCTGCGCTGCGCTGCTGAGCCTTGCGCTCTCAGGCTGCGGGGACGAGGCGAGCGGCCCGCCGGACGCCGCTTCGCAGGGCGCGGATCTGCAGGGCGCCGACGAAGCCGTGCGCGAATCAAGCGCTGCGCTGGCGGCTCGCCAACGAGCCTGGGACGCACCGGCCCTCGCCGCGCGCCGCAGCGGCGCGGCCTGGCTGGCCTGCATCGCCTGGGATGGATCCGCCGACGCCCTCGAGCTGCGTTCCGTGCCCGGTCGCACGAGCCACGCACCGGCCACGCTCTATCGCGCGCCCACGCGCATGCTGGGCCTGGCGCTCGCGGCCGACGAGCGCGACGCGCTGCACGCTGTCTGGTCCGAGCAGACCGCTTCAGGTTGGGAGTTGCGCACGCTCGTCATTGAGGCGCCAGCGGCGGCGACGACCGGGACCGGGGCGACGGACACCGCCGCCGAGCCGGAGCTGGGTACGCCGGGCGCAGTCCGCACGCTCCTCGCGGAGTCCGGCGTGCGCCTGCTGCAGCCGGTCTTGGCGGCCGATGCCGACGGGCGTCTGCTCCTGGCCTGGGTGCGCGTGCACGTGAGCGGCCTTTCGATCCAGGCCGCAGTGCGCGAGCCGGGCGGGGACTGGAGCGCGCCGCTCACTGTCTCCGCCGGCGGCGACTCGGCCTGGGCGCCGAGCGTTGCGGCGCAGGGCGGCGGGCGCTTCGCCGTCGCGTGGGATGCAGCCGTGGGCGGTGACTACGACGTGCTCCTCGCGCGACTCGTCGCCGAGTCCGGCACTCTGCGCGTGACCGCGCACCAGCGTGTCACCGACTCGCCCCGCTTCGAGGCGCACGCCGCGCTGGCGGCCGACGGCGAGCGCCTGTATGTGGCTTATGACGTAGGTCCCGAGAACTGGGGCCGCGAGGGCTCGGTCAACAAACTCGAGGTCGCGCTGCACGACCGCCGCCACATCGAAGTCGTGGCTATCGAGGGCGAGCGCGTCGCGCCGCTGGCACACTCGCCGGTCGACGGCATGCCCGAACTCATCCGGCAGAACTGCGAGCAGCCGCGGCTCCTCGTGGACGGGCCGGGCAGTCTCGTGCTGGCTTGGCGCGGCCTGCCGCTGCCCCAGTCACTCGACGATCCGCAGGACCCGGCGTTTCAGTCCATCGCCGCCGGCAAGGACGGCGGTGTCGCCTGGCGCACCTCGATCTGGTTCTCCTACCTCTCGCGGGTGGACGGCACGGGCTGGTCCATGGGGGACCGGCATCAGATCCGCGGTCCGCAGAGCGAAGGCCGCTGTGATGCGCCCATCGCACTCGCCGCACTGTCCGAGGAGTTCTTCCTCTGCTCGGTCGTGGGCGACGGACGCACGATCAAGGCCCTCGATCCGACGCAGCAGCCCACGCGCGAGCAGATCCAGGAGCGCCTCTACCCTTGGAAGCCGGCTTCGCAGCAGGCCACGCAGATCAGCACCGGCGCACTGCGCCGCACGCCGCCGCGCGGGCCCATCGCCCTCGGTGAGTTCCGGGCGCTGCCCGGACTGCGCGCCGGCGATCGTGAGCCGCGCGCTCTTTCGCCGGCGCCGCAGCGCGCGCTGCCCGCGGGCGGCAGCTTGCAGCTTGCGCTCGGCGATCTGCATCGGCACACGGACATCTCGCGCTGCGCGAGCAATTGGGACGGCCCGATCTCCGACGCTCTGCGCTACGCCTTCGACAGCGGCCCGCTGGACTTCTTGGCAGTCACTGACCACTTCGAGCACATGACGCCCTACGACTGGTGGCGCTCGATGTCGCTGGCCGAGGCCTATGACGTGGCTGGCCGCATGGTGAGCCTGCGCGCCTACGAGCGCGTGGACGGACTCACCGGACATCGCAACGTGATTTCCGGCGATGGCGCGCCGCCGCTGGTTTCTTATCCGGGCGTGCACGATCCGGCGCGCGACGCAGGCCGCGCCCGCACGCCCGAGGCGCTCTGGGCCCAGCTCGACGGCCACCGCGTGCTGACGATTCCGCACACGCCGGCCGGCATGTTCCCCGGCAATCCCAGCGTTTTCGATTGGACCAGCTTCGAGCCGCGCTACGACCGCCTCGTGGAAGTCTTCCAGGGTTATCGCGGCAGTTCGGAGGCCGCGGACGCGCCGCGCGCCATTCCGGGCCTGAAGCCGGAAGGCTACGTGCGCTCCAACCTGGATCACGGCCTGCACTTTGGCTTGATCGCCTCGAGCGATCACCAGAGCAGCCACGGCGCCTTCGCGGGCGCCTGGGTGGAGGAACTGTCACGCGGCGGCGTCTTCGACGCGCTGCAGGCCCGCCGCACCTTCGCCGCCACGGTGCGCGGCGCGCTGTGGTGCGAATGGTCGGGAGTGCCGATGGGCGTCTCGGCACTCTGTCCCGCGCCGGACTCCGGCCTGCGCGAGTCCTTCGTGGTGGAACTCGATGGCTTCGGGCGCCGAGCGGAACTCATTGAGATCTTCGTGGACGGGGCGCTGCACAGCGAGCGGAGCGTGAGCGGCGTCCAGTTGCGCGAGGAGTTTCCGCTGGCCTGGCCGACGAGCGGCTCGCGCTACGCCTATGCCCGCGTGCGTCTGGAAGGCGACGAGTACTTCTGGAGCAGCCCGGTACGGCTCTCGGTCGGTGAGTGGGCTGGCCCGGACGGGCCCACGGGCGCCGAGGCGCTGCCGCGTGGCGATGCGCGTCGGCGTTGACCTGAGTCCGCTGGCCGGCGGGCTGGCCACGGGAGTCGAGCGCTCCCTCGCGACTCTGCTGCCGGCCCTGCGCGCGCGGGCGGGGCTCGAGATCGTGCCGCTGGAGCCGGAGGGTGCGCTGCCCGCGCTCTGGCGCGAGACAACTCTGCCGCGGCGAGTTCGGCGTGAGGGCTTGGCGCTGGTCTACTCGGGCGTGGCGGCGGTGCCGCTGCGCGCGGGTTGTCCGGTCATTGCCACACTGCACGATCTGCCGGGAGCGACGGCGCCGGCCAGCGATCGGCGCCTGCTGCACCGCGCGCGCGTCGCGCTGGCGGCGCGCGTGGCGGCCCGCATCGTGTGCGTTTCGCAGCGCACGCGTGCCGACTTTCTCGCGCGGCAGCCGGCGGCCGAAGCGCGCAGCGTGGTCATCGCCCCGGGCGTCGCGCCCTGTTTTGCTCCGGCCAGCGCGCCTGCGAGGGCGGGCGCGGCCGCGCCGGCTCACGCGGCGGGGCGGGCGGACGCGGCCGGGCCGGGCTTCGTGCTGGCTGTCGGCCGGCTGCGGCGGCGAAAAAACCTGGGCCGGCTGATCTCTGCCTTCGCTCTGGCGCGGCACACGGCCGGCCTGCGCCTGCTGCTCGTGGGCCCCGAGGGCGACGCGGCTTCAGCGCTGCGCGCTCAGGCGGCTCGAGCCGAGCTCAAGGGCCGCGTGGAGTTTCTCGGCGCAGTGAGCGACGAAGCGCTTGTCGAGCTCTATCGCGGTGCGCGCTGTCTCGCCATGCCATCGCTGCTCGAAGGCTTTGGCCTGCCCGTGCTGGAGGCAATGGCCTGCGGCACGCCCGTCGTGGCCAGCCGTCAGGGTGCTGTGCCGGAACTCGCGGAGCAGGCCGTGGAGTCCTGCGATGGGGAGTCGGTGCCGGATCTGGCGCGCGCCCTGGATGCCGTGCTGAACGACCCGGCGCGGGCCGCGCATCTGCGCAGCGCCGGTCTGCTGCGCGCAGAGGAGTTTCGCAGCGAACGCAGCGCCGCCGCGCTGCACGCCCTGTTCGAAGCGGTCGTCGCGGAGTCGCGCCATGACTGAGTCGCGGCCCGTGGTGCTCGTGGATGCGACGACACTCGATGGACTGCCCTCGGGCGCGGCCACGCGACTCGCCGCGCTCGGCGCCGCCCTGGCCGCGCGCGGCCGCGTGCGCGCGCTCCATCTCGTGCGCCCAGGGCTCGAGCCACTGCCCGGCCTCGACTGCCTGCCCTTTGAACGCTCCGACACACCCTGGCGGCGGGCTTGGTCGGGCCGGCGCCTCGCGGCCCTCGCGCGGCAGCAAGGCGCGGGGCTGGTGCAGGCCGGCGCCTTGCCGCTGCCTCGGCTCGCCGGGATTCCGCTCCTGCTCACCGTGCACGATCTGCGCTGGCTAGATGCCCGCGAGCCGCAGTCCTTGGCGCGGCGCACCTGGGCGGCGCGTCGCCTGGCGCCCAACTTGCGCCGGGCAGAACACTTCGTGGCGGTCTCGCAGAGCACGGCCCAGGCCCTGCTCGCTCGCGGTCTGGCCACGCGCGAGCAGGTCACGGTCGTGCCCAATGCCGGCACGCCCGGCCTGCAGCGCGTGACCGATGTGGAACGCCTGGCGAAGTTCCGCCGCGCGATGGGACTCACCGGCCGGTACCTCCTGGCGCTCGGCCCCGTCGGTGCGCACAAGCGCTCGGGATTTCTGCTCGAGGTGCTGGCGGCACTGCGCGCACGCCCGGACAGTGCCGATCTGGGCCTGGTGTGGGCCGGGCGAGTTGAGCCGGACACCGCGCTGCTTTTTGCGCGGCGCGCCCAGTCGCTGGGCCTGGAGAAGGTCGTGCGTCTCGCGGGCGTGTTGCCGAGCGAGGCGCTCGCGGAGGCCTACTCAGCGGCCGAGGCCTTGCTGGTGGCCGGCACGAGCGAAGGCTTCTCCTTGCCGATCGTGGACGCGCAACGACTCGCGGTACCGGTCGTCGCGGCAGATGCCGGCGCGCTGCGCGAAGTGGGCGGCGAGGGCGCCTGGCTGGCGGCCGCCGATGACGTCGCCGCCTTCGTGGACGCGCTGAGTGCCGCGCTGGTGCTCGGCCCTGAGCGCGAGGCGCGCCTGCAGCGCGCCGCGCAACTCGCTCAGCGCTGGTCCTGGGAACGCTCGGCGGAAGCGCTCGAAGCGCTCTGGCTCGCGGTGCTCAGCCGAACTGCTTCACACCCAGGCTGATGAGCCAGGCCAGCACGCCGCAGCCCAGCAGTGCCACAGCAATGAGCAGCAGCCGCGTGCCGCCGGAGAGCTGAGAAAAGTCGGAGTTCAGCAGTCCCGACTTGCTCGGCTTGGACTGCCCTTGCAGCAGGGCCGCCTTCTCGACGAGCGAGCGGCCTGCGCTGGAACTGGCTGCGGGGCGCGGCGTCGCGCGGGGGGGTGAGGGTGGTGTGGCGGGCGGGGTTGCACGCGGCGTGGCGCGCGCTGGTGTGAGCGGCGCTGCGGGCGGTGCTGCGGGCGGTGCTGCGCTCGTCGCAGGTCTCGCGGCGGGGGTGACTCGCGGGGCAGGCGGCGGCGCCGCGGCCTTGGGCGCCGGTGGGGGTGCGAGCTTCGGCGCTGGCGCTGAGGCTGCTGCGGGCGCTGGCGCCGGCGGTGCAGGAGCCGGCGGCGCGACTGCTGGCGCCGCGCTTTCTTCACCCTCGGCGGCCTCTTCCACGGCGAAGCGCACCTTGCCGAGCAGGAGTTCGTCGCCGGCCGCAAGCGTCACGCTGCGTGCTGCTTCGCCCGCGCGCCCAACAATGGCCTCGCCCTGCGCTTCCACGACCAGCCGGCCGCCGGCGTCCTCGCGCAGCCGCGCGTGCAACGGCAAGATCGAGGAGTGGCGCACGACGAGATCGGCGCCTCCCTCGCTCCCCAGGCTGCACGGCAGATGCCGCACCAAGAGAAAGCGTCCGTTCGCTGCCCGCAGTCGCCACATGCTGGGGCGCAGGGTACCCGACGGTAGACTTCAACCCATGTCCTTGCTGGAGCTTCGGAGCATCGTCCACGGCTACCGGCGCTTTCCCGGGCGGCGCGTGCCCTCGCTGCAGGGAGTGGACCTGAGCGTGGAGGCCGGCGAGTGCTGGGGGCTCATCGGCCCCAATGGATCGGGCAAGTCCAGCCTGCTGCGTATCGCGGCGGGGCTGGCCACGCCGAGCGCCGGCGAGGTGCGCATAGCCGGCGCGCCGGCCGGCAGCCGCAGCGCCCGCCGCGCGGTCGGCTACGCGCCCGAGAACCTGCGCTGGCCCGCCCGGCTCAGCGTGGCGGCCGTGCTCGCTGAACTGGCGGCTGTCTCGGCGGCGCCGCAGTCCACGGCCCGGCTGGAGCGCGCGGCAGAGCTTTGCGGGCTGACGCCGCTCTTGGGCCGCCGCCTGGGCACGCTCTCCTTTGGCCAGTCGCGGCGCGTGGTTCTGGCCCAGGCCCTGCTCGATGAGCCCGCCCTGCTGCTGCTGGACGAACCCTTCTCGGGCCTCGACTCGCTCGTACTGCACGACCTGCGCGAGGAGCTTCTGCGGCGCCGAGCCGCCGGCGTGGCGCTCGTCATCGCCTCGCATCGTGTGGAGGAACTCGCCGGGCTCTGCACGCACGCGCTGGTGCTGCGCGAGGGGCGCGTCCTGCGCAGCGGGCCGGCCGCGGAAGTTTTGCCGCAGGCACTGGGGCGGGCTGAGCTGCTGGCCTTACTCGGTGCCTCGTGAGACAGACGCTGGTCTGCATGGCCAGCCAGATGCAGCGCATGCTGCACGCCGGCAGCGTGCTGCTGGCCGCGCTGGCTGGCGCGCTCGCCGGCGCATTGCTGCAAGGACTGCCTGAGGCCGAGCTGGCTGTCGAGCTGCTCGATCCGATCCTCTTCGGGCTCGGCGCGGCGCTCGTGCTGCCGCTCGCTGCCGCGAGTCCGGCCGCTGAGCGCGAAGGCGGCTTCGAGGCCCTCGTGGCGGTGCGCCCGATCGGCTCGCCGAGTTGGGCGCTGGGCCGCGCGCTGGGTGCGCTCTTGGCTGCACTCGCGCTCGTGCTGATCATGACCACCGTGGCGCGCCTCGTGGGCGGCTCGGTGCAGGTGCCGGAGCAGCTCGTCGGGCAGCGCATGGACTCCGGCTCGGAGACGCCGCAGTGGCGCTTTGCACTTCCGGCCGGGCGCAAAGGCCCCTTCGAGCTGGCGCTGGATGTGGTGCACCTCGAGGCGGGCTCGGGCCGGATGCGGCTGGACGTCGAACGCGGTGGCCTGGCCACGCCGCTGCCTGCCCAGCACGTTGGCGGCCATCATCTGCGCCTGAGCGTGCCGGATCTTGCGCCCGCGCGCGGCGATCTCTTCGTGCGCTTGCGGCCGGAAGCCGGACTCGTGCTGGCCGAATCGGCGCCGCAGCTCACGGTGGGGCGCGTGCCTCTGGGCCGCGAGGCCCTGCGCGTCCTGCCCTCGCTCGCCTTGGCGCTTTTGCTGGGCGCGCTGGCTGCGCTGGCGGCGGCCTGCGCCTTTCGCTTCGAGACGGCCTGTCTCGCTGGACTGCTCGCCCTGGCGGCCCGGCTCGGCGAGCAGCCCCTGGCGCTGGCTCTCGCGGCGCTGGCGCTCTTTGTCTTCGCGGCTCTGGGCACGGCGCTGGTCCGCCGTGCGGCACTGCCATGACGCTGGTCCGGCGAAACGCTCTGTGGCGTCTGCGCCCGCCGTGCTGGCTGGTCGGACTGCTCTTGCTGCTCTGCTCCGCGAGACTGCCCGCCAGCGCTGAGCTGAACAAGGAGCGCCCGCCCAACGAACCGCTGGCACTGGCCCTCGCGCCACTCGGTCCAGTGAAGTCGCTTTTGCTCGCCGGACTCTGGGTGGATGCGCTGCAGCGCCATCAGCGGGGCGAGCTGGAGCGCGCGGCGTTCATGGCGCGGGTGCTGCTCGAGGTTGATCCGCAGGCGGACGCAGCGCGCGAGTTTCTGGCCAGCCAGCTCATCGCCACCGAGGCTGCGCGCGCGCCCGATCGCATACGCCACTTGGCGCTGCTGCAGGCCGGGCTGGCGCTGCTCGAGGAAGGACGTGCCGCGCGCCCGAGCGCGCGACTCTCCGGCGCTCTGGGCCGGCTCCTGGCGACGCGCCGCGGACTCGATCCCCTGCTGGCGGAAGCCGTCGAGGCCTACTACGGCGAGTCGCTGGAGACCATCGCCAGGGAGGCGCTGGCCGAGGGCGATGAACCGGCCGTGGACGGCGTCCTGCTCATCGAACTGCACATTGAGCGCGGCCTGCGCCGGCTGGAGTCCGGCGAGGGGCCCGGCGCCGCCGCAGTGGAATTGGCCGCGGCGGAACGCATCCTGGCCGACATGCCGACGGGCGTTGCCGAGGACTATGGCTTGATCGACGCGCTGGAGGCTTTCCGCGCCACGCTTCACCAAGAGGAGCCCTGATGCTGAGACTCTGCTGGCTCGCAATCGGCCTGGGGCTTGTGCTGCGCGTCTTTGCCGTGACCGCGCACGATGTGCCGCGCGGCGACGTGCTGTTGGATGTCGGCGTGGCGCGCAGCCTCGCCGAGGGTGAGGGCTTTGCCTCGGGATTCACGCGCGGCACGGCGCTGGTCGTGGGCGATCGGCCGGCGCCGCCGCTGGATCGGGCCGATCAACACGCGCCGCTGTGGCCGCTGCTGGGCGCGGCGCTGTCCTTTCCGGCCGGCTCGGCTTTCGGCGGCCTGAAGCTTGCGGCGCTGCTCTGCGGCTTGCTCCTGCTCAAGCTCGTCTGGCGTGAGACCGACCGGCTCGTTGAGCCGGTGGTGGGCGCGCCCGACGGTTTGCCGGCGCTGGCCACGGCGCTCGTGGCGCTCTCCTTTCTGGCCAGCGATGCCAGCGGCAGCGGCTCGCTCGCCATCGCGCTGGCTGTTCTGGCCGTGCTGCTCGTGCGCCTGCTCGGAGCACAGCAGCCGCGCGCGCTGCCGCTCGGTCTGGTGCTGGGCCTGGCCTGGCTCGTGGCGCATCAGGCGGTCCTGCTCTTGCCGGTGCCGCTGATCGTGCTGCTGGCCACCGCGCCACGTGGCGGCCGGCTGGCGGCGGCACGCACCGGGATCTTCGCCATCGTGGTGGCTGCGCTTCTGCAACTGCCCTGGGCCTGGCGCAATGCGCAGGTCTTTGGCGAGGCCTTCTTCAGCGTCAACGGCGTGTACCTGCTCTACTCGGCGGGCGTGGAGCCGGTGCTGAGCCTCGCCAACGGCTGGCCCGAAGCCCGCTTCCCCGATCCCGCGGGCGTGGGCTGGTACCTCAAGGGCCTGCGCAGTTGGCTGCTGCCCAATGCGCTCTATCTGCTCGTGACAGCGCTCATCGCCTGGCCCGGCCTGCTGGGCTTGGTGTTGGCGACGGCGCCGGCGGCGCTGCTGCGCCTGCTGCGCGGCCGCTCGCTCGAGGGTGCGCCTAGCGGCCCCAACGAACGGCGCGTGCTCGCTGCCTTGCTCTTGTTGCTCGCCTTCGCCGCCGTGGCCTTGCTCTGGCCGGCCACCAAGCTGCGCTACCTCGTGCCGATGACGCCGCTCATCGTGCTGCTGGGTGTCGCGCGCTTGGCGCACCCGCCGACACGCGGCGAAGGCCGTGGTTCTATCGTGGCGGTGCTGGCCTGGCTCGCAGCGGTGCTGCTCACGCTCGACGACATCCTGGGGTCCTCCGACGCGGCTCGCCCCGAGCGCTGGCGCATTCTGGCGCTGGGTGGCTTGGTGCTGCTGGCTCTGCCGCTGCTCTTGCGTGCGCGCGGCTGGGCGGGCCCCGGCCTGCGCCGCGCCCTGGTGAGCGGCCTGCTCTTCGCGCCGGTCTTTCTGGGCTTCGCCGTTCTGCCGCAGCCGCACACCTCCTATCACTCCACCGTGCTCACGCCGGATGTCTTTGGAAAGCAGAAGGAGCGCGTGGAAGCGCGGCGGGTGGCCACGGCCGCGCAGGCGCGCGCGAGCGCACTCGCGGCAGGCAGTCGCCGGGTCGTGGCCGGCTTCGAGTGGCTGGCCTGGCCGGAGCCGGCGCTCGTCAGCGTGCCGGTGGGCGCGGGCACGGCCTTCGGCGACGAAGCGCTGGCGGCGCTCATCGACGCGGCAGCGATCGATCATGTCTTTGTTTACTCGGGCGAGGGGTGGCCCGAGGCGCTGCAGCCCGGCGAGACCTGGCTCGGCGGGCGGCTGGAAGTTGTGCAGGCCTATGCAGGCACAAAGGATCAGGAGGGCGGCATGCTCTGCCGCGTGCGCCCAGGAACGTGAGCGCGCACTGGATCGCCGGCGCGATCCTGCTCGCTTGGCTGGTCATTCTGCCGAGTGTCGGCCTGCTCAGCGGCTGGACAGCGCTGGCGCACGGACTCGCCGTGACGGGACTCGTGCTGCTCGCCGCGCGGCGTCTGCTGCGCGAGTCGGTCGTGCGCCCTGGCCTGCCCGGCCTGTGCAGCGCTGCGGCGCTGCTCTCGCTCGGTGTGGCCTATGCGACTGCGCCCGAGCGTTTTCCGCGCCTCGAACTGCAGCGCGGTGTGGCCACCGCGCTGCTGCACGCCGCCTGTTTTGCGAGCGTCCTCGTGCTGGCGCCGCGGCCGGAGGAGGGTGAGGCGCCGGCTCGGCGCGTGCGCAATGGCCTCGTCGTGCTGCTGGGCGCGCTGCTGCTCGTGCAGGCGCTCACCGTCTGGCTCGGCGCCGATTCACCCGACGCCGATCATCGCCCGACCGGTTCGCTCGGCAACCCCAACGTGTTGGCCACCGTTGTCGCCGCCTGCGGCGTCGCGCTCGCCGGCTGGCTGCACTTTCGTCCGCTCGTGCTGCTCGCACTCGCGCCGCTGCTGCTGATCATCGTGGCCACGCGCTCGCGCGGCGCCGTGCTGGCCCTGGGCCTGACGCTCGTGGTGCTGGCCGTGCGCCGCCGCCAGCGCGCCTTGCTGGCAGCGCTGGCCGTGGGGCTGGCGCTCTTGGCGGTCGTTCCCAATCCGCTGCGTGAACGCGTCCTGAACCTGCAGCCCGATCTCGACTTCTCTCGGCCCTTCCTGTGGGGCGCGGCGCTGCAGTCCATCGCCGAGCAGCCGCTGGGCATCGGCCCCGCCATGAACAAGTACGTCTTTCCGGCGCGGGCCTGGAACGAAGCCTCGCCCTGGATGCTGCATCAGCGCCATGGCATCGGACTCACGCACAACGTCTTTCTCACGCTGACGCTGGAGTGGGGCTGGCTCGCCGGAGCGGCGCTGCTGCTGCTCACGGCCTGGGCTGCACTGCGGCTCTGGACGCGTCCGACCAAGGCGCGTTCCGTGTCGGCGAGCGCGGCTGCAGCCGCTGAGCCCGATGCCCTCAAGACGGGCGCCGCTCTGGGCGCCGCGGTGTGCTTCGTGGAGCTCCAGGTGGATGGGCTGGAGCAAAACCCGCTGGCCTTCTCACTGTTCCTCGTCTTGCTGGGGGTCGCCCTGACGCGCAGCGGGGCGCTGTCGAGCAGCCGGCCGACACCGGCGCGGGGCTGGTCGCTGTCCGGGCGCCTCGCCGCGGGGCTGCTGCTGGCCGCCGCGCTGCCGGCGCTGGTCTTCACGGCTTGGAGCACGCGCGGGGCCAAGCTGATGGGCGTGGCGCAAGAGGCGCAACTCGCCTCGCAGGCGGTGGAACACGGCGCGCCACAGCTCGTCGCCGAGGCGCGCGCGGCCTTTGATGCCGCTGAGGCCGCGCTGCCTTTAGAGGCGCGCACGCCGTGGCAGCGCTTTCTCTTCGAGCAGGAACTCACGCGGACGTGGCTCGCAGCCGAGTCGCGGCCAGCGGCGCAGCACGCCGCTGACTTGGCGCTCGCCGCGGTGCGCCGTGCGCGCGCCGCCAACGGCGCCGACTGGGTGGCCCCGCGCGAGGAAGCACGCTTTCTGCTCTTCCTCTATCGCTCGCTTGAGCGCCGGCCAGAGTGGCTGGAGGGCTACTTCAGCGCCATGTCGGCGGTGCTGGCCAATGATCCGCTGGATGTCGATGGGCACTTCGACCTAGCGCAGGAATCGCACCGCGCCGGGTACGCCGAGCAGGCCGAGGCCGCTCTGGTTCAGGTCTTCCGCCTGGAGCCCGACTACGCCTATGCCTGGCAGGTCTGGGCCAGCCTGCTGGAGTTCGAGGGTGACTTGGAGCGCAGCGTGGCGGCCTGGGTCCGTGCCGAAGAGGCGGTGCTGAATTGCCATGTGAAGGCCCAGCGCGCACACCCCAAAACCCGTGCTTTCTACGAGAAAAACATCGTGCGCTCGGATCTGGCCCTCATCCGGCGGCGCCTCCACGAACTCCGCCTGCGGCTTTATTTCTGAGGCCCCCGCTCTTACCCTGTCCCCCTTTTGCCGGGCTCCGCCAGGTGGCGGGCTCGACTAACGCTCCCGCTGGGATCTTGTACCGCTCATGGACAGCCTGCTGACCGAGTCGACGTCCCTCATCGTGGCCATCCTCGGCCTCATCTTTGCCTTCGGCATCTCGGCGCGCATTCGGCGTATGCCGGACGGCGACGACGCCATGCGCAAGATCGCCAACGCGATCCGCACCGGCGCGATGGCCTTCCTGGCCACTGAGTACAAGATCATCGCGATCTTCGTGGGGATCGTGGCCGGCGCGCTCTACTTTGCCGGTGCGGAGACGACGGCGCTGAGCTTCGTGTGCGGTGCGGTTGCGTCAGCCCTCGCCGGCTGGCTGGGCATGAACACGGCCACGCGCGCCAACGTGCGCACCACGCATGCCGCCAAGACCAGCCTGAGCGCCGCGCTGGACGTGGCCTTCTCCTCCGGCATGGTCATGGGCCTCTGCGTCGTGGGCCTGGGCCTGGGCGGCGTGACGATTCTCTACATGGTCCTGGGCGACCCGACTCCGCTCTTCGGTTTCGGCTTCGGCGCCAGTGCTATCGCGCTCTTTGCGCGCGTGGGCGGCGGCATCTTTACCAAGGCGGCCGACGTGGGCGCTGACCTGGTCGGCAAAGTGGAAGCCGGCATCCCTGAGGACGACCCGCGCAACCCGGCCGTGGTGGCCGACAACGTGGGCGACAACGTCGGCGACGTGGCCGGCATGGGCGCCGACCTCTTCGAGTCCTATGTGGGCGCGATCATCGCCACCATGGCGCTCAGCCTCACGCTGCCCCTGCCGGACACGTCCGAGACGGTCATGCACAACCTCGTGCTGCTGCCGCTCTGGCTCTCGGCCTTCGGCATCTTGGGCTCGATCGTCGGGCGCTTCTTCGTGAAGACCGAGGACGAGAACAAGCTCAATGCGGCCCTCTTCCGCGGCCTGATCGTGGCCTCGGTCGTCTTCGTGGGCCTGGCCTGGTACGTGATGAACAACATCGACCTGACCTTCACGGCTCGCACCGGAACGGTCATCACGGCGATGGACCTGTTCTGGTCGGTCGTGGCCGGACTCGGCGTCGGCGTGCTCATCGGCAAGGTCACCGAGTACTACACCTCTGAGAAGGGCGGGCCGGTGCGGCTCATCGCTGCTCAGAGCCAAACGGGCGCGGCCACCAATCTCATCTCCGGCTTGGCCATCGGCATGACGAGCACCTGGCTGCCGACGGTGCTCATCGCGGGCGCGATCATCCTCTCCTACCAAGTGGCGGGCCTCTACGGCATCTCGCTGGCGGCGGTGGGCATGCTCAGCACGCTCGGCATTTCGCTCGGCGTAGACGCCTACGGCCCAGTGGCCGACAACGCCGGCGGCATCGCCGAGATGAGCCACTGCCCCAAGGAAGTGCGCAAGCGCACCGACAGCCTCGACGCGGCCGGCAACACGACGGCCGCCATCGGCAAGGGCTTCGCCATCGGCTCGGCCGCGCTCACCGCGCTGGCTCTTTTCCAAAGCTACGGCGAGGTGCTGCACCTCAAGGGCGTCGAGCTGAACCTGAGCCTGACCGACAGCGAGGTCATCGCCGGCGCGCTCATCGGCGCCATGCTGCCCTTCCTCTTCTCGAGCATGTGCATGATGGCCGTGGGCCGCGCGGCCAACCAGATCGTTGAAGAGGTGCGCCGGCAGT
Organism: Planctomycetota bacterium; assembly: GCA_052387675.1. Taxonomy (GTDB): domain Bacteria; phylum Planctomycetota; class B15-G4; order B15-G4; family B15-G4; genus JBQTIY01. Next base: position 232,276 of record JBQTIY010000001.1, on the reverse strand, counting down.
TCAAGACGATCCCCGGGCTCATGGAAGGCACGGCCGATCCCGACACCGCCAAGTGCGTGTCGATCGCGACGACGTCCGCGATTCGCGAAATGATCAAGCCGGGCCTGCTGGCCGTGATCATTCCAGTGGCCACGGGCTACTGGCTCGGCGCCAACGCCCTGGGCGGCCTGCTCGCCGGCGCCACGCTCTCGGGCGTCATGATGGCCATCTTCATGGCCAATGCCGGCGGCGCCTGGGACAACGCCAAGAAGCACATTGAGGCCGGTGCCTACGGCGGCAAGGGCAGCCCGACGCACAAGGCGGCGGTGGTGGGCGACACGGTCGGCGATCCCTTCAAGGACACGGCCGGCCCGGCCATGAACATCCTCATCAAGCTCATGTGCGTGGTCTCGGTCGTCGCGGCCCCGATCCTGTTTGGTTGAGGGCGGCGGCAGGCCGACACGGGGCAGCGCTCGGGGCGAAGCTTCGCGCGGGCGTACGCCCGAGCGTGGGGCGCGCGGCGATACCGATCGCGGCGGCAGCGCCAGCCAGCGCGAGGCCGACCGGCAACTGGCGGCGCTCTGCGCGCGGCTAGCCCAGGACCGCCAGGCGCGTGACGTGCGCTTGCTGCACGTGGGCGATCGCCTCGCTATTGCCGAGTACTTCGTGCTGGCCACGGTGAACAACCGGCGCCAGGCGCGCGCGATCCGCGATGCGATCCGCGGCGAACTCAAGTCCGCCGGGGCCGGCGTACCGCGCGCCGCGAGCGAAGATCCCGACGGGCGCTGGTCGCTCTACGACTACGGCGCCGTCATCGTGCACCTCTTCGATGACGAGGGCCGGCGTTACTTCGACCTCGACGGCCGCTGGAAGGATGCGCCCGAGGAAGGCTTCGAGGCGCCGGCGAGCGAGCGCGGCCACTGATGTCCGACGAGCTGCAAGAGCGGCTCGAGTTTGCGCACGCTCTGGCCCGGCAAGCCGGCGCCGGCATTCTGGCGCGGCTGGGTGACGGCGGGCGCGTCGACGACAAGCTCGGCCAGCCGGTGACCGAGGCCGACCGCGAGGCCAATGAGCTCATCGTGAACGCCCTCGCGCGCCGCTTTCCACAGGACGCGATCCTGGCCGAGGAAACGCCGGTCACCAGCAACGAGTGGAGCACGCGCGAGCGCTGCTGGGTTGTGGATCCGCTCGACGGCACTTCGGACTTCGTCAAGGGGCGCGAAGGTTTCGCCGTGATGATCGGCCTGCTGGAGCGCGGCCGGCCCACGCTGGGCGTGGTCTTCGTGCCCAAAGTGGCGCGCTGCTTCCTCGGGATCGTCGGGCGGGGGGCGCGCGAGGAGCGCGGCGGCACGAGTCGGCCGCTGGCCGTGTCGCGCCGCGCGCACTGCTCGGAACTGCGCGTCATCGCCTCCATCTCGCATCGCGATGCACGCCTCGAGCGGGCCTTGACCGCGCTCGCGCCCGCTGAAACCCTGCAAGTGGGCAGCGTGGGCTACAAGGTCGGCAAGATCGTGGCCGACGAAGCCGACCTCTATGTGGCCGTGACCGCCAGCATCTCGCTCTGGGACACCTGCGCCCCGGAGGCGATTCTGCATGCGGCCGGCGGGCGCTTCCTCGACCTGGATGGCCGGCCGCTGGATTACGGCGGCCCGCACTTAAACCATCGGCGCGGACTGCTGGCCACGAACGGGGCGGCCGCGCCGGAGATTGTCGCGCGGCTCGCGGGCCGGTTTCCCGATCTGGACTGAGGCTGCTTTGGTTTAGCGTCTTGCGAGACGCCCATGAGCATTGCCTGGCAGACCTGGTCCGATGAGCTTCTGCGCGGCGCGCGCGCCGAGCGGCGCCTCGTGCTGCTCTCGCTCGTGGCCTCGTGGTGCCGCTTTTGCCGGCACATGGAGGCCAGCACCTACGCCGATCCCGCCGTGGCCGCCGCGATCGCCGAGCACGCCGTGCCCGTGCGCGTGGACAAGGATCTGCGTCCCGACCTGTACCAGCGCTACGGACAGGGCGGCTGGCCCAGCACCGTGCTGCTCGCGGGGGACGGCAGCGTGCTGGCCGGCGGCACCTTCTTCGATGCGCCCAGTCTCGTGACACTCCTGGTCGAGACCGCGCGGCGCCTGCGCACCGAGGGCCCGATCTTCCAGCCGCAGCGCTCGACCTCGCGCCGGCCCTCGGGGCGGCTCGATGGCACCGTCTTGCCCGCGCTCGAGGACGCGCTGCTGCAGCAGTTCGATGAATTGCACGGCGGCTTCGGCGTCGGGCAAAAATTTCCGCATCCCGAGGCGCTCGACTTCGCCATCCTGCGCCAGAGCGAGCAGGGCAGTCCGCGGCTGCGCGAGGTCATCGAGAAGACGCTCACGCACATGGCCGACGGCGCGCTGCACGATGCCGTGGAAGGCGGCTTCTTTCGCTATTGCGGCAGCCGGGACTGGCGGGCGCCGCACACCGAGAAACTCCTCGATCTGAACGCCGGCCTGGCGCGCAACTATCTGGAGGCCGGGCAGCTCATGCAGCGCGCTGACTTTCTGCGCCTGGGCGAGCGCACGGCCGAGGCCTTGCTCGCGCTCTTCCGCGACCGGCAGACCGGTCTCTTCCACGCCAGTCTCGATGCCGACGAGGCCTATTACGCGCTGGATCTCGCCGGGCGGCGCACGCATCGGCCGCCGCGCCGCGACGGCCGCTTCCGCGCGGACGGCATTGCGCGGGCCGTCTCCGCGCTGCTCAAGGCCGGTGCGGTGCTGCGCCGGCCAGATCTCACGGAAGCAGGCGTGGCGGCGGCGCTCACGCTCGTCGAGCACATGTGGCGCCCGCAGCACGGTGTGAGCCACAGTGTGGACGAGGCCGGGCGCCGGCTGCCGGGCACGCTGCGCGATCAGGCCGAGACCGCGCGCGCGCTGCTGCATCTCTTGCAGTACACCGCCGACCGCCGGGTGCTGCCCGCGCTCACCGAGCTGCTCGAGCGCCTGGCCACACGGCATGTGGCTGCCGACGGCGAACTCGTCGATCAGGAGGAGGCGCAGCGCGGCGCGCCGCCGCGGCGCGGCGAGGCGGCGATCCTGGACAGCGCTGTGGCCGCCGAGGCGCTGCTGCGCGGCGGGCTCTATTTCGGGCGCGAGGACTACCTGCACATCGCGCGCCGGGCCCTCGAACTCCACGGCGGCGACTTCCGGCGCTACGGCTATGCCATGTCGGCCTACGGCCGCAGCGTGGATCTGCTGCTCTACCCGCCGCTGCACATCCTGGTGGTGGGGCGCGCGGCGGACCCGCGCGGCGAAGCGCTGTTCCAGGCCGCATCACGGAGTTTTCTGCCGAGCCGCGTGGTGCAGCGCCTCGATCCGCAGCTCGATGCGGAAGCTCTGCGGCGCCTGGAATTGCCGGTACGCGACGAACCCGTGGTCTACATCTGCTTGGAGCGCGATTGCGCGGCCGAGCATCGCGATCCGGCCACACTCTGGTCGGCGCTCGCGGCGGCCAACGCCCGCCGCCGGCTCTGATTCACTGGCGCTTGCTGCGGCGCGGGGCCGCAGCGCACTCAGTCGAGGATCAGGACGAGATCGTCACCGGCCGGACGATTGGCGGAGGGCTCGGTCTGCACGACACCGTCGGGACCGGCCGAGAGCACCATGGCGTGTTCGTGCATGCTCACCCAGCCTTCGGAGTTCACGAGGTAGGCGTGGCCCCAGGGATCGGCCTGCAGCGTGGCCGCGTAAGGTCCGGCCCAGCCAGGGCCGCCGAGCGAGGGCTCCAGCAGGACGTCGCCGAGCGGCCGTGCCTCGCCGCCGTGTCCGAAGCAGTTGTTCTCCGGAATCTCGCCCGGACCGTAGAGCCAGGCGATGTTCGTGCGGCCTTGCGAGCCAGTGGGGAGGAAGAGCGTGTCGCGTGAGTAAGCGGCCAGACCGCTCGCGATGGTCTGCATGTCGTTCAGCGCCTGCTCTTGCCGCGACGCGCCGACCTGTTCGCCGACAGCCGGCATGAGCACGCCCGACAGGCTCAGCAGGATCGACAGCGCCACGAGCGCCTCGAGCATTCCCGGGCCTCGGACTTTGGTTCGCGGATGGGTTCGGTTCGTCATGGCGCTCACTCTCCTGCGGTTCTCCGGGGGCCCTTCTCGGCCCGCAGCCAGGGACGGCTTAAGTCGTGCCCGAGATTCCTCGCAGCCGCAGAGCGGATGACTATGATGCGCGGCCTCTCCCGCGAGCTGCTGCAATGGCCGGAATGAGCCCATCGCGTGCCTTTGCCCGCAGCGCTGTCGTGCTCAGCGCGACACGGCGAACTTTCTGCGCGGCAGGCCCGCTGGCCGGCCGCCTAGCCGGCGGCGCGGTCCTGCTGCTCGGGCTTTTCAGCCTGAACGCCTGCACGTCGCCGTTGCTCGATGCCCCCGATCAGGTCCGCAAGAGCACCGTCTTTCTGCCGCCCTTCTACACGGCCGCGGTCTCCGACGACGGCAGCAGTTGGGAGTGGTCTGCGTGCTTTTGGCTCTTCGGCGCAGAGGCCGAGGGGCCGCGGCGTCATGCGCGCGCCCTGCCCTTTTATTGGCACGAGTCCGCGCCGGCGCGCGAGTGGTCGCTGTGGTTTCCGCTGTACTACGAACGCACCGCAGCAGACGAGCGCACGCGCTTCTATTCCTTCCTGTACGGCTACACGGATAACCGGCGCGAGCGCAGTGACTATGTGCTGGGGCCAGTCTTCCAGTGGACGCGCAGCCGCGGCGCCGATGTCTGGGACTCCAGCCTGCTGCTGATCTACAAGTGGAGCCACTACGCAGCGCGCAACGAGTTCACGCTGGTGCCCGTGTTCGGACTGGCCTCGCTGTTCCGCATGGAGAGCGGGCTGCCGGCGGACGGCGGTCAGGTGCCGGCGCTTGGCCGCACGTCGAGCCGTCGCTTCGAAGTTCTCAACCTGCTGAACTTCGTAGCGCTCTTCGGCTACGACGATGTCGGCGATCGCCGTGAGTACCGCGTGCTCACACTGCTCAGCAGCGAGATGCTTTCACCGCTGCGGAGCTGGCGCGGCCGCGGCGAGGACCCCTTCGTGCGGGCCTGGGTGTTTCCGCTGGCGATGAGCGTGCAGGATGCCGCGGGCGGCTGGTCCTTCCTCGGGCCCTTCTGGGGTGAATGGAGTGATGCCGAGGCCGGCACGTCGACGGATTGGTGGCTGGCCGGTTTGCTCGCGCGCACGCGCGATCCGCAGGGTCATTCCTGGCGCCTCGCGGGCTTTCCCGTGCAGCGCAGTCCGGCTCAGCGTTCCGGGGCCTCGTCCAACTGAGCGACTAAGCGCTCGACGGCCTCCCTGGCCGCCTCGTGCTCCGGGGCAAAGGCCAGCACCGTGCGGTAGAGCAGCAGGGCGTCCGTCCGATCGCCCTTGCGCTCGACGAGCCGCGCCAGGGCGAAGCGCAAGGCGGCCGAGCCCTCGTCCTTCACGATGGCGCGCCGCAGCCAGGTCTCGGCGGCGGCGAGCCCGCTGTCACGTTCGAGCCGCACGGCCACATCGAGCACGAGCCGGCTGAGATAAGCCCAGTCCGGGAGGGGCGCCAGCGCTTCGAGCAGGGCCTCATCCTCGGCGGGCGGCGTGTGCTGCAGCGGATCTCGCTCGAAAGGCACGCCCGTTGGCCCGGCTGTCGCGACCACGGCGGCGGCGCCGCCGAAGAGATGCTGCCAGCTTCGGTAACGATCACGCACGATGGGCGCGATGAGCTTGGCCATGTCTTGGGAGACGGCCACCCAGGCCATCGGATCGCCGCGCCGCAGCATCCAGGTGGCGAGACCCTCGCGAAGCCGCTGGGCACCGCTGTCGTTGCGCAGCGCGCCGCGCACGCTCAGGAGCGGGCGATCGTCATGCAGCGCATCCTCCTGCGGCGCGAGCAGTTCGAGCATGCCGCGATCAGCAATGAGCAGGCAGGCCACAGAGAGTCCGTCCAGGCCGACATGCTCGAAGTCGGGAGTGACCTCGGGCCGCATCGCTAGGCTTTGGTCGAGGCGCTCGGGCGGCACCGACAAGGGCTCGCGGCACAGCAGCAGCCCGACACAGGCGCGCCGTGTGCGCGGGTGATCGACCATCAAGTACCGGTGCGGAAAGACTTCAGCCGCGGAGGAAATGATGGTCTTCAGGTCGGAGACATCGACATCAGCCAGATCCCACCACTGGCAGAAGAGCCCGCGCGGAGCCAGGCGCTGCTCTGCGAGGCGAAAGAACTCCACCGTGCCGAGCAAGGCCGCGCGGCGGGCGATGCGTGGGTCGGGCGCAAAGAGGATCACGTCATAGGCTTCGCGCTCCTTGGCCAGGAACTGCCGCTCCGTGCCGAAGGTGGGCGGGTCGCTCCCCGGCCAGGCGAGCAGTTCGTTGGGCGAGATGTGCGAGAAGCCCAGCAGCCAATGCAGAGTTTCCGGGCCGTGACTCCAGGCTGCGCGGGCCGTGACCGGTTGGCCTGGCTCAACGACGAGCACGCGGCGCGGAGAGGGGTGCAGCAGCAGGGGCAGATGGGCGAAGCGCCGCTGCTGCTCCGCCGACCGCCCGAAGGGGGCCCGGCCGTCGAGGGCGAGCAGTTCGCGGCCGGTGGCCGGGTCATGCACGAACGAGACTTCACCGTCGGGCAGGCGTTGGCGATCGTGTGCCGGCAGCATGCCGGGCTGCAGGGCCGGGCCGACACCCGCGAGGGAGAGCGAGACAACGCCGGCGAGGATCGCCATGGGAACCCAGCGCCAGCCCAGCGCGGGCAGTGCCAGCAGCGCGGCGCCCACAGCCAACGCGGATGTGGCGTGGCGCGGCCCGAGGCTGGGCAGCAGCAAATAACTCGCAGCGGGTGCCAGCAGCACCAGCAGTCCGGGCAGCAGCGCCGAGTGCAGGCCGCCAGACTTCGGGCCAGCAGAGTGCAGGTTCGCGGATCCGATGCGGAGCAGAGCGCCGAGAGCCAGGCCGAGCGGCAGGCCCACTGCGCCCAGACGCAGCGCGTCGCGCAGGAGGAGTCGCTGTGGCTCGTGGAGCACGAAGGCCTCGGCTGGGAAGAGCAGCGGCAGCGCGGCCGCGAGACTCGCCGCGAGCAACGGCGCCGCAGCCAGCCGCGGTGTGAAGCCGCCCAGCGCCACACCCAAGCAAGCCGCCGCCGCCAGGGCTGGAGCCGTGAGGCTGCCGCGGTCGCCTTCGATCTCGAGGAGCCGGCAGCAGGCGATGAACGTCACGCCGAGCGCCAGCACGGCCCCGAGGGAACCCGGCGCGAGACGTGGCGTGACGATGCGCAGAGGCTGCCGCTCGACTAGCAGGAGTGTCGCCGAGGCGGCCAACAAGGCAGCGACTTGCAGTGTGCGCTCGGGGCCGAGCAGCACCTCGCCCAGCCACGGACCGAGGAGAAAGCCCGCAGCGGCGCCCAGCGCCAGCAGCAGCACCGGCTTCTGGTAGCGATCACCGCAGACGAAGGCCAGCAGTGCGCCGAGCGGCAGCGCGGCGGGAGCTAGCACGGCGGCTGAGCCCACGCTCACGAGTGGATAGTAGGAGAGCCAGGTCGATTCGCCGCGCAGGCCCGCCGCCACGAAGTCGCGCAGCGTCGGGAGCGCAGCCGCCGAGAGCAGGCAGCCGGCCACGGCCGTGGCGCCGACGATCAGCAGACTGCGCAGCGTCAGCGTCCGCGCACCTGGCCCGGCGCCGAGGCGCCAGCCGGCGCTCAGCAGCAGGCCGGCCAAGAGCAGGCCGACGTGCCGGGGCGGCCAGCGATCCACCGCCGGGAGCAGGACGGCATCGGGCAGGATCGTGAGGACGAGCGCGCCCGCCACGCCGACGAGCAGTGCTGCACCGGGCGACCACTTCGAGTGCGCATCCTGCCCCGCCGCCATGTGCGGGCGATCTTACCCATGTCTGGTATGGTCTGCCGCGCGAGATCGCTCCGAGCGTCGCCAGCGAGCCATGACCCCGAGCCATGAGCTGATGAACAGCCCGCAGAACCCGTCAGCGCAGCGGCCGTCGTCGTACCCGCCGCCCGCCGGCTTTGCGGCCGGTGCCCGCGTGCCGTCGCTGGCGGCCTACCGCGCGCTCTACGAGGACTCGCTGCGCAATCCCGAGCGTTTCTGGGCGCAGGTCGCGCAGCGTCTCACTTGGGACAAGCCCTTCCAGAGCGTGCTCGAGTGGGATTTCCAGGCGGCGCAGGTGCGCTGGTTTGCTGATGGCCAGCTCAACGCCTCGTACAACTGCCTCGATCGGCATGTGCTGGCCGGCCACGGGGCTCGCACGGCGATCCTCTGGGAGGGTGATGACCCGGCCGAGGATCGGCACATTAGCTATGCCGAGCTGCTGGCCCTCGTGAGCCGCTTCGCGAACGTGCTCAAGGGCCGCGGCGTGGTGCGTGGTGACCGGGTCTGCATCTACATGCCCATGGTGCCCGAGCTGGCCGTGGCGGTGCTGGCCTGCGCTCGCCTTGGCGCCGTACACAGCGTGGTCTTCGGAGGCTTCTCGGCGCAGTCCCTGCGCGATCGCATCCTGGACAGTCGCTGCCGCACGCTCATCACGGCCGACGAGGGCCTGCGCGGCGGCAAGCACATTCCGCTGAAGGCGATCGCCGACGAGGCCTTGCAGGGGGCTGACTGCGTCCGCGAGGCCATCGTGCTGCGCCGCACCGGGGCCTCGGTTGCCATGCGCGCCGGCCGCGACCTCTGGTGGCACGAACTGATGCAGGCGCCCGGGCTCAGCGCCGACTGTCCGCCGGAGAGCATGGGGGCCGAGGATCCGCTCTTCATCCTGTACACCTCGGGCTCAACCGGCAAACCCAAGGGCGTGCTCCACACGACCGGCGGCTACCTCGTCTACGCCAGTTACACGCACGAACTCGTCTTCGACTGGCGCCCCAACGACATTTACTGGTGCACGGCGGACGTCGGCTGGGTCACGGGGCACAGCTACATCGTGTACGGGCCGCTTTGCAACGGCGCGACCACGCTCATGTACGAAGGCATCCCCAGCTATCCCGACGCGGGGCGTTTCTGGGACGTGGTGGACAAGCACAAGGTCTCGATCCTGTACACCGCGCCGACGGCGATTCGTGCACTCATGGTGGCCGGCGATGCACCGGTGACGAAGCGCTCGCGCGCGTCGCTGCGCCTGCTCGGCACAGTGGGTGAGCCGATCAATGTGGACGCTTGGCACTGGTACCACGGCGTGGTGGGCGAGGGCCGCTGCCCGGTGGTGGACACGTGGTGGCAAACCGAGACCGGCGGCATCCTCATCTCGCCTCTGCCGGGCGCCACGCCGCTCAAGCCGGGCCTCGCCACGTTGCCGCTGCCGGGCGTGCGGCCGGTCATCGTGGACGATGCCGGCCGCGTCCTCGAAGGCCCGAACGTTGAAGGCAAACTCTGCCTGGACTTCCCCTGGCCGGGAATGATGCGCACGGTCTACGGCGATCACGAGCGCTTCCGGCAGACGTACTTCTCACAGTTCCCCGGCAAGTACTTCACGGGCGACGGTGCCCAGCGCGATGCCGATGGCTACTACCGCATCACCGGGCGCGTCGACGACGTGATCAATGTCTCCGGCCATCGGCTTGGCACCGCCGAAGTTGAGTCGGCGCTTGACGAGCATGAGGCCGTGGTCGAAACGGCCGTGGTGGGGATGCCCCACCCCATCAAGGGCCAGGGCATCTATGCCTTCGTGACCCTGGCGCGCGGCCGGGAGGGCGACGACGTGCTGCGTCAGGAACTCGTGGCGACCGTCCGGCGAGTCATTGGGCCGATCGCCACGCCCGACCGGATTCAGTTCACCTCGGCCCTCCCTAAGACCCGCAGTGGAAAGATCATGCGGCGAATTCTCCGCAAGATCGCCGCCGGGGAAATGAGCGACCTGGGAGACACCAGCACCCTGGCTGATCCCGGGGTGGTTGAGGCCCTGCTCAGGGGCGGCTAGAGGAGCGCCCGCACGCCCTCCGCAGGCGAACCGTGGCCGCTCGAGGTCCATCCGAGAGGCCCATTCGGCCGATAGTCGCTCCGGACGCTGCCGGAGGAGCGCAAAGCTTCGGGCTGCCTCTCGACCTCGACATCCCCTCACCCGCACTTTTCTGCCAGAATATGAACCAGACCTGGGTCACACCCGCCCCTTTCCACGGTCGACGCACTGAGTCAGCGGTGCGGCTGGACAGCGAAGGGGGTACTGAGCGAGGCCTGCCGGCTGCCCGCTCGGTCACGGATCAGGTTCCCGCCATCGCCGCATTCGAGTTGGAGTTCCCGATGATTACAAACCGTAGTGTTCGCAACGACGCTCCCGCTGCCTCTTTGAGCGCCGATCGCGCTCGCCAGCTCGCGCCTCGAGTGGGCTTGCTCTGTGGACTGGTGCTCGGGGGCTTGAGTTTCGCGGCTGCGGCCCAGGTGCAGCCCGGCGAGAGCCTCGACAGCCGGCGCCTCAGTTCCACCGCCGGCGCCTTCGCGGGCTCGTTGGCTGATTCCGATCTCTTCGGCGGGGCCGTGGCCGACATCGGTGACCTCGACCTGGATGGCGTGGACGACATCGTCGTCGGTGCGATGTGGGACAACGACGGCGGCCCGAACCGTGGTGCCGTGTGGGTGCTCTTCCTCAAGCCCAATGGCACGGTGAAGTCGCACCAGAAGATCAGCGACCTAGCGGGCGGTTTCACGGGCGTGCTGGATGACGACGACCAGTTCGGCGTCTCCGTGGCGCTTGTCGGGGACCTGAACAGCGACGGCGTGCAGGACATTATCGTCGGCGCCAACAAAGATGACGACGGCGGCACGGATCGCGGCGCGGTCTGGATCCTCTTCCTGAAGAACGACGGCACCGTGTTCTTCAACAGCAAGATCAGCCACACACAGGGTGGTTTCGCTGGCCCGCTCGATGATGGCGACTTCTTCGGGCTGTCCGTGACCGGACTCGGCGACCTGAACAGCGATGGCCGCGAGGACGTCGCGGTCGGCGCGATTCTTGATGACGATGCCGGCAGCAACCGCGGAGCCGTCTGGGTGCTCTTCCTCCAGCCGTTCGGCGGCGTGGCGAGCGCCACCAAGATCAGTCAGGGAGCTGGCGGCTTCACGAGCTCCCTGGCGAACGGCGACTGGTTTGGTTCGGCCCTTGCGTCGGCCGACCTCAACGACGATGGCCTCTCCGACTTGGCGGTGGGTGCGCGCAACGACGATGACGGCGGCCCGGATCGCGGAGCCGTTTGGCTGTTGCTGCTAAACGCCAGCGGAACCGTGGCGGAAGAGCAGAAGCTGAGTGCCACGCAGGGCGGCATCACCCCAGCGCTGGCTGACGGTGATCGCTTCGGCAACGCAGTAGCCTTCCTGCCGGACGTGAATCTGGATGGTGAGTTGGACCTCGTCGTGGGCGCTCCGCTCTGCGACGACGGCGGCACTGATTCCGGATCGATCTGGATCCTCACGCTCACCAGCACGCAGACCATCCTCAACTCGCAGAAGATCAGCGCGACGACAGGTGGGCTGGCTCCCACGATTGCCGCCGGCGACCAGTTCGGCTACGCCGTGGCGGCCCTCGGCACGAACCAGCTCTTCGGCTACGGCTCGGTCCTCACCGGGTCGCGCTTCGCGGATGACGGCGGCACCGATCGTGGTGCGGCGCATCTGCTGCAGATCAGCACCGGCGTCTTCACGGCGCTGGGGAATTCACTCGCCGGCGGGCTGGGCTTCCCCACGAGCACCGGCAGCGGCGGCACCTCACCGGGCGGAGGCATTGGCTTCCTGCTCGACAATGCGGTCACGCAGGCCCCGGCCTTCTTCGTGGTGGGCATCACGCACCTCGGTGTGCCGCTCTTCGGCGGCGTGCTCGTGCCAGATCCCTTGCTGGTCCTGCCTGGCTTCAACACCGGCTTTGTGGGCAAGGTCCTGGTCACCGGCGCCGTGCCGGTGGGAGTGCCGGCCGGCTTTCCGATCTACACCCAGTTCTGGGTCGCTGATCCGGCGGGCCCCCTGGGCTACTCAGCCAGCAACGGCCTCGCCTTCGTTACGCCCTGAGGCGCGCCAGCCTGCAGACCGCGCTCAGCGGTCAGGGCTGGTCAGGGATCAGCCAGTCAGGCTGCCCTTAGTCCACTGATCGATCTGGCCGCGCTCCTGCATGACCTGCGCTTCCTGCGCGGGGAGCTTTTCTTCGGCGCCGCGGAAGAAGTTCCAGAACTGCCACCAGTGCTTCTTGCGGTTGCCGAGGCCCAGTGCGGTGCCCTGGTTGTAGGCCCAGAGCTTGTTGTAGATGGGCTTCCAGTCCCACAGATCGAGCAGGAACTGCGGCGTGTGGCGGCCCGCCCAAACCATGGGCCGGCTGATGAGCACGCGCTTGAACCAGCGCGGCATGACGTAGTTCGCGCAGCCCATGGCGATCATCACGTGGCTGACATAGCTGTGGCCCTTGTGTTCGAAGGGCTGAAAGCTCTTGGCGTTGTACAGCTCGGGGTCGGCCGTGATCTCGCCCGCCTCGATGGCCCGCTTGTAGAGCGGTGAGCCCGGATAGAAGACGAAGGTGAACACGGCCAGGCTCACCCAGTTGGGGAGCTTTTCGATGAGCCGCACGGTCTCGAGCGTGTCCTGCTCGGTCTCGTAGGGGCAGTCCACGATGAAGTCGAGCGAAATCACCATCTTCCGGCGGTAATGCCGGTCGATCATCCACATCTTCTCGATGAAGAGCTGATTCGGGAAGTCGCGGTCGTAGATGCGCTTATTGAAGTCTTCGCTGCCGGTCTGCACGCCCACGGCGACCACGCGGAAGCCGATGTCGTACATCAGATCGAGCTTGTCCTTGCTCAGCGAAGCCGGCGTGGCCGTGCTGCCCCACCAGGCGTCGAAGAGCAGGTCCGGGATCTTCTCGCGGGCAAGCGTGGAGAACTCCTCCAGCGCCTTCTTGCTGCGCAGGAAGAAGTCGTCATCGCTGAAGAAGAAGGAGCGGAAGAAGGGGAAGCGGTCCTTCATGTAACGCAGCTCGTTCACGACGTCCGGCAGGCTGCGAAAGCGCACGGACTTCTGTCCGGCGAAGATCTGCTTGTAGGTCGCGTTGTAGCAGAAGCTGCAGCGGAAGGCGCAGCCGCGACTGCTCAAGATCGGATAGGTGGGGAAGCCCAGCGGCGCGTTGTTGTGGTACTTCTCCAGCAGCGCCACGGTCATCGGCTTGAGCTGGCCCTCATCGAGCACGAAGTGCGTGTCGATCTCATAGTCCGGCCAGGGCATCCGGTCGAGATCAAGCATGAGCGGCCGCATGGCGTTGGCCTTGACCTCGCCGCGCTCGTCGCGGAACCAGAAGTTCTCAACGCTCGTCACGTCCTCGCCGTTCGCGAACTTCTCCACGAACTCCGGCAGCGCTTCGTCGCCTTCGCCCTGGCAGAGGACCTTGACGTGCTTGATGGCCTCTTCCGGTGCGATCGTGCAGTGCACGCCGCCCCAGACCTGGGTCACGGCCGGGTGGTCCCGGTAGATCCGCTCGGTCACGCGGCTGGCCCGCAGGAAGTTGTCCGAGAGGAAGCTGTACAGGACGAGGTGCGGGGCCTTCTCCGCGACGAGGTCCGAGAACTGCCGCAGGACCGGTTCGGGGTAGTAGTTGTCCCCGTCCTGGGTCAGGCAGACGAAGTGGACGTCATGCCCCTGCTTGCGGAGCGCCGCCGACAGGATGCGCGAACCATCCGCGAAGATGGTGTTGTTCAGGCTGACGAAGATGATTTTGAGTCGGCGCACGGTGAAGCCCCATCCTAGCGCATTGCGCCCAGATGCCTGACCTCGGGTTTCAGGTCTTTATCCCGCAGCGGCGCAGCGCCTCGTTCAGCGTGGCCTCGGGCACGGGGGCTCCCGTGAAGACTTCCGACTGTCGGCGAGCCTGTAAACAGAAAAAATCCTCCCCGCTGGTCAGTTGAGCCTGGGCCTCGTGGGCGGCCGCGCGAAAACACGATTCGGCGGCGCCATAGGCCAGATCGACCGCACGGGCCCCCGGCCTGAAGCAGGCGGCCTGAACCTGCAGTTCGGTGGTCTGAGCACCGGGCGAGCCCAGCGGCGTGGCATTCACCACAATGTCAGCCGGAAAGTGCGCCGGCTCGGGAATCGCCACCACCGGCATGCTGTCCTTCAGTGCATCGGCCAGCAGGCGTGCATTCGAAAGTCGCCGCGACCAGATGCCCAACTCGACATCCTCGTCGAAAAGGGCCACGGCGATGGCGCGCGCCGCGCCGCCGGAACCGAGCAAGAGGACGCGCGGGGTCTGGCCTGGCTGCGCCTTGCGCCAGGCTTTGAGGAGTTTCGGGAGGAGTTCGCTGGCCGCCTTCCAATCGGTGTTGCGGGCCTGCCAGCCCGTGGCGGTGCGCAGCAGTGTGTTGGCCGAGCCGGTGGTCTTCGCACCAGGCAGGCTGCTTTCGGCCGCCTCGAGGGCCTGGCGCTTGAGCGGATGCGTCACGGCGAAGCCGTCCAGCCGCAGGGCGTCGGCCACTTCGAGCACATCGCGCACGCGCTCGACATCCAGCGGCACGAGGCGCGCGTCCATGCCGGCGCCGCGGAACACCGCGTTGTGCCAGGCCGGAGAGAGGCTATGCGCTACCGGACTGCCCAGCACGGCGAAGAAGCGTGTGTGAGTGCCGACATGGCCGATGCCATGCACGCCGTGCAGGCGAGCCAGCGCCGGCTGATCGGGATGTCCGGGACGCAGCGGGTCGAGTGCGGCGTAGCTCAAGGGCGCTCCGCGTCCCGCGCTCATGACCCGGCCGGCTTCCGAGAGTCGCCCGGTGGGGACTACGGCCAGGGTTCCCGCGTGAGCTTCTTGGATCGCGAGCAACTCTGCGAGCTGCCGCGGTGTGTCGGCCGGGACAGCGAGCTTGGACCAGCGCGTGCCGTGTCCCGCCACGCGCCCGGCCAGAGCCTTCAGGCGTGGCGCGAAGCGCGCGACATGGCAACTCGCCAAGCGCTCGCCGGGCACGCTGGCGGGCAGGCGGTCCAGCAGCGTGTCGTCGACATCGAGCACATCGGCGCCCGCCTCGCCGGCGGTCTGCAGCAGCGCGAGCCGGGCCGCGTCGTCGGGCAGGGCCGGGCCGGGGCGACATGTCGCGATGACGGGAATGCTGCGCGGCAAGGCCAGCAGCGCTCGCACGCTCTCGCCATCGGGCCGCGTCAGCAAGTCGAGACGCAACTCAAGATAGTCGGCGCCCTCCGGCGGCTGCTGCAGCAGGGGCGCGGCCTCGGCCGGCGTCGCCGCGCTGAGCGTCACGATGAGCCGCGTGCTCATGAGCGCAAATCCTTGAGGATGCTGGCCGCGGTACCGGCCGGCAGCCCGCGCTGGCTCTGCGCCAGGTGCACCGCTCGGCTGGCCAAGGCCCGGTAGGCCGCGGCGACGTCTGCCGGCAAGCCCTCGAGCGCCTGCAAGTGGCGCCGCACGGCGGCCTCGTCACCACGCACGACCGGTCCGGTGAGTGCAGTGCCCGGTGGGTGGGCGCGCAGATTGTCGAGCGTGCTCGCCAGCAGCGGGAGCAGAGCCCGGCGGCCCTCGTCGCGTGACAGTCCTGCGGCGGCAATGAGGTCGAGGGCCTGATCGACAAGC
The DNA here is from genome assembly GCA_052387675.1 of Planctomycetota bacterium. Taxonomy (GTDB): domain Bacteria; phylum Planctomycetota; class B15-G4; order B15-G4; family B15-G4; genus JBQTIY01. The sequence goes on along the minus strand of JBQTIY010000001.1, from coordinate 216,799 downwards.
GCCACGAAGTGATTGCAGGCGTGCGTGGCCGCGGCGTGCCAAGCCGGGCGGCTGCCCGGAGCAAGCCGAAAGGACTTGCCGCCCAGTGACGTGGTGAAGTGCTCGGCCGCCTGCAGCGCTGCGGCATCGCCTTCGAGCGCCCAGACTGTGCCGGCGAGGCTGGCCGCGTCCCGTTCCAGATCGACGAAGCTCTTGAGCGGGTGCATCCCGCCAAGGGCCAGTCCGGCCGCGCGTAGAGGTGCGAGCGCTGTGATCTCCACCGCGCCCGAGAGGTGCAGGGCGCAGGAGTGCGCCGGCCACGCTTGGCGCGCGAGCGCCTCGGCCTGCTCCGCGATGTGCCGATCAGGCACGGCCACGAGCAGGAGCACCGGCCGCGCTGGCACGTGGGCGACCGGATCGCCGAGCGCGGCGAGGCTCGTGGGCCGGCCGGCGCCGATGCGCGCACAACGCGCCTGGGCGCGCTCCACGCTGCGGCAGGCCACGGCGCCGAGCGACCAGCCTGCCAGGCGAGCTGCGCGCGCGATGGCTGCCCCGGCTGCGCCAGCGCCAGCAATGACGAGCTCTCGTTCGACCGACGGTGAAGCCGAGGCGGCGGGCGGCACGGACGCGCTCACCGGGCCAGCCTTAGGCCTGGAAGGTCCGGCCGTCCTGCTGCTCGGGGCGGGCGCGCATCGGTCCGCGGTCGACGACGACAGGTGGGGGGGGCAGGAAGGCGTCGTGATCGAAGATGTAATCGTCGTCGTCGGCGAGGTCGGGCGCCACGTAGCCGGGCTGCTGCGAGCGCACGAGCTCGGCGTGGTAGGCGCCGAGAATGCGCTGCTCCATGAAGGAGCGGCAGTCCTGATTGATGGGATGGGCGACGTCGACGTGGAGGCGGGCACGCCCACGATCGTCGCGCGGCGCGCGGTCCGCGGGAAGGCCCCGTCCGCAATCATTGCAGTGATTGGCGCGCAGATGGTTCTTGCCGCCGCAGTTCGGGCAGCGATCCATGACCTTGCGGCTCGGCATGGCCACGAAGGGTCCGCGGGGCCCCTCGATGACCTTGACATCGCGAATGACGAACTCGCGATTCATCGTGACCGTGCAGAAGGCCCGCAGCCGCTCTTGCGACTGATCAACCAACTTCACGCGGATTTCAGTGATGTCCAACGCGCGCCTCCCGCACCCAGCACAGCCGCTCGTTGGCGCAACAGGATATCCACGACCCTGACCCGGCCGTCAGGAATTCCGCCCGCTCGAGAATGTCCTGGCGGCGACGACACGCCCGCCGGAGGGCAACTCGCCTTCCATCGGGGCGCCGAAGCCGAAAACCGTACTGCCGCTGCCGGAGAGATGCAGGCCCGCGCGACTGAGCCACGCGTTGAGTCTGGGCTCAACGCGGCGTGCGGCCGACTCCAGGTCATTGCGGAACAGGCTGGACAGTTGCTCGGGCCGGGCGCGGCGGAAGCGCGCAGCCAAGGCGGCTTCGGCAGCGCCTTGTGCGGCTGGATCGGCGGTCGCCGGCGCGCGCTGCGCCAGGTCCGCGGCCAAAGCGGCGTACACGGCCGCCGTCGCGACGCCGAAGGGCAGCATGACGAGCGTGAACTCTCCGGCCGGCACCGAGTCGAGCGGTTGCACGCGTTCGCCGCGACCGGTGCAAAGGGCCGTGCCTCCGGTCAGGAAAAAAGGAACATCGCTGCCGAGTTGAGCAGCCAAGGCATGGAGTTGGGAGGTGCTCGGGTCATGCCGGCCCCCGCTGTCGGGCCCCAGCGCGCCGAGGGGCTCACCGAGCAAGGCGTGCAAGCCCAAGAGCACCGCGGCCGCATCGGAGGATCCGCCGCCCAGGCCGCCGCCGGCAGGGATGCGCTTGGTCAGATGCAACTGCACGCCGACTTCGCCGGCCGCTCCGCAGGCTGCCAGCAGGAGCTGCGCCGCGCGCACTGCGAGATTCCGCCCGTCGCTGGGCACGGCGGTGCCCGTTTCCGCCGCCGTTTCAGCATTGGTCCCGGCGCCGGCCGAAAGACCCAGCAACTCCAGGGCAATGTCCGGCTCGCCGGGCAGCGCCTCGCGGCGGCGCGGCCGCAGCGTGATGCTCAGCTCATCGCATAGGTCGATGGTCTGCAGCACAGTGCGCAGCTCGTGGAAGCCGTCGGCCCGCCGCCCCAGCACCTCGAGGAACAGGTTGATCTTGGCCGGGGCCGCCAGGCGCACACTCTGGCCGGAGGCGTTCACTGCTGCGGCTGGTTCTTCCGATCCAGAAGGATGACCGTGGGCTCGAAGCCGCGCGCCTCTTCGTCTTCCATCTGGCAGTACGAGATGACCAGCACGATGTCGCCCTCGGTGCACAGCCGCGCTGCGCCGCCATTCACGCCGATGACGCCGCTGCCGGCCTCGCCCTCGATGACGTAGGTCTCGAAGCGGGCGCCCGTGTTCACGTTCACGACCTGCACCTTTTCATGGGGCAGCAGGTCGGCCAGCTCCATGAGGTTTCTGTCCACCGTGAGGCTGCCCATGTAGTGGATGTTGCACTGCGTGACGGAGCCGCCGTGAAGCTTGGACTTCATCAGGAAGCGCTGCATGGGCAAAACTCCGGAGGGCTGAAACGACAGGCCAACTCAGGGGCCTTCGGCAAAGGGGCCGATTGTAGCACCGAGGAGATGGTTGTCGATCAGGCGCACGCGACCCACGCGGGCCGCTACGAGCACGGCATCGCCCGGCTGCGCCTGTTCGCGTCGCGACAGATCCGTGGGGTGCACGACGGCTGCATAGTCCGGCGAGACGCCCAGGTCGCGCTCGAGGTCTGCGCGCAGCCCGCGCTCGAGTGCCGGGCCGCTGCGCTCTCCGGCGGCGAAGCGCTGCTGCACGACGCGCAGCGCTCGCGGCAGGGCCGCTGCGCGGCGGCGCTCCTCGGCACTGAGGAAAACATTGCGGCTGGAGCGCGCGAGGCCGTCGGGCTCGCGCACCGTGTCGCAAACCACTAACTCCACCGGCAGCTCAAGGTCGAGCGCCATGCGGCGCAGCACGACGGTTTGCTGGAAATCTTTGCGGCCGAAGTAGGCCCGGCAGGGACCGACAATGCCGAAGAGCTTGGCCACGACGGTGAGTACGCCCTGAAAATGGCCGGGCCGCGCAGCGCCCTCCAGCACATCGGTGAGCGCCGGCGTCTGGCTGAGGCGCGTGGCGAACTCGGGCGGATACATCTCTTCGCGTCGCAGCATGAGCAGCAAGTCCACCCCGGCACCCGCCAGCAGCGCGGCGTCCTGCGCCTCCTGCCGCGGATAGCGCGCCAAGTCGGCCGGGTCGTCGAACTGCAGCGGGTTCACGAAGATGGAAACCACGACGGTCTGGCACTCGCGTCGCGCGCGTCGCGCCAGCTCAAGGTGCCCCTCGTGCAGCGCGCCCATGGTCGGCAGAAAGCCCACGCTGCCGCGCGTGCCGGCGGCACGGCAGGCCGCCTTCGCGGCGGCGAGTTCGCTTAGTGTGAGCATGCGCGGCTGGATTCCGGCGCGGGCGGCGGGCACTCGGCCAGCAGGCGAGCCAAGCTGCGGCCCAGCACGGGATGGACCAGTTCGGGTGCGATCTCGGCTGCAGGTTGGAGCACGAAGCGCCGTTCATGCGCGCGCGGATGCGGCAGATTCAGCCCCGCTTCGTCCAGGATCGTGTCGCCGTGCAGGATGAGATCCAGATCGAGGCTGCGCGGCGCGTGCCGCGGCGCGCCGGCTCCGCGCACTCGACCGTGGCGGCGCTCGATCTCCTGCAGCGCCGCGAGCAGGGCGCGCGGCGGCAGGCTGGTCTCGAGCAGGCAGGCGCCATTCAGGAAGGCCGGATCGCCGGCGGCGCACTCCACCGGGGCTGTCTCGTGCAGGGCCGAACAGGCCAGCAGGCGCGTCTCGGGCAGTGCGGCGAGTTCGGCCTGCGCGTCGAGCAGATGCTGTCGGCGCGGCTCGAGATTGCCGCCCAGTGCGACGAGGGCGCGCACGGTCCGCCCAGCCGCGCTCATGGGCGCGCCTCGGTCGTCTCGGGCCCGTCGTCGTCCTCATCCCAGGGTGGGGGCAGGCTGTCCACGGGCGAGCGACCGCGCGCGCGTGCCAGCAGCCACAGCACCAGCCCGCCGATGACATAGAGCAGCGCGCCGACGAAGAGCGACCACTCGTGAAAGAAAGCCACCAGCCAGGCCACGAGGAACATGCGCACGGCCGTGCCGACGCGCGTGCGCTGCTTGACGTAGCGCTGGAACAGGTGCACGTAGCGCACCCGCGAGACCATGAGCAGGCCCAGCAGCGCGGCCATGCCGGGCAGCGCGCGCAGCAGGCCCACGGCCACGGCGTCGATCGTCTCGGGCGCGAGCCACAGCGCCGTGCGGCCGTCGAAAATGAAGAAGCAGGTTGTGACAATGGTCAGCGCGGCGGCGGGCGAGGGCAGGCCCATGAAGACGTCGTGGCTCTTCTCGTCGGAGTCGGCGGCCACGTTGAAACGCGCCAGGCGCAGGGCCGCGCCCATCAGGTAGAGCGCACAGAGCGTGGTGACCCAGCCTGGCCGCCAGGCTAGGTCGAGCGAGCGCATGGTGTGCTCGTAGACGACCTTGGCCATGAGCGCGGGCGCCAGTCCAAAGCTGACCACATCCGCCAGCGAATCAAGCTGCACGCCGAAGGCCGAGGAGGCCTTCATCAGGCGCGCCACGCGCCCGTCGAGCGCATCGAAGATCATGCCGGCGATGAGCAGCCAGCAGGCCTGCAGCACGCGCTCGCCGAAGAGCGGCGAGAGCGGGCCGCCATTGACCGGCGCGAGCTGCAGCGCGTCGATGAGTTTGGCCATGGCCAGAAAGCCGCAAACCAAATTGCCCAGGGTGAGCGCTGTGGGCACGACCGGGATGAGTCGCCGGCCGCTCATCGCGTCGCGGGGCGCAACTCAGCCAGCAGCGTGCGGCCGCCTTGCGCCCGGTCGCCCACGCGCACGAGCAGCTGCGCCAGTTCGGCGGTGGGCACGATGAGTTCGGTGCGCGAGCCGAAACGGATCATGCCGTAGCGCTGACCGCGCGTCAGCGCCTCGCCGGGCCGCACCGGACAGATGATGCGCCGCGCGATGAGCCCGGTGATCTGCCGCACAGCCACGCTGCGCCCGTCGGGCCGCGTGAGCACGATCGTGGCCGCGCGGTTCTGCTCGCTGGCGCGCGGGTCGCGCGCATCGAGAAAGCCGCCGGGCCGCTGCTGCACACTGGCCACCACACCCGTGCAGGGCGTGCGATTCACGTGCACGTCGAAGACCGACAGAAAGATGCCGATGCGCGTGCAAGGCACGCCCAGCGCGGAGTCGGTCACGGTGACGATGTCGGCCACCAGACCGTCGGCCGGCGAGACGAGCTGCTCTTCGCCGCCCTCGGCCTGCCGCTCCGGGTCGCGGAAGAAGTTGAGCAGGAAGAGCACCAGCGGCAGAGGCGCCAGGGCCCAGGCGGGCTGCCCGGTGAGCCAGGCCAGCGCCCCGCCCAGCACGGCGCAGACCGCGAGGCTGGCCAAGAGCGTGGAGGTGCCGAAGGGCGTGAACGGCCAGCGCATGGCGCGGAACCTTACAACAAGCGCCTTGGCCCCCGCGAGGCCCGCTGGCCCGTGCTTCCGCCAGGACTTAGGATGCGCCGTTTTCCCGCACCCGCCGAGCCACGCGCTTCCATGACCATCATCCTGTCCGTCCAGGCCCGCGAGATTCTCGATTCGCGCGGCAACCCCACGCTCGAAGCCGAAGTGTCACTGGAGAGCGGTGCGACCGGGCGCATGGCCGTGCCGTCGGGCGCCTCGACCGGCAGCCACGAGGCCGTGGAACTTCGCGACGGCGACAAGCGCCGCTACCTCGGCAAGGGCGTGCTGAACGCCGTGGACCACGTGAACACGGTCATCGCCGAGGCGCTGGTGGGTGAGGACGCCGGCAGCCAGGAGGGCATCGATGCGCTTCTGCTCGAACTGGACGGGACTGAGAACAAGAGCAAGCTTGGCGCCAACGCGCTCTTGGGCGTGTCGGGCGCCTGCGCGCGTGCCGCTGCGGCCGCGCACGGCCTGCCGCTCTATCGCTATCTGGGCGGCACCGCCGCGCGCCGGCTGCCCGTGCCGATGATGAACATCCTCAACGGCGGCAGTCATGCCGACAACACCGTGGACTTCCAGGAGTTCATGATCGTGCCGCGCGGCGCCGAGAACTTCCGCGAGGCCCTGCGCATGGGCGCCGAGGTTTTCCACTCGCTCAAGGCCGTGCTCAAGGAGCAGCACCTCAACACGGGTGTGGGTGATGAGGGCGGTTTCGCACCCGACCTCAAGAGCAACGAACAGGCCATTGGCGTGATCCTTAAGGCCATTGAGAAGGCCGGCTACCGGCCGGGCGAGCACGTCTTCCTAGCACTCGATGTGGCGGCCAGCGAGTTCCACCGTCAGGGCGCCTACGTGCTCGATGGGGAGGGCGGCCGCAAGTGCTCCGCCGGCGAGATGATCGACCTCTATGAGAGCTGGGCCGACAAATACCCGCTGGTCTCGATTGAAGACGGCCTGCATGAGGACGACTGGGCGGGCTGGAAGGCGCTCACCGACCGGCTCGGCAGCAAGCTGCAGCTCGTGGGCGACGATCTCTTCGTCACGAATACGCAGCGCCTGCAGCGCGGAATCGACGGCGGCGTGGGCAATGCCGTGCTCGTGAAGATCAACCAGATCGGCACGCTCTCTGAGACCTTGGCCTGCGTGGAGCTGGCGCTGCGCCACCGCTACGGCGCGGTCATCAGCCATCGCAGCGGCGAGACCGAAGACACGCTCATCGCCGACCTCGCCGTGGCCACCAACGCCGGCCAGATCAAGACCGGCTCGCTGTCCCGCACCGACCGCGTGGCCAAGTACAACCAGCTCCTGCGCATCGAGGAACAGCTCGGCGACGCCGCGCTTTACGGCGCCTGAGTTCGGCCTGAATTGCGCTAGGAAGGCTGCTGGGCCTGCGTATGCTGGCGCGGTCATGCAAGCGATCCGCGGTCTCGTCCGCCGCGACAGCCTCACGCTGGTCCTCGGCCTGGGCATCGCCTACGTCCTGCTCACTGGCCTTCTGCCGGCCTGGTGGGACCAGCATCTCCTGAGCGAACGCCGCGCGGAGGTTGTGCAGGACCTGCAGCGCCTCGAGCCGCAGTTGCAGGGCCTGCAGGAGTGGGCCGACGGCGTGGAACAAGATCCGCTGCTGCGGCAGCGGCTCGCCGAGAGCTTCCTGCTTTCACCGGACGTGCCGGGCTATCGCGTGGTGAACGAGTCCGACGTGAGCACGAAGGGACGCAGCAAGTCCCCATGAGTGCGGGCCGGCCCGCCGCGCGCCGCGCGCGTGGCGCTCTCGCGCGTGGGGCCCCTACACGTGGGGCCCTTGGACGTGGGGTGTTGCTGCTGGCGGTGCTGTGCGCCGGCCTGCACAGCGCCGCGCGTGCGCAGTTCATCGCGCCCGAGGGCCAGTCCTTTCGCAACGGCGCCACGCTGCCGCTGGAAGACGACGGCCAGGCGCGCACGCTCCTGGCCAAGTTGCAGGGCGCCATCGATCGGGGTGATGCCGATGAATCCGCCGCGCTGGTGCGGGCGCTGCGTGCCAACGCGCTGCCCGCGCTCGTGCCCTTCGGCAGCCGCACGCATGTGCCGGCGCTCGCGCTGGCCGGCCGCATGGTCCGCGAGACGGGCTCGCCCGCCGTGGTGGCTCGCGTGGAGGCCGACCTCGCGGCGGCGCTGGCTGAGGCGCAGGCCACGCGTGACCTCGGCGGGCTGCTGGAACTCGCTGGCCGGGCGCACAGCTTCGCGGCCGGCAGCGCGGCCACGCTGGCCGCCGCACGCCTCTCCTTCGAGCGCGGCGACTGGTGGGTGGCGCAGGCCCTGGCCGCGCGCGTCGCCGATCATCCGGGCGGCGCAGCCCTGCTGGCGGCGAGCAGCGCGCACCTTGCTGCCACGGCAGCGGCGCCCGCGGCCAGCCAGCCTCTCGCCTCCGCGCGGAGCTGGCGCTGGCAAGGCGGCTATCGCTTTCCCTTCACGCCGGAAAGCGATGACAGCTACAGCCTGCCCGCCTTGGCCGAAGGAACTGCCGGCGAGTTTCTGCTCTTGCGCACTGAGGGCCTGCTCGGTCTGCAGCGCGCCACGGGCGAGCCGAGCTTCGCGCAGCGCGCTTGGCTCAAGGACCTCTTGCCAGAGTCGGCGCTGACGAATGACCGTCCCAACCCCACCGCCTTCACGTGGGCGCTGGCCGGCGACCGACTCATCGTGCCGGCTAATCTGCCGGTGCGCGGCCGCTGGCGCGAGATCAGCACACCCACCGACGCACACCTGCTCGCCATCGATCCCGGGGGCGTCGTGGCTTGGCGCGTGGCCGTGCCGCGCGCCGGTGCAGCGAGCGTGGCCATCGGCCCGCCCGCCGTGTCCGGGCCGCGGCTCTTCGTGCAGATCTTTCGCGTGGGGCTGGTGACCGACGTCTCACTGGCAGCCTTTGCCGTGGCCGATGGGCGGCTGCTCTTCGAGGTGCCGCTGGCCAGCGCCGCACAGGTCCCGCGTTTCGCCAGCCGGCTCGCCGAGACGGATGTCGAGGACTTGGACAAGCGTCCCCGCGAAGGGCCGGTGGCTGTGCACGGGGGCCTGGTTTACGCCTGCACCGGCTTCGGCGTCGTGGCCGTCGTCGACGGGCTCACCGGCCACCTGCGCCACACCTTTCGTTACGACCGCGTCTTCCCCCAGGATCCCGATGTCTACGAGCCGGCCTTTCTCTTCGAGACCGGCGGCTGGGATGAGGAGCCCGTGCGGCTCTATGGCGAGCGCCTCGTCGTGGCGCCCAGCGATTCGCGCTTTCTTTACATGCTGGCCTTGGAGCCGGGCCCGGGCGGCCAGCTCATCTTGGATGACCCCATCGAGAAGCTGGACCGCGTGCATGTGGCCGCCCTGCGCCCGGATCCTCAGGGGCGGCCTTCGCCCGCCGTGCTTTGCACGCGGCGGCGCGGCGGACTCAGCAGCCTCGTCTTGCTCGGTCCCGACGGACACACGCTGGCCAGCAGTCCGGCGCTGCCGGCCGAGCAGGCCGTGCTCGGACGGCCGCTCTGCCTCGGCGAGCGGGTGCTTCTGCCGACCGCAGCCGGCGTGCAGGTCTTCGAGGCCGGCAACCTGCAGGCTCCGCCCCAGTCTTTCCCGCTGGTGGATTCCGTTCCGGCCGGCGTGGTCTCGATCCAAACCCTGGGCGACGGCGTGGTCACACTCTCGCCGCTCATCGAGCGTGCCGGCTGGCCGGGGACTTGGTATCTCCTCTGGTTCGCCGCGCAGCCCTGAGCGAGGCGAGGGCCGGCTCCGTATACTCGCGCCAGGATTTCCCAACGGCACACGCGGTCGGCGCGTTCGCCCTCGATGACCGCGGAGCACACTCGATGATCCCCACCGACGACGTCCAGGCCGCCCAGCAGCTCAAGGCCGGCTACGACCGCCTGCGGGCTGAACTCTCCAAGGTCATTGTCGGGCAGGACGCCGTCATCGACCAGCTCATCGTGGCGCTCTTCGCGCGCGGGCACTGCATCCTCACCGGCGTGCCGGGCCTGGCCAAGACGCTGCTCATCAGCAGCCTGGCGCGCACGCTGGCCCTGGACTTCAAGCGCGTGCAGTTCACTCCGGACCTGATGCCCACTGACATCACCGGCACCGAGATCATCCAGGAGAATCGCACGACCGGTCAGCGCGAGCTGGTCTTCATTGAGGGGCCCGTCTTCACCAACGTGCTGCTCGCCGATGAGATCAACCGCACGCCGCCGCGCACGCAGGCCGCGCTGCTGGAGGCCATGCAGGATCGCCAGGTCACGACCGCGGGCGTGCGGCGCAGCCTGCCCGATCCCTTCTTCGTGCTGGCCACGCAGAACCCCATCGAGCAGGAAGGCACTTATCCGCTGCCCGAGGCCCAGCTCGACCGCTTCATGTTCAACGTCACGGTGGGCTACCCGAGCGAACAGGACGAGCTCGAGATTCTGCGCCGCACGACCGAGGTCGCGCAGGCTGAACTGCCGGCCATCATGGGCGGCGAAGAGATCTTGCGGCTGCAGGCGCTCGTGCGGCGCGTGCCGATCGCCGATGACATGCTGGCCTACGCCGCCGCGCTGGTGCGCGCGACGCGTCCCGACCAGCCCGAGGCGCCCGACTTCGTCAAGGCGCAGTTGCGCTGGGGCGCCGGGCCGCGCGCCGGCCAGTACCTCGTGCTCGGCGCCAAGGCGCGCGCGGTCATCAAGGGCCGCTTCCACGTCTCGATCGAGGACCTGCAGCGCGTCGCGCGCCCGGTGCTGCGCCATCGCATCCTCACCAACTACTCGGCGCAGGCCGAGGGCGTGCGCAGCGACGACATCATCGACCGCCTCCTGGAGGCCGTCCCGGTCCATCCCACCAAGGCGCTGCACGATGGCGGTCTCCCCAGGGTCACCGGGCGCTGAGCCCCGAGGGTCGGGGATGACGCCCGAGTCCTCCTCGCCGTCATCGCGCCGGCCGGATGCGCCCAGCCGCGCCGGCCGCTCGCTGCGCCCCGATCCGGCCGTCGCCGAACGCATCGCGCAGCTCACGTTGGCGGCGCGTCGCGCGGTCGAAGGTTTTCTGGCCGGACATCACCGCAGCCCCAAGCGCGGCGTGTCGGTGGAGTTCGTGGAGCGGCGGCCCTACGTGCAGGGCGATGACCTGCGCCATCTCGACTGGAAGGCCTATGCGCGCAACGACCGCCTGGCCATCAAGCGCTACGAAGAGGAGACCAACCTCGAGTGCACGCTGGTGGTGGACGGCAGCGCCTCGATGGCCTATCCGGCGGCGCCCGACGGACGTGACGCGGGCGCGGGCGCGGTTGGCACCGCAGCAACCAAGTATGACTACGCCTGCCAGGTCGCGGCCTCGATCGCGCAGCTTGTGCTGCGCGTGCGCGACGGCGCGGCGCTGGCGCTTTTTGATCAGGTGCTCAACCGCGTTGTGCCGGCCTCCACGGCGCCCGCGCATCTCGAGCCGATCCTGGCTGCGCTGGTCGAGCGGCGGCCGGAGGGCGTCACCGACCTCGGCGTCGCCCTGCAGCGCGTGGCCGAGCGCGTCGCGCGTCCGGGGCTGGTGGTCATCGTGAGCGACCTGCTCGGCGATGTCGAAGCGCTCTCGCTGGGCTTGGGCGCGCTCGTCGCGCGCCGGCATGACGCCATCGTGCTGCACGTGCTGCACGGTGATGAGCTGCGCTTTCCCTTCGACCGGCTGACGCGCTTCGAGGGCCTGGAAGAAACGCAGCGGCTGCTCATTGATCCGCTGGCGCTGCGCACCGGCTATTTGGAGGCGCTCGAGCGCTGGCGGGTTCAAGTGCGCGGAGTTTGCGGACGCGCCGGCGCGGACTACCACTTGCTCGACACGTCCACGCCGCTTGAAGTGGCGCTCTCGGCCTATCTCGCGGCGCGCCGCACGCGGCTGGGCCGCCGATGAACTTCGCCTTCGGCTCGCCGCTCATGCTCTGGGGTGCGGCGCTCATCGCCGTGCCGCTGCTGATCCACCTGCTCAACCGGCGGCGCTTCGTCGTGCAGCCCTTCGCGGCTATGCGCTTTCTGCAAGAGGCCTTCGCGCAGCGCCGCCGCCGGCTGCGTCTGGAGAGCCTGCTGCTCCTCTTGCTGCGCTGCCTGCTGGTGCTGCTCGCGGCGCTGGCCATGGCGCTGCCCTTCGTTCCGGAGGACAGCCCGCTCGCGCTGGTGACCGGCGGGCGCCGCGAAGTCGTGGTGCTGCTCGATCGCAGCGGCAGCATGGGGCGGCTCGTGGCCCCCGGAGTGACCGCCGACGATCGCGCGCTCTCCAGTTTGAGGCGCCGCCTCGACCGGCTCTCCGACGATCGCGGCGATGCCGTGAGCCTCGTTTTCCTGGGCGGCGCCACCGCGCTGCCCGCCCCGATCGGCGCGCCGCCCTCGATGGCTGTTGCGGCGCTGGAGGGCGAGTTGCCCGCGCCCGCCGGCGTGGCGGACTTCGTGGCCGCCGCGCGCTTCGTGCGCGACCGCGTGCGCGCGGCCCGCCCCGGCCGGCTCGACATCCTGATCCTCAGCGACCTGCAACGCCTCTCCTGGACCATGGCGCCCGGTGCGCTGGGCTCGCTCTTCGGCGAGACCTTCGCCACGGGCGGCGGCTCGCTGCGCCTGCTGCCCACGGTCGGCACCGACTTGGGCACCGCCAATCTGGGCGTGCTCGCGCTCGAGGCGCAAGAGCCGCTCTTGCTCTCCGGCGAACCGGTCAGCTTTGCCGCCGTGGTGCGCAACTGGTCGGAGAACGCCGCGGCCTCGGTCGAAGGCGTCTTTCTGCTCGACGGCGAGCCGCGCGGCCGGCAGCGCCTCGAACTCGCGCCGCTCGGCGAGGCCACGGCCACCGTCCGCCTGCGCATCGACACGCCCGGCCCGCATCACTTGAGCTTCCGCATCGACGCCGACGAACTGCCGCTGGACGATGCGCGCACGCTGGCCTTCGAACTCCGGCAGGCTTTGGACGTGCTGCTCGTGGACGGCGCGCCCGGCGATGCCTCGCCGCTTTCCGGAGCCACCGACTATTTGCGCTTGGCGCTCGCTCCGGAGGAACTCGACGGCCGCTACCGGCCCAACGTCGTGGAGGCCAGCCGCCTCGACGAGGCCGGTGCGGCGCTGGCGGCCGCCGACGCCATCGTGCTGGCCGATGTCGGCGCGATTTCCGCCACGGCCGCGGAGTCGCTGGCGCTCGCTGTGCGCGCCGGCACGCCGCTGCTCATTTTTCTAGGCGAGAACGTGGACAGCCGGCTCTGGGAAGAGCGGCTCTTGCCGCTGGGCCTGCTGCCTGCGCGCATCGGCGCCGAGACATTGGGCGATCCGGGCGGCCGCTCGGGCGAGGACTACGTCACGCTGGCGCTGCCCGAACCAGCGCCCGCAGCACTGGCGCTCTTCTCCGATCCGCGCCTTTCGGTTTTGCTCGATGTGCCGATCTTTGCCTGGCGGCGCCTCGAACCCTTGCCCGAGACGCAGGTGCTGGCCTCCTTCGCCGACTCACTTGGCCGCACCGAGCCGGCGCTGGTTGAAGGCCGGCTGGGCCGCGGGCGCATCCTGCTCTGCGGCACTTCGGCCGACACGCGCTGGTCGCTCCTGCCGCGCAACCCCGCGCTGTGGGTGCCGCTGGTGCACGAACTGCTCTCGGCGCTCGTGGCGCCCGAAGCGGGACTCAGCAATGTGCCGGTGGGCCAGGGCCCGAGTGTGGTCGTGGACGGCGTGCCGACTTCGGCGCAGCTCACTTGGCCGAGCCGCGCCGTGACGAGCATCGACCGCCCGGATGTCGTGCCGCTCGATGAACGCTCGGCGCGCAAATCGCTCTTGCGCCTGGAGGGCACGCCGCTCGACGAGCCAGGTGCCTACCTGCTCGAAGTGCGCTCCGAGGCGGCCGGCGCACGCCAAAACTTTGCGCTGGCGGCCTATCCCGATGCGCGCGAGGGCGATCTGCGCCTCGCTGATGAAACCACACTCGACGCGGCCTTCGCCGGCGTGGAGTGGGAGCGCGGCGAGGAAGCGGCTGAAGACGAAGAGGAACCCGCCGCGCCGGGCGATGGCAGTCTCGCCGCCGCGCTGCTCTGGGCGCTGCTGGGTGCTGCGCTGCTGGAATCCCTGCTGGCGCGCTCGCTCGGAGCGCCGCGATGAGCCAGTCGCCCGTGCTGGAAATGACCCGCATCGAGCTGCTCAACGCGCCGCCGGTCTGGGTGCTGGCGCTCGTGCTGCTGCCCCTGGCGCTGCTCTTCGTGCGCTGGCTCTACCGCGACCGCGCGGCGCGGCGCACCGGCTGGCTGCCGGCCACGCTGCGGCTGCTGGTCATCGCGCTCTTGGCGCTCTTTCTCATGCATCCCGTGCGGCTGCGGCAGAAGGTGGCCGTGGAGCGGCCCGTCGCCGTGGCCCTGCTGGACGACTCGGCCAGTCTGCGCGAGCGCGATATGCCGGAGTTGGCCAAGCGGCTGGGATTGCCGGCCGACGCCACGCGCGCCGAAGTCGTGCGCGCGCAGCTCGCCGGCCCGCTCGCCTCGCTCGAGGAGCGTTACGAACTGCTCACCTTCGCCTTCGGCGATGCGCTGCGCGCTGTCGGCAGCCTGACGGACCTGCAGGCCGCCGACGGCAGCACACGCTTGGGTGATGCGCTGGCGGCGCTGGCCGCCGAGCTGCGCGGACGCGAGGTGGCGCAAGTGGTGGTCGTCTCCGATGGCCGCAGCAATGCCGGGCGAGATCCGCGCGCGGCACTGGCCTCGCTGGCCGGCCGCCGCCTGGCCCTGCATGCGATCGGCGTCGGCGATCCGGAAGTGCCGCGCGATGTGCGCATCGCGCGCGTGACGGCACCCGAAGTTGCTCTGGCGGGCGACACGGTGACACTCGAAGTGGCCATCGCCGCGCGCGGCTACCCCGGCGCCGTGGCCACGCTGAGCGTGAACGAGACAGAGGGCCGCGCCCAGCTCGCGCAGGAGTCCTTCACGCTGGCCGGCGCCGACGGCTCCACCGAGCAGGTCGTGCGCATCGGCTTCGTGCCGGAACTCGAGGGCGACCTCGACTTGACCCTCACCGTGAGTCCGCAGCCCGGCGAGCGCGACGTGGCCAATAATTCCGAGCGCCGCCTGCTGCGCGTGGAGCCCGGCCGCATCCAGGTGCTCTACGTGGACGGCTATCCGCGCTACGAATACCGCTTCCTCAAGAACTCGCTGCTGCGCATCGGCAATCTCGATGTGCAGTGCCTGCTGCTCGATGCGAGTCCGGAGTTCATTCAGGAGTCCACTGAGGGCGTGCCGGCGCTGACGCGCTTTCCGCCCACCGCCGAGGACCTGCGGCCCTACCACGTGGTGATCTTTGGCGACGTGCATCCGGCCGACCTGGGCCCCGACAGCGACACCTTGCTGCGCAATCTGCGCGAGTTCGTGGAGGGCGGCGGCGGCTTCCTGATGCAGGCCGGCCAGCGCGACGCGCCGCGCGAGTACGTCGGCACGCCGCTGGAGGACATCCTGCCGGTGCTCATCGGCGACGCCGCCACCGAGTGGGCCAACGTGCACGACTCGGGCACGCCTTTTCACCCGGTGCTGGAGCGGCCGCGTGACCCGCACGAAGTTGTCACGCTGCATCCCGACCTGGAGGTGAACCGCGCGCTCTGGGAAGGCGAAGACGGCCTGGCGCCGCTGACTTGGTACTACCCGGTGGCCAAACCCCGCGCCACGGCGGAAGTGCTGCTCAGCCATCCCAACTCGCGCAATGCGCACGGCCCGCACGTGCTGCTGGCCACGATGTACGCGCCGCAGGGGCGCACGGCCTTCCTGGCCACCGACGAAACCTGGCGCTGGCGCTTCCGCTACCTCGAGGCCTATCGCGAACCCTTCTGGAAGGGCCTCATCCGCTACCTGGCGCTGAACAAACTGCGGCGCAGCGATTACCGCTTCGATCTCTCCACCGATTTGGCCGAGTACGACCTCGGTGCGCGCGTGCTCGTCACGGCGCGCGTGCGCGACGCCGAGTTCAAGCCGCTGGCGGCAGAGACTGTGGAGGCGCAGGTCACGCGGCCCGACGGCCGGCGCGAAGTGCTGCCGCTGGAACGCGAGGAGGACGGACTCTTCCGCGGAGCGCTGGTGGCCAGCGAACCGGGGCCCTACCGGCTGTGGCTGGAGGATGCTGACTCAGGCGCGGGCACGCCGCGCGCGCTGCGAGTGATCACCGCGAGCGTGCCTTCGGCCGAGACTGAGGACGCCGTGCTGGATCGCCGGCTGCTCGAAGAACTCGCGGCCGGCAGTGGCGGGCGCTTCACGCTCTTAGAGGATGCGCCCGCCTTCCTGGAGCGGCTCTCCGATCCGGTGCGCGAGCGCCCCGTGGACGAACCGCAGCGCGAGGAACTCTGGGCCAGCACGCCGGCCCTGCTGCTGCTGGTCGGTCTGCTATCCGTCGAATGGATCGTGCGCAAACGCCGCAATCTGGTCTGAGTTGGAGCGAGATGTTTCCTGCGAGCCTCAAGTCGCTGCGTGTGCTGGCGCTGTGCGTCGTGCTCGCGCTGCCCGTGCTGGCGGCCAGTGTCGCGGCGCAGGAGCGCTGGGCCGGCTGGGATCGGCTGCCGGACACGTCGTGGCGCTTCGATCCGGACGATCGTCCCTTTCTGGGCTATTCCGTGCGCACGTCGCCGAGTGCGCGCGCGGCGCTGGACGCCGCACTCGCCGCGCTGGCCGAAGGTGATGAAGCGGGCGCGGCGCGGCAGCTCGTCGCGCTGGCCACGGGCGCGCACGACGATGCGCTGCAGGTGGCCGGGGAGCCGCCGCGCTGGGTGGGGGCCGCCGAGTACGCGCTTTACCTTTTGTCGACGCGCGTGCAGCCCGAAGTCCTGGAGGGCTTGGCTGGTGAAGCCGCGCGGGAGCAACTCGCCGTGGCTAGCGCGTGGCGCGACTTGGCCGCGCTGCGGCGTTTGGCGCATCGCTATGAGGGCCTCCCCGAAGGCCGGCTGGCGGCCGAGCGCCTGGCCCGGCACGAGCACGAGCTCGGAGCCGACGCGTCCGCGCCGGCGGCGACGGGCGCGAGCGCCCTCGATCCCGAACTGCTCAGTGAGGGCAGCGCCCTGCGTCCGCTCTGGAGCGCGCCCCTCGTCGCGGCGCGGCTGGTCTCGCGCAATCCCTTCGACCGCTGGCCGGATCAAGACGAGGCGCCCATCGGGCCGGTGGTGCCGCTCATCGCGGGCGGCACGGTCTTCGTGGCCGACTCGCTCTCGGTCAGCGCGCGCGAACTGCACAGCGGGCGCCTGGTCTGGCATCACGCCGGGCCCTTGGAAACGCTCTCGCGCGAAGGCGGCCGCTCCACTTGGTTTGGCTTCGAGACCTACATGGACGGCTGGCGCGACCGCGCCGTCTCGCCCTATCTCTGCGCGGAGCCCGCGCTCGCCGGCGACGTGCTCGTGGCAGTGGTGCAGGCCCGCGAGGCGCGCCGCAAGCTGCACGACTTTGAAACCATTCCCATCAACTGGCCGTTGCCGCTGCGGCGGCTGGTGGCCCTCGACCGCGCCACGGGCCGTGAACTCTGGCGTCAGCAGGCGCCTGCGGACGGTGACGACTTCCTGGATCGCCTGAGCGTGGCCGGCCCGCCCGCGCTGGGAGAGGGCCTCGTCGTGGCGGCCGGTTCGCTGACGCTCGGCGCGATCAGCAGCTATGCCGTGGGCTTCGAACTGCAAACCGGCGCGCTGCTCTGGCGCACGCTGCTGTGCACCGGCCAGCAGGACTTGACCATGTTCAACCGGCCTTTTCAGGAGCACACGGCCTCGCCCGCGCTGCTGGCCGAGGGCGCCGCCTACGTGAGTAGCAACTTGGGCTCGGTGGCCTGCGTCGATGCGCGCTCCGGGCGGCTGCGCTGGATCACCGGCTACGAGCCTATGCCGCGCCGAGCGAGCCGCTCTCCGAACTCCGACGTGCGCCGCGCGGTGCCGTGGACCAATCATCCACCGCTCCTCGTGCGCGGCACGCTCATCGTCACGCCGCTCGACAGCGCGCAACTGCTGGCCCTCGATGCCGCGACGGGCCGCCTCAAGTACACGCTGGGCGTCGCCGAGTTTGGGCGTCCCGACCTGCGACACGACGCCCTGCTCGATGCCGAGGGCCGCCTGATTCTGGTGAGCGGCGAGCGAGTTGAAGTGCGCTCCGCGGATTCGGGAGCGCTGCTCTGGGAGCGGCACCTGGAACTGGAGCGCGATGTCGTGGCCGGGCCGGCCAGCCTGGCGGGCAAGGTCCTGCTCGTGCCCACGCTGCGCGGACTCCGCACCGTGCCGCTCGAGGATCGCGCGGCTCCGCTGCGGGACCGGCCCTGGGATCCCGCCGGACTGCCCAACGGTGCCCGCCGCGCCGTGCCGGCCGGTACGGCTCTGCTGCTGGTGGATGACCGCGCCGTGCACGGCGTGGTGGATGTCGAGCGCGCGCTGGACGAAGTGCAGGCCGGCGGCGACGAGGCGCTCGACGCCAGCTTCGCCTCGGCGGAACTGCTGCTCGCGGCCGGGCGGCTCAGCGAAGCGGCGCGCTTCTACGACGAACTCTTGCAGGGCGGGCCGGGCCCGCTCTTCGAGCGCGCTCGCACGGGCCGCTTGCAGGTCGAACTCATCCGCGCGCGCGCCGACGAGCAGCGCGAGTCCTGGGAGGCGCTGCTAGAGCTCGCCGAACGTCTCGCCGGCCTGAACGAACTGGCTTCGGAGGCGCTGTCTGCGCTGGCGAATCTCGGCGAGCAGGAGCTCGTGGCGGAGTGGATCGAACGCATTGCTGAGCGCGACCCCGAGCTGCGCCTGGCCATTGATGGCCTGACGCGCGATGGACCGCAGCCGGCGGGCCTGCTCGCGGCGCAGCGCTCGGCCGAGCAGGCCATGCTCGACGAAGAAGCCGGCGCAGCCGTGGCGCTGGTGCAGGAGCTGCTGCTGCGCTGGCCCGATGAGAGCTGGGCCGGGCAGAGCGTGCGCGTGCGCGCCACCACCGTGCTGGGTGAGTTGCTGGGGCGCTACGGGCGGGGGCACTACGCGCGCTTCGAGCGCGAAGCCGAGGCGCTGCTGGCCGTGGCAGTCGATGAGCGCGATGTCCGCGCCGTCGAAGCGCGCTATCCGCAGGCGCTGGCCGTGGTGGAGGCGCATGCGGAGCGCGTGCGCGAGTTGCTGGCCGCCGGCAGCGGCACGGAAGCCCTGGCCGCCTTGTCTGCACTGGCCGGGCGCATCGACCCGGATCTGCGCGAGGACTTGCAGCGTCAGGCCGCTGCGGCGGCGGGTGAAGCGGAGCTGGCCGCGGCGCTGCAGCTCGGCGCGGCCGAGATTCCGCGCGGTGTGCGGCAGCCGCGCTTGCCCGCGCTCCCGAGCGCCGACGTGCAGCAGAGCCGGCACGACATCGTGTCGCAGGGGCAGATCGAGTGGCCCGCCGTGACCGGCCGGCCGGGCGCGAGTCTGGCCTCAGTGGCCTTGGGTCTGGTGCGCGATTCCAGCCTGCTCTTCTTGATCGATGCGGCGCAGGACCGCGTGCTCTGGCGGCGCGCCTGGCCCAGCGAGGGTCGCAGCGGGCCGGCCGATCTCACCGAGTGGCAGTTCGGCGGCGAACGGCTCTTCGCGCAGCTCTCGCGCGGGCGCGGCGCGGGCGGCGCCACCGGCGAAGACCAGCTCGAGGCGCTCGCGCTGAGCGACGGGCGACGGCTGTGGGCGCAGCCGGTCTCCGGTCTCTCGCGCGGCTGGGGGCTGTGCGACGGGCTCGTGGTGCGTCTCGCGGAAGTTGTGGAGTCGGGGCAGCGCCGCCTCATCGTGGAGGGCTTCGGTGCGGCGACGGGAGCGCTCGTCGGCAGCGTCGAACTGCCGCCCTGCCTCGGCGCGCGGCTGGTGCTGGCCGACGGCCGCGTGCTCGTCATGAGCATTCGCGATCGCCAGCGCGACGGCACGCCGGTGGACGCGCGCCTGCTGCGCGTGGATCTGCTCAAGGGCCGCATCGCGGCCGAAGTGGCTCTCGGCGGGCAGGCGCCCACGCTGCTCTCCGCGCTGGACGAACCGGCCGGACTGCTGCTGGCCGGTGCGATCGAGCCGCCCTTCGGCTCGCGCCTCGAACTGCGCCGCGCGGAGGACTTCGAGCCGCTCTGGCAGGCGCAAGTGCACGACTCGCTCGCGCGCGGCCTGCTCTTCGGCGACGGCCTCGGCGGGGTTGTGCTGGTGGGCACGCCGTCGTCGCTCAACGGCCGCAGCGGGCTCTCGCAGGTGCTGAGCCTGGCGGGAGAACTTGGCCCCGGCGAGGCCTTCACTTCGGAAGTCCCGCTGCGCGTGCTCGGCGGTCAGTCCGCCGGACCGGTGGCCTTCCTCGCACTGAGCGAGGCCGCCGACCCGGCGCGCCTGCTCGTGGTGGATGTGGCGGCCGGGCGGCCCTCGGGCAGCCTGCGCCTGCCCGAAGCTCCGGCGGTCGCGCCGCGCATCGCGCCGGCCCGGGATGGCTTCGCGCTGCTCATCGACCCGCTGACGCGCGATGTGCCGGCCACGCTGCGACTCGTCGATGGCAGGACCGGGGAGCAGCGCTACAGTATTGCGTGGACAGATTTCGCGGCCCCCGGTCGCGCGGAGATGACCGTGACCGAAGGCGCTGTGCTCATCGCGAATGGCGGAGTCGTGCGCGTGCTGCGGAGTGCGTCGCGATGAACCTGCCCGCGGCTGTGTTGCGCGCGACCCTCAGCGTCACGCTGCTGGTCGGCGCTGTCGCGGCGCAGGCGCCGGCGACCGCGGTCCCGTCGGCGCCCCCGTCGGCGCCCATGCCGGCGCCCATGCCGGCGCAGGACGAAGACATCACGCCCGCCTCCATCCTGGCCGTGGAACGCGCGCTGGCCTATCTGGCCGAGACGCAGAACGCCGACGGCACCTGGACCGCCGACGTGGGCTTCAAGCTCAACCAGAGTTATCAGGTCACCGTCGATGACCGGCCGCATGTGGGCGTCACGGCGCTGGCCGGCATCGCCTTCCTGTCGGCCGGGCACTTACCCGGACGCGGCATCTACGGCGACGTCATCCGGCGCGCCACCGACGCGGTGCTGGCCTGCGTGCAGGACGACGGCTTCATCACGCGCAACGAGACGCGCATGTACAGCCACGCCTTCGCCACGCTCTTCCTGGCCGAGGTCTACGGCATGACCGACCGGCAGGATGTGCGCGCCAAGCTGCAGTCGGCGGTGGACCTCATCGTGGCCGCGCAGAACGCCGAGGGCGCGTGGCGCTATGTTCCGCACGCCGTCGAGTCGGACATGTCCATCGCGGTGTGCCAGCTCAACGCGCTGCGCGGCGCGCGCAACGTGGGCATCCGCGTGCCCAAGAGCACGATCGAGCGGGCGCGCAAGTACGTGGCGCGCTCCTACGTGAGCGACAACGAAGGCGGCGGACGCTCCTGGGACAGCTACTACCGCTCCGATCGCGGCTCCTTCCGCTATCAGGTGAGCCAGGGGCGCTCGCGTTCCTCCTTTGCGCTCACGGCCGCGGGCATCGCGGCCCTGCACAACTCCGGTGTCTACGGCAATGATCCGGGCGGGGGCGAGAAGACGCTGGACCTGCAGGCCAGCATCAGCTTTCTGATCGATAACTACGACCTCGTCTCGGCGCGTTCGCCCTACGGCTTCCATTACTTCTACTGGTACGGCCACTACTACGCCACGCAGGCGCTCTACGTCGTGGGCGGCCAGGCTTGGCGCAGCTATTACCCGCGCGTGCGGGGTGAGCTCATCGCTGCGCAGCGCGCCGACGGCAGCCTGCCCTGCCCGGTGGGGCCGGGCCCGGCCTTCTCCACCGCGGTGGGGGCGATCATTCTCTCGCTGCCCTACGGCTACCTGCCGATCTTCCAACGATGAACACCAACGCCCCGAGCCACACTCTGCTGACGCGCCGCCTGGATCAGGTGCGCGGGCGCATCCGGCTCCTGCGCAGCACGGCCGGACTGTGTCGTGTGGCCGCGCGCCTAGCGGCCACATTGGCCACGCTCTACCTGGCCGATCGCTGGCTGAATCTGCCGGTGCCCGTGCGCGGTGCGCTGCTGGTGCTGGTGGCGCTGCTGCTGCTGCGTGAACTGTGGCGGCATTTGGGTCGGCCGCTCTTGCGCGGCCCCGACCGGCTCGACACGGCGCGGCTCGTCGAGCGCGCGCTGCCGCAGGCCGAGGGGCGCATTATCAGTGCACTGCAAGTGGAGAGCGGGGCGGAGGGCACGCTCGCCTCGCGCTTGCACGGCGAGGCCGCCGAACTTTGCCGCACACACGATTTGCGCCAAGTGCTGCGTTCGCGCCCGGCGCTGCGCACCAGCGCGCTCTCCTGCGGCGTGCTGCTGCTGATCGCCGCGCTCGTGGGGCTCACGCGCCCGCCGCTGGATGTCTTTGCGCGGCGCTGGGCGCTGCAGGACGTGGCCTGGCCGCGCGACACGCGTCTCTTTCTGGAACTCGAGCCGGCCGGGCCCAGCCACCGCGTGCTGGAGGACGGCGACGTGCTCGTGGCGCGCGGCGGACTGCTCGAAGTGGGCGCACGCGTGGAAGGCCGCACGCCGAACCGCGTAGAAGTGGTGGTCGACGGGGCGCAGGGCGAACGCTCCGCCATGCTGAGCGTGGCTGCCGACGGCACCTGGCGCGGCCGGTTGCCGATCGAGCGCGGCGACACGGTGCTTTGGGTGCGCGGCGGCGACGACACGGGCGCCGACACCGAGCTGAGGCTGCAGGTCGTCGAGCCGCCGCGGCTCTTGCAGCCGCGCTTCTTCGCCGAGCCGCCCGCCTATCTGGGCCAAGCGCCGCGCGAACTCACCGCCGCCGACCTCATGCTGGATGAAGGCACGCGCCTGCGGCTCAGCGGCGAGGTGCCGGACAGCGTGCACTCGGGCTTGCTGCGCCTGCTCAGCTCCGGCCAGGAACTGCCGCTGCGCATGACGGAAGGTGATGGCGGGCGCCTGGCCACCGTGGAGTTCGTGGCCGAGGCTTCCGACACGCTGGTGGTGGTGCTCGTGGGCGAGGCGGGTCTGGAGACGCCCGATCCCGATCACTTGCCGCTCATGGTGCGCAAGGATCGCGCGCCGACCTTGCGCGTCTTTGCGCCGGCGCGTTCGGACCTGAAGGTCACCGCGCGCGCGGTCGTGCCCTTTGCCGCGCTGGCCGAGGACGACCACGGCATCGCCTCGGTGCGCCTGCACACGCAGCAGCTCTCCTCCGGCGGCGCGGTGGCGACAGCGCCAACCGAGACCGTGCTCGACCTCGTGGCGGACGAAACGCGTCCGGCACAGCGCCGGCATCTGCTGGACCTGTCCACGCAGAGCCAGTCCGGCGCGCTGAGCTACCGGCTCGAGGCGCAGGATGGCCGCGACCTGCCGGGGCGCGGACCGCAGCTTGCCACGGCCGACGGCCGCCGCCTGGAAGTCGTGGATGACGCCGAAGTGCAGCGGCTGCTGGCCGACCGCCAGTTGCGCGTCAAAGAAGCTTTCGCGGCGATCCGTGAGCGCCAGCGCACGGCCGCCGAGTCTGTCGCCGAACTGGTGGCCGTGCCGCCGCCGGCCGATGATCCTGAGCTGCTCGGCGCGGTTGTCGCGCAGCAGCAGGTCACGGCGCGGCTCACGCGTGAGGCCCGCGAACTCTGCTCCGTGCTCGATGAACTTCTGCTCAATCGCCTCGACGCGGCGCCGGGCGCCGCCAGCGTGCTGGCTCGCCGCTTGGCCGACTGGCAGGCCGCGCCGGTGGACGAGGGCTTCGCACCGCAGGCCTGGCGCACGCTCGCCGCTGAGCACACTGCGGGCGCCTTCGGCCGGCTCGATCTCGTGGGGCGCCTGCTCGACATGGTCGGCGTGGCGCTCATGCTCGAACAGGATCTTTCGCCCGCCGCGCACAAGTTCTTGGAGTCGGCTCTCACCGAGCCCAGCAGCGAGACGCTCGCCGCGGCGCAGGAGGCGCAGCTCGCCGTCCTGGCCGGACTGGAAAGCCTGCTCGGTCGCATGGAGGAGTGGGAGGACTATCAGGAGGTGCTGCTCGTGGTGAAGACCCTCATCGATGAGCAACAGGCGCTGCGTGAACGCACGCAGGCCGCACTCACCGGCGCGCGAGGGCCGAACTGATGGCCTGCTCAGCCACGATCCGGCCCTTTCTGCGCGGCGGCGCTCGGCTGCTGTCGGCGCTGCTTTGCGCCGGCAGCCTCCTCGCGGGGCCAGGCTGGGCGGCGCCCTGGCAAGATGACGGCGGCGCCGCCGAGACGGAACTGCAGCGTGTGCAGCGCGACCAGTCGCGCATCGGTCTGCGGCTCGGCACGCTGCGCGAGAAGATGGAGCGCCTGGCGCAGCGCTACGAGGACGAAGGCCGCTCGCGCAACGCCACGCTGCTGCGCGAAGCCCTGGCCAGCTTCGATGAACGCGGCCTGCTCAGCCTCGCCGGGGAGCTCGAGCGCAACCTCGAACGCAGCAGCCTCTCGAGCGTTGAGCAGCAGGGCCAGCTCGTCGACTCGCTGCAGGAGCTGTACGCGCTGCTGCGCGACCGCCGCGAAGTCGATGAACTCAAGCGCCAGGCCGACTTGGCGCGCCAGGGCGTCTCGGAACTCTCGCACCTCGCGGAGAATCAGCGCCGGCTTTTGGCCGAGACGCGGGCCACGAGCGATCGCCCCGGCGAACTCGTGGAGCAGGCGCTCAATTCGGCGGAGGCGCTGCAGCGCGCGCTGAGCCAGGCGGCCACGGCCTTGGGCGAGTTGCAGGGAGCGGAGCAGGAGCTGGGCGAGGCCGAGTTGGCCGAGTCCCTCGCCGAGGCGCAGGCCCAGCTCGCTGAGGAAGCAGAGCCCACGGCCGCGACGCAAGCTCTGCTGCAGGAGGCCCTGGCCATGTTGCGCGAGCGCATGGCCGCGACGAGCGCAGCCTCCGCGCCGAAAGCTGGCACCGACCCGGCGAGCACCGACCCCGCGAACGGAGATCCGGCTGCCAGCGCAGCCGAAGCCGATGAACTCTCGAAGGCCGTCGCTCAGGCGCGCGCCGAGGCCGAGGCCCGTGCTGCGGCTGCCGCCGAGAAGATGACAGCCGCGCGCAGCCAACTTGAAGCGGCCGAAGCAGCCGCGGCCGCAGCCGCGGAGTCCGCCGGCGGCGAGGGCCCCGAACCGCCCGGTGACGAGAGTGGCAACGAGGCGGGCGGCGAGAGCGGCGCCGAGTCGCCGGCCGAGGCCGCAGCCGCGAAGGCGCTGGAAGCCGCGCGCACTGAGATGGAGGCCGCCGCTGAAGAGCTGAGCGAGGCTGCGGCCGCGCTCGACCGCGCCGAGCGCAGCAGCAATGCCCAGCGCAACCGCGCTCGCGCGCTGGCGCAAACCGCCTCGCAAGATGCCGCCCAGGATGCGGCCAAGCTCGAGGAGTTGGCGCAGCGCCTTGAGGCCGTCGAGCCCGCCGCCGGTCCCGAGCTGCTGGACCGCACGCGTCAGCTACTCGAGGAACTCGCCCGGCTGGCGAAGGCAGCCGAGCAGGGCCAGGCGCAGCCCGGACAGGCGGCTGCGCAGGCCGCCGAGCGTTCCATCGACGAACTGCTGGCCATGCTGCGCGCTCGCGCAGCGCAGGGCGAGGCGGATCGCCCGCCGCCCGATGCAGCCCAAACAGCGGCGCTGGCCGAGCGCCAGGACGAGCTTCAAAAGCGCTTGCACGAACTGATGGAGCGGCTCGCCGAGCTGCCCGACCAGAGTTTCCGCGAGGGCGGTCAGCGCGCCGGCCAAGCGATGGGCGGCGCTTCAGGCGCGCTGCGTCAGGGCCAGAGCGAAGAGGCCGCGCAGAGCGAGGAAGAGGCCGCCGAGGAACTCGAAGCGGCCCGCGACACGCTGGCCGGCACGAGTCAGCGCTACGAGCAACTCCGCCAGGAGGAAACGCTCTTCCGGCTCGGCGAGGAACTCTCCGCACTGCTCACGCGCCACGAAGCGGCCTGTCTGGAGACGCGCGAACTTCACGCCAGTCTCGACGAAGAGCAGCGCCTCTCGCGCGGGCAGCGCCGCACGGTGGCCAAGCTGGCCGACGAGGAGCGCGACCTCTCCACGCTGTCTGAGGGACTGCGCGTCAAGCTCGAGGAAGACGGTGCCGTGGCCTTCACCTTTGCGCTCAGTCGCAGCCGCGATGACTTGGCCGATGCCGCCGACCTGCTCGCCGGCGAGGAGCTCGGCCCCTTCACGCAGTCGCTCCAGGAGGACGCCCGTCGCGGACTCGCCGACCTCTTGGCCGTGCTGCGGCAGGAGCAGGAGCGCCGCCGCGGTGCGCCCATGGAGGAGCAGCCGGCGGGCAGTGAGTCGCCGGAAGGCCAGCCCAAGCCCCAGCTCGTGCCGACCGTCGCGGAACTTCTGCTCATTCAGCGCATGGAGTTGGCCGCGCTCGCGCGCCTGGACAACTTCGTGCGGCTCAATCCGTCCTTGGGCGAGGACGGCGATCTCGCCGAGTTTGAGCGCGAGCTCCTTGATCGCTGGGCCGGCGAGCACCGTCAGGTCAGCGAGATGTTCAGCAAGATGATGCAGCAGGCGGAGGGACAGCAACCATGACGACAGCACCGAGGGCGCCGGCTCGAGGAACCGCGCTGCGTTGGGCTGGTGGCGCAGTCTGTGCGCTCCTCCTCTGCGCGCCGGCGGCCAGCGCCCTGCAGGTTTCGCCGGCCGAGGAACTGGCCAAGCGCGTGCGCACGCAGCTCGAGGCGGTCGATCTCGCCTTGCAGGAAGCGGCCGAAGCCGAAACGCCCGCCGGTCGCATCGAAGCGGCCCGCGATGGTCATCGCGCCGCCATCCGCGACCTCGAAGAACTCATCAAGCAGGTCAAGTACATGCGCAGCTCTTCGCCCAGCAGCGGCGGCGGCGGCGAGGGCGACCCGAGTTCGGGCGCGCAGGGTCAGGGCCAGCCGAGTTCGGGCGCGCCGCGCGAGCGTGATGGCGATCGGGCGCCGCAGCCGCAAGGCGGCGAGCAGCAGCCCTCGGGCACTCCGCGTCCGCAGGATGGTGCCGAGGAGCAGCCTGCAGGCGCCGACGGCAAGCAGCCGCGCGACGGAGAGAGCAATGCCGAGGCGGCCGATCAGCGCGAGGGCCGCGGCCTCCCGCCCGACGCAACCAACCCCTTTCTGCGTCAGGACACCGACGCGCGCTGGGGTGTGCTGCCGCCCAAGCTGCAGGAGCGCCTGATGAATCTGCACGTGGACGACGTGCCCGAGCGCTACCGCACGTGGATGGACGCCTACATCCGCGCGCTCAACCGGAACGACCGGCCGTGATCGCCGCGGCCTGCCTGCTGTCGGGGGCGCTGCTCGCGGCCACGTCGGCCGGCCCTGCGGTGGCGCTGCCGACGACTTCGGGCAGCAGCCACGCGCAGCGCCAGGACGATCGCTTGCAGACGGTGCGCGTGCAGGCCATGGTCGAGCGCGCGCACGTCTGGCTCGTCGCGCGCCAGAACAAAGACGGCAGTTTTTCCATCGAGCGCAGCGAGGCCAGCCACTCCGCGCCGGTGGCCGTGACGGCTCTGGCGGCCCTGTCGCTCATGGCCGCCGGGCATCTGCCCGACCGCGGCCGCCACGGCGTGCCCGTGCGCCGCGCGGTCGACTGGCTCGTGGATCGCTGCGGCGAAGACGGCTACATCACCACCGATGCCGACTCGGTCTCCAAGATGCACGGCCAGGGCTACGCGCTGCTGGCGCTGACGCAGGCCTGCGGCATGTCGGGGCAGGATCCGCTGCGCGAGGAGCGTCTGCGCGCCGCCGTGCAGCGCGGCGTGAACTTGATCGAGTCAAGCCAAGGCCAGCAGGGCGGCTGGTACTACGAGCCGCGCGCCACGACCAACCACGAGGGTTCGATCACGGTGTGCATGGTGCAGGCCTTGCGCGCGGCACGCGATGCGGGTTTCGCCGTGAAGCGCCAAGTCATTCGCCGCGCCGAGGACTATCTCAAGGCCTCGCAGAATCCGGTGGACGGACGCTTTCGCTACGCGCTCAACGATCCCAAGACGAGCTGGGCGCTCACGGCCGCCGCGCTGGCCACGCTCAACGCGCTGGGCGACTACTCCAGCGAGCGCCTGCAGCAGGGCTTCGACGCGCTGCAGCGCAGCGACCCGATCCTGGGCGAAGGCCGCTTCGAGATGTTCCAGGAGTACGGCGCGCTTTACGCCGCGCAGGCCTATTGGCAGCACGCCGACCAGCGCGCCTTCGACCGCTGGTGGCCGGAGTTTGTGCGCGACAGCGCCGAGCGCCAGCAGCCTGAAGGGCAGTTCAGGAATGGCGACTACGGCAATGTCTACGCGACGGCCATCGTCTCGCTGACTCTGCAGGTGCCGGTCGGTTATCTTCCGATCTTCCAGCGCTGAGGAGTCCACATGTCCAAAGAGGCCGCCGATTACCACGATGCCGAACTCGTGCTCAAGCTCTACGAGCTGCGCCGCGAGGAGGTCATGCGCGCCTCGCGCGACACGATGATGGGCAAGTTCTGGCCCAAGAGCTGGGAAGAGTTTCTGGCAGTCACGCGCCCCGACCATCCGCAGAACGAGGCCTACCGTCAGGTGGCGAGCTACTGGGAAATGGCCTATGGCATGGGGCGGCACGGCATCGTGAACGCCGAGTACCTGGTGGAGAATGGCGGCGAGGGCCTGTTCCTGTTCGCCAAGGTGCAGCCCTACGTGTCGCGCTATCGCGAGGAAGTGGCGCCGCACGCCTTCAAGAATGCCGAGTGGGCCGCCACGCAGACGGCCGCGGGCCGGCGCTACCTCGAGTTTTTCCAGGGGCGCATCAAGGCGCTCGCCGCGAAGAGCTGAGCGTCGCGGCCGCCGCAGCGGCTGGGCGTTAGCGGGGCAGCGCCGCGCGCAGGCGCGCGGCGCTCGTGGCCGGCCGCTCCTCGCAGAGATAGAGCCCGAGATGTTCGTAGCCGCCGAGCGGCTGCGTGAAAGGACGCATCTCGAAGATCGGCTCGCAGCCGAGGCCTTCGTGACAGATGAGATTCCAGGCGGGCTCGCGGCCCTCGTTCGCCATGAGCGTGGAGGTGGCTTGGCAGAGCCGCGCCACGGCGAAGGCCACGGCATCGCGCACCTTCTCATCGAGATGGTGCAGCCAGCCGGCCGGCGTGACCGATCGGCGCGGCACGATGAAGGCGTGCAGCGGGCGGCGCATGAAGGGCGGCACAAGCGTAGTGGCCAGGCCGTTGATGTCGTCCACGCGCAGCGCGGCGGGTGCCGCGTGCAGCGCCGCGGCCAGGTCGCGTGTGGCGGCCGGCTCGGCGAAGGGCACGCTCGAAAGCATGAGCTGCTGGTGATCGTGTTCCACGGAACCACCCACGGTGCGGCCGCGGTTTTTCACCAGGCCGACGTGCCCGCGATGGCCCTCGCCGCTCTCGGGGTACTGGGCGTCGGCGTGGTGCAGCAGCCACTCGCCGGCGCGCGCAAGCTGCGCGAAGAGGGCCGCGGCCGTGGCTGGCTCGGCGCCGATGAGGCCGCCGTCGTGCCGCAGGGAACTCCAATGCACCAAATGAATGCCATGCACGCCGTGCGCGCCGCCACTTGCGCTGGCCGAGGCGCCCATCGCGTCGCTGCCCACACGCGGCGCGACGATGGGGTAGAGATTCGGCGTGAGCCAGGCGAGATCCTCGCCGGGCAGCGCATGCCAGTCCACGGCCGCGCAGGTGCGGCTCTCGCACACCACGCAGCCCGGAATCCCCAGGCGCTTGCGCCGGTTCTCCGAGTAAGCGATCGGCAGCGGTCCGCGCGGATCGCAGGCCGACTCCGCATCGGGCAGAAAGGCCGCCGCTGATTCGCGGCAGAGTGTTTCGAGCGCGGTGAAACTCAGCTTACCGAGCGAACGTGCGGCCGTGTTGCCGGCCAGAGTCTCCCGCTTCAGCGCCGTCACGCACTCGCCGCAATCGTGCCCTGCGTGGGCGAACTCGGCGCGGCCTGCGCGCGACGCGGCATGCGGCCGGCCAGCCACGCCGCGCGTCCGGCCAGCCAGGCATGCTGCATCGCGCGCGCCATGAGCACCGGGTCGTCGGCCAGCGCAATGCCGGTGTTGAGCAGCACGCCGTCCACGCCCAGTTCGAAGGCCACCGAGACATCGCTGGCCGTGCCCACGCCCGCGTCGACGATGATCGGCACGCGGGCCGCGGCCTTGATCGCCGCGATGTTGCGCGGATTGAGGATCCCCAGGCCGCTGCCGATGGGGGCGCCGAGCGGCATGACGGCCGCGCAGCCGGCCTCTTCGAGGCGCCGCGCGATGATCGGGTCGTCGGTGGTGTAGGCCAGCACGGTGAAGCCCTCGCGCACGAGCTGCTTCGCCGCGGCGAGCGTCTCGATGGGTTCAGGCAAGAGCGTCTGCGGATCGGCCAGAACTTCGAGCTTCACCAAGTCGGAGCCGAGGGCTTCGCGCGCGAGGCGCGCCGTGCGCAGCGCATCGTCGGCGCTGTAGCAGCCGGCGGTGTTGGGCAGCAGTGTGATGCGCGTCAGATCCAGGTGTTCCAAGAGCGATTCACTGCCGGGCGTGCCGATCCGGCGCACCGCCACGGTGACGCATTCGGTGCCGGAGGCGTCCACGGCGGCCCGCATCTGCTCCAAGCTGCGGTACTTGCCGGTGCCCACGAAGAGCCGCGACCGGAAGCTGTGCGCGCCGATGACGAGCGGAGAGTCGCCGGGAATCATGGCGGCGATTCTAGCCTCCGACCGCTACTCTCTGCCTGCATCACGACGTCGGCCGACCCGCTGAGCGAAAAGGATCGCGTGCTGCTCGCGCACGCGGCGGAGCTGCATCGTCCGCTGGTCCGCGCCGCGGCGCTCGCGCGCAGCAACGGCGGCTCGCTGGCCGCCTTCGGCGCGCTGACGCTGCTCTTCGCCTTGCTGACCTCGGAGTTCTTCTCCGTAGGCCAGTTCGTCGGGCTGGCCTTGGGCACTGTCGTGCTGGTGGTGGGGCTGCGCGAGCGGCGCTGGGGAGTGCGCCTCCTGCACGCCGACCCGCTGGCGCCGCAGGCTCTGGCGCACGGCGAACTCGCGCTCCTGGGTGCGTTGGCGGCCTATGCCCTGTTGCAGCTCACGCTGCTACGTCCCAGCGGAGCCGAACTGCAGAAGGCTGTCGGCGGCGCCGCCGGCGGTCTCGATGTGGCGGCGATGGTGGAGTCCATGACCAATGTCTTCTACGCCACGGTTCTGGCCGTGGCCGTGCTCTACCAAGGCGGCATGGCGCGCTACTACAGCAAGCGGAGCGAGCCGCTCGAGCGCTACCGCGAATTGCCGGAGTGGGCGCGCAACGTTGTGGAGTCGATGCTCTAAGATGGGGCCATGATTCGCCGCTGCAAGCTCCTCGACGACTTCGAGCGTGACCAACTCGCGCGGCCCCTGGATGTCGAAGAGAACTTCCGCATCCACGAACTGCTGCTCGAGGAGGCCCGGCAACTCGGCGTCATCCCACTGAAGGATCCGCTCGATGGCATCGAGGAGGACATTCGGCGGGCGCGAGTCTTCCGTGATCTCTGAGATCCTGGGCCGGATCGCCAGCGCGCTGGACGCGGCGCGCGTGCCCTACATGGTGATCGGCGGGCAGGCTGTACTCGTGCACGGCGAGCCACGCCTGACGAGGGACATCGACATCACGCTCGGCGCATCGCTCGACCGTTTGGCCGAGGTCGTTGCAGCAGCCCAGGCCGCGGGGCTGCAAGCGCTTGTCGATCCCCAAACCTTTGCGCGCGAGACCATGGTCCTGCCTTGCTCGGACGCCGCGAGCGGCATGCGCGTGGACCTCGTCTTCTCCGACTCGGACTACGAGCAGCAGGCTCTGCGGCGGGCGCGGACCGTGCACATGGGGGCCGTGGCCGTGCGCTTCGTTTCGCCGGAGGATCTGGTGATCCACAAGGTCATCGCCGGACGAGAGCGCGACCTCGAAGACGTGCGCTCGGTGGTGGCTCGACAGCCAAAGCTGGACCTCGCCTTCATCGAGCGAACACTGCGGGAGTTCGCGGAGGCTGTGGAGTTGCCGCTGCTCGAACGCTGGCGGCAAGCGACGCGCAAGGCCTAAGCCGACGCTCAAGGGTTAAGCGGGCGACCGCGTGAATCCTTCTTGGCGCTCGTCTAGTCAGCCACCGCCGACGAAGCTCACGACTTCGATGGCGTTGCCCGCGGTGATGGAGCGCGTGGCGTGCGCGCTGCGCGGCACGATGACGCGGTCGATTTCCACGGCGCAGGGCTTGCCCGTGGCGCCGAGCAGGGCGAGTAACTCGGCCACGGTCGTGCCGGCGGGCAGCTCGCGCGGCTCGCCGTTCAGCGTGACGCGGAGCAGCGTGGTCGCGCCCTCGCGTGAGCCGTCAGCGCGCACCGGCTGGCCGCTCAGGACTTCTCCCACCGGTACAGCTCCATGATCGAGGCCAGCGTGCGGCCGGCGCGAATCTCGCCGCGCACGCGATTCTCCATCTCCAGCACGTCGAGAGCGCGGTTGGCGATCTCCACGGCGCGCTCGGCGGGCACGTGCACGAGGCCGCTGTCGTCGCCCACGATCCAGTCGCCGGTCGCGACGCGCACGCCGCCCACCGTCACCGGCGCGCCGATTTCGCCAAAGCCCTTGGGCTCCCAGGCATTGGGACAGGCCAGCCGCGCGAAGGCGGGGAAGCCGAGCGCGCGGATGGCATCCACATCGCGGATGGCGCCGTCGATGACCACGCCCGCAAGCTTGCGCTGCAGGCAGCTCTCGGTGGCAAGTTCACCCCAGACGGCCGGGCCGCGGCCGCCCGCGTCGATGACCAGCACATCGCCCGGCTGCGCCTGATCAATGGCCTCCACCGGCTTGGCCCAATCGCCGGGGTAAGTGCGCACGGTGAGCACGCGCCCGACCATGTGCTTGCCGAGCACGAGGGACTGCAGGCCTTCGAGTGCGCCGCCGCGATGCATGGCGTCGGAGAGATTGGAGGTGGAGACCTGCGCGAAGGCTTCGCGGAGCTGCGCCGGGCCGTAGCGACGAAAGGCGCCCGCGCCAGCGGCGCCCGCCGCGCCTGGGGCGCCGCCCGCGCCGGCTGAGGCCGCGCCCGCCGCGCCGCGTCCGCCTTCAAGCGCTGCCCGAATGGCCCGCGTGGCTGCCGCGGCATCGGCCGCCTTGGTGATGGCGCCGCCCACGATGACGATGTCGGCGCCGGCGGCCACCGCGCGGCCGGCCGACTCGGCCGTGATGCCGCCGGCCACCGCCACCGTGATCGAGACCGCCTCGCGCACAGCGCGCAGGGTGGTCCAGGGATCCTGCCCCGCCATCTGCTGGTCGATGCCGCAGTGCACGCCCACCGCTCCGGCGCCCAGTTCAGCGGCCAAGCGGGCCGTGGCCACCGGATCGGCCGTGCCGACCAGGTCCACGACCACGGTGATGCCGTAGTTTTTGCCCACCTCGACGCACTCGCGGATCGTGCCGGGCGAAGAAACGCCCAGCACCGTCGCGAAGCTAGCGCCGGCTTTGGCGGCCATCTCCATCTCGGCGCGGCCCGCATCCATGGTCTTGGTGTCGGCCACCACGGGGATGTTGGGGAAGCGTTCGCGCAGCGCGCGCACCGCGTCGAGGCCGGCGCTCTTCAGCAGCGGGGTGCCGACTTCCAGGATGTCGGCGCCGCCGGCCACGGCCTCCTCGGCCGCCTTCAGTGCGCGGCTGAGAATGAGAAAGTCGAGCGCGACTTGCAGCCGCGGGCGACCGCCTGCCGCGGGACCGGCTGCGGGCGCGGCTGCGTGGCCGGGGGAGGCTGCGCCCGAGTTGCCGGGCTTGGGTGTCGATCCAGCGCCGACAGTGGGGACAGGCATGGCGGCGCCTCGCGCAGAGGAACCCGCGGCTTTCGCCGCGAGCGGGAAAACGGACCGCGAATTCTAGGTGCGCAGTGCACAAAGCGTCAAGGCGGCCACCTTGACAGGCCCGCCGCGTAAAGCGCCTAATACCGGGCTCCCGCGTACCCGTCCTGTGAGTGAGTGCAAGTGGGTCTCGGCCCACTTGTTTTCGTTTTCAGGCCGGCTGGCGCGGGAGCGTTGCATTCCGACGACCCTGCCTGAAAACCCTTGCCTGAGAGGAGACCGACCATGAACAGCGAACTGCTGCGGATCATCGAGTCGATTCACCTCGAAAAGGACATCGACACCGAGCTGATCTTCCGCACGATCGAAACCGCCATGGTGGCGGCGATCCAGAAGAAGGTGGGCGAGGGCGTGCCGATCCACTGCACCCTGGACCGCCAGACTGGCGAAATGTCGGTCACGGCCGAGGCCGACACCGGCGCCATCGACCTGGGGCGCATCGCCGCCCAGGCCGCCAAGCAGGTCATCATCCAGAGCCTGCGGGAGGCCGAAAACGCCGCCGTCTACCAGGAGTTCGAGCATCGCCTCGGGCAGCTCGTGCTGGGCACCGTCCAGCGCATCGAGGGCGGCTCCCTGGTAGTCAATGTGGGCAAGGCCGAGGCGCTCATCCCGCGCAGCGAACGCGTGCGCGGCGAGATGTATTCGCCGGGCGACCGCATCCGCGGGATCATCACCGAGGTCAAGGCCATCGGGCCGCGCGTGCGCATCCTGCTCTCGCGCGTCACGCCCGACCTGGTGCGCAGCCTGTTCGAGCTGGAAGTGCCGGAAGTGGCCGACGGCGTCATCGAAATCCGCCGCATTGCCCGCGAGCCGGGCTACCGCACCAAGATTGCCGTGCACAGCAATGACGCCCGCGTGGACTGCGTGGGCGCCTGCGTGGGCATCCGCGGCACGCGCATCAAGGCCATCACCGACGAACTCAACGGCGAGAAGATCGACATCATCCGCTGGAGCGAGTCGCACGAAGACCTCATCGCGAACGCGCTGCGCCCCGCGCAGCTCGCCTCGCTCTCGCTCGATCCAGCCACCAAGATCGCGCGCGTTGTGGTCCCCGACGACCAGCTCGCGCTGGCCATCGGCCGCAAGGGGCAGAACGTGCGCCTCGCCACGCGGCTCACCGGCTGGGACATCAAGATTGAAGGCGTGACCCAGATGCCGCACAGCGCGCGTGACGATCAGGGCAACCTCATCGCGCCGCCTGTGGCGCCGAGTCCGGTCGTGGCGGCGCCTGCTGTCGCGGCGCCGGCCGCCCAGCCCGGCGGGAATGATTCAGTGTCCGACGACGTCGCGTCGTCCAAGGCGGAGTGATGTCCCGTGAGACTGAGCGAACTTGCCAAGGAGTTGAACGCGGAGAGCAAGCGCCTCCTGGCGATTGCGAAAGAACTCGGCGGCCTCGGCATCAAGACCGCCTCCTCCAATGTGGAGAAGGGCACCGAGTCGATCTTGCGCGCCGCGTGGCGCGAGGAGCTCGAAGAGCTCGCCGCTAAGGCCGCCAAGAAGGCCGCCAAGCAGAAGGCCGCGGACGCGGAAGCCGCTGCGGCGCTCGTACCGCCTGAGCAGCCTGCCGCTCCGGCCTCAATCACCGAAGCCGTGCCCGCGCAGGGCCCCGCCGAGGGCGTAGCCGATGCGCCCACCGCGCCCGTACTCGATGCGCCGCCCGTCCACGCCGCAGCCTCCGGGGCGGCGACTTCCGCGCCGGCCGCCGAAGCGGTGGCGCCGGCCGGCTCCGCGACGGCGGCTCCGACCGCGACTCCCGACGAGGTTTCGCGCAAAGTTGTGGTGACCATCGGCGGACACGTGGCTCTGCCCGCGAATGCCGACGAGCAAAAGGCCGTCGAGAACCCCGAAGGCGAGGCGGAAGCCGCGACGGAAGGCCAGCCGGCCGCCGGTGGTGCGGCCGCCTCCGGTCCCACGCGTCGCCGCGGCGCACGCATTCTTGGTCGCATCGAACTCAAGCCCAAGGTTGTCGTGCAGCGTCCGCGCCCGCCCGGCACCGAGCCGGTGGAGTTCGACCCGCTCGATCCGACGCGGCCCGCCAACCGTCGCCCCGGCGCGCCGGCCGGCCCGCCCAAGCGCGGAGCGGCGGCCTCGGCGGAGACCGAAGCGCAGCGCAAGGCCAAAAGCAAGGATGCCGGCAAGCCCTCGGGCTACGAGTGGGTCTTCGATCCGGACGACAACTCGTCGCTGGCGGCCCTGCGCATCGGACATCTGTCCGGGCAGCGCCGGCCGAGCACGCGGCGTCCTCCGGTGCGGCGTTCGGTGGGTGGCGGCATGCGCAAGAGCCGCCGTCCGGCGGATGCGCCCACGCACGCGATCAGCGTGCATGCGCCCATCGGCGTGCGTGACCTCTCCGAGCTGCTCGGCTTGAAGGCGCGCGAGATTCTGATGCAGTTCCCGGGCACCTTCGACCCGCGCGACAAGAACGCCATGCTCGACGCCGACCAGCTCCTCGAACTGGCCGTGAAGCTGGAGCGCGAGATCACGGTCGAGCCCGCGCAAACGGCCTGGGACCGGCTCATGCTGAGCGAGAACCAGCGCACGCGCGAGCTGGCCGGCGAGCTCCTGCCGCGGCCGCCGGTCGTGGCGGTCATGGGCCACGTCGACCACGGCAAGACCTCGCTGCTCGATGCGTTGCGCAAGACCCGCGTCGCGGCAGGCGAAGCGGGCGGCATCACGCAGCGCACCTCGGCCTACCTCGTGCGCACGGCTTCCGGCGCGGCGGTCACCTTCCTCGACACGCCGGGCCACAAGGCCTTCACCGAGATGCGCGCCCGCGGCGCGCGGCTCACCGACGTGGCCGTGCTCGTGGTGGCGGCCGACGACGGCCCCATGGAGCAGACGCTCGAGGCCATCGACCACGCCAAGGCGGCCGGCGTGCCGATGCTGGTGGCCATTAACAAGGTGGACAAGTCCAATGCCGATGTGCGCATGGTGCGCCAGAAGCTGGCCTCCTCCGGCGTGATGGTGGAAGACTGGGGCGGCGAAGTGGGCGTGGTGGAGTGCTCGGCCACGACCGGCAAGGGCCTGCAGGAACTCGTCGAGCGCCTCGCGCTCGAGACCGAAATCCTGGAACTGCGCGCCGATCCCAATGTGCCCGCGCGCGGAGTCGTCGTGGACTCGCGCAAGGATTCCAAACTCGGCATCGTGGCCACCGTGGTGGTCCGGAACGGCACGCTGCGCGCCAAGGATGCGCTCATCGCGGGCAGCGCGGTGGGGCGCGTGCGCTACATGCTCGACGACCAGGACCGGCGCCTCGAAGAGGCCGGGCCCTCGGTGCCGGTGCAGGTGCTGGGCTTCGAGACCCCGCCCGAGGCGGGCAGCGAAGTTGTGGCCGTGGAGGACATCGACGAGGCCCGCGCCGTGGTGCGCGAGCGCGCCGAAGCCGCGCGCGCCAAGCTGGCCGTGCCGGCTGCGGTGGACGCCGTGACGATGGAGAACCTCTACACGACCATCGCCGCGCAAAAGGTCACCGAGATCAACGTGATGATCAAGGCCGACGCGCACGGCACGCTCGACGTGCTGCGCCGCACGGTCGAGGAGCTGACGCACCCCGAAGTGCGCTTCAAGGTCATCCGCGCCGCAGTGGGCGGCGTGACCGAAGACGACGTGCTGCTGGCCAGCGCGAGCAAGGCGCTGATCATCGGCTTCGCCGTGACGGCCGACGCCAACGCACGCCAAGCCCTGGCGCGCACTGGCGTCGAGGTCAAGTACTACGAGGTCATCTACGAGATGACCGACGATCTCGAGAAGGCTCTCGAGGGCGAGCTGGCCCCCGACCGCGTCGAGACTGTCACCGGCCACGCCACCATCCGCGAGGTCTTCAAGATTTCGCGCTACGGCAGCATCGCCGGCTGCTACGTCACCGACGGCACGATCAACCGCGAGAGCCGCGTGCGCCTGTCGCGCGACGGCAAGGTGCTCTGGACCGGCCGCCTCGAAAGCCTCAAGCGCTTCAAGGACGACGTCAAGGAGGTCAAGGAGAACTACGAGTGCGGTCTGCATCTCGCGGGCTACGACGACATCCGCAAGGACGACGTGCTCGAGGCCTTCGAGGTCAGCGAGGTCAAGCGCACGCTCGCCTCGCCGGCGCTGCCCTCGGCCTAGCGTCCGGCCGGACGCGCGACGCCGCGCGCCCTGAGGCTTTGCGCCCTACCGTCCTGTTGGAGAGCCCGCCATGAGCTGGAATCGCGTTCATCGCGTGGAAGCGCTGCTGCAGGAGAAGATCGCCGTGCTCGTGCTGGAGCGGCTGAACGATCCGCGCCTGGGCTTCGTGACGATCACCGGCGTGGAGCTGTCGGGCGACCGGCGCGTGGCCACCGTGAAGTTCACCGTGCTGGGCACGCCGGCGCAGCGGCGCACCACGGATCGCGCGCTGCAAGACGCCTCCTCGCACATCCGCGATCTGCTCGGCCCCTCGATGAATCTGCGCATCCTGCCCGAACTGCGCTTCACCTACGACGAGTCCATCGAGCGGGAGAGCCAGATGCTCAGCCTGCTTGAGGAACTGGAGGCCAAGCGCCTCGCCGAAGAGGCCGCCGCCGCGGCAGGCCGCGAGCCCGGTGGCGCGGCCGATGGCGCGGCCGATGGCGCACCCGCCCTCGAATCCGGCGCCGATTCCGGCGGCGAATCCGGCGCTGAACCTGGCGCGGTCCAGGATTCGGCGCCCGGCCCCGACTCTTCGCGCTCCCGAGATCCTTCGCAGCGCCAGGAGTAGCGCCCGGTAGGATCGCGGTCGCTGCCATGATCCGCGACCTCAACACGACGGACGGCGAACTCCCGGAGTACGACGTCTGCATCGTGGGATCGGGGCCCGCCGGCCTCATCCTCGCCGCTGAACTTGCGGCGCCCGGCGCGCCCGGCGCGCACGGCTCGGCCAACTCGGCCAACTCTTCCGGCTCGTCCGGCGACGCCTCGCGGCCCGCGCTGCGGATCTGCGTCTTGGAGAGCGGCCGCCAGCGCGTCACCTCGCACGCCGATGCGCTCCGCGCCGTGCGCAGCGAGGGCATCACCATCAAGGACTACTCGCGCGAGCGCGTGCTCGGCGGCGCCTCCACAACCTGGGCGGGACTCAGCGCGCCGCTCGATCCGATCGATCTGCTGCCGCGCGCCGTGCTGCCGCCGCACGCCGCCTGGCCGATTTCCCGCGAGGAGCTGCTGGCCGACTGGGCGCGCGCCGCCGCGCGCTATCGCTTCGCTCCGCTGGCGCATTTCGGGGCCCAAGGCTTCGGCGCTCTCAAGGCGCGCGGCGATGCGCAACTCGCCTGGCAGCGCATGGAAGAGAAGATCTTCATGGCCTGCGCCGAGCCGCAAAACTTTGGGCGCGAACTGCGCGAGCTCTGCGAAGGGCCCGCCGTCGATCTGTGGCTCGACGCCACCGTGCTGCGCCTCGAAGCTTCGCCCCTCGCGCAGCCCGCCGCGCCGGGCCCAACCGCCGCGCTGGCCGCG
The DNA here is from genome assembly GCA_052387675.1 of Planctomycetota bacterium. Lineage (GTDB taxonomy): Bacteria > Planctomycetota > B15-G4 > B15-G4 > B15-G4 > JBQTIY01. The sequence continues at coordinate 178,111 of JBQTIY010000001.1, read as the reverse complement.
CCGCCGGCGGCGCCCGCCATTCGCCAAGCCATCGTGCGGACGCGCGGGGGCCGGCAGCTCGCGCTGCGCGCGCGCTACTTCGTGCTGGCCACCGGCGGCCTCGAGAACGCGCGCCTGCTGCTGAATTCCACCGATCTCTGCGCCGCCGGCCTCGGCAACGAGCACGACCAAGTCGGCCGCTGGCTGATGAACCACCCCAAGAACTACGGCGGCGTGATCCAGCTTGCGCGCCCGGTGCGCGACTTGCCTTACCACTTCGGCTGCCTGCACAAGGGCTACGCCGGGTACGCCGGGCTGCGGCTGTCCGAGTCCGAGCAGCGCGCGCGCGGCCTGCTCAACTGCTACGTGCGCTTCGAACCGCTCTTCCCCTGGTCGGACAATCGCGGCGTCGAGGCCTTCGTCTTTCTGGTCAAGCGCAGCGGCGGCCTCTTCCGGCGCTGGAAGGCGGCGCGCCAAGACCGCGTTGTCGCCATGCGTGACTATTCCGAAAGCGGGGACGACTCCGACCTGCAAAACGAGCGCAAGTCGGCGTGGGACTGGGTCAAGTTGGCCGGGCTCGTGCTGCGGCACGCGCCGATGGTTGCCCGTTACGTGGCCGCGCGCCTGCGCGAGGGGCGCTCGCCGACCGTGCGTGCCGTCCGCCTGCGCAACTTCTTGGAGATGGAGCCGCGCGCCGAGAACCGGGTGCAGTTGGCCGAGGAACGCGACGCCTATGGGCAGCGCCTGCCGCTCGTGCGGCATGAGTCCTCCGAGCGGGACCGCCGCTCACTGCTCGCCCTGCATGAGGCGCTGGCCGAGGATCTGCGCCGCAACGGATTCGGCGAGTTGCGCACCGACCTAGCGGCCCATCTCACGGAGCCCTCTGGCTTGGGCGGCGCGGCTGGCGCGGCGAATTCTCGGAGCGCCGCAGGCGGGGTGCGCGGCTGGCCCATCGACCAGGATGCCAGCCATCACCTCGGCACGACGCGCATGGGCACCGACCCGGCCACCTCGGTGGTGGATCCGTCGCTCCGCGTCCACTCAACCAACAACGTTTACCTCGCCGGCGGATCTGTCTTCCCCACAAGTGGTTGCGCCAATCCCACCTTCACAATCGCCGCGCTTTCGATCCGGCTGGCGCGCCACTTGCGCCAGCGCCTGGGCCTGCCGCCGGCCGCGCACGACGAGGAAGCCGCGCCGTCGGCACTCGGCACCAAGCCACCGCCGCGACGTCAGCCCCGGCCCGACGCGCGCCGCGTGCTCGTGCTGGGGGCCGGCCGGCGCGTGCAGGAGGACGTGCTGCCGACCTTGCTGTGGCTCGAGGACCGCTTCGTCCTCGCCGGCGTCTGCGCGCGGCGGGCGCGCAGCCTCTCGATTGGCGGCCGCGAACTCGCCGTGCGAGCCTTCGACGCCCTCGACGCGAAAACACTGGCCGGCGTGGACTTGCTGTACTGCGCCGTCACCAAGGAGGCGGTGCCCGGCGTGCTCGCGCGGCTGGCTGAACTGGCCCGCAGCGGCGCCTTCGATCCGCGCCGCGTGGACCTGATCCTGGACACGCCGGTCTTGCTGCTCAAGCACTTGCGGCACGCGCGCCGGCTGCGCGTCTACCGCCACGTGTGGGTGGCCGAGGACACAGCCACACTCCCCTGGCTCGGTCTGGCGCTCCGAGCCTTCACCACGGACGGGAGTCTGGACAACAACGCTGTCCGGACCGGGGCCTCCTCGGCGGGTTTGGACAACAACGTTGTCACAGTGGACGGCAGCGCGGATGCGGGAGCTGGAGGGTCATCTGCGCCGGGACTTCGCGGCCCAAAGCTCGGTCCGAAGCCCGGTCCGAGACCCGAGTCTGAGGCTGGGCCAGACCTAGGCCGGCTCCAGCGTGTGGTCATTGATCGCTCGGCCTGGCGTTACCACGCCGTGGCACTGGCCCGCGTCCTGGCGCGGGGCGGGGCGCCCGTGGGGGCCCCACTTGGGGCGCCAGTTGGGACGCCGACTCGCCTGCTTTCAGCCCGCCGCCGGACCGCCGGCGGCGCCCGCATCGTGGAGTTGAGCTTTGCCGGGGGCCTGCAAGCCGAGATCCATGAGCCGCGAGACTTTGCGCGCGGGCGCTGGGCGCTGGTCGGCGAGCGCGGCGCTCTCGTGGATGGCGAGCACGCCGAGGGCGGGGCCGGCGTGGCCGGCGTGGCCCCCGCACAGGTCCGCGCGCGGCTGCAGCTCATCGTCGAGGGCGGCCGCTGCCGGGGCTTTCGCCTAGCCGCACCGGGCAGCGCCGGCGCCTTGACCGCGATGCTCAGCGCCGACGAGTCCGAACTGCTCGGCCCGGTGCGGCCCAGCGACACCGTCACCACGCTCATGCCCGAGCTCAAGCGCGTCGGGTTGGCGCGCCTGCTCTGCTCAGTCCACGAGGGCCGCGGCGCTTACCCGCTGACCGACGGCCTTGAAGACATGTTCGTGGACGCGATCGTGGAGAAGACGCGCCGCTGGCGCGACACGCCGCTCACCAGCTTGCGGCGCGGCCCGTGGCGCGCGCTCGCGGGGCTGTCGCGACTCAGGGTCTGAGGCCCGACTCGATGAGCGCGCGGTGCAGCAGTTCGGTGAGCCCCAGCGCCGCAGCGGTGCGCTCCAGATAGTCGCGATCAAGGCGCTCGGCCTGCACTTTGAGCACGCCGAGCACATCGCGCCACTGCTGGCCCGAGACGAGTCCACCCTTCTGGTACCAAGTCAGCTTGCTGAGGATCGACGTCTCAGCGGAGGTGAACCACAATTGTCGCTGCGGGTCGCCCGGCGAACTGACCGCGACGCGCCGAGAGAGCTGATCGTGTTCGGGCGAACGCCGCTGCAGCGGATAGATGTCCACCTTCACTTGGCTGCCAAGGTGAATCACGTTGAAGGATGAGCCTGCAGCAATCGCCTGCCGGGCGGTCGTCTCGGGCACGTAGAAGTCCTGCCGGAGAGCCTTCAGGAGCCGCTCGACTGCGGCCGGGGGAAGCTCGATGAGGACATCGACGTCGCGGGTCGTGCGGACTTCGCCGTGCAGGCTGCTGGAGAGTGATCCGGTAAAGGCGTAGCGGACTTGCGCGGAGTCGAGCACGGCAGCCACGGCCTGCATTGCCGCAATGACATTGGGTGAATGCTCTGCGCTCGCGGACTCGGCGCTTGAGGGCTCAGTGCTCATGCCGAGTCGTGCGTCGGAGCTGCTTTCCCATGGCGCTGAGGACCTCGGCAGCGCGGCACATGTCTTCGAACTCGGCCAGCTTCTCGCTGGGCGACATGGCGCGCCAGCGCAGGATCTGCAACTGCTCGATCTCGCGGCTGGTGTCGGGCGATTGCGTGCGGTAGCCGTCGTCGGGCGCGCTGTCGTCGGGCGCGGCGGGGCTGGGCGAAGCGTCCGTCATGTCTGCACGCCGGTGCGGCGCCAACGTGCGCCGCTCTTGCCGTCCAGGATTTCGATGCCGAGCGCGGCGAGCTGGGCGCGCAGCGCGTCGGCCGCGGCGAAGTCTTTGCGTGAACGCGCCGCGTCGCGCTGTGCGATGAGCGCCTCGATCTCGGCGTCGAGCGCAGCCGGGCGCACTTCGAGCACGCCCAGCACTTGGTCGCAGTGCCGCAGCGCGGCCAGCGTCGCCGCGGCCTCGGCGCCCTGCGGCCGGGCGCGATTGGCCTCGTTAAGCAGCGAAAAGACGCCGTCGAGCGCGGCCGAGACGTTGAGATCGTCGTCCATGCCGGCCTGGAACTTGGCCAGCGCGTCGCGCACGTAACTTGGCGCGTGACCCAAGGCCGCCGTGTTGGGCGCCGGTTGGGCGGGCGTCGCCGCCTCACCGGCCGCGGCTTCCAGCTCTTCGGCGAAGATTCGCAGCCGGCGCACGGCGGCCGCGGCCTGCTCCAGTCCTTCGAGCGTGAAGTTGAGCACCTGCCGGTAATGCGCGCGCAGCAGCAGGAAGCGCAGCGCCACGGGCGCGTGCCCCAGCGCCTTGAGCTGATCGACCGTGTAGAGATTGCCCAGGCTCTTGCTCATCTTCCCGCCGTCCACCTGCAGGAAGCGCGTGTGCAGCCAGTAGCGCACGAAGGGCCCGGGGAAGGCGCCCTCACTCTGCGCGATCTCGCACTCGTGGTGCGGGAAGACGTTGTCTTCGCCGCCGGTGTGAATGTCGAGCGTGCCCTCGCCGAGCAGCGCGCGGCTCATGGCCGAGCACTCGATGTGCCAGCCCGGAAAGCCGCGGCCCCAGGGGCTGTCCCACTGCATCACGTGGTGCGGATCCCACTTCCAAAGCGCGAAATCGCGCGGGTCGCGCTTGGCCTCGCGCACGTCCACGCGCGCGCCGGCGAGCAGGTCGTCGCCGGTGTTGCCGGAGAGGCGCCCGTAGGCTGGAAAGCTCGGCACGGAGAAGTAGACCTCACTGCCCCCGGAGGCCGGCACCACGTAGGCGTGCCCGGCGGCGATGAGCTTCTCGATGATGGCAATCATCTGCGGGATGTACTGCGTGGCGCGCGGGTAGTGGTGCGCGCGGCGAATACCGAGCGCGTCCACGTCCTGCAGGAAGAGCGCGGTGTACTTCTCGGCGATCTTCCAAGGGTCGAGCCGCTCGCGCCGGGCCGCCGCATCCATCTTGTCCTCGCCGGCGTCGGGATCGTCGTCGCGCGCGTGCCCCACGTCGGTGATGTTCATGACCTGGCTGACTTGGTAGCCGGAGAGCTCCAACCAGCGCCGCAGCACGTCCGCGAAAACGAAGGCGCGGAAGTTGCCGATGTGTGCGGCGCTGTAGACCGTCGGCCCGCAGTGGTACATGCGCACGTGGCCGGCGGTTTGCGGAGCGAAGGCCTCCAGCCGACGAGTCAGCGAGTTGTGCAGGGCCAGGGCCATGCCGCCCATGATGGCGTCGGCGGCCCCGCGCTGCCAGTGCCGACGGGAGGCTGCGCGCGCGTCGCGCGGCACGGCAAGCGCGTCTCTAGTCGCCCGCGCCCTGAGCCGCAGCCCGCTTCGCCGTCGAAGCCACGGTCGAAGCCGCCGCCGAAGCGACCGCCGGGCGTTCATTCAGCACTTCCGAAAGCGCGACTTCGCGGCCGAGGAGGTCGGACTTGGCGACGGCGTCGCAGGCCGCCAGAGAGTGCAGCCCCTCGCGCGCATCGACTTCCGGCGCGCGCCCTGAGCCGCGGATCGCGCGCAGCAAGTCGAGCGTCTGCAGCCCGAAGCGATGGCTCAGCCCGCCCGGAAACCAGCGCTCGAGCAGCTCGGCCGGCGCGCCGGCGTGCAGCAGCGTCCAGGGATCCTCCGGCCGGCCATCCCGCCCGGTGAAGCTCTCCTGTGTCACGCAGCCCTCATCGCCGTAGAGCCGGAAGTTCTCGCGCGCACTGCTGGCCTCGCCCCAAACTCCGGAGGAGACGGCCACCATTCCGCGCACCCCGCTCCGAAAGCGCAGCAGCGTCTGAAAGGTGTCTGGCACGGCGCAGGATTGCTCGCTGCCGTCGGGGCCGCGCAACTGAAGCGGCTGCAGGCGCCCAAGCTGGCCGCTCACGCGATCGATCTCGCCGAGCAGGGCGCGGCCCAGGTCGAGCAGGTGGATGCCGTTCTCAACGAGTTCGCCCGAGCCGATTTCCTCGGCGACGTAGCGCCACTCGGCGCCGGGCGCGTGGCCCGCGGGCTTGCCCCGATGGAAGGCGGCCCAGTCGCGCACTTTCTGCACGAGAGCCTGGCTGCGCGTGGCCGCCTCGCGGCGGTGTCCGGGCGCGCGCAGCGTGAGCGAGTGAAAGAGGCGCGGCGCACCGAGCCGCCCCGAACTCAGCAGCCACTGCGCCGCGCGCACGGCGCCGTCGAAGCGATAGTTGAGGCCCACCGCGCAATGGCGTCGACCCTCGCCGGCCGCCGCACAGACGCGCCGCGCCTCGCTCACGCTGAGCGCCAGCGGCTTTTCCACGAAGACATGCTTGCCGGCACGCAGCGCCGCCTCGGCCACGTCGGCGTGCAAGGCCGGCGGCAGCAAGATGACCACGAGATCCAGGTCGTCGCGAGCGACAAGTTCTTGCCACACTTCGTGAACCGCCACCGGCGCATTGCCCTGCGGCAAGTCGGCCAGTCCGATGAGCCCGGCCTTGTAGCGGCGCCGTCGCGGCGCGACGTTGAAGGCGCCCTCCTCCGGCGGCGAGCCGCGCAGGAAGCGGCCCACGTAGCGCTCGGCCTGGCTGCGGCTGCGGTCGCACAGCGCCACGACTCGCAGCGACTCCTGCTCGGCGCGCCCGATCGACCAATAGCCCCACAGATGCGTGCGCAGGATCTCGCCGCAGCCGATGACGCCGATACGCAGGGGGTCGGCCATGCCCGGGAGACTGTACCGCGATCTGAGCCGGCCCTGTGGCGCGGCCTTCAGCGGGGGCGCAACTGTGTACCGGGCCCTCTGGCACCGCTACGATGCCGCCGATGATTTCTGACTCCGCCTGGCGAGTCCTCTCCATCGCGGGCTTCCTGCTGCTCGTCGGCGCCTACCTCGTGAATCAGCGCGGCCGCTGCCGTCCCGACTCGCAGCGCTACCTGCTCGCCAACGTGCTGGGCAGCGGGCTGCTCGCGGCCTACTCCGCGGTGATCGACGAATGGGTCTTCGTCGCGCTCGAGGGCTTCTGGTGCATCGCCAGCCTCTGGGCCCTGTTCGGCGCACGCCGCCGGGCCGCGGCATGAGTCACCGCGTGAGTCGTCGCCTGAGACGCGCCGCGTGAGCGACACCGTGATCATCGAGTTGTCGGGGCTCAGCACGCGCTACGGCGCGCGCACCGTGCTCGACAACCTGACGGCCAGCATCACCGGCGGCGCGGTCGGCCTGCTCGGCCCCAACGGCGCCGGCAAGAGCACGCTCATCAAGACCCTGCTCGGGCTCTTGCCGCCGGCCGCCGGCGGCGCGCGCGTGCTCGGCCTGAATGTCGGCGTCGACACGCCGCAACTGCGCCGCCGCATCGGCTACATGCCCGAACGCGACGCAGCCTTCCCCGGCCTCACCGGCTTTCAAGCCACGCTTTACGCCGGACGCCTCGCCGGACTGCCCGAGGCCGAGGCCCGCCGCCGCGCGCACGAAGTGCTGCTTTTCGCGGGCCTCGAAGAGGCGCGCTACCGCGACGTGGCCACCTACAGCACGGGCATGCGCCAGCGCGTCAAACTCGCGCAGGCCCTGGTTCACGACCCTGACCTGCTCTTCCTCGACGAGCCCACCAATGGCCTCGATCCGCGTGGCCGCATCGAGATGCTGGAACTCATCCGGGTGCTGGCGCGCGACAAGGGCATGCACGTTGTGCTGAGCAGCCATCTCTTGCGCGATGTCGAAGAGGTCTGCGAGGCGGTGGTGGTCATGCAAGGCGGGCGCATCGTGCGCCACGAGCGCCTCTCGGCCCTCTCGCGCAGCCGGCCCGATGCCTGCACTGTGCGCATCGGCGGCGACCCCGACCTCTTCCGCGCGGCCTGCGAGCGGCACGGCCTCACCGTGACCACCGCCAAGGACCGCGACTTCGAACTGCGCCTCGCGCAGGAGGGCCAGATGGGGCCCGTCTTCGCTGCGGCTGAAGAGAGCGGCGCCGTGCTGCGCCTGCTGCGGCCGGCGCGCGTGAGTCTGGAAGACGCGCTCATCGACGTGCTGGGCGGCCGCTAATGGTCATTCACGATCGCAGCTACTCGCGCTGGACCGGCAGTCGCGACGGCACCGTGCCGGCTGTGTCCGTGCTGTGGAGCGCCGGCCTGCGTCGCGGCATCACCATCCTGTTTCGCAAGAAGCTCCCCGCCCTGCTCTTGCTGCTCGCTGCCTACGGGCCCTTCATTTTCATGGCCGGCGCGCTCTACGTGCGCGCCTACGTGCTCGCCAACGCGGACAAGTTTCCGGTAGGGCTGGCCAGCGCGCTGCAAGAGCCGGAGTTCGCCGAGATGCTGGCGGCGAGTCCCGACAATGCCTTCAGCTACATGTTCCTTTTCCAGTGGCCCTTCGTGCTGCTGGGCTGCGTGCTGCTCGGCTCGGGCCTCATCGCCGAAGACCGCCGCGCCAACGCGCTCGAGCTCTACCTCAGCCGGCCGGTCACGGTGCGCCAGTACCTGCTCGGCAAGCTGGCCATCATCGGCACCTTCCTCGCGGCGGTCACGGTCATCCCGGCCGCCGTGCTCATTCTCATTGGGCTGAGCTTGTCGTGGGGCCAGCCCGGCGAGGCGCTGGCACTCATCGAATTGCTCGGGCGCACGATTCTGGCCGGCGCCATCTGGGTCGCGGTGCCCTCGCTGCTCATCGTCACGGCCTCGGCGCTGGCTTCGCGCGCGCGCAACGCCGCCATCCTCTGGATCGCGGTCGTCGTGATGCTGGAGTTCGTGGCCTCCAACATTCTCATCGAGGTCTTCGGCAACGAACGCTTCTCGCTACTCAAGATCGGCTTCAACGTGCAGCAGGTCGGCGCGTGGATCATGGGCAGCGCCTCGAACATCAGCAAGCACGTGCCCGTCTGGCAGAGCGCGCTGGTGCTCCTGGGCTGGGTCGCGCTCTGCGTGCCGGTCATGCTGCGCCGCGTGCGCCCGGTGGAGGTGGTGGCATGAGCGCCGCGCGCCGCGCACCCGCCACGATCACGGTGGAGAAGGCCTCGCGCTGGTATGGCGACGTGCTGGCCCTCGACGCCGTGCAGCTCACGATCGGCCCGGGTGTCACCGGCCTGCTCGGCCCCAACGGAGCGGGCAAGTCCACACTCATCCGGCTCATCACCGGCATGGCGTCAGCGGGCAGTGGCGTGAGCCGCGGCCGCGACGACGCCGGCCGCGTGCTGCTCGACGGCGTGCCGGTGCGCAACCATCTGCCTTCGCTGGCGCGCATCGGTTTTGTGCCCGACGGCGACGGCCTCTACGAAGACCTTCCCGCGCGGCGCTTTCTCGTGGACCAGGCGCAACTGCGCGGCTTTGTCGGCGCCGAGGCCGGGCGACGGGCCGCCGAGTGCCTGCAGCACGTCGGGCTCGCCGACGCCGCCGATCGGCGCACGGGCGGCTTCAGCAAGGGCATGCGTCAGCGGCTGAAACTGGCCCAGGCGCTGCTGCACGACCCCGACGTGCTCGTGCTGGACGAGCCGCTCACCGGCCTTGATCCGGTCATGCGGCGCGACTTCATCCGCATCGTGCGCGAGCTCGGCGATGAGGGCGTCACCGTGCTGGTGAGCAGCCACGTGCTGCACGAAGTCGAGGCCATGACCGACTCGATCGTGCTCTTGCACCACGGCCAGGTGCTGGCCGAGGGCACCGTGCCCGACATCCGCGACCTGCTTGAGAAGCATGCGCGCCGCATCCGACTCGGCACGCCCGACCCGCGCGGCCTGGCGCGCCGGCTGCTCGAGCAAGAGAACCTGCTCACCGCGCTCACGCTGCAGCCGCAGGCGCTCATTGTCGAGACTATGCAGCCCGACACACTCTGCCGCGTGCTCCAGCGCTTCGTCACGACCGCCGCCGCGGGCGCAGCGGCGACGAGTCCGGGGGCTGGTGAGCGCCTCGAGCTGCACTCCATCGAACCGCTCGACGACGACCTCGGCTCGGTCTTCGCCTACCTGGTGAATCGATGAGCGGCGACGGAGCCACGCGCCGGCCGGCACCGCCCACGGGCCTGCGCGCCGTGTGGGTGGCGGCGGCCACGAGCAGCGCCGGCGCGCTGCGCGGGCGTCGCCTGTGGGGTGTGGCGGCGCTCGTCGCCCTGCCGCTCGTCATTCAGATCGCCTTCCTGCTCTGGGGCGAGGGCCGCGGCCAGGCCTTCAATCACTTTGCCAAGTGGGTCAACTCGGCGATCTTGGGCGTCATCGTTCCGCTCACCACGATCTTTCTCGGCACGGCGGCCTTCGGCGACGAGTGGGAGGGCGGCACGGCGGGCTATGTGATCGGCGCGCCCTTGTCGCGCGGGGCGCTGGTCGTCGGCCGCTGGTTTGCCGCGGTGCGGCGCGCGCTCGTGCTGCTGCTGCCGGCCATCGCGCTGCTCTTCGTACTCTGTGTGCTGAGCTTCGAAGGCGCGCTCGAGCACTACCTGCCCGACGTCCTGCTCATTCTCGGTGTGGCGGCGCTCGCCATCGCGGCCTACATCGCCGTCTTCGTCTGCTTCGGCATCCTGCTGCGGCGCTCGGTCGTGACGGCACTGGGCTATGTGCTCGTCTTCGAGGGCTTCATTTCGCGGCTGCCGCAGGGCTTCGCCTTCGCCTCGCTTTCCTACCACGCCCGCAATCTGCTCTGGCTCGGCACCGGGCACGATGCCTTTGAGCCGCTGACGCTCGAACGCAATCAGGAGCAGCTCGTCGATCCCACGACGGCCACTGAGTCGCTGCTCATGCTAGGCGCCGTCATCGTGGCCACGCTCGCGCTCACGACCTTCGTGCTGCGGCGCAAGGAGTTCGCCGGCAGCGCAACGGCCGGGGAATCCGCGCCGGGTTAAGGCGCCTTGACGAAGTAGGCCACCATCTTGGCGGCCAGGCGCGCGGCGAGGAACTCACTGGGCCGCGAGAAGACGCCGTCGGGCGTGGGCGCCAGCTCGGTGATGTCGGCGCCGACCACGGTGTTGTGGCGCGCGACGGCAAAGAGCAGGCGCGTGACGTCGAACCAGGTCAGGCCGCCGGGCTCGGGCGTGCCCGTGGCGGGCACAAGCGAAGGATCGAAGCCGTCCAGGTCCACGGTGACGAAGACGGGGCGGTTGGCGAGCACCGCGAGCACGTCGCGGTGATAGGCCACGCGGCCGGCCACGTCGCGCGCCCAGTGCACGGTGAGGCGGCGCGCGGCGATGAGCGCCGCCTCCTCGCGGCTGCAACTGCGCATGCCCACTTGGACGAGCGGCGCGCCGTCCTCCAGGAAGCGGCGCGCGATGCAGGCGTGGCTGTGGGGGCTGTCCTTGTAGGTGTCGCGCAGGTCGCAGTGCGCATCCACTTGCAGCACGGCGAGGTCGGGGTAGCGCGCGCGCAAGGCCGCGAACTGGCCGTAGCTGATGGAGTGCTCGCCGCCGACGCCCAGCGTGAAGCGGCCGGCCTCGATGTGCGCGGCGTGGGCGCGCTCGAGTTCGCGCACCATGATTTCGGGGCGCAGGCGGCCGAAGGCGGCCGGGTCGGCGGGGCGCCAGGTGGTGTAGCCCAGCTCTTCGAGGTCGCGGCCGGTCTCGTCGTCCCAGGTTTCCACGGCGCCGCTCGCGGCGAGCAGGGCGGCCGGGCCGCGGTCGGCGCCCTTGCCGTAGGTGCTCGTGAGGTCGTAGGGCGCCAGCACGACAGCCACCTGCGCGGCAGGGCCGGCGTCCGGCAGGCCGAGGAAGCTGAGCGGTTCGGTGGTGGGGGTCATCGCGGGGACGGTGTGAGCGGTGGGCATTCCCGCGCATTCTCGCAAAAGGGCGCGCTGGCAGAAGGGCGCGGCGTTGACGCTTCCGCTGCGCCTTCGCCACAATGGCCCCTTGCGGCTTCGGTCTTGAGGACCGGCCTCGCGATCCATCGTTTCCCGAATCGTCCAACGGCAGGACACCAGATTCTGGATCTGGGTATCTAGGTTCGAATCCTAGTTCGGGAACCATCGCCTCCATGCGAACGAGGCGGGCAAGGGCGGGGTGCTCGGAAGGCTCCGCGAGCGCCGCGACCGGCCGCGCGGCGAGCGCCAGGAATCGCCCGTTCTGCGCAGGATTGCGAGGGGTGTCGTGCCGGGCGCGACGCGCAGGTGATGTGGCTCGCAGGCAGTTGACCGCCGAAGCCTTCACGGCCCGCGCGATGGCGGTTACAACGCTCTCTTGCTCTCCGCGAAAGGGGCTCAAAATGGGCGTGGTTAACTGCTCGGCCGACGAGAGCGCAATCGCTAGGCTCTCGCGACAGCCAATCGCTGCGTTTGCGAGGCAAGAGCAGGCCTTTCCTTCGTGGTGCGATGACGGCAACGTGAGTTCCGCAACTCGAATCCACCGGGACGACTGTAACCGATTTGATGCGACCCTGCCCGCCGTGCTTGGCAGCGGGCAAACTGAAAACACAGACCGGTCTGATTGCGGTTGGGCGGCCGAAAGGAACGTATGAAGCCTGAGTACGTGCTGCCCGCGAATGGACTTGACGCGTTCAACTGTGTGAACTGCCACGTCTACTGCCGCCAGGTCTGGTTCTACATGCATGGATCGTCGATGGCTAACGGCTTTGGCGAGGAGTTTCGAGATTCGAGATTCCTCGTGAGCCAGTGCGAGCGGTGCCGCTATCCCACCATTTGGCTGGGCGACAGAATGCTCTTTCCAAACACTGGGGGTGCTGAGCCACCGAACCCGGATCTGCCCGCCGACATCAAGAACGATTATGAGGAAGCGCGGGCGATTCTAGCTGCTTCACCCCGTGGCTCGGCTGCGCTTCTTCGACTAGCGATTCAGAGGCTTTGTTCTCATTTGGGCCAACCTGGCAAGAACATCAATGATGATGTCGCTGCGCTGGTTGCGGCCGGACTTCCGCCAAGGGTTCAGGAGGCCCTCGACAGCGTGCGCGTGATAGGAAACGAGGCCGTTCACCCGGGAGCGATTGATCTTCGCGACAATCGCGCGGTCGCGGGTGCTCTCTTCAAGCTCGTTAACTTCATCGCAACGAAGCTGATCACGGAGCCCAATGAGATCAGTAGCATCTACGGTTCACTCCCCAAGGAGAAGTTGGATGCGATCGCGAAACGCGATAAGGGGTGACCGGGCCGAATCGACCAACTCCCGAAGCGGGGCACTTAGCGGCGCCGCCCAACAACAGCACGCAGAGGGCGGTGCTACGCGCCGCCGCTGAACGGAAGTGTTGGGGGGGGATCTACCGCGAGGCACACTCTGCGACTCAGCGACACCGAATGGCGACGAACTCTCCGTGGAACATCCTGGTGGCAGAGAATGAGATGGCGCCTGTGCTTAGCATGAAGCTCAACTACGTACTGAAGTGTGGCGTCGTGCTGCTCGATGGAGCCAGGATCGAACTCACACCCGGACGCCCGTGTCTGATCGTTGGAGAAAACACCCCTGCGTACCACGTGCTTGGCGGGATTATCGCAGGCCTAATTCCCATTACCGACGGTGTTGTTCCATGGGCACCCATCGAAGAACTTCTTAGGCCCTACACAGGCAAACTGGATGTAGTTGAGGGCGCTCTCCCAGAATCGACCGCGTACGTCGGCCCCGATCCCGATCAGATGCTGCTCTTCTCCCGGGTTGAGGACAACTTCCGCTCTCTTGGGATGGACCGCAACCAAGCCATAAGCGCACTCACGCGATTTGGTCTTGCACCATCCTTCCTGCGGCGCACCCTTTCGGCGCTTTCCGGTGGCGAGCGGATGCGTGTAGCCCTTTCCCTAGCCTTTTCCAGTGATCGCAGTTGCTATGCGCTTCATGGAGTAGTTCCCTGGCTTGATTCTTCGGGCAGGGCGGCCCTGCTCGCGGCTATCCGGAGTGCGCGTTCATCCCACATCGTCTTGCTCGAACATGAGAGGGAAGATCTGCTTTGCGTCACCGATGCCGCTTACCTTCTCGATGGAGGGCAGCTTCGGCCGATGGATTTTCTAGAAGACATTCACAGACCCGAGCGGCGACGCGACCAAATACCCACTGGAGTACGTCCGGAAGGTACGGCCCCGCTTGTCCAGTTTAAGGAAGTCAGCTTCCTCGACTATCCGGGGTCAGAAATCGTGCGTCAAGAGCCGCTGTTGGACGCGCTGTCCTTCGCGATCTATCCCGGTCAGAACTATTGCATCGTTGGCCCCAACGGTTCTGGCAAGTCTAGTATTGCAAAGCTGGTGTACAAGCTGTTGACACCGGACAAAGGGATGGTTGAGCTCAACGGAACACCATTGGCGTCCCTTACTCGTGAAGACATCTTGTCTTGCGTGACGTACCTCAGCCAGTATCCGCTACAGCAGCTACCTCTGCCCACCGTGGGTAGCTACAAGAAGCACTGCCACGACAACGCGATAGCGCTTCAGTTGATTGATAGCTGGGTGCCCGTTCCGGACCATCGATGTGTAATTCAACTAACGCCGCTTCAGCAGAAACTCCTTGTGTTGGCCTCAGCGATCACGCCGACGACCCGAGTGGTGGTGCTGGACGAGCCGACTTGGGGCTTGTCTGCAAAGGACGAAGCCGAGTTTCTCACAGCCTTAAGTAGCATGTGCGGTGACAGCCGCAGCATCCTTGTGATATCGCATAACACGCATCTCGCAGATTCCCTCCGAGCGGAACTGCTCTACCTGACAGACGGTCATATCAGTAGGGAGCGCCCTCCTCATCAGGAAGCGGTCCATGGCGCGGATGCCGGGAGAGAGACCCATGCACGCGCGATGCTATGGAGTGCGCCGCTGTCCTTAAAGTTGTTGGGCCTTGTGGCTGTCGCGACATTCTGCTACGGCTTCGTGTTCGTTGTCTCAGAATCTACGTTGGTCGTCTACTGTGTAGCACTGTCCCTGGTTGCAAGTCTTCTCGTAGTGCTCTTGCGTGCCGCGGTGCAGAGATCAGCGTTTCACATCTTGATGGTGACATGGGCCTTTGGATCTCTCTTGTATGTTGCGGTAGCTGCGCTCGTGGTTATGTCGGGCGCAAGTCTCTCGCCCTATATGTCCCTGGATACACCAACTACACGGTGGCTCTACACGCTTTCGCATCCCCTACGCATGTTGGCGACAATCACAAGCGGCATGCTGTTCTTCCAGTTCACGTCTCCCTTGGAGTTTGGCTTGTTCGGGAGATGGCGGCGCCGGGCCACTCTGCTGTTTCGTTCGGCGGAATTCGCAACTGAAGCGCTTTTGGATACGATGCAAGCCATGGTCATGCTCAGTCGTTGGCCGGACTTCGAGGCTGCAAACATGGTCCCAAGGCAAGCGTGGGTAGCGCTGCGCCGTTCCCCTGAGCTCCTCGGGACAGTGATACGCAATATCCTCGTCTGGTCACCCTGGGCGTGGATGTGCATGTCGAGGACGGTTGCTCAACACAAGGCACTCAAAAGTGGAGGTAAGAGATGAAGTGGTTCGTTGTCCTGTTGCTCGCGGGAGTAGTGGCATCCCTGACCATGGTTATCCGGATTCCGATACCCGGAACCCAGGGCTACCTGAATCTCGGTGACATGGCCGTAGTATTCAGTGGTCTGTTCCTCGGCAAAAAGTATGGGGCGATAGCTGGTGGGGCGGGGAGTGCGGCTGCAGACATGATTGGTGGCTTCTTCATATTCGCTCCGGTGACTCTGCTAGCGAAGGGGCTGGAGGGGTTCATTGCGGGCAGCCTTGGTCGCAAGCACGGGGGATGGGTCGGTTTGGCGGTCGGTGCCATGGTATTCGTTTACTTTGTGGCAGAGATATTTCTTCCCGGCATGGGGTTGGCGGCGGCTGTGAGCGAGCTCCCATTCAACGCGGTACAGGCGGTTGTGGGGGCAGTGGGTGGCATAGCGGTCCATAGGGGAGTGCAGCTGGCGTTTCCGCAACCGGAGGCGAAGTAGATGGCCCCCGAATTGTCGAACAAGAATGATCAATTGGGCGACCGCTACTTGCTTGTCTTGAGCATTCTGCTTGGAATCAGTGTTTTGAAACTTACGGAGGTCATGACTCTCGGTGGCACGTTGAAAGCGATCCTGGCGGAGGCGGAGATGAAAGGGCTCACAGCTAGTGCGGTTGGGATATTTGTGGTTGTGGGCGCGTATCTGGTCTTCTTCACCTTGGTTCTTTTGGCTGTCCTCGGCGTGGCGCGACAGTTCGGTGACCAAGCTGGGCAAAAGATGAACGCAGGAGAACTCGTCGCCATGTCAGTTGGCGCTCTGGGGGTTGCGTACGCGACGGCGTTCGCGTTTACGATCTACGGGCTGAGTACGCCGTGAGTGGCAGCGGCAAGACAGTCGCAGCAGCAATTGGTGTCTGTGGCCGTTGTGCCTCCCGAAAACTCAGAACCGGTCGCCCAGGCTGAGATCACCACCCTGACACCACGCTTAAGTGCTGGTGAGATTGAACACTACTCGCGCGCCCACGACGGCAGCCCGCAACGCGGAATGGGCGAACTGCGAGGCGCCGAAGGCTGAGGTGTAGATGATGTGGCGCAATCCCCGACTTCCCTCGGCCTAGCAGAGCAGCTCAAACATGATTTCTCCGACCATGAGCAAGTGCCGAGGCGGGTGGGCACGGGCTCGGCGAGTTGCCCTTTAGTGATCAGCTCTCGGAGCGCCGGGCCTTGTGCGACACATCGCGCTCGCGATAGGGTGCCGCCCTCGCGCTTAGGGAAAGGGCCTCCATGCCGGTTCCGGATTTCCAGACGCTCATGCTCCCGCTGCTTCGGTTTGCGGCCGATGACAAGGCTCACACCCTCCGCGAGGCAGTCGACGCCATGGCGGTGGAGTTTCGGCTCACGGAGGCGGAGAAGGTCTCGCTTCTGCCCAGTGGTCGGCAGACAGTCCTTCACAACCGCACGGGGTGGGCTCGCACTTTCCTCGGCAAGTCATGTCTGCTTGCTTCGCCGCGCCGGGGAGTGTTTCTAATCACCGAACGCGGCAAGGATGTCCTGAGGTCCGCGCCAGTCAGGATCGACATGCCGTACCTCGAGCGGTTCGAGGAGTATCGGGCGTTTCGGGCGATTCGCCGCCAGCGGGAGGAGGCTACAGAGCAAGAGCCCGCAGCTGAGTCCGAATCAGCAACGCCAGAGGAGACACTCGAGGGAGCCTACGAAGGGCTCCGCGCTAACCTCGAGGCCGAGGTGCTGGATCGAGTGAAGGGCTGCTCTCCCGCGTTTTTTGAACGCCTTGTCGTAGCCTTGCTTGTCAAGATGGGCTATGGCGGAACGCTGAGGGACGCTGGAAAGGCAGTCGGCGGCAGCGGCGACGGCGGCATCGACGGGATCATCAAGGAGGATCGTCTCGGTCTCGATGTCGTCTACATCCAGGCCAAGCGATGGGAGGCCACGGTGGGACGCCCGGAACTTCAGAAGTTCGTCGGCGCGCTCCAGGGCCAGCGGGCAAGAAAAGGTGTCTTCATCACCACATCCGACTTCTCTCGAGATGCCGTCGAGTACACGAAGCAGATCGACTGCAAGATTGCGCTTATCGATGGGGCCGAGTTGGCAAGCCTGATGATCGACCACGGCGTGGGCGTCTCGCCCGTCGAGACCTACGAGATCAAGCGCATCGATTCGGACTATTTCGTGGAGGAGTGAACTGACAATGAGGGTCAAAGTACTTAATGAAGTTGGGAACAAGCGCGGCCTCTGCTTTCAGGAATGCAGGTGGCACTGGGACCGGGGCAGTCCATCAGTTGGTTACCGGTTCATTTGGCGAGATAGCAAATCGGGCCACTTGAAGCCGTCTCGCGGGCAGGCACTGATTGAGGATGCGAGAACGCTGAGGAAGCTGGTGTCCGAAGCTACTCGACATGGTTGGTTTAAGTAGCGCATGGCGCGCTCTATGGCTCAGACCGCACTCCAAGCTATCGACTGTTAGCTATGGCATCCATTCACCAAGTGCGAGGGCTTCTGCTAGAGGAGGCGGTGCTGACGCTTCTTCGTGCTGCGGGCTACCGCACGATGACCGACCCTGGTACCGACCCGACCCTGGCAATCGGCCCGGCTGGCATCACGGTGGCTGGTAGGGGTACGAAACATCAGATCGACGCTATCGCGGACCTTCGGATAGGCCAGCCGTTCAGTAATCCTCAGCGCCTACTGGTTGAGGCCAAGTGCTATGCGGATCATCGAAGGATTGGATTGCCAGTAGTACGCGGAGCTGTCGGTGTCTTGAAGGATGTGTCTGAGTACTGGGTGGCGCGGTCGCCGGGGCAGCCATCGGTACGCCGATTTCACTATCAAACTGCGATCTTCAGTTCGTCCGAGTTCACGGCCGAGGCGCAAGACTATGCTTTCGCTCAGGATGTCTACCTGCTCCCTTTGGCCCGCTCGACCTATTTCGCTCCGGTAATAGGGGCCATTGACGCTGCTACTCAGGGGTTGCCGACGAGAGACGAGCAGGTAACGGGTGTTGTCTTGGCCGACGTTCGGAAGAAACTCAGGCACATGCTCCAGCCGGACACCAATGGTGCGGTCGCTCCTACGCAAGGATATCCGTGGCTAACTGACTTCGTTGAGGCCACCCACGCGATCGGCAAAGCACTAATCGCAATCCTAGGGCACGCGTTTCCCGTGTTTCTAACTCCTCACCACAGCGTGAACCTTGATCAGCTCTTCAAGTCCAGAAGCACAGCGGTGACAATCCACTTTGGAGACCAGAGTTCCGGAAGTGGCTGGACCATTTGCGATCCGCACGGCGCACCGATGTTCTCATTCGATGTGCCCAAGGAACTGTTCGACCATTATGCCGACGCCGGAGTTTTGTCATTGAGAGCAGCTGCAAACCTGAAGGAGGCCTATCTTGGCGAGTTCACCGCTGTCTA
Organism: Planctomycetota bacterium; assembly: GCA_052387675.1. Taxonomy (GTDB): domain Bacteria; phylum Planctomycetota; class B15-G4; order B15-G4; family B15-G4; genus JBQTIY01. The sequence continues at coordinate 159,789 of JBQTIY010000001.1, read as the reverse complement.
TGCGCCAGCCGATGAAATCAGGATCCTAAACTTCAAGATTGAACCCGGCTGGATCGAGCGGCTGCGACGCAACGTGCCACCCAGTGCGGGCAGCTAGCATGCGTGAGATCCATCAGGTGGATGCGGTTGGAATGGGGCTGGAGAACGCACCAGTCGATGACGACATCGGCGCCGAGCTGCCGCCAAAGTCGATTTGGACGGTGTCGGGGCAGATGACGAGGGACCCCGCCGAGTAGCCCACCCCGCCCGCGCTGTGGCACGATAGGCCCCTTCACGCCGCCCCAGAAGGGAAGCGCGCCGTCCGATGCCGCACAGATCGAGCAAGCCAGCCGACGCAGCGCCCACCGGCAACCGACACGTCGTGAGCTGCTGCTTCAGGCCGCAGTATTCCAGCGCGAGGTCGGCGGCGAGCGACAGAATCGCTAGCCGCTCATGTTGCAGCCGCGCGAACCGTGAGCCTTGATGTCTGAGAGCCCCGAACAGAAAGCCCGCCGAGACATTGATGCGAAACTGATCGCATCGGGTTGGCTCGTGCAAGATCGAGACGACCTCGACCTCACGGCAGGTCGGGGCATCGCTGTCCGCGAGTTTCCGATGAAGTCCGGGTATGGTTTCGCGGATTACTTGCTCTATGTAGACCGTAAGGCGCTTGGCGCTGTCGAAGCCAAGGCCGACGGCACACTAGCGGGCGTGGAAGCCCAGTCCGCAAAGTACGCCGCCGGACTACCGGACAACTTGCCTGCGCATCGTCGCCCGCTGCCATTCCTCTTCGAGTCGAATGGTTCCGTCACGTTCTTCACCAACGGCCTTGACCCCAAGCCGCGGAGCCGAAGGGTCTTCAGCTTCCCGCGCCCTGAGTCGTTCGCGGAGTGGTTGACGCAGCCCGTCCAGCTCCGCGGCAGGCTGGCGCAGATGCCACCCCTGGACGCGACCGGCCTATGGAAGGTGCAGGCACAGGCCATCAAGAACCTCGAAACATCCCTCGCCAAGGCAGACACGCGCGCCCTCATCCAGATGGCCACCGGCTCCGGCAAGACATTCACCGCTGTGAACGAAGCCTATCGCCTGCTGAAGTTTGGCGGGGCGAAGCGCATCCTCTTCCTCGTTGACCGCGGCAACCTCGGCAAGCAAACCGAGGACGAGTTCGCCAATTTCACACCGCCCGACGACACGCGGAAGTTCCCCACGCTGTACACCGTTCAGCGGCTGAAGAGCAATTCCATCAACCCTGCGGCCAAGGTCGTCATCACGACCATCCAGCGCCTCTACTCGATGCTGAAGGGTGAGCCCGAGTTCGATCCTGAGAACGAGGATGGGTCCGGCTTCGACTCCGCTAAGCCGTGGAAGGGCGAGCCGCCCGACGTGGTTTACAACGCCGGAATCCCTCCCGAGTTCTTCGACTTCGTCATCGTGGACGAGTGTCACCGCTCCATCTACGAACTATGGGCTCAGGTACTCCTGTATTTCGATGCCTTCCTCATTGGCCTCACTGCCACGCCTGCGGGCCGCACCATCGGCTTCTTCAATCAGAACCTCGTCATGCAGTACGGCCACGACGAGGCCGTCGCGGATGGTGTCAACGTGGACTTCGATGTCTGGCGCATCCGCACTCGCATCACCGAGGCAGGCGCGACTATCGTCGCCGAGCCGACCGGCGTCTACGTGGACAGACGCCACAAGCTCACCCGCGCCGAGCGCCTTGAGCGACTCCAGCAAGACCTGACCTACACCGCTAACGAACTCGACCGCGATGTCGTCGCTGAGAGCCAGATTCGCACCGTCATCCGCGAGTTCCGCGACAAGGTGCTGCCGCAGGCTTTTCTCGGCCGCTTTCAGAAAGACACCGCGATTCAAGAAGTCCCGAAGACACTCGTCTTCGCCAAAGACGACTCTCACGCTGACGACATCGTGCGCATGCTGCGCGACGAGTTCGGGGAGAAGAACGAGTTCTGCGAGAAGATCACCTATCGCACCGGCTTCACGCGCATTACGAAGAAAGTAAAGAACGGCGACGGGACCGAGAGCGAGGTTACCGAATGGGTGAAGACCACGAGCCTCACGCCCGACGAGATTCTCTCCAACTTCCGCAACAGCTACTTCCCGCGCATCGCTGTTACCGTGGACATGATCTCAACAGGCACGGACGTGAAGCCTATTGAGTGCATCTTCTTCATGCGAAATGTGAAATCCGCCGGGTTCTTCGACCAGATGAAGGGGCGAGGCGTCCGCGTCATCTCGCCGGACAAGCTGAAGGTCGTCACGCCCAGCGCGCGGGCGAAGGACCGCTTTATCATCGTGGATGCGGTCGGCGTCTGCGAGCAGGACAAGACGGATTCCCACACGCTCAACCGCAAGCCCTCCGCCACGCTGCAACAGCTGCTGGAATACGTTGGCCAGGGTGGAACCGATGCGGAGGAGCTCACCACGCTGGCTGGTCGTCTCGCGCGGCTTCAGCGGGAAGTTACTCCGGCCCAACTTGCCGAGTTGCGCGAACTCGCCGGGGGCAAGTCTCTGCCGGACCTTTCCGCCGATCTCATGCGCGCCTGCGATGCCGATGCGCAAATTGACGCTGCGAAGCTCCAGTTCGGCACCGGGCATCCGACTGAGCCGCAGATTGCCCAGGCCACGGAGCGGCTCGCGCAACAGGCCGTTGCACCGCTGCTCAAGGCCGCGCTCCGCCGCCGAATCCTCGAGATCCGTGCGCAGAACGAGCAGACCATTGACCGGCATACGATTGACACAGTGACGTTCTCCGGCTTCGACGCCTCCGCCGTGGAGAAAGCGCGGGCGAAGGTACAGGACTTCCGCGCGTGGATTGCCGCAAACAAGGACCATCTCACCGCCCTGCAAGTGCTCTACTCCGGTACAAAGCCGCTCAAGCTCTCGCTGAAGGACCTCCGCCTGTTGCGGGACGCGCTTGCCACACCGCCGCTCGCCGCCACCCCAACGCAGCTCTGGCGCGCGTTTGAGATCGTGGAGGCCGCAAAAGTAGCCGAAGTCGTGCCGGGCACCGCACACCCCGGCGACCAGCTTGCCGACCTCGTTTCCCTCGTTCGCCATGCCATTGTGCCCGCCGCGCCGCTCGAACCCTTCGCCTGGGAAGTGCGCCTGAAATACCTCGAATGGATCCGGCACAAGGAGAAGTCCGGGGCGACATTCACCGGCGAGCAGCGCGAATGGCTTGACCGCATGGCCGAGCACATCGGCACCAGCCTCGCCATCGAGCCCGATGCGTTCCAAGACGGCTGGTTTGGCCAGCAGGGCGGCTATGGCCGCGCCTTCAAGGTCTTCGGTAACCAGCTCCAGCCACTGCTTGCAGAGTTGAATGAAGGATTGGCGGCGTGAGCGAAGGTCTGGTGTTCGCCCACTATCCGATGCGCGCTGCGCCGATTCCGGACGGTTGGATGACTTGTGCGATCGCGAGTATCGCGGAGTCGGTCACATCCGGCTTTCCCAGTGGCGCTCACAACTCCGAGGGACGCGGCGTTCCTCACATTCGCCCGATGAATATCGACCGCGAGGGCCGCTTCGATCTGTCCGAAGTGAAATCAGTTGAGGGCGAAGTACCTAAGACGCTGGTAGCGGGAGACGTTCTCTTCAACAACACGAATAGCCCTGAGCTTATCGGAAAGACGACCGTGATTCCGACCAGTTCTCCACTCGCGTTCTCCAATCACATGACTCGGATCCGACTCGAGAGCGGCATGAATCCGGCATTCGTTGCTCGCCAACTTCACTACCTCTGGATGTCGGGTTATTTCCGACATCGGTGCAAGCACCACGTCAATCAGGCGAGCATTGCCGCCGAGCCATTAGCGCAATCGGTGCCTTTGATTGTTCCACCGCCGAGTGAACAAGAGCGCATCGCTGACACACTCGACGAACTCCTCTCCGACCTCGACGCGGGAGTGGCGGCGTTAGAGCGAGTGCGGGTGAAGCTGAAGCAGTACCGGGCCACCGTGCTCAAGGCGGCGGTGGAAGGTGCGTTGACCGCCGAGTGGCGCGCGCAGCATTCAGCCACCGAACCCGCCTCCGCCCTACTCGCCCGCATCCTGACCGAACGCCGCCGCCGCTGGGAAGAAAGTCAGCTCGCAAAGTTCGAAGCTGCCGGCAAGGCCCCTCCCAATGACTGGAGACAAAAGTACCCAGCACCCGTCGCGCCCGACAGCACCAACCTCCCGCCGCTACCGGAGAGGTGGTGCTGGGCGGCTTGGCAGCAAGTTGGGATGTCTCAGAATGGACGACCATTTCCGAGCGCGGAATACCAAACGGCGGGCGTCAGACTGCTCCGTCCTGGGAATCTCTACTCGAATGGGTACATCGGGTGGAACGAGCGCAACACGCGCTGTATGTCGCCGGACTACGCGGATCACTCGCCCGATCACTTGGTGGGTGAAGGCGAGCTAGTCATAAACCTCACAGCGCAGTCTTTGAAGGACGATTTCCTCGGACGCGTGTGCTTGACCTCTCCCGGCGAGCACTGTTTGCTCAACCAGCGACTGGCTCGACTCACGCCGATTGAAGTGAACCCACGCTTCATGCTCTGGCTCTTTAAGTCATCTCGCTTCCGAGCATTCGTCGCGGAGCTAAACACCGGAAGCCTCATTCAGCATATGTTCACGTCGCAGCTAAACGACTTCGTTTTCTCGCTTCCACCAATTGCCGAGCAAGCCGCCATCGTTGAAGCCGTGGAAGACCAGCTCTCCGTGATTGATCACCTTGAAAGTAATCTCGAAGTGAAGCTGAGTAGCACGCATTTGATGCGGCAAAGCATCCTTCGCCACGCATTCACCGGCCAGCTCGTTCCGCAAGACCCGAATGACGAACCCGCGAGCGAACTGCTTAAACGCATCACGGCTGAGCGCGAGATACGCGCCCGGCAGGCCCAGGCTGCGAAGGGGGCGAAGCCCAAAGCTAGGCAGTCGCGCACCCGCGTCGGCAAGCACTAACGGAGCGACGATCCATGGACGCATCCCAGATCGGCAAACGAGCCTGGAGCTATGCCGGGGTCCTTCAACAGGCCGGTCTCTCCTGTGTGGAGTATGTGGAGCAGCTCACGATGCTGCTCTTCCTCAAGATGGCCGACCAGCTCACCGAGGCGCCTTACAATCAGAAACCCATCGTGCCGCCGGAACTCGGCTGGAAAGCCTTGCTGCCGCTTGATGGTGCGGCGCTAGAGAAGCAATACAGCGACTCCATCGAGAAGCTCGGTCTCAGGCCCGGAATGCTCGGCGTCATTTTCAAGGGCGCGCGGTGCGACATTCACAATCCCGCGCTGTTGAAGCAGCTCATCGTGAACCTCATCGACAAAGAGGATTGGATGAGTTTGCCCGTGGACGTGAAGGGGACAATCTACGAGGAACTGCTTCAGCGCAGCGCGTCGGAGTCCACCAAGGGCGCGGGGCAGTACTTCACGACTCGCGCCGTCATCCAGACGATGGTGGAAGTGATGCAGCCCTCACCGCAGGACCGCATTTGCGATCCGGCGGCGGGTACGGGCGGCTTCCTTTTCAACGCCTACAACTATGTGCTCTCCAAGTTCGGTAAGGACTTGCACGCCGAAGAGAAGCGTGCGCTGCGCGAAGAACTCGTCGAGGCGATGGAACTCTCGCCCAAGGTTGGCCGCATGTGCGCGATGAACCTCTATCTGCACGGCATCGGCGGCGACAAGGTTGTGGTCCATTCCGGTCATGACAGTCTCGCCGCGCCGTGGAGTAAGGAGTACACGATGATTTTGGCCAATCCCCCCTTTGGGAAAAGCCAGAGCGTGCTTTTCGTGAACGAGGAGGGCGACACTGAGAAGGACGACGCCGTGGTTGTGCGTGAGGACTTCTGGACGGAAACGAGCAACAAGCAGCTCAACTTCGTGCAGCACATGTTCTCGCTGCTCAAGATCAATGGGCGCGCCGCCGTGGTGCTGCCAGACAACGTCCTGTTTGAAGGCGGCGCAGGTGAGAAGGTCCGGCGCAATCTGCTAGAGAAATGCAATATCCACACGCTGCTCCGCCTTCCAACCGGCATCTGGTACTCGCCAGGCGTAAAGGCAAACGTCCTCTTCTTTGACAAGAAGGAGGGCCGCCCCGCGCCGTGGACGGAGAAGCTGTGGGTCTATGACCTGCGGACGAACAAGCACTTCACACAAAAACAATCGCCCATCACACGGCAGGACTTCGATGAGTTCGTCAAGTGCTACAAGCCCAGTGCCATTCACAGACGCAAGCCTACCTGGACTGAAGCGAACCCCGACGGCCGCTGGCGCTGCTACACCTACGACGAAATCCTCAAGCGCGACAAACTCAGCCTCGATCTGTTCTGGATCAAGGACCAGAGCCTGACCGACACGGATTCGCTGCCGGCTCCCGACATAATCGCCGCCGAAATCGTAGACGAACTCGAAACAGCGCTGGAGCAGTTTGCGAGAATCTCTCGCCGGCTGAACTCGACGAAGCAGGATGCAGACGGGCGTGGTTGAACAATACTCGCGAGGCGCCGAGGTGGGTTATGAGCGTTGGAGCGCGATCTTGTCGCCGTAGTGCCCCAGCAGCGCGGCGGTGAGCATTACCAGTTCCCGCGTGGTAGCAAAGTCGAAGGCATCTGCTCTCAGGTCAGGCTCGTCGTGGACCGCCAAGTGGCAACAATGCCGAACCGCTGTCCATATTCCTGACAGTCGGTGTGGGAGCGTTGCTTCGGTGTCCGTTAAGTGAGTGACCGTTCTCAAGCCCTTATCATGAGCCTTGAGTGCATCAAGGCACTTTCGACAGGCCGCAACTGATTCCATCCATTTACCCGCTCGCAGGTGTTCGACTGCCGTGGCCAGATGTTCGGCGGCCCGGATGAGTTCGGATCCTTCTGGGTAACCGGATAGCGAGACTTCGAACATCAACGGAGCGTCAAAGCCCATACTGCTCAGGATGCTACACCAGCTGCTCTGCGGCTCCGTGTGGGTCATGTCGCATGCAGGGCTGCTGAAGTGTCCTGTAGAGAACGCAAGTGATCGGAGAAAGAGCTGGACCTTCAGATCACCGCCAGCGCGGTGAGACTCAAGCTCGAGGAGCGATCTCGAAGCCAGGTCAAAGTAAAGAGAAACAGAAGTTGGTCGGGTGAGCATGTTGAGAGGAAGCGGCGTGCCAATTGAGGTATGGCAGGCAGACACGAACAAGCGACCTGCTTGTCGTTGCACTTGGAGATCTCCCGACAGAGAGATAAGCGTCGCCATATTAGGGGGATAGCCCGCCGCGGAAACTTTCAGATCAACACGGAGGCGATGACAGCCAAGACCAGGTTCGCCATGTAGCTTCTGGATCTCGATCTCAATGCTTCCGGGTTGTACTCCGTGAAGTGAAGTAGGCATGCTGGTGAGTCCTGTCAGTTAGCGACGTGGGAGAACGGCATAGACATGTCGATGTGTGCGCAGAAACTGTACATGCATCGCCAGCGTCAGCAGGACGACTGTGTTGGAGTCGGTGGGGATGGTCGCGTGGCTGGAATGCGGTGCGGGGAGCACACCGGGATACTGGCGTCCTCCTACTCGCAGGTCCTGGCGGCAATGAACGGCTGGGACAATCTGCAAACTGCATCTCCCGTGGGGCGCGCCGGGCCCTTCGCGGCTCGGCTTCAGGCGGAAGTGTAGTCCTGGCGTTCCGCGAATCGAAGGCCCTACAATCCCCTCGCGGCGTCAGCGGGTCGCCCTCATCCGGCGTAAAGCTCTCCTACTCATTCCCCCTTTTCCCTGAGCTTCCCGCTGGCTCCGCCTTATCAGTGGCCGTTACGGTGCGGAGGCTGACATGATCGGGCGAGACGATGCGATCGCGCTGGCGTTAGCTCACGCGCTGCGGAGCGGAGTCGCTGAGGCTGCGCCGCGCCCGACGGCAGCGGCCTTGCGCATCTCGGACGGCAAACCAGGTGGCGTTTACATCTACGGATGCCCCGACGATCCGGCCTGGTTCGTCTTGATGCCCTGGTATGACGGGAAAGACGACTTGATGTTTCGTTCGTCGCGGGTGGTCGTCATCGCGAAGGGTGACGGGCGCGTGCTGTTCGACGGCGATGCCGGCGACGAGGGATAGCGCCGCGACATAACCGGGACGCGACGCCGCCGGTGATTCGCCCTGGAGGTGGGGCCTACTGCTCTAGGCCATCGCCACGGCCGGGGCCGCCTGCGGCACAGGCTGCGCGGCAGCCTTGGGAGCAGCCTTCGCAGGAGCCATCCGCCGCGCCTTGCGCGCGGTCTTGGGCGCGGCCTTGCGAGCGGGCTTGCGCGCAACCTTCGGCGCGGACTTCCGGGCCGGCTTGCGCCCCGGCTTCTTGGACGCCTTGCGCTTGGCCTTCGCCGGCTTGGCCCGCTTGGCGGCCTTGGCCGGCTTCGCGGTCTTCGTCGCCTTGCCGCCGGTGGCCGCGCCGCCCACGCGCAGATACTGCCCCTGGCCCGTGCGCTTGAAGCGGCTGTCCTTGATGAGCGTCTGCGTGACGGTCACGCGGAAGGCCGAGCTGTTGGTCTTGTAGCCGGCGGCCTTCACACGCTGGAGCGCCTCGGACGGTGAGACCGTCGTGCCGGGCCGGATGGCGGCGGCGAGCGAGTCGGCCAGCGTGGCCTTGTTCTTGCCGCGCGAGACGGAGCCAGCGGGGCGGCCGATCTTGCGGCCTGTGGCGCGGCCCGGCTTGCGGCCCGGCTTGCGGCCCGGAGCCTTGCTGCCGCGCCTGTTCTTGGAGCCGGCCGGGCGTCCACGGCGGGGCGCGCTCGAAGCTGTCACACCCAGGTCCGAGAGTTCGGCGTCGAGCGTGGCCAGGCTTGCGGCGAGCTTGGCCCGCTTCTGCGAGAGGACAGCCGCGCCGCGCTCACGGCGGGCAAGTTCACGGCGGAGGTCTGCGACGGATAGGGAACGTAGGGACATCATTGGCTCCTGATTCGGGTGAGCTTGGAATGTTACTTAAACGCGGGAGGGGTTCCGAGGCGAGAGTAGGGTGATTCCTAGGCACCGCGAGCAGACCGCCACTCACCGTTACGGTCGGAGCAGAAGCTGGCTACAATCCGCGTGGCGGGCTTGGAGAATCGACCGCGTGGAGAGTCGCTGATGTCTCGGGCGCTGCTCGCCGTGCTGCTGCTGGCCGGTCTGGTCGGTGCGATGTGGGTCCTCGCGCAGGAATCCTCCGGTGATGCCGATCCCGGCTTGTTGAATGAGAGCTTGGACAAGCGTGCGGCGCTGAGTGACACCACGCGAGATCCCAGACTGCCGCAGCGCAGCTCCACGCCTGAACTCATTCCAGTCGTCGACGATCCGTCCGCTCCGGTCATTCGCGCGGCAGCGCCAATCCCTTGGATGTCGCTCGGTGAGGCGCTCACCGTCACCGGAAAGGTGACGGATGCTGAGGGTGTGCCGCTGGCGGAAGCCGATGTGTGGTTCCTGCCACGAGGCAGTGTTCTCGAGCGCGCCGGCCTTGTTACGCCGATGTCCGCCTCGTCCGAAACAGGTGGAGACGCGTCCCTGGCAATGGTCGAGGGCGCTCCCTTGAGCGAAGTGCCGCACACTCGGACGAATGCGCAGGGTGAGTTCTCGATCTCCGGGCCTGAGGATCCGGAGGAGTGGAGTCGCGGCCCCTACCGAGTTCCCAAGTTTCCTCAGCTCGTCGTCGTGAAAGCCCACTTCGCGGCTCGTGTCGAATCGTTGCGAAATGGGCTGACTTCCGACGCGCTCGTGTTGCTTCCCGAGGGAGGCTTGATCGGCCGCGTTCTCAACGAAGCGGGCGAACCGATTGCCGGCGCGACGGTCCGTGTCGCTGGCTCAGAGCCTTCGGGGCGAGACAGCAGTCGGCGCGACGTGATGCTCTGGCCTTCGTTAGCGGTCGAGGACTTCCACAGCACGCGGACTGGGCCGGACGGCGCCTTCAGACTCGGGCGGCTGTGGCCAAACCAGATTTCCGTCGAAGTCCTTGCGAAGGGCTACGCGCGCGCGGAGGTCGAGAACATTGACCTCGTTGAGGGGGGCGAAGTCGACGCGGGTGACCTCGTCCTCGTGCGCGGAAGTGCTCTTTGGGGCCGCGTGCTGAGCAACTCAGGCGCGCCTCTCGCGGACGCCTCGGTCTTTGCGACCGCTCGTGAAGTCATGGGCACAAGTGGTGGCTGCTCAATCATTCGTTTTGGGCCCGGGGACGACAGTCTTCTTTACGAGCTGGAGGCGGAGCACTGGCGCCCGACGCTTCGCGGCCTGACGGACGAGCAAGGGCGCTTCGCACTCGACGGGCTGCTGTCACCGAACGTGACCCTCTATGCCTACGCCAGCGGCTACGAAGCCACACGGCTACGAGATGTCGAGGCCGGGCGCACCGGAATCGAGCTGCGTCTTGATCCGGAGGCAGCGCTTGTCGTGCGCATCGTGAGCAAGTCGAGTGGCGCGCCGATTCCCGAAGCTTCCTTGACTGCGCGACGGGTCGTGGGCGACCACCATTCACCGACACAGCTGCCCATCAGGAGGAGTGGTGACGACCACATCGTGCATGGAGTTGGTCACAAGGGCACAACCCTCACGGTTCGAGCGCCCGGCTATGCCGAGGCCAAGGCGACCGCGGCAGGTCAAGCCGTTGGAGCGCGAGAGTTACAGGTCGTCGAGTTGCTTCCACAGGCGCTGATCGCGGGCCGCGTTGTGGACGAGGCGGGAGCACCGATCGAAGGGGCCGCAGTGAGCCTCATTGATTTCGATTACTACTGGGTCTCGCACAGTTCACGGGCCACAACCGGAGTGGACGGTCGCTTCTCGATCGAGGGGATTGGGTCGGGCGTGTGGAACGTCGCAGCAAGCGCGGCCGGCCGAGCGCGCGCGCGCGTCGGGCCGATCAGCACGAGCGGGGGCGACCATCACGAAGGCATCACCCTCACGCTGTCGCGCGCAGCGAGCCTCGAGGGGATCGTGCACGAGACCGCGGCCAAGCTGGGAAAGGTGCCCGAGCATTCGGTGACCCTCGAACCCAGCGATGTCTCGGCCTTGCAGGATGAGAGCTACACCACCTCAGGCGAGGACGGCCGCTTTCGGTTCGACGGACTCGCAGCGGCTGAGTATCGGCTCGTCGTCGGCGATGTCGGCGAAATGATCGTTACGCTGGGTCCAGGGGAGCACAGAGTCGTTCGCTTCGATCGATCGCCGCCACAACTCGAAGTGCAGGTCTTGATGGCAGGTCCTGCCACGACCGGACTCGGCTTGGAAGTACGCCAGCTCGCTGAGGAGTCGTACTTCGACAGTCAGTCGTTAGAGACCGATCCCGGCGGCCATGCCGCGCTTCTGCTCCCTGGGCCCGGCGAATACGAAGTCCTGGTGACTGCTTTGCGCGAGGACGGCGGTTTTGGGCCGATCGGCATGGCTGATCCGATCACGCTGGCTTGGGGGGATCAACGGAAAGTGCGCATCGACGTCGGAACTGGGCGACTCGCAGGTCGCGTCGTCGGCCCACAAGGCCCCGTTGCCGAAGAGCGCCTGTCGATCCAGAGAAACGACGACTGGTTCGGGTCGGTGACCACCGATGACGATGGACGATTCTCACTGGAGCACCTCCTGACGGGTGTCTACGCGATCCGCTCGAATACCTACTGTTCGATTCACCCGAGGCATCCCCCGGCCCTGTCCGGCGATCTCCAACTCGCCTCCGGTCAGACCATCGACGACATCGTGATTCCGATTTGCCGCGGAGCGTCTGTCTCGGGATGCGTGCGAACCGCGGCCGGAGCGCTTGCACAAGACACGGCGATCGTCTTCATTGAGAGCGCAGAGGGCGAAACCGAAACGGTCAGGCTCGTGGGAGGCCAGTACAGCACCTCTGGGCTCGCCGCGGGTACGTATCGAATCTGCTCCCATAGAGGTTGGTATCCGACCCCACACGACTGCGAAACCGTGGGCCTGAGGTTCACCGTCAGAGACGGCGACACTCAGATCTTGAACCTCGTCCTGCGCGACTAGCACGCAGCGGGGCGCTGGTTCTGCCTTCCCGCCGCGGCGCGCGCGGCCGCCACTCACCGGCCCGGCACCAAGAATTTTCCTGTGACCACGGAATTCCTGTCCCGGGGGTTGCCGATTTCTCGCTCTCTTTCTTGAGCAGGCTCGCCTCCGGAACGGAAAGGTGGAACGGTGACCTTCGGCATCGGGTCGTCAGACGACGGCCAGTCGGACCCGGAACTCTTCGGTGAAGTGGCCTGCCTCAAGGGCTTCATCAGCCCCGCGCAGCTCTACCAGGCGCTCACCGAGCAGAAGGCCGACCAGCGCGCCGCCCGCCCCGCCCGCAAGATCGGCGAGATCCTCGTCGCCATGGGGGCCATGACCCCCAAGCAGGTGGATCTGGTGCTGGTGGTGCTGAACCGGATGAAGCTGTAGCGTCGGATTGCGTGATCTCTTGAAGGAGCGGAGGTTCGGATTGAGCAAGTGTGTCGCACTCGTCATTGTCGTTGTCCTCGCGGGCTGCAACGCACTACTGCCTGCGCACCCAGCTTCTCAGGCGACCGACGACGAGCGACTGGTTCTGGAGCCGCTGACGGCTGAGAACATCTCTAAGCTCGTTGATGAGGGAAAGCTTGAAGAGAGGGACCGTATTGTTGACCAGGCTGGTACGTCCTCCCTGATGGCAGCCGCGGTGGCGTATGCCGTCGATGCCGTGAAGCAGGCTTTCGCTGACGAAGCTGCGACCTACGAGGCCCAGTACTCGGTCGGAAGGGCACTGCAGGGATTCTGGACAAGTGGCGGCCAGGATCAACTGCATCGAGGTTTCCGCCTTCGGCGTTACACCGAGAACCGCGTCGAAGGCGATACGGATCTGGACTTGATCTGTCTCTTCAAACCTTCCGACGACAAGACGGCCCTCATGATTCAACCGGCTTACGTGCACCTCACCCGCGCCAAGGCGAAGATCCTGCACTTTGATCCTCGCACGTTCTGGACCGCGCTGTGGATCTGGGCTCTGGATACTGGAGATAGAGCCGACATCCGCGTTCGCGTACAGATGGAAGGGTTCTGGTCAAAGAAGGACGGCCAGTTCGGAAGGACTTCACTCGCCGACTGTTCCTTCGACAGCAAGGGTCAACAGTTGGGCACGACCGTCCGGAATCTCGAGCCAGCTGGATGGTTCCTCGGGGTCCCAGTGTCAGAGACGCCCTTGGGCGTGAAGGGAAAAGGAAACTACTGGCTCCGAGTGACGGTGACCGAGCGTGATCCATCGAATGCAAAGGAGTTTGTCGATCGACTCGCTGCGGAGGTTGCAAGCCGACTTGACAAGGCGACCAATGCCTCGGGCTCGTAGCCTGCTGAGATGGTGCGTGACGGACGGACGCGCAATACGGTCCTCATTAGCCCTTGTGTGCGTCCTGATGGTCGTCGCCTGCTCTGCCAGAGAACCGGAGTCGGCGCAGTTGGCAGCGATTGAACCACCACCCGCTGCGGCGGCGTTCGTGCAGAGCCTGGAAGCAGAGCTGGTCGTGGCAGAGTTGGAGCGGCGCGGCGAGTTGCAGGTGCTGGACAGGTCCTCGTGGCAGGCAGCCCAGCCTGGAATTGCTACGCAGCTTGATCAGCTTGCTGAGTCGGCTGTTGGCCAACCCATGATCCAGCAGCAGCCCGCCACGACTGGTGAAGTTCTGCAACGAATCCCGACACGCACCCTGCTCCACCAACTCACGGAGGACGTGAGGGTCCGCCCGGCTGGGTTCCGCCGGACTTCGCCGGTGACGCGCATTTCGCTCGAGCCCAGCACACCGGAGCCGCTCAAGAGGAACCTCTTGGCGACGTGCCTCATCGTCGCGGAGAACATGGTCACGTGGCGAGAGCCTGAGAAGCACTGGGTGCTAGCTCTCGATCCGATGAACCTCTGCCCAGGAGACTCCGATCCGAGTGGAGCCTTCGCCCTCCAACCGCATGTCAAGGACTGGCAGCGCAGCGGTACGGGCGTGGTCGTGCGACCGACCAGCGTTGCAACAGCGCTCCATGTCGTTCAAAACCTGGTCGGGCCAAATGTGCAGCGCCTCGTTTGCATCATTGGATTTCAGACGCGAGCAAACTCTCACGTTTTCACGTCGGATCAAGTCCGTCGGGTCAAGTCCATCGAGGCATCAGCTACAGCCGCGTCACGCTTGGACTGGGCGATTCTCGAGTTGGAGGCGGCCTTCCCAGGGCTCGTACCTGCTCTCGTTTCGGCGACGCCCTCGACCCCAGCGAGCAGCGATGTCTACATGCTGGGGTATCCGTTCGGCACGTCTCTGGCCATGTCGTCTGGGGGACGCGGTTACTTCAAGGATGGAGTGTTGTGGCATTCCTTGAGTTCCTTCACGGGTTACTCGGGGGGTGGAATCTTTGATGCGAAGAGCCATGCCCTCGTTGCGATTCACCGTGGGGGCACAATCTGCGTGGACTACGGCAAGGGAGACTGCAGGATCATCCTTCTCGTGAACCCGAAGGACGAGTTTGGGGAGTACGGAACGGCTGCTACGGAGATCGTGACGGGCGACCCAAAGCAGGATCGCTAGTTCATTCCGCTTGCTGGTCGCACCAGCGCGCGTTGGCGACGATCGGCCGCAGCGTCCGCTCCGGCACATCGATCCTTCCGAACAAGATGTCCTCCTGGATCGGCGCGGCGAGGTCGAGCAGGGCTATGTAGTGCGTGAGTTGGGGCGCGCTGATGCCGAGACGGCGGGAGGCGTCGCGGTAGTCCACGAGCGCGGTGGAGTCGATGTGCTGCGCGATCCGCAGGCATCTCTTATCTGCCACGAGTCACGCCGCGAACTGACCGCCGAGCCGGCGAATGCTGCAACTCCTAGAGGCCGAGCGTCCGTTGGCAGGGATCGATGGTGATCGGAGAGAGGCTTCGCTCCGCTCTTGATTGAGACCTTGAGAGGCACAAGTTAGGTCATGAAGAGGTTTGATATCCTCGCGAAAACCTAGGAGGACTTGGCAGTGAAGAGCTTGGGCATTGTCACTACTGGCCTGATTGCGCTCTGCCTTAGCTCGCACTGGGTGGCTCTCTGCGCCGTTGCACACGCAGGCATGCAGGACAAAGTGCCCGTGCCCAACGCGGAAGCATGCGATCTCGCTCTCAAGAAGCTCAAGGAAGAGGTCTATCCGACCTACTACGCTGATCTTGAGTCGGCTGCCAAGCGATTGGAACTCGCGCAGAGACTGCTCGCGGCTGCGACGAGCTCATCCTCAGGCGCTTCTGTCGGAGTCTATGTCCTGCTGGAGCAAGCCCGTCAGTTGTCCAGTGAGGCGTTTCGCCTGGATGTTGCCTACGAGGCCATAGAGCAACTCGACGGGCGGTACTTGGTTGATGCTCGTGAACTGAGGATCGAGGCGTTTCTGAGCATTGCTCGCAATGCGCCAGTTGATGAGGTCGGTTCAATAGCGGGCGCTGGACTGAACCTCGTGGAGGAGGCTCTCGCTTCCGGTGATGCCGCTAGTGCAACGAAACTGTGTGACGCACTGAAGCGCGTCATCGTCGAGTCTGCGGACGAGTCACTGTTCACCCGCTGGGATCAGGCTCAAGCCGGACTTGCCGAGTACCTGCGGGTCCAGCCAGCGCTTGAGAAGCTCAAGAGCGAGCCGCAGGACGAAGCAGCGAACCACAGCGTCGGTTGGTACCTCTGCTTCGTGCTGGGCGATTTCGCCAAGGGTACTGCTCATCTCGCTCTCTCAGCGGACCTTGCGCTCAGACGCATTGGGTTACTTGAGCAAGAGCAGCCCGCTGACGCAGTGAGGCAACGCGACCTGGGTCAGCTCTGGTTGCAATTCGGAAGGGAGCAATCTGGTGCGGTAAAGCGGAGCTCTCTCTATCGCGCGACGTACTGGTATGCCAAGGCCAAGCCGATGCTTACGGATGAGCTGGATCGTCTTGCTGTCGAGGAGCGGCTCAAGGAGATCGATGCTCTGCTTGTCGAGGCTGCTGCACTTCTGGCTTCGAGTGGTGGGAAGACGACGCGCGCCTCCCTGGGGCAGGAGATGATCCGTGCCGAGATCAGCAAGCAGGCCGAGGCGCTCAGATCTGCGTTTCCCGCTGCGGCCAAGAAGGCGAAGCAGGCTGTGAACGGCAAGAACCGAATCGTGAGCGCGACAGTGCGCAATCGACTCAATAATGACGTACGACCGGCGCTCACTCTCGTGCGGGATTTGGGGCTCGTCTGGCTTGCGATGCACGCGGACTTGCAGGGAGGCTGGTCGTGCGGTTCCTTTGATGTCGCGTGCGGAGAGTTGGGCGACGACACGATTTGCATGGGCCTCGGATATCTACAGCATGACGTGGGCGTCACCGGGCTGGCGTTGCTCTGCTTTCTACGCAGTGGCCATGGCCCACAGGAAGGTCTGTACGCGCCTGTCGTGAGGGCTGGCCTGGAGCGCTTGGCGCGTGGTCAGTCGCCGGACGGAAACCTCGCAAACCCAAAGGCTCTGGGTAGCACCTACGACCACATCATTGCGACCTTGGCGATGCTTGAAGCCTTGTCCTATGAAGGGACGGATCATCTGCGCGGACCCGCTCGGAGGGCCGTGAAGCAGGTTCTTGATCTTCGCAACCGGAACGAAGCATGGCGCTACTGGCCAGCGGAGAACGCGCGGGAAACTTATCGCAATGACGTCTCCGTCACGGGGTGGGCCGTTCAGGTCGTCGCAAAGGCGCGCGTGTCGAATCTGGAAGTCGATGGCAAGGCGCTGGCACAGGCGCTCGAAGACGCTCTTGTGTTCATTGAAGAACTTACCGACCCGGCTTCCGGACGAGCCGGATACAGCTCCCGCGACGGGAGCGTTGCTCGAGTGCAGGGTGTCATGATGGAAAATTGGCCTCCCGACCAGAGCGAATCAATGACGGCCGTGGGCGTACTGTGCCGGTTGATCGCCGACCCTGCTCAAGAGCGTTCCGGGAATAAGGAACTCATCGAGAAGGGAATGGGTCTCATGCTCGATCTGCCGCCGATCTGGGCAGACGACTTTGAGGGTCGGCGCGATTTCTACTACTGGCTGCGGGCCACGGAATCCATGGCTCGGCGCGGTGGCTTTGAGTGGGCAATGTGGAAGCGAGACCTCAGCCGAGTGCTTATCGAACAAGTCATGGTGACCGGCGAGCGTGCAGGTTCCTGGGACCCATGGAACGATCCGTGGGGTGACTATGGCGGGCGCGTGTACTCCACAAGCATGTTGGTACTTGCTGCGGCCGAGGCAGTTGCGCACGACTAATGTCCCGACCGCATCGAAGGATGCGGAAGTATTTCGCGAACTCGATGAACGCGAGAGTCATCATCAATGCGCGCCAGCCCTGTGCATGAGTCGCTTGACGATGTCGCACTCGGTCCAGCCCAGCGCTTGCATCGCGGCGAGGCGTCCGTCGTTGTGCGCGGGCTTGCTTGGAACCGGCCTGGCAGCCGCCCGCCTGGGCGACCACCTCTCGAAGAGCACGCGCTGAGTTGGGTGGATTGTAACGAAGCCGCGCTCTTCGACAAACCGGAGGAGGGCAATCTGTGAGCCACTCCCCGCGCAGAACTCTCCGTCGTCTTTGTGGCGTTCGGGATGCCTCGGTGTCGGAATGGGCTCGGGCGTTTACCCTACCGACGTCAATCCTCGATGACCTGGCTAGAGAGGTGTCGATCATGAAGCGTTCACGACTTTGTCGTGCCGTGTCCCTGACGGCAGCGACTGCAGTCTTTGGTGTCGCCCAACTCAGTGCGCAGCCGCCGCAGGTGACACCGCATCCGGGCGACGTGGTACTGCGGATCAACGCCAACATTGACAAGCTGCCTTCAGGCGGTTACGGCGAGATTCAGAGCACGTGCATGGTGGGAGATCAATCCATAACGCATGAAGTTGTGGACCCGGTCTTCGGTCACATCGCCAGTCTGATCGTGACTACGACACGGGATGGACAGAGCCTGACGGTCCATTTCCTTCTCGAAGCAACCCAGCAGACGCTTCCGCAGTTTGCCACCTACGGAATCATGGTGAGGCCAGCGATCGATGTTTGGGTCGCCGGTCCGATTCCCGATCTGCCCCTTCAGCCAGTGGCGCATTGGCATGGACGAGAGACTGTGACTGCGGAAGTGGGAGGCTCGTCAACCGCCGCGCCAGTGGGTTACGGATGCGTGCTTGGACTTCCAACGGGTCAGCCTGCGGTCCCCTCGGCCCCTGCCAGCATCTGTGCCTACCCGAACTACTCCACAAACCACAACTTCGTCGTCACTTGGACCGATCCGTTCGAGAATGCCCTCTTCGATCTCTCGCCACTTGGGCTGCAGGGCACCTACTATCACGTGACGGGCCCTGCACCTCTGCCGTACCTCATGCTGAGTGGGGCCTCGGTCTTTGCGGGTCCAACGCCACCGGCCTGGGCCGAGCTCAGTATTCGCTACGACATCGACTTCCTACAGACGGATCCGGACTGTAGCTTCGACCCAATCGTGGTTCGTGCACCTGTCTCGCAAGCCGGGATTTCAATGACTCAGGTTATTGGGTTGATCGAGCCGGCGACGAGCCTGCTCGAAGGAAGCATGGGCGCGCGCTTCTACTTCGCTCAAGAGTGGGGACGACTCGATAAGAACTACGATGTCCAATGGGTTCAGGTCATGACGGAGTACCAACTCAACGGGGTGCCGCAGTTGGAGCACTTCTCAATCGGTTCACTGCCAGGCATTGATCCCACGATCTCGAGCGCCGTGAACTGCGGGGGGGCTCCCGGATTCTTGGTGCCTGACGCGACTCCCCTTTACTGGAGCGAAACCGTCTGGAATCACGGCGTGCCTAGCTGGCCATTTCCACCACCTCATCTTGAAGGCAAGTGGTCCTACTTCCTGGATGCTCCGTCGTGGAGCGGAGCCTGTGGTGAACAGGCGCGGTACACATTCAAGACGTTCCTGGTCGCCGTTCCTCCAGGGGCGGCTCAAGGAAATCCAATCGGTGTACTCGCGGGGTTCGAGTGGACCTGGATCTCGGACACCTTGACACTGCCTGTGGACGGCTTTGCTTCGTACTCGTGTCAGCCTGTGCCACCGGATGCCGGACTTATTAATGCTGCAGTGGCCAATGACGCGAGCTGGCAGGGCCTCTGGGTGTTCAAGAATGGGCTCGTGCTTGGTGAACTGCCTGCGTCAGCTACGCCGTCAATCGGTTCGGGTGGTGTCACGGCTGGTACACCATCCGCCTACGGTGGTGCGTTGCCTCCGCCGAGTCACCAGCCTGTACCAGTGGAGGTCGGGCACCCCTAGTCTTGACGAGCAGGCGGCGGGTAGGGAGCCCGGTGCGGAGGGTGCCGCGGAGACAGCGCTCGTCGTGAAGTCGGGCGGCACGATCCAGCTCGAGCTGGAGTAGCTGGCGACGGCAGAGCGAGCCTCGCAGGGCGCTCATCGGAACCGTTTCGGGCCGGCGCGGTAGGGGGGCAGGGTCATGGCGGTTCCAAGCTGCGGGCCCTTCGTGGGGGTCCGTCGTTGTGCGCGTGCTCGCTTGGAACCGGCCTGGCAGCCGCCCACCGGGGCGGCGATCTCTGGAAGAGCACGCGCGGGTTACTAGGATGATTGTAGTCACGCGGAACGGTCTGTCCAGCCGTCACACCTGTGTCTCGAAAGTAGTTCCGAGTGTGTCGGTATTCCCACGACAGCGCGTTTGCCACAGACCCAGCTCTGAACCAAGATGGTTCCCCGTTACCTAAGAGCTGGTTGTAGCCTCCACCCATCGGCCAAACCCGAATGGCCGGGAGGTGCACCGATGAGTTCGCGAGTATTTCGCCGAAACGTGGTGTTGAGCAGCTTCCAGAAGACCCGCATCGAGAATGCTCGATCACTTGCCCAGCGATGGATGGAGCGAGGTCACAATAGTCAGGATCGCTTGGCCGATCATCTTGGAGTGCCGCGACCCAGCCTGACGAAGTTCCTGAACGGGACGATTCAGCCCTTGGTCGGTCGTCCAAAGACGTGGCGAATCGTCGAGCTGATCGAGCGCCGGTGTTGCGTGATCGATGAAGTCCCGCTGGTCGCACCGATTCCGGCCTCAGCAGATCCTAGTGACGATGTCCTGGTGTGGTTCTACAACCATGCGTCCCGCTGTGAGACACTGCTAGACGAGCAGAAGTACGAACCGTTAACGGCTCTCTCGCTCAGCGCCGAGCTCTGTGCTCATTCGCTATCGGCGCCGTTGCGTGTTCGCGCGCCGATGGCTACTAACTGCTTGCTCACATTGGGCTGCAGCGCTTCGCGCGCTGATTTCTCGGTAGCCTCGCCGGATCTCTTGCGCGATACGTTGCGGCGTATCGGCGAGTTGGAGTCGTGCATCTTACAGGATGCTCAAGATGAGTTTCGTGTGGCTGGCGAACATCGTGCCCTTGGCTACGCTTCCTTCGCGCGCATTCAGATCGGCATGTTTCAGCAGTCCAGTGAATTGGTCGACGCTGGAATGACCGGGCTGCTTGAAGTCTGTCGCAGCCCGCAAGCAACGACACACGGCCACTGGACCAATCTCGTTCGAGTTGTTGATCGCATGTTCGAACGCGGCTGGTCCGGAGCTTGTGCCTGGTCGGAAAAGGCTGCTCAACAAGCCATTGCTGTCTACAACGCGCATGTCATCTATGTCCTCCAGACGCAAACGACCGAGCGTGTGTTCTCACATTGGCGTCATTGTCAGCCTCAGCTTTTTGAACGCCTGGCTATCTCGATGAAAGGAAGTTGCTCGTGAAGACTCCACACATTGCCTGGGTTGCCATCCTTCGGAGCATGTCAGCCCTCCTGGTTCTTACCGGGCTTGCTTCAGCACAAATGACCGGCGACTGGAGCTATCCGCCCCGGCCCGTCGGACCACCAAGTCCTCCGACATCGAAAGAGGCTCCGGAGGCTCCGCCAGCGGCTCTAGCCGGCGGCGGAGGCGGGTCCACTGCCAACTCTAATCAATCCAACTCGAGCGGCTCTTCTGCCACTTCGCTGAGCGCTGCGCTACCGCGTGAGTCGCGGATCTACTACTTCCGCATCGATTCCCGGACCGGTGCGATTCACCTGCTTGGATGGGTCACGATCTCTGATCGCGGCATCGAGCGCCACTGGGTGATGCAGCCCCGCGGAATGCCTACTGGACCCTTGGTGCTGTTCGCTATAGCCCTGAGCTAGCCGGACGCACAACAGCTTTGCGGTCCAGGTGAACAGGCAGCAATCCGTTAACACCCCAGTGTCAACAGTGGGGTTGTGACGCTGTTCGGGGTTGGAGGCCGTCCCAATCGGTCATGGCGCCGCTGCGCGGTTCCAGTTCCGGCGGCCTGTTCATGCGTGTTGGCCAACGTGAGCTGATCAGAGTATCGCCATCGCCTTCGGTACTGGCAATGGAACGATCCGGGTTCGTGTCAGCACGCGTTCGGCTTGCAGTGCAGAGTGCGGTTGTTGGAGCCACATGATTGCACGCGCAAGTACTGTCGATGTCGAGTTAGCTGTGAGCAAGTCGTGCTCGACACTACCTCTGACCATTCGTGCTTCTGTGGCTTCGGCAGGTGTGAGGGACGAGAGAGAACGGGGTCGAGGAGCTGCGAGCCAGTCACACGGGTGCAGCTCGCAGTTCCTCGGCTTTCAGCGCTCGTTACTCGCGCTCCACGTGTTCATGACCCAGTCTTCACTACGAAAGGAACAGACCATGAGTTCTTTAAGTCTGACAGTTGTCCTCGCACTTCTCCTTGCCATGCTCGCGACGGCGTCCGTCACCGGGCAGGTCGCCGTAGAATCAAGCGAGAGTGCACTTGTGAGTTCAGCCACGAGACATCATGCGACCAGCACCGCGGTGCAAGGCGGCGTTAGTGAGTGCTCCGCAGAGACGGAGCAAGTCGAGCCAGCGGCAGAAAGTGCGCTAACAGTCGTACCCAAGCAATCGCCACTCTCCGGGCATGCTGTAACAGTGGACGCTCAGGCCAGACTGCGAAGTGCATTCGGAGTCGATCATGGCGAGATCTTCTCGTTGCCAGCAGCAAACGGGGCACTCATCATTCTTCGCGGGCACTCTGGATTGGAAGTGGGCCGAGTCATAGGAGGCCAGATATCTGGCATTCAGTTCGTTCAGGTCCGAGTGGCCGGTGTCACGCAGGATCTGCTGGTATACGTCGATGGACCAGAGATTGTGGAGCGCGTCGGTGGGATCCAGCGTTTGTCCGCCGATGCCAGAACTCGAACGTACGTCATCGATCAGAGCGCTCCGGAGGATGGACTGCTCTTGGAGTTTCTCCAGCGAGTGCTTCAGGACCGTCAGATCATCACTGAAGTGGAAAGGATGTCCCGGGGCACTAGCCTGGCGCTCGAGTTCGTTGAGCCTTGCCCTTGGTGGGTGGCTCTAACGGCGTGTGCGGGATCTGTTGGGTCCGGCGGCGTAGTGGTTCCGGCTGTAATTGTTTGCCTTGCATGTGCTGCCGCCTACGGACAGTCTGATGACGTGTGGGGACCAGCGGGCCCGGCGCTGCCAGGTTCGACGGTGCCAAAGCCGCCGGAGCCGCACAAGGGTCCGTGGGGCTGGCATCCTGATGGCGATCCAGCTTGCAGCGCGCCCAACGCACAGCCCGTAGTCGGCGGAGGCTGCTGGATACCCCACGGCAAGGGAACTTGCGAGAACCCGCGTTGTCAGAAGTGAGTTGTTGAAGCCAGTGCGTTCTGCGATGAGTTGTTCGCTTCGAACTCGTGCAGAACGGGTCCTTCGCGTCCACGAGCCGCCCCGCCAAGCACGAGTCAGTTCGTGCTTGGCGGGGTCAATGGGAGTGACCAGAGGATCATCATGATGGTGTGACCCACAGAAACTTGCGCGGGACGAATTCGGGCCGGGATTGGCGATCCTCGAGGTCGCACGGCCGAGACGAAGTTGCCTTTGAGCCCCGCCGGAGTGGCATGTCAGCTCAGTTGACGGCCTGTTCAGCAAGGGATCTCATCGAGTTGACCGAGTTCGCGCCTGGTGCGGTCTCGGCCAAACTTCCTGCGAAGCTCGAACCGCGAGCCAGTTCGCACCTGGATGGGTCATGGGGAACCATCGCCTCCGTGCGAACGAGGCGGGTGCGGGCGGGGCGTTGGGAAGGCTTGGCGAGCGCCGCGACCGGCCGCGCGACGAGGGCCAGGAATCGCCCGTTCTGCGCGTGTTTGCGAGGGGTGTCGTGTTGGGCGCGACGCGTGCGTGGTGCGGCTCGCATTCAGTTGACCGCCGCATCCTTCACGCCCCGCGCGAGTGCGGTTACAACGCTCTCTTGCTCTCACGAGAAAGGGCCGGAAATGGGCGTGGTTAACTGCTCGGTCGCGCTGCCCACGACACGGCGCGCATCCGCGCAAGTCTCTCGACTCATCGCTCTTTCTGCGTTGATCTTTGCAGCCCTGACCCTCCAGCCGGAGTTGAGTGGTCAGGCCGTGAACGAGCGCCCGCTCGATGCTGTGTCAGATGGCCTAAGTGCTGACGATTGGTCCAGCATCCGACAGGCGCACGACGCAGTTCGGCACGCTGCCACCCCACTGAGTGGGGGCTTCGCCGCACGCAATCCGGGCCAGCAGTGGACGACACACTTCGACGGCCGCGGGTTCACGGTGCAGCCCGACGCTGGCGGCTGGGCGTGGGGCCTGCAACTCGAGAGCTACGGCTTCGCCGGGCAGGAGCGCGCGATTGCGGGCGCGGCGCAGGTTGCTGCCGACGGCGAGCGCGTGGCCTACGACTGGGACGCCACGGTGCAGGAGTGGTACGTCAACGACGCGCGTGGACTGGAGCACGGCTATACCGTGCGGCAGCAACCGCCGCAGGATCGAGAAGGCCCGCTGACCTTCACTCTCGCGGTTCGCGGTGATCTGGCAGCGCAGGTACAGGCCGACGGGCGTGGCGTCCAGTTTGTGAACGGCGACGGTGCCGTGGGGGTCACCTACGCGGGCCTGACCGTGTTCGACGCTGACAGTCGTAAGCTGCCCGCCCGCTTCGAGCCGGTCGCCACCGGGCTACTATTAACAATCGATGAGCGCGGCGCGCGCTACCCGCTCACGATCGACCCGATCGCGCAGCAGGCCTTTCTCCAGGCCTCGAACACCGGAGCGCAGGACCGGTTCGGCGAGTCGGTCTCCGTGTCCGGCAACACCGTCGTCGTGGGGGCCAGCCGAGAGGACAGCAACGCAACCGGCGTGGATGGCGATGGGAGCAACAACAGCTCCTTCGACTCCGGCGCAGCCTATGTCTTCGTGCGCAGCGGAGCTAGCTGGAGCCAGCAGGCCTACCTGAAGGCCTCGAACACCGGGTCGGGGGACGCGTTCGGCTGCTCGGTTTCGGTTTCCGGCGACACGCTTGTCGTGGGGGCGAAAGGCGAAGAGAGCAGTGCCACGGGGGTGAATGGCAGCCAGGCGAACGGTGCCCCAGACGCCGGCGCGGCCTACGTCTTTGTGCGCAGCGGAGTGACCTGGAGCCAGCAGGCCTATCTGAAGGCCTCGAACACATTCACGGATGACCGGTTCGGCGGCTCGGTCTCGATCTCCGGGGACACGATCGTCGTCGGGGCGGTCTTTGAAGACAGCAATACCACCGGCGTGAACGGCAACCAGGGCAACGACAGCTCCACGACCGCCGGCGCGGCCTACGTCTTTGTGCGCAGCGGAGTGACCTGGAGCCAGCAGGCCTACCTGAAGGCCTCGAACACCGGCTCGGAGGACGCGTTCGGCGTCTCGGTTTCGGTCTCCGATGACACCCTGGTCGTAGGGGCCTCCGGGGAGGACAACAGCGCAACGGGCGTGAACGGTGGCCAGATCGACAACAGCGCAAGCGGGGCCGGCGCGGCGTACGTCTTCGTGCGCAGCGGAACGATGTGGAGCCAACAGGCCTACCTGAAGGCCTCCAACACGAGTGCGGGCGACATCTTCGGCTACTCGGTCTCGGTTGACGGGGACACGATCGTTGTGGGGGCGGCCTTTGAAGACAGCAACGCCACCGGCGTGGACGGCGACACGATCGACAACAGCTCCCAGGACTCGGGCGCCGCCTACGTCTTCGCGCGCAGCGGGGCGAACTGGAGCCAGCAGGCTTACCTGAAGGCCTCGAACACCGATCCGAATGACCGATTCGGCACCTCGGTCTCGGTCGCCGGCGACACGACCGTGGTCGGAGCCTGGTCCGAAGCCAGCGTCGCGACGGGCGTGGACGGTGACCAGGGCGACAACAGCGCGCCCCAGTCCGGTGCGGTCTACGTTTTCGTGCGCGGCGGGGCGAACTGGAGCCAGGCCGCCTACGTCAAGGCTTCGAACACCGGCACGGCGGACCGGTTCGGCGAGTCAGTCTCCCTCTCCGGCGAAGTGGTCGTCGCGGGTGCGTACGACGAGGACACTGGTGGGTTCACCTCGGGCGCGGCCTACGTGTTCGACCTCGACAACATTCCCTGGGCCGACCTCGGTTTTGCCCTGGCAGGCGTGATCGGCGACCCGTCGCTTGTGGGTACCGGCCCGCTGACGACAGGTAGCTCGGGCGCCCTCACCTTGAGCCAGGCCGCGTCGTCGGCCAACGCGATCCTCTTCCTCTCGCTGGCCAGCACACCCTCGCCGTTTAAGTGCGGCACTCTGGTGCCAGTGCCCCTCGCCTTCCAGTTCTCGCTGAACACGGACGGCGGCGGGGGCATTCCGCTCGCTTGGCCGAGTTGGCCCAGTGGGTTGTCCGGCCTGAGCCTCTACTTTCAGTACGCGATTCAGGACGCGGCGGCGGTCTGCGGCGTCGCGCTGAGCAACGCGCTGCGGGCGGACGTGCCGTGAGGGCATTGCAATCGCGGCTCCGGCGGAAGGGCCCAGAACTGGGCTTGGTTCACTCGATTCGCGGGCCAAGTGCGGCACGATGAGTAGCCGGCGACTGTCGCTTCAACTGACGCTTGCCGCGGTGGCCGTGCTGCTCATTGTCGGCTGGATGTTTCGGATGGTCCCGCCCTGGGCGATCTATCTTTGGGTCGCAGTCGCCCAGGCACTCATCGCAGTGCTGGAGCACCGGGGGTGGTTTCACGACTCTTCAGGCTTGCCGGCCCGGATTTGCGCGCTCCTGGCCGTCAGCTTCGGAGGTCAGTGCGTGGCTAACGTGCTGCCGACAGGAACTGCGGCCGCCGCGGTCGGCAAGTTTGCCGCCTGGACGATTGCGTTCGTGGCACTCGTGTTGGCGTGCCTGAGCGCCGCCAAGCACCGGAGAGGGCAGCGGCGAGGGCGCAGGCTGCCGAGACACGGAGCGGTTTCGCCATGAACTTTCCTCTTCACGCTTCGAACTCGATCGCGGTCAATCGTCGGCGCGACGCAAGACTCGTAACGCAGAGCAGGGCGAGTTACGTGTGAAGGACTTGGATGTCTGGGTTGACAGCGTCGCCTACGGCCCGTTCTCAACTGGCGACGTGGTCGAGTTCACGCAAGGACCACCGGGTAAGCGAATCCTGAAGGTCAACGGCGTCGAGCATTTGCCCCCTTGATCCGCGGCCTCGCAGCGCGAGTCAGGCGCTCTTGGCATGTGAGAGTCGCTGACCCTCTCTCCGGAAACAGGTCCATCTGATATGGGAGTTTCGCAGGGCTGACCAGCCCGGAGCCACGCCCGCGCCTGTCCAGCGGCGGCGTCACGGTCCCGACTGGCGTCCGCCGTTGACGGTCGTTCGGCGTTGTCCTACCATCCTTTCTCGCCGCTCGGGAGTGAGCCATGTGGGAAACGATCGGGCAGTCCACGGACGCGACCGTTTACTTTGTCATGGCGGCCGCCGCGACGCTGCTTTTCCTCGCGCGTCTCGCGATGGCCATGTTCGGCGGCGGCGGGGACCACGGCGGCGACTTTGACGTCCACGTCGACACGGGCGCGGGCGGGGCGGACCACGCCGCCGGCGCGCAGGACAGCCAGCACGCCGACAGCACCGCGGCCTTCCAGCTCTTCTCGATGCTCTCGCTCTTGGCCTTCTTCATGGGGGCAGGCTGGATGGGGCTCGCCTGCCGCATCGACTGGCAGCTCGGTTCGCTGCCGTCGTTGGCGGCAGCCGTTGGCTTCGGTGGGCTCTGCATGGTGCTCGCGGCGGTCCTAGCGCGCTCGATGCGCAGCCTCAACAGCGAGCCCTTCTCCGACCTGCGCCTGTGCGTCGGCAGCATGGCGCAGGTCTACTTGGCTATCCCCGCGCGCGGCCAAGGTCGCGGCAAGGTGCGCGTGAGCGTCCAGGGCCGCAGCCGCATCGTGCCCGCCGGCAGTTCCGGACCGTCGATCGCGGCCTTTAGCTCCGTAAAGGTCTTGTCCGTCGAGTCGGATAACTCCATCGTCGTCGAGCCGCAAAGCTGAGCCGCTCGACGCAGCGCGAGGCCCGCGGGCGGCGTCGCGAGCACAGGACGAGGATCCCCATCAGAAAGGCAGACCAGAAATGATCGCAGTCCTGCTCCAGGGCGCCGGCTTCGGCGGCGCCTTCGGCACCTTCGCCGTCATCGGCGTCGTCGTCCTCATCGTGGTGTTCTTCACGGTGCTGCTCGTGCGGCAGTACCGGCGCTGCCCGTCCAACCGCATCCTTGTCGTGTACGGCCGGGTCGGGGGGGCGCGCGCGGCCAAGTGCCTGCACGGCGGCGGCACCTTCGTGGTCCCGCTCGTGCAGGACTACGAGTACCTCTCGCTCGAGCCGCTGACGATCGACATCGAGCTCACCGGCGCGCTGTCCAAGAAGAACATCCGCGTCAACGTCCCGAGCACCTTCACGATCGGCATCTCGACCGAGCCGGAGATCATGAACGCCGCGGCGGAACGCCTGCTCGGCATGACCGACCAGCAGATCTCGGCCCAGGCGCGCGACATCATCCTCGGCCAGATGCGTCTCGTGCTTGCCACGCTGGGCATCGAGGAGATCAACCAGGACCGCGAGAAGTTCCTCGACCTGGTCAACAAGAACGTCGGCTACGAGCTCAACAAGATCGGGCTCGACGTCATCAACGTCAACATCCGCGACATCACGGACGAGAGCGGGTACATCGAGGCCATCGGGCGCAAGGCGGCGTCGGAGGCGATCAACCAGGCCAAGATCGAGGTCGCCGAGCAAGAGAAGCTGGGAAATGTCGGTCAGGCCGGCGCCGTGCGCGAGATGGACGTCAACGTCGCGACGCAGCGCGCGCAGTCGGCTATGGGCCAGAAGATGGCCGAGCGCGACCAACGCGTCAGCGTGGCGAAGTACGAAGCCGAGGGCATCACCGGCGAGGCGGCGGCGAACCGCGAGAAGGAAGTCGCCGTGGCGGAGCAAGCGGCCAAGGCCGTGCAGGGCCAGAAGGCCGCGCTCACCGAGCAGCGCATCCGCGTCGCGCAACTCGAGGCCGGCGCCGCTCAGGGCGAGAAGGAGGCGCAGGCCGAGCAGCGCATCAAGATTGCCGCCTTCGAGGCGTCGGCGGTGGAGGGCGAGAACAACTCTAAGGCTGTCATCGCGAAGAGCGTCGCTCTCCTCGCCGAGGCGCAGGCCATCGCCAAGCGCCAGGGCGATGTCGCGCTGGCCAACGCAAGCCGCGACGTCTTCCAAGCGCAGACGCAGGAGGAACAAGCGCGTCTTGAGAAGACCGAAGTCGTGCAGAAGGAGATCGACAAGCGGAAGGTCGAGATCGATGCCGAGGCGCGGGCCGAGCAGGTGCGCCGCATCGGCAAGGGCGAGGCCGACGCGATCCTCTTCAAGTACTCCGCGGAGGCCGAGGGCGTTCGCCTCGTGCTCGAGGCCAAGGCCGCGGGCTACCGCAAGCTGGTTGAGATGAGCGGCGCGCATCCTGAGATGGCGCCCACTCTGTTGCTCATCGAGAAGTTGCCCGAGCTCGTCGCCGAGCAGGTCAAGGCCATCCAGAACCTCAAGATCGACAAGATCACGATCTGGGACGGCCAGGGCGGTGGCGCGGGCGGCGGCCGCAACGGCAATGCGACGGCCGCGTGGCTGCGCGATCTCATCGGCGCGCTGCCCCCGATCCACGAACTCGCGCGCCAGGCGGGCGTGAAGTTGCCGAGCATCCTCGGCACGGTGGACGAATCCGACGGCGCGACGGGCGGGGGCGAGCCCGGCTCGCATCCCGTCAAGGCCCCGCCCGCGCCTTAGGAGGCGTCCTGATCCGTCGTTAGCCCCGCGACTTTGGGGGCGGCAGTACGCGCGCCTTCTCGTCGGACCGGAAGGCCGCCATGTTGTGCCCGCCGTCGCAGAAGGGCTTGTTCGCGGAGTGGCCGCAGCGGCAAAGCGAGATTGTCGTGCGTCCGGCCAGGTCGAACTTGGCTCCTGTGGCGTCCGAGATCTCGAAGTTGCCCGTGATCCGCAGCGGGCCGTTGGCGGTGATCTGAACGTTGGTATCGCTCATGGCGGCGTTCTCCCCGATCGGCGCAGCGAGGTCGAGCAAGCGGGCGACGCGGGCGGGCTCTTCGGGGGCGGGGGCGGGCGTTGCGACGGCAGCCGGCGGACCGGGTGCTCGTGGCCCTCAAACGGATGAAACTCTAGAGCAGGCGAGCCGTCTTCTGCTCCCGCGAGCGACGGGCGACGAGCGTCGGACTGGGATTCGTTTGACCGATACCAATAAAGGTATATGGTGGGGCGCCTGCACGAGGACTGACGATGGTTCGCAAGAAGACCAAGAGCGTCCTGGACCTCATTGCCCGCGATGCCGGGAAGGATCCTTCCTTCCGGAGGCGAGTGGAGGAAGAAAAGCTCAATGCGCAGGTGGCGCGGATGATCTACGAAGCCCGGAGGGCGGCCAAGCTCACTCAGCAGCAGCTCGCGGACCTCGCGGGGACCACGCAGCCTGTGATCGCCCGTCTCGAGGACGCCGACTACGAGGGGCATTCGCTGACGATGCTGCGCCGGATTGCCGAGGCTATGAACCGCAGAGTGGATGTGCGCCTGCTGCCCAAGCGGCGAGCGCTCCAGCGCACCTGAGTCGCCTAGGCGGTCCGAAGGCGCGGACCCGCCCGACCTGGACCTCCCGACTCGCCCCGCAGTCCCCGGAACTTTCGCCGGAATTCCTGTCCCCGGGGGTAGCCGATTTCTCTCTCTCTTGAGCAAGTCCGCCTCCGAAACGGAAAGGTGGAACGGTGACCTTTGCGATCGGGTCGTCGGACGACGGCTAGTCGGACCCGGAGCTCTTCGGTGAAGAGGCGTGCCTCAAGGGCCTCATCAGAGCCCCGCGCAGCTCTACCAGGCACTCACCGAGCAGTAGCACGCCGCGCGCGCCGGCCGCCCCGTGCGCAAGATCGGCGAGATCCTCGTCGCCATGGGGGCCATGACCCCCAAGCAGGTGGACCTTGTGGTGGTGGTTCTGAACCGGATGAAGCGATAGCGAAGTCAGCCAGCGCGCTGAGCGGCGGTTAGCCCCGCGTCTTGGGGGGCGGCAGTACGCGCGCCTTCTCGTCGGACCGGAAGGCCGCCATGTTATGCGCGCCGTCGCAGAAGGGCTTGTTCGCGGAGTGGCCGCAGCGGCAAAGCGAGATTGTCGTGCGTCCGGCCAGGTCGAACTTGGCTCCTGTGGGGTCCGAGATCTCGAAGTTGCCCGTGATGCGCAGCGGGCCGTTGGCGGTGATCTGAACGTTCGTGTCGCTCATGGCGGCGTGCTCCTGGGCGGGAAGTGTGCAGCGTAAGAGAAAAGGCGCGAGCGAAGCTACGGTGCAGGCCGCACCGGCTTGGCCTTTGGCGGCAGGTCGTCGCTCGCCAGCCGCGGAAGCTTCACAGCCCGCTGCGTGCGCATTGGCTCGGCGCGAAGTTGGGCGCACTGCGGATGGACACCGCTGGCCGAGTAAGCAGGCTGCCCGCAAACCGGGCACGCCCGGCGCGGAATCATCGGGTACAGAGGCACGACGTTTTTGCTGGGACTAACCGTAACCTCGAATCTGGAGCACCTTCCCGTTGCGGAGTGTACCGCTAACCCCGGCGATTCTGGCGACGCACTTCAGGCTCTCGTATGGAGTTCAGTGCCCCGCCGAAAGTCTCGCCGCCAACTGCCTCACCGTCTCCGGCCCGTGCCCGGCGAAGTGATTGTTGACGTACACGAAGCCGTCGCTGTCCTGGCCCATGACCTTGATCAGCCCAGCCCAGCGGTCGAGGCTAGCGGATTTGTCGAGCACGAGCTTGTCGAAGGTCTTGGTCAGCCGCTCGACGGCTGAGCGGTCGCCGATGAGCCGCGCGTAGAAGAAGTCCGTCGTGCGCAGCTCGAGCTTCTCGGCCACGTCGGCCGGATGCGGCATGCCGCGGACCTCGGCGAGACAGAGAGCGGCGCGGTGCGTACGCAGCACATCCAGCAGCTCAGCGTGCAGCCAGCCGCGGTTGCGGACTTCGACGACGTAGCGCGGGCCGGCCGGCAGCGCCGCGATGAAAGGGTCGAGGCGGGCGAGGAAGGCGGCCAGGTCGCGGAACACCTCCGGCCGAAACCACGGGCATTGGATGACCACGGGCCCGAGCTTGGGGCCGAGGTTCGCGACGGAGGTGGAGAAGGCGTTGAGCGGCTCACCGAATGCTGCGTGCTGCAGCACGCGCGCCGGATCGATCTGCCTGGCGTCCTCGCCGAGGAAGGCATCCCGCGCCAACTTGCAGGACATCACGAAGCCGGGCGGCGTGACTTCGGCCCAGCGACGGACGACGGCGGGTGCCGGCACTGCGTAGTACGTGGTGTCGGCCTCGACGGTGTCGAACTGTGTGGCGTAGTGCGCCAAGAAATCGCCGGCCTTCATGCGGGCCGGATAAAACGGCCCGACCCAGGACTTCTCCGACCATGAGCAGGTACCGAGGCGGCTGGGCATGGGAGAAAGCGTAGCCGAGCGGGAGGACACCGCGAGCAGGCCGGCGCCTGCGCCTCGCAGCGAGCTGAGCGCAGAGGCCTTCACGCCCCGCGCGAGGTCGGTTACAAAGCACTCATCTTCTCGCCAGAAAGGGCCGGAAATGCGCGTGCTTCGCTCGAACTCTGTGTGGGCCGCAGTCGTCACGCTGCTAACGGCGGGGCAGCTCGCATCCGATGTCCCGGCGCAGAGCGCCACCCTGGTGCTCGCGAGCGTCGGCGACTCCGGCCAGGAAGGTTCGGGTGACAGTCGCGATGCGGCCTTGAGCGCCGATGGTCGCTTTCTGACCTTCTTGAGTAACGCGCCCGATCTCGTTCCGGGCGATACGAACGAGGTCATGGACGCCTTCGTGCGCGACATCGTCTTGGGCACGACCGAGCGGGTCAATGTGTCGTCGCTCGGCGTACAGGCCAACGCTCACGCGACCCGTCCGCGCATCTCCGCCGATGGCCGCTTCGTCGTCTTCAGTAGCGCGGCTACCACGCTTGTGCCTGGCGACACGAATGGCACGGAAGATGTCTTTGTGCGAGACCGCGCGCTGGGCGAGACCGTCCGTGTGAGCACGAGCAGCGGCGGCGCCCAGGCAAATAACTTCAGCTTTCTCCCGGACATTTCCGCCGACGGCCGGTTCGTGAGTTTCCATAGCTATGCCAGCAATCTTGTCACCGGCGACACGAACGGCTTCAGTGACGTCTTCGTGCATGATCGGGTCACGGCGGAAACGCGGCGCGTGAGCGTCGACAGCGCCGGAGTGCAGAACAGCGGCACCAGCTATGGCGCGGCCATTTCGAGCGATGGCCGCTACATTGCCTTCCGCAGCAGTGCGGCAGACTTGGTGCCGGGGGATACGAACGGGACCTGGGACATCTTCGTCCACGACACACTGACCGGCGCGATGGAGTGTGTCAGCGTCAGCAGCGCAGGCCAGCTTGGTGATCGCGCCAGTGACGCGCCGGCCCTCTCGGCGGACGGTCGCTGGATCGCTTACCACAGCTCGGCAACGAACCTAGTGGCTGGCGACACGAACAACGTCCCCGACGTGTTTCTGCGCGACCGGCTGCTGGCTGCGACGACGCGCGTGAGCCAGAGTACGGCGGGAGCGCAGGGCGATGATCAGAGCAGGCTGCCGCAGCTTTCGGGCGATGGCCGCTATGTCGTGTATCAGAGCGCGGCGAGCAACCTCGTTGTGCCGACGGAGATGCTGAGCGGCATGCAGGCGTACCTGCGCGATGCTGCGACGGGCACGACCACGCGGCTGAGCCAGTCGGCGTCTGGACAGGAAGCCAACGGCTGGGCGGCCAACCCGATCCTCTCCGCGGATGGTCGCTACGCGGCCTTCGACAGCACGGCCGACAATCTCGTGGCGGGGGATGACAACACGGACTTCGACGTTTTCCGCTATGGGCCGATACTGGGACTGTCCGAGCCCTTCACCGATCTGGGCCAGGCACTGCCGGGTCTCAACGGCGTGCCGTCGCTGGCGGGCATGGGCGACCTGACAGAAGGCAGCGTGGGGGCGCTCGCGCTGATCGGTGCGGCGCCGGCAGCGCTCAGCAGCCTGTCGATCGCTCTCACCAGCACGCCGACGCCGTTTAAGTGCGGGACCCTGGTGCCCGTGCCGATCGCGGCGAGCCTCTTTCTCTTCACCGACGCGAGCGGGGCCATCCTGCTTGGTTGGTCGAGCTGGCCCGCCGGCCTGTCCGGTCTAAGCCTCTACTTTCAGTACGCCATCCAGGACGCAGCCGCCGTGTGCGGCGTGTCGCTGAGCAACGCTCTGCGGGCAGACGTTCCGTAGCCGCAACTGCAGCGGCACCCGCTTGACACGCTGAGAAGCCTCGCTTACCGTCTGTACCACTACACATGGTACAGTGCGCGGCGCCGCGCGGTGCCGCCCTCGGTGCGAAAGGCCTAGCGATGTCCAAGACGGTTCCCTTGTTTCTGTCGGTGAGTCCGGGCGATCCGCGCTCGATCACCCGCCAGATCACCGACGGCATCCGCATGTCCATTGCCGGCGGCAAGCTGCCGGTGGGCGCCCAACTTCCCAGCGTGCGCGCCCTCGCGCTGCAACTCACCATCAACCCCAAGACCGTCGCCAGGGCCTATGGCGAACTCGCCAAAGAGGGTTGGCTCGATGCACGCCAAGGACTGGGGCTGTACGTGGCGGCGCCCCGGCAACGCCTCTCCAAGCCGGAACGGGAGCGACGGCTGACGCTGGCGCTCGAAGCCTTCGCCGTCGAAGTCATCGGCTTGGACTACCCGGCCGACGTCATTCTCGACCGAGTGAGTTCCGCCCTGACTCGCCTCAACAAGCGCTCCGCCTGACGAGACCTGCGATGACTGCCTCCAACATGCTTCGGCTCCTGGACGGGGACGCACCTCGCTCGCCGGCGGTCTCGGACTTCGTCATCGAAACCGAGCAACTCGACTTGCATTACGGACGCAAGCAAGCCCTGAAGCAGTTGACGCTGCGCATTCCGCGCGGCCGAATCCACGCCTTGGTCGGCGCTAATGGTGCGGGGAAGTCCTCGTTGTTTCGCGTCCTACTCGGTGTTCAGTCACCGAGCGCCGGCCGCGCGACGATTCTGGGCCACGACTGCACGGCGCTCACTGAACGCGAGCGAGCACGCATCGGTTTCGTCAACGAGGAGCACAGCTTGCCCGCCTGGCTGCGCGTGGACGAGCTGGTGGCTATGCAGCGCCGGCTCTACCCGCAATGGGATGAGCGGCGTTATCGCAGCATCGTCGGCAACTTTCAGGTCTTGCCGGAACAGCGCATCGCCAGCCTCTCGCGCGGCGAGCGGGCCGGCGTGAACCTGGCGTTGGCGCTTGCCCAGTGCCCCGAGCTGCTGATTCTCGATGAACCGACCCTGGGCCTCGATGTCGTGGCCAAGCGCGCCTTCCTGGAAGCGGTGCTGGGTTCCGTCGACGAGAGTTCCACGACGATCATCTACTGCTCGCATCAGATGGATGAGATTGAGCGTCTCGCCGACAACCTGATCATTCTCGAGCAGGGCGAACTCAAGCACATGTCACCGCCGGAGGAGTTCTGCGAGCGCGTCACTCTCTGGGTGGCCGAGTTTCCCTCCGCCCCGCCCGGATCCGGCACCTTGCCGGGCTTGCTGCAGGTGCAGCACATCGAGGGCTTGTACTACTACTTGGTGCTGGACCAGGACGAGGGCTTTGGCGCCCTGCTCGATGCCCGTGGCGCTGAGCGCAGCTATCGCGGCGATGTGAACCTGGACCGGGCGGTCAACGCCTTTCTCGCTCGCAATCACGCGAAGTCGGCTTAGGAAGCGCACATAGATGAATGACCTGCTGCGCTCGGAATGGTGTCGCTTTCGCCGGCTCGCTCTCATCGTCGGCTTGTGCCATGGCCTCGCACTGGTGCTGTTGTCGCGCGTCGACGACGTGCCTCAGCTCGGCTTCGAGGACCAGGCGGCGATGCTGGTCGTGTACATGCTGCTTGGCTTGGTGCTCGCGCTGCTGCAGGTCGGCAGCTACCGCCAGCCCAGCCGCTGGCTGTGGCTGATCCACCGTCCGCTGGCGCCGGCGCGAATCTTCGCCGCACTGGCCCTCTCAGCGCTGGCGCTGCTGAGCGTGGCCGTCCTGGCGCCACTGCTCGTCTTCCTACTCGCCACCGACTCGCTGACTACGCAGGTCGTCGATAGCCGCCACTATGTTGCGCTGTTCCATGTCTTGGCCTTCACGATGATGGCCTGGCTGGCCGGGGCCCACGCCTGCACCAGCCGCCATAAAGCGGCCGTCGCCGTGCTGCTTGTGCCGTGGATGCTGGCTCTGCACTTGGCCTCAGTGTGGTGGCTGTTGCTGCCGGTGCTTGGGTGCCTCGTGTGGCTGGTCTTCGTCGCGCGGCACAGCTTCCGCGCCGATCGCAACGCGCCCATCGCGCGCAGCGGCGTGCTGCTGCTCACTGCCTTACCGCTGCAACTCGGCTTCTTCCTGCTGGTCTTCCAGCTAAGCAAGTCGGGCCTTGCCGTCGTCGAACTGCTCGGCCGCGGCCCCGGCAGGACGGTGCTGTCCACGGACGTCGACATCGACGTCGAAGCGCACATGCGCAATCTCACCCAGCAGGGCCTCGCCAAGGGGCTGGAGAGCAGCACCGATCCGCGCGTGGCCTCGTGGCGCGAACAGTTGCCGCTGCTGCGGATCGCCGAAGTGCAGCCCGACATCGCGCGCTTCCCCGTTCGTCATCAGCTCTCCAACGTCGCGCAGCCGTGGTGGGACGACACGCGCAACATCAAGTGGACCTTCAGTCACGACCGCATGCTGTTTCACGGTCGCATCCCGAATAGCGGTGACTTCAAGGGTTGGTGGGGAAGGGACGGGCTCGGCGAGTCCCAGCCCTTCGCCGAAGTCCCCGCCTTCGGCATGACCCGCGCGATGCTGTTCGCCATCGACGACCAAGCGCAGCGTCAGCACGAGCTGCTGCGGCTGCCCGCCGGCGAGTGGTTCACCGGCAGGCCGGTCCAGGCGCTGGATCACTTGCTGCTGCTGACCAACCAGCGCTTGCTCGCCTACCGGCCGGACCGTGCGGCCTCATCGCCCTTCGCGCCGCCCCTGCTGGATTGGGAACTGCCTTTTGCCGAGGGCGAATCGACGCCGCTGGGCATCACAATCGCCGAACTGCTGGACGGCTGGCTGGTCTCGAAGCACTACTCGGATGCGCGGGAGTACGAGGGCTTTGAGTCGCTCAGCAATCCGTGGCAGCAGCTCGTGTATGTCGATCGCGAGGGCCGGGCCACCGTGGTCGGTGAGCTCCGCAACCTCCACACTGTTCGCCTCAGCTTCGTCGGCTCTGTGATGGCGCCGATGGCATCGTGGTGGGTCTCGCCGCCGCTGTATGCCTTGGCGCATGCGCCGGACCTGCTCGACACGGGCCTGACCCAACCGCCGCGCTTTGCACTCATTCCCCGGGCGTCGCGGCTCTCTGCGCTGGCGCTGGCGTTCATGCTGGCCTCGCTGGCTGCTGGCTATGCGTGGCTGCGCGGAACACGAGTTGCTCCGTCACGCCGACGACTTTGGCTGGTGAGCTGCACGGTGCTCGGCATGCCGGCCTTCCTGAGCCTGATTTGCCTGGAACCGCGCGGAGCCCGGGCTTGAGTCAGGTCGCCCTGGTCTTGGCGGTTAGCGTCCTGCTGGGCGCAGTCGGCCCACTCGGCGACAGCACCAGCGACGACGACACCAGCGGCGATCCGGTCGTCGTGACGCGCCTCGCCCTGCAGGCGGCGAAGACCAAGGCTGCCGCGCAGCCGCGCGCCCCGCTGATCGCGCGCGAAGAGTTTCTGCGCTTCCAGGAGATCGTGGACGTGCGCCTGTCGCCGGATGGCCGCTACGTGTCGTTCTTTCGGCGCACCGAACAGAGTGTTGATCTGATCTTGCAGGAAGTGTCCAGCGGAGTGCAGACGCGGATCGTGGCCGACCTCCAGCGCGCCGAGGCCGTTTGGTCGGGAGACGGCAGCCGCCTGTGGCTCGCCGACGAGCAAGGGCTCTCGGTGATCGAAAGCGCCGACCTCTCCGCGAAGCGCATCCTCAAATGGGATGTGCGGCGAGCGCAACGCTTCTGGGCGGTCGATGAGTCCGCCCTGCAGTACGCGATCATTCATGAGCGAGTCGCTGAGCGGGGCGTCGAGCGGCACCGCTATCTGAGTGTCGATGCGCAATGCCAGACGCGCCTGCTTTATGAATCCGAGTTACCGCTACGCAGCGCCCTGCTGAATGCGGACGGTGACTTGGCGTTTACGGCCGCCTTCGACGGCCCTCGCTACGAGACGGTCATCCGCGAACACAGCGCGGCGGGTCCGCGTGAGCTGCTGCGCAGCGACACCGTTCTCGAGGAGTGCCGACTGGTCGGCTACAACCGGGCGGAGCAGACGCTCTGGCTGCTGCTGCGGCATGACGAGGACAAGCTCGCCTTGCGACGCTGGCAGCGGAAGAGCGGAGGCTGGGAGACGATTCATCGTGACCCGGCGCTCCTCGCCGATGCGCATGCGCTGCTCTGGTGTGCCGCGCGCGAGGACTGGCTCGCCATCGCTTACTACGGCGCGCGGCTCTGCTGGCACGGCAATGACAGCACCCTCAGCGCGCAGCTCGCCGCGCTTCAAGAGCAGTTGCCGGAAGCCAATCTGCAACTTTCGGCCACGGCTGACGGCAGTTTGTGGTTGGTGCATGCGCAGCAGGGCGAGCTCGCACTGGATGGCCACTACGTCTATCGCCCGGAAGACAATCAACTCCAGCGATTGTTCGAGCAGCAAGCCTCCGTGAAGAGCCCGCCGTCTCCGGGTGCCGTGCTGCACCCGCTCACCTACCGCGCCAGCGACGGCATGCTGCTGCATGGCTACGTGGTGCTGCCGGCCGGCCGGGCTCCCGACTCGGTGCCACTCATAGCCTGGCTGCACGGCGGTCCGATCGAGCGCATGTATGACCGGTACAACGGGGGGATCCAGCTCCTGGTCAATCGCGGTTACGCGGTGTTCATTCCCAACTTCCGCGCGTCGGCAGGCTACGGTCTGGAGTACGTGCTCTCTGCGCAGGGGGATGTCGGCAACGGTCGGGTGTTGGCGGACATCATCGACGGGCTGGACTTCTTGCTGGCCGAGGGCATCGGTGATCGCCAGCGACAGGCCGTGGCGGGGATGTCCTTCGGTGGCTATTCCAGCTTGCTGGCGCTGAGCCATCACCCCGCGCGCTTTCGCTTCGCCTTCGCCGGCACTCCGCCGACAGATTACGGCTGGACAAAGCAATGGCAGGCCGAGCACGACAGCGTGGCCTCGCGTCCCATGGCTCCGCCGCTGTCGCTGCAGTTCACGCAACTAGGCTTTCGCTACGAAGATGCCGCCTGGCGGGAGCAGATGCAGCGCGAGTCGCCGCTCGCCGCGCTGCCGGCAGTGCAGGCGCCCGCCTACATTTGGGCCGGCGCGCACGACAAACGGGTGCCGCTCAAGAGCATCGTGCACTACGTTGGCGAGGCGCGCCGGCTCGACAAGCCACTCAGCCTGCTGATCGATCCCGACGCAGGACATGGTCCGGAAAGCGCATTGGGTACGGAGGCTTCCCTCTACCTGATCGAACTCGCCGCGCACCGGCATCTCGGCGGAGGGCTGTCGCCGGTCTCGCCGGAGTTGCAGGAGTTTCTGCGCAGGAATGTGCGCATCGACGTCGACGCGCAACGCTAGAGCGTCAACGGCTCCCGCTCTCCGGACGACTTCGCGGCGGCGGCCAGCGGAGCCGTGGGCGCCGATGGGCTTCGCCGCACGCTGA
The DNA here is from genome assembly GCA_052387675.1 of Planctomycetota bacterium. Classification (GTDB taxonomy): domain Bacteria; phylum Planctomycetota; class B15-G4; order B15-G4; family B15-G4; genus JBQTIY01. Next base: position 120,802 of record JBQTIY010000001.1, on the reverse strand, counting down.
CTCTTCGCCCGCGCCCTTGCCTTGCCCGGTACGTCTTTCCCCGGGCTCTGACTTTCTTTTGGAATTCCTGTCCCGAGGGGGCCGCTGCTCTCGCTCTCCTTCCTGAGCAGTTCAGCCCCGGGAAACGCGAGAGTCGATTCATGACGCCTGCAACCGCCTCGTCGGATGACGGGCAGTCCGATCCCCAGCTCTTTGGTGAAGTCGCCTGCCTCAAGGGCTTCGTCAGCCCCGCGCAGCTCTACTCGGCGCTCACCGAGCAGAAGCACGCCGAGCGCGCTGGCCGCGCGCCGCGTAAAATCGGCGAGATCCTCGTCGCGATGGGGGCCATGACCATCGAGCAAGTGGACCTGGTGCTCGTAGTCCTCAGGCGGATGAAGCTCTAGCGAGGGTCTCAGCCAACGCGGACGTACTGGCCGTGACCCTTGCGCTTGAAGCGCTTGTCGTTGGAGAGCGTCTGCGTGACCGAGATGCGGAAGGCGCTGTTGTTGGTCTTGTAGCCGGCGGCCTTGACGCGCTCGATGGCTTGAGCGGGCGAGACAACTGTGCCGACTCGGATCGCCGCGGCCAGCGAGTCCGCGAGGTTCATCTTGTTCTTGGCCCGCGGATTGCGAGCGCGCGCCTTGCCGGCCTTGCCAGCCTTGCGGCCCGCCTTAGGACGGCCAGCCGACCGGCCGCGCGCCGAACCACCTGCAACACCCAGATCGGCCAGCTCGCCGTCGAGGGCGGCCAGCGCCGATGCGAGTTTGGTGCGCTTAGCCAGGAGCTTCTTTGCGCCGCGCTCGCGGCGCTCGAGTTCACGACGAAGCTCGGCGGTGGAGAGGGACTTCATGGACATGGGTAGTTCCGATCGAACGGTGGAGAGGTGAGGGCGCGGTATTAGACCGAAGCGCCCACCGAAAAAGCAAAGTAGGGACGGCGCTACATGTAAGGCGCGCGGCCGAAGCTCAGCGCGGGCCCGTCGGCGGCCGGAACCAGCGCCCGCCCAGCTTGCTGCGCCGCACACGCCCGCGCAGCCACGTGCGGATCAGGCCCCCGAGCGGCACGCGGCCCTGTTCCACGGCGGCCACTTGCTCGCTGAGTGCTTCCGCCTGGGTAGTGAGTCCGGTGATCACGCCGCGCAAGTGCGCGCGCTCCTCCTCGAGGTTGCGCGCGTGGGTGCGCCAATTGTCGCGATCCGCCTCGAGGTTGCTGGCGTGGTGGCGGAGTTGCACGACCTCTTCCTGCAGCCCGTGCAGGCGCGCGCGCACAGCCATCATCTCGCGGCGGTCGTCATCGGAAACGTACTCATCGACCTTCTGGCGCAGTGCTTCGGTGCTGACCAGACCGCGCGCGGGGCAGCGTATGCAGTCGTCGGGCATCTGGCCGGTGAGCAAGCCGCGCCGCAGGGCACGCGCCGGCTCGTCGTGCAGGATTTCCTGAATCGTGTTGTGCTTCACATTGCCGACCGGCTGTGACCAGCAGCAGAGCGTGACCGCGCCGTCGGCCTTCACGTAGGCCATCTTCCAGGGGTCGAGACAGTCGCGTGTCTCGCCGGGCGCCGGCTCGCAGCGCACGCTCATGCCACACCTCGCCGGCGCAGCGCCTGCTCGAGCGAATCCTCGAGGTCGCCCATGACGTGATAGTCAATGCCGAAACCCTGCGCCAGCTCACGGGCGTGACGCACGGCGGCCAGTGCGCCTTGAGGATCCACCTCGGCCGGATGCAGCGGCCGTTCGCAGCCGGGGATCTCGGGATACTCCACCAAGTTGGTGAGCGAGACGCAGGCCAGGCCCATCTCGGCGGCCATGCGCACGAGGTCGGGAATGCCCAGCACGTTGATATGTGTGGTGGTGCAATTGATGGCGATGTAGGGCTTGGGCAGGCCTTCGCTGCGGCAGCGCTCGAGAATGCGCCGCAGGTTCTGGGCCACCCGCTCGAGACGGCCGCCACGACGCAGGCGCTGGTACACGGCCGGGTCGATCGTGTCGCAGCTCACAGTAAGCATCTTCAGGCGCGCCATCACGTCGATCTCGGCGTCGCTCATGTCCTTGTTGAGGTGCGAGATGAGCGTGAGCGCCAAGCCGCGGTCCAGCAGATCGCGGGCCAGTTCGTCCCAGCCCTTGATGAGGGTGGTCTCGCCGTGGCCGTTGAGCTGAAACTCAATGGGGCCCAGCGCAACGAGCTGATTCACGATCTCCGCGCGCTCCAGTTCGAGCTCACGGCCGACATAGAAGGGCTGGCTCACCGCGCAGTAGATACAGCGCAGATTGCACTTGGAAGTGAGCTCGAGCAGGACCTGCTGCAGGCGCGTGCCGAGCAGGCGCTCTTCAATCCCATCTGCGTCGACGGCGGCCGGCGCGGTTCCTGTGGAGACATGCGCCATGCGACTCAGACCAGCAACTCGTACTCGCCGCGACCGACGCGCCGAAAGCGCTTGTCGCGAGCCAGGGCCTGCGCCACGATTTTGGGGAAGTCCGACGCATTCGTGAGGTAACCGCTGCGCAAAATGCGCTTGGCCAGCTCGGGCGGCGTGGTGTGTTCGCCGGTCTCGAGCTCCGCGACCATAGCCTGCGGCAAGCTCAGCGAATTCTTGAAGCGCTGCCCGCGCTGCGCACGGACGGGAGCGGCCCGGCGCGGCGCCTCCTGCACCTCGTCGCTCAGCCGTGTGATCTCGCGCTCAAGATCTGCGATTTCGGCGCGAATGGCCACACGGCGTGCCTGCAGCTTGGCCAAGTACTTTTCGCGCTTCTGAAGTTCCCGCAGCAAGTCCTCGGTGGGGATAGCCGCCAGGCCTGGATCGACCTGCAAAGCAGCTCGCGGGTTGGCCGATGTGTTTTCCGCTTGAGGCACCGGCTGCACACGAACTCCCTCAGCGTTCACCAATTCCGGCGCCACCCACGGACCGCGATCGTAGGAGACTCTTGGATCCAACTGCTTCATGAGCTCACTGGCGACCTGCATGACTCGTTACTCGAGAGGGTACTACGGTGATCTCCCCCCGGTGATCCGCCTGCTAATCATAAGCCCTGGCGCTTGCGAGTGGTAGTCTCTCTCCCCGTGCGCGAGAGCGGAGCCCCAGGCGAGCCGAACCCGGCCGGAATAGGCCCGTGCTTCCACCAAGCGGCGGGAGTGTCGGCTGAGATCGTAGGAACGCAGTTTGCACTCCATGACCCCGCGACGGGCCAGGTGCACTTTCTCAATGAGTCCGCTGCGCTCATCTGGGAGCTCTGTGACGGGACGCGCACAGTGTCCGACATAACGCAGGAAGTCGCCCGGCTCTATGCGCGCCCGGTTGAGTTGGTCGCAAGCGATGTCGACCGAGTTGTCGCCGAACTACGCGCCAGCGGGCTGCTCGTGCCGCCAGCCACGTGACCTCCCATCAGGCCTGGGTCATCGAGTTGGAACGCCCGTCGCGGCCCGTCCTCTTGGCCGCCACGGATCGGCAGCGGCTGGCTGACGTGGCCGCTGCCTGCGGCTGCGACGCGCCGCGCCCGCTCTCAGCAGGCGAGGCGCCAGATTTACGCCTCTCGGAAAGCGATGCGGCCTTCAGGCTCAGCGGCGCCGAGTGTCCGACTCGCACGGCTCGCAACCTAGGTGAACTCCTACTGCGACTTGAACAGGCGCTCGATGTCTACGCGAGCAGGCCGGCGTCAGGCACGGTGCTGCTGCACGCCAGCGCCGTGGCCGATCCGCAGGGCCGCGCCATTCTGCTCGCGGGTCCCAGCGGGGCGGGCAAGTCCACCACGGCCGCCGCGCTGGCCCTCAGCGGCGCCGAGTGGCTGGGAGATGAGTGCCTGCCCGTGCTGCTCGATCCGCCGGCGGTGGAGCCGTGCCGGCGACCCATCGCGCTGCGCCAAGATGTCATCGAGTGGATCTCAATGCTCGGACTCAGAGGGCCCGCTCGGCACGAACTCGTGGGCGGGGCGGGCAAGCAGTACTGGGGGGCGGGCGGATTGCGGCGCAGCGCAGCGACGCACCCTTTGCCCCTGCATCGCTTGGTCGTGCTCGATGCCGCCGCAACATCGATCGAGCCGCTCGATGCCGGCGCAGCCTTCGCAGCCCTGCTCGCCAGTTGTCATCTCTTCCAGCAGCAGGGGGCGGAGACTTTTCGTGAACTCGCCGAGCTCTGCCGGCGCGTGCCGGCCTTGCGCTTTCACGCGCGCGGAGGTCCCCGCGCCGTAGCGGCGCTGAGCCAGAGACTCGAACTCACCGGGCCGCGCGGGTCATGACCGATGCGCGGCAAGAGGCGCTGGCTGACCTGACCCGCTTTGGCGGGGCGGCGGGCTTCTCATGGCCTCCCCGCGCCGGAGCCGAGTTCCAGTGGCCGGAGACTGAGGGGCAGCTCTTCCGGCTGGCCTCCGCCTGCGTGCTGGACGACCGCGCCCTCGCCACGGAGAGCTTGCGCGTTAGCGAAGCTCTGGCCACCGGCTGGCACGAGGCTTTGCAGTCGGCGTGGTGGGCGGGCGCGGGGGCCTTTCTCTCCGCGCGCCTGCGCACGCTGGGTCTTGAGGCGCAGCTACCGGTCTCATTGCGTGGCGCACTCCTGGCCGAGGAGTTCCTCTGCCGGCATCGCTACGAGCATGCGCGCGAGCATGTGACGGCTCTCATGGACAGGCTCGAGGCGGCGGGCTTGCGTCCGGTGCTGCTCAAGGGACTCGCTCACGCGGAGTGGCTTTATCCCGAACCCTGGACGCGCCCGTGCGGCGACGTGGACCTGTTGCTCTCGCCATCCGAGGGACAGGTCGCTTACGAGCTGCTGAGTGCGGAAGGCTTCATCGCCAGCGCACTGCACGGCGGACACTCGCCGGAGGGGCATCATCACTTGCCTCCGCTGACGCGCCGCGCGGGACGCCTCCCGTTCGTCGTGGAGATTCACTCGGCCTTGGCTGAGCAAGGCTGCACTCGCCGCCTCGCCGCCGACGACCTCGTTGCGCGCAGCGTGCGACATCCGCTGCTGGGCTTCCGCGTCCTGCAGGCCGATGATCAGCTCGCGCATCTCGTGCTGCACCATCCGGCCGAACTCACCGCGCGCCGACTCTTTGATGTGGGCCTGGCCGCGCGACGCTGCGGTGCCGCCGGCCTAGCGCGCGCGCGGCGCCTGCTCGATCCCGCGCAGCGCTGGCAGTCCGACCTGGTCGCGGGTCTGGCTGCCCACTTTGTGGATGCCAGCTACGAAGCGGCGCTGCCGGGCTGGCGTCGCGCGCTGTTGGCTTGGAGTTGTGCGCCGAACTGGGGCGAACGTCACCTGGCGGCGCTGCGCTCAGGGTTTCATCCTGACGGGCTCGGCGGGCCGGTGCGGCGGCCGCTGCGCTGTGCGCTGGATCGCACCGAAGTCCTCTGCCGGGCAGTATTGCCGGTTGCGCTGCGCGAACCCCGCCGCCGAATCACCGCGCTGGCGCGCCTGGGCCGCGAACTCTGGCGGGGCGCTTAGCCCTACTTGCCGTGGACCTTGATCACCGCGATCGAGGTCATCGGCGCGGCGAAGCTCGGATGGTTCAGCGAGGCAATCACGCGGAATTCGCCCTTCTTGGGCTTGTTCTTCGGCGGGACGTTAATGCGTACGCGCACCGGGAATGATCCTGTTCCCGCGAAGGGCAGTTCAGCCTGTTCGAGAGCCACGGTCCAGCCTTCAGGCACGAGAGCCGTGTTGAGCAGCACGTTGCCGAACGCAGCCGAGTCGATCCAGGCGCCGTTGACCATCACTGTGGTCAAGGCATTGCCTTCGGAATCCGGCTTGATCGGGCCAGGGGGGGCGACGACTTCGAGCGCGGAGATGACGCACTCGGCCCGAGCCATGTGCGTGTTGATGTTGAAGGGCGGCGAGCCGTCCGCGGGCACGGCCGTCGCGGTGACGCGCACCTTGAGCTGCTCGGGCGTCGCGCCGATCTGCGGGTGCGAGTAGCAGTCCATGGTCAGGTGTACGAAGACCTGTTCGCCGGGCTTGATGGCGACGGTGGTCTTGTCGAGCGTCAGGATCCAGCCCGTGGTGGGGGCGGTCGGTACGACTTGCAGCAGAACTTGGCCGAGGAAGCTCGTGCTGTTAATGGAGTAGTAGGAGCCGGCATTGAAGGCGCAGGCCGGGCCATCGCAGGCCGTGGTGCGCTTGCCATCTTCCTCGAAGAAGGTCACCTCGTTGGATCCGACCAGCGCTGCCGGCGGGCGGAAGGAGGCGAGCGCAGGCGCGGCGTAGGAGCCGAGCGTGATACCGGCGGCCGTTAGGCCGAAGCGCCGCATGAACTCGCGACGGCTCTGTTCTTTCGGAGTAACTTCGGGAGCAGGCATCGGGAAAACCAGTCGGGAAGCGAGAGGCGGCCTTGCGGGGAGAGCCGACTCTTCCGGGGCCGTACCAGCGAACGAATCGGCCGCCGCGAGACGAGGACTAGCACCAATTTCTCCCACGTTCAGAGGAGTGCCAACTTGCGAGGGCTCTTGTCGTTCCCAGCACGACAAGGAGTCGACTCATCAAGAACTCGGGTAGGCTCTCGGCCTTCTCACACCTGGGAGTCGGCTGCATGACCCGAGCGATGCGCGGAACATTCGTTTCCAAGGCCCTCACTGTTGCGCTGCTGCTCGTCGCTGCGCCACTGACCACGGCCAGCGACCTAGCTGTGCAGGGTCAAAGCACCGCTTCCCAGGCCGTTGGCCTGCCCTTCACCATCACTCTCGATGGGGCCCCCGGGCAAGGCGCTTGGCTCCTGTTCGACACGAGCCCCGGGCCCACGGTGATCTTCGGACAGAGCCTTCCGCTGGGTTTCACCCCACAGCTCACCGTGCTGTTCCTGGGGCCGATGCCCGGATCAGGAACGCTCGCCATCAATGCCGCGAGCCCACTGGACGATTCGCTTGAGGGACTCACGCTCCACCTGCTGGGCGCGGTTGAGGCGGGAAACACGGCGGCGGACTTCGACTTCAGTAACGCCGCCTCGATCACCTTCCTACCGCGCAGCGTCCAGCTTGCTGGCGAACCGCTGCTGGCCTATCCGTGGTTCCAGCGCGTGCGTGCTTTCAATTTTGAAACACCTGTGCGCGTCGCGGTGGATCCCAGCCTGCACCCTGAAGTTGTGGGCCGTACGGGCGACGTGCATGTCGTTGCCAAGAAGACGGCCGCGCAATGGGCCGCCGATCCCTCGCTCACGGACCTCACGGCGGGCGGTCCCGAGAGCTTCCTCTTCACGGGCGCGGGAGTACAAGCCAACACGCTCACAGTGGATGCCGGCTCCCTCGCCGGGGATGCCGGGCTGGGGCTGGGCGTGCCCTACGACGTTGTCGTGGACCTGAACCAAAACGGAATCTTCGACAACGACGACCTCATCGACGGTTTTGGCGCGGAGGCCGGCCTGTACGTCGTCGATGACGTCACGCGCCCCGGTCCGCTGGCCGTGACTGAGATCCTCTACTCCGGCGGGACGATGCTGGGGCAAAACACTTTCTACCCCACCGACATCGCCACCATGGGGCAGCTGCCGTTGGTCGTCGTGAGCCACGGAAACGGGCACAACTACCAGTGGTACGACCACATCGGCAACCACTTGGCGAGCTATGGCTACATCGTCATGAGCCACCAGAACAACACGGTGCCCGGCGTCGAAGCGGCCTCCACGACGACGCTCACGAACACCGACTATTTCCTGAGCAACTTAGGCACGATTCAGGGCGGAGTGCTCAACGGGCATGTGGACAAGAGCCGCATGACGTGGATTGGGCACAGCCGCGGAGGCGAGGGCGTCGTGCGGGCCTACGACCGCGTTTTCGACGGCACCTACGTGCCGACCCAGTTCGTGCTGAGCGATGTCCGGCTCGTCTCGAGCATCGCGCCCACTGACTTCTTGGGCACGACCAGCGCCACTCCCCACGGCGTGGACTACCACCTCTGGGTGGGCGGCGCCGATGCCGACGTGACCGGCTGCGCCAGCAACAACATCGCGCAGTCCTTCCATTTGCATGATCGTGCCGAGGGCAAGCGCATGTCCACTTCGCTGCACGGCGTGGGACACGGCGACTTCCACAACTCGACTGGTTCGGTGGCCACTGGGCCGTGCTTGGTGGGCAAACCGGACACGCACAAGATCTTGAAGGGCTACCTGCTGCCGCTGGTACAGCACCACATCGGGGGCAGCCTGCCGGCCGAGGACTTCCTCTGGCGGCAGTGGGAGAGCTTCCGTCCGATCGGGGCGCCCACGGCGAATGCCTGCGTGGTCGTGGACCTCATGTACCGCGATGCCGGCCCGGGCAAGTTCGTCATTGACGACGCGCAGACGAACACCGTGGTCAACACGTCGAGTTCAGGCGGTGCCGTGACCTTCACTGTCGCGGCGCTGGCCGAGGCCCGGCTGGACGACACCAATGCGGACTTCACCTGGGGCGGCGACAACTTCAACGGCTTCACGCACGGCCAGGCCAGCGACACAACGCGCGGTCTGAGCTTCGAATACAACGGCGTGGACGCAGTGATCGACTTTGCGCTCGTCGGCGCCGGCACGAATGCGGCCGCCTTTGATGCGCTGAGCTTCCGAGCTGCCCAAATCACGCGGCACCCCTTCACCACCTCTGCGCTCGGCGACACGAACTTCACCGTCGTGTTGATCGACGGGGACGGAGACTCCGCTGCCATCAACATCGCCGCCTACGGCGGCGGCGTAGAAGAGCCCTACCAGCGCACCTCGTGCGGCACCGGCGCCGGCTGGGGCAATGAGTTCGAGACGATCCGCATCCGGCTGACCGATTTCATGACGGATGGCAGCGACGTGGATCTCGACGACCTCGCCACTGTGAGCCTTCGCTTCGGCCCCTCCTGGGGCAGCCCGGCCGGCAAGCTGGGCCTCGACGATCTCGAATTCACCAAGGACTGAGGACCAGCCATGACCAGCTTGCGCACCTTGCTCGTCCCCGTCCTGCTCATCGCAGCCCTCGTGGGCGGCGCCGGCGCCGTGTGGCAGTCGATTCCCGATGACCCGCCGCCCGCAGTGCCGGCAATCACACCGGTCGGTGGTATCGAGCTGCTTCACGCGCGGCCGTTCACGCTCGCTCAGCCATACCTCCACGAGTGGAGCACTGCCGGCACCCGCGTGAGTGCGGGCTACCTGCTCGTGCTCGGCGTCGATCCCGCGCTCGTCCATCCGCGCCAGGTGGCGGAACCGGTGCTCTACGTCGGCGCGCAGACTGCCGAGCGCATCAACTTCGGGCATGAGTCGGGCCGCGTCGTCGCCGTCGTGCCGGCGCTGCCGAACGGGCGTGGCGGTGTGGCTCTCGACTGGTCGGTCACGCCGATTTTCTTCGGTGCGCCCGCCCTGCCCGAGCAGGTGGATGTCGCTCGCATGCAGGCCGAGCTGGCCGCCGCGCGCACGCTGGGCATCGCGCCGCCGTCGCAGCAGTCGCTGCAGGCAGCACTGCAACCGGCCGTGCACTTTGGCTCGCGTGAGGATCTGCACCTCCACGCGTCGGACCTCATCGAGGCCTTCTCGCCGATGGAAGTGGACCTGATTAGCGGCCTGCGCGCTCCGCGCGTCGGCGGCTAGGTCAGCGCCGCCAGCCAAGCGCGGAGATCGTTCACCATCTCGGGCGTGAGTTCGTGCCCGGCGTCGTAGAGCCGCAGAGTCACGAGGGCGCCGTGTTCCTGCAGGAGTTGAGCGCTGGTTTCCGCGGCGGCCGGCGGCAGCGGCTCGTCCTGACGGCCATGCTGAATGAGCACCGGCCTTCCGGCTGCGCGCTGGAGCCAGGGCCCCAGAAACTCATGCTTGAGTCGTCCGGACTGGGCCACCCAACCGGCGATCGGCGTTTCCGGCGGATGCCGCAGTGCAGCGCAGTGCGCGAGATAGGCCCCCTGCGAGAAACCCTGCAAGAAAACCCGGCGCGGATCGGCGCCCAGTTCGGCGGTCACGCGCTGCACGAGCGGCCAAAGAGCGGCTTCGCTCTCGGCAAGGCTGGCTGCGAAGGCCTGTTGATCGCCGGTGAAGAGATACCAAGCGTGTCCGACGCGGATGGGCTTGCCAGGGCGCCGCAGTTCGTGCGCGTGGAAGCCATCTGGAAAGGCAGACGCGAAGTGGGGCGGCAGCGCCGGACTCAGCGCGCGCCGTAGCCGCGCACCGCTCTCGCTCTGGCCGTGCAGAGCGATGAGCAGCGGCGGAGCACGCCCAGGCACGGGCTGCTGCGGCGGCACAAGCAGGCAGCGCGTGCGCGTCGTGAACGGCAGTTCGATGGAGCGTTCGGCCGGGCCGGCGCTCACCAGCGGGCGCCCGGCTGCAGAAAAGGATTGCCTCGCCGCTCCCGGCCGATGGTCGTGCCGGGCCCGTGGCCGGTCACCACCTCGGTGTCGTCGTCGAGTCCGAGCAACTTGCCCTGCAGACTGGCTAGGATCGTTTCCGTGTCGCCGCCCCAGAGGTCGGTGCGCCCGATGCTGCCTTTAAAGAGCGTGTCACCGGCAAAGAGCAGTTGCCGGCCCTCCGCCGCGAGCAGGAAGCAGCAACTGCCCGGCGTGTGGCCCGGCGTGTGCAGCACTTCGAGGCGGTGCTCGCCCAGGCTGAGGCGCTGACCCTCATCGAGCCAAGCGTCGATCGGCACGGCTGCCGGCACCGGCAGCCCGATCATGCGGCACTGCAGGGCGAAGTTCTCGTGCAGCCACTGGTCGCCCTTGTGCAGCCAGGCGCGCCCACCGGCCAACTGCTGGAATTCGGCGCTGCCGCCAATGTGATCGATGTGCGCGTGAGTGTGCAGGATCTGCGTCACTTTGAGTCCGGCGCGGGTCAGGCGGGCTGCTAGCGCCGGCGCCTCATCGCCCGGATCGATGACGATGGCCTCGCCGCTGGTGGTGTCGCCCAGAATCGTGCAGTTGCACTGGAGGGGGCCGACCGGGATCGTTTGCATGAACATGTCCGCATCTTCGCACAGTGCCCCGCGCCGGGTCGCGCTCACGGGGGCCACCGGATTTCTGGGCCTCGCCCTCGCGCGTCGCTTGCGCGAAGAGGGGCTGAGCGTAAGCGGACTGGTGCGGGCCCGCAGTGCGCCGGCGGCGATCGAGACACTGCGCCGGCTGGGCGTCACGCTCGTGGAAGGCGATGTCACGGTGCCGGACTCGCTCCCGGCCTTGGTGCGCGACAGCGAACTCGTCATCCACTCGGCGGCCATCATCGGCTACCGCCGGCGATTGCTGGGCCGGATGGCGCAGGTCAACGTGCTCGGCACGCAGCACGTCGCCGCGGCCTGCCTGCGCTTCCAGGTGCCGCGCCTGCTTCACATCAGCAGCATTGCGGCCATCGGCTTCAGTGAGACGCCCCGCTTGCTGGACGAAGACTCGCCGTGGAACGGCGACGTGCTGGACGCCGGCTACTTCGACACCAAGCACGAGGCCGAAGTGCGCGTGCAGCAGGCTGTGGCCGCAGGCCTGGATGCCGTCGTGGTGAATCCGGGTGCGATCTACGGGCCATCCAGCTTGCCCTCCAACAGCAACCAGCTCGTGGCGAAGATCGCCAGCGGCCGGCTGCGCACGGCACCCGAGGGCGGCGTGAACGTCGTGCCGCTGGAGACGGTCGTACAGGGCGTGCTGGCCGCGGCGCGGCGCGGCCGTTGCGGCCGGCGTTATGTTCTGGGAGGAGAGAACCTGACGATCGGACAGCTCTTCGCGCGCATCGCCATCGTCGCCGGCCGGCGCCCGAAAGTGCGCACGCTGCCGACGCGCCTGGCCACTCCGCTGCGCGCCGCGATGAACCTCGTTGAGCCGCTCGTCCCCGACGGGCTCTGGTACACGCCCGATCTGTGCGCGACCTTTGGCCGGTACCTCTGGTTCGATGTGCGCCGCATGCGCGACGAGCTGGAGGTGGCGCCGGGTGATCTGGAGGCGTGTCTCGCGGCCGTCGTGCAGCAGCTCCGCTCGGATGGACGGCTGGCGCGCTCTTAGGCGCTAGGGCAGCGCCACCACGTTGCGCTGCACGGCATCGCCCGGACGGAGCTGCAGCGTGTCGGGGCCCGTTCCGGCGTGCAGGTACTCAAGCATGGAGAAGAGACCGCCGCCGCGTCCTTCGCAGGTGAGCTGGTAATCGCCGGCACGCACGCGCGGAAAACGAAAGGCGCCGCCGCCGTCGGTGGTGACTTGCAGCGCCATACCGCCGATGCGGTAGAGCCGGACCACCACGCCCGTGAGCGGCACGCCGGCGCGGTCTAGCGCCACACCTTCCACGCTGGCCGTACGTTCCAGCACGAAGCCCTCAAGCTCCAGCTCGGCCTGCGCGGGAATGGCGATGTCGTCGCGCCGCACGACGGCGTAGTCGGGATGATCGACTTGCACTTGCACGCGCTGCGCTGTGAGTTCATCGAGGCGGAAACGCCCGTCGCTGTCGGTGACCGTGCGGTGGCGCGTCAGCGGGCCGCCGTCCGGCTGGCGCAAGAACTCGGCCTCGGGTTCCCGGTTGGGATGCAGCGAGACGATGGCGCCGGGCACGGCCTGGCCCGAGTCATCGACGACGCGGCCGGTGAGCGCCGCGCCGAGCTGCAGGGTGACGTCGAGTCCCTCCAATTGCTCGCCTTGATGGACGCGCAGGCAGCGTGACTCGCTCACTGCATAGCCCTTGGCCCAAACTGCCACGCACCAAAAGCCGGGCTCGAGATCGTCGAGCACGAAGCGGCCCTGCGAACTGCTGATGCGGCGGAAGTTGCCGCGCGGTGACGGCGGCGCATGCCGGTCGCTGTGAAAGCGGGCCTGCAAGTCGAAGTGCGCCACAGGCCGGCCGTCGCTGCCCAGCACGGTGCCCGCGACCGAGCCGGCTGGAGCCAAGCGCAGTTCCACACTGTCCTCGCCGCGCTCCGCCCAGGTGCGCTCGCTCTTGCGGCAGTAGCCCTTGGCGATGGCCGTGATGTTGTAGTTGCCGAAAGCCAGGCCGGTGATCTCGAAGCGGCCGTCAGCGTCGGTCGTACTGACTCCGCCGGCGCGGTGAGCGTCCAGTGCCTGCGCCTCGATCAGCGCGCCGGCCACCGGCTTGAGATCCGGCAGAGCCAGGACCCGTCCGCTGAGCGGGTGCACGGGCTCGACTTCGACGCGCACGAGCCACTCGTGCTGCGCCTGGCCGGGTTGCGGTACGAACTGGCGCCTCATTCGCGCGAAGCCGGGCGCCTGGATGTCGAGCGAGAGACCCGACGCAGGCGCATGCAGAAACTGGAAGCGGCCCGCTTCGTCGCTGAGCGTCACACGGGCGGGCTTGGCCTCGAGGGGGGGCGGGCTCATGCCGAAGTGCAGCCCGAGCGTGGCACCGGCCACCGGCCGCCGGTTGGGATCCACGACACTGCCCAGGATCGTCAGGCCCTCGGTCACGACCAAATCGCCGACACTCGTCGTGCGTCCGGTGCTCACCACGAACGGGCCGAAGTCCGTGGAAGCGAAGTCGTCGCCGTCCAAGCGCAGGAGGAGATCGCCGGTGGCCGGCACATCCTCCAGCCGGAAGCCGCCCTCGCTGTCAGTGACGGTCCGCCGTTGCAATGAGTCGGCCTCGCCGCGCAGGAAAATCCCTAGGTTGGCGCCGCGCAGTGCTTCGATCCGCGCTCCGGCCACCGGCTGCCGCCCGATGCGGACGATGCGTCCCGTGACACTGCCGCCTTCTGTCTCGGGCAGGCGCGGCGGGGGCTTGGGGCGCTCAACGGCGGGGCCCGGCTGCGGGAGTTGCTTGGGCGGGGTGGCGCGGCCTTCGACATCCTCAAGCGAGACGTCAAGCGGTTCATCAGGCAAGTCCTCGTGCAGCCACGAGGCGGCCATGACGCCGAACACGGCCAGTGCCGCGGCGACACCGATCCAGAGGAGGACGCGCTGTGGGGTTGCCATGCCGATGCTGTGTCAGCCAACCCGCGGACGCGGGGCTGTGTTGGCTCGAATTTCCTTGGCTTGCTATCGACCTGCCTACCATAATCCGCCCCCTCTCGGTCCGGACCGTGTGGTCCCATCGTCTAGCCTGGTCTAGGACAGGTGCCTCTCACGCACCAGACACGGGTTCAAATCCCGTTGGGACTACCAAAGCCCGCCGCGCGGGCCGAGCCGGTCCGAGATGTCGCCTCAAGGCGACCGAAGGCGCCAACTCCGGTGAGGCATGGCTCGCTCCGCACCCAACCTCGTGTTGATCGGCATGCGGGCCAGCGGCAAGACCACGCTCGGCCGCAGCCTGGCTCAGCAGCTCAACCGGCCTTTTCTGGATCTCGATGATGAGGTCGGGCGTTTGGCGGGCTGCTCGGCGGACGAGCTCCTCGCGCGGGACGGCGAGGCAGCCTTCCGCACCATCGAGCTGCGCGCTCTGGCGACGGCCTCCCGGCTGCATGGGCATGTGCTGGCCACCGGGGGCGGAGCGGTCTTGCTGCGCGAAGCCTTCGCGGCGCTGGCGGCCACGGGGCTGGTCATCTATCTCCAGGTCGAGGCGGAGGAGCTCACGCGGAGGGCCCAGGCCCGTCCGCGCCCGCCGCTGACCGACCGGCCGCCTGCCGAAGAGGTGGCGCTGCTCCTGGCTGAGCGTGAGCCGCTTTACCGCGCGGCCGCGCAGATCACGGTTTCGGCGGGGGGCCGCGAACCTATACTGGACCTGGTTCAAGAGGTGTCGCGACGAGAGATGTCATGGTTTTCAGGATCTTGAGTTCGTCGCCGTCGCGGCTGGCCGGCCTGCTCACCGTGGCGGCGCTCCTCAGCGCGGCCGAGCCGGCGCTGGCTGCACGCCGGCAGACGGCGTCGGGCACGACGTCTGCGCTCGATGCGGTGCTCGAAGCACGCGCGGTGCTCGCAGAGCCAAACGTGCCCGAAGTGCGTCTGGCCGTCGCGGTCAAGACCCTCTTGGATGCAAACGATCACGCCTCGCTGCGCGCGGTCCTCAATGAGGGCACCGAATCCGCGGCGGCGGGCGTGCTCAAATCGTTGGCGATGGCCGTACAGACTCCCGCGCTTTACGAGCCGCTGCTGCCCGATCTGATCACGGCGGCCTCGTCGGCTGCCGCGAGTCTCCGCCAGCCGGGCGCGCTGGCTCTGGAGCGCTTGGCCGCCGCGAGCAACAGCGCCACGGCGGCGCTCATCGCGGAACTTCAGCTCATCAACGCTCCCGAGCGCGGCCGGGCCATTGTCGAGGCGCTTGGCGGCTGCACCCAGCTCGTCGCAGTGAAGCCGCTCATCGAACAGCTCGAAGGCGCGGTCGCCGCGTCAGCCCGCAGCGCTCTGCGGCGGCTGACGGGCCACGATCTAGGCGAAGACGCCCACCGCGCCGCATGGCAGCTCTTCTGGGAAAAGCATGCGCATTTGAGTCGTGAGGCACTGCTCGATTTGGGTATCGAGGCCGAGCGACGCCGCCTGGCCCAGAACCTGGAACAGCTCCAGTCGACGCTCGATCAGACCTTGCAGGAGGTCATCAAGGCGCGCATCGACGCCATGGGCACCGACAACATTGGCCGACTCATTGCGGCCTTGGGTGATTCTTACCCAGCGGTTCGCAAGGAAGCTGCCTTGCGGCTGTCGGCGCTGGCGGCCAAGGAACAGGCCCTCTCGGCGATTCCGCATCTGCTGGGGCGGCTCGGCCATCCGGCGGCGGCTTCCAACGGCGAGTCGAACGGCACGGCGTCGCCGGGCCCGGTGACCGCCCCCAACGGCAACGGCTCGGCCAGCAACGGCACCACCGCCGGCCTGCCGGTCGAGACGGACAACTCGGTGCGGGCAGCGCTCGTGCGCACACTCGGAGTGCTCGGCCGCAATCGGCCGGAAGTGCAGCAGGCGCTGCTGGAAGAACTGCGCGCAACGGACGAAGCCGTGGCGGAGGCGGCGGCCAGCAGCTTGGTCTTACTGCGTGGTCAGCCGGCGCTGGTCGGACCGCTGTTGCAGTATCTCGAGCGGCTGGCGCGCACGGTTCCGAATCCTGGCGTCGCGGAGGCGGATCGCGCCGCTGAGTTGCTGCTGGCCATTGCAGCGAATCGGCCCGCGGGCCTCGTGAGCCGGCTGCAGCCCTGGATGCGCGCCGGCCTGTCGAGGGACGGCGGTCAGCCGGCGCGTGTGCGCGCCGCAGCGCTGCGGGCGATCATCGCCTCTGAAGGCGATGAATCCGACCTCGAACGGATTGCTGCGTCCGGCGCCGCCGACGAAGCCAAGGAAGTGCGCTTTGCCGTGGCCTTCGCGCTCGGGGAGCGGCTCGTGCGCCTGCGCGGCGCCGAGTCGACGGAGCCCGCGCGGATCGTGGCCCTGCTCGCGGCCCTGCTCAACGATGTCGATGCGAGTGTGCGTGCCGAGGCTGTGACGGCGCTCGGCAAGAGCGCCGCAGCAGAAGCCCTCGGCTTGCTCGAGGAACGTGCGCGGGTCGAGACCGAGGCCTCTGTGGTTGATCGCGTCCTCGAGGCCATCGGGGCGCTGGGCCGCGTGGAGGGTGGCGCGGCGATCGGCCGCATCGTGGCGCGCGGCCCGGCCAGCACAACTCTGCAGACTGCCTCACGGGCTGCGCTCGGTGTGCTCGGCGCGCAGTATGCGCCCGCCGACTGGGACGGCCTGGGTGAAACGCTTTCCAGCGTCGGGGCGCACGATCTGTCCGCCTGGGTCTTCGGGCGGCTGGCCGAGATGCCGCTCGAGGCCCCCGAAGAACGCGACCTCGGTCCGCGCGCACGCGCCCGCCGCGCCGAAGAACTCTTGCACGCCGGACGGGCGGCCGATGCCCGCACTGCGCTGCTCGAACTTCACGCCGCCGAGGCCGCGCTGCCTCCGCTCAGTACCCGCTTGGCGCTGCTGGCCAGCGCCTGCGAGTCGCTGGGGCTGCATGGAGAAGCGGCGGACCATCACCTCGCCAGGCTGAAGCTTCTGCCGGAAGGTGAAGCGGCGCGCGTGCCAACGCTCCGCGCGGCGTCGGCCGCACTGCGGCGTTCTGGCCGCGATGCTGAGGCTTTGCCGCTGCTGCGCGGGCTGGTGGCGGAGTTTCCGGCGGATAACGCGCTGCTGCTGGATCTGGCTGGGGCCGAGGAGGGCCTGGGGCAACTCGACCAGGCTCTGGCCACGCTCGAACGCCTCGAGTCGCGCGTTCCGGCCGAACAGGGCGAACTCCTGGCCCAGGTGCAGGCCGCGTTGGTGCGCGTCCGCACCGCGCGCGCGGGCGCGGTGCCCGCGGTGCCACCGGCGGTTTCGCCCGCACCGGGCTCATGAGGATCGTCGTCGTCGGAGCGGGCTCGGTGGGCTTCCACCTCGTGCGCGAACTCAGTGCCGAGGGCCACGAGCTGGCGCTCATCGATCTCAACGAGGAACGCCTGGGGCATCTGCGCGATCGCATCGACGTCCTCACGGTGGCCGGCAGCGGCACCTCGCGTGAAACGCTGCAGGCAGCGGGGGCCGGAGCGGCCGAACTCTTCATCGCGGTCACTGAGCACGATGAAGTCAACGTCATGGCCTGCGCGGCGGCGCATGGACTGGGCGCCGAACGCACCGTGGCCCGCGTGCGCAATCCCGACTACTCCGACGAGGAGCACCCGCTCGTGGATCCGGTGCGGCTCGGCGTGAGCCGCTTCATCAATCCCGATCAGGTGGCCGTGGACTCGGTCGTGGCTCTCGTGGACGCACCCGGCTCCATCGATGTGGGCGACTTCGCCGGCGGCGAGATCTTGCTGCGTTCCTTCGATGTGGAAGAGGGCAGCCGCCTGGCGGGCAAGCCTCTGCGCCGTTTGCGCGAGGAGTTCGCTGGTGAGCAGTTTCTCGTGGCCGCCGTGCGCCGTGATGAGCAGCAGTTCATCCCTGGCGGCGAGGACGAACTGCGTGCCGGCGACCGTGCTTATCTGCTCATGGCGCGCAGCTCTCTGCCGGCCTTTCGCCGTGTCGTGGCCGGGGGCGAGAGCGTGCAACGTGTCGTGGTGCACGGCGCGGGCGCCTTCGGCGTGGCCGTGGCGGCGCGCTTGCAGGAGCGCGCCAGCGTCGTGCTGATCGACGAGGATGCCGATCTGTGCGAACGCGCGGCAGCCAAGCTGGATCACACGCTCGTGCTGCACGGGTCGCCCAACGACGCCGACGTGCAGGGCCAAGGCCGGCTGGCCTCGGCCGACATTTTTATTGCCGCGGGGCGCAACGAGGAACACAACCTGATCCTGGCGCTGCTGGCCAAGAAACGTGGCGTGCGCCGTAACATCGTGGTCACGGCCGATCCCGACCTCACTTTGCTGCTCGACCGGCTGGACATCGACGCGGTCATCAATCCGCGCCTCACCATGGTGGGGCGGCTGCTCCGCTTTGCGCGCGGCGGACGCGTCGTCGCCGTGCAGAAACTCGGCGACAGCGCTGCCGAGGTCGTGGAAATGGTCGTGCGGCAGGGCGCGCGCGCCGCGGGCCGCGCCTTGCGCGATCTCTCCGTGCCGGACGGCGTGCTGGTGGGGGCCGTGCTGCGCGACGGTGAGGTGCTTGTGCCGGGCGGCTCCACGGTTTTGCAGGAGGGGGACACCGTAGTGACCTTTGTGATGCCCGGTCTGCGCGACCGAGCCGAGCGGCTCTTCGTGCGCCGGGGCGCGCTGCGCTTTGCCTCGGCGCGCGCGCCGCGCGCGTCGCCGTCTGGTGGGGAGACGGCCGGGGCGTGAACCTGGGCTGCGTCGGCAACCTCATCGGGCGTTTCGGCCTGATGCTCGCCGGACTGCTCCTGCTGCCGCTGTTGGTCTGCGCGTTCGACGGAACCCTGACGAGCCACAGCGCGCAGGTCTTCGCAGCAACTGCGCTGGGCACGGCCATCGTCGCGCTGAGTCTGCTGCTGTTGTGCCGCTTCGACCAAGCCCGCTTTGAACTGCCCGAGGCCTTTGCCGCCGTGACGGCTGCATGGCTCACGCTCTTCGTGGTCGGTGCGCTGCCGTTCGTGCTCACGGGCAGCATTCCGAGCGGCGTGGACGCGCTCTTCGAATCCGTGTCGGGGGCCACCACCACCGGCGCTTCGATCCTGCCCGATCCGGCGCTGCTCGGCCGGCCGCTGCTCTTCTGGCGTGCCCTGCTCGTGCTCTTGGGCGGTGTCGGCATCGTGGCGCTGTCGGTGGCCGTGCTGCCGGCCTTGGGTGCCGGAGGCAATGCCCTCTTTCAAGCCGAGTCCTCCGGGCCGGAAAAGAGCAAGCTGCTGCCGCGCATCGCGGATGTCTCGAAAATGCTCTGGATGCTCTACCTCGGCCTGACTGTCGTCACCGTGGGAGCGCTGGCGCTGGCCGGCATGACGCCCTTCGACGCGCTCTGCCATGGCTTCGCCCTCGTCGGCACGGGCGGCTACTCCACGCGAGCCGACTCCTTCAACTCGTATTCGCCGGCCATTCAGTGGACGGCGTCGGTACTCATGCTCGTGGCCTCCACGAACTTCCTGCTGCTCCTCGCCCTGGTCCGGGGCCGCGGCCGCACCCTGCTGAACAACGCCGAATGGCGCGTGTATGTGGCTTGGGTGTTCGGCGCGATGGCGCTCGCGCTCGCAGTTCGGCTGGCCAGCGAGGGAGTGCCCTCCGACGTGGAGGCCTTCGCGCGTGGCACGGTCTTCAGCGTCGTGAGCGTGGCCAGCACGACCGGCTTCAGCACCGTGGACTTCAACGCCTGGGCCCCGCCGCTGCATCTGCTGCTCATCGCGCTCATGCTGGTGGGCGGCTGCTCGGGCTCGACCGCGGGCGGCTTCAAGCCGAGCCGCTTGGTGCTTTGGTTCAAGGCCTGCGGACAACTGCAGCGGCAGCTCCTGCGTCCCAGTTCCGTAGTGGTGGCCAAGTCCGAGGGACGCACGATCGAGCGCACGGTGATCTTCAAGAGCTTTGCCTTCCTCGGCGTGGCGCTGGCGGTCTTCGTGATCCTCTCGGTGGCGCTCGTCGGCCTGGGACTCAGTGAAGAAGCCGCCTTTTCCGCGACGGCCTCGTGCCTGGGCGGAGTCGGTCCGGGCCTGGACGCCGTCGGCCCCACGCTCACCTACGCGCCGCTGCCCGATGCCGCCAAGCTCCTGCTTTGCCTCGCCATGCTGCTCGGGCGCCTCGAATACTTCGCGCTGCTCGTGCTGCTCTTGCCGCAGGCTTGGCGCCGATGAACCTCGAAAGTCTGCTGCACGCGCTCGGCCGGATCTTCTCGATGCTCGGGCTCTTGTTCGGTGCGCCGCTCGCGCTCGCGCTGCTCGACGAGGGCCTCGGTGGTCCGCATGTGCAGGCCTTTCTGGTTTCCGGAGCGGTGAGCCTGTGCCTGGGCTGGGCCTTGCGGCTCTCCTTCCCCTGGGAGCCGCTCGGCTTCGGAGTGAGCGAGGCCCTCGCGACGATGAGCTTGGGCTGGGTCGGCGGCGCCGCGTTGAGTGCGCTGCCTTTCCTGCTGAGCGGCGCGATCACCTCGCCGCTCGATGCCGGCTTCGAGGCACTGTCCGGACTCACGACGACGGGCGCCACGATCTTGACCGATCCGCAAGTGCTGCCTCGTTCACTGCTGGCCTGGCGCGCGATGCTGCATTGGTGCGGGGGCCTCGCCACGCTGGCCATGGTGCTGGCTTTTCTGCCGGCCTTCGGCGCGGGCGGCAGCTTGGTGCCTGGTGACACGCCCGAGTTGCTCGGCCGCGAGCGGCCGTTGCTGCGGCTGGCGAGCGTGGTGCGCAGATTGTGGCCTGTCTACGCGCTCTTCACCGTCTTACTCGCGGGCGCCTTCTTCCTCACGGGAATGAGTGTCTTCGAAGCGGCCTGCCACGCCATGTCCGTGTCGGCCACCGGCGGCTTCGGTACGCGCGCCGACGGCCTCGCGTCGTTTGCGGCCGCCACGGGCTGGGTCGCAGCGGCGGGCATGATGCTGGCCGGACTCAGCCTCTTTGGGCTGCGCGCTCTGCTGAGTGGCCGCCTCGGTCTGGTGCTGCGCGGGGCCGAGACGCGCACGTATCTGATCCTGCTGGTCGCGCTGGCCGCGTGCTGCCTGCTCGCCACGCCCCGGGGAGCGCCTCTTGAGCCGCGTCTGCGCGACGCGGTGCTCACCGCCGCCTCCACGCTGTCCACAACCGGGCTGGTCAATGCGGGACTCGTGGGAGTCCCAGATGCCCAACTCTCCGCGACTGGGCCGCTGCTGAGCTCGGCCGTGCTGCGGCTCTTGCTGCTCGTCGCGCTCGTGATTGGCGCCTGCTCGGGCTCGACGGGCGGCGGCTTCAAAGTCGGGCGCATGCTGCTCATGGCGCGCTTCACGCGCCGCGAAACGGCCCGGCTGCTGCGCCCGGCGGCCGTCTTCGTGGTCAAGCTCGGCGGCCGGCCCGTGCCCGAGCAGGTCTTGCTGGGCTGCGGCATCGTGCTGCTGTTGCACTTGGCCGTGGCCTTCGTCGCGGCTCTGGCTCTGCTGCTGCTGGGCTGCTCGCTGGAGACGAGTTGGTCCGCCGCCCTTTCGGCGCTCTCGAACTACGGCAATGCTCATGTGGGTCTGGGCAGTCCGGTGACCTGGAGCGAAGTGGCGCCGCTGGCGAAGCTCGTGGCCATGGCGTGCATGCTGCTCGGCCGGCTTGAGTTTCACGCGGTGCTGGTGCTGCTCCTGCCGCTGGCCTGGAAGCGCTGAGAGCGCGCGGCGGTCAGGCGCGGCCGGTCAGACGCGAAACGGCGCGAGGTCGGCAGTGGTGACGCGCAGGCTGAGCGCGTGCGAGGCGGCGCGCGCCGTGCCCGCTGCCTGCTCCTGAAGCACTTCGCCATCCACGCCCAGTATGTGGAATGTCTGGCGCCAGGTGGCGTAGACGGTGAAGAGCAGGCCGTGGGCGTGGCGCACCAGCCGGCGCAGCGTCTCGAGCTCAGTGGCCGAAGGGTCCGCCGCCGAGAAGAGCCGCGCCAGCGGGCGATGGGCTTCCGCGGAGACCAGCCGCCCGTAGAGCAGGCGGGCCTGTGCACCCGCGAGGTCTTCCAGCAAGCGCGCCGGCAGCACGCCGAGTTCGCCCAAGTTGGCGTAACCCACGACGATGAGCGAGGGGACGTGGCCACTGGTGAGCACTTCGCCGGTCAAGGCATCGAACTCGCGCCACGCTTCGTCCTGAGCCAGGCGCTCGAGTGCCTCTGGACCGGCCTCGTCGAGTAGTTGCCGAGACAGTGCGCGCGCGCGCTCGGAGTGTTCGGCGAGCGTGGCCGCCCAGGTGGGCTCGGCCGTGCGCAGCGCCAGTTCGGCGAGGGCGGTCGCGAGCTGTTCGTGCAGCCGCCCGAGCAGCGCCCAGACATCGCGCTGCGCCTCCGGCGCATCGGGGCTCTGCCGTCCCTGCCGCTGCCAGCGTGCCGCATTCATGGATGATCCTCGAGCCGGTCGAAGTGTGGTTAGAATCGCGGGATCATGATCGCAACTCAGGAGGCTCTCGACGAGTTGGTGGCGCACCTGGCCACGCAGCCCGCGCTGGCCGTGGATTGCGAGATGGACTCGCTCTATGCCTACCGCACGAGCCTGTGCGTGGTGCAACTCGGCTGGGACGGCGGCGAGGCGCTCATCGATGCGCTGGTCGATCTCGACCGGCAGGGGCTGGCCCGGCTCTTTCTGCAGCCCGGACTGGTGAAGGTCTTCCATGGCGGCGAAAACGACGTCGGCCTGCTCACCAGCAAGTGGGGTATGCGCTTCGAGAGTGTCTTCGACACCATGGCCGCTTCGCAGGTGCTCGGTCACGAGGGCGTCGGGCTGGCGGCACTGCTCGACCGGCACTTCCAGTTGCAGGTGAGCAAGCGTTTCCAGAAGGCCGACTGGCGCCTGCGCCCGCTGCCCGAACCGCAGGCCGAATACGCCCGCCAGGATGTGCGGCATCTGCTTGAGTTGCGGCGGCGGCTGCTGGCTGACCTGGAAGCACTCGGCCGCGTGGAAGAGGCCGAGAGCGAGTTTCGGCGCATTTCACGCGCCCGGCTTGAGGACAAGACTTTCGACCCGGAGAGTTGGGTGGCCGTGCGCGGAGCGCGCGCCGTGCCGGTGGAGAAGCGCGGCGTCCTGCGCGAGCTGTATGCCGCACGCGATGCCATTGCGCGTGAGTCTGACCGCGCGCCCTATCGCGTCTTTCATGAGAGCGTGCTGGTCGATCTCACGCTGCGGCCGCCTGCTGATGAGGAGAGCCTGCGCTCGCTGCCCGGAATCAGCCGGAGTCTGAGCGCTGCGGCAGCGCGACAACTCCTGGACGCCATCCAGCGCGGCTCCCTCATCACGGACCTGCCGCTGCCGCGGCGCGCGCCACCGGACCGGATCGGCAGCGGGCCGCTGAGCCCCGAGGAACTCGCCTTGTTTGATGCCTTCCGGGCGTGGCGCCAGAAGCGCGCGCAGGCGCGCGGCGTGGATGTGGCGCGCGTCGCCACGAACGCTCTGCTGACGGCGATCGTGCGGGCGCGCCCATCGAGTGAGTCGGATCTGGCCGCTGTGGACGGCATGGAGCCCTGGCGCATGCGCGAATACGGCGTGGAATTGCTCGGCGTCCTGCGCTCGCCACGTGCCCAGCGCGCCGTGAACGGACCCAGTCCCACTGATCGACAGGGCGCGAGCGGCACGTGAGGCGCCTGCTCGTGCTGGTGCTCGTGGCACTGCTCGGTGCGGGCGCCTGGTATTGGTGGCAACTCGACGCCGCGCGAGATCCAAGCGCCGCCACCGAGAATTCTCTGGTGAGCCGGCTGCAGCGCGAGGCCGAGGCTCAGTACGAACGCGGCGACCACGACGCTTCGGCGGAGACCTATGCGCGCGGCGCTGAGGCCGCCCAGGCCGCCGGAGACCTGAACTTGGCGCGCAGCCTGCGCGCCCAATCGGCGGTGTGTCTCAAGATGGCCGGCCGCACGCGTGAAGCGAAGGAACTCCTGCTGCCTGTCCTCGAGGACGCACGCCAGAACCAAGACTTGCGCACCGAGGGCTTGGCGCTCGGCAATCTGGCGCGCGTCGAGATCATCGAAGGGCGGCTAGAAGCGGCCGTGGCGCGTCTCGAGGAACTCGTGCCGGTGGCACGCGCACTGAATGACTTGCGCACCGAAGTGCTCAGCCTCGAGCAGATCGCCACGGCTCTGCTGGACCTCGGCCAACTCTCAGCCAGCCTCGATCGAATCGCCGTGGCGCTGGAACGGGATGCCGGCCTGCCCGAAGCCGAGCGCCGGCACGACGCCTTGCTGAGCGTGCAGGCTTCCGTACGCGCCGCACTGGGCGATGACGAAGGTGCGCAGGCGCTCTGGGCGCGGCTCCCGGCCACGGCCGCCACGTTGGCCAATCGCGCCTCGCACCTCGATCTGCTCGGCCTGCACACTCAAGCGGCCGAGATCGCACTGCGCGCTGCCGTGGCTTTCGAGGCGGAGGGTCCCGAGCGGCGAAACCTGCGAGATCGCGCGATCCTGCTGCACGCCGAGCAGCTGCTGGAGATGGGGGATCTGCCGGCCTGCGCGGAGCGCCTGCAGCCCCTGCTCGATGCGGGCGGCGACGACCCGGCTGTTGCTCCGTTCCTGGCCCTGCGCGGCCGACTTGCGCTGGCCGAGGGCAACCCGGAGTTGGCGATCGAAGTGCTGCTGCGCGCGCAGGCCCTGGTGAGCGGCACGCGCGAAGCCGGCGACGCCGCCTTGCTTGTGGCGGCGGCTCAAACGCTGGGCGGGCGCGCCAACGAGGCGCTCCTCACGCTTGAGGCGGCGAGACCGTGCCTGGCCCGCGAGGCGCTGCGAGCCTGGGCGTTCACCATCGTGCCGTCTGCCGGTCCGCTCATTGCCGAGTCAGTGCGCGGATTGCGCGTCGAGTCCTACGATCCGGCCGACCGCTCTTGGCGCAGTTTGCAGGAGGCCTTCTCCATGGCCTTGCCGCGTCTGCCCTGGCTGGCACTCGAGGCGGGGCTCGTGGACGCGGGCCGGCTGGCGGAAAAGCAGTCGCCCGCCGCAGCGGAGGCGCTGCTCGCGGAGGCCATGGAACAGGCGTTGCGCTGGCAGTGCATCGAGCAGCGGGAGCGCGTGCTCGGCCTAGGCGTTCCGCCGGAGCAACTGGACGCTGAAGCGGCCCAGATCGCGCGCTGGGTGCGCGGGGAACTGGCGCCCGACCAGGCGGTCGTCGCACTGCTGCCTGGCGTCGCTTCGAGTTACTTGCTGTCTTGCCGCCCCGGCCACCCGGCGTCGAGCTTTGCGGCGCCTGGACTCAGAGCGCTGGTGGGGCGTGGCGCCATCGTCGTGGAGAGCCTCCATCAGCCGGACATCCAGGCGATCGCCGCGGCTTCACGCGAGTTCACGGCGGCGCTTCTGCCCAGCGCAGCTCGGCAGGAACTTCTGCCCCTGCCGCGTTGGACCGTGCTCATGCCCCCGGAATTGCTGGGCGTGCCGCCCGCCCTGTGGATCGCAGCGGAGGACAGCGCCCAGAGTGCGCCGACCTGGCTCGTGCGCAGTCACGTCGTGTCGCTGCAGCCGCATGCCCTGGCCCCTCGCGCCTCAAAGGCCAGCCAGCGTGCCGGATGGACCTGCTTCGCCCGTCCGGAGCTCGATGCCGAGCGAGTTCCGCTGGCCGGCCAAGCCTGGCTCGAGGTCTACGGCCTAGGCATTGTGCGCAGCCGTGAGACCGGAACTCCGCCCAGCGCGGTCGATGGGCCCACGATCATGGGGGCCGAGGCCACCGTCGCGGCGCTGCGCGGCCGTGTTCCGGGCTTGGCGGGCGTGCGCCTCACTCTGCCCGGCGCCGCCCTCGGTCGCTTGGGCGGCCTGCTCTTCACCGCCACCGGGCTGGCCACCGAGAGCGACGAAGCCGCCGGCCTTTTGCCCTTTCACCGGCTGCATCAGCTCGACCTGCCCCCGGCTGTGATTCTGGATGGCGTCCGCTTCGACCCGCGCTTCACCGAAGGCGGGGCGGTCGATGTGGCCACGACGGTGCTTTCCAGAGCGGAAGATCTGCTGTTGACGCGCTGGCCGTTGTCCCCACCCATGCGGGATGCGATGGTGGCGCGACTCCTCGCGGCTCGGGCGCGGGGGCCAGGTTTGGCGGAAGCGCTGGCCCTGGTGCAGCGCGACTACCTAGATGCCGTGGAGTCGGCGGGCGAATTGGCCGCCTCACATCCGCAGATCTGGGGAGCCTGGCTGCCTTTCGAACACAACTGACCTTTTTCCGAACCCTTGGGAGGCGAGAGCTTGATGAGTGGGCAGCGAGTCTTGCGCGTCGTGCTGGCAACGGCCCTGGTTTGGATCGCGGCGATCGGCTGCAGTGCTCCGCCAAAGAGCTGCGAGGACATTGAGTCGCGCATGGACAACGCGGTGCGCCGCTCCAAAGTGCTGTCCGAGCAAAGCGGCCAGATGCCAGAGGCGTGGCAGCTCTATCGCGCCGTCGATGCGCTGGACCCGCAGCACCCGGGCGTCGCGGATTTGCGCGCCAAGCTTGGTCCCGCCCACGAGGATCTCTTCGAGCGGCCGATGCTGGGCAGCAACTTTCGTCAGCGTCCTCAGGCCGACCGCTGGTTCATCAGCAAAGTGCTCTGGTACCTGCCCGACAGGGTGCTCGACATCCTCGACGTCTTCTCCTTCGATGTGCACTTCGGACTCGGCGCCTTCGTCAACGTCCACCTCACGCGCTTCTTCCAGGGCGGCGCCGGCTTCCGTTCAGTGGGCGGCATCGGCTGGCACCGGCATCGCTCACTGGGTCTGATGGCCCAGGCTGAAGCCGGCATCGTCTTCCCCGTGGCCGGAACGCAGGCCTACGGCGGCTCGATCATCGGCACCTCGGGCATCATCGTCGGCTCCGACAGCCTGGCCGGCATGCATCGCCCGTCGGCGGAGTTTTACCAGGAATATCGCGACTACTGGGCCATCGGAGCGGCGGTCACGGCAGCAATTGTCGGCGTGGACTTCGATTTCCACCCGGTGCAGCTCGCCGACGCATTGGTGGGCTTTGCAGCCGTGGACTTCCTCAATGACGACTTCGCACACACTCGCGGCCTCAACCTGAACTCCTCCGACAGGCTGCTTGTGCGTGAGCTGCGCGAGTTCTGGGCTGTTGAGGAGGACCGTGCTCGCTACACGAACTGGGTGGCGCGGGGACGGCCGCCCGGCGAGTGAAAGTCGGCTTCGCCGAACTGCTGCTGGCGGCGCTGTCGCTGGGCGGCTGCGCCGTCACGGGCAGCAGTGCCGAGAGCGAGGCTCTGGTGGCCGAGGCTCTGACTCGGGCGCGTGAGCTGACAGCGGCGGGTCGTGATGCCGAAGCCGGACAGCTTGCCCGCGCAGCGCAGGCGGTTGATCCGCAGGCGGCGGGCTTGGCGGAGCTGGGCAACGTGCTCACGGTCCAGCGCCTGCCGGCGACGCGCACCACGCAGCAGGCTGTGCTGCAGTTCCTGCCCGACCGGCTGCTCGATCTGGCCGATGTGCTCTCGGTGGAGCTGCACGCCGGCTATGGCGTGCATGCCAAGGTCCGGCTCACGCACGCGCTGCCGATCGGGCTCGGGGCGCGGCTCACCTGGGGGCTGGGTTGGCACGAGCGCCGCTCGCTGGGCTCTTCACGCCAGGCCGAGCAAAGCTTCGTGCTCTTCAATCTGGGCAGCGAGCGGCAGGCCCGCGTCTTCGATGGCTACGGTTCGGGGGCCTGGGCCAACTGGTCGGGGGATGCCTGGGAACCACTGGAGGGCCGCGATAACGGCGACCCCTTTGCACTGAGCGCCACCGGCACGCTGCTCTTCGTCGGCGCCGATCTGGGTCTGCATCCGCTGCAGCTCGCGGACTTTCTCACCGGCTGGGTGGGCTACGACTGGCTCGACGATGATGATTCGCTGACGCAGGGCCTCGAGCTGTCGCCGCGCGACGAGGCCGTCATTTCCGAGCTGTGGAACCTCGCTGCGCGCCGAGCAGACTTCGCCCTCTTCGACGGCGTGACGATGACGGCGCGACCCGGCCAGCGCTGATCTCGGGCGCCGAGGTCAGGCGCCGAGCAGGCGGGCTCGAATTGAGCGCGCCTCGCCGGCGTCGCGTGTGCCGCCCACGATCGTGCGGCCGTCGCGGAAGAGCAGCACGCGCCGGGCTGGACGCCCGTGGCGGGCGGCAAGTTCCAGGCGCAGCATGTGGGCTGAGAGCAGCACTTGCACGCCGTCGGCGTCCCGCAGGCCGGCGGCGATGGCCAGCAAATCAAGTGCGGTGGAGGTTGGGCCGCCCACGCCGGAGTCGGCGGGCAACTGCACGGCCTCCCGGCCGCAGAGTTCGGTGGCCTGGGCGGCGGGTGCCGCCAGGAGAAAGGGATATTCAGCGCGAACGCAGCAGGGGCAGTTCGGCTCGCGGGGCAGGGTCAGCCGGCGCAGCTCGCCCTGCCAGGCCTCCACCACGAGCACTTCGCCGCTCCGCGCAGCGGGATCGCCGAGCAGCACCTGCAGCGCCAAGGTGGCTCCGAGCGCGGTGACCAGAGCCACGGCGCTGCCCAGGACTCCGGCCGTATCGCAGGTGGGCAGCTCGCCGGGCTGCGGCGGCTCCGGCACATAGCAGCGCAGGCAGGCCGAGCCCGACCGCACGAGCAGCATCTGGCCTTCGACGCCCACGACGCCGCAATACAAGAACGGAATCCGCTCGCGCACGCAGACGTCATTGATGAGGAAGCGCGTGCTGAAGTTGTCAGTGCCATCCAGCACGAGGTCAACGCCGGCCAGCACGGACAGCGCATTATCGGCGCTGAGATCCAGCACGCGCGGGTCGAGCTGCAGTCCCGGATCGATGGCTCGTAGAGCGTCGGCGGCAGCAGGCGCCTTGGGGCGCAATTGCTCGGCGTCGGCGTGCGTGAACAGCACCTGCCGCGGAAGGTTCGACAGCTCGACGACATCGCGATCGATGAGCCGCAGGTAGCCCACGCCGGCGCGGCCCAGGGTCTCGGCCAGATGGCTGCCCGTCGCACCGACGCCGACGATGGCCACGCGCGCCGCGGCCAGGCGGGCCTGACCGGCCGCACCAACTTGAGGCAGTCGCATCTGACGGGCGTGCCGGGCGGCGTCCATGTCAGCGAATGCGCACGAGCCGCTGCCGCTGATTGCCGATCTCTAGGACTCCGCTCACCTCGCGCAGGAAGCGCCGCGCATCGACCGGATAGCCGGCCGTGGGCTTCACGCCGGGCACGCGCTCGGCGAACCAGGCATTGAGCGAGCACATGAAGAGTTCGCGCACGGTCTTGGCCAGCACGGAGGCTAGGGCGGTCGGCGCCCGCTGGCCGTCGGCGCGCACGGTAAAGCGCAGCTCGACCGGCGGCCGGCCGGGGAAGGAGAGCCGGTAGGCGCTCTCCTCGGGCTCTTCGCGCAGGATGCGCAGGGGTGCCAGCGGAAAGAAGCCGGTGAGCAGTTCGGCATAGTGCGCGCGTCCGCCGTGGCGATCGATGTGAACCAGGATTTCGTCGCGCGGGCAGGCGGCCATGAGCGTGTCGAGCAGGCGGCCCGTGGCCAGGAAGAGCGGCCAGGCCTTGCTGCTGCGCTGGCGGGTGAGTTCGTTGAAGCGCGGCTCGAGCACGGGCGCAACCCAGAGTCCGGCGAGGGACAGTGAGCGGTCATCCAGAAGTTCCTGCTGGCGCGCTGAGCGCGTCAGAATGTCGTCCACGGCAGCGGCCTGGGGCAGGCGCAAGCTGCTGAGCTTGGTGTACCAAGGCAGTTCGGCCAGGGACTCCGGGTGCAAGTCGACTGCGTGCTCCAACAGGGAGCCGACGCGCAGCGGCAGCGCGCCTCGCAGCAGCGCGATGTGTCCCAGCGCAGTGGTCTCCAGCCGCGCCAGCCCGCGAGCCCCCGCGTAGAGCCGCTTGCTGTCGTCGACGGGCAGGCCGCCCGCGCGGGCCGGCAAGCTGAGCAGGCGGTGCAGCACCGACTCCTTCGTGCCGGCGCCGAGTCGATAGGCCGCGCAGGCCACGACCAAGGGGCCGAGGGGCGGCCCATAGCCGGCCTCATCGATGCCTGCGACAACCTGGCTCGCTGCGGAGCTCCCGGCCGGACTCACGGGCGCCCGGGCCGGGGCTGCGGGCGCGCCGCGGCCGGGCTGCTCGCGAGCGGCGGACTGCGATCGAGGCGGGCGCGCAGCAGCAGCGCCAACGCCAGAACTCCCAGCGAGATCCATTGCGCCGTAGAGAAGAAGCCGAAGATGCCGCGTTCGGCGTCATCGCCCCGCGTGTATTCGACGAGGAAGCGCCCGATGCCGTAGAGCGCCATCGTGCTCCAGAGCACTTGCCCGTCGTAGCGGCGGCGGGCGAAGAGCCAGGCACCCGCTGCGAAGATGAGCAGGTTCATGGCCGAGAGGTAGAGCTGCGCCGGATGCAGCGGCACGCCCACCAGATGCTCAGGAATCAGTCCGCCCTCGATGCGCGGGAAGGCCACCGCCCAGGCGCCATCCCAGGGCTTGCCGTAGTCATCGCCGACGAGAAAACAGCCGATGCGGCCGAAGATCTGGCCCAGGAAGAGCGCTGGAATGAGCGCATCGCCGAGGCGCTTGAGTGGGACTTTGTGTTTGCGCGCAAACCACCAAGCGCCGACTGCGCCGCCAAAAAAACCGCCATAGGAAACGATGCCGCCCTTCCAAAGTGCGATCAGCGAGATCAGGTTCTCGTAGGCCGAGGGGTGAATGGCCAGGTAGAGCAGGCGCGCACCGAGAAAGCCGCAGAGCACGCTGGTCGTGACGAGATCACTGGTGGCCTCCGGTGCTGTGATGCCGATCCGGCGCAGCGCGCCGGACAGCCACCACGCCCCGATGAGCACGCCCAGCATCACGGCCATGCCGAAGGACCGGATTGGAAACTCGCCGATCCAGGGCAGCGTGATCTTGAACAGGATGGGATACATGGCGCGGCGTCAGACGACCACGCCGAGGATGCCGCCCTCGAAGACGCGTTCGCTGCCGACAAAGGCCTGTGTTTCGAAACTGCCCAGATTGCGGCGCAGCCGGGTCAGGCGCGACACGACGATCAGCCGGTCGCCGGGCTGCACCTGGCCGCGAAAGCGCGCGCCGTCGATGCCGCCGAAGCCCATGAACTGCCCCGGCTGGATTGAGAGACAGTAGCTGCCGAGAAAGGCGCAGAGCTGCGCCGCGATCTCCACCATGACCACGCCCGGCATGAGCGGCCGCCCGGGAATGTGTCCGGCCACCCAGAAGTCGCTCGTGCGCGCCGTGTGCAGGCCGATGGCCTGCTTCTGTGCTAGATCCAGGTCCAGGATGCCGTGCAGCAGGGCCATCTCGAAGCGCTGCGGAATGCGCGCATGCACGGCCTGCTGATCGAAGATCAACGGCCGTTCGGCCCACGCCCCGGGATCACACAGGTCCGCGCTCATTCCGGGCGATTCTAGGCAAAGAGCAGGCCGTCCGGCCAACCGCTTGGCCAGCCGCCCATCTTAGGGCGGGGGCAACTGGTCGAGGATGAACCAGCGCACGCTCTGACCACTGGCTCCTTGCAACTGCAGGCTTTCCTCGAAGAGCTGGTAGCCAGCGCGCTCGATGCGCAGCGTGTAGTCGCCGCCGCGCACATGCCGCAGGATGGCCTGACCTTCGGGGGAGCTGACAGCGGCAGCGAAGGTCGGGCCGCCGACGAGTTCGACGCGGGCATCGGCCACCGGCCGATTGGCGGTATCGGCCACGCGCACCACGAGCTGGTGACGCGGACTCAGGTACAGGTCGGCGCGAGACTCACCTTTGTCCACGAACAATCCCGCGCGGCGGTCGGTGGAGTTGTCCGGTTCGTGCGCGGTCACCGCGTACTCGCCGGGCGGCAGCGGCGAGAAGCGGAATTCGCCCGTGGCGGTGGTGCGCGTCACGAAGACTTCGGGTGCGGCCGTCTCGTCGATCAGCCGGGTGACGCTCAGGAAAACGGCCACCTCCGACTGGGCCATCCCGGTGTCGCTGAGGACGCGGCCGACGAGCGAGGGACCGTGCTCCAGAACGACCTCGAAGGGGCCGGGCTCTCCGGGTGGCACGAGCACGTCCTGTACGACACCCGGCAGGTAAGTGGGCGCTCGGATCACGAGGTCGTAGCGGCCGGCCGACCACTCGATGCGGAAGACGCCGGCTGGCGCCGTGATCGGCAGCGAGCGGCTGTCGCGACCAGGCGCCGTGAGGCGCGGCAGGACCGGCTCACCTGTGTGCGGCAAGATGTCGAGCTGAAACGCTTGCAGCGGCTGCCCGGTCGCCGCATCAATGACGCGTCCAAAGAACTGGTTCGGCCCGATGGGGCGCGGCGCGGGCAGCGGCGTGGGCGGCGGCCGGTCCGGCTCGGCGTCGGTGCTGCGCTCCAGAGGCTGCGGAAGCGGCGCGCGCTCCGGGCTGATTCCCTCGCCGAGCGTCGCCGGACCGGACGGGTCGTCCGCGCTGTCCTCGCCGGTCAGCAGCTTCACTGCCAGCAGGATGAGCAGCACTGCGAGGAGCAGGGCGGCAACGGCGAGCGGGCCACGTCCAGCGGATCGAGCAGGCTTCGCTCGTGTGGGCAGCTTGCCGTTCATGGTGGTGCTCCGGCGGATGATCTGGACCAACGGCGGCGTGGTCCTTACTGTACTGCTGCACGCGGTGCCGGTTGCGGCCGCAGTCTCCCCTCGGAAGGCCCCCATGCCGCGATCTTTCGCACTGACCCTCATGCTCGTTGCCGGACTCGTGATCAGCCTCGTCGCGGCGCTCCCGCTGTCGGGCAGCGTGCCGCAGGCTGGCGGGCCGGCACCCAAGACCATCATTCTGGGCTTCGACGGCATGGACCATGCGCTGACCACGCAGTTCATGGCCGAAGGGCTGATGCCCAATTTCCAGCGCTTGGCAAAGCAGGGCCTGTTCCAGCGGCTGGAGACGAGCAACCCCGCGCAGTCCCCGGTCTCCTGGGCGGTCTTCAACACCGGCTGCAACCCCGGCAAGACCGGAGTGGCCGGCTTCGTGAGCCGAAACTTCTCGCGCGGCAAGGACAAGGACGGCGCGCCGTCGTGGATCGGGCCGCCGTCGGCCGGGGCCGTGCCGAATCCGCAGCCCATGCTGGGTTTCACTGACAAGAGAGTCCCGGTGGCTGACTACCTGACTTTTCCGATGGCCGTTGAGCAGCCCACGCTCTTCCTCACCCTCGCTGCGCTGCTGCCGCTGGTGGTTGTCCTGCTGCTGACACGGGCGCTGTTCAAGCTGTCGCTTGTGCTGGGCGCCGTGCTGGGACTGGCAGCGGGGGCGGGCGGCTTCTTCGCCGCCAAGAGCTATGTCGCCACCCTGCCGGCCGACGGCCTGCTGCCCTATGTCGTCAACCCGATGCAGGGCACGAGCTTCTGGCACTACTTGGATCAGCAGGGCATTCGCATGCGCGGCATCCAAGTGGCGTCCACGTATCCGCCGGATGACGAGGGGCCCAACACGCAGCTTCTGTCAGGGCTTGGTGTTCCCGACATCGGGGGCTCGCCGGGAACCTGGTTCGTCTACACCACGGACAAGTGGCTCTACATCCAGGAGAAGGGCACTGGCACGGGAGGCAAGATCTTCAAGCTGTGGGAAGACGAGCCCAATGTGCTGCAGGCCAAGCTCGTGGGGCCGCGCAACTGGGTGCAGACCGCGCACTTTGAAACAGCGCTGCGCGAGATTGATCAGCGCCTTCTGGCGCCCGGGCTGCCGGCGAGCGAGGGCGAAGCGCTCAAGCAGCAGCGCGACGTGGTGCTGCAGGAGCAGCGCCAATTTCGCACGGGCGGTAATGACCGCAGCTCGCTGCCCTTCACGATGCGCCTCGACAAGGCAGCGCATAGCGTGGAGTTCGTGATCGGCTCTCAGACCCTGCGCGTGGCCCAGGGTGCCTGGAGCGACTTCATCGAGGTCGAGTTTCCGCTGAATGAGCGCTACAGCGCCAAGGGGCTGGTGAACTTTCACGTCGTGCGCTGCGATGACGAGGAAGTGCGTATCTTCGTGCCGCCCATCAACATCGATCCGCGGCATGCGCCGCCGCAACTTCCGATCTCGGCTCCGCCGGAGTTCGCCGGTCAACTGCAGGCCGAGATCGGGCATGCCTACGAGACGCTGGGCTGGGCCTGCCTCACCAATCCGATCAAGGACATCGACGACAGCAAGCTGCCCCAGCAGTCCTTCCTCGACGACATCGTCTTCACGGAGGCACTGCGCGAGGATCTGCTCATGGCGAGCCTGGAGCGCCCGCAGGACTGGGATGTCTACTTCCAGATCTTCTCGACGCCCGATCGCACGTGTCACATGCTCTTTCGCGAGACGGACCCGCAGCATCCGCTGCACGATTCCGAATTGGCGGCGACCCAGGTATCGGCCTGGGGGCGCAGCTTTCCGCTCAAGGACGCGGTGCGCGAAAACTACCGCGAGGAGGACCGCCTGCTCGGGCGCGTTCTCGACAAGCTCGACGCCGGTGATTTCGGCGCCGACTGCCTGCTGCTGATCGTCTCTGATCACGGTTTCAGTTCGTTCCGCCGGCAGGTCAACCTCAACAACTGGCTGGCCGAGAACGGCTACCTCGTGTTCAAGGAGGGCATGGACCTGAGTGCCGTACTCGCCAGCGGCAGGACGAGCGAGTACCTGAACTTCGCGGACTGGAGCAAGACGCGCGCTTACTCGCTTGGCTTGGGCGAAGTCTTCATCAATCTGAAAGGACGCGAGCCGCTGGGCATCGTGCAGCCCAGCGGAGAACTGGCGCTCGGAGCGCAGGACGAGCAGGACTACGATGCCCTCATCGAGGAGATTCGCAGAGGCCTCCTCGCCTTGACGGATCCGGTGGACGGCGCCAAAGTCGTCACGACTGTGTCGCGCCGCGACGAGCTCTACAGCGGTCCGTGGTGGAAGGAGGGCCGCGCGGCTCGCAAGGTGCGAGGCGAGCCTGTCCCGGTGGATCACGACGGCTTCGCCGATCTCTTTCTGGGGTATGCGCCTTATTACCGCGTGGCCTGGTCCAACACGGCGGGCGGTCTCGACTCCGCCACAATCACGGACAACGACAACCACTGGTCGGGGGACCATGTCTCCGTGGACCCCAGTCATGTGCCGGGCATCCTGCTCAGCAACCGGCCGCTCCCGCCGGGCACCGCAGCGCACTTGATGGATATCGCGCCCACGCTGCTGCGACGCTATGGCCTCGATCCCGCGCCGCCGCACACGGAAATGGATGGCCGTGCGCTGCCTTTTGCTGGAAGCACGCCGTGAGTCTCACGCTGGTCACCGGAGGCACCGGGTTTTTGGGCCGGCATCTCGTCGCCCAGTTGGTCAAGCAGGGCCGCGCGGTGCGCCTGCTGGCCCGGCCCAATTCCAACGTGGCCGGCCTCGAAGGCTTGCCGGGTTTGAGCATTGTGCGCGGAGACATCACCGTGCGCACCGATCTCGAGCGCGCCCTGGAGGGTGTCGAGCGAGTCTTCCATCTGGCGGCCGAGACGCGCGACGGCCAAAGCCTCGACCGCTATCGGGCCGTCAACGTCACGGCGGTGGAGACCTTGCTCGATCTGGCTCACGCACGGGGCGTCAAACGCTTCGTGCACACGAGTTCTTACTTCGCGATCGGCCGCACCGGCGAGCCGCGCAGCGCGCCGGATTTCGTGGCCGACGAGTTCTGGACCCATGACCCGAGTGACATGCACGACGCGCACGAGGAGAGCAAGTACGACGCCGAGCATGCCGTGAACCAGCATGTCTCGCAGTCCGAGCCCGCGCTGGCGCTGCTGCCCACCATGATGTACGGACCGGAACTGCGTCCGGTGGCGCGCCGCGAAGACCTCTCGCCGGGCAATCGGATCGTGCGACTGCTCGCGGATCATGCGGCGGGTCAGTACCCCGGCATCCCCGGCTCCGGTCAGCAAGTGTGGAACTTGGTCCATGTGGAGGATGTTGCGGCCGGACATCTGGCCGCCATGGACGCCAGCGAGGCTGCGGGCCGCTGGCCGCCACCACGCTGGCAACACTGGCATTACTTGCTGGGCGGAGAAAACATTTCGCTGGCGCGCCTTTTCCAGGCCTTTGCTGAGCACTCGGGCGTCAAGCCGCCCGGGCGCGCGGGCGGAGGCGGGCTTTTGCGTCGAGTCTTCGGGGGCGGCTCGACGGGCGCTAGCAAGGAGCGCACGGCGATGGACAGCCATAGTTGGGCCTACACCTCGGCCATGGCCGGAGCAGACTTTGGCTATCGTGGCCGCAGTCTGGCCGAAGGCTTGCCTGCCACAGTGCAGTGGATGCGGTCGAACGGCTTGCTGGGAGGGAAGTGATGACGTCGGTCCGCGTCCAAGAGAACCTCATGCCGAGAGCGTGCCGCCAGTTGTCACAGTCGAGCGAGATTTTGCGCGGACACCGGCTGCGCAGGTGCCGAAGTGTGTGGCTGGGAGGTGTGTTGCTGACAGTCGCCTGCACCTCGGCGGAGCCGGCTGCGGACTTGGCCGGTTGGAATGAAGGCAGCGCGCTTCGCGGCGAAGTCCTGGCGACGGGACAGCGCACGCTCGAGCCGGGTGGTGAACTGCTCACCCACGGCGAGCATGGACGCGCCCGGGTCGCAACGCTGCAGCGGGCTCTCGATCAGATCCTCGCCGCGACCGTCGCGGAAGTGGATGTGTTGCAGGCGGATCTCACAGCGGCCCTCGCCGGAGTGATTCCACCCGAACGGTTGGCCACGAACGATCCTGCGCTGCGCCGCTGGCGCGAGGACGAGTACAGAACTTATCGCGAGGTCGTGCAGCGGAGCTATGCGGAGGCCGAACGTCGGCTCCAAGGCATGTACGAAGCGGCGGTTGGGGCGGCGCGCGGACGCGCACAGATGCTGGCCCCGGTGCGCTCGCCGCTCGATCAGGGCCTGGTCGGTGATCCAGCCCTGGACGCGACGCTGTCCAGCTTCGAGGAAGTGCTCTCGCATGCCGTAGGACTCGACGACTTCGAGCATCGCCGCGAGCAGGATCTTCAGCGAGGCCGGGAACTCTTCGAGGTCTTCAGCACCTTCGGTGTCGAGGGCGTCGAGGAGCGCTTGGCGGGGCGGCTGCTCCTCTTTCTGGGCGGCGACGAAGCTGAGGGCACGCCGCGCGCCCTGCTGGTCTATCGCGACGACGCTGGGCGAGACGTTGCGGAGTTTTCCTTTCGGCAGGCCGTGCGCTTCCGGGTCTTCCGCGGCCCGACGCTCGTGAGTGACCTGGGTTGGCGGCTGGTGCCCACGCCGCTGGGGCGAGGCGAACCAGCCGTCGAAGCTTTCGGCAACTGCCTCTTAGCTACCCAGGTCGAACCCTTTATTGATCAGACGGCATCCTCTTTCGACTCGCTGCGGGACATGCGCATCCTCGCCGATATGCAGTCGGCGCTGGTCGGCAGCGACGGACTCATCCTGGGCGGAGTGGACTGGCGGCTGGAATTCAGCGTGTCGGCGCTGGGCGCACTCACCTGGCAACTCGCGGGGACCCCGCCCGCCTTTCAGGCGGCCTGCGCTGAGGTGGCGCGGCTGCTGCCCTGAAGGCAGCAGCTCTCAGACAAGGAGCGCGTCGAAGCGATCACGCGTGAGCTTGGCGGCCTGTTCGAGATCAACGAGCAGCAGGTGTCCGGCATCTCCTTCGGCTGAATCCATGTAGCCCAGACGCAGGGCCAGTGCGCGCTGCGCTTGTGCATCGGCGGGCACTTCCTTGGTGTCGAGCCCCAGGGCGATCTGTAAACGAGTCTCGACGCGCCGAAAGAAGAGGTAGGTGTCGCGCAGGCTGAGCGCGGTCTGCGCATCGAGCACATTGAGTTCGCTCATGAGCTCCAGCGCACGCGGAGTCTCTTGAACGAGCAGAGCCGGCTGCCGAGTACCGTGCCGGAGCTGCAAATATTGGGTCAGGAACTCCACGTCCAGCATGCCGCCGCTGCCGCGCTTGAGGTCGTGCCCCTGCGCCCCGGCCTCGATGCGCCCGCGCATGTCGCGCAGCCTCGCGGCAAGATCCTCCGCCGGGCCCAGGCTGCGCAGCGTAGTGCGCACGAGTGACAGCACGCGCTGGCCGAGTTCGGCATCTCCGGCCACGACGCGGGCCTTGAGCAGCGCCTGCTTCTCGAAGAGGGCCGCGCGTGGTGAACGGTAGTAGGCCTCCAGCGCGCGCAGGCTGGTGACGAGTGGGCCCTTGGCGCCCTCCGGCCTGAGGCGCGTATCGATGCGATAGAGGCGCGGGCCGCCGCGGGCGCCGCTCAGCCGCGCGATGAACTCCTCGGCGACGCGGGCAAAGAAAACGCTGTTGGGTGTGCCCTGCTCAGTCTCACCGTCGCTGCTGTAGATGAAGATGAGATCGGCATCGCTGGCGTAGTTGGCTTCCAGTCCGCCCACCTTGCCCAGGGCCAGCACGACCATGCCGGCTGATTCACGCGCTGCCAGTCCACGAATGCTGAAGGGTTCCCCGTATTCGCGCACGGCGGCAGCGAGCACGACTTGGTAGCCGCGTCTCAAGACATCGATGCAAAGCTGCGAGAGTTCGGCCAGAGTCTGACGGATCGGGGCCGCGTCCTGCAGGTCGCGCAGGCCGATGCGCAGCATTTCAAGCTTCTTGTGGTCAGAGAGCAAAAGCCAAGGGTCTTGCGAGCCGGGGCGCTCGAGCTGCGCCAGTTGGCGGCGCCGCTGCTCGCGCCCTCGCACCCCGGTCAGCAGGGCATCGATGAAGTCATCGGCGATCTGCGGCTCGCTGCTGAGCAGGTCGCACAGGTAGGCGCTGCCGGCCGCCAAGTCGCAGAGCATGCCGAGCAGGCGGGGTTCGTCATGCAGTTGGGCGTAAAGGATTTCGCGGCCGCCGAAGCCGCGCGTCATCGACTCGAACCGGTCGAAGGCTGCGTCGGGGTCCGGAGCGAGGGCCAGCCGCTCGAGCAGCGAGGGCGCCAGACTGGCGAATGACGAGCGCAGACGTGGCGAGGCGGGCAGAAAGCGCGAGATGGGCGCTGCCGCACGCCGCAGGACCGCCAGGCTGGCGTCCGAACGCGAGAAACCGAGTTCCTTCAAACTGCGCTGGGCGGCCAGCGGGTCGCCCCGGTCGTCGAGCAAGAGTTCGATGACACTCGCCGCCCGTCCACCCAGGTCGGCGAAGGCCCGCTCGAAATGGCGCGAGAAAATCTCGCGCACTCGGCGGCGGTGCTCTCCGAGTTCCGAGTCGAAACTGCCTTCGTCGCGGCGGTTCATCAGGCGCGCCAGAGGCCGGCGATCGGTGGGCAGGCGATGAGTCTGGATGCGGTGCATCACTTGGAGCCGGTTCTCAAGTTCGCGCAGAAAGCGGTAGGCGCTGCGGAGGCGTGAAGACTCCAGGCTGGTTAGAGCACCGGCGATGCGCAGGCGCTCGAGGCCGCGCAGCGTGGAGGCCTGAATGAACTCGGGTCGGCGACGAGCGTGCAGCAGCGAGAGGAACTGCACAATCGTTTCGATATCGCGGATGCCGCCGGGCGCCTGCTTGATGTCGGCGCGCTCCTCGGGTGAGCTGTGATGCGCCTCCGTGGCGGTCTTGAGTCGCTTGAATTGCAGGATGGCGGCTGCATCGAGGCCGCAGCGCAGAATCCAGTCGCGCGTTCCGGCGAGGAAGGCGGCCCCCGCGCCATCGGCTTCGCTCACGACCCGTGCCTTGGTCAGCATTTGCCGTTCCCACGGCCGGCCGCGCTCCTCGTAATAGCGCAGACACGAGCTGAGTCCGCGCGTGAGTTGCCCAGTGCTGCCTTCCGGACGCAAGCGCATGTCGACGCGATAGAGGTGCCCGCCGGCGGTCTGGCGGCTCAGCAGTCGCACCAGGTTGCGGGCCACCTGATCGGCCGACACCTGATCCGAGGCGCTCTCGGGCCGGACGAAGATGAGGTCGATGTCGCTGCTGTAATTGAGCTCTGAGCCGCCCAGCTTACCGAGCGCAATGATGGCGAAATGGCGCTCCGCTTGAAGGCCGGCAGCGGCAGCAGCGAGGCAGCAGTCGGCGAGTTGCGAGAGGAGCAGCGTGACTTGTTCGACATCCAGTCCGTCCACGAGGTCGGCATAGGCGATGCGGAGCAGGTCTTCCTGCTGCAAGCGGCGCAGTTCAGCTTCCCGTTGCTCCAGGCTGGCGGCTGTGCGATAGCGTTGCGGGGCGCCCGCAGAGTCGAAAGGAGTGCCCAGCAGCGCAACCAGTTCGGGGCGCGCGATCAGCAAATCGGCCATGTGCTGGCTGGCGCCCAGAAAGTATGCCAGGCGAGCAGCCGCAATTGCTGGACGAGGGCACGCGGGGGCGGAGAGCAGGCGACTGACGCTGATCAGAGCACGGGTCGGGTTGGCCGAGCGCTGGCTGCCCTCGAGGAGAGCCTCGGCCGTGAACTCGGCCGATTCCAAGACAAGAATCTGATCCAGGGCCTCGGCCGCAACGCGAGCGTCCTCGAAGCCGGCCGATGACAGCGCAGCTCGCAGGCCATCGCTGTCAAAGCGGCCTTCGCGACGCCCAGCGACGACTGCCGCGAGCTCTGCAAGGGGCGGCATCACGAACGACCGGACTGCAATAGGTCAAGTGCGGCAGAAACCGCGTCGGCAACCTCGAGTCGGGCCATACAAATCCGGTCAGTGCAGCGTCGCAGCGTGCAGGGACTGCAGGCGACCCCAGCTCTCACGACGCGCGCTCGGTCGAAGAAGGGGCCGGTCACAGCCGAATCTTTCGGCCCGTACAGGCCTACGACCGGCGTGCCCAGCGCATTGGCATAGTGGAGCGGCAGAGAGTCTGCTGCGACGACCAGATCGGCGGCACCCAGGATGGCCGCAAGTTCTTGTAGGTTGCGAGTGGGTGCTGCCCGCGTTGGTCCGCCAGCGAGCTGCTCCAGGACTTCGTTGACGA
Source organism: Planctomycetota bacterium (assembly GCA_052387675.1). GTDB lineage: Bacteria > Planctomycetota > B15-G4 > B15-G4 > B15-G4 > JBQTIY01. The sequence continues at coordinate 80,273 of JBQTIY010000001.1, read as the reverse complement.
GAGCCGCCTCCGGCGGGCTTCCCGTCACGAGGATTCGGGCTTGGACCCGTCTCTGCAGTTCTACGCCCAGCCGGCCGAAGTTGAGTGCATCCCAGCGCTTCAGCGCGCCGAAGGCGCTGGTGCCGGGGTGCAGCACCACCAGCGGTCCCGCTCCGGCGATGTCCCTGATCAGCGCCGCGGCGCGGTCCCTGGCATCTGCACGGATGGGCAAGATTGGCCGATTCGGGTGACGAGAGACCGGGGCGCCGGCCGCTGCAGTCAGGACGAGAGCCTGGACGATCCGATGCCGCGCCCAAGGTGGCGGGGCTACCTGTTGAGTGAGTGCCCGCTGGGCTCCGTTACGAGCCAGCGAGGCGTCGAATCCGAGTTTCTTGGGAGATCGCGCCAGCGAGACGTGTACTCGACTCTTCAGACTTCCTTGGAGGTCAATCACTAGGTCGGTACGGCGGGTCAATTGGCGCACCACCCAGCCGGGCCAGGCTAGCCACCGGCGCCGGGGAAAGATCAGCAGGTCAAAGAACTCCTCCTGCCCTTCAAGCAGCGCAGCGGCTCGATCCTCAACCAGCCACGTGATCCGGCCGGCACATCCGCTGCGGGCTAGCGCCTGAACCGCGGGCAATGCAAACAGCACATCGCCCAGCGCCGAAAGTCGAACAACCAGAGTGGAGTTGACGGCCTGCACGCTGACTGAGGCTAGCAAAGGCCACTCCCTGAAGTGCCTGGTCAGGTGGAGTTAGGCAAGGCTGATCAGACTTGGATTGGGGCTTCATGGGCCGCTAAGTTGGCGTCCTGCCATGCCGAAGTTCGATCTGCCAGCAGCTCTTCAGAAGTCCTACCGCCTGCACCAAAGCGGCGGCACGGCGTTTGTCGTGAAACTGAACTGGGAGTCGGCCTTCAATATTCCAGCCATTCTGGACGGACTCGCTCTGTCACAGTGGGGGACTGAACGGAAGCATCGACTGCGAGGTCGCGGTCCGATTCACGTGCTGGCTACGCCCAAGGGAGAGATCGTGGCCAAACGCCTGGAGCGGGGGGGCGTGGTCGGGTCTCTGCTTCGGGGCTGGTACTTTGATTGGCGACGGCCCCTGCGAGAGGCCGAACTTTCTGAGCAACTCCTTGGACTAGGGTGTCCCACGCCGAAAGTGTTGGCTGTGCGCATCACACGGGCAGCGGGCTGCTTGCACGCACTCGAGATCGCGACGGCCCGAGTGTCGGGAGGTCAGGACCCAGTGGAGTCCGTCCACTCCGGAATCGACCCAGGAAAGATCGCTGCACAGATCGGCAAGCTGCTCCGGAAAGCTCACGATGTTGGCCTCTGTCATCGCGACCTGCAGGTGAGCAACTTTCTCTTCGTTGATGGGGAGGACGTGCCCCAGTCGGCGCTCATCTTGGATCTTGATCGGTGTCGGCGCGACATCCGCGGAGTGAATCGTCAGAAGCGACTCGCGGACCTGACTCGGCTCGGGCGCTCCTTGGCCAAAGTGCTGCGGATGGGCCGACTGAGAGACCAGGCAGGCCTGTCCGCCCGGCTCGCGCGGCACTTTTTCACGGCCTATGGCTCCATGGGCGGGCAATCGCCCGTCCAGTTGCTCCGGTCTACGAGCCGATCCGTGCGGCGCTCGGTGTTTTGGCACGGATTTCTTTGGAGGAGCCCGAAGCGGAGACCTTCGCAGAATTCCTCGGAGAAAACCGTCAATCCGTAGATCACATGACAAATAAGTCAGCAGGCATGGCATAATTCTTTGCAACGAGCGTGCATATGCATCTTGTGCCGATTCCGGGGTCGGCATTAGACTCCGCCCCACTCCGTGAGCGCGAGGTTCACGGGGCTCGGCTGAAGGCTTTTCCCGACTCCCCATCAGACCTTCGACTGCTTCAGCCGATGTCGGCTTCTTGCCAACCCGCCTCGCTAACCGTCCTCACCTGATTCCCACTGTTCCTCGGAGACATCATGCGTTTCACGATCATCACTGCGCTCTCGACGATGGCGGCGTTCGCGCTCGCCCCGTCCACCAGCGCTCAGCTCACGGACCTTCAGCCCGGCCGAAACTTCGTGAGTTCGGCAAACTTCGGCACCGGCCGTACTGAAAACATCGACGCTGGCGACTGTGACAACGACGGCGACATGGACGTCATCGTTTGCAACGGTGGTGACGGCGCTGCGCAGGCCAACCGCATCTACATCAACAACGGCGGCTTGCAGGGCGGGACGATCGGTACTTTCACCGATGCGACCGCAACCCGCTTCGCTGGTGTAACCGTCGATACGAGCCGCGACCTCGAGTTCATCGATGTCGACGCCGACGGTGACCTCGACATTTACGTTGCGAACCGCGGACAGACCACGGTTGGGTCAGGCGAGGCCAGCCGGTTCTACGTGAACCTGGGCGGCGCTCAGGCTGGCACCATCGGCTTCTTTCAGGAGCAGACCAATACGCATTGGGGCACGCTGATCTCGGTCCCAGCGGGCGACCAGATCCTCGGCGGAAACGTCGGTCCGTTCCGCGACTGGAGCTGCGACTGTGACTTTGCCGACTTGGACGATGACGGCGACTCAGACCTGTTCCACAGCAGCTATGGTCCGTCGATCAACGCGACCACCGACTCGCGCATCTTCATGAACAGCGGTGCGGGCGTCTTCAACGAGGCTTGGCCTTGGGCGAACCCGGCGGCTGACATCCGTACGCACTCCATCGACCTCGACTTGATGGACTTGGACGGCGACTTCGATATCGATGTGTACATGTCGAGCCGTAATAGCCAGTGCCGCACGTACCTCAATAACAAGTACGCCCCGATCAGCGCCGCGCTCTTCCATGACGTGACACAGACCGCGCTTATCAACCAGGGCATTGTTCTCTCGGGTACCAACAACTATGAGTCGGAGTACCACGACCTTGACGGCGATGGCGACTTCGATATCTGGAATAAGAACCTGAACGGCAACCTTGACCGTATTGCTCGGAACAACGGCCTCACGGGCGGCATCTACACCTTCACCCAGATGAATGGGTGGATCGTCGGTGACCCGAACCAGGACGAGAACGAAGTCGACTTCATCGATTACGACGGCGACGGCGACGTAGATTCCTTTATTGCCAACTTCGTTGGTACCAACTGGCTCTACCAGAGTGGTATTGCGCAGGGTCTAACGAGTGCACAGGGTTACTATCACCGCACGGGCGGTGGTGGCAGCTTGGCGGCGGCCTTCAACGAGACTCCGTTGAACAACAACGGAAACACCACGCTAGATGCCGACGCGGTGGACATTGACAACGACGGCGACGATGACTTGATTGTCAGCAACGATGCCAATCAGCAGAACTTCCTGAACACCAACACCCTGGGCGTGCCGGATACGCATGCTCCGACCTTCTATCAGGTCACGAACCAGGGCAATAAGGCGAACGGGACGTCGACGGTCATTCACGCTGCGATCCGGGATAACACTTCGTACTACGTCATGCAGTTCTATGACGCAGACCTGGTCTACACGGTGAACGGCGGATCGCCGATCACGGTGTCGATGTTTGCACAGGGGAGCATGCAGTACCGCGGAGTCATCCCGGCTCAGACGGATGCTGTTGTGGCGTACCACGTCGAGGTGACTGACCGCGGTGGGAACACCGGCGTCTCGGGCACCACGTCGTTCAACCAGGGCACTCCTGGCGGCAGCCCGTGGACCGATCTGGGCTTTGCCCTAGCTGGCGTCAGCGGAAACCCGCTGCTCGTTGGTACGGGTGCGCTCACGACCGGCTCGGCTGGCACGCTCTCTCTGAGCAACGCAGCCCCGTCGGCGCTGACCTACCTGTTCATCTCGCTCTCAAGCACGCCGGTCCCGTTCAAGGGCGGTACGCTGGCGACGGTGCCGCTGGTGTACTCGATCCCGATCTTCACTTCGGCGGGTGGCAGTATTCCGCTGGGGTGGGCTTCGTGGCCTGCTGGTCTCTCCGGCCTTGACCTGTTCTTCCAGTACGCGATCCAAGACGGTGCAGCCGTCGCGGGCGTGGCATTGAGCAACGCGTTGAAGGCGGACATTCCGTAAAGCCGGCTTACTAGCTCGCACCAGCCTCGGCTGGCAATCGAGCCTAGTTGAGTTTGTCAGTCGGGCCCCTTGGATCTACGGATCCAGGGGGCCCGACGCATTTCCAGGCTGCTCAGCCGTAGCATTCCTGCTCGGCCGTCCTAGGTCTGGATATTCATCTCAGACAGGAACTGCTTCCACTCCCCAATGGAACCGCCCTTGTCGACACCAAAAGTTTGGTGGAGTGCTTGGCGCGCGGCAGTCGCCTCGATCTCCCGAGGCGAATTGAGCATCTCAACTAGCATGCCTGCCGCTGTCCTGTCCTTGGCAGCGCCAAGAGCAATCGCGATGCCTGCACGAACGAGCGGCACTGTCTCCGCCGCGAGTTGAGTTCGTAGCGCGGTACTTGTTGCGCTCGAGGGGAATCGGCGAGCAATGGAACTCCCGTGCAGGCGAACCTTGGGTTCTGTGTCTTTCATAGCCGTGACCACTGCATCTCGGGCCAGCGCCTCATCGCCCTGATTCAGGCAATGTCCAAGAGTCAGGGCCGCGTTCGCTCGCACTTCGGGGTCATGATGACTCCCTAGAAGTTCGAGAATCGGGGGAAGACTTGTGTGCTCATCCGCAAGCCTCCAAAGTGCCAGCAGGACATTGCGCAAGACCTCGTCGTCCGGGTCACCGAGAGCGCTAGACAGCGCAAGGACGGCCTGAGAGTGGGGCGACAGCAAGCCAGCTTGGTTTGCGGGGACCCGGCTGAAACCGAGCGCCCAGGCGGCGACGAGGCGCCATTCGCGAGGCCCGCTTCCGAAGGCTTCCAGTAACTGATCAAAGTGGAGGACGACCTTGATCGTCAGCACTGCCTCCAAGGGCCGTTCCTGAAGTCTGCGCTGCTCCGATTGCCAGACCGGCATGAGCCGTTCCAGCGAGTTAATGAGCGTCGCGGTGTCATCTCTTAGGCCGATTGAGAGAGACTCAGCTATGCGCTCCACCAACTCGTTGTCGGCGAGCTGAAACAAATCACCCTCTGCGGGCAGCGGTAACTGACCGGCCGCACTGGGGTCGCCGTCGGGCTCTCGCCCAGCCGTTGCGCAAGAGATGCCAGTCGCAGCGAGAACGATAGGTAGCCACTTCATGGGCGATTAGTCAGCGGTAGCTGAGCATTCATTCCCGAGGCGAGCTTTGCCGAGATGTCGATCGGCAATCGAGTTGGCCGGTTCCGAGAGTCCAGGCAGGCAAGGCGGGTTTGAGCCCTAGCCAGCAGCGCGCCGGCAGTGTTCCGAAGCTGGTAAGCGAATCTCAGGCTGGCCCCCGAGATCTCGGTGACGAGGACATGCACGCTGAGCTCTTGATCGTACCGCGCCGGACTCAGGTACTCGACCTCGGCATGCACGACGGCCAGTCGAATGCCGCGCTGCTCAATTTCCGAATAGGCGCTTCCGCTGGCGCGAAGAAACTCCGTGCGCGCGATGTCAAAGTAAACGAGATAATGAGCGTGATAAACGATGCCCATTCGATCGACTTCCCCGTAGCGCGGACGAACGCTGCATGAGAAGTGCCACGGACTAGAAGTCCGGCATTCCGTCGAACCGTCATTGTCGTTCGTCATGCCAGCACCGGGTTGCTAAAGGTCGCCAACTTATGGAAAAAGCATGTTCCATGCCAGCTTCCCAGAATCGATCATGAGGGCTTCGTGATTCCCACTGCGATTATTGTCATCACCGCCTGGGCCCTGCCTGGCCTCGGCCATCTCCTGCTCGGCAGACGCACGAAGGCCGTGTGGTTTGCACTGCTCATCTTTGGAACACTCGGTCTCGGGCTAATGCTCAGCGAGGGAACGTGTATTTCATCCGATAGGTTTCCCTTTCACTTCTATGGTCAAGTGCTGGCTGGAGTTCCCATAGTTCTCGCCGACGCATGGGCTGGTTCAAGGCCTCAAGGGCGGACGATTGACCGCGTCGAGCTGGGACTCGTGTTCACAACGGTGGCGGGGATCATGAATTTGATCGCTACTGTGGACGCCTACGAAGCAGCTCGAAGGCGGCACACAGGTCAGTCATGACGAGAGTCGGTCCCCTCTCCTTGATCGAGCACGTCCTGTGGTTTCTGGTTCTGTCGCTCGTGCTTTTCCTGGCGTACAACTCGCTGCGCATCGATTCCGTCTCGGTAGCGGCGCGGAATGGAGTTCGGCGTTGGTTGTATTTTGTAGCCGGAGTCACCTTGCTCGGGATTGTCTCGCATGTCTTGGAGGAGTTTCTTTAGCGCGTGCATGACGCAGCATTGCGCCACGCTGCCGATTGCTGCTTGAGGGCGTAGAGGCCGCCACTCACGCGGCAAACTAAGCCTTCCAACTCGAGGCCGATGAGTTGAGATCGGGCGGCCTGAATCTCGACGCCTGCCGCCAGGGCAAGATCATCCGGGCTCATCGGCCTCGCTAGCAGAGCTGCTAGAAGCGGGCGACTGAGGTGCGCGTTGCTCGCACCTTCGCGCGGGTATTGTGGCGCAGCTGCGGCGATCGCCCAGATCAAGTGGTCCTCGTCTAGGACCGGGGATGCACCGTCGAAAATGAGTCGATTAGTTCCAAAAGACGTTGGTGAGTCGATTGGCCCAGGAACCGCAAGTACGTCCTTACCGAGTTCGTAGGCGTGCTTGGCGGTGATGAGGGCTCCACTGTTTACACCTGCCTCTACGACAAGGACCAACCGGGACAATGCCGCGATGATGCGATTCCGTCGGGGAAACGTATGTCGAGTCGGCTGCAGTCCGAGGGGGAACTCGCTGACAATTGTGCCTTCGCACGCAATCTGTTGCTGGAGTTTTTGATTTTCCGGAGGGTAGGAGATGTCCGCCCCACAGCCTAGAACTGCGATGGGCCAACCTCTTTCGTAGAGCGCTGCCTCAAGTGCGAATCTGTCAACTCCGCGGGCAAGCCCGCTGACTACTGCGACTCTCTCTCGTACGGTGCAGATGGCCAGTCTCTTCGCAGCGCTCCGGCCATAGGGACTTGCTGCACGAGACCCAACGATGGCCAAGGTCGCTTCCGGGGTGGGCCATCGACCAATGACGGTCAGGGCAATCGGGGGCTGTGGCAGCGATAGAAGCCCGGATGGAAACCCCTCATCCTGCCAGCCGATCAGTCGGCCACCCATCAACTCGAGGCGTCTCAACTCCTCGTCAACCCTGGCTCCGACCAGCCATAGACGAAGACGCTCGGATCGATCAGCTGCCAGACCGGCACGGATCCAGTCGTCCGGAGTTCCCTTGGACCAGCCATCGCCCTCGAATGCGGATTGAAGCCTCAAAAAGTCTTGGACGGTTCCTCCCGAGAAGTGAAGACCCATTTCTGGGCGAGTCAAGATTGGCGGAGAATCCACGCCTGGACTGACGGGTCTGGCTGTTCTCGGTTACGTTTCGGCCCGCAGCAATGTCGATATTCTGAATCCCGTGCCCTGGACCCCCAGAGAACGGGTGATAGAATCCGCCCGGAGGTGTTCGCAGGTGACTGCAAACAAAAAACTTATGAACGGTTTCTGCTCATGCACACTTGCGCTGGGGCTGGCTCTGACCTGTGAAGTGACCGCTCAATCCGATCTTCTGCAGGACATGCCGGCTGTGCGGGGAATCCGGGTGTACGGGCAAGGCGGTATTAGCGGGTCCTTCCCGGTCGTTTCCCCAGTCGTAGGTGAACTCGGAAGTGGCTCGGCCTTTGCAGACCTCAATCACGATGGATACGACGATCTAATTACCGGTGCCCCGAGCCTTCCAACCGCACCGCTGTCTGGGACGCTCGATGAAGCTGGCCGGGTTTACGTGCTCTTCGGCGGGCCGACCAATGGACTGCCGGGCAGTACACCGACTTTTGATTTCTCGAACTTTTCGGCAGGACAGGCCATTGAGTTTGTTGGTGATCCAGGCGACCGATTGGGCAGTGCTGTAAGTGCGGCTGGAGACGTTGACGGCGATGGAATTGATGATGTTGTCATCGGAGCTCCGTCGCACACGTTCCTTGGGCGTCAGGCTGCGGGGGGCGGGTATGTGCTTTTTGGGAGTGCCAATTTTGACGACCTTCCAAAGAAGGTGAAGCTATCCGATCTGGTTGGAGATCCTGGAAACTGGGCCGTCTTCTTCGAAGGGGCACGCGAATTTGCGTTGGTAGGCACATCTGTTTCCGGTGACGTCGATGCCAACGGAGACGGCCTAAGTGACATCATCTTGGGTGCACCGCTGGACTCAACAAATGGCCTCATGCAAAACGGCACTGCCACCGTTGTCTACGGACAGGCCGGTTATCGATCGATGAGTGTGGTCGACCTGGCGAACTTGCCAGTTGGGTTGTCTACCGTCGTTCACGGCGGCAACAGCCTGCAGTTCTTGGGCTTCTCGGTTGCCGGACTGGGACGATTCGACCCAGTACTCCCAATGACCAACAACGTGGTGTCGGGGTTGCTCGGCGATGAGTTCGCAATCGGCGCTCCTGGCACGACGGCTGCTGGCGCGTTCTTCGCCGGGGCGGTGTACGTATTGCGCGGTGTGGCCTCCGGAACACCTGCATCGAACTACACGACAGCTCAGTTTGGCAATGGACCGAATCGCGCAGGGGTCATTTTCACTGGTGTCGCAGCGGGGGACCAAGTGGGGTTCTTCGTTCGAAACGCTGGGGACTTGTATGAGTCTTCTAGCGGTTACGAGGAACTCGCGATTGGCGCACCATACGGTGACGGTGGCGGCAAAACGGACTGTGGCTCCCTTTACATAGTTCCGGGTTCAATCGCAGGTGGAATGCCACAGGGATTTGGACTTGAGGAACTCGAGTCGCCCGCATCTCAGTTGGGTATTCACATTCAGGGAGCCACGACCGGCAATGGGTTGCATGGCGTGTTCATAACGGGAGCCGGCGACTGGAATGGTGATGAAGTCCCAGACGTCCTCGTGGGCTTTCCCAACGCTCCTCGGATCCAGGGCCAGACCGTTTTTGTCGGTGCAGGTGTCGCTGAAATACTCGATGGCCAACTGCTCGCTCAGGCAGGTGGCACGGTGAGTTTGGGCATGTCGGCGACTCCGTATTCGCTAGCGTTGTTTCGTGGCGAGAACACAGCGGACCATGCTGGAGCTGGCGTTGCGGTCGGTGACATGAATGGCGATGGGGCGACAGACCTTTCCATTGGATCTCCTGGAGCCGCATCGCCGCCGGATCCGTTCGACTTCACCGGGATTGGGCGGTCAGAGACGGGGCGCTCACATGTCGTTTACGGACCGCTACTCAGGTTGACCGCTATCGCGCCAGTCGTCACGCACCATGGCGGCCCCGTTGTGACACTCCAAGCGCTTCAGGTGCCCGTGTCAGGCATACAGGTATTCGTAGCCGGCCAGGCTGCAAACGTCACCCAAGTGATTCCTGGAGTTGCAGGCTCGATCGCGTTCGCCCCACCTGCCATTAGCGTGCCTGCCCAGTTTGTTGACGTGCACCTTGAGACATCAATTGGAGACGTCACGTACTCGAATGCGTTGACCTATTCGCCCCTCTCAATCACTAGTGGTCCATCGCCTCCGACTGGCTTCGAGTTCACGACGACTTCATTCTTAGGAACAGGCTTCTCGACTGTTCAAGACACGACAGTGACTATTGGGGGATTCAACGCTCTAGTCTTGAGCGTCAACGGACTTGCTGGAACCATGACAGTCCAACTTCCAGAGGGACCGCCAGGAGGTGTCCCTCTGGATATCTCCATCACGAACAGCAATGGAACTGCAAATCTTGTCGATGCCCTTTCGTACCTGTCGGTCGTCGTTGCAGCCGTGAATCCCAGTCAGGGACTCCAGACCTCCGGGATCTTTCAGGCGGGTGCTCTTCCGTATCCGGGGCAGCCCGCAATTCCGGTTGCTGTCACCATTCAGACGGCCGGGCTGGGTGGTCCGCCCCCCGGAACGTTGATTGAGTTTGGCAACGCAACGGTCGGCTACCGATCTGCACCCGTCACTGCAATCAACGGGGACATTGTGACGGTGAATCTGCCGTACTTTCTCCTGGAGGAGCAGACAACGGTAGACGTTCGAGTCACGCTTCCACCAAACAATGAGGTTGGGACGCTGCCAAATTCTTTCGTTTACTTGGCGAGCGACTTCAAGGAACTACCAGGCTTTGCGAAGCCCGGCATTGGGCAGGTTGCGCCAGCCGCGCTCATGGCCGGCAGCTTCTCGAACGGTGGCACCGTGCTGTTCTTACTGGATCACTTAGCCGGATCGCAGTCACTCGGAGCAGTGATGTTCCTAGGTGTCGCACTTGCGGTCCCGCCACTTCCATTGCATGGGGGGCTGTTTGGGATCAACTTGGCAACACCTGTCTTCAGTTTCAATCTTCCCGGGGGCTTTCCGAAGGTATTCATCTCACAGAACATGCCGACCAACATGTCACCAACGGTCGACGGCCTTCCGTTGTTCATTCAAGTGCTGACCAAAGAGTCGAACGGAGTTATCACGGAGTTTGGGCTCTCGAATGTGCTGCTCATGAGAATCAACAGCGCCCCGTAAGCCGCAGTCTAGGCAACGTGGGCGAGAATCTCAGAGAGAGCGTGCCGACCAGCGCTGCCGCCGTCCACCCTCAAGCCGTGCAGGTAGTTAAGCGCCTCACGCTCAATGCGGGCTAGCGTTGCATGGAATCTGACGGGTTCATTCCGATTAGGCAAGTCCACCTCGACCTCTAGCCGAGTTCCTTCTGAAAACCAGTTTCGCTGAGCCTTAACGACGCGAACAGCCAAGCCGCTAGGTGACACATCGACGAGCCTCCCCGTCACGGTGTCCTTCTCGCCCCGAATCGTGACAGAGAGCCGGACTGTACTTCCGTGAACGAGCTGGCGAGCGCCTCGGCGGCGCTGGCACGGCGCAACGAGTGACGGTGACTCAAGAAGGACTCGAGCCGCCTCCGGGCGATCCTTGAAGGGCCGCCAATCGTGAATGGATGTTAGGAAGGTATGCACTGCCCCGGCCGGATCAGTGAAGAAACCGCGAACGGCCGCTCCGGCTCTCAGGATGCCCACAAAACCGTCTGGAAGAGTGGCCGTTAATTGAATGCGTCCGCGCTCATCGACCGGTAAAAATGAACCGGCCGCCTGAACAATCTCGCCGTTGACGAGAATCCACAACTCAACAGGATGGCTTGCCGAGCAGGCAGAGGCGAGTGGCGGCAGCAGGTGTGCGGGGCCCATGGATGCCCCCTTGTCGGACTTCTACGCCGAGGAAGTTGAGTGTTCTGGCGAGACAGCTAGAAGCGCCTTACTTATCAGGGCCTCGGGCGGGCTCTCGATAACCTCAACATCGCCCGGCCGGCGAGGCGCCACGAAGACAAAGTTCCCATTTCGGCGTTTCTTGTCGTGCCGAAGGTAAGTTACCAGCAGGGTGGAATCGTGGTTGGTTGATGTGGGCAGTCCCCACCGGACTAATAGCTGTCGAACGCGCGATTCCAGGGAGTCGCCATGTCCAAAGTGCAGTGCCCCTAGCCGGGCGGCGCACAACAAGCCTAGGCCCACCGCTTCGCCATGGAGCAGTGCGGATCTCGAGTTGGCTTCAAAGGCGTGTCCGAACGTGTGGCCCAGGTTGAGTAAGCGGCGGACACCGCTATCGCGAGGGTCCAGTTTGACGAGCGCCTCCTTCGTCTCAAGGCATACTCGAATGACCGCAACCGCATCGGGGGAGCCGAGCCTGAAATCGGTTGAACTCAGGCGCTCCACTTGAGCGAAAAGTTTCTCGCCCGAGAGGATTGCAGTCTTGAGCACTTCGCCCAAACCGGCGCGCAATTCTCGATCCGGAAGTGTCTTGAGGAAGTGCGGGGCGACCAGTACCTGCTGAGGCGGATGAAAGGCGCCAACGACGTTCTTGATCCCGCCCAAGTTGACGGCCGACTTGCCACCGATGGCTGCGTCGACCTGTCCAATAAGCGACGTGGGAACGGCACACCAGGCGATGCCTCGATGAAACAAGGACGCGGCAAGTCCGGCTAGATCCGTGACGACACCACCGCCGACGGCAATCACCTCGCCGTCCGAATCGAGTTTCGCCCTGACCATGAAGTTGAGCACGGCTTCCAGGGTCGTCCATGATTTGTTTACTTCGCCTGGAGGGAGCGCAAGGCAAGGAGTTGAACGAAGACCCTGGGGAATGAGTGGCAGGACATTGCTGTCCGTGACTACGACGCGGCCTCCAGGTGCGGGTGCCCGTTCGGCGAATTCCGCCAACGATTCGGGACTCATGATTACAGAGGCTGCAAGCTGTGCCGCAGATCCTGAATTGGGAGAAGTCCGTGTCACGGCTGGTCCCCATGAGTCTGACTGTGTAAGCGGTCATGAGGCCGCGTCATTCGCTGCTGCCGCTGAATCCGCTCCGAGCGCGCCTTGGCGGCGGAGGCACGGTCATTTCGACCGGCGAAAAAGAGAAAGATGCCCAGGATGCCGACCATGACCAGTGCCATCTTCGTGACGAGTGGCGTGATCAAATCTGGGGGCCGCGCGAAGCGGGCGTACTTGCGGGCCAAAATAACGGCGGCCGTGTACGGTTTGCCCAGGCGATTCTCATATGCGAATCGCCTGAAGTAGACGCCGTCAGCATCGACGATGTCGCGCTCTGGCACGAGGTTGCCTGGATCTTGAAAGCTGTAGACGACAGAGGGCCCGGACTGGTTCGCCAGCCAGAGCCGCCAGATCATCGGGATGCCCAGCGGGTTCTGCCCTCGCGGTCCAAGCGGAACTTGCTCGACCAAGGCCAGTGTTCCAGAGACGCGGACGACCTGACCTCGGAACTCGGCCGTCCGCTGCATCAGCCGGCCGGTGGGGTGTTCGATGATTGCCCCGTCTGCCGGATAGAAGTCCTCTTCTGCGGCATGTTGTACGTAGGAGAGGAGTTCGAAGAATTCTGGGCTCTCGACGGGCTTGCTGGCTTCGGCGAGGTCGTCATCACGAACCCGATCGAAGAGATCGCTGCGCAGCTTCGTGACGGGACGTAATGGCAACGCGGAACGCAGAACCTCCTCCGCGACCAACAACGGCTGACTCACCTGAGCTTCTAGTGGGCCGGGCATGTCGTGCACCTTGAAGAAGAAGCCAGCCGCCCTCACTACGTCTCCGACTCGCAACTCCTCCGGGGGCAGCACCGCCAGAAATGCCCATGGTTGCTGGTGTAGGTCCAGTATCGTTCCGCGGCTCAACTCGCCAAAGGGCCCTGGAATCTCATCGATCGTTTGAAGATGGCCCAGGATCCAGATCGGCCTGCCTCGGTACTCGCTCGGATTGCTAAGGACTGACGAGTGCTCGACCGCTTCGACTCCTAACGTTTCCAAGTCGCCGTAGACGAGTCGCGAGGCTTGATCAACGAGGTGCCGAAGGGCTTCTGGCTCTAAGTAGGCGCGTGCAACACTGTTGTCGTCCCGAACCTGCTTGAGCAGTTCCGGATCAATGCGGGCAAGAGGCACGTGAACACTGTCGGGTTCAGCGGCGACGGGTGTCGGGGGAGGAAGGTCGACAGGCGTGAGCGCCGTCTCACTGCTCGGTCGCAGGCCACGAAATATGAGGAACGCCAGGAGCAGCACCGCCATGCCGCTGTAGGCGATGAGGCGTCTTTGGGCCGCACGGCCTTCAGCGCTGCTCTTCGAGGCAAGCCGCTCACGATCCACGTGCTGCGCCTCGGTGCTGTAAGTCAGCGGCTTCAACCAGTGCCCGGAAAAGGTTGAGTTGAGTTGTGTCGTCGATCAGATCTTCCGGATGCCATTGGACCGCGAGCAGAAACGGCCAATTGGGGGCCTCAAGGGCCTCGGGAATCCCATCGAGTGCCTGAGCTGTTGCGACGAGACCAACTCCCAGTGAGTTGACCGCCTGATGGTGTCGGCTATTCACGATGGACCGCCGACCGATCAGCGTTGCCAGCCGACTGTTGCCCTCTATTTCAACGACGTGCCCGCCTGCAGAGGCCCCTGCAGATGTTGAGCCCTGGTCCTGGTGAACAAGACTGCCCGGGATGTCCGGAATGTGCTGATGCAAACTGCCACCCGCCGCCACATTGAGTGTCTGCATTCCGCCGCAGATACCCAGCGTGGGAGTGCGCCGCCCCAGCGCCGAGCGTGCCAGGATCAATTCCGACAGCGCACGTCGTGGATGCATGAGGACGGTCGCGCGATGGCGCTTTTCGCCCCAGAGCGAAGGGTCGAGGTCATCACTGCCGCTGAAGATGATTCCGTCCAAGCTGCTGAGCACAGCGCAGGCCTCGGTGTCGCTCACCACAAAGGGCAAGGGCGCCGGGATGGCGCCTGCCGCGTGAACCGCCCTCAGATACGCAGGCCTGACGGTGACTTGCCCGGCATCGTCTGAACTGCAAGTGATGCCAATGATTGGTCGCATTGTGGCGGATTATAGTGGTAGCAATGACGTCAGCGACATCGTGTATCCGCTTGCAGGAGCGACTGGCATCGCTGCTCGATCTCGAGCGCTCCCGAAGCTTTCACGAGGGTGGCGTCCGGCTCGATCTGGGCCGCATGGGGCGCTTGCTCCGCGCGCTCCCAGATCTGCCGTGGCCGCGCGTGGCAGTCCATGTGGCCGGCAGTGAGGGTAAGACCAGCACAACGGAACTCATCGCCACCGGACTGCGAGCGTACGGCTTGAAAACCGCCACGTTCACGTCCCCTCACCTCCACGATGTGCGGGAGCGTGTTCGCATCGATGGATGCTTTCCGACGGACGATCTCTTGGATCGGGCTCGCCAGGTTGTCGATCGGGCCATAGCCTCTGTCGGTGAAATCCCCACGTTCTTCGAGTACCTCACGGCCCTAGCGCGCGTGCTGTTCGCCGAAGCCGGTGCGGAGGCGGTGGTCTGGGAGACAGGGCTGGGTGGGCGCCTGGACGCCACCCGCCTGATGCATGCGGACGTGTGTGCCATCACGACCATTAGTCTGGAGCACACCGCGATCTTGGGAAGCAGTCTGGCGGAGATCGCGCGTGAGAAGGCAGGCATTCTGCGGCGCGGCGCGCCGATGGCGTTGGGTGTGGGAGTTCCCGAACCAGCCCGCAGGGAGATTCAGAAGCTGGCTGAAACGAAAGACTCCCCTGTGCATCTCCTTCGCCTGGACTCAGCTGATGCTCGTAGCTCCAATCGCGCCCTTGCGCGGCTCGTGTTGGACCTGCTGGCACAACTTGGGCATGTCCCGCCGCGAACGGCTGCGATTGACGCTGCAATTGACCGGCACGCGGTCGCGGGCCGCTTTCAAGTCGTTGGGGATGTCCTCTTCGATGGCGCCCACACCGTCGCTGCCCAACAGACATTGGCTAGCGAACTTGCGACGACGCCACTGCGCGCCGTTGTCTTTGGAGCGACCACGGGGCGAGATGCTGTGGCCATGCTCCAACCCTGGAGTCAGCGAGGACTACCGCTTGTGCTCACCAGAACCCCAGGCGAGCGCGGCGTTCCTCCCGCGGAGTTGCTAGCTTCGTTGGCGCCCGGTACTCCGGCACAGTCCATTGAGGATCCCCAGCAAGCGCTCACAGCGGCGCGGGCGCTCGCTGGCCGAGGAGAACTCGTTCTCGTCACGGGCTCTCTCTATCTCGTGGGCCTCCTGCTCAAGGACGCGGCCGAGTGAGCCCAACCGCCCTCAGCCGGTTTGCCGCGATCTGCTGCGGTGCGGCTTTGATCTGGATCGCCTGGTCGATGGTTATCGTGGGCACCGCCGTCGCTGGAACAGCGCCTCGTCCGGCACTGCTTGCGCCCTGGGGTCTGGCAGGCGCGTCAGCAGGTGCTCTGGCAATGTCCCTGCTGCTAAAAACTCAGGGTTCGCGCGATTGGGTGGCGAGATGGCTGGCAGCCGATGCACTCCTGGCCCTCGGTTCGGCGCTGTTCGAGCAGGATTTGGGTGCAGAGTTGTCACTGGCCTTGGCCATGGCGGCGGCTGGATCAGCGCTGGTTGCAGTCACGGCGCTTGAACTTTGCCGGGTGTCAACGGCCGACACACGGCCACCTGCGAATCTGAGCCCGTTCCTGGCGTCCATCGCCCTTGGTTTCTTGGGAGCGGCCTGGGCGGGCACCGCTCTTCTGCAATCGAATACGGGCCTGTCCGTCGCTGCTGCCGGCGCCTTGGCTACGGTTGCCTGTGCGGTTGCAGCATTGGCCAGTGGGGAGCATCAGAACAAGGCCCGTCTATGGATTTTCCCCATCGGACTGGTTGGGACTGTCTCGGGGAGCGGCTGGCGCCACGCGGCGACGCTGGTCACAGCGTTCGGTTCCACAGCGCTTGCCCTCACTGTGCTGCGGGGGTTCAGCCGAGGCGTTCCGATGCAGCCTCTCGAATGGCCGGTGTCACTGGGCTTTATCGCTCTGGGAGCACTCGCGGCGACCGGGTTGGTCAGCGGTCCCTTGCGGAGTTTCTCTGCGCTGGCTTTGGTTTCGGGCGCGCTGCTGTTGCTGTCGGCGAGCGCCTCTTGGGCAGCAGTGCTGTGGAGCGGGATGAGTGATGCAGCTACTTATAGCGGTGGCGGTTTGTTCACGTCGGCGCGTCTCGGAGGCGCGGCAGTGGCCGGTGCAGGATCCCTGCTGCTCCTCGCCACGCTGCGGAATGCTAAGTTCAGCATGACTTCGAGTGGTGCGAGTTCGGCGACTCAGCAACGGGTGCCTCGCGAGTCTGCCGAGACTGGCCGGAGAACGGGAGTTCCCCAGGGGCTCGATTTGGCGCTTTGGTTCGCCGGAGCTGCACTCGGCCTTGTTGCGGTCGTGCAGCTGCGTCATTGGCAGGCCGGCCAGCCTGCGTCGCAAGACGAGCCGGAACTCACCAGAGCCGCGTTGATCGGTGGTGCGTGGGTAGCGGCTGTAGGCGCCGTGCTCTGTGCCTTCGCGACCACGAGCCGCTGGAAGTGGCTCGTCCTGCCAGTGGCGATCCTGGGGCCAGCGCTGCCGCTAACCTGGTCAACTCCCGAGGAACTCCGTGACCCGACGACTGCGCACTGGCAGGCCGAGGGCGTGTTTGGGATCGCTTCGGCTGGAGTTGGCCCAACGGGAGCGCCGCAGCTAGGTTTCCACGGGCAGCCCCTGCAGCCGGGACTGGCTGCGGCGCTGCTGGCTCACCGTGCCGGACGCATCTCGGTTGGCCTGCGACCTGAAGCTCGACGCGCCTTGATTCTCGGATTGGGATCGGCAGAGCTCTGGACTGGCATCCAAGAACTCCTGCCCGAACGGCTGGAGTGCATCGAGCCCAGTGCAGAACTCTTGACAGTCGCGGCAGCCCTCGGTTCCCAGGCGGTCGGCCCGGTCTTCAGGCATGCCTCGCCTCAAGCCTGGCTCGAGGAACATCCAGGTTCCTACGACCTCATTATCGACAGCCCCGTGAGCACGCCCGGCAGGGAGGCTGCCATTCGCCTGACGATGGCGCAGTTCCTAGCCATGCGCCGGGCACTCGCTCCCTCTGGTGTCGCGGTCCAATGGATTGACCTCTCGCAGCTGAGTTGGCCGACATTCGGCAGCGTTGCCGATCAATTCGTTGAGGTCTTTCCCGATGCAAGGCTCTTCCTGGCTTCCTTGCGCGCCGATCAGCCGCTCATTGGTCTGGTGGGCGGATTATCGGCCGGGCTTCCCGATTCGGCGCGCGTCAATGCTGCACTCGCGGCGCGCCCGTCGGCCGTAGGTCCGGCCGGGGCTGACGACGTGCAAGACCTGTATGTGGCCGACGCGTGGACGCTCCAGGCGCGACTGCGGGACTTGCTGCCGCCAACGTTTGCTGGCGTCCGAAGTTCATGGCCGTCACACGACACGGTGACAGTGCCAAGCCAGCTGGCACGAATCAACCTGAGGCAATTGGCCGGACTTGCTGTCCCCTTGGATACGTCTTCTCTGGCTGTCCGCCCCTTGAGTGAAAAGGAGAATCGGAGGCTGGGTCTTGTTCTGCGGGCCCGCTCGGCCGCACTCAAAGGACTGCTCATTGCGCGGGCAGCGCGCATCGAACTGGCCGTGGAGGCGGAGGCTACGGTCTCGCCGGCCCAGCGCGATCGGCTCGAGCGCGAACTCGGCGAGGCACTGCTCTTCGCCTGGCACTCAGCGCCCGGGCACAGCGACGTGCGAGCCGCGCTCATCGAGGCAGCTCGCGACATGGGGGCTGCCGAGCGTTGGGAAGTGGCCCAGGGTCTGCTTGAGTCCGCTTTGCAGCTCGGTCCCGACGCGCAGCTCATGGCGGTGCTCTGCGGCATCCTGCTCAAGCGTGGCGACCTCAATCAGGCTTTGCGAATCGGCTTTGAGGCCTATGAGTCTGCGCCTCAGGACTCGACGGTCTTGCTGAGTCTCGGTGGCGCATTGCTGCACGCCGGCCGCGACTCGGAGGCGCTACCGATGTTGGAGTCAGCGCAACGCCTGCTCGGTACGCAGCCGCTGCCTCGGCTCCATTACGCAGCGCTACTGATCCTGTCAGGCGATGCGCGCGGCGGCGATCTGGCGCGAGAAATCCTGCTGCAACAACCCGCAGACCCCGCCTGGCATGCCACCCTGCGGCGGCTGCTTGGCAACTTGCGCTGAGCGAAACCCTCGCGTCAGCGGCCGCGGCGCTTTCGACCTGAGCGCCAAGGCGGCTGCGCCGCAAGCCGAGGATCCCCCTGAGAGCCGCGTTGACGCTTAAGAGCTGGACTGGCCGACTTGCCCGCCAGTCGGCGTTGCGCCGGAGCGCCAGTCGGGCGCGCCGGCTTGCCCGGCCGCGATCCGCCCCCGAGGCGGATCACGGCGGTGCCGGCCTCGCGCAACGCCTTGATCTCGGCGGGTGTCAGCGAGCGGGTGCTGCCCGCAGGCAGCTCGCCGAGTTGCACGGGTCCGATGCTCACGCGTACGAGGCGACGGACTTCGTGGCCGAAGCGGGCAAAGAGGCGGCGGATTTCACGGCGCTTTCCCTCCGACAGAGTCACAGCCAGGTGAGAGCGTTCGCGTGCAGCATGAAGCAGCACAATCTCGACCGGCCCCGTACGGCCTTCGGCCAGCCACACGCCTCGGCGCATCTTCTCGATGGTGGTCTCGTCTGGCTGCCCTTCGACCTCGACCCGATACGTCTTTCGCACCCCGAAGCGAGGATGCGAGACGAGGTGACAGAGTTCTCCATCGTTGGTAAGAATGAGTGCTCCTTCGCTGTCCACATCGAGGCGGCCGATCGTGTAGAGGCGACGATCCCGCGCTCGTGGCGGCAGGAAGTCGATGGCGCGCAGTCCCGAACTCCTGCCCACCAGCGAGCAAATCACGCCGCGCGGCTTGTTGAGCAGGTAGTAGAGCTGCGGCGAGAGCTTGAGAATGCGTCCGTCACAGCGAATCTGCTGGGTCTCGGGGTCAACCTGAGTGCCCAACGCGGTGACGATTTCGCCATCGACCTCCACGCGGCCCTGAGAGATGAGTTCCTCGCAGCCGCGGCGGCTGGCGACGCCGCAGGCCGACATGAGTTTCTGCAGGCGTTGCCGGGTCATGAGTCGCTCTCCACGGCCAGCAATTCCAGGGCGGCCCCACTCAACGTCGCTTCCCCGACAAGCAGCCAAGTCGAGCCGGGTTCCAATTGATGATGCACTCCGCCGGTCTGCAATTCGCCAGACCCGCAAACGACGGTCAGCAGCGCCCAATTTGCAGGCCCAGGTGTCCAAGTCAGGGTGTCCCTCAGGCCGGCGGCATGGCTTAGCCGAAAGGCCTCGCACTCGACCAGCAGATCCCACGTACCGAGCCGGTGCGGACTTCTGGCTGGCAGCGCGACCACGTCGCGGGCCGCCTCTGCAGCGTGGCGGAGTTGAACAGGTCGGCCCCTGCCCCAGTCATGGATGCGATAGGTCGTGTCTGAGCTCTGTTGAACCTCGAAGAGCGCCAGCCCCGGCCCGATGGCATGAATCGTGCCGGCGTTGATGAGCAGGGCGTCACCGGCACGCACCTCGATGCGCTGTAGCATGGCGAGGAGTTGCGCGTCGCTGGCACCGGCCGCCACAGCCTCAAAGAGATCGGGGCAGGTCCGCCCTGACGCCGCACCGAGATACACCGCGGCCCCTGGCTCGGCATGCAGGACGAACCAAGCCTCCGTCTTGCCGCGCGTCAACCCATGGCGCCGCGCCACGGTGTCGTCGGGATGGACCTGTAGCGACAGGATCTGTTCGCAGTCGAGAAATTTCACAAGGAGCGGAAAGTCGGCGGAACTCGGCAGGTTGCTGAGCCGGCCAGGTCCGTCGAGCCAGCGTGCGAGGTCGGCCGGGCCCCCTGTCGGAGGGTTGGAAAGCCGCGTGACTGCGCCCTGGTGACAACTCGCCAGCCACCACTCCCCGATGGATTCCGCCCGGCTGTCAGCGGGCTGAGCGCGACTGCTCGTGCCGCGGGAGCTAGGCGGACTCCAGCCGAAGCGCTGCGCAATCCTCCGACCGCCCCACGGTCGCGGAACGGGCAGCGGTGCGCATTGGATGGCGAAGGGTTTGGACGTGGCCACGGGAGGACTCCGGCTTAGCTGACCGGATCCCCGAGCCTAGCAGATCAGAATGAGCGCCGAGCGTCCTCGAGCAACTGGACCAGGGCATCATCGAGCGCGGCGTCGAGCTCAGCCGAGGGCCAGTCACGCTCGGAGGCGAGGAACTCGCGCCACTGCTCTAGGCGGCTCTCGTTCGAGTCGTCAGGCTGCGGGGCCGGCAACGGCGCGCGGGGGGGCTGATGAGGCCCTGAGTCGTGGTTGTGCGTCATGGTGGGGGACCGGAAGCCGCCTGTTGGCGCCCTCCGGCGAACCCCTATCGATGCTGAGCGAGGCGCACTTGAGGCCTTCCAATTGCGCTGGAATTTCCGGGGTTCAGCAAGCACCGCCGTGTCGCGCGTAGAGACAGATGGTGTTCGACCCGTGCGTGCGGAGCCTCTCCAATGGCAGCGCTCCAGCAAACTGCGGAGCCACTCTCGCACTCGAGATTTCCAGCACAATCGATGCGTGGTCCGCGAGGCATCCCGCTTCGGCGATCCAGGCCGGCAGCAGTTGGGAGAGCGCCGTAGCGTAGGGAGGATCGGCCAGAACCAGCCCGAAGGGGCCGCCGGTTGGCCAGTCCTGCGCATGCACATCGCGTGCAATGATCGTGGCGCGATCCGCTGGTAGGAGTGTCGCGGCGAGGTTCTCACGCAGGCAGGCCAGTGCGTCAGGGCTGCGCTCTACAAACGTGCAGTGCCGGGCACCGCGGCTCAGCGCCTCGATGCCTAAGGCTCCGGAGCCCGCATAGAGGTCGAGTACAGAGGCTCCCTCGATGCGTCCGGTCAGCATGCTGAAGAGGGCCTCCCGCACGAGAGCGCGCGTCGGCCGAACTTCGCTCCCGAGGGGGACGGCTAGGCGTAGGCCGCGCAGGATCCCGCCGGAAATACTGGGAGCGTGCCCAGTCTGGCTGCGAGGCAGTCCTGAGCTGCGGCGAGGTCGGCGGCCGGGAGCGGGGCTCATGACCTGGGCGGTGACGGGTTTGTACCGAGTGACACGAGCACCGATAGTACTCGCCCCGGCGTTGCCTTCTCGCCGCTCCGAGGTTCTCCTTAGCAGATGTCGACTCGTCCCCCCAACCAGCCCCGCCCGAGGACCCACCGACCGGTCGTGGTCGGACTGGGGCGAGCGGAGAAGGAGCGGCGTGAAGGACGGCGTAGCCTCGCGCGGAGCCTGCTCTCGCTGCTAGGCGCTGTCCTGTTGCACATCCTCTTGATGTGGTGGCTGCAAGCACTTGACGGGCCGCCGCCGTCGAGGCCGAAGGACCTGCTCTTGAAGTCGTCAGTGGATGAGACACCAGCGAACGCGAACGTGTTGCCTCCGCCGGAGCCGCTGCCCGATCTTGAGCCGCCGGTGATCCAGCCGCTGGAGGAGACTCTCGAAGAGACCGTCGTCGATGAGGATGAGGTCAGCGTCGAGGACCTCAGCGTCGGTCCGGCTCAAGACATTCTGGGCTTGGGCGGTTCCTCTGGAGGCGGCAGAGGCGGCGGCGGGCGTCGTTCCGGGCTCGCTGCAAGTGCACTCGTCCCGCTCGAGGGCGTCGGGACTGGTTCGCCCTTTCAGGCCTATGTGGCCGAACTGAGAGCGCGCGGGCTCGATGTCGCCTTCGTGATTGACGCCACGGCGAGCATGGACAAGTACATCTCGAGTGCCCGCCTCGCCATCGACGACATCATCGCCGACCTCTCGGCTGTCGTCCCCGATCTCCGCTTGGGAATCGTGGCCTACCGTGATCGCTCCGATGACTGGCTGACTCGCAAGGTTGACCTCACCGACGACCGCTACCTCGTACACAATTTCTTGGGAGACCTTGAGGCGGCCGGCGGCGGTGATTTCGAAGAGGCGGTCGAGGAAGGACTGCGCGTTGCCGCCGAGTCCCTTTCGTGGCGTGTCGCTTCGCGGCGAGTGATCATCCTGGTCGGTGATGCCCCGCCGCACAAGGAGCACGAGGGGGCCGCCCTCAATGTGGCGCGCAGCTTCAATCGCGCTGACGACGCCGCAATCTCAGTGCTCTTCACAAATGCCAACGAGACGGGCGAGCCGACCGAGCACGAGACGCAAGCCAGAACGGTTCTAGAGCGCATCGCGCGGACGGGCGGCGGCCGGCTTGAGGACCTCGGTGTGACTGGGGAGTTGCTGCGTGATCGCATTCTGGATGCCAGCTTCGGCTCGGTCTGGCGCGAGGAGATTCAAGGGCTGCTGGGGTTGTCCACCCAGGAGAGTCTTCGTCGCCGCATCGTTGCTGCGCGAGTCCGAACGCGCGACGTCAAGTGGCTGGTCGCGGCACTGGCGACGCCGCCCGTGCATCCCGCCCTGGTAGACGGCTGCCTGCTGCTCTTCGATCCGGCGATCGCAAAGCGGGCCTTCGACTTGTTCGTGGATGAGAGTGTTGCGCAGCCGGTTCGATCCGCGGCCCTCTACATCCTGAAGCGGAAGCTTGCACCGGGACTGGCGCTGGATGTCACGCTGCCCCTCGCGGAGCAGTCGGCCGCGCTAAGTAAACTTCGGCGAGAAGTGGAACGCGTACGTCCCGCGATCGCTCCCGCTGCGGAGCCGCGCAACGCAGCTCCGCCCGCTCCGCCACCCGCGCCGCCGCCCGGCGCTGCCTTCGGGCGGCGGCCGCAGCAAGGATCGACGTTCTACGAGTGCGGTGTCGATGGTTGTTGAGCACGGCACCCACATTGGCCCGTACCGGCTGACCTCACGGATCGGATCGAGCCGAGCCTTTCTGGCGCAAGACGAGCGTGGACGAGGTGTCGTCGTCAAGTTGCACGCGCGCGGCGAGGAAGAAGCCGCTGGCCTCGCCGAGGCTGCGCTGCTCGGCATTCGGCATCTTGGCTTGAGCGCTTTCCTAGACGCGGGCCGTCATCCCGATGAGCGCAGTCTGTACACCGTTACCGAAGCCGTTTCCGGGGGACCGTTGTGCTCTGCGGCCTGGTCCGCACGGCCTCGCAGCCCGGACGATGTGCCGCTGCTGTGTCACCGCTTGCTGTCAGCCCTCGCGGTCGTCCATGAGCAAGGGCTGCTGCACCGGGATCTCAAGCCCGACAACGTCTTCGTGGACGATCAGGGTCAGCCGGTCATCCTCGACTTCGGTCTGAGTTGTCCCGTCGCAGAGGCTGCACAGCGGGCGCTCGGGGGCACGCCGCGCGCTATGGCTCCCGAACTCTTCCGGGGACGCCCGGCCAGCATCGTCTCCGATCTCTGGGCGGCCGGGCTCTTACTGAGTGAAGCATTGCTCGGCCGCAGCCTCTTTGTTGCAGAGACTCCCGCGGAAATGCTGCTGGAGCGAGAGGCGTTCCAGCGGTTCACCGTTCAGGATGGGGCTCAACTCGGCGACCGAGCGCTTGTCTCGCTGCTGGGCCGCCTGCTCGCTCCGGATCCTGCCCTGCGCCCGCCGGATGCGCGTGCGGCCCTCGCTGCATTGCCCAGGCTTGCACATCAGCCGGCGGCCGAAGAGGCGCGCAACGGTCTGCTGGCCAAGCTTTCGATCGCGCTTGCACGAAATGATGCGCGGCGTCAGGCCCGCCTCGTGGCCCTCGCCGACCGCCGGCTCTGGATTGGTGAACTGGCGCAGCCGTCCGCGGAGCTCGATGAGGTCCTGCAGGGAGTCCTGGCGTTGGCGCGACAGGTGCAGGCGCCGGATGCAGGTCTGCGTGCTCGCATCGCTGCCGCGGAGTTCAGCGGTCGGCCTCGGCCATCCGACTTTGCCGGACTGATTGAGGGCCTCGCTGCGCGTGGAGCGATCGTCCTCGACCTGGGCTGCACTCGCGCGGAATCTCAGCAGTCGCAACTCGGTGAGGAAGTAGCACGACTTCTGGCCGGCGTGCGCGGGGTTGAGATCTGGCGGGAGCCAGGCCTCACACCTGCCACAACAGCGCAGGTCTTGGAGCGTTGGCTCGGCGACTGCCCGGTCATCGCCGAACGCCTGCGAGACGTGAGGCTGGAGTCCGTCGCCGCTCTTGAACAGGCACTGGCCGCGCTCGTGCATCAGGGCGTCGTGCGCGAAGGGGCAGGCGGCCTGGCGATTGACGAGGCGTGCCTGCCAGCGGATTGGCCGCTGACGGGGCGAGCCGTGCAGGCGCTGCAACTCTCGCCGCCGGCCGAGGAACTCCTGGGAGTGCTGGCCTCGTGTTCACGGCCGCTCGAACCCAGCCTCTGCGAGGAGGCGCTGCAGCGCCCGGTTCAACTGGCTGTCGAGCAGCTGCTGGAGGCGGGCTTGGCCAGCCGCCAGCGCGCACATCCCCTGGATCGCCTCGAGATCACGGACCCGGATATCAGGCGTAGCGTGCAGGCGCCTTCGATCGGAGTGCGCACTCGGCTTGCTATGGCTCTGGCGCGCTGGGATGCGGGGGACTCGCGAGGGCTGGCCGAATCGGTGGCGATAGCGATCGGAGAACTGATCGACGGGGATGTACCGACAGTCCCGGATGATGAAGATCTCTTGAATTTGGTGGTCAAGGCCGCGGAGACCCTGCGCCGAACTGGGCGCCTGCAGCGCGCCGTGAAACTCCTCGAGCGTGGCGTGCGCGGGGCGCGCGCCGGCTCCGAGCGGCTCCTCCGGCTGCATCATGACCGAGTGGACGTGCTGGTCCGGGGCAGCCTGCATGAGCGCGCCCTCGCTGCCGTCGCGGAGGCGCGGCGAGACTTGGGTTCTGATCCGGGCTTGGCGCTCCGAGAGGCACGCATTCTCCAGCTGCGTGGCAGGGCCCGTGAAGCGCTGGCTGTGCTGGAGCCGCTGAACCCAGAGATCCTTTCGCGCGAAGACGGGTTGCTTGCGCTGCAAGTGCGCGCCATGGTGCGGCAGGCACTCGGCGACCTCCAGGGAGCATTGCAGGATGCACGTGACGGTCTGCGCAGAGCTGGCGCCGGGGACGACCGCCGCGCCATGGCCTTGCTTGAGCGCACGGCCAGCATCGAGGAAAAGCTGGGACACTTCGATGAGGCTGCGCGGCACTACGAGGCCTGCATCGCTATGGCTCGCCGACTGGGACAAGAAGCCCTGATCGGCAGTCCGCTCTACAACATGGGACGCGCGCTGCGGCAGCGAGGTGAGAAGCGGCGCGGCTTGCAATTGCAAGAAGAAGGGGCCCGGCGCATGGAAGCGGCCGGCGACTTGGTCGGACTGGCGGCTGCGCTGAATGGATTGGGTGCTGGCTGCCTGCTGCTTGGCCGTGTGGATGACGCGCGTCAAAACTTGCAGCGGGCTCTGAATTTGGCGGAGCGTCTCGACGATCAAGCCCTGGCGGGGATGGTGCTGAACAATCTGGCACGGGCTTTGGCAGCAGAGGGCCGGCTGGCAGAGGCCGAAGAGCACTTCGCTCAGAGCATGAGGCTGCGTGCCGGACGCGGCGATCGGAGGGGCCAGGCGGCCGTGGCGCTGACCCGAGGCCGCATCCAAATGCAGCGTGGGCGTCTCGAAGAAGCACAGCGAGACCTCCGGCTGGGACGCGAGTTCCTGGAGGGGCTCGAAGCGCCTGAGTGGCTCGTCGAACTGAGCCTGCTCGAGGCAGGCCTGGCACTGGCCGTCGATGATGCGCCAACGGCTGTGGCGGCCGGAGAACGCGCCGGCGGACTTGCTGGACGACATGCCTTCAGGTCCGAGCAGCTCAGGGCTCTGGACCTCCTGGCTCGCGCCGGGCAGGACAGCTTGGCTTCGCTCGAGATCGAGCGGGAGGAACGAGGCCCCTGGCTGGCCGACCTGCTCTTCACCCGGGCGGCGCGCCGGGCCGCGGCGGGAGGCACTGCTGAGGCCGACGCAGATGTGGCGCTGGCCTTGTCAATTCTTGGCGAAACGCCCGACGGCGTCGTGGAGGCGCGAGGATTGCTGCTCGGTCTGCAGGCGGATCTACAGCGCCTGCGCGAGTCGCTGTCCAGTCCAACGCCGGACTATGGCAAGGTGGGGGAACTGCTCGCGCGTCTTTCACGTGATGAAGCACGCGCCCGCTCCCTGGTGGAGACGCATGACCTCAATCCGTTTCGCGCACCCCTGCTGGAGGCGGCTCGCGAACTGGCGGCCGTCGGTGAGGCCGAGGACATGAGCGGTTTGGCCGGGCTTGCCGAGCGACTGCGCAGCCTAGAACGGCTGGCCGAGATCAACAAGCTGCTCAACAGCGAGCACGAGACTCAGCGCCTGCTGAACCTCATCGTGGACAGTGCCATCGACCTCACGGGAGCGGCGCGCGGCTTTCTCATTCTGTTCGACGGGCGCGCCGAGGAGTTTCGGGCTGCGCGCAACATCGACGAGAGCACCATCCACAACCCCGAATTCGAAGTCAGTCACTCCGTGGCGCGACGCGTGGCCAAAGATGGGCGGGCACTGCTGACGGCCAACGCCATCGACGACCCTCGCTTGTCGACGGCCGCCAGCATCTCGCAACTCAAGTTGCTGTCGATCCTCTGCGTGCCGCTTATCAGCCGCGAGCGGACTCTAGGCGCCATCTATCTGGATCATCCGCAGGTGGTCGGTCGCTTCGATGAGCGGCACCTGGGGACGGTGACAGCCCTGGCCGAACAGGCCGCGATTGCCCTGCAGAATGCCCGGCTCTCAGAGGGTCTGGCCCAGACCAACCGCGAACTGCGTGCTTCTCGCGAGGAAGTGGCGCGGCTCAACGAGGCCTTGCAGGCCCGGCTCGTCGAGCGAGAGGCCGAGCTGGAAACCGTGCGCGAGTCCCTGGATGCCAGCCGGCGCGCACTCGCTCTGCGCTACGACTACAGCGCTATCGTCACTTGCAGCCCCAAGATGCACGCCGTTCTCGATCTTATGGACCGCATTACCGATACCGATTTCCCGGTGATCATTCAGGGTGAGAGCGGCACCGGCAAGGAGCTCATTGCGCGTGCGATTCACTTCAATGGCCCGCGCCGGGAGCGGAACTTCCTGTCGCTCAACTGCGCCGCTATTGCAGAGCCACTGATCGAGAGTGAACTCTTCGGCTCCATGCGCGGCGCCTTCACAGGCGCTGACCGAGATCGCAAGGGCCTCTTTGAGCAGGCGCATACCGGCTCACTCTTTCTCGATGAGATCGGGGACATGAGTCCTTCCGTGCAGAAGCGGCTGCTGCGCGTTCTGCAAGAAGGGGAATTTCTGCCGGTGGGCGGGCGTGAAGTCCGGCGCGTCGATGTCCGGATTCTCTGTGCCACGCATCGAGACCTGCGCAAGATGGTCGCCGAGGGTGCCTTCCGGGAAGACCTCTACTACCGTCTCGCCGTAGCCCAGATTCGAGTGCCGCCGCTTCGAGAGCGCGCAGAGGACCTGGCCCTGCTCCTGCCGCACTTCCTAGGGCGACACGGCAGCGGAGTCCGTCGGATTGATCCGGAGGCCTTGTCATTGCTGCGACGACAGTCCTGGCCCGGCAACGTGCGCGAGCTAGAGAACTTTGTCATGAACTTGTTGCTCCTGGATCGCGAGGGCAAGCAGGTGACTGCCTCGCTCGTGCAGCGCCTGATCGCCAGCGCCCAGCACGCTTCTTCGGCGCCAATCGAAGGGTTTCATCCGTCGGGGCCGACCGGAGAGGCTGTTGAGGGCGGCCTGAAGCAGCAACTCGAAGCCTTCGAACGAAAGCAGGTTCAGGCAGCCATGCTCGCCGCGGAAGGCAACAAAGCCAGAGCGGCCGAACTGCTGGGTGTCTCCGTTCGAACGCTCTACAAGATGCTTGAGCGGCTTGGGCTGTAGCGTCGCGTCGACCGGCTTCGATGAATGGCGCCGAACAGGGCCAGACGGCTCGTTTCGCTTCAGGTTTCTCTCTATTTCTGGAATTCTCGGGTAGACTGGCCCCCGCGTTGAGTTGAGTTGTTCGACGAACTGCTTGACGCTGATTCGAGCCTCCCCGCTGTCCTCCCAGCCTCTCGGCAGGACATGTGTCCTATGAACCCGACCCGCCATTTTTCGCGACGCATCTTGAGCGTCGTGGCCTTGCTTGCCATGGCGGTGCCGGCGGCGGCGCTGATGGCTCGGTTGACCGTCTATTTCGCCGCCACCTTCAACACGTCGGGCTCGCCCGGCGCCTCGGGCATTCCCGCCGAAATCGGTCAGTTCGGCCAAGCGCAGCCGGTTTCAGAGTTTGTCCTTGTGGCCGATCCCAGCGGAGGCAGCCAACTCTCGGTGAGTGACGCGGGCACGTCGGCGGAAGCCTCGATGACGGCTGCCTTCAAGAAGCCCTTCAAGGGTTCGTACCTGGAAAACTCCTTCTATTTCACAGCACTCCAAAGCGACACCTCCTTCGTTGTCTCGGCGCTCGATGACAGCGATACAGGCATGATCGACCTGGAGTTCGGTGATGATGGAGACGTGCTCATCGACGGAGTATCCGTGGCGGAGTACGAGGCTGGGGTCGAGTACTTCGTGCGGCTCGTGCTCGTGAATCCCTTCATGGGCCCCTCGACATGGGTGCTGCGCTTGAACTGGGGTGTCCAGGAGTCCGTGATGGTCAGCGGGCCGATGCAGTCGAGCGCCTGGAGCACCATTGGCGCCTTGAAGTTGGTGAGGCCGGCAGGAAGCACGCCGGGCAGCTTCCTCATCGATGACCTGCGCGCCGTCTCGCAAGAGACGACTCCCGTCAACTAACTGCACGGAATGCGCCTCCTCGTCACAGCGGGAGGGACTCGGGAGCCCATCGATTCCGCGCGAGTGATCGCCAATACGAGCACGGGGCGGCTCGGAGCGCGAATCGCAGAGGTCGCCGTTGAACGCGGCCTGGAGGTCGTCCTCCTGCACGGCGTGCTGGCGGCGCGACCTTCGCTGTCGGCCCCCGACCGGATGCAGTCTTTCGTCTTCGATCGCTCGGCTGAGTTGGCGGCCTTGCTTGAGGCCCACGCGCCCGGAGTGGATGCGGTGGTGCATGCCGCGGCAGTCTCGGACTATCTCCCGATTCAGGCTTCCGGCAAACTCTCCTCGGACCAGCCGGAGCTTGTTCTGCGTCTGCAACGGGCCCCCAAGCTCATCGACCGGCTGCGCACGCTCAATCCCACGGCCTTCCTCGTCGGCTTCAAGCTGACCTCTGGCCTGTCGCCCGCCGCACAGCTGCAGAAGGCCAGCGAACTGCTGCGGCGCGCGCGATTGGATCTCGTCGTGGCTAACGACTCTGCACAAACCAGCGACCAAGATCATGCGGCGATCTTTGTCACAGCGTCCGGTGTCATTGCCCGCGCGCAGGGCAAGGCCGCTGTGGCCCGGGCCCTGGTCGAGCAACTCGTCGCACAGTCGGGAAGGCAACTACCCGTGCGATGATGTGCAGCGGCTGGTTGGAGGCGTTTCGTCCATGAAAGTACTGCTCGGTGTTTCCGGCGGCATTGCCGCGTACAAGTCCTGTGAACTCGTGCGTCGGCTGCGCGAGGGCGGGCATGAGGTGCAGGTCGTCATGACCGAGGCGGCGACGCGTTTCGTGACGCCCCTGACCTTTGAAGCGATTTCTGGGAAGCCAGTCGCGACTTCGATGTGGTCCGCGACGGATCCCTCCATCGAGCACATCCGGCTTGCTCGCTGGCCCGATGTGCTGGCCTTGGTGCCGGCTACTGCGGACCTCATAGGCAAAGTGGCCCATGGCCTGGCAGACGACCTGCTCACAACCGTGATCATGGCCAGCCACGCCAGCGTGCCCATCGTCTTTGCGCCCGCCATGAATACAGCCATGTGGGAGAACCCTCTCGTGCAGCGCAATCTGGCGCTGCTGGCAGCCGTTGACGGTGGACGCCGTTACCGCCTCGTGCCACCGGTGAGTAAGACTCTGGCCTGCGGCGAGACCGGCGTGGGCGGATTGGCCGAGGAGGCGGCAGTACTGGCCGCCATCGTTGGTGCCGCGGCGCACGTGCGCTGACCCACCGGCCTTCTCGTGGGCACGGACTCTGCGGTCTGCACTCGCTACAATCGGCGGCCGACTCCATTCCAGGATGCCCATGAATATCGTCGACCTGCGCGCTCAGTCCCTCGACATCCGCCGCCGCCTCAACCAGATCAAGGACTCTCTTTGACGCGGCTTCAATGCTGGCTCGTCGAACCGAGATCGAAGGGGAGATGGGCGCGGGCGATTTCTGGGCGAGCCAGGAGCGTGCCCAGACGACGGTGTCCGAACTCAAGACGCTGAAGGCGCGCTTGGAGCCGGTGACGCGTTGCGACGCATTGCTTGACGAACTTGACGTCATGCTGTCCCTCGTCGAAGAGGATCGCAGCGAAGAGAACCTGGTTGAGACCGAACGCATGGCGCAGGCAGCCGAAGCCGCGCTCAACGCTCTTGAATTCCGGGTCATGCTCGACGGTGAGTACGACGTGCGGAACGCCTTTCTCTCCGTGCAGGCGGGCGCAGGCGGCACCGAGTCGTGTGACTGGGCAGCCATGCTGCTGCGGATGTACGCACGCTGGGCCGAGCGCCAGGGCTATGAACTGGAGATCATTGACCGGCTCGATGGCGAAGAGGCCGGTATCAAATCGGCCACCGTGCTGGTGAAGGGGGACTGGGCCTATGGCTATCTGCGGGCCGAGGCGGGTGTGCATCGACTGGTGCGGCTCTCGCCCTTCGACTCGCAGAACCGCCGACAGACCTCGTTTGCTGCGGTGGAAGTGAGCCCAGAAATAGAGGACGCCGAAGCGATGGAGATCCGGGCTGAGGATTTGCGGGTCGACACCTATCGCTCCGGCGGCGCGGGCGGCCAGCACGTCAACAAGACCGACAGTGCGATTCGCCTGACGCACTTGCCCACGGGACTCGTGGTGGCCTGTCAGAGCGAACGCAGTCAGCATAAGAACCGCCACACGGCGATGAAGATGCTCACGGCCAAGCTCTTCGCGCGAGCGGAATCGGAGCGCGACGCCAAACTCAAGGGACTGCAGGGCGAACAGACCGACATCGGCTGGGGCCATCAGATTCGCAGCTATGTGCTGCATCCCTATCAGATGGTCAAGGATCACCGCACTGATCACGAGACTGGCGACACAGGCCGCGTGCTGGATGGCGACATCCAGGAGTTCGTCGAGACCTTTCTGCGGAGCCGCAAGAAGTGAGCCAGCCTGCAGGCCAGCCCGCAGCCCGCTCCGCCGGCGCGCGTCGCGCGCTCATCTCGGTCACGGACAAGACCGGGGTCGTGGAATTCGCGCGCGCGCTGCACGAGCGCGGCTTCGAAGTGCTCTCGACCGGCGGAACCGCACGCGTGCTCCGCGACGCCG
Source organism: Planctomycetota bacterium (assembly GCA_052387675.1). Lineage (GTDB taxonomy): Bacteria > Planctomycetota > B15-G4 > B15-G4 > B15-G4 > JBQTIY01. Next base: position 48,638 of record JBQTIY010000001.1, on the reverse strand, counting down.
GAGTTCCGGTCACCGATGTCGCGTCGGTCACTGGCTTTCCCGAAATGCTCGATGGCCGGGTCAAGACGCTCCACCCGGCCATCCACGGCGGTCTGCTCGCTCGACGAGATCTCGCCGGGCATATGGCCGCGCTGCGCGAGCACGGCCTGGGACCGATTGACGTCGTGGCGGTCAGTCTCTACGCCTTTCGCCAGGCGGCCGCGCAGCCGGGGGCGACCGACGAGGAGGTTATCGAGCACATCGACATCGGTGGCCCCAGCATGATCCGTTCGGCGGCCAAGAATCACCGCGACGTGTGGGTCGTCTGTGCGCCCGCCGATTATGGCGACGTGCTCGAGGGTCTGGATCGCGAAGTGCAGGATCCGGCCTTAGCGCGAGAGTTGCGGCGCCAGCTTGCGGCGCGCGCTTACCGAGCCACGGCAGCCTACGATGCCGCTATCGCCAACTGGTTCGACGAGCGGCTAGGCGCCGCGCTCCCTGCGACGCTGGTTCTGGAGGCCGGCCCCGCAGTGACTTTGCGCTACGGAGAGAACCCGCAGCAGCGCGCTGCGTTCTATCCGCAGTCGGGTGCTGGGGGTGCCTCGCTGGCGACGGCCAAGCAACTGGCCGGCAAGGAACTCTCTTACAACAACATCCTGGACGCCGATGCCGCGCTCGAGCTGGTCAAGGAGTTCGACCGCGCCGCCGCCGCGATCATCAAACACGCCAACCCCTGCGGGTGCGGCCTGGAGCTGGCTGACGCGGGTCCAGTGGAGGCCTACCGCCGCGCTCTGGCCGGAGATCCGCAGTCGGCCTTTGGCGGCATCGTGGCCGTCAATCGCGGCGTCGATGCTGCACTGGCCGCCGCCATCGCGCTGCCCGAGACTTTTTTCGAAGTCATTCTTGCGCCTGAGTTCTCGGCCGAGGCGATTGAGATCCTCACGACGCGCTGTAAATGGGGGCGCAACGTGCGCCTGCTGTCCTGCGGACCGCTGCGTGAAGTCGGTGGCATCCGTCGCTCCGCTGGGGCAGCGGACTCCTCAGCCGTTGCGCCGGCTCGCACCTTGCGCCAGGTGCATGGCGGCCTGCTGCTCCAGGAACGCGACGAGGGTTTTGTCGGCGAAGAGAGGCGCGTTGTCAGCGCCAGAGCACCGAGCCCCGAGGAACTCGCCGCGCTCGAGTTTGCCTGGCGGGTCTGCAAGCACGTCCGCAGCAACGCCATTGTGCTGGCCCGGTGCGACGCGCTGGGCTGCGAGACAGTCGGGATCGGGGCCGGTCAAATGAGCCGGGTGGATAGCGTGTTCATGGCCGGTCACAAAGCCGGCCCTCGGGCTCGCCTGAGCGTGCTGGCCTCCGATGCCTTCTTTCCGTTCCGCGACTCGATCGATACTGCCGCGCGGCTGGGAGTGACGGCCGTGATTCAGCCCGGCGGTTCCCTGCGGGACAAGGAATCCATTGCGGCTGCTGATGAGCACGGCCTCGCCTTGCTCTTCACCGGACGGCGCCACTTCCGCCATTAAGCGACGAGTTCAGTTGGAGTACTTGACGCTGCAGCCGAAAGGCTTGGCGGTGGGCGTGCTGACGGCCTTGCCCGCCAGAATCTCATCGAGTGCCGCGACCACCAGGTTGCGCGCTCCCGCGCCGCCGGGCTTGCCGCCATCGTCGATGCCGCCGGCGTAGCGCAGCACGCCCTGCGTGTCGATCACGAACATGTGCGGTGTCGTCTTGGCGGCATAGCTCCGGCCGGTCTTGCCGCTCTCGTCGAGCAGGACGGGGAAGGACAAGCCGAAGTCCGTCACGGCCTTGCGGTTGCGCTCAAGCCCGGCGCCCTGCTTGCCGGCAGCGCCCGAGTTGATCGCCAGCCACACGACGCCGCGGTCCTCATAGGCCTTGGCCGTCTGCGCCATCTGATTCGTGGGCGTGTGGTAGCCGACCGTGTAGGGGCAATCTGGGTTGAACCACTCCAGAACCACAAGCTTGCCAGCCTTCGTGTACGCCGACAGCGAGTGCTCCTTGCCGTTGACGTCGACCAGGGTGAAGTCGGGGGCCGTGGCACCCACGCTGGCGACTGCCGCTGCCGTCGTGCTCGGCGCCGTTGCGGCCGGAGTGCGGCTTTCGGCAGCGGAGGCGACCGGAGCTTCTGAGGTCTGGCAAGCGGTGCCCAGCAAGGCGAGCAGCGCGCTGCCGATAAGAGTGCGAGTGCAGAGCGCGAAGCGGGTCGTCATCGGTAGTCTCCTGTGGCGAGTAGGCCCGTGCGAAAGCGCTGCGGGCCAAGTGGCGGAGATCATCGCTCCCCATGGCCCGGTCTGTCACGTGACAGGGACGTGGCGGCTCAAGGATCCAGGCGGTGCTCGATTGCGTAGAACTGCGGCCCAGCGCCTGGAAACGAGGCTTCGAGCAGTCCGCTGAGCCGACCCCCTGAGGCGTTCGATTCTGGCCGCGTCGGCAGGCTCAGCCGCAGTGTGTCGCCGAGGGCCTCACCTTCGGTCACAAGGCGCGGCAGGGTCACGCAGTCCGGCTCCGGAAGAAAGCGCAGGAGCTTGGCCCCGCGTAGGGTGACCACCACCTCTCGATCGGTCTGAGCAATCGTGGGGAGCGCACCGGCCTGAGCGGCTCGAGGGAGCCTGGCCTCGGTGTCCCGGAAAAGCTGGAGGGTCTCGGCGGGGACCACTGCTGGCCGGGCACCTGTGGCCGTGATCGGGATTCTGAGGCTGGCCGAGCCAGATCCCAGCAGGCAGGCCTCCTTGCAGACCAGCCACTCGACTTCGGCTTGCACATCGAGCGTCGTGCCTGGCAGCGCCGTCGGCGCCAGCCGGATGGGCAGCACCAGGGTGGTAGTGCCTTCGTAAACATGATCGAGCAGCGCCCCGGGTGCTACGTAGCGCTGCGGCGCGGGCCAGCGTAGTTCACCGCTCACCTCGAGGCCCTCCGCGAGTCGCCAGGAGACGGTGAGCGGCACACCACTGTCGCTAGGAGAGCGTCCGTAGGTGTGCCAACCCGGGGCCACGGTGATGGCCAGGCCGAGCCGAGTTTCCGTACCCGGTGCCAGCGAGCCGTGTTCAGCGACCAGCCTGAGGCTCACCAACGGGTCAGCGGCCGCTGGCAGCTTGCCAGCGATGGCTTCAGCCTGCCCCTCTTGGAGCAGGCGTTGGCTCTCTGCGCCGTTCGGGGCCGCGGCCGGCGCGCAGCCCGTCAGGAGTGCGCACAGCCCCAGGGGCAGCCACCGGGGCAGGCGGAGTGAGGGACTGGGGAGCATGCGGCGCGATGATAGCGTGCGGCCGAAGGAACTCAGGGACTCAGGCCACCAAGGCCAGCGGAGGATCAGCTCAATCGTGCCCGCACCTCACACCGCCGATCTCGAACTCCGCGAGCGCATCTTGCAAGGTGACCGCGCGGCCGCGACAGCGCTCTTTCGAGAGCATGTCGAGGCGCTCTTCGAGTTCGTGCACTACCGTGCCGGCGGCCTGCGCTCGCTCGTGGAGGACGTCGTGCAGGACACCTTTGTCGTGGCGCTGCAGCGTATCGGCAGCTTCGACGGCCGCTCGTCACTGCACACGTGGCTGTGCGGGATCGCCAAGAACAAGTTGCGCGAGCAAAGGCGCCGGCGCCGCCCGATCGGCATGACCGACCTGCTTGAGACGGCGGATCCTCAGATCTTCGAAGTCCTCGCCGAACTCGAGAGTGGGCCCTTGCCTGGCTGGGTGCTGGAGCGCAAGGAGACCGCAGCGCTCGTGGGCGCCACTCTGTCGTCGCTGCCCCCCGACTACCGGACGGCACTCTTGGAGAAATACGTCGACGAGTTGAGTGTGCAGCAGATGGCCGAGCGCCGCGGCAAGAGCGCCAAGGCGACCGAGTCGACTTTGACCCGGGCTCGCGTTGCGTTCAGCAAGGTGTTTCAGCTCTTGAATGGCCGTGCCGGTGGCGAGGGGCAGCCATGAGCGCGGCTCACGAGCAGACGCACAGCCCGCTGGATGAAAACCTGCGCTTGCTGCTGCAGCGGGCCTACGCTCCGGTCCTGCCTGACCCCGCTTGGCTGGAGCGCGCCGAAACGGCGCTGCTGGCTGGCCTTGCGCCCGTGACTGGTTTAGAGCCAGTGCCAGGCAGCCGCAGCGCGTGGCGGCGCGCTTGGCCGCCGGCACTGGCGGCGGCGCTGCTGGTCATTGCGGCCTGGGCTGCCTCGAGCTGGCTGGCCTCACGCAATTGGGATGCTGGCCGGACCGAACAGGCTCCGACTGTCCCGGAATCTCCGACCTTGGCCGACGCCACCAACTCGGTCGGCGGGCAGGCGCCGGCAGCGGAGTCAAGGCTTCCGATTCCGATCGAGCATCCGACGCTGCCGCTCACGGGGACTGGTCCCGAAGCAGCGAGTGACTGGGACTCCGCGCCCGGGCTGGCTGAACTTCGCTGGGAAGTCGTCGACGAGGTTTCCGGTGCGCCGCTGGCGGCGGTCCGCATCACTCTGGTGGTGGACAACATCAGCCAGCAAGGCCCTGAGGTCACGAGCCGCGAACTCAGCTCGGAAGCAGGCCGCTATCAATGGCAGAGCGTCACGCCGAACAGTTACTCGGTCTTCATTCAGGCGCCGGGCTATGCCGCGCATGTCACGCGCCGAGTCGTCGTAACGGCCACCGAGCTTCGACCGGCGCAGAGCGTGTTCATGAATCAGGGCGGCACGGTGCGTGGCCAAGTCGTGCGCGCCGACACGGGCGAGCCTGTAGCGGGCGCACTCGTGGTTTCGGAAAGTGACGCCCCGGCGCTCATGCTGGCGCTGGATCCGGCCTACCTCGACGAGGCCGTGGAGGCCCGCGCAGTCACGGACTCTGCAGGCGCCTTTGAACTCGCGCGTTTGGCGAGCGGGGACCAGGTTCTGCGCATTTCGGCGCCCGGGTATGCGCCGGCCTGGAGCGCGAGTCTGCCGTTGAAGCTCGGTGGCGTTATCGAGGACCTGCGCCTGCTGCTCTCAGGCCCAGCGAGTGTCAGCGGCCGCGTGCACTACCCCGACGGGAGCGGACTGCCCGGCGCCGTTGTGATCGCTTCAATTGCCGACGGCTGGGGCCTGCGGCCCTGCATGAGCTTTGCACTCACTGTGACTGACGAGGCCGGCCGTTATCACTGCCCTGATCTGCCCGATCACGGCCTGGCCATGCTGCTCATGTTCCAGAGCCAAGCAGCGGCTAGCGCCGGGGAGAGGCCGGAGATGAAGCCGGTTGATCTGAGCTCTCGTCCGCAGCCTTCAGTCGATTTCCTGCTCAAGGGCGCGAGCGTCGGGCCCAGCCTGCACGGCTTCGTCCTGAATGAGCGCAACGAGCCCCTGCCCGGAGTGATCCTTTCCTTCCAGCGCAGCGGCGTGGAGGCCGCGAATTGGCACATCGTGAGTAGCGACGAGAATGGGCGCTATGAACTCGCTCCCGTCGAGCCAGGTGAGTGGGAGGCCTACTACGTGGAAGGCGAAGGGCGCACGGTCGTGCGCTTGACGGCCATGAGCCTCGGCGCTGGCGAAACTGTGCGGCACAACCTGCGCCTTCCGGAGGGCCAATTGAGCGGCCGCATTCTGGACGCAGCGACCGAGCAGCCGGTGTCCAGCGCAGTGGTCAGCTTGGAGCAGGAGGGCCTCGACGGCAGCCTGCGCTTCTTCGGGCGCGTCGTGGTCGGCGTTGATGGCGCCTACCGTTTTCCGCGGCTGAGTGCCGGCCGCTATCGGCTGGCGGCCTATCCAACGGCCGGCGACCTCGCCATGGCGATCCTGCCGAGTGTCGCTCTGCCTAGCTCGGCCCTGCTCACGAATCTGAATTTCCGGCTCCCCGTGGGAGGCCGCGTGGAAGTGTCCGTGCGAGATTCTGCGGGGCAGCCGGTGGCCGGCGCCCGCCTCCGCTTCTTCGATGCCACGGGAGCGGAACAGCACTTCGCCGAGTCGATGCAGACCGACGCCCTTGGGCAGTTCACGGCTTTAGGCGTTCCGGTGGGCACGTGGGCGGTGGAGGCCTCAGCCGGCGGAGGTGCGCCTTCACGAAGCGAGTTGAGCGTACTGCCGACGGGCCGCCACGCGATCGAATTCGTCCTCCATGAGAATCGCTAGAAGGATCGGACGGGCAGCCGCCATAAAAGCTGTGACTCGCGTGCGGTCGCACGACGAGGTCGTGCCTCCCCTGAACCCGCCAAGAAGGACAGTGTCATCATGAAAGCAGGCGTCCTGGTTGCTGTGTGTGTTCTGGCCTCGGTCGCGGTCTCGTTGGCAGTGGGCCCCCTGAGTGCAGACGAAGCTCCCGCCGAACCAGCCCTCGCGAGTGCTGCGGAACTGCGTGATTTGAACCGCGCAATCGACGGGCTGCGTGCCGACCAAGACGCGCTGCGCCTCACGCTGGAGCGCTTGACCCTGCCGTCCGCCAACTCGGGCGCGCTTTCCGTGGAAGACCTGGAGGCGGCTGTGGACCGGGCCATCGAGCGCCGGGGCGCAACTCTGTCGCTCGCCACCGTTCCTGCAGCCGAGCTAGCGCCGTCCGCGGGACTCGCTTTATCCGAAGCTCCCGATCTCGATGCCGTACTGGAGCAGTTGCGGGACGACGAACTCGACCAGGATGCCAAGCAGGCCTTGTGGAACAGCCTCCGCGAGGCAGGGCTGCTCGATGAAGCCGTGGCCGTCCTGGAGGCTCTGGCCAAGGCGCGGCCGCACGATCCCGAAGCCCAGGTGGATTACGCGGAGGTCTGCATTCAGAAGATCTTTGAGGTGGGCGGTGGCATTCAGGCCGGCCCATGGGCAATGCGCGCTGATCAGGCCTACGACGTCGCGCTGGCGGCCGATCCCGAGCATTGGGAGGCCCGCTTCTCCAAGGCCATCTCACTTTCGTTCTGGCCCCCGATCACCGGCAAGCAGGCCGTGGCGATCGACAACTTCCGCACGCTCATCGAGCAACAGGAGCGCCGCTCGCGCCGGCCCGAGTACGCGCAGACCTACCTCATGCTAGGCAACCTCTACCTTCAGCAGGGCCAGCACGAGCAGGCCAGGCAGACGTTTCAGGCGGGGCTGAAGCAGTTCCCCGAAGACTCCGAACTCTCGGAAAAGATCGGCAGCTGAAGCTGGTGTGCGGCGGTCGCGCGGCCGGAGCCTGCGCGCGCAGATCAGGGCGTGGACGGCGTTTCCGGCGGCGGCCCACGGCGCGGCGGCGGCAGATAGCGGTAACCGGTATTGGGATTGTCCCGGTCGTAGCTGTAGGCCTCGCGGTTGTCGAGGAAGTGCTTCACGTAGTCCACCGGGATCGCGAAGTTCAAGCCTTCCATGAAGAGCAGGTGCCAGGCGTTGACGCCGACGACCTCGCCCTTGCGATTGAAGAGCGGGCCGCCGGAATTGCCCGGATTGATGGCGGCCGTGGTCTGGATGTAGACCATGCCTTCGCGCTGGCGGTTGGTGATCGAGATGATGCCCTCGCTCACGCTGCGCTCCATGCCCTGCGGCGCGCCGATGGCGAACACCGTCTCACCGACTTTGGTCTCACTCAGGTCACCCAGAAACACCTTGCTGAGTTTTCGGCCAACCAGGTCCTTGTCGTCGATCTTAAGCAGCGCCAGATCAGCGTGGGGGTTGACTGCTACGAGCCGGACCCGTTCGAAGACCTGCTTTTGATATTGACCCTCAACCTTTTGGAAGACGGTGACTGAGACTTCGACCTCGCCTTGGACGACGTGCGCATTGGTGACGATGTGGCCATCGTCACTCACGATGAAGCCGCTCCCCAGGGCACCGGGAACCTTCACCACCACGACACCTTCGGCGAAACGGTCGACCGCGGCTCGCACGGAGAGTTCGGGCAGTTCAGCTTCGCTGTAGAGGCCCTGGCGCCGCTCGACCTCAGCCGCGCTGGGTTCGCCGGCTTCAGCGCTCCGGCCAATGACCGCTGACTTCGGAACGACGAGGACCGTAAAGCCCAGGTCAACGAAAAGGTCCTTGTCGGTCTCTTTGAGGATCCGGCCGCGCAGCAGGGCACCGTCCGCGAGACGGATCTCGTCGGCGAACAGAGCGCTCGAGCACAGCACTGCGGCGAGCGCCACAGTTCCCGCAAGCCGCCAGGGCCCGACGGAGCGCAGGCGATGAACTTGGTTTGAGAGCGCCATGGTCGCCCAGGATTCTAAGGCGCTCACGTGTGGCGGGTCCATGACGCGCTTTCGGCATTCGGAACGGGCCGCTAGACTCGGCCCCCGCCTCGCGCTCCGCCCAGTCGCCGGATCCTCTCATGCTCATGGCCCTGCTCTTCGCCGCCCTCATGGGCACTCCCTTGGCAGCCATGGCTTGGCCGCAGGATGCCGAGCAGGACTCCAGCGCAGCGGATGCCGAAGCCTGGACGGAGATCTCAGCCCGCTACGGATTTTCCGGCCTGCTGAACAGCAAGTTCAACGACGGTCTCGAGGGCCTGCTCGCCGCCGACGTCGATGGTGACGGCTTTCGCGACCTCGCCGTCATCAACAACGCGCGCGCGCGCATCGAGTTGTTGCTGCGCCGAGAGGCACAGGCCGGCACAGAGCAGCCCAGCCGCCTCAATGAGCTGCCTGACGAAGTCAACTTCCGGCGTGAGTCGTATCCAACCGAGGAGCGCGTTCTGTCGCTGGCCGTCGCCGACCTGAACGGCGACGCACGCGGCGACCTGGTCTTCGTCGGCGATTCCAAGCGGCTGAGCGTGGCGCTGCGCAACAGCGACGGCGGCTTCGCTCAGGCCGTGCGCCAGCGGCTCAGCGAGAGCCCGCGCTCCGTGCATGTGGCGAACCTCGACCGAGACGGCCACCCGGACGTGGTGGTCCTGGGCCGGGAGAGCACCTGGGTCTTCCGTGGCCGGGAGGACGGGCGCTTGCCGGAAGAGCCCAGCGCCCTGCCCAATGCGAGCCCTGAATCCGACAGTCTGAGCCTGTGCGACCTGAATGGGGACGGTCACTCGGATCTGCTCTACGCGCGCTTGGAGTCCGAGTTTCCCTTTCGTTGGCGGCTGGGCCGCGGTGATGCCAGCTTCGGGCCGGAGATCACGGCGCGTTTCACAGCGGTGCGAAACTTCGCGGTTCTGGATGTGGATGGCGATGGCAGCGCCGAGATCGCCGCGATCCGGAGGAAGAGCGGGCGCGTGGCGCTGCTGCGCGTGCAAGCCGCTGCAGCCGGCGTGCTGGCCCTCTCTGAGCCGCAGGTCGTCTCCTTTGCTCCGCTCAAGGATGCCTCGCGCCGAACGTCCACGACGGCCGACCTCGACGGCGATGGGCGTCTCGATGTCTTGGTCGCCGAGCCCGGCGCAGCGCGCGTCACGGTCCATCTCGCGGCTCAAGAATTCGCGCCGGAGAGCTTTCCGTCCTTGCTGGGAGCCAGCCACCCGCGCCTGACCGACCTCGACGGAGACGGACGCCGTGAGGTCGTGTTGCTCGCGCCGGACGAGCTCGCCATCGGCGTGATGGAAGTGCTGCCGGGAGGACGGCTAGGCTTTCCCACGTCGCTGGCCTCGCCCGTGGCCGGCGATCTGCTGGCGCTCGACGTGGCCGCGCGACAGCCGGGCCAGCCGCCCTCGCTCTGGATCGTCGTGGCAGACGGCAAGGGCCGCGCGCGCAAACCCGTGCTCCTCGAACTGGGGGCCCGCGGAACGCTGCTGGGCACGACCGATCTGGGTGAACTCAAGGTCGATCCCAGCGGGCTGCGCCTGCTGGATTTGGATCGCGATGGCTGGAATGACGCACTTGTCACGCTGCCGACGGAATCGCCGCGCTTGCTGCGCGGCAGTGCGGCCGGGCTGGTGGACCTCACCACGCGCGAGTTGCCGGGACTCGGTTTGCTCAAGGGCCTCGATGCAGGGCGGCTGAGTCACGCCGACATCGACGGCGATGGGCTGCCGGAACTCCTGATTCCCGGACCCAACTTCGCCCGCGCGGTCTTCCTCGATCTAGCCGGCGTCCCGCAGGTCGTGGCGCAATGCAACTTGCCGGGCAGCGAGGCCCAGGCCGGAGTGGCCGGCCTCTGCGATCTGGATGCCGATGGCCTGCCGGAACTGCTTGTCGTTGATCGCAGCGAACGAACCCTCGTCGTGTTCCAGCAGCAGGGCACAGAGCGCACTGTCGTGGCGCGCATCGATCTGGGCGACCTGCAGCCGCAGCGCGTGAGCGCTGGCGACGTCGACGGTGACGGTCGGCTCGACGTGCTGCTGGAGTGCGACGGGCAACTGGCGATCCTGCGGAACGGCGGCCTGCCGGCCAGCCTCGTGGCAGAACTGGATTATGAGCTGCCGGGCAAGTCGGGCAGCCTGGATCGCATCGCGCTGGGTGACATCAACGGCGACGGCGCCGCCGATGCGGTCATGACCGACACGCGCAGCCATCGCATCGCGGTCGCCGCCATCGAGAGTGACGCGATCTGTCATGCCTTGCGCTTTCCGATCTTCGAAGGACGTCTCTTCGAAGAGGGACGCGGCGGCCGGGAGCCCCGCGAAGTCCTCGTGGCCGATGTCACGGGCGACGGCCGCCAGGACATCGCGCTGCTCGTCCACGACCGAATCATCGTCTATCCGCAGGAGTGAACATCATGCTCAACACCATCGTGCGGGGCTCTCTGGCCCTGCTGCTGCTCGGCTCTGCTGCCCTTGGCGCCGGACCTCAGGGTTCCGAGCAGAACCCGTCGCTCTCTGCTGACGCGCCCGTGCGCGTCGTGGATCGGCCGGGCGGTTTCGCCAACGTGCTCCCGGCGGACACGCTGGCCTTCTTTGGGCTCGACGACACGCGAGTCTTCGCGCGCGAGTTCGCGGCTTCCTGCATGGGAAAGCTGTGGGTCGATGCGGCCATGGCGCCCTTGCGTGCCGAGTGCGATGTGGAGATCAACCGGCTGCGCGAGGAACTCATGGGCAGGCTGGGCGTGGACGTGCTGCAACTGCCCGGTCTGCTCGACGGGGCTGTGGCGCTGGCCGTCTTGGAGGCGCCGACGCCGGATGCCGACCCGGATGACGATGATTCCACCTTCGTCGCGTGCCTGCTGGCTGACTTCGGCATGAACTGGGAGCAGTCCGAGGCGATTCTCGCGCAACTCACCGAGCGGCTGCGCGAAGAGAGCGCCGAAGACGTCGTGCTCAGCACGGAAGTCGTCGACGCAGTGGATGTCACTTCGCTGCTCTGGCCTGAAGACTCTTCGCCAGGACGACCAGACCTGGAACTGCGCTACGGCTTCCATGAAGGCCTGCTCATCGCGGTCTTTTCAGTGGGCGATCCCGCCAGCGATCCCTTCGAGCGGGTGCTCTCTGGGCTGGATGAGTCGGGCAGCGCATCTCTGGCGCAGACCGTCGGCTGGCGGAACTCCTCAGCCGAGGCGCCCGATGCTTCCCTGCGCGTCTGGGCCGATGTCGGCGAGTTTGCACGCCGGGTTGTCGAGGCCATTGTGGCCGAGTCCGACTCCAACTGGGATGAAGCCGAAACGGACGAAGCTCAGCCGCAGGTCGAGGACATCCTGTCCTCGCTGGGACTGAACGACATGGGAGTCCTTTCCGCCTACACGGCCATGGACGAGCGCGGCTCGCTGGCGGAAATGCACTTCGAGTGGCGCGGTGCAGGCTGGATTCCGCGGCTGCTGCAGCTTCTGTTCTCAACCGGCGAACTCAAGACGCCGAGCTGGGTCCCGGCGGATTGCCGAGCTTTTTCAGCGTGGCGCATGGAGCCTGCCCAGCTCTACGACCAGGTGCTGCGCATGCTCTTCGAGTTCAAGCTGGTCGACCCCGGTGAATATGCCGTCGGCGTCGGCGCCATGGAGGAGGAGCTGGGCTTCAGTCCGCGCGAGGATCTGCTGGAGACCCTCAGCGGTGAGTTTGCCGTGCTGACCGCCGACGTGAGCGCAACGGAGGCCATTCCGGATTTCGGCATGGGCTTGGCGGCTGGCGGCCCGATCAACTTCGCGCTGCTGATCGGCTTGCAGGATGGCCAGACGCTGGCCCGGCTTGTCGACGATTTCATTCGCAGCAAGGGCCTGCACAACGGCCGCAAGAGCGCCGAGTTCCAAGGCCACACCATGCACAACCTCGTGATCTTCCCGCCCTTTTCGGTGAACTACGCGATTCTGGATGACGTGGCCGTCTTGAGCCTGTCGGCTACGATGGTTCAGGATGTGCTGCGCCGCCGCAGCACGCCGGACCTGCCCTCGCTCGCGGCCGACCCGGAGTTCCTGGCGTCGCGTCAGCGCCTGGGCAACGTGGCCGGCGTGGTGAGCTGGAGTGACACCGCTGCCGAGATGCGCGGATTGCTCACGATGGTCCGCAGGCTGCCCGAGTTTTTCGGCGGCCTCGGCGAGGTTCCGGAGATCGTGCACCGCCTGTCCATGCTGCCGCTGCCCGCCCCCGAGCTGATGGACAAGTACTTCCCCGGCGGCACGCTCAGCATCGTGACCGTGGATGAGACGGGCCTGCGGCTGCGCTCCGTCGGTCCGTGAGCGCGGGCCGGCTCAGCCGGCGGCTTTGAGGGCCTGCACGGCAGCGGTGAGCTTGGGCACGATCTCGAAGGCGTCGCCCACGATGCCGTAGTCGGCGACCTTGAAGATCGGTGCTTCGGGGTCCTTGTTGATCGCGACGATGAAGCGGCTGGTGCGCATGCCAGCCAAGTGCTGGATGGCGCCGCTGATGGCAACAGCGATGTAGAGCTGTGGGGAGACGGTCTTGCCGGTCTGACCCACCTGATCGCCGTGCGGCCGCCAGCCAGCGTCGACCACGGCACGCGAGGCGCCGACCGCGGCGCCCAGCGCGGCGGCCAGTTCCTCGATCATCGCGAAGTTCTCGGGGCCCTTCAGTCCGCGCCCGCCCGAGACCACGATCGAGGCCTCGGTGAGTTCGAGCTTGCGCTGCGCGGCGGCGAGGACTTCCTTGAGCACCGCGCCCAGCGTGGGAGCCGGCGCGGCCGTGACGCTGCTGGGCTGCATCAGCGCTGCGGCGGGCCGCTCCTCAGCGGTCACGGCGTTGGGGCGCAGGGTCACGACGAAGATCTTGGAGTTCGAGGCCACGGTGACGAGGGCCTTGCCGGCATAGACCGGTCGCCGGCCGAGCAGCACGCCGCCTTCTTCGGTGACGGAAATACAGTCGGAAGCGATGGGGGCGTCGAGCAGTGCAGCGAGCCGCGGTCCGAGATCCTTGCCACGCAGCGTGTGTGCCAGCAGGACGGCGGCCGGCGCCAGAGGGCGGATCACCTCTGCCAGTGCGCCGGCCCAGGCTGCGGGCTCGGCGGGGACAGCGTCGAGTGTCACGACACGGGCTGCACCAAAACGGCCGAGGGCTGCGGCCGCTTCGGCCGAGCCTGGACCGCCGATCAGCCCCACGGCCGCGACGCCGCGTTGCGCCGCCAAGCGTGCCGCAACCGTCATGGCCTGCTTGCTGGCTTCGCGCAGTTTGCCCTGCGCATGTTCGGCGACGACGAGGATCTCACCGGCCACGGCGCACTCCTTCAAAGAACCTTGGCTTCTTCGCGCAACAGTTGCATGAGCGTGCCCACGGCGGCGACGCCCTCACCGACGATTCGTCCCTCGGGACGCGCCGCGGGCAGTTCCAGGCTGCGCACGGCCAAGCGGTCCTGCAGGCCCGCCGCGTCGCGCTCCTCGAGCGGCTTCTTCTTGGCTGCCATGATGCCTTTCAGGTTGGCATAGCGCGGCTCATTGAGGCCCTTCTGGCAGGTCAGCAGGCAGGGGAGCGGCACTTCCAGCTTTTCCGTCGTGCCGTCGTCTCCCGCGCGCTCCACGTGAGCGCGCCGGTCGGCCACGCTCAGCGCGCGGATCTCGGTGACGCAGGGCAGGCCAAGCCGGTAGGCCAGCAGCAGGCCTACCTGGCCCTGATCCCGGTCGATGGCCTGCTTGCCGCACAGCACGAGATCGGGCTGCAGTTCCCCGATCACGGGAGCGAGCGCGGCGGCAGTGGCTTGTCCATCGCGTGCGCTGGACTCTGCATCTTTGAGCAGGATGGCACGGTCGGCGCCGATGGCGAGGCAGGTGCGCAGTTCCTTGGCGGCCTCGGCTGGTCCCAGGCACACGACGATGACCTCGCCCGCGCCGGCAGCCTCCTTGAGGCGCAGCGCGGCCTCCAGGGCGAACTCGTCGTACGGGTTGATGATCCACTCGATCTGCGCTGAGTCGATGGACTTGCCGTCCGCGCCGACCTTCACACGCGTGTCCGTGGCGGGCACACGCTTCACGCACACGACGATCTTCATGACGGGACCTGTGGGCCGAGGTGAGGTTCTGGGATGGACGAAAAAAGGCTCGTCACTTTAGGCCAGTTCAGCGCAGGCGATCAAGCGTGGAAACTGGGCCGGGAGCGCTGAGTCAGCGCGGCCCGGCTCTCAGCGCTCAGGCGCTCGCGAGGGCGGGCATGGCGATCGGAGCGCCCGGGATGGCCTTCAGGAAGGTCTCGACGATCTCCTGCGGGATGCGCACGCCGGCCTCGGCCCGCAAGGTCTTCACTGCCGTCTCGAGCGGCATGGGCGCACGATAGGGGCGCAAGCTCGTGATGGCCTCCCAATAGTCCGCCACTTTGACGACCCAGGCCTCCACTGGAACGTCGGCGCCGGGCAGGGCATCGGGATAGCCGGTGCCGTCGAGGCTCTCGTGGTGCCAGCGGATCATCGGCCGGACGGCCTGCATGCTGCGCACGGGAGCGATGAGTTCGTCGCCTTGAAGCGGATGGCGTCTCATGATGGCCATCTCTTCGCGTGAGAGCGGTCCGGTCTTCTCCAGAATGGCATCGGGTGTGCCGAGCTTGCCGATGTCGTGCAGCCGGCCACCCAGTGCGATGAGTTCGACGCGCGGAGCGTCGAAGCCCATGGCCTCGGCGAGCAGGCGGGCCAAGTCTGAGACGCGGGCACTGTGGCGCGCCGTGTAGGAACTCTTGGCGTCGATGATCGTCGCCATCGCCACTAGGAACTGCTGCAGGTTCTCGCGGTCGGCGTCGCGTCGCTCCTCGAGCTGCTGCAGCATCGAGGCCTTGAGCAGGAAGTGCCGGCGTTCTACGGCGCGCCGCAGTGCCGCGCGCAGCGCCTCGAACGGAAAGGGCTTGCGCAGATAGTCGTAAGCGCCGCGCCGCAGCGCCTCCACGGCGGAGTCGACGTCGGCATTGCCGGTCATGATGAGCACGTCTACATCGGGGTGCTGACCGCGGATCTCGGCCAGCAGGTCGAGGCCCGAACGGCCGCCCGGCATGGTGATGTCGGAGAGCACGACCAGGATGTCGTGGCTGAGCAGCAGCGCGAGCGCCTCCTCCACGCTGCCGGCCGAGATGACCGGGTAGCCTTCCTGCTCAATGAAGCGGGTGACGGCGGTGCGCACACCAGGGTCGTCATCAACCACCAGGACTGCCGACCGCTCCAGGCTCCGCCACTCGTTGCTCATGACTTGCCGTGCTCCGGTCGCGCCGACATCTCGTCCGGCATGCTGAATTTCTCGCCCAGGTAGACCGCCCGCACTTTGGGATCCGCAGCCAGTTCCGCCGCGTTGCCGTGCCGGAAGATGGCGCCCTCGTAGATGATGTAGGCGCGGTCGGTCGTGCCGAGAGTCTCGCGCACGGCGTGGTCGGTGACCAGCACGGCGATGCCGCGCTCACGCAGCAGGAAGAGTTGCGCCTGGATGTCCTCGACGGCAATGGGATCCACGCCCGAGAAGGGCTCGTCCAACAGGATCAGGCGCGGTTCGAGGGCCAGGGTCCTGGCCAGTTCGAGGCGCCGACGCTCGCCGCCGGACAGCGTGAGCGCCGTGGATTGCTCGACGTGCTGCAGGCGGAACTCGGCCAGCAGGGCGCTTGCGCGTTCCTCGCGTTCGGCGCGGGCCGTCCCGAGCGCCTCCAGCACCGCCAGCAGATTCTCGCGGACGCTCATGTTCCGAAAGATCGACGGCTCCTGGCTGAGGTAGCCCATGCCCAGCCGCGCGCGCCGGTACATGGGCAGGGTCGTCACGTCGGTGCCGGAGAGGAAGACCTGCCCCTCATCGGGCCGGATCATGCCGACCGTCATGCGAAAAGTTGTGGTCTTGCCGGCCCCGTTGGGCCCCAGCAGGCCGACGATCTCGCCTTCGTTGACCTCGAAGGACACGTCGCGGACGACGGTGCGCTCGCCGTAGCGCTTCACCAAGTGCCGCACTTTGAGCAGGCTCACCGGATGAGCTTCCAGCGGAACGGATCGAAGACCGGCCAAAAAACCACGAGCGCCTTGCCCAGCAGATAGCGGCGATGGATGAAAGGCGCCGGTTCGCGGCGCTGGCTCACGATGTCGGCGTCGGAGAAGCGGAACTCGTCGCCGTGCGTGTCGGCGAAGACGTAGTCCCCGCTGGGCTCGACGCGCGGATTGCGGTCGGGCGGCAGCGAACTGAAGGGCTGCCCCGGTAGCCAGAAACCGCTGACCGACCGGTCACGCAGCACATAGGTCTGCTGTTCCCATTGCCTGCTGTCGAGGCTGCCCTGCGTGTTGTCGCCCAAGGCGAAGTAGGAATCGTTGGGGATTTCCCAGCGCGCGCGCGGATCGGTGGCGCTGGGGGCCTGGCGGGGCAGGTAGTAGATGTCGCGTCGTACGACGACGTCGTGCACTGAGCCGCCGCCGCGCAAGGCCAGAGCGAGCATCGAGCGCGAAGTGTCGTCACGGCGCGGGCCTGACGTGTCGTCCGCGGCACGACCCCATTCGTCGCCGTCGACGAAGAGCGTCAGTTGACGGTCCACGTCGCGCGCCACGATCTCCACCTCTTCACCGACCGGGAGCCGCTGCTCACCTGCCGGCAGTCGCAACACCGGCGCCCCGCCCTGCGCGCTGCGGAACTCCGCCAACGGCGCGGCGGCTGCCTGCGGGCCGCCGAGCGAGAAGATGGTCTCACCCTCGTCCGAGGAGAGCGTGATCGTGAGCACGCCATCGGGGCGCTCGAGGAGCGCCGTGAGGGTCACCTCAAGATCCGGCACGGCCTGACGCGTGGTCGCGCCGGGCTGAATGCCCCAAGACGGGTCGTAGCCATCGAGATAGTCATCGTGGACGGTCTCGCGCAGCCGCAACTCGCCGCTGGCGTCGGTGGCGAAAACAGCCCGCTCCGCGTCGAGCGTGATGCCCTCGCTGGCGAGGAAGGCGCGCCCCAGATCCATGCTGCCGTCACGCACCGGGTAGATGGCCTTCAGCACCGAGTCATTCACGTGATCGGGCTTGCGGGCGATGCGGCCATCGATCCAGACATCGCCGCCGGCGATCTCGAGCACTTCGCCCGGCAGACCGACGATGCGCTTGATGTACAGGCGCCGCTCGTCGTAAGGGAAGCGAAAGATCATGACTTCCCAGCGCCGCGGATCGCGCAGCATCGTGCAGAGCTTGTCGGCCAGCACACGGTCCTTGATGCCGGCCGTCGCGTCGCCCAGGATCGTGGGCTGCATCGAACCCGTGGGAATCTGGAAGGCCTCGATGACGAAGAACTTGAGCACCAGGGCCATGGCCACGGCGATGGCCAGAGCCTCGACCTGCTCCGAAACCCAAAGATCGACGGGTTTTTCTGCAGCCTTCACGGCGTTCAATCCTCGCCGGTAGAGAGCACCGCCAGAAAGGCTTTTTGCGGGATCTCGACGTTGCCCACCACCTTCAGGCGCTTCTTGCCTTCCTTCTGCTTCTCCAGCAGCTTGCGCTTGCGGGTGATGTCGCCGCCGTAGCACTTGGCAGTGACGTCCTTGCGCACCGGCGAGATGTCCTCGCGGGCCACGATCTTGCCGCCCACGGCGGCCTGGAGCGCCACCTTAAACAGGTGCCGCGGGATCTCCTTGCGCAGCACTTTGAGGATGGCGCGGCCACGCGGCTCGGACTGTGTGCTGTGGCAAATGGCCGACAGTGCGTCCACTTCCTCGCTGTTGACCAGGATGCGCATCTTGACCAGGTCGGCGGCCTCGAAGCCGTCGAACTCGTAGTCCATCGTGGCGTAGCCGCGGCTGATGGACTTCAGCTTGTCGAAGAAGTCGAAGATGATCTCAGCCAGCGGAATGCGGAAACCGAGCAGTACGCGGCCGACGCTGACGTACTCCTGGCGCGTGAAGCGGCCACGGCGGTCGATGGCCAGCTTCATCAGCGCTCCGACATGCTGGTCGGGCGTGATGATGTCGAGCTTGACCATCGGCTCGCGGAACTCTTCGATCCGCGTTGGATCCGGCACTTGGCTGGGGCTGTCGACGCGCAGGATCTCGCCACCGGGCTGCAGGATCTCGTAGGTCACGTTGGGGGCGGTCTGCACCACGTCCACACCGGATTCGCGCTCCAGACGCTCTTGCACGATCTCCATGTGCAGCAGGCCCAGGAAGCCGCAGCGGAAGCCGAAGCCCAGCGCGTCGGAGGTCTCGGGCACGAAGGAGAAGGCCGCGTCGTTGAGCTGCAGGCGCTCGAGTGCCTTGCGCAGTAGTTCGAAGTCCTTGTTCTGCACCGGGTAGATGCCGCAGAAGACCATCTGCCGCGCGGGGCGATAGCCGGGCAGCGCCACGGAGGTCGTGTTCTTGTCGTGGACCACGGTGTCGCCGATACGCACCGAGGCCAGTGTCTTGATGTTGGCGATCAGGTAGCCGACTTCGCCGGTTTCTAGGCGTTTCCTCGGCACGAGTTGGGGCCGGAAAATGCCGATCTCCAGCGCCTCATGCCGCTGTCCGCCGGCCATGAGACGGATCTTGTCGCCCGCCTGCAGGCTGCCATCGATGATACGCACATGCACGATGACGCCGCGGTAGTCGTTGAACTCCGCGTCGTAGACCAGCGCCCGCAGCGGCTCGTCCGGATTGCCCTGCGGTGAGGGCACTTCGTCCACGATTCGGTCGAGGATCTCGCGCACGCCGATCCCGGCCTTGCCCGAAGCGCGCAGGATGCCTTCCTTCTCGATGGCGAGCAGATTCTCCATCTCCTCGGCCACCGCCTCGGGGCGCGCCGTGACGATGTCGATCTTGTTGATCACGGGAATGATCGTGATGCCGGCCTGGTCGGCCAGCATGGCGTTGTGCACGGTCTGCGCTTCGACGCCCTGAGTGGCATCGACGAGCAGGATTGCCCCCTCACAGGCTTGCAAGCTGCGCTCGACCTCGTAGTTGAAGTCCACGTGCCCGGGCGTGTCGATCAGGTTTAGCCGATAGGTGCGGCCGCCTTTCTCGTAGTCCATCGAGGCCGCCTTGGCCTTGATCGTGATCCCGCGCTCGCGCTCGAGATCCATGTCGTCCAGGACCTGGGCACGTGAGTCGCGCGCGGCAATCGTGTTCGTGATCTCGAGAAAGCGGTCGGCCAGTGTGCTCTTGCCATGGTCGATGTGCGCGATGATGCAGAAGTTGCGGATCAGGTCACGATTCACGGCCGTGACTCCTCTCGGCGCCGACCGCATCCGGGGCCGCCTGTCGAGCCAACGACGTCGCGAAGGCCGCGAGCGCCGCGCCGCGATGCGACAGTCGGCGCTTCTCCACGGCCGGCAACTCCGCAAAGCTCTGGCCCTGGGCGCGTGGATCGTCCGGCACGAAGAGAGCGTCATAGCCGAACCCGCCCGAGCCTCGCGCCTGCTGCAGGATGTGGCCGGTGCAGTGACCGCTCACTTCCACTAGCACCTGCCCGTCGGCCACGAGGCACAGCGCGCAAGTGAAGCGAGCGCGGCGGTCGCTGCATCCCGACAAGGCCTTCAGGAGCTGCGCCCGATTGGCCGCATCGTCAGCGGTCGGCCCGGCGAAGCGCGCCGAGTGAACGCCCGGAGCGCCGCCGAGTGCCTCGACTTCCAGGCCGCTGTCATCGGCTAGCGTCGGCAGTCCTGCGCGCTGCTCATAGAAACGCGCCTTGGCCCGCGCGTTACCCGCCAGCGTGTCTTCCTCCTCGGGGGCGACTGGCAGGGAGGGCAGATCGGCCAAGCTGAGCGGCTCCCAGCCGGCGGCTTGCAGCACGGGCAGCAACTCGCTGAGCTTGCCGCGGTTCGTGGTGGCGACCAGCAGCCGCTTCACTGGGAAAGCGCGGCTTCCTGGGCCGAGCCGATGCGAGCTAGGGCGTCCTGGCCGAGTTCGATCATGGACTGCAGTTCGTCCAGGCCGAAGGTGCCTCGTTCGGCGCCGCCGTTCACTTCGATGAGCTTGCCCGAGCCGGTCATGACGAGGTTCATGTCGACCTCGGCCTGGCTATCCTCGTAGTAACTCAGATCTACGACGGGCTCGCCTTCGATGAGCCCCACGCTCACCGCTCGCACTGAATCGGTGAGCGGCCAGGTCCTTAGCGCGCCGCGCGCCTGAAGTTCGCGGAAGGCGGACTGCATCGCGACGAAGGCTCCATTGATGCTGGCGGTGCGCGTGCCGCCGTCCGCGGCGATGACATCGCAATCAACCCAGACAGTGCGACCGGGGAAGGCGCGCCGGTTGACGACGGCGCGCAGGGCGCGTCCGATGAGCCGCTGGATCTCCACGGCGCGGCCGTCGGGGCGGCCGCCGCGGTCACGGGCGTGACGCTCGCCCGTCGAGGCGGGCAGCATCGAGTATTCGGCGGTCAGCCAGCCTTGGTCGCTGCTCTGCAGAAAGGGGGGCACGCCCTCCTCGACCAGCGCCGTGCAGAGCACACGCGTGTTCCCGAGATCTACGAGGACCGAGCCGGCCGCCGAAGGCAGCCAGCCAGTTTTGAAGGTGAGCGGGCGAAGCTGATTGGCGGCGCGTCCGTCGAGTCGCTGAATGGGCATGCTGTCCGGATGATCCTGGGGGAGCGCGCTGCCCGGAAACGAGTCGCCGGGGGGCGAGAAGGCTTTCGCCGCTGGGGCTGGAGAATCCGGTGAGTATAGGCCTGCTCACCGGGGTGGATCAACGCGTCCGAGAGTTCCCGGACGTGCCGCCACCTCCAGCAACTCCACGCGCTCTCCCGAAAGCACGCTGCCGTCATCGAGGAGCAGATCGCCGTCCTCGGTGACTGCTCGGATCGTGGCCGCCCGCTGCTCTCCGGCGTGCGAGAGGCGCACGTGACGGCCGTTCAGCCAGGAGGCGTGCGCATACTCCGCACCTCGGGACCGGTCGGCCTCCGTGCCGATCTGCGCAAAGGCCGCATGCAACTCCTCCCAGAGCGCCTCGATGAGTGCGGCGCGCGGAGCTGTCTCTGCGCCCAAGTTCAGCGAGCCCGCGCGCTCGGCCAGCTCGCCGGGCAGGTCTGCGGCCGCTACCGCCAAGTTCAGGCCGAGGCCGAGGACCAGACAGCGGCTGCCGTCCGGCCCGTTGACGAGTTCGAGCAGCAGACCGCCGACCTTGCGTTCGCCCAGCATCAGGTCGTTCGGCCACTTGATGAAGATGTCCGTCGCGCCGAAGCGGTGCAGCGCACGGCGGACGGCCACCGCCGCGAGCACCGCCAGCCGGGCAGGGCGCACGGCTGGCGGAGCCCGCAGCACGAAGCTGGCAGCGAGCGAACGGTTCGGAACGGTCGTCCAACTGCGCCCCCGTCTCCCACGCCCGGCCGATTGCCGGTCCGCGCTGACGACATCGCCGGGCACGAGCCGCCCGGCCTGCAGCTCACGCAGGGCCTCGGCGCTGGTGGAATCGGTCTCGGCGAGGTGGATCCGCCGGCCGAGGTTCAGAGCTGCAGGCCGAGCTGCTTGTCCGCCAGATGGCTCTTGAGCTTCTTCATGACGTTGCTGTGGATCTGGCACACGCGCGACTCGGTGAGCTGCATGACCGTGCCGATCTGCTTCATGGTCAGACCGTCGCGGTAGTACATCAGGATGATCTCCTTCTCCTTGCGGCTCAACGAGCGGATGATCGCCCGCATGACGTCGTCCTGATTCAGCAGGTCGGCCGGATCGCCCACGCGCTCGTCACGCAGGAAATCGATCTTCTCGACGCTCTGCTCGCCCGTGCCGTCATCCCAGGCCTCGGAGAGGGAGCGCACGCTGTGCGCCTGGGCCTCTTCGTGCAGGAGCGAGTAGTCCGAGAGCGAAATGCCGAGTTCCTCGGCCATCTCGGCGTGGGTCGGAGCCCGGCCATGCCGCGCTTCGAGAGCGGCCTGCGCGCGTCCGATCTGACTGGCCTTGAGGCGCACCAGCCGCGGCACCCAGTCCTGGCTGCGCAGCTCATCCAAGATGGCGCCGCGGATGCGATTGCTGCAGTAGGTCTTGAACTTAATGCCGCGGTCGATGTCGAATCCGTCGATCGCGTCCATCAGCCCGAAGGTGCCGGCGCTCTTGAGGTCCTCGACATCGATGCTGCGGGGCAGCGTGAGCAAGAGCCGCTCGGCGATAAAGCTCACCACGGGCAGGTAGAGCTCCATCAGCCGGTTGCGGGTCTCTGGGTCCCGCGTGCGGGCGTAGCGGCGCCAGTCGGCTTCGTTCGGGCCACCAATCTCACCGACGCCCTCGCGGGCGGGCGCAGGCCGGTCCTTTGCAGCCGGTGCCGGACTTCCGGCTCGGTTCTGCCGACCCTGGGGGGGCTTGGCCCGAGTGGGGGTCCGATTGGGGACGGAAGGACGCTTGGCAGTGGTGG
Source organism: Planctomycetota bacterium (assembly GCA_052387675.1). Taxonomy (GTDB): domain Bacteria; phylum Planctomycetota; class B15-G4; order B15-G4; family B15-G4; genus JBQTIY01. The sequence goes on along the minus strand of JBQTIY010000001.1, from coordinate 26,232 downwards.
ACATGCGGGGCTCTCTCCTTGGTCGTGCAACTGGCTGCCCACCCGGCCGAAGTGGCCGAATCGGGCCCTGTAGCTTTGCGTCCCACCCTTACGGGTGGTTTGCCCTCGCCGACGCGGGCGCCCTGCGGCCCTCCGCGGCAACGACGTGTGCCTTCATCGGTGCAGACGCCGCAAACTGAAGCTTGTCACCGACCAAAATCTTGGCCGGCGCGCCCTGCAGTGCTCAAATTCCCAGAGGAAGGGCCGAAATGCGGCCGCTTACGGGGTCGGGGCGGCAGCCGGCCGAGAGTACTGGTGCTGGGCAAAGTAGCCCTCGGCGAACTCGAGGAACTGGGCCTCGACGAAGGTCGCGAAGCGCGGCTTGTCGGTGTCAGCCATGGTGGCGGTGACCGAGCCGGTCTCGAGGTCGCGGTTCCGGATGGTCTTCTTGGCCTGCATCACGAAGCGGTCTTCCTCGTGGTGCGGGTCGAGCAAGAACATGAGGCGCGAGAAATACTTGTCGGTCTTGCCCACGCCGTCCACGAGTTCCTCGTCGGCGCGCAGGGCCAGCATGTACTTGCCTTCGAAGAAGCCCCGGGTCAGCACGAAACCCGGAGTCTCCGACTGGAAATTCTTGGCGAAGTCCTCGATGACCGCCTCGACCGCTTCGCGGAACTCGAAGGCGTGGACTGTGCGCTGGCTGCGGGCCAGATCCTCGTCCGAGCGGATGCGGAGCTGAACTTCGCTCTGCTTGGCGCTCGCGTCGCGGATCTTCTTCAGCTTGTCCTTGAAGGTGCTGGACATCGTGGTGCTCATGGCGGGGCTCGGGGCTTCACTGCTATCGGCGATCGTGCCAACTTTTGTGAAGCAGATTAAGGGGGGACTCCGGGGCGGGCCAGCCGCGGCCAGAAGGGCCGTGGCCGATCCAGGTGATTCAAGGACGTTCCTGGCTTGATCGCACTGACGAGGGGGAGGAGCGGTCGAGAGTGAGCGCTAGATAGCCGATCTCAGGAGTAGCGCAGCAGCGCCCGGACATCGCGCCCCTTGAGTTTGTCTGCCCAGGGCAGGAAATCCAGTGCGACGACAAAACTCAGGGCTGCCACCTCGGCCCCGAGAGCCTCGACCAGTTGGCAGGCCGCGGCGGCGGTGCCGCCCGTGGCGATCAAATCGTCCACGATGAGCACGCGCTGGCCGCGCCGGAGGGCGTCGTGGTGCATTTCGATCGAGCCGCTGCCATATTCCAGCGAGTACTCCTGGCGCACGACTTTGTAGGGCAGCTTGCCTGGCTTACGCACCGGGACGAAGCCCTTGTCCGCCGCAAAGGCGAGCGCCGCACCGAACATGAAGCCGCGCGATTCGATGCCGACCACCGTGTCGAACTGTAAGTCGGCGACAGCAACGCGCAACTCTCCGATCGTGTCGGCGAAGCCGCCGGAGTCGGCCAGCAGGGGGGTGATGTCCTTGAAGAGGATGCCCGGCTTGGGAAAGTCGGGAATGTCGCGGATGAAGCGTTTGAGGTCATTCTTCATGGCAGGCTCGCAGGGGCGGGGAACGGGCGCAGTCTAGCAGTGCGGCTCCCGCGCCCGAATGGACTACATGCGAGCCGGAATCGGAATGCCCAGCCAGTCGAGCCCGTTCACGAGGGCTTGGCGGGTTGCGCTGGCGAGCTGCATGCGCGCTTCGGAGAGCGCGTGGTCCTCCGAGATGATCTTCCACTCGCGATCGGCGTAGAGCGAGCTGAAGCGCGCGGCGATGTCGAGGAGCCGGTCAGCGACATGCGAGGGTTCGGCATCGCGGACCGCGTTGTGCAGGCTGTCCGGCAGGCCCTCGATGGCGAGCAAAAGGCCCAATTCTCCGGGCGCATCAAGCCGGGCGGCGTCGAACGCTTCCGGCAAGGCGCGGCCAAACTTGTCGCTGAGCGAGGCGATGCGGGCCGCGGTGTACTGCAAGTAGGGGCCGGTTTCGCCCTCGAAAGAGAGCAATTCGTCCCAGTCGAAGACCACATCGCGCTGCCGTCGATTCTTCAGGTCGTTGAACACAACGGCGCCCACGCCGATGCGATGGGCCAAGTCGTCCAGGTCGGCCGGCAGCGAGCGGCCTTTCTCCGTAGCGCCCCGCACGATCGTCTCGCGCGCCAGAGTCACCACCCGATCCAGCACGTCCTCGAGAAGCAGGACATCGCCGGTGCGCGTGGCCATCTTGCGGTCCTTGAAGCGCATCATGCCGAAGGGCACGTGCTCCACACCTTCGGCCCAGGGCCGGCCCAGGAGCTGCAGCACCTTGCGTAGTTGCGCGAAGTGCAGCGCCTGGGCGGCGCCCACGACGTACAGCGCACGCTGAAAGCCGTAACTGGCGTGGCGATACTCCGCCGCGGCGAGGTCGCGCGTGAGATAGAGCGTCGTCCCGTCGCGCTTGCGCACCAGTGCTGCGCCCAGCGAGTAAGCGCTCAGATCCACGACCACGGCATCTTCGCTCTCCACGAGCAGTCCCTTGGCCTGCAGTTCGTCCAGCACGGCCGGCATGCGGTCCTCGTAGAAACTCTCGCCGCGCACATCGTCGAAGCGAATGCCGAGCAGCTCGTAGATGCGGTTGAACTCCTTGAGCGAAACCTCGCGGAACAGGCCCCACAGCCGGCGGGCCTCGGGGTCACCGGCCTCCAGGTCCTTGAAGCGCGCGCGCGCCAGATCCTGAAGCTCCGGCTGCTCGGCCTTGCGCCGATTGAAGTCCACGTAGAGTTCGAGCAGGTAGTCGATGCCGCGCTGAGCCAGTTCCGCCTCGCTGCCGCGCTCCTGCCACACGGCCAGCAGTTGGCCGAACTGGGTGCCCCAGTCGCCCAGGTGATTGATGCCCACCGGCCGGTAGCCCGTGGCAGCCAGCATGCGCGTGAGTGCATGCCCGATGACGGTGGAGCGCAGGTGGTGGATACCGAAGGGCTTGGCGATGTTCGGCGAGGAGAAGTCCACCGGCACAACCGCGCCGCCGCCGGCGGCCGAGCAGCCGAAGCCTGCGCCCTGGGCCCGGACGTCGCGGAGCACTTCGCGTGCAACCAGCGCGCCGTCGAGATGGGCGTTGACGTAGGGCCCTTCGGCGGAGACGGCGCGGAGAGCGCCCCCGAGCTCGATCTGCCCAGCCAACTCCTTGGCAATGATCGCCGGCGCAGCCCGCCGCTGCTTGGCCAGCGTGAAGCAGCCGAAAGCCAGTTGCCCCAGTTCAGGCCGCGGCGGCGTGCTCAGTTCGGCCTGGATTTGCGCCGTCGGCAGGCCCGTCGGGGCGGTGAGTCGCTGGGCGAAGAGCTGTGCGTACCGGCTCATGGAGCCTCCAGGGAAGCGAGGCGCATCTTAGCGATCAGCTCCCGCGGACGATGCGCGAGGACGACGCTCAGCGCTGAACGGCCGCGCGCACGACGGCCTCTGCGCGTCGTGCTGTGCCGTCGATGCGCAAGAGCCCAAGCACATCATTGTGGTCGCGGACAGTGCCGAGCACGATGCCGCGCACCTCAGCTTGCCTCTGCGCTCGCTGAAGACAGCCGGAGAGAAAGCGCGCTTGCGCCCGCTCGCCATAGGCCAGAGGCGAGAGGCCGGCTCCGAGGATCCACAGCTCGGGCGCCACGCCGGGCTCAGCGAGTGAGGCGCGCCACATGGCCCAAGTGCTGAGCGTCTGCTCGACACTGGCCGGGCCGCCGCGCTCGGAGCCGGCCGGGTGCAGCCGCGGGCCGGCGATGTCCACGACGGGCGGCGCCGCGGCCAGCGCCGCAAAGATCGCCTCACTGGATGTGCCGCTGCCGGCCAGCCGCACTGCCACGCGTGTTTTTGGGCTGAGCGCTTGCACGCGCTCGCGGGCCTCGCTGTAGGCGGCACGCCACACCTCGGGTGAAAGCCCAACGCCCATCAGCAACGGGGCTTCGCCGTCCGGTTCCGGCAGGGGCATGAGGACTTCCGGCTGCCAGGTCGCGGCTACGTGCTCGGCGGCAGCCAGATAACTGGCCTGCACCTCGGCGGGCGAGTCGCGCTGTACAAGTCCGGAACTGCGGCGGCAGAGCAGCACAATGATCGGGCCCGCTGGGCGCTCGGAACTCTGCGGCCGCTCGTGGACTTCGAGTGCGATGGCGCGCCAGGTGCCGTAGGCGGGGAGTGCTGCAAGACCGTCGCGGCGCTCGAGGACGGCCACGGCCAGATCCGCACGCAGCGGAGCCGTCACGACCGGTTCGGCCTCGAAGCTCGGCAGGAGGCGCATGGCCTCCGCCCGAAACAGGACGAGCAGGATCACGACGAAGGCCGCAAAGGCCGACGTGCTCAGCAGCCCCAGGCGCGCCGGCCAGGTGTCGGCCGGTGTGCGCCGCAGCAGCAGCGGCATGTGCCAGCAGAGCGGCGAGAGCAGTGCGAGATGACTGCCGACAAGACTCTGGGTGAGGGCGTAGGCGTAGAGCAGTTCGGCCGGAGGCTCGGAGCCGGCGAGGGCGGACGCAGCGAGCGCCACGCAGATTCCGACGCCCACGTTGTAGAGCACCAGGGGCACGTCCGTGAGACGGGCACCGCGGCTGGTTAGCACGTGTAAGTTTTGAATCAGCGCGAAGGCGAAGGCCGCGCTGAAGAGCAGGCCCAGCGCCGGCAGGAGCAGCAGCGAGGAGGCGCCGGGCATGAGTCGGTCGCGCAGCAGGGCGACTCCGAGCGCGATCTGCAGCGGCAGGATCAGCCAGCGCTCCCAGGTCCGGCTGCCCGCGTTGCTGCCGCGCCCCGGCTCCGGCGTGGCTCCCGCCGACGAAGCGCTCAGATTCCAGAGCAAAGCCAGCAGCAAGTGCGCCAGCAGCACGCCGTGCAGAGCCAGGAACATGCTTCAGGAACCGCGCGGGCTGTGCTCGCGCGTCGCTCCCGGCTGAGTTGCCACGCTCTCCAGCGTGCGGAATGCCAAGCGCACGAGATCCCGCAATTGATCGAAGGCCAAACGCTGCAGGGCCTCGCTGAGTTCGGTCCACAGCGCCGCGTCGTGCTCATGCGAAAGCACCGGCTCGCCGGCGGGTGCCTCGGCGAGGAAGTAGACCACTTGCTTGGGATAGTCGCCGTCGGGGTCGCGCACCAAGTAATGCAGTTCGGCGCGGAAGCAGGGCTGCAAAGTCAGGCCCGTGTAGCCGGTCTCCTCGCGCACCTCGCGCAGGGCGGTGGCGACCTCGTGTGCGTCCTCCGGATCGCGCCGCCCTTTGGCGAAGCCCCAGTTGCCGGTGTCGGCGCTGCGCAGCAGCAGTAAGGCGGGCCGCAGCGAGACGGCCCCATCCGGCGCACTTTGCCGCTGCAGGCGATAGAGAAGGATGCCGCTGGCGTAGGAAGTCATGCTGACTGCAGATGATAGGATCCGCGCCGCGATGAGCACCATCCGCGAGAAAACGCCCGCGCTGCGTGAGTCGCGCATGGCCTCCGTCATCGGACGCGTGCTGTTCAATGAGCGCGTCGAGGGCGGCTGCCACCGGCTGGTGGCGAGCGTGCAGGGGTTTCCGCGCTGCGCACCCGGCCAGTTCACGATGCTCAGCCTCGACCATCCGAACTTTCCGATCCTGCCGCGCCCTTTCTGTCTGCTGGGCGCCGAAACCGTGGCGCCGGCTGAGACGCACCTGGAGTGGCTGATCATGCCGGTAGGGGTCGGCAGCGCGTTGCTCTGCTCGCTGCGCGAAGGTGAAGCACTCAATGTTGTGGGGCCGCTCGGCTGCGCACTGGACTCGCCCAGCGTGGACTCGCCCAGTGAAGCGGCCGGAGGCTCGGGCCGCATCGTTTGCGTTGGCGGCGGCTACGGCATCGCGCCCTTCATCTATTTGCTGGAGGCCTGGCGGCGGGCCGGTGACGCGCGGCATGCGCGCACGACCATTCTCTATGGGGCGCGCACCGCCGGCCGGCTCTCGCTGGCCGAACGTGTGCTCGCAGCCGCCCCGCGCGTGGAGTTGTGCACGGACGACGGCAGCCGCGGCACCAAGGCGCGCCTGGATGTGGCCCTGGCGCGCGAACTCGAGGCGCGACCCGCCGCGCTGGTCTTCAGCTGCGGCCCCGAGCGGATGATGGAGGCCGTGGGCCAGACCTGCCGTGAGCGCGGCGTTCCCTCGCGCGCCTCCCTCGAAACGGTGATGGGCTGCGGCTACGCCGTGTGCAATGGCTGCGCGGTGGCCGTCAACGACGCGGGTCAGCCGGACGGCTACACCTATGAGCTGGCCTGTCGCGAGGGCACGATCTTCGACGAGGGCCGGCTACAGTGGCATCAGTCCTGAATCGCGCCGAGCGCCTGCGCGCTTACATCGAGGCCGTGCAACTCGCGGTCTCGTCCGTTCCGGAAGAAGTGCATCAGCGCTTCGTGCGCGGGATCGTGGCCAGCGACCAGATCGTCGTGGCCGGCCGCGGCCGGTCGGGCATGATGGGCTCGGCCTTCGCTCGTCGTCTCGGGCAGATGGGCCTGCGCGTTTGGGGTCTGGATGACACGACCGTGCCGCGCCTAGGCCCAGGTGACACGCTCGTGGCCTGCACCGGCAGCGGCGAAACTCCCACGGTGCTCTCGCTCATGCGCACGGCGCGCAGCGGCGGCGCCAAGGTGTTGGCCGTTACGCGCTCTCCGGCGCTGAGCGGCCTGACGGCCGACGTGGTCGTCGAACTGCCTGTGCCGCCCGGCGGCGCCGTCTATCCGCTGGGCACGCTCTTCGAGGCCTCGCTGCTGGCCTATCTCGACCAGGTGGTGGTGGATTTGCTCACCGCGCTCGGCGCCACCGAGTCCGAACTGGGCGCGCGCCACACCAATCTGGAGTGAGTTCCGCCCAGGGCAGCGCGCGTCGCTTCTCGTGGCTCCTCGACCTAACTCTCGTGGCCCTTGCGGTCTTGCTGACCCGGCCGGCACCCGAGCGAGTCGGCGGCGCCTTTGCCGTGCCGGGAGCGCTCCTGGAAGTCGAGTACGCGGAGGGCGCCGGGCTGGCCAGCGACTTGCAGCGCGTCGCCGAGCGCATCGAGGCGCGCAAGGAGCTTGCACTCGTCTTCCGCTGGCTTGAGTCACCGGCAGCACTGGCCGTGGAAGCGCCGCGCGGCGGACTGGAGTTGTCACTGGGCCCGGGGCCGGCGGCGCCCACGCTGCGGCTCAGCGACACCGGCGCACGACTCACGCAAGGGCCTAACGTCGTGGCAGAGCAGCTCTGGGGCCAGTCGCCGCCGCGCCGTGTCGCGCTGGAGTGGTCGCCACAGGGCTACGCCCTGACCGTCGATGCGAGTCTCGTCGGCGAGCGCGTCGCCGGAGCGCCTCCCGCCGGCCCGGCGCGCCTCACGCTTCAAGCGGGCGCATCGATCGCCGCGCTGGAGTGTGGAACGACGCGCGGCGAGACGCGTCGCGTGGTCGCTGCCCCGGCGGCCTCGGGCTGGCAACGCACGCTGTGGGCCGGAGCCGTGGCGCTAGCCGGCAGCGTGAGTCTGCGCCTGTGGTGGTCGGTGCTCAGACGGCGCCGCGCGGCCGCGCGGGGTTTCAAGCACCGTCCGGACTCCGAGACAGCCCTTTTGGGGCGCGGCGCGGGCCTGATCGCCGCGCTCGTGCTCGTGGTGGGCTTGCCGCTGCTGCTCAAGCGCCAGAACGCCGAGCGCTTGCAGCCGCCAGAGCCCTGCACTCAGGAGAGTTTTCGTGCGGACGCTCCGCGCCTCGTCGCGCCGGGGCGCCCTTACGCGATCGGCGAGCGGCGCGACGGCGACTTCCGCCTTGAGGCCGTCGTGGATCTGCACGACGGCGCTGCGCTGGATCTGCTGCTGCGCGCCGGACTGCCGCGCATCGATCAGCAGATCCTCGTGGGCCTGAGCGCTGCCGAAGAGTTTCCGGCAGGAGTGGGCCGCAATCTCGGCCTCTTTCTGGACTTCGTGCCCGCCGCTGGCGACCTAGTGCGCCTGCCCACTGGGCGCCCGCTGCGTCTGCGCGTGGAGTGCCGCGCTGAGTTCACCGAGGCTTTTGTGGACGAGCGTGCGCTGGGCCGTGTTCGCGATCTCGACCTGCGCGCCGGCCGCCTGGCCTTTCACGCCCTCAGCGGAACCGCCACGGTCTCCGAGCTGAGCATCACGCCGTTGGGCCAGCCGCGTGCTCTGAGTGGCTGGCTGACGCGCTGGATGGGAGGCCTCGTCGTCCTGCTGCTGGCCGGCCTGTTCACGATCCTGCACTGGGGGCGCTGCGGCTGGGGCGGACTCACCTGGCTGTGGCCCCTGGCCGCGCTCATCTTTCCGCAAGCACCGGAAGAACTGCGCGGCGGAGCCTTGCTTGTGGCGGGTTTGCTGCTGGCGCCCCTGGCGCCGCCCGGCCGACGCTGCTTGGTCTGGGCGACGGGACTCGTGCTGCTCCTCGCGACAGCCTGCGCGCTTGCCGAGCGGCCGGTGGCGATTTCTGCGGAGGCGCTCAACGCGCTGCGCCCCGTGGATGTCACTGGCCCCGCGCTCGCCCATGAAGCGCTTTGGGCGCGGCATCCGCTGGGCCGTCGCTTCAATCCCTACTTGCGGCTCCAGGACTTTCGCGACCGGTTCGTAAGCCAGCAGCGCCCGCCAGGCGCGCTGCGCCTCGTGACGCTCGGCAGTTCCTCGACCTTCGGATACGGAGTGAAGGCCGGCGAGACCTGGAGCGCGCAGCTTGAGCGCATCCTTCGGCAGCAGTGGCCCGAGCGCAGTGTCGAGGTCGTCAATGCCGGAGTTCCGGGCGCGACCGCCGAGCGGCTGCGCTCCTTTCTCGACGGCGTGCTCCTGCCGCTGCAGCCCGATCTAGTCATCATCGATCTGTCCTTCAATGATCAGAGCTGGGCCAACCGGGCCGACGAGCGCGCGCACTTTGCCGCGATGAGCAGTACGGGCATCGGGCCGCTGGAGCGCTGGCTCGAACTCTGGCGCGTGCAGTGGCGGCTCCGGAGCTTTCTGAGCTACAGCGCGGAACTGAACCGGGGCGAAGCGCCTGATCCACGCGATGTCGAGCGCTTCGAGACTGAACCGGCCGGGCGTTTCGGGGCGTCACTGCGCGACATGATCCAATCGTGCCGCGAGGCGAACGTCGCCGTGCTCCTCGTGCAGGAGCCGCGGCGCCCCGGCGACAGCCTGCGTTCTCTGCAGGCCTTCCACGCGGCGATGGCCGCCGTGGGCGAGGAATGCGCTGTCCGCGTCGTGTCTCCGCAGGCAGCGCTCGACGAAATCGGACCCACCAGCTTTCTGGACATGGTCCATCCCACGGCCCCGGGGCATCTGATCCTGGCGCGCAGCATCGCCGCCGAGCTCCTCGCCTGGCCGGCGTGGCTTCCGCAGGCACGGGGCTTTCGATAAACTGGGCCCCCTTTCGGGTCCGGTCGCGAGGTCTTTGCGCTCCGGACTCCGGCCGAAGGCGTTCTCCACTCACGTTTGCGGGCTGCGCTCATGTCCACAGAAGTCGTCATTGCCAGTGCGGTGCGCACGCCAATCGGGAAGTTCCAAGGGACGCTGGCCTCCTTCACCGCGCCGCAACTCGGCGCCTTGGCCGTGCGCGCCGCCGTGCAGCGCGCCGGCATAAACGCCGCCGACGTGCAGGAGACGATTCTCGGTTGTGTGCTCACGGCCGGTGTGGGCCAGGCCCCGGCGCGCCAAGCTGCGCGCGCTGCCGGCATCCCCGACCACACCTCGGCGCTGACCATCAACAAAGTCTGCGGCTCGGGCCTGAAGGCCGTCGTCCTGGCTGGCCAGGCCATCCGCTGCGGCGACGCGGACGTGGTCGTGGCCGGCGGCATGGAGTCGATGAGCAACTCGCCCTACTTGCTCCCCGAGGCGCGCAATGGCGTACGCCTGGGACACGGCAAACTCGTGGACAGCCTCATCGCTGACGGTCTGTGGGATCCCTACTACGACGTGCACATGGGTCTCACGGCGGAAGCCGTCTGCAAGGAGTATGGCGTGGACCGCCTGGCGCAGGACGAGTGGGCCGTGGAGAGCCACCGGCGCGCCTTGGCCGCGCAGAGGGCCGGGCACTTCCGGGCCGAGATCGTGCCCGTCGAGATCAAGCCCAAGCGCGGCGATCCGACGCTTTTCGACACCGATGAAGGCCCGCGCGGCGATGCCACGCTGGAAGGGCTCGGCAAGCTGCGCCCCGCCTTCGACAAAACAGGCCAAGTCACGGCCGGCAATGCCTCGACGATCAACGACGGCGCCGCGGCGCTGGTCGTGATGAGCGCCGACAAGGCCAAGGCTCTCAAGCTGAAGCCCTTGGCGCGCATCACCGGCTGGGCCAGCGGCGGCACCGACCCCAAGTGGGTCATGATGGCGCCGCTGGAGGCGGTCAAGAACCTCGAGCAGCGCACCGGCAAGCCCATCGGCAGCTACGACCTCATCGAGCTGAACGAGGCCTTCGCCGCGCAGTGTGTGGCCGTGAACCGCCTCTGGAAGACCGACGCCGCGCGCGTGAACGTGCACGGGGGCGCGGTGGCGCTCGGGCACCCGATCGGTGCCTCCGGCGCGCGCATTCTGACCACTCTGCTGCACGCGCTGCGCGAGCGCGGCGGTAAGACGGGCCTGGCCACGCTCTGCCTGGGCGGCGGCGGCGCCGTCGCGCTCTCGGTCGAGTTGCTGTGAGCAGCGAGATCACGCAGGTCGCAGTCGTCGGCTCGGGGACCATGGGCAACGGCATTGCCCAGGTCTTCGCGCAGCACGGCCGGCGCGTGACGCTGATTGATGTCGACGAGCGCAGCCTCGAACGCGCGGTGCGTGCCATCGAGAGCAGCCTGCAGCGCGTGGCCAAGAAGGGCGGCCTGAACGAGGCCGAGATTCCGGCGGTTATGGGCCGCATCGGCCGCGCCACCGGGCTCGAGGCGGCCAGCGACTGCCAGCTCGTGGTCGAGGCCGTGCCCGAGCAGGCCCAGCTCAAGGCCAAGATCTTCGCGGAACTCGATCGGCGCACGCGGCCCGCCACCATCCTGGCCAGCAACACCTCATCCATCTCCATCACTTGGCTCGGCGCGCAGACGCAGCGGCCCGACCGGGTCATCGGCATGCACTTCATGAATCCGGTGCCCGTCATGAAGCTGGTCGAAGTCATCCGCGGGCTCGACACCAGCGAGAGCACGACGCGCACTGTGCGCAGCCTGGCCGAGGAACTCGGCAAGACGCCGGTCTTCGCCAACGATGCACCCGGCTTCGTGAGCAATCGCGTGCTCATGCCCATGATCAACGAGGCTGCCTACTGCGTCATGGAAGGCGTGGCCGAACCCGCCGCCGTGGACGAGATCATGAAGCTCGGCATGGCCCACCCGCTGGGCCCTTTGGCGCTAGCCGACTTGATCGGCCTCGACACCTGCCTCTCTATTCTTGAGGTTCTGCAGAAGGACCTAGGCGACGACAAGTACCGTCCCTGCCCGCTGCTGCGCAAGCTCGTCGCGGCCGGACACCTGGGCCGCAAGTCCGGCCGCGGATTTCACAGCTATGCCGCCTCAGCGGGTGCTGCGGGCGCCGCAGCCGCCGGCGTGCGCCCTGCCACGGGAGCCAAGTCCTGAACCCCACACTCAACTTCGATCTCGGCGATGAGCTGCAGATGGTGCGCGACACGGCGCGCGACTTTGCGCAGTCGGAAGTCGCGCCCACCGCCGCGGCCCGCGACCGCGAACATCGCTTCCCGCACGCGGAGTTTAAGCGCTCCGCAGAGCTCGGCTTCACGGGCATGCTCGTGCCGGAAGCTCTGGGCGGCAGCGAGATGGGCACGCTGGCGCTCGCGATCGTCATCGAGGAGGTCAGCCGGGCTTGCGCCTCGACCGGCGTCACGCTCTCGGTGCACAACAGCTTGGTCTGCAGTCCGATCGTGCGGCATGGCACCCCCGAGCAGCAGCAGCGCTGGCTGCCTGCACTCGCCGCCGGTGAGCTGCTGGGCGCCTACGCCCTGTCCGAGGCCAATGCGGGCAGCGATGCGGCCGCGCTGCAGTGCAAGGCCGTGCGCGACGGCGCCGGTTGGCGGCTGCACGGCGCCAAGCTCTGGATCACCTCTGGCAATGAGGCCGACCTGATCATCGTCTTCGCTCGAGCCGAGGAAGGCGTCACGGCCTTCCTGGTCGACACCACGGCGCCCGGTTTCTCAGTGGGCAAGGTGGAGGAGAAGCTCGGCATTCGCAGCAGCAGCACGGTGGAGATCGTGCTCGATGGCGTGGCCGTCACCGCCGACTGCGTGCTCGGCCAAGTGGGCAAGGGTCTGCGCGTGGCCTTCGATACGCTCGACGGCGGGCGCATCGGCATCGCGGCGCAAGCGCTGGGCATCGCCCAGGCCAGCCTCGACGCCAGCGTGAAGTACGCCAACCAGCGCGAGCAGTTCGGCCAGGCCATCGCGAAATTCCAGGCCGTGCAGTTCAAGGTGGCGCAAATCGCCGCCGACCTCGAAGGCGCGCGACTGGCCGTCTGGCAGGCGGCTTGGCTGCGCGACCGCGGCCGGCCGCACACACTGCAGGCTGCGCAGGCCAAGCTGGTGGCCAGCCAACTGGCCAATCGCGCGGCCGATGAGGCCGTGCAGATCCACGGCGGGGCCGGCTACACGACGGAGTTCCCCGTCGCGCGCTACTTCCGCGACGCCCGCATCACCGAGATCTACGAAGGCACTTCGGAGATCCAGCGCATCGTCATCGCCCGTCAGCTCCTGGGCGGCCGATGACGGCTGTGGCGGCGCTCGACCTGCTCGACGGAGTGCGGGCCGGCGACCACCTGGCTTGCGCACGTCTGATGAGCCTCGCCGAACGCGGCGAGGCGAGTTTCGCCGAGCAGCACAGCCGCTTCTTCGGTGAACTTGGCCAGGCACGCCGCTTCGGCATCACCGGGCCGCCCGGCGCCGGCAAGAGCACGCTGGTGGAGCAGCTCGCGCTGCACTGGCGCGGGCAGGGCCGCACGCTGGGCATCGTGGCGGTGGATCCCACCAGCCCCTTCTCCGGCGGTGCGCTGCTCGGCGACCGCGTGCGTATGTCGCGCTTGGCCCTCGACAAGGGCGTCTTCATCCGCTCCATGGCCACGCGCGGCGTCTTCGGCGGCCTGGCGCGCGCCACCGACGACGTGGTGGATGTGCTCGATCTCTTCGGCCGCGACTCGATCCTCATCGAAACGGTTGGTGTCGGCCAAAGTGAAGTCGATGTGGCCCGCACCGCCGACCTGACCGTGGTCGTGCTGCATCCCGGCGGCGGCGACACCATCCAGGCCATGAAGGCCGGACTCATGGAAGTGGCCGACATCTACTTGGTGAACAAAGCCGACCTGCCAGGGCTCGACCGGCTCGTGCAGCAGCTTCAGGACATTTTGGATCTGCGCGAACTGCCCGCGACGGAGCGGCCGCCGATCCTCACCGCCGTGTCCTCCGAGGGCACCGGCGTGCGCGAACTCGCCGACGAACTGGATCGGCTGCATGCCGAGCGGCTGCGCAGCGGCGCACTGGCCCGGCGCCGCTCGGAAAACCTCGACCGGCGCGTGCGGCGCCTCGTCGAAGGCCGGCTAAGAGCCGACATCTGGGAAGCCTCGGGCCTGGCGGAGTTGCTGCAGCGCCGCATCGCGCAGAGTCCGCCCGCCTCGGCCTACGCCCTCGCCGGCGAGATCCTCGAGCGTTACCGTCAGCGACGTCCTCCGGAGACCGACGCATGAGCAGCATCGATGTAGCCCGTGGCGCGCCGCCCGAGGCCGCCGCCGCGCTGGCCGCCTGGAAGGCCGCCTTCGAGAAAGCCGGCGAGCGCGACGCGGCCTTCGAGACGGTTTCGAGCGAGAAGGTGAAGCCTCTGGCAACGCCCGCCGACCTCGCCGGCACCGACAGCCTGCGCGACATTGGCCTGCCGGGACAGTTCCCTTACACGCGCGGTCCCTATCCGAGCATGTACCGCACCAAGCTCTGGACCATGCGCCAGTTCGCGGGCTTCGGCAGCGCACAGGACACCAATGCGCGCTACAAATTCCTGCTCGGCAAGGGTCAGGATGGCCTCTCGGTGGCCTTCGATCTGCCCACGCTCATGGGCTACGACAGCGACCACCCGCGGGCCGCGGGCGAAGTGGGCCGCTGCGGCGTGGCGATCGCCTCGCTGCGCGACATGGAAACGCTCTTCGACGGCATTCCGCTGGCGAAGGTCACCACCTCCATGACGATCAACTCGCCGGCCGCGATCGTCTGGGCGATGTACTTGGTCACGGCGCAGAAGCAGGGCTGCAGCTTGGAGCAGCTCGGCGGTACGACTCAGAACGACATCCTGAAGGAGTACATCGCGCAGAAGGAGTACATCTTTCCGCCGGCGCCGAGCATGCGGCTGGTGGTGGACACGATCGAGTTCGGTGCGCGGCAAGTGCCGCGCTGGCACCCGGTTTCGGTTTCGGGCTACCACATCCGCGAGGCCGGCAGCACAGCCGTGCAGGAACTGGCCTTCACGCTGGCCGACGGCTTTGCCTACGTCGAGGCGGCGCTCGAGCGCGGCCTCAAGGTGGACGAGTTCGCGCCGCGCCTCTCCTTCTTCTTCAACAGCCACGTGGACTTCTTCGAAGAGATTGCCAAGTTCCGCGCCGCCCGGCGCATCTTCGCGCGCCGCATGCGCGACCGTTACGGCGCCAAGTCGCCGCGCTCGCTGCAGCTTCGTTTCCACACGCAGACCGCCGGCGCCTCGCTCACGGCGCAGCAGCCGCTCAACAACATCGTGCGCACCACCTGGGAAGCGCTGGCCGGCGTGCTGGGCGGCACACAGAGCCTGCACACCAATTCCATGGACGAGACCTTGGCTTTGCCCACCGAACTGGCCGTCAAGGTGGCGCTGCGCACGCAGCAGCTTCTGGCCTACGAGTCAGGCGTGGCCAATACGATTGATCCGCTGGCCGGCTCCTACTTCGTGGAGGAACTCACCGATCGCATGGAAACGGGCGCCAACGCGATCTTCGCCCGCATCGACGAACTGGGCGGCGTGGTGGCCGCCATCGAGAAGGGCTGGTTCCAGCGCGAGATCGGCCGCGCCGCCTATCATTACCAGCGTGAGCTCGAATCCGGCCGGCAGGTCATCGTGGGCGTGAACAAGTTCGTGGAAGACGATGAGGACGATCATCAGCTCGAGGTGCTCAAGATCAGCGATGACGTCGAGCGCGTTCAGGTCGCGGCCCTGGCCAAGCTGCGCGCGACGCGCAGCAGCGCCAAAGTGCAGGCGGCCTTGGAGCGCGTGCGGCGTGACGCGCGCGGCTCCGTGAATCTCATGCCCGCCTTCATGGAGGCCGTCGAGGCCTATGCCACGCTCGGCGAGATTGTGGACGTGCTGCGCGAAGAGTTCGGCACCTACCGCGAAGTGGCGGTGTTCTGATGAGCAAGACCCAGCCCACCCAAGACCAGCCCATCCGCGTGCTGGTGGCCAAGCCCGGCCTCGACGGACACGACCGCGGCGCCAAGGTGGTGGCCTCGGCCCTGCGCGACGCGGGCATGGAAGTCATCTACGGCGGCCTGCACCAGACGCCTGAAGCCATCGTCGAGATGGCCGTGCAGGAAGATGTCGACGCCGTGGGCCTCTCGGTGCTCTCCGGCGCGCACATGCATCTCTTTCCGCGCGTGGTCGAACTGCTGCGCGAGGCCGGCGCCGGCCACATGCTCGTGACGGGCGGCGGCATCATCTCGCCCGAGGACATGGCCGAATTGAGCCGCCGCGGCGTGGGCCGTCTCTTCGGGCCGGGCGCCACGCTCAAGGAACTGGTCGAGTACCTGCGTGCGGAAGTCCTGCGACGCCGCGCCGCCGCTGCTGGGAGAACCTGAGATGGCACGACCGATGCGCAAGACCACACCCGACCCGATGCAGGATCGCGACATCCTCAACATTGACGGGGCGGCCGCCTTCCTGGGCGTGAGCATCAAGACCTTCAGCAAGGTGCTGCGCGAGGGCGATGTGCCCGGACGCAAGGTGGGGCGCGAATGGAAGTTTGCGCGCCAAGCACTCATTGAGTGGGTGAGCAGCACCCGTTCGCGCGCCTTTCTGGACGGCGACGACGGTGAGCCCGAAGACGGCGGCGAGACACCGAGCGGCCGGCCTTCGCCGCGCACGGGTGGGGGCGCTCCGCGGCGTGAGACCAAGGCGGAAGCCCGCCGGCGGCGCGCAGCCGACGGTTTCTCAGTGGATGAACTCGGATGAATCCCACGGCCTACGCCACACTGACCGAGGAGCAGGAACTGCTTCAGCAGACCGTGCGCGACTTCGCGCAAGAGGAACTGCTGCCGCAGGCCATCGAGATCGATCGGCACGCGCGCTTTCCGGTCGACACCTTCCGCAAACTCGCCGAACTGGGGCTGTTGGGACTGCCGATCCCCGAAGAGTACGAGGGCGCCGGAGTCGACAGCCAGACCGTGGCCTTGGTCATCGAGGAACTGGCCAAGTGCTGCGGCTCCACGGCCCTGGGCGTGGCTGCGCACACCTCGCTCTGTCTCTGGCCGATCTACGCCTTCGGCAATGAGGAACAGCGCCGCCGCTGGGTGCCTGATTTGGCCAGCGGCCGCAAACTGGGCGCCTTCGGCCTCACGGAACCTGACGCCGGCAGCGACTCGGGCGGCACGCGCACCACGGCGGTTCGCTCCGGCTCGCACTGGGTGCTCAACGGCAGCAAGATCTTCATCACGAATGCCAACTACGCCGGCACCTTCGTGGTGACGGCGGTCACTGAGCCCGGCAAGGGCACGCACGGCGGCATCAGCTCCTTCGTGCTGGATCGCGAGCAGGCCGGTTTCGTGATCAGCCCCGGCGACGAAAAACTCGGCATGCGCGGCAGCGACTGGGGCGAACTCTCCTTCCAGGACTGCCGCGTGCCCGCCGACCAGATGCTGGGCGCCCCTGGGCAGGGCTTCCCGAACTTCATGAAGACCCTCGATGGCGGGCGCATCGGCATCGGCTCGCTGTCCCTGGGCCTAGCCGAGGGCGCACTGAACTGCAGCCTGCGCTTCGCGCGCGAGCGCATCGCCTTCGGCAAGCCCATTGCCGAGCAGCAGGGCGTGGCCTTCAAGCTGGCCGATATGGCCGTGGGCATCGAGGCCGGGCGCCTGCTCGTGCGTGAGGCGGCCCTGCGCCGCGACGCCGGCCGGCCCTATGGCCGCCAGGCGGCTATCGCCAAACTCTTTTGTTCTGAAATGGCCATGCGCGTGACCTACGAAGCAATTCAGGTGCACGGCGGCTATGGCTTCACCACCGATTACCACGTCGAGCGCATGTATCGCGATGCCAAGCTGTGCACGATTGGTGAAGGCACGAGCGAGATCCAGAGGCTGGTCATCAGCCGCGACCTGCTGAAGGAGAATTCTGCGTGACGACTCTTGAGACCCCGGGCGCCGGCATGACCAAGTTCGGAGCCGGCTCCGGGCCGGACCCTTTGCAGCGCGCCGCAGCCTCGGGCAGCCTCGCTGAACTCGAATCCGCCTGGCTCGAAGCGCTGGGCGCCGAGTGGCCGGCTACAAACTTCCTGCGCGCCTTGGCCACGCTGCCCACCGGCCAGCGCGGCGGCGCGGCGGGTTCCGTTTCGCTGCTGCTCCTGCTGCTTGAGTCGCTCCAGAAGCGTAAGCGCCACGGCGAAGTCATCGAAGTCGTGCGCGCGCTGCATCCCTTCGCGCAGCAGAAGGTGGACCTGCGCCAGACTTTGCTCGCCGCGCTGCAAGGCCAGCACGGCCAGGAGGCCTGGCTGCCGCTCTTCCTCGAACTCTCGGGGCTGACCGTCGAGCGCGGCGATCTGCTCGACACCTACGAGCGCTTCGGCCGCTTGGCGCGCTTCGTGCCCGGCAATGTTGTCTATCACCGCAGCGGCTGGGGCGAAGGCCTCATCGACGCGCATGACCTGCCGCAGAAGGGCTTCCACGTGGAGTTCCGCCAAGACCGGCAGCGGCGCTTCATGCCTTTCACCACCGGTCTCGACGTGCTCACCGTGCTCGACCGTGAAGACCTGCGCGCCCGCCTGCTGGTGGACGTCGAGGGTCTGCGGCGCGAGGCCGAAGAGGTGCCCGAGCGGCTGCTCCACGCCGTGGCCAGGCTGCACAAGGGCCGCGCCGGCGTGAAGGAGATCAAGCAACTGCTGGCCGGCGCGGTCATCGAGGAGAAGTCCTGGAACAGCTGGTGGAAGAAGGCCAAGGTCGCAGCGGCGCGCGATCCCTTCCTGGCCGTGGAGAATCCGGCCCGGCCGGTTTTCGTGCTGCGCAGCCGCGCACTGACGCCCGAAGAGGATCTCCGTGGCGGCATGCAGCGCGCCCAAAAGCTCTCCGAACTGCTCACCTTGGTGCGCGGACCGCTCTCGCTGGATCCACAGCCGGCCGTCAAGCAGATGATTCTCAACGAACTCTCGGCGCGGCTGCCCGCCGAACGTGATCCGGCGGCGCGCATCGAAGCCGCTCTGCAGCTCGTGCGCCACGGCGCACAGCCGCTCGACTTCGCGGCCCGGCTCATCGAGCAGGTCGTGGCTTCCGGCACCAGCTTCGTGGCGCTGGCCGAGTCGCTGCCCGAAGCCGGACTGCGCCGTGAGGCGCTGGACGCCTTCATGCAGTCGCGGCCCAAGCTCTGGAGCGACGCCATCGTGGGCGAGATGTCGCAGCTTCCGCCGCAGTTGCTCGACGTGGTCTGCGATCGGCTCGTGGCTGAGGGCCGCGCCGACACCGTGACCAATCGCTTTCATATTTATCTGCTCTCGCCGAGCCGGCATCCGGCCGCCGTCATGCGCCTCGTGCGGCGCTTCGCCGAGCTGCCGGCCAAAGAAGGCGTGCCCACGCTGCACGAAATGCTGCTGGGCCTGCTGCACCTGGCCGAGACGCAGGCTCCGCGCGCGGCGCGAGGCGACAAGGACGCCAAGGAGATCATGCGCCAGCTTGAGGAAGTGCTCCTGCAGCGGCGTGGCGGCGTGGCCGAGGCCTTCGCCAAAGTCGGCAGCCGCGCCGAGCTGGCCGGTCTGCTCGCGGTGATGAAGCGCTGCCGCTCCATGCCCGACGAGATCGTGTACGGGCTGCGGCGCGCTTTCGAGGCGCGCTTCCCCGACCTCGCGCCCAAGGACGAAGTGCCCTTCTGGGAGGGCAACGGCATCTTCTGCACGCGCGCCGGCATCGCGCGCCGCCAAGAGGAGTATCGCGTCCTGCTGCACGAGAAGATTCCCGCCAACAGCGCAGACATCGGCCGGGCCGCAGCCTACGGCGACCTCTCCGAGAACTACGAATGGACGGCGGCCATCGAGCAGCAGCGGCAGCTCACTGAGAAGGCCGCTGCGATGGAGGCCGAGCTCAAGCTCGCGCAGGCCCTGGAAGACCAAGTCCTGCCGCCGAACCTGGTGGCGCCGGGCACGCGCGTGGGCTACGAGCAGGACGGCAAGCTGCACACCGTGACGATCCTCGGTCCCTGGGATCCGGGCGAAGGCGTGGTGAGTTACCGCGCGCCGCTGGCCGCGGGCATGCTCGGTTCGCGCGTCGGCGAGTCGATGGCGGTCACGCTGCCTTCCGGCCAGATCACCGTGGTCGTCAAGAGCATCGATCCGGGCCTGAGCTGATGGCGAGCCCGGGGCGCTGCGCCCTCGGACACGGCCGGCCATGAGCGAGCCCGATCCGCTGCCTGAAGCCACCACCGGGCCCGATGCGCAGGTGACGCGCGGCCCCAGCCCAGAGGCCATTGCTGCGGCGGCGCGCATCGCCGGCACGCACCGCGTGAGCCAGCCGCCCGCTGACGAAGCGGGCGAGCCGCTGCCCGATCCGCCGCCGGCCGGGGCGGAGCGGGGCCGGCTGGCGAACCGCCCGAGCCAGGACTTCTGGCGCGCGCTCTACACGCGGCGCACCACGCGCCGCTTCGATCCAGCCCGGCCCGTGCCGCGTGAGATTGTCCTGGAGCTGCTCGACGCTGCGCTCATCGCGCCCACGTCCTGCAATCTGCAGATGTGGGACTTCGTGGTCGTCGACGAGCCCGAGCAGCGCGAGCAGCTCGGCCGGCTCTCGCTGCAGGTGCTCACCGCGCCGGTCACGATCTTCGTGGCCTATGGCAAGGAGTACAGCGAAGAGGGGCAGGCCAATGTGCAGTCGGCCGCCGCTGCACTGATGAACATGTCACTGGCGGCGCACGTGCTCGGCATCGGCACGTTTTGGATCAACCAGCTCGGACCGCGCGAGGAGGTGGGGCGCATCCTGGGCCTGCCGGCCGATCGCGAAGTGGTCGCTGCCTTGGCCGTGGGCTGGCCCAAGGTCTATCCCACGGTCGCGCCGCGCCGGCGCTCCTTCGAACATGTGGTGCACTGGAACCACTTCGCCGGGCGGCCCATTCCCAGTTCGCCGCGGCCGGCCGACTGGGGCCTGGATCTGATCCGCGATTACCAGCACGCGCGCGTGCTCAATGGCAATCGTTACAACAAGAGCCGGCCCTGGGAGCTGGAGGCTGCGTTGGCCGCGGCACTGCGCCTCGCGCCGCGCTGCGATACCCCTGCTCCGAGCGCTGCGCCCGCCGCGGGCGCTACGCCGGGAACTCTCGCCGCGCCGGCCGCAGACTCTACGCCACGCTGGCTGGATGTCTTGCCCGTGCACGGCGCCTTCACCGGCGCGATGGCGCGTCAGCATCAAGACCATCGCTGGGCCGTGCTCGAACTCAGCACGGCCGTGGCGGAGTTCGCTGCGCGCCGCTGCCCTGCCGGCGTGCAGTGCCAGCCGCTGGTCTACGATCCAACTCGCCTCGAAGAATTGCCCGACTCAGTGTTCGACCGCATGACCATGCTGCATCGCCTGGAGGCGCTGCCGCCTAACGAGCGCCAGCTTTTGCTCGCCGCGCTGCACCAGTTGCTGAAGCCCGAGGGCGCGCTGCTGCTGCAGTTTGTCAGCCGGCGCAGCTTCCACCGCATGGCCGAGTGGCTGCACCGCCGTCGGGGCGGACCCGGCGGCGTGGAGTACGTGCTGGCGCCCGACCCGAACTTGGGTCCGTGGGAAGCGCTTGATCCCGGCGAAGTGCAGCGGCTCGTGCAGGCCGCAGGGTTCCGCATCGTGCAGTCGTGGAGCGAAGACGTCGTGCCCTCACGCTCGGAAGTCGAGCACCGCACGCGCAACATGCGCGGCCTGCGGCGAGCCGTTGTGCGCGCGGCCGCAGCGCTGGGCCGTCTGTTGTCTGTCCTGCCCGGCGCGACAGCCGCACTGGGCCGAACGCGGATTCTGCTGCTGAAACGCGCTGAAGCGCGCTAGTCGTTCACCTGCGCCACGCGCGCAGTCGCGCTAGAAGGTCACCTTGAAGACGCCCTTGAGCGCGAAGCCCGCAGCGATGGAGATGACCAGGAAGGTCACCATCACGCCCAGCTCGCCATCCGGCAGGTAATCCAGTTGGCGCTCGGGATAGCCGCGCGGCGCGGCGCCCGCCGGCCGTCCGGTCTGCTCGGCCGGACGGAAAGAAGAGAGGGCGATGCTCTCGAAGGGTGAGTCGGAGGGCATGACGGCCTCGCCGGGATAGAGCAGAGCCTCCCAGCCCTTGGTGCGCAGTACGGGCACCTTGCGCGGCTCGCCGCCGACGAAGAGTCCCTTCTCGATCACCGGGCCGTCGGCGCCCACGCGCAGACGCAGGACATGGTCGCCTTCGCCTTCGGCCCGCAGTCGCCAGACCGCCTCGCCCTGCGCGGTGCGCACGGGCGGTGCATCGAGCACGACGCCGGGCGGCAGCTCCAGGCTCACCTCCGTGGCCGGCTCCGTGGTGACCGAGCGGTCGAGCTGAGCCTTGAGCAGCACCACCGAGCCCGGCGGCACGGGTGCGAAGGCATAGCGCGCTTCGATCTGCGCCAAGAGCGCAATCATGGGCGCGGCCATGACCACCATGGGCAGCAGGTTGTGCCCGATGTACAGCGCGTTGCGCAGCAGGATCTTGCCGGTGGCTGCGACCACGCCGAGCAGATCATCCTGAAAGAGCCGGATCTCGAGCAGATGGACCTTGATCAGGTTCTTGGTGCGCGCGATCGCGGCCTGATGGCTGCAGTACTTGAAGGCCAGCAGCGCCAGCATGCCGAAGGCCACCGACCAGAAGAGCAGCGACACGGCGACGTGCCAATCCGCGCTGCCGCCGAAGGGCGCCAGCAGCAGATCGAAGACCGCGGTCGAGACTGAGTTGAAGCTATGCATCGGGTCGGACTTGGCACGGTGCCGGGCTAACTGATGTATCCCAGGCCGCGCAGCTTGTTCTTGATGTCCTCGTCGCTCTCGGCGTCCTCGAACTGCTGCAGTTCCTTCTCGAGGATGTGAGTGATGAACTCCTCCACGGTGGCATAGCCGGCCGTGTCGGACACCTTCTTCAGGCGCGCTACGAGGTCCTTGTCGAGCTTCACTTTGCCGCCACCGAACATGCTGATCTCCTTAGGTTGGTTACTGGCCCGGCGCCAAACGGTTGATCCGCCGCGGTCCCGGGTTCTAGGTCTTCACGGTTGCAGGATCGATCGTCCCTTCATGCCTTCGCCGAGCGGCACGCCAAAATAGTCGAGCAGCGTGGCGGTCAGGTCCATCAAGTCGTGGCCGCTGCCCGGCAGTTTCCGGTTCACCAGCAGGCAGCCGGGCACGAGCTCGGGCGCCATGAGGTGATTGCCGGTGAAGCCGCGCAGATTGTCGCTGAACTGAGCGACGGTGATTTCGCCCAGGGTCGATTCATCCGAGCAGCCGTAGCCGGCGTCGTAGCCGACGAGCAGGTCGGGGGCCTCGGCGAGCCGGTCAGGAGCGTAGATGTCCGTCGCGCGGTCGACGCGCAGCACCACCTGCGCGCCGCCTTGCGGGTCGCGTAGCGCGACCAGCTTGGCGGCGATCTCGGCCATCAAGGCGTCGGCCTGGTCCTCGCCGACAATGCCGCGCACTTCGCGTCCACGCCGGTTGAGGTAGAGGCTGTTGAAACCCAGTCCATAGGCGCGGGTGGCAGACCAGTCGATGTCGGAGCGCTCGAAGTCGAGCTCGCCGGTGTCAGCGTTGGTGGGCGTCGCCAGCTTGCCCACGACGGGCGATCCGCCGGGCTGCTGCGTGCCGACATAGCCGAGTTGGCCGAGAGTGTCGCTGGGCGCAGCCGTGACGCCGGAGTCCGGCTCGTCCTGCGATTTGTCGCGCAGCACGAGATAGCCCTCGTCGCGCAGCCAGGCATTCAGGTGGAACTGCCGCGTCTGCGTCTGAAAGCCGTGGTCGCTCATCGCGATGAGTAGCGTGTCCTGAGGCAGCGCGGCGCGCGTGCGTCCGAGCAGCGCGTCGGCGTTGCGGTAGTGCTGCTCGATATCCAGGGCGTGGCGCTCGGAGAACTCACTGTCCCAGCCGGGATGGCGCGGCGCCTGCGGCGTCTTGGGATCGCCGTGCCGCCAGAGCATGTGGCACTGCAAGTCGATGTCCGAGAGATAGACGAAGCTGGCCGAGCCGGGCTGGAAGCGCCGCAGTGCCTCATCCAGGACGTGCCCGGCCTCTTCGTGCACGTACGCGATCTGCACGGCGTAGTCATCGTCGTTGAAGAGCCCGGCCTTCAGCGCGTTGATTTCCTCGGGGAAACCCTGCGTCCAATAGAAACCCACGGCCTCGGCCAGAGCCTCGGCGGCCCCGTCGGGCGTGGCGATCGGCAGCGTGGGCGCCGTCGGATCGATGTTCACCGGCGTGGCGTAGACGCGGAAGTTTGGCCGCAGCTCCTTGGCGTAGAAACGCACGATGCCGGTCATGGGCATCAGCCCGGCCGGCAGGGCATCGAAGCTGACCTGCAGCCACTCGCTGAACTCGCCCTCGCGCACCACGGCCTCGGCTGAGCCGGCGCGCACGAGGAGCACGTCCTCTTCTGGGTCGAGATGGAAGGTGACCGGCACGGAGAGGTAGTCCTCGCGGCCCGGCACTTGGCCCGGCTGCAGGCGGAAGATGTCAGGCGGCCCCTTGAGGCGGCTGCGCGCCGTGTCGGCGCGGCCGTCCAGGTCCTCGTCTTCCAGCGTGACAATCTCCAGTTCGCCCTTGTCCGAGCGCACCGTGAAGGCGTCGTTGGTGTACCAGGTGAACAGTCCGTACTGGCCGCGCATGTCCACCGTGCCCATGCCGGAGAGTGTGAGCGCCTCACTCGTCGGCACGGGGAAGTTGCCCGGCATGCGATAGACCTCGGCCGGGATGCCGGCGGCCTGCAGGCGGTCCCAGAAAGGCGCGCCGCTGCGCGCATTGGGCACCTCTTCACCACCTAGCGGGAAGACGTAGCCGAAGAGTTCCAGCGTGGGCGGATGTTCGCCGCTGGGCGGCGCCGTGGCCGAGCTGATGGCCAGGTAGCTCTTCGGATCCCGATGAATGAAGTCGAAGATGCCGTGCCCGCCCGGATCGAGGCCGGTGACGAAGCTGCTCCAGGCCACTGGGCTCTGCGGCGGATTCACGCTGCCCAGCGGCTGAAAGGTGCCTTCAGCGGCGAGGCGCGCGAAATTCGGCAACTGGCCGGCGTCCATGAGGCGCTGCAGGATCACGGGGTCGAGCCCGTCAATGCCGAGCACGAAGACGCCGGGCCTCGCCGGCGCGTCATCATTGGCGAGAGGGGAAGGAGCGGGTGCTGGCAGCGGTGCGGGAACAGGAGCCGCAACGCCTGCCGCTGGTAGCGCGACAGCCGCTGCGAGAATGAGCGCGCTGAGTCTCATGACTTCGGACTCGCCACGATGGCCTTGCGCACCGGGGGCGCACTGCCTTCAGGCACGGCGCGCGCCAGCGGCGCGACGCCAGACTGATTCAGGCTGGCCGGGTCGAGCGGGCCGCGCACCGTGCCCTCGGGCTCGCCCTGCGCTGCAAAGATCGGCCGGCCCTGCATGTACTTGGGCGGCTGCTGCCCAAAGAGCCGCATGACCGAGGGCGCGAGGTCCAGAATGCTCGGCGCCTCGGCCGTAAGCGGCAGGTTGCTGAACAGCACGCCGGGCACGATGCGCGGATCCACGCAGTGGTCGCCGCTCCAGCTCTTGGTGTTGTCGGAGAAGACCTCGCGCGGCACGGCACCGGTAGCGCAGTCCCAGGAGTTTCGATAGCCGCCGTCGTAGCCCACGATGAGGTCGGGTGCATCCATGCGGTAGGGGCCGTCGAAGAACTGCGCCGAAGCGAAGACGTCCAGCACGCAGCGGCGGCCGGTCTGCGGATCGACGAGGCCCTTCAGGCGCGCCATGATCTCGGCGATCAGCTCCCGGTACTCGGCGCCCTCGGTCACGATGCCGCTGGCCTCGCGGCCCTTGCGATTGATGAACATGCCGGTGAGCCCGAGGCTGAAGGCCTTGGTGCGGCTCCAGTCCACGTGCTCGAACCAGTCGCCGCTGGTCTCGTGGCCGGGCTTGAGGTGCAGCCAGCCCTGCTCGCGCAGCCAAGCATTGAGATTTACGCCGCGGCGGAAGTTGGTGAAGCCGTGGTCGGACATCACCAGGAAGGCGGTGTCCGGATCGTCGATCTGCGCCTTCAGCCGGCCCAGCAGCGCATCCATGCGCTGGTAGATCGCCGTGATGGCGTCCTTGTGCTGCTCGGTGTCCTTGCCGGCATTGGCCGGGTGGGTGGGATCGAGATAGCGATAGAACATGTGCTGCACGCGGTCGGTCGTGTCGAAGACGCAGGTCACGAGGCCCTTGCGAGTCTTCTCCAGCGCGTCGAGCAGCATGCGCTCGCGCTCCTCGCAGATGATCAGCGCCTGGTCGTAGAAGGCCTGCTCGTCGATCACGCGCTCGTTGAGCGCCCAAGTGTCCTCGGCCAGGCCCAGCGTGGCGTAGGGCCCCAGCTTCTTGGCCAAGTACACGGCGTAGACGCTGGGATGACTGATCGGCATCGCCGGATTCTCCGGGTCGATGTGGATCGGCGTCATGTAGAGCTCGACCTCGGGCTCCACGGAGTTCAGGTAGAAGCGGGCGATGCCGTGGACCTTGACATGGAGCCCCGGACGGAAGACGAGCTTCACCCAGGGCGAGTAGGTGCGGAGCGGCAGGTCGAAGGGAGCGCTGCCCTCGATCTCGACGTGGACCTGCCGGCCGTTCTCCGCCACGACGATCGTCATGGGGAGCGTCATCCGGCCCCCGGAGCGCAGCATGCTGTTCTCGGGGCCCACGATGCGGGTGCGGATCCGGTTCCCGTGCCGGCGGAGGACGGTCTGCTCTCCGCCCGTGCGGACCGCATGACCGTGCTCGTCCTGCCTGGTGCTGAAGAAGCTGAAGGTGCCCTGGCTCCCGCGCAGGTCGGGCACGCACATCCCGGAGAGGAGGAGGCCGCGGAAGGGGACCGGAGGGAAGGTGATCGGGACCCGCTGGATGATGCTGAAGATGTGCCGGTCGCCGAGCAGCTTCCAGAAGGCCTGAGACTTCTGGAGGAGCTTGATGCGCGGTTTCTCGAGGGGCA